>NZ_JAHCLU010000009.1 GCF_018448785.1 Halomonas jincaotanensis | reverse complement strand
TCGGCTTAGCATGGCGCGATCTCTTGACGGTTTGGTCACCAACAAGGAAAGGTCATGCGGGTCGGGGGGACAATCTGTTGTGATGATTTACGGACTTATAGCGCCGGCGTCGACAGGGGCACCACCCCCGGGAACAGCGCCCGTCAGGCGCTGCGCGCCATGCTTGGCGCACCCAGAAAAATCCGGCAGGGGTTACCTGCCGGATGTAACATCTGGGTCGTCCCAGAAGAAAGGCTTACGATAGCTAGCTGCGCAGAGGCATCAGTGTCCATGCTTACGCTACACGCATGCTACATGTCGATCAATGTGCAGCCACATATTTTTCATGCTTGTGACCATGACCCTTTTTATGGTCCTTACCCTTGTTCTTGCGTTCCTGGTACTTTTGCTTCTTGGCCAGCCACTCCTCACGCTCCTTCTTCATCTTCTTGGCCATTTCTTTCTCACGCTTCTCGGCTTTCTTCTTGGCTTTCCACTTCTCACGCTTCTCGGCTTTCTTCTTGGCTTTCCACTTCTCACGCTTCTCGGCTTTCTTCTTGGCTTTCCACTTCTCACGCTTCTCGGCTTTCTTCTTGGCTATCCACTTCTCACGCTTCTCGGCTTTGGCTTTCTTCTTGGCCTCCCACTCCTTGCGCTTCTCGGCCTTGGCTTTCTTCTTGGCCTCCCACTCCTTGCGCTTCTCGGCTTTGGCTTTCTTCTTGGCCTCCCACTCCTTGCGCTTCTCGGCTTTGGCTTTCTTCTTGGCCTGCCACTCCTTGCGCTTCTCGGCTTTCGCTTTCTTCTCGGCTAACTTCTTCTTCCGCCAATCCTTCTTGTCTTTGTCCTTCTTGTGAGCCCACTTGCCCTTCTTGTCCTTATCGTGCTCGTGCTTGCCATTATTGCCGTTTTCGCCGTTTCCTTTATCCTTATGCTTCTTTTTCCAATGTCCCTTATGCTTACCGTTTTTTTCCTTCCATTCCTTCCAATCCTTTCTGTTACCATTCTCTACAACATGTTTGTAGTGTTTTTTATCTCCCTCGTGATAAGACATGGACCCATGACCATTGCCATTGAACCCAGGGGCCGCGGTGGCGGTTCCTGTTCCAGCGGCCGCTATCATGGTTCCCATCACCAGACCTGCCAGCATGGCCTTCAGTTTGTTCATGCTTGAATACTCCTTGACGGCATAGGCATCAATGCCTGTGGTTTGCTTGGACTTTCCTCCAACCTCCAGCGACATGGCAAACGGCTGCATCCTAGATTTCTGATGTAACGGACACACTCGTTGACACACTTTGTTTCACTGAAGGCCACACTCCCTCCTTGCCCTATCCGGTATAGCCCGGGCGATAGGAGGGGTCAATCGAGTGGATGGAAGCCGAAAACTCCATGAGGCATTGGGGGAGTCTCGTTACCCTGCTTTGAAAATTAGGGATAACGTATTGTTATTTTTAATGCTTCCAAATATGCTTATAAAGACAATAATACTGGCACGGCCGGTCCACCGTTCTCTGGAATTATTTTTTTGTTACAATCTGATCTTAATTCTTTGCTTTTTTTTACAATTAATAAACACATATAGCGATTAACCAGAAACACTTTTCGATAGCAATGCAATTATCAGCAACTATTTACTGACATACTGCATTACAAAAATAACACTTTGATGATTACTAAATAAAATCTTCCTCTTTCATAATCGGCTCAAGTGGTGGGTAATACGCTCAATTCTATAAGAATATCGATTTCCGACATTAGGTGTCCCTGGCATTCGTGGCGCATCTATGCTTGAGTTTCGAAAGGTAACCTTTCGTTCGATGCTTACGCGGCTGTCGGCAGTAAACGTTCGAATAGCGCGACCTTCAGCGACAAGGGTTCCGGAAACCTATCCGATGGTGATTATAGGGAAGTTGTAATGACGAAAGCATGGTGGACACCGGCCTGGGTATCAGGAACCCTGCTATTTCTGATCTCCTCAGACCTGCTTGCTCAGGTCACCCCTGCGGATCGCCAGCGTCGTGTCATCCAGACGCTGGACCCGACGGAGCAACGACGTGGCCGGGAAGATCCCCGTGAGGGAAGAGGTATTACCCTATTCGAGGTGCTACCTACGGAACCAACAGAGGAATCCGTCTACAGCACCACCCTAACCTCGGTTGTTTTCGATGGCGTGAGCGTCTACGAGGAGAGTGAGCTTGAGGCATTGTGGTCGGAGTTGGTCGGGCAGGAAATTACCGAGCAGGATGCCGAGGCGCTCGCCGATACGCTGATGGAGCAGTATCTGGACGATGGGTACATGCTGATCTTTGCCTTCGCCGATGAGCCCGATGAGGACGGGGAGCTGACGATATATGTAACCGAAGGATATATCGATTCGGTTGCTTTTACCGGGGACGATATCGACCAACACCCGCTATTGATTACCTATGCGGAAAAGATCATGGCGTCCATTCCCTTGCGGACGCAGGTCTTTGAGCGCTACTTCAACCTGATGAATGATCTGCCGGGCCTTCGCGTCGACGGGAATCTCGGCTTTCCTTCCGACCCTGACGGTGCCGAACCGCTTGTACTGGACGTTAGCTACAATGCGGTGGATTACCTGGCTACCCTGGACAACCGCGGCAGCCGTTTCGTGGGCCGGTGGCTGACCTCGGTGGGGGTGAGACAGAACTCGGCCTTACTGGGCAGCCACGACCAGGCCTCGATTCGGCTCTATTCCACGATCCCCGACCACGAGGAGCTACACGCGGTCGAACTGGCCGGCAGCCACCCAGTGGGTTCGGAAGGCACCACGCTTTCCATGGGGGCTGCGCTGTCCCGCGTTCGGCCAGGCGCTGGTCTGAAACCGATCGATATAGTCAGCGATTATCGAGAAGGCTACGTTACCGTCGAACATCCCTCGATACGCTCGGACATTCAAAGCCTTTGGCACTATGCGACGCTCCATTATGCCGACTCCGAGAGCGATGCCTTCTCTGGCGAGCTGAAGCTGCTCAAGGAAAGGGTTCGAGCCTTGCGTCTCGGCACAACCTATAGTCGCGACGATCGCTGGGGAGGGAGTAATGTGATCAGTGGTGAGGTGAGTCGTGGCCTCGACATCATGGGGGCCAACGCGGGTGAGCCGTTCAATACCACGAGCCGCCCCGGGGGGGAACTCGAGTTCACCAAGCTCTCGCTCTACCTGTCTCGCTGGCAGCCGATCACCGATGACTGGTCCCTCTTCGCGGCCCTGGAGGGTCAGTATGCGTACGATCCCTTGCTGTCGTCGGAGTTCATCTCGTTTGGTGGCGAGGATTCACTTCGCGCCTACGAATCCGGCCTGCTGTTCGGGGACCATGGCGTGACCCTCAGTCTGGAACTGAACTATGTGCCGCCGAACGAGACCGCCCTGAATTTACAGTGGTATGGCTATCTGGAGACCGGCAGGGCCTGGACCCGGGAAACGGAATTCGAGTTCAGTGACAACAACGGAGCGACGGCGACGGGCCTCGGGGTACGCTTCGATGCGACATCCTACCTATCGGGCTATGTCGAGCTCGGCTGGCCCATCTCGCCACCAGACGCCTACGAGGGTTCAAGCGGCGCGAATGGTTATCTGGGTATAGCAGTACGCTTTTAGTCGCTCTAGTAGCTTAAGTTGCCCTAGTAGCGTTAGTTGCTTTAATGCGCGGACCTGAGGGGGCGAGTCGAGCGATCGCCCTGCCCCCTTGATGCCTTACAGCCGCAAATCCACGGCCTCCTTCGGCAGCATATACTTCAGATCGTAGAGCACGTGCTCGGGCTTGCCCCAGGGGCGAATGCCCTCGGCGCCGAGTTCGCGAAACTCGCGATGGGCGACGGCGAGGATCATGGCGTCGTAGGCGCCGGGCTCGGGTTGCTCGACGGGGCGGATGCCGTATTCGGCCTCGGCTTCGGCCTTGTCGACCTGGGGGTCAAAGACATCGACCGCGACGTTGTAGTCGGCAAGCTCTCTGAGGATGTCCACCACGCGGGTGTTGCGCAGGTCCGGGCAGTTTTCCTTGAAGGTCAGGCCCATCACCAGCACCCGCGCGCCCTGCACGTGGATACGCCGCTTGATCAGCTGCTTGATCAGCTGCCCCGCCACGTAGGCGCCCATGCCGTCGTTGAGGCGCCGCCCGGCGAGGATCATCTCGGGGTGGTAGCCCACCTGCTCGGCCCGGTGGGTCAGGTAGTAGGGGTCGACGCCGATGCAGTGGCCGCCCACCAGCCCGGGGCGAAACGGCAGGAAGTTCCACTTGGTGCCGGCGGCCTCGAGCACTTCCTCGGTGTCGATGCCCAGACGATTGAAGATCACCGCCAGCTCGTTGACCAGCGCGATGTTGATGTCGCGCTGGGTGTTCTCGATCACCTTGGCGGCCTCGGCCACGGCGATCGAGCTGGCCAGGTGGGTGCCGGCGGTGATCACCCGGCGATACAGCGCGTCGACGAACTGCGCCACCTCGGGCGTGGAGCCCGAGGTCACCTTCTTGATGGTGGTGACGCGGTGTTCCTTGTCGCCGGGGTTGATGCGCTCGGGGCTGTAGCCGGCGAAGAAGTCGTGGTTGTAGGTCAGGCCCGACACTCGCTCGATCACCGGAAGGCACGTCTCCTCGGTGGCGCCGGGGTAGACGGTGGATTCGTAGATCACCACGTCGCCGTGAGCGACCACCTGGCCCAGCGTCTCGCTGGCCTTGATCAACGGCGTCAGGTCCGGCCGGCGGCTGGCGTCGATGGGCGTGGGCACGGTGACGATGTAGACGTTGCAGTCGCGCAGCGCCTCGAGGTCGCTTTCGAAGCGCAGCTGGGTCGCTTCCGCCAGCAGTTCGGGCTCGACCTCCAGGGTGTGGTCGATGCCGTCGCGCAGCGCGGTAATACGCTTTGAATTGATATCGAAGCCCACCGTGGGCAGTCCCTTGCCGAACTCCACCGCCAGCGGCAGGCCCACATAGCCCAGGCCGATCACGCCCAGGCGAACATTGTCCATGCTCGGCATCTGCAGGTTCCTTGCTTGAGGGTCACTTGCTTGAGGGTCATTGCACATACGAAGTGCGCCATTGTTAGAATATGTAACTTTAGGTGACCACTCTTGCTGCGAACAGATGAATTTTCTCCTGCTTCATAAAGTAGGCACCCCATATATGGCATATCAGGAATTCCCCATGGCGGATAAAGATACACAATGTAAGATTTGGTTTCTACATGTAATGTGCTTCGCCACCCACCCAAGGAGCCACTATGCGCAACGGTTCTCTCTCTCCCTGGCCTGCCTTCAGCGAAGAAGAAGCCGAGGCAGTCAAGCGCGTGCTGCTCTCCAACCGGGTCAACTACTGGACCGGCCAGGAAGGCCGCGAATTCGAGCGTGAGTTCGCGCAGTTTGCCGACAGCGACTATGCCATCGCCGTGTCCAACGGCACCACGGCGCTGGACCTGGCCCTCAAGGGCCTGGGTATCGGCCCCGGCGACGAGGTGATCGTCACCTCGCGCACCTTCCTGGCCTCGGCCTCGTGCATCGTCAACGCCGGAGCGACCCCGGTATTCGCCGACGTGGACCGCGACTCCCAGAACATCACCCTGGCCTCGGTGGCCGGGAAGGTCACGCCCGATACCCGCGCTATCATCGCCGTGCACCTGGCCGGCTGGCCCTGCGAGATGGATGCACTGATGGCGCTCGCCGAACGCTGCGGGCTGGTCGTCATCGAAGACTGCGCCCAGGCGCATGGCGCGGCGTATCACGGCAAGAGCGTGGGCGGCCTCGGCCACGTCGGCTGCTGGTCGTTCTGCCAGGACAAGATCATGACCACCGGCGGCGAGGGCGGCATGGTCACCACCAACGACGAGGCGCTGTGGCGGCGCATGTGGGCCTACAAGGACCACGGCAAGAGCTGGGAGGCCGTCTACGAGCGCGAGCATCCGCCGGGCTTCCGCTGGCTGCACGACAGCATCGGCACCAACTGGCGGATGACCGAGATGCAGGCCGCCATCGGGCGCATCCAGCTGACCCGCATGCCCGCATGGAAGGCCGCCCGTCAGGCCAACGCCCAGCGCCTCTGGCAGGCGGCCAGCGAATGCCCCGGGCTGCGTGTGCCGCCGATCCCCGCGCATATCGATCACGCCGCTTATAAATGCTATGTGTTCGTCGCGCCGCAGCAGCTGGCGGAAGGCTGGGATCGCGACCGCATCCAGGCGGCGATCATCGAGGGCGGCATACCCTGCCTGGCCGGCTCCTGCTCGGAGGTCTACCTGGAGCGAGCCTTCGGCCCCAGCGATCGCCACCCCGGCTGGCGCCCCGCCACCCGCCTCGAGGTCGCCCAGGAACTGGGCGAGACCAGCCTGATGTTGCTCTGCCACCCCACCCTGACGGCGGACGAGATCGACACCACCTGCCGGGTGCTCCAGGAGGTAATGCAGCGCGCCGCAAGCCACACGTCACGCCACGCGGGGCTCCTTTCTTACCGGCGGGCTTGAGTCGTCTGACGACGACGATCTCGCCGACTCACGCTCCGGGATCGACTTCACCGGCACATGCCGATACAGCGTCCAGATCACGACTAGCCAGACGCCGTACACCACCACGCCCACGGCGTAGGCCATGAAGCTGTAGGTCAGGCCGAAGTCGATAAAGGCCACCGGCAGCAGCAGCCCCGCCACCGCCAAGGCCCGATGCCCCGGGTCGGTGTGGCGCAACCCGGAGCGGAACAGCCACAGCGGCAACAGGTAGAGCGCCAGCAGCATGACCAGCCCAGGCAGGCCGTGCTTCACCCAGGCATCCAGGAAATCGTTGTGGGCATGGCGATGCGGCGTCACCGACTCGGCGAGCACCCCCGCCTCGGCCATCGCCACCATGCGCGAGTGGTACGTCTCGGCGCCGTGCCCCAGCACGGGATGCTCGAGGATCAGCCGTCCGGCCCCGCGCCACATCTCCAGGCGGGTAGTCACCGAGGAAGTGTCCGCTGCCTCCCCCGTCAGGTAGTGCGACACCTCATCCACCGCCAGGGTGACGCGCTGCTGCACCCCGGTCTGCGGTGCCAGATAGAGACCCGCCAGCAGCGCGACGACGGCCAGCCACAGCGCGGCCTTCTGGCCACCCGCCAGGCCGCTGATGAAGCCGCGATGGAAGACCAGCAGGATCAGCGGCATGGCGATCCAGCCGCCGCGCGTCCCCGACAGCACCGAGGCCATCACCCCGCCGACGGCACCGGCCAGGAGCACGACCAGCCACACGGGGCGCCGCGGGCGCGACAGCGCCCAGGCCACGCCGGCCAGGCACAGCATGCCGGTGAGCAGGCTGATGTTGCCGTAGAGAATGGCGTGCAGTGGCTCATGGCCGCTGGCCCGCCCCGCCCCCAGCTCCAGGCGCTGCCACAGCGACCAGGCGCCCGACATCACCCCGCCCAACGCCACCCCAGTCCATAACGCGGCAAGCGGCGGCCGCCAGGTGTGCAGCGCCACCATCGCCAGCAGGGCCATGCCGATCGCCAGCACCCGCGGCGCCACCGTCAGCAGCTCGTCGTGTACCCCCGCCATGATCACCAGCCCCAGGGCGACCAGCAGCAGCAGAATCGCCAGGCCCCAGCCGCGGTCGCCGAAGGAGCGCGCCTGCGCCTGCACCAGCCCCGGCCACAGCCGACGCAGCCCGGCGATCACCCCCAGCACGGCCAGCCACAGCGGCCCCCACCAGTAGCCCCCCGGCAGCATCACCGGCAGCACCAGGGTCGCCACCACGCCGGCGGCCGTCAGCCCCTTCATCACGCTCCTGGTGTCGTCGTCACGCACAGCCGTGTCATGGTTCACAGCGCTCCTCCTCGTTGTCATGTCACATGCAGCGATTTGCCGCAACCCACGGCGCAACCCACGGCGTAGTAGCAGTAGCGCAGGTCGGCCTCGCGCGAGGCCTGGGGATCATAGAGGTTGCGACCCTCCACCTCCACCATCCACCATCCACCACCATCGAGATCCACCGTCGAATGACAACCGGCCATCAGTGCAGTAGTAAAATAGTGTAACAAATTGTTGTTTTTTTGCCCATGCGGCGAGGCAAAATCTTTTCTGATTAGCCGTGTTGATCAGCTATCGTGTCAGTCTGGGGCTATACCGGAATTTGCGCGCCCGCGATGCCGAGGCAGAGCTGGGTTCACCGGGCCGACGTGCGCTCTGTGGGTATCTGCTCGAATGGATCGTGGAGAGCTAATGACAAACGCGGAAATAGATAGGACGCTGAAATGGAGAGCCTAGTGATTATGGTGATCCTGATCGCCCCTGTTGCCGGCTTTACCTATTGGGCGGCTCACAACGCCAACAAGGAGTTGGACAGAAAATAACACCTCGTTGATCTGAACTGGAAACCCCGCCATTGATGGCGGGGTTTTTGATTTTCCTGCCCCAGCGAGACGACAGCGACGCCGCAGCCACCCGGCCCCAAACGACAGGCACCCGGCGCGGAAGAACCGGCCGGGTGCCTGAGGCGATCAGAAAGGGAGGGGAAGCGGCGTCAGTCGGCCACGGGTTGCAGGGCGGTGATCTTCTTCGGCGCGGCGGTGGGCTGCGCGGCGGTGGGCTGCGCGGCGGTGGGCTGCGTCAGGACAGCCTGGCGGCACTCCCACAGCAGGTCGACGAGGCCGCCGGTGGGGTGATAGCCGGTGGGCGCTTCCAGCAGCAGCGCACGCAGCGCCGGGTAGTCGAAACGCCGGCAAGCCTCCAGCAGCGCGTTCAGCAGCTGGCGCATCTCGGGCCAGGCCATCGCCACCTCATTGGCGGTCATGATCCGCGGGTGGCGGGTCTCGCCTGGGTCCTCGCCGATCAACAACTCCTCATAGAGTTTCTCACCGGGACGCAGACCGGTGAAGACGATCTCGATATCGCCCCGTCGGGCAGCGCCCGCGCCTTCCAGTCGCTCGTCGCGCTGGGCCAAAGACGGCTCCAGGCCCGAGAGGCGAACCATATGGCCGGCCAGCTCGGCGATCTTCACCGGCTCGCCCATGTCGAGCACGAATACATCGCCGCCGCGAGCCATGGCCCCGGCCTGGATCACCAGCTGAGCGGCCTCGGGGATGGTCATGAAGTAGCGGGTGATGTCCGGGTGGGTGACGGTGATCGGCCCGCCCGCCTCGATCTGGCGGCGAAACAGCGGCACCACCGAGCCGCTGGAGCCCAGCACGTTGCCGAAGCGCACCATCGAGAACAGCGTGGCCTGCTGTTCGGCGCCCAGCGCCTGACACACCAGCTCGGCCAGCCGCTTGCTGGCGCCCATCACGTTGGTGGGGCGCACCGCCTTGTCGGTGGAGATCAGCACGAAGGCCTCGACCCCGCTGGCGATCGCCGCCTCGGCGCAGGCCCGGGTGCCTAGCACGTTGTTGCGCAGCCCCTCGACCACGTTGTGTTCCACCATGGGCACATGCTTGTAGGCCGCGGCGTGGTAGACCGTCTGCACGCCGAAGAGGGTCATCACCGCCTCGAGGCGCGACTGATGCTGCACCGAGCCGAGCAACGCGCGCACCGGCACCTCGAGGCCCTCGGCGGCGGCGATCGCCAGCAGCTCCTGCTCCACGCGGTAAAGGTTGTATTCCGAGACCTCCAGCAGGATCAGCTGCCGCGGCGCCTGGCGCAGGATCTGCCGGCACAGCTCGCTGCCGATGGAGCCCCCGGCGCCGGTCACCATCACCACCTTGCCGCGCAGGTTGGCGCCCATCAGGGCGGCATCCGGCGGCACCGGGTCGCGCCCCAGCAGGTCCTCCACCGCCACGTCGCGGATCTCGTTGATCTTCGCCCGCCCCTCGACCACATCGGCCATGCCGGGAATGCTCTGCACCGGCACGCTGAGCGTCTCCAGGGTCGCGAGGATCTCGCGGCGCCGCGCCCGGCTGGTGCTGGGAATGGCCAGCAGCACCTTCTCGATGCCGTAGTCCTCGATCAGCCGCGCAATCGCCCGCGGCGGATACACCTTCAGGCCCTGGATCAGCGCCCGCTGCAGCCCTTCGGCATCGTCGACGAAGGCGATCGGCTCATGCTCCTGGCCCTGGCGCAGCGACACCACCAGCTGGCGGCCCGCCGAGCCGGCACCGTAGATCAGCACCCGCGTCTTGTGGCGCATCTGTCCCTTCAGGTAGATCGCCCGCAGGCCGAAGCGCACCCCGCCGATGGTCAGCATCGCCAGCATGGCGTAGATAAAGGGCACCGAGCGCGGCACCGGCAGCTGGAACAGGTAGTTGGTCACCATCAGCGCCAGCGCCGACCCCACCACCCCCGCGACCACCGCCTGCAACGCCTTCTGATTCATGTAGCGGATCACCGCGCGATAGAAGCCCAGGCGAATGAAGATCACCAGGCTCACCGGAATCATCACCGGCAGCACCCACCACACCGCGGGGCGTTCCACGAAGGCCCAGCTGTCCGTGCGCAGCAGCATCGCCATGGCGAAGCTGAAGGTGATCAGCACCACATCCGCCAGCAGCTGCAACAGGCGCTTCCGGCGACGCGGCAGTCGGAACAGGGGTTGTAGAAACGTCGTCAGCACAGAGGGAATCCTCTCATCCTTGGTGGGTGAGATTAATCAATAAAAAAATGAGGGTAACATAATGTACCGTTTTCTTTATTCTTATAATCGAAAGAAAACGACCACGGGCCGTGTAAGCTCTGGCTTACAACGCGGGGTCAGACCCCAAAGTTGGCTGTGGGGTCTGACCCCAAGATGGGATGAGGCGTCTACGCTGTATATATTTCCACTACCAGGGAGTGACCGATGCCCCGCCCTCCTCGCCTGTTACTGCCCGAGACACCGCTGCACCTCATCCAGCGCGGCAACAATCGCGGCGCCTGTTTTGTCTATCGCAGCGATGCGCTGAAGTACCTGGAGCTGCTCGACGAGGCGCGTCGCGAGTGCAGCGTCGACATCCATGCCTATGTGCTGATGACCAACCATGTGCACCTGCTGGCCACGCCGCGCGAGCAGCCCGAAGGCATCAGCATGATGATGAAGGCGCTTGGCCAGCGCTATGCCCAGTACTTCAACCGCCGCCACCAGCGCACCGGTGGGCTCTTCGAGGGGCGCTACCGCGCCAGCCTGGTGGCGGAGGAGCGCTACCTGTTTGCCTGCTACCGCTATATCGAGCTCAATCCGGTACGGGCGGGAATGGTCGAGGCCCCCGGCGACTATCCGTGGTCGAGCTACCATGCCAACGCCCATGGCAGCGCCACACCGCTGGTCACCCCGCACCCGGTCTACGTCGCCCTGGGCGGATCAGCAGCCAAGCGCCAGCGGCACTACCTGGAACTGTTCTACAGCGAGCTCCCGGAGAGCCAAGTCGACGAGATCCGTCAGCAGATGCGCCGCAACCGCCCCCTCGGGCAGGTGCCCGCATCGGCGGCCTCCGGGTCAGGCCCCTAAATCCGCTTAAGGGTCTGACCCCAGAGGGGCTACAGCCTAACCTTCACCAGGCTGCTGCTCCCTTCAGGGACTGAAGGTAACGTACTAGATCCTGAGTTCGCCCATCGCTGACCAGCTGCTCCGGCGTCAGATAATCGAAGGTGCTGATGGGCTCGTTACGAAACCAGAAAAGGGCATGCCGAAAGTCCCCGTTGATGTCCGTGGCGGCACGCAGCACCTGCAACGCGTCACGCAAAAAGCTTTGCAGCTTCTCGGTCCCTTGGGCACGTGAGAGGGTGACTCGATGCACATGGGCATCTGCAGACAGAACTTGCAGATCCATGCTCAATGCGCGAGCGAACAATTTGGGGTCGATGATCGGCTTGCCCGCTGCCGTTGCCGATCGCTTGAGATCCTCCACGAAACGTTCGTAGGTCGTGGGCGCCTGATATTCGTTCGGATCGATAAGGGCTTCGGAACTCACGCTGTGGCACCTCGCAGACAAGAGGGGGCGAAGAAGGCAGGTTACGTCATTGCTGCATTAATGCATCACTGCAGCATAGCCACCTGGACTCGAGGCGTCCACGGGCGACGGGGTCAGACCCCGGCCATGCCACCAATCCCGTCATGGCGCACTTTTCCAGCGGCATTCCTCGCCGCCGGGGTCTGACCCCAAAGGGGCGGGCCACCGAGATCAGCAACGAAAATGCTGCCATCGTCTTGGAAAATACGGGGATTCCCGAGAGCCTGACCCAAGAGGTTGCGACAGCGGGGGCTACGCCAGCGCATCCAAAGCCGCAATCTAAGCGGTTTGAGTAGCCTCCGCCATCACCTCTCGCAGCACCCGGCAGGTCTTGTCGATCTCGGCCTCGGTCAGCGTGGGATGGCACAGGAACATCAGGCTGGTCTCGCCCAGCTCACGGGCCACGGGCAGCGGCTTCTCAGGCCGCCAACCGGTTCCGTCAAACGCCTTCTCGAGATACACCTCGGAGCACGAGCCCGAGAAGCACGGCACGCCGCGCGCCACAATCTCGGCCTGAATGCGGTCGCGATCCCAGCCTTCCGCCAGCTGCTGCGGCGCGACGAACACATAGCATTTATAAGCAGCGTGATCGATATGCGCGGGGATCGGCGGCACACGCAGCCCGGGGCATTCGCTGGCCGCCTGCCAGATGCGCTGGGCGTTGGCCTGACGGGCGGCCTTCCATGCGGGCATGCGGGTCAGCTGGATGCGCCCGATGGCGGCCTGCATCTCGGTCAGCCGCCAGTTGGTGCCGAAGCTCTCGTGCAGCCAGCGGAAGCCCGGCGGATGCTCGCGCTCGTAGACGGCCTCATAGCTCTTGCCGTGGTCCTTGTAGGCCCACATGCGCCGCCACAGGGCCTCGTCGTTGGTGGTGGCCATGCCGCCCTCGCCGCCGGTGGTCATGATCTTGTCCTGGCAGAACGACCAGCAGCCCACATGGCCGATGGCGCCCACGCTCTTGCCGTGATACGTCGCGCCATGCGCCTGGGCGCAATCCTCGATCACGTAGAGGCCGTGCCGCTCGGCCAGCGCCATCAGTTCTTCCATCTCACACGGCCAGCCGGCCAGGTGCACGGCGATGATCGCCGTGGTGCGCGGGCTAATCTTGTCCGCCACTGCCTTGGCCGAAAGATTCTGCGAATCGCGGTCCACATCGGCGAACACCGGCACCGCCCCGGCGGTGACGATGCTCGACACCGAGGCCAGGAAGGTGCGCGAGGTGACGATGACCTCATCCGCCGGGCCGTCATGACAGCCGACGCCCAGCCCCTTCAGCGCCAGGTCCAGCGCCGTGGTGCCGTTGGAAACGGCAATCGCGTAGTCGGTTTCGGCGAACTGCGCGAACTCGCGCTCGAACTCGCGGCCCTCCTGGCCGGTCCAGTAGTTCACCTGGTTGGAGAGCAGCACGCGCTGCACTGCCTGGGCCTCTTCCTCGGTAAAGGAGGGCCAGGGAGAGAAAGGTCCGTTAAGCATGTGAACTCATAAATAATGGTAAAAGTTTAAACTTCAAAATACTTTAAAACCTTTGCAGGATTACCAACAACAATAGCGTTCTTTTCTGTACTTTTAGTCAAAATACCTCCCATACCCAGCATACTACCGGATGCCAACGTCACGCCTTGGCGCACTGCTGCGGAGGTACCGATCTCAGAGCATTCTTGCATATGAACGTTACCCGAAATTGCGACTAGGGGGGCAATAGTGCAAAAATCATCCAGCTTGGTTTCGTGCCCGATAGTACAGTTCAGGTTAACTATACAATGCTCACCAATCTCAATTTCGACAGTCGCGATGGTACCAGCACAGATTATTGTGCCCTTGCCTAAGTTCGCGTGCCCTTCAGACATAACCGCCAAAGGATCTACCAGAGTAGCGAAATCAGGCTCACCTCTAACGGCCATTTTCTCGGCTATTTTCTTGCGAATCCGCGGATTCCCAACAGCAATAACAAACTGGCAACCGCTAAAAACATACCAACTTTCCACCTCTCCTAATACCGGCGCGCCATGGAATGATTCGCCACGAACTTCGGCATTATCGTCCAGAAAGCCCTTTACCTCGATGCCTAAACGTTCGGCCAACCAGTAGACTTCTTTACCGAAGCCACTAAAGCCAACAATAATAAGTGGTTTATTCATCTTTACTTCCTTCAAAACGTGTCATCGTCGCCTGCCCATCCGCCGAGATGCCATCACGTACCAGCACCTTCTTGACGGTCAGCCACAGGATCTTGAGATCCAGCCACAAAGAGCGGTTATCGACGTACCACACATCCAGCTTGAATTTCTCTTCCCAGCTCAGCGCATTGCGACCATTGACCTGGGCCCAGCCAGTTACCCCGGGGCGCACCTCGTGGCGGCGATACTGTTCTGTGCTATAGAGCGGCAAATATTCCATCAGCAACGGCCGTGGCCCTACCAGGCTCATGTCGCCCTTGAGCACGTTCCATAGCTCCGGCAGCTCATCCAGGCTGGTCGCGCGCAGGATATGCCCCAATCGGGTCATGCGCTGATCATCTGGCAGCGGGTTGCCTTCGGCATCGATGGCATCGCGCATGGTGCGGAACTTGACCATCTCGAATGGCTTGCCGTGCAGACCGGGGCGGGTTTGACGAAATAGCACCGGCGAGCCCAGCTTTCTACGAACCAGCAGAGCAACGATAAGCAATAAGGGTGAAAGCGGTAGCAGCGCAAAGAAGGAAGCAATAATATCGAAAATGCGTTTCATCATTCAGCTCTACCGCGATAATAAGGGCTTTCTGAATGAACTGCGTCAGCACCGCTGATGAGGTCCATTTCCATAATTCTGCAAAGGCGCTCGATGAAGTAGCCAAACTTCAAGCGTTCCATCAGGGAATGCCGGTCGATTCCTCCTGACATTTCGGCGACCTCTACCGCGTGGCCTCCCTCCATTTCCAAGAAGGCAGCAATAACACTTTCTTTGTCTGGCTCAGCTGCAAGCCCAACCTCATGCTCTTCCACCCAGCGAGCCACACTTGTTCCCCTGCCGCAGATGGCAAGGATCCGGCAACCGGCCAGCACATAGCCTGACGACTTGCTGGGAAAGGCGTAGCGGGTGACTTCGTCATCGATGGGCAGCAACGCCCAGCGATGGCGATTGACCAGAGCTGTAGCTTCAGGAGCGGGTACCATGCCGTGATAGGTGACGGCCTCGAACTCCTCGGCCAGCGCTTCGATCTGTGGGGCGTAAACGCCTGCGCCGGCGAAGGTAAATGTCAGGCCGCCACCCTGCCGCAGGTAGTCACCAATCGCCCCCAGTAACAGCGGAATGCGCTGCAGGCGCCCGGCATTGCCGCAGAATACTACGTCTCCTTCACGGCTGACGCCTTCACTCTCCTCTACCGGGAAGGACGGGTTGTCGAGCAGTTCGATCTCAGTCTTAGTGTTGGAACGCTGACGAATACAGTGGCGCATATCCTCCGATAGTGTAATCAGGCGTTCGGCATGGCGCATGGTGAGGCCATCCATCCAAGTGAGCACCTTGGAAAGCAAGGGATTCAGCCGCACCACAATATGAGCCGCTTCTGGATGGATATCCTGCAGGTGGTAGTAGTAGCGCGCACCAAACAACTTGCAGTAGAGCATCACGATGAAGGGCACCACCACCGGCGGGTTGGTGGAGACATACACCTTGGCCGGGCGGCACCTGATCAGGCTAATAAAAGCCCACGCCATGAAAATCAGCGCATCCAGGCTACGCTTGATCAGCCCGGTGGAAGAGTCGGAGCGGGAGCGGCAGTCCATAACCCTCGCGCCTCTGCCTCGCTCGGCCTGGTCCATGCGCTGGCCCAAGCGGCCATCCTCAGACTGAGTAATTATCGCGACCCGCTGCTCAACTGCACATTTTTCGGCTAGCTGCAGCAGGGCTTCACCGATCACCTGACTCTGGGGCCAGAAGCCGCGATTGACGATGACTAGGTCCGTCTTCTTCTTGAGCATTACCAGTCGTACCTGCTGAATTCGTCCATATTGCGCCAGCGATTGGCCAGCTTGGCAGTGCCGGTGATCAGCCTCACCACGCGCTCGGAGGTGTTGCGCACCTGATAGGCCTCGGGTGTCTCGCGCTCGGTGCCGGAAAACACCTCGCGTGAGGCGGTGGCGATACGCACGCCATCCAGCAGTCCTTCCTTGCCAAGGCCGGTCAACGCGATGGCGCCGGTATCCAACGCCTCGGGGCGCTCGATGGAACGGCGCAGCGTCACCGCGGGGAAGACGAGAATCGAGGCCTCTTCGCTGATGGTGCCGCTATCGGAGATGGCACAGTAGGCCTGCATCTGCAGGTGGTTGTAATCGAGAAAGCCGAACGGCTTGAGGAAGCGGATGCCCTCGCCTCCTTCGGCCATGCCCAGTTTTTCCAGACGGTTGCGGGTACGCGGGTGGGTGGAAACCACCACCGGGTAGCCGTAGTGCTGGTGCAGGGCCTGCAACGCCTCGACCACCTCGCGCAGGTTGTCGCGGTTATCCACGTTCTCTTCGCGGTGCACGCTGACGATAAAGTACTTGCCTGCCTCAAGACCCAGAATATCGAGAATCGATGACTGCTGGATACTGGGCAGCATATGCTCCAGCACTTCGCGCATGGGCGAGCCGGTCAGATAGATAAAGCGGTGCGAGAGCCCCTCGCTGATCAGGTGGCGCCGCGCATGCTCGGTGTAGACCAGGTTGAAGTCGGCCAGGTGATCGACCAGCTTGCGGTTGATTTCCTCCGGCACGTTGGCATCGAAGCTGCGGTTCCCTGCCTCCATATGGTAGGTGGGAATCTTCATGCGCTTGGCCATCAGCGTGGCGATGGCAGTGTTGGTATCGCCCAGCACCAGCACGGCGTCGGGCTTCTCCTCGAGCAGCACCTGCTCGGTCTTGATCAGGATCTCGCCCAGGCTACGCCCCAGCGACGAGGTATCCACGTTGAGGAAGTGATCCGGGCGGCGCACGCCCAGCTCCTCGAAGAAGACATCGTTGAGCTCGTAATCGTAGTTCTGCCCGGTGTGCACGATCCTGTGCTCCACCACCTGGTCCAGTGCGGCCATCACGCGGGAGAGGCGAATGATCTCCGGGCGCGTGCCCAGAATGGTCATGACTTTCATCGACTGGCTCGCTTATTGCCTGAATTAAGGTGGGTAACTTCAGGGTCCAACACCGGCTCGAAGCAGGTATCCGGCTGCGCCGGGTCGAAGATCTCGTGGCTCCAGAACATGGTAAGCAGCTCTTCGTCGCCGGTGTTGGTAATGCTGTGGGTGTGCAGGGTCGGCATGTCCACGTAGGCAGGGGCATCGCCGCTAACGTGAAACTCCTCGACCTGGTCATCCAGCAGGCGACGAATACGGATCACCGCCTGCCCCTTGACCACCAGGAAGCGCTCGACCTTGTGGAAGTGGTAGTGATTACCGCGCGTAATGCCGGGCTTGGTGGTGGAGAGAAACGCCTGGCCGCCGTTACGGTTCTTGACCCCCTCGAACAGCGCCCCGCGCTCGTCGCTGTGTAGCGTCAATACCTTGGGGTAGTAGCGGGGATAGAGGAACGAGCGCAGCGTGTTGAAGAGCTGCAGGTCGAAAGGAGCGCGCAGGTCGGGAATCACATTGCCGGTGTAGCTGCGGTGCATATCGATCAACTTGCCCGCAGCGCTGGCCACACTCGTGGTGCGCCCTTCAAGGCGCAGCTCGCCGGTTTGGCCACGCTCGTAGGCGGCGACGATCGCCGCGGCGATATCCTGGGCGTGCAGCAGCTCCAGCTGGCCGGTTCCGTTGATCGCCAGCTCTTCGCCTGCCGCCAACTGATGGCAGAAGGTGTGCACTGCCGAGTTGTAGTGGGGCCGCCCGCCTTCACCGAACACATGGGGCAGCACTAGCTCGGTGTAGCGGGCGCTCTGGCGCGCCGCCCACTGGTCAAAAACGCGATTCGCGGCCTGCTTGCCGCGGCCATAGGGCACGTCGCGGTCACGCTGAATGGTGTTGGCATAGAACAGATGCGGTGTAGCGGCAACGCGTTCAAGCGCACCGGCCAACCGCTCTGCGAGTTCGCGGTTGCCTTGCTCGACCCGCTCATCACTATCCCGGTTGATGCCGGCGCAGTGAATCACCCAGCCGGCGCCACCTAAGGCGGCCGCCAGCTTTTCATCGTCCTGAAAGGCGTGGCGATCCAGCGGCACGAGCTGGTCGCGGTAGGCCTCCACGGCGCGCAAATGCAGATGAACGTGCCGGCCAAGCAGTCCATTGGCTCCGGTGATAACGATCTTCATGAAATCTCCCTGGTGGAGTGGCGGGCGGTGTTTGATGGCAGAGTCAGCTATCCAGCGCGGTGCGAACTTCCGGCAGCGTCAGCAGCAGATCCTTGAGCTCCTGCTTGTTGAGCTGGTAGGTGTTGTGGGAGTGGTAGTCTTCGGTAGCGGCCTCCTCCACGTCCCCTTCGGTGAAGTACTTGGCATAGTTGAGGTCGCGATCGTCGAAGCTGACCCGGTAGTAGTCGCCCATATCCTCGGAACGGCGCAGCTCCTCATTGCTGGCCAGCGTTTCATAGAGCTTCTCGCCGTGGCGCATACCGATGATGCGAAGCTCGTTTTCCGCGTCGAACATCTCCAGCAGAGTCTCGGCCAGCAGCTTGACGGTGCAGGCCGGCGCCTTCTTGATGAAGATGTCACCCTGGCGAGCGTTCTCGAAGGCAAAGTTGACCAGCTCGATGGCATCCGGCAGTGAGAGCATGAAGCGCGTCATGCTAGCCTCCGTGATGGTCAGCGGCTTGCCTTCCTTGATCTGCTTGATAAACAGGGGAATGACAGAGCCACGGGAGCACATCACGTTGCCGTAGCGCACGCTCGACACAGTGGTCTCCCCTTCCCCCAGCTGGCGACTCGCCGCCTGAGCTGTCTTCTCCATCAGCGCCTTGGTCATGCCCATAGCGTTGACCGGCATCACCGCCTTGTCGGTGCTCAGGCACACCACGCTTTTCACGTTGTTTTCCACTGCGGAATCGATCACGTTCTGGCTACCGAGGATATTGGTCTTCACCGCCTCCAACGGGAAAAACTCACACGACGGCACCTGCTTCAGCGCCGCGGCGTGGAACACCAAATCAACTCCACGCATAGCCTTATCGACCGATTGACGGTCGCGAACGTCGCCGATGTAGAACTTCAGCTCGGGACGGCTATAGGCGATGCGCATCTCCTCCTGCTTGGCCTCGTCGCGGCTAAGAATACGAATTTCCTTGCAGCCATGGTCAAACAGGTAATTGGCCATGGTCTTGCCGAAGGAACCGGTGCCTCCGGTGATTAAAACTATTTTATCGGAAAGCATTATTTCTTGATTACCTTTTGAATAATACGATCTATAAGAGTCACGACGCCATAAACCAGGCTATGCTTCCAACTAAGGTTGGTGTGATATTTTGCCAGTTTATAGGAAACAGATCCGCCTTTTTTGCGCAACTCACGCTGGCCAATAAGATCATATAGGTGAATGTCGCACCCCGGAGCAGAGTGCACATAGTTGTCTTCATGCGGCCTATATGTAAGTCCGTAAGAAGAAATCCTTGGAGCTTTTATATCATTAGTTGTTAGAAAATAACGACAAGTTGATTGCTTACGGGTACCATATAAGTCAAGGCAAACATCTTCCCGATGGTGCGTCAGCCCAGTACGCTCAAAGAAAACGTCATAGCATGGAACCTCGTCCATAGTCCCAAAGCGGAATTCCTGTTTTCCTGAAATTAATGGAACTTGAAAATGCGGGGTCACAACCAGATTGTGCTGACCAACATCTGAGTAGTTTGAAGAGTAAGAGTCATAAGGGTAAAAAAAGGTTTTATCAGTATCCACTAGGTACTTCATATAGTATTTTTTCCAAGACGACTCCGGCCAACTGTATATTCTACTAGGCATATCAGGAGCCGCTTCCAAAAGAGTGCTATTCAGATCGTACCATTTCCTAAAATCTTGCCACATCCTACGAGTCCAGCACTGCCCCCAAGACTGAGCACTCTGTAGATAATAATTGTCAAAACCAGTTCTTTTCGGAACAAACGGCAGCATTGCCATTTCATTTATTGACGGAGAATAGAGGGAAATCCCTGCTACTTTGTCGTCATCCTGAACAAAACTGATAGATTTCAAGACATAGTCATAGAAACAATCTGAAACAACGATGTCGTCTTCCAAAACCACAACAGCATCGTACGTATCAGTTAAATCACCACAACTTAGTATGTGCTCACGCAACCCTAAACGCTGTGGAAAAGTTCTTACTTTTTTTTCTCCATACGGCCACTCTAATTTTCTAATCTCCGCACAGATCTTATCCTGAAAAGGAGATTTGTCAATACTGAAAACTAAATCAACAAGAACTCGGTATTTAGCTCTTTCCAAACTTTCAAATAGCCGAAGGATAGAGTGAATTCGACAATAACCAACCAAAACTATTGCAATTCTCATATATTCACCTTGGTAACAACCACGTGACAAAAAAAATGGAAAGTTCCAAAATATCTATTCATAAAAATACTAAACTCGACTTAATCTTTGCTTTTTTGAAATCAGCCAAAGAGCGAAGAAGGCAGCTGAGCACAAAATAGTAGAAGAAGAGACTGTAAAAAAATTTCCTACTGGAATAGAAAGCAAGAAAACAATCACGAAATAGAGCAAAGGAAGTGAAAAAGCATTAAATCTTGATAATACGTTTTGCTCTAAACGTATGGAACCGAAAAATAAAAGGAAAACAATTACCGTTGAAAATATACCGAAATATGAAATAATGATCACTACATCAGGCACCCATACAAACTGACAGACATGAAAGTCGCATATAACATCTCTTACTCCTCTTTCGTTACCTTTAATAAAATTAAAATACAAAGGGATCAGAGAGTGGGCCAGCCCACCTTCTAAAACCATTTTCAGGAAATGAGACATAAAAAACATGCCCATTGAAAAATATATGGACATCACATACAAGGCATACTCAAAATAAAAATTCAAGCCATAGGGTTCAAAACAAAAATTTAGGTTGCATGCTTTGCTGAAGTATAATGAAGCATCTTCATATCGACGGATTGTATTGAGGATAAATAACGCTGGCAACATAAAAACTAACAGGACTGATGCGACAGCAAGAACTGACCTACGAAGAGAGTTCATACTCTGAAAATAACCTACCGATAAAGTAAAAAAAACAAAGGCCACAAAAATTTCAAAAATCTCAAAAAAAGTTCCTCTGGCCAAGCCAATAAAGAGATAAGGCAACACACATAACACCAATATGGTTTTACTAAACTTCATATAGCGCTGCTGAAAAAAAAACGACATAGAAAGTACAAACAAAAATTTTACATAAGCTAAGGCGATTATAGCAGGCAACCTGTTTACAAAAGAGGTGTTTCGAATTCCTGCTTCACCAAAAAAATCTTGATAGCTTTGATATAAATTTATTCCCTTGAAAGACCCTACTACCACTTCAGGAATACTGCTCCCCGTATAAAAAGCGATTGCGTATTGCGCACAAACCCATTGCACAAAAATGCCCAAAACAATAATTTTATGGTCAAAAGGTTTTACTGAAGGCTGGAGAAACTTTTGAGATCGCCCTTTTAATAAAAATACGGGCGAAAAAAGCAAAACAAAAAAAACAAATCCAAAACCTTTAATATTCCAACCAATATCCGTGGGTGATATTATATGTAAAAATATGACAAAAACAAGCCAAACCGCTGATATTTTAAAAACAGACGAACTATATATATTTATCAACACATGACCTCTTCTAAATGATTTTAATTCTAAAAAATTAAAAAATAAATTATTAAATTATCAAGTTGAATAATTCAAATTATAAACAGGCATGATTGAGAGAAGATGAAGGGCGAAATAATGCGACAAATCAACTAACTGTGGCATCAAATAATACCAAATCTTCAAAAAGTTGTACATTATCTTCAAAGACTGGATTATGGTTGATTTGATCATTTTCAGTACAATTCTCAGCCAAAATATTATAAAGAGCCGAGTCGTAGGATTTCCTTGATGTTATGCAGCATGCTGTATCCTTCAAAAATTTCATTGAGGCTACTCTTTGCGGCCCTATGGCAAGTATAGGAGATCCAACACTCAGGTACTCACCAATTTTTGTTGATATTGACAGCCGGGTGCTTTCGATACATTTTCTATTAAAGGACTCAACATGAACTAATATATCAGCATCATTTAATTGAAATTTAACTCCATCAACATCCAGTGGTCCACAAAACTCAGCGGATCCAGATACATTTAGTGAATTTACAATTTTTTTATCTAATGACTGATGTGAAAAGACTTTAAGAACAACACTTCGACCGTTCTTCTCATTAAACTTCTTAATAGCCAATGCTAATTCGTGAAGCGTTTTCCATCGTTCAAAATGTAGCCCGCCTGCATACACCATAATGTAATCTTTTCTGGGCGTTTTTTTGAAGGATCTAACCTTCAAATCCTTGGGAGCATTAAAAATATTAATGCTATCCTTACCAAAGCGCTTTTTATACTCGTTGCGCATTTCTTTTGAAATAGTAACAAACACATCAGAGCTGACGACCGCTTTCTTCATATTTGAATATACTATATGCCGACGAAACCACCAAAAGGGAGATATTCTACGTCTCGGTAGTACATAATCATCGGTGACATAAACAACCCTTATTGAACTTGGCGTTAAAGAGGAAATAATGTCATAGACACGGTATGCAAAAACTGAGTCACCAGCGCAAAAAAAAACAACATCAGGATTAAACATTGTAACCCATTCTACCAGCCCAACGTGTTTCCAATTTGCAAGTTTCCAGACTAGTTCGCGAACGATACGGGAAACTTCGAAGTCTCTAATTGAGCGCATATCCACAATAGGCTTACTATATGGAACCCCTTCAAAATCGCTTGTGCGCAGTAAAGCTTCGCCCCCTGCCCTTCTACTACTAGGTCTAGATAATATGCTTTTTAAAACATCAGAATCAGATATTCGGTAGTAGCTAGATGCAAGGCCCTTTTCCGGAACCTCGGAGCTGAAGTATAATTGTGCCACACACTCTTTCGGGACACTTTTGAAAATAGACAACAAAGTTTTCCCGTTATTATTTTGTGTAGAAAGCACATTATTGCTTACTATAAGAACACGCTTTTTGGCTGGACGTGGCTTCGACATCTTTAGATTACCAATCGAATAAAAACACAGGAGTAACACAGCAATTTTTCGATTAAAAATGACAAAATTGCATATTTAAATATTTTAAGGGTTTATTGCCTTGAATACTCAAGAGAGCTCAATATATCAACGCTCTTATCGTGTTTACCATTAAAAAACTGTGGGCTACATGTATAAAAGCCCGTAAAATCAACTAACCTAGGTTCTAGAAATAACATAAACAGTCAAAAAAACATAAATAGCCACATTAGCCAAGCTGAAAAATGCCACTGCTGAAATTGCAGAAGCAAAAAAAGCGTAGCCAATAAATATGGCCGCACCACGAATCGCCAGTGCCAAAACCTCAAATATTAAGAATTGCTTCTGCAACCCCAAGACAGGTATAGTTGAAATTATCGGCCTAGAAACCATAACCACCAATAACCAAACCGCCATCCACTGCGAATAACTCCCGGACATCTCCCACGTAGAGCCAAAAATAAAGCTAAACATAACCGGTCCTGTAAACACGATTATAAGGTAGGGAAAAACACCAATAACCAACAACGATATACAAGCCTTCAAGATTATAGATTTCCCATTTTTTCCGTCGTGAAGGGTTTCAACAAATTTGGGGTAGAACACATCTGCCACTGACTGCCCTATCAATTGCGATGGCACAACTAATGCCATCTTAGCCAATGCATAAAAGCCTGCCGCTGCGGGACCAAAAAAACTCGCCAGCATCAGCACCGGCATGCTCTCAGATGCTGCGTTCAACATAATCTGTGGTGTGCGGTAGTAAGCAAAATCTCTGTGCCGCCAGGCTAGCGCTCTCCCCGGGCTGTCTGTATCTTTTGACTGCTTAGCCACCTCCATCTGACCGTCCGAGCTCTTACGAACTGCTGCCCAAAGCATCAAGGCATGCAGCGCACTGCCCAATGTCGCCAGAACGATCAGCACAGCAGACAGCGGTGAGAACAGCCCGATCCCCGCCTTGGCACTGTTAATCCAAAGAGCCTGTAGCACCGCGACTTTGGCCTTGAGCTTGAAAAGCTTCTTACGGATTACCCATTGACTCATCACTGCCATGGCCGCCGAGAACAGCATCGCCAACGGCAGCAGCAGGATGAAGGGTTCGACGGCCTGGAGGTTGAAGGTGTTGACGATGGGCGCCTTGAACAGCATCAGGATCAGGCTTACCAGCAGAGACATGGCTACTGCGATGCCGATCGACAGCTCGGCCAAACCTACCGCATCGACATCTCGCTTCGGCAGAACAATTGCGATGGGATAGCTTAGGGCCGCTACCGGTGCCAAAACCACTAGAATAGATGTAAAGGTTCCCAATACACCGAAAGCCTCAGGACTATACAACCGGGTGATGATGGGTGTGAAAGCCAACGTGATGGCCTGTGCGCCGGCGGTGCCGCTTGCAACGATGGCCACATTGCGGGCGAACTTGCTTTGGGTAAGGCGTTGGGCATGAGCTAGCACGTGATTACCAGAAAGAAGGATTCAATTAAAATAGCTGTACGAGATTTGAAATATGTCGCTCTAAAGAGCGCTCCTACAGAACACCATTTGGCAAACTGGGGCCAACTGCTTCAGGTATACTGCAGATTTGATGTGGGTTTTACGATAATGGGATGCTACCGGGTCGGCCCGCTGCCACAGTTGGCCAGCAGGAGTTCTTTACGCAACGTCGCCACGGCATTGCTCAACAACACCCAAAGAACAACACCCAAAGTGCCCCTTTGGGGTCAGACCCCTGCCATGCCAACAGCCCCGTGATCGTGGGCTGCTCCGGCGGTTGTGTCCGCCGCTGGGGTCAGACCCCGGAGACTTTCGGCTTCGTGGGCTTCTTCGGCGATTGCACCCGCCGCTGGGGTCTGACCCCGGAGGCTTTTTTCGTAGCTGACCCCGGTGGCCCGCCCCGTTGGGGTCAGACCCCGGCCATCTCGACAGGCCTGTGATCGTGGGCTTCTTCGGCGGGTGTGTACGCCGCTGGGGTCTGACCCCGGAGGCTTGATGCTGAACTGGGTGGTCTGCCCCGTTGGGGTCAGACCCCGGCCATGCCAACAGGCCCGTGATCGTGGGCGTTCCCGGCGGGTGCGCCCGCCGCTGGGGTCTGACCCCGGAGACTTACGGCCAGCTTTTTTGGGGTCAGACCCCGGCCGTATCAACAGGCCCGTGATCGTGGGCTTTCCCGGCGGATGTGCCCGCCGCCGGGGTCTGACCCCGGAGGCAGCGCTGGGCTGGGTGCATCTCTTAGGTCAGACCCCGCTGGGTGCCAAGGCTATGGTGATGCATGTTGCCGGCAAGGTGCTCGCCGCCGGGGTCTGACCCGCGAGGCAGAGCTTAGGGGCTCTCATGTATCAGACCCAACTGGGTTGCCTGGTCGATGGTAATGCATGTTGCCGGTAACGTGCCCGCCGCTGGGGTCTGACCCGCGAGGCAGCGCTGGGCTGGGTGCATCTGTTAGGTCAGACCCCGCTGGGTGCCAAGGCTATGGTGATGCATGTTGCCGGCAATGTGCTCGCCGCCGGGGTCTGACCCGCGAGGCAGAGCTTGGGGGCTCTCTTGTATCAGACCCAGCTGAGTTGCCTGGCCGATGGTAATGCATGTTGCCGGTAACGTGCCCGCCGCTGGGGTCTGACCCCGGTGGCTTCCCGGGGACTTACGTTATGGCGCCTGGTCGGGCAGCACGATACGGATCTCGTGCCCTTCCCGGCTCGCCCAGGCTTCGATCTTGGCCTTGAGCGCTTGCTTGGCGTCGCGGTCGCCGTGCACCAGGCGGATCTCGCCGGGCGGGGTGGCCATGCCCTGGATGAAGCGCAGCAGGTCGGCCTGATCGGCGTGGGCCGAGTAGCCGCTGATGGTGTCGATGCGCGCGTGGATGTCGTAGCGCTGGCCGTCGAGGGTGACCCAGCCGCCGCCGCGGGGGCCGTAGCGCTGGATGTCGCGGCCGGGGGTGCCGGCGGCCTGGTAGCCGATGAACAGCACGTCGTGGCGCTCGTCGCCGAGCATGCGCTTGAGGTAGTTGACCACCCGCCCGCCGGCGGCCATGCCGCTGGCGGCGATCACCACCGCGGGGCGGTGGCTGCGCGCCAGGTAGTCGACGGTGCGTTCGTGCTCGGCGTGGCTGTCCACGGTGTAGAGGTTGTCGAAGGCCAGCGGGTGGCGGCCTTCACCGGCCCTGCCCTGCGCCTCGGCGTCCCACCATGGCTTGAGCTCGCGATACACCGCGGTGAAGCGCGCGGCCAGCGGCGAGTCGACGATGATTTCGAGCTCGCGCCAGCGGGCGTCCTCGGCGGCGTGGATCAGTTCCTCGAGCTCGTAGAGCAGCTCCTGGGTGCGGCCGATGCTGAACGCCGGCACGATTACCGTGCCGCCGTTGTCCAGCGCGCGGTCGATGGCGGCCTTGAGCCGCGCCTGGCGGGCGGTGCGGTCTTCGTGGCAGCGGTCGCCGTAGGTGCTCTCGAGTACCAGCACGTCGGCGCGTTCGGGGGGCGCCGGGGCCGGCAGCAGCGGCGCGTGGGGGGCGCCCAGGTCGCCGCTGAACACGGTGCGCTGTGCGCCGGCGACTTGCCCCGGGGTAGCGAATGCCTGGGTGTCGATGTCGCTACTTTCTTCCTCACTTTCTACCTCGACATAGGCCGAGCCGAGGATGTGGCCGGCGCGCTGCAGGCGCACGCGCACCCGGTGGCGGGCGTCGTCGACCAGGGTGTGCCACTGGCCGTAGTCGAGCGGCTCCAGGCGCCCTTCCACCTCGGCGAGGAAGCGCTCGATCGCCGGTGAAGCCGATCTTCAGGGCGTCCTCGATGACCAGCGGCAGCAGCCGCGCCGAGGGCACCGAGCAGAGGATCGGCCCCTGATAGCCGGCGGCCAGCAGATAGGGCAGCCGGCCGATGTGGTCGATGTGCACGTGGGTGACGAGCAGCGCCAGCACGTCGTCGACCGGGAAGGTCACGCGGTGCTGGGCGAGGCTGTCGTCGCCCTGGGCGTCCTCGCCCTGGAACAGGCCGCAGTCGACCAGCAGGGCGCGGTCGGCGGCGAGCTGCAGGCGATGGCAGCTGCCGGTGACGCCCTCGGCGCCACCGTGGTGGGTGATCGTGGGGTAAGCGTTCATGCGCAATCGGTATCGCGTTGGGTGGATCGGGATCGGGGCGGCGTTTACGGTTTGTGGAAAGTGAACCACGGCATGGGGTGGCTCTTGTGGGAGACGAACCAGGTGGCCAGGAAGCGTACGCCCATGGCGATGGCGAAGGCGGCGGCGGCGCCGTGCAGGCCGAAGATGGGGGTGAGCAGCATCATCAGCGCGATGTTGAACAGCCCCGAGCCGATGGTGGCCAGCGACAGCCGCCCGGTGCGCTTGGCGTAGAAGATGTAGTTGGTGACCATCAGGTACATGCCCTGGAAGGCCTGGCCGATGGCCAGCAGGCCGAGCACCGAGCCGGCCTCGGCGTAGCGTTCGCCGGCCATCCACACCACCACGTAGGGGCCGAGCAGGAAGGCCAGCAGCGCCATGAACGCGGCGAGCACGAAGTAGCCGTAGGTGCCCTTGACGATGCGCCGCTTCTGCGCCGGGTCGTCGCGCTTGAGGCGCTCGAACAGCCAGGGCACATAGGCCTTGTTGAAGGCGTCGAAGCAGATACCCATGGCCATGGCGAGCTGCACCGCCACCATGTACACGCCCGCCGCCTCCAGGCCCAGGTACTTGTTGACGAAGAATCGATCGACGGTGGTGAGCAGGAAGATGCCGCCCACATGGGGGATCAGCGGCACGCCGAAGGCCAGTGCATCCTTGATGTAGCGAGTGTGCCAGCCCAGCGAGACCAGGCCGTCGCGGTAGAGCAGCACTAGCCCGAGCAGGCCGATCAGCAGTGGAGCCACTAGCTGGCCGGTCATGCGCCCTTCGGGGCCCATGGATATGACGACCACCAGGTAGATCGACAACAGGGCGTTGATCAGGCTCATGCTGATCTGCATGGCGCCGAAGTGCAGCGGCTTCTTGCGCACCTGCCACTGGCCCAGTCGCAACCGCATCACGAAGTTGCCGGCCGCCACCAGCACGGCCATCAGCACCCAGAAGGTGGAGATGCCGAGGCTGGGGGCGATCCACGGACCCAGCGCGTAGAGCAAGCCGAGCACCAGCAGGCCGCTGACGGCGAGGATCTGCAGGCAGGCGCCGATGTACTTGGCCAGCTCCTCTTGGTTGATGTCGTCGTAGTACTTGCGGGTGGCCGCATTCATTGCGTTGAGGCCGACGAAGGCGGTCAGCGCGGCGATCAGCGTCTGGAACATCGCCACCTGCCCGTATTCCGACGGTTCCAAGTTGCGGGTCAGGATGGGCAGGATCAGAAACGGGATCGCCGCGTTGAGGATGTTGGAGAACAGGTAGATGAAGGCGCCGGAGAACAAGCCCTCTTTCCTGGCCGCGGCGGGCACCCGCACCCGTTGGATCAATCCCATCATCCGTGCCCCTTCGCTCAAGCCTGGTAGTAGTCGCGGTACCAGGCGACGAAGTTGGCCACGCCCTCCTTCACCGGCGTGGCGGGCTTGTAGCCCACGGCGCGTTCGAGCTCGCTGGAGTCGGCGTAGGTGTCGGGCACATCACCGGGCTGCAGCGGCAGCAGCTCTTTGATGGCCGGCTTGCCCAGCGCGTCCTCGATGGCCTCGATATAGGCGGAGAGCTTCACGGGGTCGTTATTGCCGATGTTGAAGATTCGGTACGGGGCGTTGCTGGTGGCCGGGTCGGGGCTGTCGCTGTTCCATTCGGGGTCGGGGGCAGCGATGTCGTCGCTGGCGCGGATCACCCCTTCGACGATGTCGTCGACGTAGGTGAAGTCGCGGGTGTGGTGTCCGTGGTTGAACACGGGTATCGGCTCGCCGGCCAGCGTCTTGCGGGTAAACAAGAACAGTGCCATGTCGGGCCGGCCCCAGGGGCCGTAGACGGTGAAGAAGCGCAGCCCGGTGGTGGGCAGCTTGAACAGGTGGCTGTAGCTGTGCGCCATCAGTTCGTTGGCCTTCTTGGTGGCGGCGTAGAACTGCAGCGGGTGGTTGACGCCTTCGTGCTCGGAGAACGGCATCTTGGTGTTGGCGCCGTAAACGCTGCTGGTGCTGGCGTAGGTCAGGTGCTCGACCCGGTGATGGCGGCACGCCTCGAGGAGGTTGGTGAAGGCCACCAGGTTGCTCTGCACGTAGGCGTGGGGGTTCTCCAGCGAGTAGCGCACGCCGGCCTGGGCGGCCAGGTGGATCACGCGCTCGGGGCGGTGCGCCTGGAAGGCGTCGTTGACGGCTTGCAGGTCGGCCAGGTCGGCGCGGATGAAGGTGTAGTCGGCACCGGTGCTTGCGGCGGTCTCGTCGAGCACGCGCAGGCGGGCTTCCTTGATGGCGGGGTCGTAGTAATCGTTGACCACGTCGAAGCCGATCACGCTGTCGCCGCGTTCGAGGAGGCGCTTGGCGGTGTGGAAGCCGATGAAGCCGGCGTTGCCTGTGACGAGAATCTTCATGGGTGCCTTCTGCTGGTTGTGTGCATACGTTCTTTTTGCGCTGTTGCGCTGCAGGCAGCGCTCCGACAAGCGCCGGGGGTCAACGCGATCCGAACCCGGTGAAGATGGTGCGAAGGGTGCGGATGGTGATCAGCACGTCGAGCCAAAACGAGAAGTGCTTGATGTAGTAATAGTCGTACTCGAGCTTGCGGGTCATGCCATCGACCTCGGCGGCGTAGCCTTGTTCGACCTGGGCCCAGCCGGAGATGCCGGGGCGCACCACGTGACGGTAATGAAAATAGGGCACGTCGTTGCGGTACCACTGCGATAGGTCCATGGATTCAGGGCGCGGGCCGATCAGGCTCATGTCGCCCTTGAGCACGTTGAACACCTGGGGCAGCTCGTCGATGCGGTACTTGCGGATCACGCGGCCGACGCGGGTGATGCGCGGATCATGGCCTTCCTGGGTGAAGCCGGTGCCTTGATGGTCGGTGTACATGCTGCGGAACTTGTAGACCGTGAACGGCCGGCAGTGCAGGCCCATGCGCTCCTGCGTGAACACCGCTGGCCCTGGGCTCTCCAGGCGGATGGCGAGGGCGGTGACGCCCATGATCGGCAGCAGCAACGGCATCAACAGCACCACGCCCACGACGTCGAGCAAGCGCTTGAGCAACTCGTAGCCCTCGTCGGGCTGCATGTTGCCCAGGCGGTTGTCGTGTAGATAGACCCGCCCGGTGAGCATTTCGAAGGTGTTGGTGGCGTGGTAGACCGGGATGCGGTGTAGCGTGCAGTCGGACAGGAAGCGCTGCCAGGTGAACGAGAGGCCGGAGCGCAGGTCGGCCACCACCCCGTCGACGCGGGTGCCGTCAAGGCTCGGCTCCTCGAGGAAGCGCCAGTCCACCGCCGGGTCCTGACACAGTTCCCAGGTCTTGCCGTAGGGCACCACCGCGAGGCGCAGCCGCCGATGCGCTACCGAGAGCCGGTAGCCGGCGGTGAAGACGGCCGCCGCCACCGCGTAGCTGAACAAAAGGTGCGCGCCGGCGTAGGGTAGGCTGAGCAGTTCCAGCGCGCCCCACAGCAGGCCGTAACAGGTGGTCAGCGCTGGCACCACCAGGTGGTCGGCGCGGGTGCCCGGCAGGCGCGAGAGGCGCTGCACGGCGACGATCGCTGCCAGGTAGGCGGCGATGGAGCCGCCCAGCGCGATCCATTGCGCCGCACTGGCCTGCTGCCAGAAGGCCCAGCCCCAGTTGACGCCGGCCGGCAGCACGATGGCCACGACCAGTCCGGCCAGGAGTTGGGCGCGCCTGCTGTGCAGGAGTCGCTGATGGAGGGCGGTGTGGCGGCGACGCAGCTCCAGCTTGGTGTCGTCTTCGCTAGGCTTGACCTGGCGGAAGTGCCGGCCAGGCGGGTCGCCGGGAGCCGGACCGCTGTTGCGGACCCTGGTTTCGTTCGCCTGGGTCTCGTTCGCCGGAGTCTTGGTTGACAGAGTCTCGTTGCGGCGGTTGGAGACGGCCTGGCCACCTTCGCTTTCCTTGCGCGACATGGTCTCGGCGTTGCGCTTCACCCGCCTGGAAGGCTTGTGCCACTCGAGCTCACCATCCACGAGGACTTTTGTCATGGTCGGACCCCCGCGCCTCGCGGCGCCTACATGTGACGTTATGTCACTGAGTGTTTTGTTTCGTCACCTCCTATCCTGACATTTTGTAACGTTTTGTTATGCTGATTTTTACCCATTTTCCACTGCTAATCGGGCCATCACTCCGGCACTCATAATGTCTGAGATCCGGCCCGTGCGAGTAGCAGAAAACTACTTATTTTAGAACAACTTACTTTTATAAATGTCTACTTTTAGAGCTGCTTATTTGTAGAACTGCTTATCTTGCAGAACTAGCTACTTGCATAACCACTGACTCGTAGAACTGCTTACTTGTAGAGTCACTTACTTGTAAGAGTACTGGTAGTACCCGTAGCCGTAACTGGTGGCCGCCTTACGCTCCATGGCGTTGAGGATGGCGCCCTTGACCGTCACGCCGCCGGCTTCCAGGCGCTTGCGCGCGATCTGCAGCTCGCGGACCGGGTTGGTCTGGAAGCGCGCCACCATCAGCGTGGTGCTGCACTGGGCGCCGACCAGCACCGCGTCGGTCACCGCCAGCACCGGCGGGGTGTCGACCACCACCAGGTCGTAGCGGCGGCTGGCTTCCTCGAGGAAGCGGGTGAAACCGCCGGTCATCAGTAGCTCCGAGGGGTTGGGCGGTGCGGTACCCCGCGACACGTAGTCCAACCCGGCGATGTCGGTTGTGCGGATCGCGCCATCGATATCCAGGCGCCCGCTGAGCAGCTCCGAGAGCCCGCCTTCGCTCTTGTCATTGAAGGCATGATGCACGTGGCCCTTGCGCATGTCGGCGTCGACCACCAGCACGCGCTGGCCGGCCTGGGCGCAGATGGCGCCGAGGTTGATGGTGACGAAGCTCTTGCCGATGCCGGGGCTGGGCCCGGTGATCATCAGGCGGTTGTCGGAGGCCTCGAGCATGGCGAAGTGCAGGCTGGTGCGCAGGCCGCGCAGGGCCTCGGTGGAGGTATCCGCCGGGGCGCGCTCGGCCAGTACGCCGCTGACCACCTCGCGCGAGTTACTCTGGTTGCGCCCCTTGATGCGCCGCACCAGCTTGCGCTGCTCGTCGGACAGCGGCACCGTGGCGTAGACCGGCAGCCCGGCGTCCTCGAGCTGCTCGGGGGCTTCCACGCCGCGGTTGAGCAGGCCGCGCACCAGCACGATGCCCACCGCGAGCATGCCGCCCAGCAGAGTGGCCAGCACCACGATCAGCGGCCGCTTTGGCTCGATGGGGATCGTGCTGGCGTGGGCGCTGTCGATGATGCGCACGTTGCCCACGGTGCCGGCACGTGCGATCTGCAGCTCCTGCATCTTGTTGAGCATGTTGACGTAGATGGCCTGGGTGACTTCCACGTCGCGGGTACGCCGCACCACTTCCTGCTGCGAGGCGGGCAGCTGGTCGACGCGCTGGTTAAGTTCGGCGCGACGTTCCTCGAGCTGGTTCTTCTGACGCAGCAATGCCTGGTAGTTGGGGTGCGTGGTGGTGTAGCGCTGGGCCATCTCGGCTTCCTGGAACTCCAGTTCGCTGAGGCGGCTGTCGAGTTCGACGAACTGCTGAATGGCGGCCTGGGCCTCGGAGGTCAGATCGACGCTGTCCTGCTCCACTCGATACTCGCTGAGGCGCTCCTCGGCGGCGTCCAGCTCATCGCGTATCTCAGGGGCCTGCTGCTCGAGGAACTCCAGGCTGCGCTCGGCCTCGGCCGACTGGCGCCGGACGTTCTGCTGCAGGAAGGTCTCGGCGACGCTGTCGAGGCGCTCGCTGATCTCCTGGTGGTCGGTGCCGGTCAGGGTCAGGCGCAGCATGCCGGTGCTGGTGTTGCGCCCGCCGCCTACCTCACTGACGTTGAGGCGCTGCGACAGGTCGCGGATGGCGGCGCTGCGCGAGCGCTTGACCAGGGTGAATTCCGCACCCGGCGCGGCCTGCAGCTCGGCGAGGCGCAGCTGGATGTCGCCGCCCTCGAAGCTGGCCAGCTCGCCGACCCGGGCCTCGCCCAGCTCGCGGGGGGCCTCCTCGTCCTCGAGGGTCACCCGGTAGCGTTCGTCCTCGAGCGCGGTGACGGTAAGCGGGATGCCCAGCAGCGGGTCGGCGACGTCGAGGCGGCCGAGCTTGAGCGTCTCGTTGCCCCAGACGTACGCCCCGCCTTTCAGCAAGGCGGGGCGCGGGATGCCCTGACGGCGGATGAAGCCACCGACCACGGGCACGCTGCGCGGCGCCACCACGGTGTCCAGGCCGGTGCGTTCGACTACCTGGCCGAGCACCATGCGCGACTGCAGGATCTGCACCTCGGCGGCGGTGTTGCTCTCGGGGGTGGGGCCCACCGCATCCCCCATGACGTTGGCGAGATCCCCCAGCGGGCTCAGCGAGGAGCGCTGCTCCACCTGCACCAGGGCATCGCTCTGGTAGATGGGAGTCGCGAGCAGCGCATAGACCACGCCGATGGCGGTGAACAACAGAGTGATGAACAGGATCATCCACTTGTGATCGAGCAGCAGCCCGAACAGCCGCCCGAGATCGATCTCGTCGGCGGGCGTGGTGTGGGAGGTATTCTCGGTCATGGGAACCTTGGGATGTTGGGGAGCGATGCGTGTCGCGTACGCCCGGGCCAAGCGGTCAGATCCGCTTGGCCCAGGTGGACGTGGCGTCGGTGAGCAAGCCGTGGACGTGCTCGAAGGCCGCATCGCTCTTGCGGTACGGATCGGGGATGTCGCGCCCCTTGCCATGGTCGAGCCAGCGGCCGAGCAGCAGGGTCTTGCCCAGGGCCTCCGGCGCCAGATCACCGACCGCGCGACGCTGACCTTCGCTCATGACCAGGATCAGGTCATGGGCGGTCAACATCTCGCTTCTGAGCTGACGGGCGCGGTGGGCGCTGACATCCAGCCCGTCGGCTTCGGCCAGGCGACGCGCCTGGGGGGCCACTTCATGCCCCTCCAGGGCGCCCAGGCCGGCCGAAGCGATCTCTCGCTCCGGCAACAGACGCGCGAGCATGGCGGCGGCGACCGGGCTGCGACAGATGTTGCCGGCACACACGATGAGGATGCGCTGAAACATGATCTCGGCGGTGTCCTCGTTTACAGGTCGCCCACATCGGTGGCGCTGGAGGCGATGTCACCCGGCAGCACCAGCGACGGCAGCAGCAGGCTGATCACGCGGTTCCAGCGGGCCACCGGCGCGGTGGTGACGTAGATCACGTCCTCGGGCTCAAGCTCGAAGTGGGTGCCCATGCTGAAGGCCACGGCGTTGCTGACGTCGAGCTGGAAGACGGTGGCGAGCTTGTCCTGCTGCTGGATGCCGTTGGTGCGAATAACGAAGATGCCGGTGGGTTCGGCGGTCTCCTCGCTGATGCCTCCGCTGCGCGAGATAGCATCGGTGAGCGACATCCGCTCGTTGCCGAGTGGCAGGTTGCCGGGGGTGCGTACCTGGCCCATGACCGCCACACCCAAGTTCTCGGCGCTGGGCACGTGGACCACGTCGCCGTCGCGCAGCAGGCGGTTCTGGCTCTGATCGCCCTGGCGGGTCAGGGCATACAGCGAGATGCGCTCCTCCTCGCCGTCGCGGGTCAGGACCACCTCGTGCCAGTTGGCGTTTTCCTGGGCGCCGCCGGCCTGACTGACGGCGTCGAGCAGGGTCATGGGGATGCTGGTAATCGGCAACGTGCCGGGGGTCTCCACCGCGCCGCTGACGTAGACCTTCTTGGAATTGAAGGCGGCGATCCGCACGTCGACCTGGGGCTCGGTGAGGTAATTGGCCAGGCGCCGGGCGATTTCGTCGCGGATCTCATCGAGAGTGCGTCCACCCACCTCGATCCTGCCGATGTAGGGGTAGAAGATGGTGCCGTCGCTGCGCACCTCGTTGCCGGCCTCCTCGGCGCTGCGCTCGCTGCCCGCGGGGATGGTCAGCTCGGGGTGATCGTAGACGATGACGGTGAGCACGTCGCCGGGGCCGACATGGTACTTGTAGTTGTCGATCGCCTCGCGCAGGTCACTGGGCATCGGCGTCACTCGGCTGACCACGTCGCGATAGTTGGCCACCATGGCGGGGGTAATCGGCTGAATGTCGACTAGATCGTCGATCGGCGCCGTTTCGGCGTCATAATCGATATGCCCGCCGGGCGCCATGGCGCAGCCGGTAAGCAAGACGACGGTGCCCGTCAGGGCCATGTATTGGGTGAATCGGCGAATTCGGCGCATGCGTAACGACCTCTATATTGTTCGACGCGGGTGCTGTGAACACACCGCCCTGCTCAATGCAGCCGATACGGCGACTACGTAGCGGGGACGATGAATACCCTCAAGGTTACACCATGTAAGTGGATGTGAACATACATTACAGGACTGGAGACACAACTTTCGCGGCGTTTCCGTCGCGAAGGGCGCCATCGGCCGCCGATCGGGCCGCTGCAGGCCAGTGGAGAATGTCGCTGACGGGCGCGCTTCAGGCGTCTGGACACGCTACCGCCCCGGCGTGTGATGACACATTCCGAGGCCGGTGTGGCGTGTCATCTGGCGGCAGCCTGCCCGACACAGATGACAGCATCACGGCATTACCGGAGCACCGGGAACGCCTTATTTACTGTTTTTTTGGATTTTTTTGCCCTGACAACACTATCCAGCGCGCCGCGTATGCTACACAATCCCTACTTTAAGAACTAGTAATTTCACCTTTGTTTTTTCAAATATCAGAGATCTCCTACATAAACAGTATGAGATTACGCTCATGATATTTACGTCGTTCTCTGAACACCCTCGCGCCGCCGGGGGGCTAAGGTGCATAACGAAAGAATGACGGCATACAGGTTTAAGCATTAGGGGAGACGTTCGGACTATACTACTGCGGAACAAACCGTTACGATTCGTATCCAGGTTGCCCGGGTTACCCAGCTCGGGTTAAAAAGACCCGGGTTAACAAGATTCGGGTTAACAAGACCCGGCTTAACAAGATTCTGGTTAACAAGACCAGAGTTAACAAGAAAAGGAGCTCCACCATGAAGAAGCAGATTGCGTTGATGGCCATCGCCGGGATGTTGAGCGCCCCGCTGGCCCTGGCCCAAGGCACTGAGCCGGCCGGCGCGGCCGCCGGGGCGGGGAGCTCAGCGGGCGGCGCCGCCGGGGCCGGGGCCGCTTCCGCCGCGGGTGCCGGAGCGGCCAGTGCCGGGGGCTTCGCCGGTCTGGCGGCCGCCACCGGGCTCTCCACGGCGGCGCTCGCCGGCATCGGCGTAGCGGCAGGCTTGGGCCTGGCGACGGCGGTAGCCGCCGGCGGTGGCTCCGGCTCCGGTGGCACCGGCACCGGCACCGGCACCACCACTGGCACCAACTGAGCCGGTGCGCGTGATGCCCAAAGGCCTGGTGCGGCATTGTCGGGGAGGCCAACGCGTGCGCCTCTTGGGCGTGGCGGCGGTCGCGGCGGCTGTACTGGGTGGCTGCGCCAGCGGTGGCGCCTCGCCGCTTGGTAACGCGGTGTCGAACTGGTTACCGGGCGATACCTCCGCCGCTGAGCGCGCCGAGGCGATCGAGTTCGCCACGCTCGCCGTGGATACCGAAGATCGCGCCGGTGTGGTGGTGCTGGGGGCGATGGCTGGGCCGGCCACCTACTGGCCGACCGGTAACGAGGGCATGCTGGTGCTCTACCACGAGGGGCTACAGGCGACCTCGGGGCTGCGCGAGGACCTGCTCGACACCCGCTTCCTGCCGCTGGGGGGCGAGACGCCCCACGCCCCGGACTTCGTACCCTGGCGACAGGCATCGCCCGAACCCTTCCGGCTCGAGCGCCGCTGGCAGACCGCCGATGGCTTGCCGCGACAACTCGGCGCCCGCGGCACCCTGGCGTGTGGCGAGGCCACGGCCCACGAGCTGCCGCTCGGCCCGCGCACGCTCGAGCCCTGCACAATGCAGCTGGCGTGGGAGGACGGCAGCCATACCCGCGCCGTGCTATGGCGCGATGCCGAGACCCAGCGTTTATGGGCCGGCGATAGCGTACCGTGGCCCGACGGGCCCAGGATTCGCTGGCGGGTCGCGCGAGCCTGGTGGTGACGCGCCGATTCATCCGCACACTGACATGGCGCTTGTGCCATGCACGATGGGCAAGGTAACCAATGAAGCGAACCATGACGGGTAGCGCCACTCGCCTGGCGGCCGCCCTGCTGGCCGGCCTGTGGCTGGGAACGGCAGCCAGTGGCGCCCTGGCCCAGGGCGCCGACACCCCGACGCTGGCCGATGCCTGGCTGCGCTGGCAGCAGGAGCATCCCGCCCCGGTGGCCTGGCAGCAGGCCTTTGCCCTGCGCCATGACACCGCCGCAGCGCTCGCGGAGCGCCGCCGGCAGCTGATGGCCGAGCTGGGCACGCTGGCGGTGAGCGCGCGGGTGGCCGGCGACTCGGCGCGCGAATCCGCCCTGCTGGCGTGGCGCGAGCGGCTTGCCGAGTGGCGCCTCGAGGAGGCGCGTACTCCCGGACGCCTGGACCTGCCGTGGCTGGGGGCCAACCTGCGCGACAACCCGCCGCTTTCACGCATCGCTCACCTGGGCGTCTGCGTTCGCTCGAGCTGGGTGGAGCTGTGGAGCCGCGACGGCGTGACGCGGATCGACTGGGTGCCGGACCTGACCCTGTCGGCGGCCCTCGAGGCACTCTCCCCGGCGGCCGCCGACGGTGTCGACCATGCCGCCTTGATCACCCCCGAGGGTAGAATCTGGCGGCGCGGGGTCGCGGCCTGGAACCATCAGCGTACGCCGCTGGTGCCGGGTTCGCGGGTCGTGCTGGAGCTGCCGACCCGCCAGGGGCTGCGCGGCGCCCTGCCCTTCCCCGGCACCACCCATGAAGCTGAGCTGATCAACACGCATCTGCCGGAGCTGCTGGCCACGCGCCTGCCCGGCGACGACTGCCGCCTACGGAAGGTGCCATGAATAAAACGTCATCGCTTGCCTGGCTTCGCCCCACGCCAAGCCCCGCGTCGTCGCGCTGGGGCCCCGTCCTTTCCTGCGTGCTGCTCTCGGGGGCGGCGGCCTCAGCCCAAGCGGACGGCCTGGCGGGCGAGCTGGGGGCCGGCCAGGGCGACTACGGCGGCGTGGGCTTGATGCAGACCCCTACCGCGCGCATGGCGCCGGAAGGGACCATGTCGATCGCCGCCAGCCGTACCGACCCCTACCGGCGCTATAGCGTGTTCCTGCAGCCCCTGGAGTGGCTGGAGGGCGGCTTCCGCTACGTGGAGATCGAGGACCGGTTGTTCGGCGAGTCCATCGCCGGGAACCGTCGCTACCTCGACAAGGGCTTCGACATGAAATTGCGGCTGCTGGAGGAGAATCGCTACTGGCCGCAGCTGGCGCTGGGCTTTCGCGATGTGGGCGGCACCACACTGTTCGGGGCCGAATATCTGGTGGCCAGCAAGCGCTGGTACGACCTGGATGTCAGCCTGGGCGTCGGCTGGGGGCATCTGGGTAACGCCGCAGACATCGACTCGCCGCTGGGCTGGGCCAGTGACCGCTTCGACGAGCGCCCTCGGCGTGCCGGCGGCGACCGCGGCGGCGAGTTCGCTGTGGACGCGCTATTCCGGGGTCCCGTGGCGCTGTTCGGCGGCGTCGAGTACCAGACCCCCTGGGAGCCGCTGGTGCTGCAGCTGGAATATGAGGGCAACGACTACGGCAGCGAGCCCCTCGACAACGACCAGGAGCAGGATTCGCGCTTCAACGTCGGCGCACGGCTGGCGCTGTCCGACAACCTTGAACTGCGCGGTGGCTGGCAGCGCGGCAATACGGCCATGGCCGGCCTGACCTACAACATCGACCTCGCCGGGCTGAGCCAGGTCAAGCGCGACCCCGAGCCGGCGAGCGTCGATGCGCCACCCCGCGAGGACTGGGCCGAGGTAGCCCGCGAGCTGGAGCACAATGCGGGCATGCGGGTGGCACGTATCGAGGAGGATGGCGTGGGGCTGCGCGTGGTGGCCGAGCCGTCGACCTTCCGCTCGCTGGCACAGAGCGAGGGACGCGCCGGGCGGATCCTGCATGCGCAGGCGGACGAGGACATCGAGCGCTTCCACTATCAATGGCAGAACCGTGGCATGAGCCTGCGCGAGGACGTTCACCAGCGCGACGCCTTCGTGGCGGCGGCGCGCTCCAGCGAGCACGAGGTGCGGCATCGGCATGGCATTTACGCGCATGCCAGTCTGGAAAATGGCGACGAAACCCTCTACCGCGGTGAGCCGCGGCGCTTCGACTGGCGCCTGGGCCCGCGCCTCGACCAGAACTTCGGCGGGCCGGACGGCTATCTTTACCGCCTGATGGCGGTGGCCGACGCCGAGTACCACACCGACCCCAACGGCTGGTTCTCGGGCACGCTGGCGTGGACCCTGTTCGACAACCTGGACCGCTACGACTATCGCGGCCCTTCGCAGCTGCCTCGCGTGCGCACCTTCATCGGCGACTACCTGGCCGAGTCGAGCCTGGGTATCGAGAACCTCCAGTACACCCGCACCGGGCAGCTGGGCGAGGACTGGTATGCCATGGGCTACGGCGGCCTGCTGGAGATGATGTTTGCCGGCGCCGGTGGCGAGCTGCTCTACCGCCCCTTCGACAGCCCCATCGCGCTGGGGGCCGACGTGAACTGGGTGCGGCAGCGCGACTTCGAGCAGGGCTTTGGGCTGCGCGACTACGATACCTGGACGGGCCATCTGAGCGCCTATGTGGAAACCGGCGTCGAGGATATCCTGGCCAAGCTCAGCGTAGGGCGCTATCTGGCCGGCGACTACGGCTCCACCCTGGACCTGTCGCGGGAATTCGAGTCCGGCGTGCGGGTCGGCGGCTGGGCGACCTGGACGGATGCCGACGACGACTTCGGCGAGGGGGGCTTCGACAAGGGGCTATATGTCTCGATCCCACTGGACGCCTTCTTCACCCGCTCCAGCCGCGACAAGGCCAACATCTCCTGGCGGCCCCTCACGCGAGATGGTGGGGCCGCCCTGCAGCGCCGCTACTCGCTGTATGAGCTGACCGAGGAGCGCCAACTGGGTCGCTACTGGGACGACTACGCCAAGACCTGGGAGTAAGGGCTTCTCTCCCGCCTGCGATGTTGTGGTGAGAAACGCTGGGGTCAGACGTCAACGCAAGAAGCGCCGGACCGGCAATCCATCTGGACTGCCGGCCCGGCGCTTCAGGGGAGAGATGGCGGCTCGGGAGCGCGCTGGCTCAGTAGTTCTGGTAATTGCCGAGTGGCTCGGGGCTGCCGGTGCTGGCCTGTCGGCGTCTCAGCCGGCGCAGAAGCCAGGCTGACAGCCGCCGATAGCCGGCGAACAGCGAGAATTCATCGGTGTAGAAGTCCATCACCACCTTGCCGTCGTTGATGTCGATGGTGTGGGGTCCGCTGGCATCTGTAAAAGCGACACTGCCCACCATCCGCTCCCGGTAGTCATGCGGCGACAGAGTGACGATTTCACACACCGCCAGCCCATCGCCATAGCCGCGGCAGTTGTTCTGGCCGAAACGGTAGATCTTGCCGCCGGCGACGTGGATCCTGCCGCCCATCCGCGCCGTCCTGGGGTCGATCACGATGGGGTTCCTGGGGTGTGCGGTGTAAGGCCCCTTCAATGCGCGGCTGTAATACACATACAGGCAATTCTCGGCCGAACCCTCGGCGCCGCCGAAGATGTAGTAGACGCCGTCATGACGGAACAAGGTGCCATCCAGCACCCGCTTGTCGTCGAAGCCCTCGAGCGGGATGATCTCGGCGGCGTCGCTGAAGGGATCGGAGATGGCGTAGGGGGGGGAGTGCGAGGATACCTCGGGGAGCAGGTACTCGCGACCCTCCGCGTAAAAGGAGAAGGGGTAGGAGTAGTGGCTGCCCTTGAGGTAGGCCGGCGATGGCTGCAGAGTATCGGCATCGAGCTCCAGGATCTCTCCGATGCCATTGCGCTTGTTGAGCCCCTCCAGGCGTATCGTGCGGCCATCATGGCTGAAGAAGGGATCGGCATAGAAGCTGTAGGCCTTGCCCAGGCGCGGCACCCGGCCGCAGGTGATGCTGAGGTTGGCGATGTCGTCCAGGCCGTCGAAATCGGTGGTGATGACGTTCCAGCGCTTTTCCATCAAGGCGCCGTAGAGGAGTCGCCGAATATAGCGGGTACTCGTCTTGAGAGCGAAGCAGGCAACCGTCAGATTGCCGGGCGTCACGGGCCGGGGCCCGGGCTCGACAGCATCGAGGCGGCGTCCGGCGAGCAGGTTTTCCAACGCGGGCTTGAGGAGCAGCGCGGCGTTACGGTAAAAATCGCTGGCGGTTTTCGAGTAGGAGTAACCATAGGCACGGGAATAGCCGCGCGCCAACGCGACTCGTTCCGCACCGCTCCGGGATTGCGTCTCGACGAGGATCTCGACGCGCTCGGCATCGTGCTGCAGCTCGTGGAAGCCCGGCGCGCCTCCGCGTTCGAGCAGCGGATCACGCTGATGATAGGCGATGATGTCGATGCCGGGGAGCGCCTCCAAGGGCATGGCGAAGTTGATGATCAACTCGATGCCGCGTTGGCGCAGCACCCCGACCTCGGCCGCCGGCAGGCGGTCAGCATCGCCGCCCTTCTGCGTCGCCACGCATCGCGTCTCGATGCCAGATGTCTCCAGGGCGGCCGGTTGCAGCGCCGGTCCCTTGAGAGACAGCGCGCAAAGTGCGCGATAGCCGAGATACTGGAGTTCGCGTGGCGTAGTGTCGGTTTCGCGCGTTCTGATCAACAGCGAAATCTCCAGATAACGCGAAACGCTCTGCAACGCATCGACCTGCCACTGTTTCAGGCCGGTAGGATGCACTACCAGCGCTGCTTTTTTCTTCTTCATTACTCTGCCCCTGCGTCACTTTATCGATGGCCGTTGTATTTTTTTGAGATCTTTTTGCGTACATTTTGGTCGGCCTACGTGATAAAGCTTAAGAATACTGCAGAGTCAATGACAAGCATGGATTTACTGAGCCGGTTGGCCTCATGAAGACTTACGATGCCGCGTCAAGCGAGTTCATGCATTGCGCCGACCAGTTGCTCTGAACATCCCGTCAATGTCCGGATGCTCGGCGACTTCCATCCTCCGGCGACTAGCACTTTCGACGACTCCGGCGCTCGTGTGAGCTCGACGCCGACACGGTCCGTCTCGCTGCCGGTGTTGTAGAACAGACAGCCTGTCAGGTAGATATCGTGGGCTCGTGGGATGTCGGCCACCTCCGCGCCCGAGTCGACGCGGATGAACTCGGCGCCCTGCTCGAGATCGCCGATGAAGCGGCAGTTCGTCATGAAGAAGCAGGGCTCGGCGCTGTCATGCCGGCTGTGGATCATCAGCAGCGGCGAGGCGTCATCCGTACGCGAGAAGCGGCAGTTGTTGACGACGATCTCATTGATCTCGCCGCGTAGATCGACGAACTCGCTGTCATGGGCCCGTATACTGAGGATGCGGCCTGCCCCGCTCAGCCGGGCATTGCTCAGGGTGCAGTGGGCCATCAGGCGCGGTGAGCTGAACAGCGTGTCGTCGATGCTCAGCTGGATGGTGTTTTCGCCCGGGACCCGATACTTGATCACGGCCGGCGACCCGTCCTGAGTCCGGTAATGCCTCACCGTCACGCTGCGGGGGGACTCGCTGGAAAAGGTCGAGACGCTGCCGGGATCCTGCTCGGGGTCATGGACTGCGGCCGGTCTGTCCTGCCAGCACTCGTAGAAGTGGTCGATGGCCACTACCGCCTCCCGGCCCGTGGACACGGCACGCGACTGGGAGCCACCGCCAACATGGTAGTACGAACAATTGCTCAGCCGGGCATTGATGCTCTGGCAGACGAACCCCTGGTCATTGCCATCCGACACGCAGCCCGTGAACGAGACGTGCCCGAGCGCCTCGGGCTCGAGCCCCGAGCCCTGGAAGCCGCGCGAGGTGTTCCGAGCGTAGCAGTCGGTGAAGGTGAACTGCACGGTAGCGCGACCCACGTCTTCGGAGAGCACCCGCGAGGAGCCCACACAGATGAAGCCGGCCTCTTCCTGGTCGAGGGCGGTGCAGTTGCTGCAGGTCACCTGCGAGGCGTTCTCGAACCAGAATCCGGTATTGAACTCCCGGCCGCCATTATTCACTCCCTGATCATGGCCGTAGTGTGCCTGGCAACCGATGAAGCTGACATGGTCGGCGATCTCGTCGAACCCATCACCGGACGCCCCACCCTCGCAGACGAAACCGATGCGGGTGTGGTCCGAGGCGCGGCAGTTGGTGAGCTTGACGTGGTGGCTGCGCTGGATATAGAAACCATCGCCCATCTCCCCCCGGCTGCGGATGGCCTCGACGTTGTCGATCGTCACTCTGTTGGCGAGCTCGCAGCGCAGATTGGCGTTCCAGGAATTTCTGGCCACGCAATTCCTGATCACGACGTCGTCGGCGGAGATGCCGATCGCGTTCCAGCCGGTGAAGGCATCGTAGTTGTCGATCGTCCAGCGGCCGGGATCGCGGCTCACGGCCCCGTCGACGGTGAACCCTTCGTAGACGCCGCTGCCGGTGATATGGAAGAAGTTGTAGTCCTGCCGGCCGCGGTTGCGGGCACGGATCAGGGTGTGCTCGGCGCCGTCACCGAAGGCGCCCGAGCGAACGGCGATGCGCTCGGTGCAAAGGTAGTGGCCGGCCGGGAAATAGACGCTCTTGTAGTGCGTGTTGGCCACCTCCACCGCCTCGAGGATGGCCCGGGTATCGTCCGTGTTGCCATCGCCACGGGCCCCGAAAGCCTCGACGCTGACCGGTCCCAGTGCCGCCAGCGACCCGCCCCGCCACTCGAACAGGCTGCCCTGGGCGGTGATCAGCTGGCCCTCGGCCAGTTCGCCGCGGTAGCGCTTGAGCTCGCGCAGCGAAGCGAGGACCATGACTGCGTGACCGCCCGACTTCCGCACGGTGCCTTGACTGTAGGCGGCGTCGACCCCCAGGGGCACGGACAGGGCGGTGCCGACTGCTGCCGCCCGGAAGATGAACTCCCGGCGTCCGCTAGCTTCTGTCTTCATCGTATCCACCCCAGCGCGTCGAGGCCGAGCCTGGGATACCACTGGGTGAAAAAATAGAACATGAACAGATAGAAAAACACCATCAGCCGCACGCGACTCAGGGAGAGCGAGGCAAGCAGTACCGGCATCAGTCCACTCTCGAAGATTCGTCCCGCCACGGGAAGATACAGGTAGGTCGCCAGGTAGAAGATCAGCATGCCCACGGCCAGCGTATGACGCTGTACGAACTCGGTGCCCTGGGAGAGGTATAGGCAGAACACGATCAGCCAGAAAAGGAAGGCCTTGCCCGAGATGACGCTGCCGAACAGCTCATATTGATCCTGGCGTGCACCCAGTTGCTGAGCGATCGTCAAAGAGAAGATACCGACCCCGGTCACCAGCAGGAAGAACAGCACGAGCTTGGGGCCAGTGCTCAACTTGAGCTTGTCGATCTGCTTCTGCAAGAGGATCACGAACAGGATGAAGAAGAAGGAGGCATGGATGAAGGGAGTCAGCAGGATGACCAGGCTGCGCTTCTTGCCTGACATGCCCAGCCAGCCCAGCAAGAAGACCGAGATGGCAACGCCCTGCCTGAGGTGGGCGACGTAGTTCTTGAGGAACTGAGGCAGCAGAAGGAAGCATAGCAGCAGGACGAAGAACCTCAGGTCGTAGCTGAGCACGCAATACGCCGACACGAAGGAGGCGATGAAGACGTAGAACTTGATCGCGGCGGCAGGGTCATCGAAGACCCGCTGCAGCCCGAAGTTCATCAGCCGCCACAGGGGTTCGTTAGTGAGGAACGACATGATGCCATCCGTCCAGTACCCGATCAGGATGATATCGGCGTAGTTGAAGTGAGTGACGTAGCTCAGCCGGTCGATGACGTAGAAGGAATCGAAGGTCGTCGCGAAGTAGGCAAAGATCGTTGCCACGATGGAAATCGCCAATGACCTGGGTATCGCGGCGGGTCTGATGGTGTAGCCCCGCAAGAACTCTGCACTCACCATGACGTGTCTCCTGCATTCGACCACGCTTGGCATGGCCGTTAATGTTGTTTGGTTAACTTGCTACAGCGACCTAGTGTCGTTGCTGACCTTCAGGTTCACGCGGGCGGTCTCACCGTTCTTGCCCTGGACGAGCAGTGCCTCGTCGAGGTAGCGCCTGGCGATCCTGGTCGGCTCGAAGTCCAGGCTTCTGGCCACGCGTGAATCGTAGGTTCCGGCGGGTGACACGAGCGAGCGTGACATCGCCTGCGCCAACTCATGCGGGGCGTCGGGCTCGACCAGGAGGCCGTGCTTGCCATTCTCCAGGATCAGGCCAGAGGCCCCCGGGCAGGCGCTGGCCACGATCGGGGTGCCGACAGACAGCGCCTCCATGAGCGCATTCGGGAACCCTTCCCAGCGCGACGAGGAGACGAAGATTTCGGCGTGGCGGATGAGCGCCTTGGGGGAAGCCATGAAGCCGGTGAAGTGCACCCGCTGCGCGACCTCATACCGCCTGGCCTGCTCCATCAGGGCGTCCTTCAGCGGCCCGTCTCCCATGATGACGAGATGCAGGCTGTCATCCTTCATCAGGGCAAAGGCCTCGATGAGGACATCGAAGCCCTTCTGTTCGGAGAGCCGGCCCATGGCGCAGATGTAGCGCACGCCGCTCAAGGAGGCGGGAATGGCAGGGTCGGGCGCGGCGTCGCCCGTGATCTTGACGGGGTTACCGATGTACAGCCGGTTCTCGCAGACGCGGATTCCGTTTGCCTCGAGCGAATCGAGGATATCCTTAGCGATGATCACCGTGGCATCCGCCCTGGGATACAGGACCTTCATGAACAGCGCATGAATCGCCTGGTGCAGGCGATTGCCGCCGGTTTCCTGCCTCGGTCGGAAGACATTCGCCTCACGAATCACTAGCCGACACGCCTTGCCAGAGAACATGCGCGCCAGGAGCGCGACGATATTGGCCTCGGACATCGTCGACAGGATCGCTTGAGGGTTCTCTTCCTTGATGTAGTTGACCAGCGATGGCAACGACTTGATGGTACGGCTCTTGCCGAACTCGATGATGCGGACCGAACCAGAGACATCCCGCCGGTAGCAGCCGTCGCCGACGCCGCGCGCCAGCACCAGATGCACGGGGTGGTCTGTGAGCCGACTGAACTCGTTGGCCAGGTTGACGAAGACGCGCTCGGCCCCACCCCCGTTGAGTGAAGGAATGAAAAGAGTAATCGGCCGGCATGTGTCTGGCTTTTCCATAAGCACTCCGGGCATGAGAGTTGTCGGGTCCGGCACGTTGGAGTCGGTGGGCCGTGAGTCTGCCAATTAGCGCTCAGCGGGTGACATCGATGGCGTCATCCGCTGAGCGGTGGCGGGCTCCTCGCGACTCGCCGGGGGCTCGTACAAGGGGATCCGGGGATGCAGCAGCGACGAGGCGTTGAGGACACGGAGTTCACACCCATCGGGCTTGAGCAGGTCCTGGTCTAGCAGCATCACCAGTTCGTCCATGGTGATATTGCTGATGGCCTTGTTCACCGTATCGTGGACCTTCCCTCTCTGCTCGTTTAACGGGCGCAGTGTGTCCCGATACTCGTCGCTATCGAAGAAGTAGCCGGAGTTATACAGGTCGATGCCGCCAAGCACGATCTTCTTGTAGCCCAGCTTCCAGCCGAAATAGATGGCCGAGAATAGCGACCCGCGACAGAAGTACAGCAGGTTTCTCTGATCGAGCCCGAGTGAACGCACATAGCGTAAGGACTTCCGCTTGCTCTCCATGCTGCTGCCGTAGAGAGAGTCCTTGTAAAGAATCTGGCTGGCCTCCTTGAGCTCTTCGGGGTAGGCGTTGAAGTCCAACAGTCCGAACTCGAGATCCTTCATCAGCACGCAGGTGTTGTTTTCAAGAAGCTGGAATTTCCGCTTGTTGACCCATTCGAGTATGACCTCCCGATTCGGTGGATACTTGGGTAATTCGAGCATGTAGAAATCAGGAATATGGTCATTCATGATCCAGAAGTTGAAACCTAAGGAGTCGCTGTGTTTGATCTCCTTCCAGGTCTCCTCGGAGATGTCATTGATAGACCCGCCGCTGCCCAGGATGAACAGGGTGTCCGATGACTTCCGTCTCTTCAGCCGTTTCAGGTCCAGCCCCTGGTAGCCGGTCCTTCTGCTCAGCAGGTGGAGTTGCGCCACCCGCTTGTTGAAGAACAAAAAGGTGAGCAGGAAATAAAGCGGGAAGATTCGCTTTTCCGTGAATCTGGTAAGCCGTGTTCTGATGGAGCTCAAGTGTGACATCTGCTGTTTTCCTTGATCCTGATAGGTCATCGGGTCAGTGAGGCTGAAGGCTGCTCGACGCTTTCCGTCTCATCGGTCCCGGTATTGGTCATCTCGACGAGGCCGTGCTGCGCCCACTTCGCCAGGTAGTCCTCCACCATCGCGACCGGCAGCCCGACTCGCCTGGCCAGCACGGCAACGCTGGTCGGCCGGGAAATGGTCGGCATCAACTCCATGAGCTTGCGCATCCCGCGACGCGTCTCGTCGGGTATGTCGCCGAAGGCGACCTGGCCTGGGTCGATGTAGAGGTTGTAGTCGGGGTTGGAGAGGCAGATGTTGCCAATGAAACGCTTGCTGACGATGGCGCTCGATTCCAGCGTATCGATGGCGTGAATGAGCGCATTCACCGCTTCCTCGAGACAGGTACGGTCTATCAGGTCGTAGGTGTCGAGGTCGGTGTGATACTCCGGATAGGGATAGCGCGACAGCGAGGCCATGGGAATGTCGTAGGCTTCCCAGATATATTCGTCGTTGATCAGGGCGCTGGCGAACTCGCCGGTGTGGTGCTGGTAGCCCTTCTCGACCAGGGCATCCGCCAGGCTCAGCTCGATATTGGCCTTGTGTTCCCTGGAGAACTGCAGCGCCAGCTCGGTGGGCGAGCCGAGCATCTCGAGCATCACGCCTTCGAGCAGTGCTTCCCTCTCCTCGGTTGGCAGGTGGCCGAGATAGTACTCATTGCCGAGGATGCCTGGGGCGAGCACCAGCCGATAGCTGAAGTTGGTCTGACGCTTGCTCAGTGCCTCGAACAGGGCCACGCCCACGGCGACGCCCGACAGGCCATCATTGGCGACGCCCGGGTGGTCGAGGTTGGCCCCGAAAACGATGGTCGTCGACGAGCGCCCCTGGAGGGTGTAATCGAGCACCCGCAGGGTGCCGGGGGCCTCCTCGGTCTCGATCTCGACGTCGTAGTCGCCATCCTTCAGGCCATCGTAGAAGGTCTTGGGAACGCAGAAGCCCCAGTCGCGTTCGTGGCTGCGGAACAGCTGGCGGAAATGGAAGGGAATCGCCTCCGGATAGCGATGATCGAAGTGCAGGTGGCGCCTGAGCTCGTCGCGACTCACGGTCCCCTTGAAGGGAACCGACAGGGCCATGACCGCCAGGGGATGGTGGCAGCCGTCGTAGATCGTCTTCCCTTCATGGGCGATATAGGCACGCTTCACGTCCCAGCTCGGCGGAATACGCCAGCCGTTGTATTCGGACCCCGGCGGATAGGTGAGCTCGCGGAACGGCAGGACGTCCTTCATGTAGCGGATTGTCCTGTCGTAGTCGCTGGAGCAGATCACTCGGTTGAGCGGAGTCAGGTCTGCCAGCAACTGCATCATCGTGTCCATAATCTTCCCTTCCGTTTGCATCTTGGCTTACCCCAACGTGCCTTGTTTTTTTCGGTGAAGCGTCAGTAAAGCCTGATGGCTATTGCCGCGACATCATTTATAGGCGTACTGGTAATAGCCGTACGAGTAGTTGGTGACGGCCTTGCGCTCCATGGCATTGAGAATCGCGCCCTTGACCGTGACGCCGCCATTCTCGAGGCGCCGCTTGGCCAGCTGCAGCTCGCGCACCGGGTTGACCTGGTAGCGGGCCACCAACAGCGTGGTGCCGCACTGCGCGCCGACCAGGGCGGCATCGGTCACCGCCAGCGCCGGCGGGGTGTCGACGATCACCAGGTCGTAACGCTTGCCTATCTCTTCCAGGAAGCGGGTGAAGCCGGCGGTCATCAACAGCTCCGAGGGGTTGGGCGGTGCGGTGCCCCGCGCCACATAGTCCAGGCCCTCGATCCCGCTGGAGCGAATGACTCCGTCGACGTCGCGGCGGCCGCTGAGCAGCTCGGACAGTCCCCCTTCGCTCTGCCCGCCCAGGGCGTTATGGAGATGCCCCTTGCGCATGTCGGCATCGACGACCAGCACGCGCTGGCCGGCCTGGGCGCAGATGGCCCCCAGGTTGAGCGCCACGAAGCTCTTGCCGATTCCCGGACTGGGACCGGTGATCATCAGCCGATTGTCGGCCGCTTCGAGCATGGCGAAGTGCAAACTGGTGCGTAGGCCGCGCAGCGCCTCCATCGAGGTATCCGCCGGTGCCCGCTCGGCGAGCACACCATGGGCCACTTCGCTGGCCTCCCGGTCGCTGCGGTGCTTGATACGCTTGACGAGCTTCTTCTGTTCATCGGAGAGCGGCACCGTGGCGTAGACCGGGAGGCCGACCTCCTCGAGCTGCTCAGGCGCCTCGATGCCCTTGTTGAGCAGGCCGCGTGCCAGCACCACGCCTGCCGTGATGAGGCCGCCGAGCACGGTGGCCAGCGCCACGATGAACAGCTGGCGTGGCTGGATCGGCTCTTCAGCGACCAGCGCCTCGTCGATGATGCGCACGTTGCCGACGGTGCCGGCACGGGCCACTTGCAGTTCCTGCATCTTGTTGAGCATGCTGACGTAGATGGCCTGGTTGACCTCCACGTCACGCGTGCGGCGTACCACCTCCTGCTGGGCTTCGGGCAGCTCGTCGACCCGCTCGTCGAGGGCCGCACGCCGCTCCTCCAGCTGGCTCTTCTGGCGCAGCAGCGCCTGGTAGGTCGGGTGAGAGGGGGTATAGCGCTGGGCCATCTCGGCCTCCTGGAACTCCAGTTCGCTGAGGCGGCTGTCGAGCTCGACGAATTGCTGGATGACCGCCTGGGCCTCGGAGTTCAGGTCGACGCTGTCCTGTTCGACACGATACTGGTTGAGGCTCTCCTCGGCGGCGGCCAGCTTGTCGCGCAGCTGTGGCGCCTGCTCGTTGAGGAAGGCGAGGCTCTGCTCGGCCTCGGCGGACTGGCGCTCAACGTTCTGCGTCAGGAAGGTTTCGGTCACGGCATCCAGCGAACGACGGATCGCTTCGGGGTCAGGACCGATGAGCGCCAGGCGCAGCATGCCGGTGCTGGCGCGATTACCCGGGGCCGCGCCTTCCTCGGTAACGGTCAGGCGCTGGGCGAGGTCGCGAGTGGCCATAGGGCGGGTCCGCTTGATCAGGGTGAACTGGGCACCCTCGGGGGCCTGCAGTTCGGCCACGCGCAACCTGATGGCGCCATCGGCGAAATCCGCCAGCTCGCCGACGCGTCCCGTGCCGAGCTCTCGGTGTTCCTCGCCATCCAGGGTGAGGCTGTATTCCCCGTTGCCTCCGGTCCTGAGGATCAGGGGCTCGCCCAGCAGGCGATCGTCGGTCACCTCGAAGAGTCCGAGACGCATATGCTCGCCACCCCAGATCGCGGAGCGACCCCCCAGGATATCGGGGAAGGCGATACTGCCCTTGAAGAAGTCGGGAATGCCGATGCTGCCCTTGAGCATGTCGGGCATCAGCTCGCTCTGCCGAAGCGACTCGGGCAGGGCGATGGCATCGGGCAGCCATCCGGCGATTTCCAGATGTCCCGACAGGATACCGGGACGGGGAATGTCGTGGCGCTGCACGAAATCTCCCACGACCGGCAGCTGCTTGGGCAGGACCTGCGTCTCCAGGCCGACGCGATCCACCACCTGGCCCAGCACCATGCGCGACTGCAGGATCTGCACCTCGGCGGCTGTGCTATTGTTTCTATCGGCCTGAAGCTCCGTATCTCCCATGATGTTGGCGAGATCCCCCAGCGGGCTTACCGAGGAACGCTGCTCGACCTGTACCAGTGCATCACCCTGATAGATGGGAGTCGCCAGCAGCACGTAGATCACGCTGGCGATGGTGAACACGAGGGTGAAGCCGAGGATGACCCACTTGTGGTCGATCAGCAGGCCAATCAGCCTTCCCAGGTCGACTTCATTGCTGTTCTGACGAGGCGTTGCATTGGCATTCATGTGTGTTTCCTTACCTACTCTCACAGACCATTGGCGTCGGTGGCGGTTGCGGCCACGTTGCCGGGAAGCGCCAGCGACGGCACCAACAGGCTGATGACGCGGTTCCAGCGCGCCACTGGCGCCGTGGTCACGTAGACCACATCGTACGGCTCCAGGGGGAAGTCGCTGCCCATGGAAAAGGTCGTGGCGTCGCTGACATCGAGCTGATAGACAGTGGCCAACTTTTCGCTTCCCTCCTCGTGGCCACGGATGACGAAGATACCCGTCGGCTCGGCGGTCTCCTCGCTGAGGCCGCCTGTCCTGGCGATAGCATCGGTCAGGGAGAGCCGTTCATTCCCCGCCAAGACGTTGCCGGGGCGCCGCACCTGCCCCAACACGGAAATGCCCTGATTCTCGGCGCTGGGGACATGTACCACGTCGCCATCGCGCAGCAGACGATTCTGGTCGAGATCGCCCTGGCGCAGGATGGCGTAGAGCGAAAGGCGCTCCTCCCTGCCGTCTCGATTGAGGACCACCTCATGCCAGTTGGCGCTGTCCAGCGCGCCACCGGCCTGGCTGATGGCATCGACCAGGGTCTTGGGCACCACGGTGACGGGCTGGGTGCCGGGAGAGGCGACGGCACCGCTCACGTAGACCTTCTGTGAATTGAAGGCCGCGACCCGCACGTCCACCTGAGGATCGGTGATGTAGGTGGCGAGACGCCGGGCCAGCTCATCGCGAATCGCCGCCAGCCCCCTACCGGCGACCTGGACCCGGCCGATGTAGGGATAGAAGATCGAGCCATCGTGGCGAACCTCATGGCCGACCTCTTCGGCGCTGCGCACTCCCCCGGCGGGAATGGTCAACTCGGGATGATCGTAGACGGTAATGTTGAGCACATCGCCAGGGCCGACACGATAGGTGTAGCCTTCCAGTGCCTGATGCAGGTCGCTGGACATGGGGCGCGCCCGGGGAATGACCTGCCGGTAGCTGGCCACCAGCTCGGGGGTGATGGGCTGGATCTCTACCTGTGCCTCGAGATCCTCGATCGGCTCGACCCGGGCGCTGGCGTCATAGTCGATGTGTGAACCCGGGGCCAGCGAGCAACCCGCCAGGAGCAGAGCACTCAGGATGGCCGCTGTGGATGTAAGACATCGTACTGAAGTCATGGCTAAGCTACTCCGTTCATCCACCGCCGCGTGGCTACGCGGTAAGACACACCGTCGTGTCCGGCAACCCCCCGACGGGGGAGCTGGCGGCACCCTTCTGTAACATTATATTTCTTTTCGTTACATTTTAACTGTCAAAAAAGCTTATTTCCCTCGGCAGGCACGATTAAATAACTAGTACTCAGCGATCGGGCCCAGCGGCGTTAGGGCCCGGCGCTTCGTCAGGGCCCGGCGTTTTGCCAGAGATGAGGGGGTTACTCGGCGGCCGATGCGGCGCTAGTAGGCAGGTCGTTGGTGTCCAGGCGTGGCAGGGCCAGTGGATCGCAGCGATCGATATCGGCGACCCTCACTTCCGTGGTCAGGCCGATCGCACAGCCGCGTGAGCGGAGAATGCCGAGCAGCGACTCGTCGTAGCCGCCGTAGGGGTAGCACATGACCCAGTCCTTTCTGGACACCCCGAGGCGTTCCATGAAGTCCAGGCTGTTGTCGACCTCCTCGATCTGGGCTTGGCGATCGAGGCTATTGAGCCAGTAGTGCTGGCAGCCGTGGCTGCCGATGAACATGCCGGCATCGAGGAGTCCGGTCAGCTCCTTCTCGCTCATATAGAGCTCGGCGGCGAAGTCCTGCTCGTCGCTGGAGACATACTGGCTGAACAGCTCGTCGACCAGGGTCGTACGAAACGCCTCGGGCAGTTCCCGCTGCAAGGCGCGCTTGACGAAGGCGGTGCAGGGGTCATCGTAGCGGCTGTCGCCGGCCAGCCGTGCGAACATCGCTTCGTTGGCCTCCAGGCCGAAGCGGTCGCGTGCCTCGTTCATGGCGCTATAGACGTACTTGACCAGGATCTCGGGGTCGGAGACGCTCGCCAGCACGAAGTGCAGCTTATTGACATCCAGCACCCGCCGATCGACGACCGAGCAGGCCGGAGGAAAGAAGCTACCTTGCCAGCCGCGCTCGCTGAGTAGTGGCAACACGTGCTCGAAATGGTCCATGTAGCCGTCGTCAAACGTCAGCAAAAGGGGGTTCTCGGGCAAGGGCTCGCCGTCGGGGCGGACGGCGGCGATCAGCTGTTCCATGTCGACCACATGGTAATGCCTGTCGATATGGGCAAGCTGGCCGCGGAACCTGTCGAGCTCCAGCGCCTTCAGCTCAGGATAACGGGAATCGGCAAGCGGCCTGACGTAGTGATACATGACGATGGTAAGGTTCTGCATTGTCCTGCTCCTTGGGGATCTGTCGTTCACCAGGCGCTCAACCCGCCGTCGATGAAGAGTTCCTGACCGGTGACGTAGCGGGAGGCGTCCGATGCCAGATAGATCAGCGGGCCGACCATGTCCTCATGGCGAGCCATGCGCCTGAGCGGGATCCTCTCCGAGTAGCGCTTCACGAACTCGGCGTTCTGGCCGCTCTCGACCCCACCGGGCACCAGGGTATTCACACGAATGCCGTGCACCGCCCACTGGGTCGCCAGGTAGCGCGCCAGGCCCGCCACGCCGGCCTTGGAGGCGGCATAGACCGGCGGGGTGTTGATCTGTACGCCGAGGTATTCCGAGCCCTCGTAGATGCGCGAATCGGCGCCGAGGTGGCCGTAGATCGAGCCGGTGTGGATGATGCTGCCGCCACGGCCCTGGGCGATCATCTGGCGACCCACGGTACGCGAGACGAGAAACACGCCGTCCAGGTTGACGCGCATGATGTGCTGCCATTCGGCTAGGGCGTAGTCCTCGCTGGGCGCGAAGAAGGCCGCCAGATCATCGGACTTGCTGGCGGCATTGTTGTGCAGGATATCGATGCCACCGAAGTCGCTGACCACCCTGTCGACCAGCTCGATGACCGAGGCCTCGTCGGCGACGTCGCAGGCGTAGCCTTCGCAGCGGCTTCCGGTGGTGTCGCTCAGCTCCTCCGCATAGCGAGCGGCTCCTTCGCCATCGAGGTCGCAGACGACGACGTTTGCCCCGAACTCGGCGAGGGCCCGGCAGAATTCGCGTCCGAGGATGCCCAGGCCGCCGGTCACCAGGGCGACCTTGTCGGTGAGATCGAACAGATCCCGATAATGAGGCTTCATGCAGTCTCCAGAGCTAGGCGGTTGTGATGATTTCACAGCGAATCCAGGTAAAGTCGGCGCCGTTCTCGCATGGCCATGCTGCCGGCGATGAGGGTGCGGATCGTGTCCCGCGTCTCATCGGGGGCTATGCTGGGCGCGCCACTTTGCACCATGCGCGCAAACTCCCAGAGTGCCCGGCGGAACATGCCGAAGTTGTCGGAGATAGCGTGGTGGGAGACCTTCTTCTGGCCCAGCACATCCACCTCGAAGACGGCGGGCGAATCACCCAGGGCATCGATGATGATCGGGGTGTCGTCGGCGAGGCGTATCAACAAGGACTCGTGATTGACGTTCACCGGCTCCACCGAGACCGGTCGCGACGGCAGCAGTGAGAGGATGGCCTCCAGCAGGTGAATACCGTACTTCTCCCAACCGTTGATGACGGTGCCGCGCACCAGCGAGAGCCGGCCATGGTCGTCGAGGCGATAGCGCAGCTCGTCCAGCTCCGTGGCGTAGCGCATCGCCGAACAGGACATCAGCCGGCCCGACATGAGATAGGGGATGAACGCCTCGAGCTCGTCGCGTTCGAGCGTCAATGGCTTGTCGATGAACACCGGGACGCCGGCCTCGAGGAACGGCCTGGCCAGGCGCAAATGGCTCTCGGCGTCGTCGCGGGCGATGATCAGCGCATCGATCTCGCCCAGCATGGCCTCAGGAGCCGAGACGCCATGGTCGATCGAGGCCGTATGGCACAGCGCCCGGGTGATGGCCTCGTCCTGCGTCCAGGCGTGAGTTACACGAAGGTCGCCGACGCCGAAATCGGCGGGGTGGCGTCGACTCAGGTAGTCGTGGATGCCCTGCCACCCCGCTTCCACCAGGCCGCTGCCGCCATAGCCGTTGAGAATAGCCGAGAAGGAGAAGGGATGGCCGTTCCCCTCGCTCAGGCCAATGATGCCGGTGCGTATCACCATACGCCCCAGCCACCGTCCACGCAGATGTTCTGGCCAGTGATATAGGACCCGGCATCGGTGCATAGCAGTGCCAGGGCGCCCTTCAGCTCGTCGGGCTGGCCGAGCCTGCCCAGCGGGGCCTTGTCACGCAGACGCTGCATGAACGCCTCGTTCTCACGGGTGATGGCATGGGGGAAAGCACCGGGGCTGATGGCATTGACGCGGATCGCGTCGGGCGAGAGGAAACTCGCCAGGTAGCGGGTCAGTTGCAGGACGCCGGCCTTGGCCGCGCCATAGCTGGGCGGATTGGCGTGATCGGTGCCATCATAGAGGCGGTAATCGGGGGCGATATGCCCATACATCGAGGCAATATTGATGATCGACGCCGAGCGATCCACCATCAGCGGGTGACACTGCTTAGACATGCGGAACACGGAGTTCAGGCAGATCTCGATATCGTTGTACCAATCCTCCTCATTGATGGAAGCCCAGCTGTTCTTCTTCCCTGACCAGGCATTGTTGATCAGTATGTCCAGCCCACCGTACTCCTCGCGCAGCATCTGGACACAATCCTTGATGGACGCCTCACTGGTCACGTCCAGTCCGATGCCCCGATGGCTTCCTTCTCGCCCTGTTTCACCAAGCGCTTCGACCTGAGATTGACACTTGCTGGCGTCCCGGCTGGCCACGACGACATTGGCGCCCAACTCTGCCAGCACTTCGCACATTGCGGTACCCAGATAGCCTGCTCCACCGCTGACGAGAGCCGTCTTGCCCTTCAGACTCATCATTTCATTCAATGATCGAGACACCTTGCACCTCCTATGCTTGCACACTGAATAGTGATGACATCAGTCATCCGCTTAAGCGCTCCCTTCCAAACCACACAGCGATGATCGCCGCCGGGGCGAAGCGAGGCAGTGGAAAGAGTTCTGAATCGGTAGACATTCATTGTGAGTCGAGTTGACCGCCAGACGGCAGCTTCATTCTTTCCAGAATCAGCTCTGTCAGAATAAAGTCGAACTCAACATCGATATCGACTGACCTTTCATGGGGCATGATGACTGCTCCACTTCGGCCAAACAGCAAGCCATTGATATCGCCGGGTAGCCCGCCGGGATAGAAGGCGTAGACGGCACCATTGAGCTGATAGGCCGTGGGTAGTTCCTGGCGAGGCTTCCAGGGATTCGCGTGATCGATGAATGGCCTGGGAGCGCCACCTTCGAGCTGCCAGGCACGATGCGGGTTGAGGTCGGCGGGCTTGAAGGTCGCCACCGAGTCGAGCCGATCCTCTACCATGCGCACCACGCACTGGCGGACGTCTTCGCTGGAGCGCAGCGGACAGGTCGGTTCGAGCAGGACCATGATATCCGCGCGCTCGCCTTCCCGCCGGAGGGTCTCGTGCAGGTCCCGCAGGGCGTCGATGACCAGGGCGTCATCCGTGGCCAGATGATCCGGACGCCGGTAGATCTCGGCGCCGAAACGACGCGCCGCCTCGGCGATCTGGGCATCGTCGGTCGAGACGATGACGCGATCGATCTCCTCTACCCTCTGGGCGACCTCGATGGACCAGCCGATCAGGGGCTTGCCCGCCAGCGGGCGAATGTTCTTGCCGGGTACGGACTTGCTGCCGCCACGGGCAGGCACGACCGCAATCACTCTTTTGCCGGATATCATGGTGTGACCGTTATCTTCCGAGGATGAGGAGTGGCCGCAGGGTACGGCCCTGGTCGTGACATGGTCTGTGCCGTCAGCCCAGGCGTGCCATGGTCTCGCAATACTGCTGCCATTCGCCCGTGTCGAGCCAGGCCTTGTCGCTGATCGGATAGACGCCGACCCGACCGCCGCGAGACCTGACATCCTCGATCAGCTCGGTCAGGTGGTAGAACTTGTCCTTGGGGACAAGGTCCAGCATGGAGGAGCGCAGCACATACATCCCCGTGTTTACCATGAAGTTGTAGTGCGGCTTCTCGCGCATGGAAAACAGCTGGCCGTTATCGACGATGTCACAGATACCATAGGGGATATGGAAATGACGGACGGAGACCACCATGGTGATATCGTTGTTCTCTTTCTGGTGGTGTTCCACCAGGGCATGGTAGTCGGCCTTGATGATCACATCGCAGTTGGTGACGATCAGGTCGCCCTCCAGCTTTCCCGCCAGAGCGTGCAGTGCGCCGCCGGTTCCCAGCGGCTTGTCCTCATAGAGGTAGCTTACCTTGTAGTCCGGAGCCAGCTCATCGAAGTAGGCCTGGATCAATTTCGACTTGTAGTTGACGGAAACATAGAAGTCGTCGACACCACACACCGCGAAGGAATTCATGATGACTTCGATGGCCGTCTTGTCGCCAACCGGGATCAGGGGCTTGGGCAGCACAGAGGTGAAAGGCGCCAGCCGAGTCCCCTTGCCACCGGCCATGACCACGACGGGCAACTTCAGGTTCTGGGCGGGCTTCAATTTCTCCCCGTTACCGAAGACGTCGTCCCAGAACAGGACATCGATGATATAGCCCTCGTCATCGACCACCGGCACGGAGGTGAAATCCCCTTCGCGCATTTTCTTCTTGACCTCGGCAAGCTGGTAATCGGCAGGGACGTAATAGTGGCTACGATTGCATACCTCGCCGACGATTCCATTCATGTCCCCGCCTCCCAGGATCCAGCGTCGCACATCCCCGTCGGTAAGGGTGCCGACCAGACGCTCCTGATCATCGATGACATACAGGATCTTGCACCTGGACTCTTCCAGTTGATGAAGTGCTTCCAGAATCTTGCGCGGTTCACGAATCAGCAGTGATTCAAACATGGTCATGGTCCCCTCGGTGTTTTTCATACACGCCTGACTCGCCAACATCGATGTCGTGAAATCTTTTCTGCAGGAGTTGTGGCGTGATCTCGACAGTGGCCAGTACGTCCTTGATGCGAGTGGACGTGCTGCCGTCGCCGAACCTGTCGTAGGGATTACGCATGTCGGATAAGCCGGCCTTGAACAGGTCATCCAGGGCCCGACGAACACCGTCACGAATCGCCGCGACGTCGTTGCTCGTGGAGATCACGTTGGGTGCCGCGATGCGCCCCTGCTGCCGCTTGCCCACGTTGACCACCGGGCGGCGGAATGACGGGGCCTCGACCAGACCGCTGGAGGAGTTGCCAATCACCACATCGAGATGACGCAGGCATCCGTGATAGAGCCGCTGACCCAGGTTGTCGAAAAGCCGACCGCGCTCGGGATTGGCCTCGCACCATGCCTCCAGTTGCGCGTTGATGGCCCGCCCCTGGCTGTCGGCATTGGCCTTGGTGAAGACGAACCGCAGCGCATCGAATGAGGCCAGCGCTTCCAGCAGCGCTGCCACATCCTGCTGTGCGTCGCCGTGCATGTCGCCGGTCACGGGATGATAGGTCACCAGTGCGGTGGGGCGGTCGGGATCGAGCCCCAGCGCTTCGAACAGCGCCCCACGCTCAATGATCTCGCTACGATGCAGATGGTCTAAACCCGGCGCCCCGAGGTTGAACACCCTGGCGGGGGCCTCCCCCATCTGGACGATCCGCCGCCGGTAGGCCTCGGTAGCCGGAAAGTGGAAGGTGGCCAACTTGGTGACCGCATGGCGGAAGTACTCGTCGATGGCACCGCTGCTGGTTTCCCCCCCGTGCAGATGCGCGACCGGTATGCCATGGGCCACGGCCGCCAGTGCTACAGGGACGATCTCGAACCGATCCCCGAGAAGCACGACCATGTCGGGCCGGTCGACCTCCAGGGCATGGCCACACTCCAGCATGGCCAACCCCATGGCCTTGGTCATGGCCGTGCGGGTATCCGACGAGAGGAGGATTTCCATGCGCCGGTGAATAGCCAGTCCCGCCTTCTCTATTTCCTGTACGGTCATGCCGAACTCCGGAGACAGGTGCGTGCCCGTCACGGCCAGCATTAATTCCAGGCGCGGGTCGGCTTCGATCTCACGCAGCAGCCAGTAGAGCAGGCCGAAATCGGCGCGGGTCGAGGTCAGGACCCAGAGGCGTCTTGCGGTCATGACAGGTCACCCCATTCGATGAGGTGGTCGATATCGATCTCGCGCTGCGCGAGGCGGCCGATGACGGCATCGAGAAACATCGGGGGAAGGCCGGACCCTGGGCGTTTCAGGGTAAGATGCCTGGTGGTGATGACTTCGCCCTCGGGTATCGTGCACGCCGCCACGATAGACTTGCGCACGCTGCCGATATTGGCGATCTCGCAGGGGGCCGGCTGCTTGATGCCGTCACCGATGGCCATCTCGACGTTGCGGATCGCCTGGACCATGCGCCGGAATTCCGCAGGGGGCAGTGAGGCCGCGTGATCGGGCCCCGGCAGGCCAGTATCCAGCGTGAAGTGCTTTTCGATGACCCTCGCACCCATGGCGATGGCCGCGACGGGGATCTCAATGCCGGCCGTATGGTCCGAGTATCCGACTTCCCTGCCGAACGCCCTTGCCAGGGTGCCCATCGCAGAGAGGTTGATTTCGTCGTGGGGTGCCGGGTATTCGGTGACGCAGTGCAGAATGGTGATCTCGCCCGCCCCGGCGGCGTCCAGCGTCGCCAGTGCCACCTCAACCTCGGCCAGATGGCACATGCCCGTTGATAGGATGACCGGCTTGCCGAAACCGGCAATGCGTTCCAGCAGCGGGCGATTGGTGATTTCTCCGGAGGGAATCTTGAAGGTCCGCATGGCCATGGCGTCGAGAAAAGCTGCGCTATCTTCGTCGAAGGGACTTGCCAGGAACTCGATACCGCGCTGCCGACAGTGGGAATGGATGCGCCGGAAGTCCTCCTCCGACATCTCCAAGGACTTCAGCATCGAATACTGCGAATCGTCTCCCGGCACCGACTGCTTCTGATAGGCGGCCTTGCCTGCCTGGCGAGTGACCAGTCGATCCGCCTTGAACGACTGAAACTTAACCGCGTCGGCGCCGCTTTCCTTGGCAGCATCGACCAGCTCCAGCGCCATCGCCAAATCGCCATTATGATTGACGCCGGCTTCTGCAATGATGAAGGCGGAAGCGGTTTTCATTTGATTCTCCTGGCTGGTGTTCCCACATAGATGCCTGGTTGGTCGATGTCCCGCACGACGGTGGCCCCGGCACCGATTACGCAATCCGCACATACCCTGACGCCATGGACGAGCGTTGCCCCCGCCCCAATCATGCCGTTGTCACCGACCGACACGCCGCCGCATAGGATCGCCCCCGTCGCCACGTGCACGTTGTCGCCGAGGCGGCAATCGTGATCGACCGTGGCATTGGTGTTGACGATGCAGGCGCGCCCCAGCCGAGTTCCCGTCACCACCACAGCGCCATCCATCGTCACCGTGCCAATGCCGCTCATTACCTCTTGGTGAACGATCGAGCCTCTGGCGTGGATGACCGGAAATCGATAACCGGATAACTCGAGCCGCTCCAGCAGCCCCAACCTCCCCGGGCTCGTCGACACCTTGCCGATGCCCAGGACCAGGTCACGCACCGGCGATCGTGGCGCCCCGATCAGGACGGCATCCGTTCCCAGGTAAGGAGCTTTGGCGTGGCCTTTCGCGTCGGGATCGGTATAGCCCGTGACGCGATGGCCCAGGGTTTCGAGGGCGTCATGCACTACTCGTGCATGTCCGCCACCACCCACGATGATGAAATCGGACATTGCGATTGCCGTCTTAATGAGTCTTCAACATCGTGGATCAGATGTTGTAGGTATTGGTCTTGTAGCTCGCCAGATTATCCGGGGTGGTAAACCAGTCGATGGTCTTGCTCAAGCCGCGACGCAACCCGTCCACACCGCCGTACGCCGGAACATGACCCAGCAATTGTTCGGCCTTTTCCGTCTTTGCCCAGAGTCGTTCGACCTCGCTGGCTTCAGGCCGCAGCCTGACTTCATCGGTGTGGATGCGAATCTTCTCTCCCATGATGTCGGCGATCAGCTTTACCGTGTCTTCGATAGTGATCTCGAAGCCGCTGCCCACGTTGACCACTTCGCCCAGCACGTCATTGCATTCCGCCATCTTGATGAACCCGGCCACGGTGTCTTCGATATAGCTGAAGTCCCGAGTCGGATGCAGGGCACCGAGCTTGAGATCTCGTTGTCCCGAGGCGATCTGCGTAATAATGGTGGGAATGACGGCCCTGGCGGACTGCCTGGGCCCATAAGTGTTGAAGGGCCGGATCACGGTCACCGGGGTCGAGAATGACCGATAAAAGGAAAGCGCTATCTGGTCGGCGCCAATCTTGGAGGCGGAGTACGGCGACTGCCCCTGGAGGGGATGCTCCTCGTCGATAGGAACATGTCTTGCCGTGCCATAGACTTCGCTGGTCGAGGTATGCACGACCTTCGATACGCCCAGGTCACGAGCGGCCTGGAGGATGTTCAGTGTCCCCGTGATATTGGTATCGACGTAGGTCGCCGGCGAGTGGTAGGAATAAGGAATGGCGATCAGGGAAGCCAGATGCAGCACCACATCGCAGCCTTCCATGGCCTTGCGCACACCATGCGGATCGCGCACATCGCCCGCAATGACGTCGATATTCTCCTTAACGCTGGCGTGGGCTCTGTCCAGCCATCCCCAACTGTTGAAGGAGTTGTATAATACGAACGCCCTAACATCCACTCCCATCGCCACGAGCGTCTCTGTCAAGTGAGACCCGATGAACCCGTCCGCACCGGTAACGAACACCTTAGAGCGTTTCAATTCCATGATACTTTCCTTTGTCACACTTTAACGTTGACCTGAAGATAAAGGGCCTTAAGCCGAAGAACGCCAGGAACATCGACTTCCCGGCAGTGCGACTTACGTTTTACCCACGCTACCGCCCGGGAGTTACTTCTGGGCTTCTCCCATGCCGCAAATCTTATATTTCTCTCCTTCTACAGCCGTGAAAGTTGAAGATTTACCTTCTGCTCTCGACTACATAACTAATCTTTTTGCTCACACAATGTTACACAGTGTTGGCTATCGTTGCCCACACCATTTTTCTCGTAGACTTTTCACTAGGAAGTAAGGCGGCTTTTTAATTTTTATATGGGATAATTGGTTATTATCTGATTAGATATTTAATACAAGCCAACCCGACGTCAACGAATTGCTCTCACCACACGACAAACGCCGACCCTTACGGATCGGCGCCATGTGTCGATAGAGGAAACGGGAGGGCTGTTCAGAATACGCCTGTACGCCCGTGTTAAGCCTCGGGGCTAACGGCCTCGAATATAACGTAGGACGGCCGTATGCCTAGGGCTGAGAAGGCGTTAGCGTCGAGTTGCGTCGTATCCCAGGTCGGCCCCGCGGCTTTCGTCGCTTTGTCGACGCGCACTGGCAGGTCCCTTGCGGTTCTCCTCTTCGCATACCTCGTCCTTGCCGCCGCAGACCTCACAGCCTTCCTTCATCCCCAGGCGATTGAGCCCACCGCAGCTACCGGCAATAGGCCGCCGCCCCATGATCACGCCAATAGCCATGGCAGCCATGATCAATAGCATGAAGGCCAGTACAATAAAAAAAAGATTCATGGTCATTACTCCGCAATCACTGGAAATACATCTACTCGTACCTTTATTCACTCGTACGAGATCCTAACCTTGAGACAGTGGATATCCATCATAGATCCCTACCAATAAATCCACCCTGTGACCAGCGGTGGCACCGTTTATCAACGCGGTACGTCATAAGCACAAAGGGCCGACCCACATCGGCCAGCCCTCTGAGTACTACGCGGCAACCACTCGATGGAGGTCCGCCACTTGATGAAGGTCAACCACCAAAGTCGTCAAGCATGATGTTCTCTGGCTCTACCCCCATGTCGACGAGCATCTTGATCACCGAAGCATTCATCATCGGTGGACCGCACATGTAGTACTCGCAGTCTTCCGGTGCGGGATGGTCCTTGAGATACATGTCATAGAGCACATTGTGAATGAACCCCGTCGGGCCCTCCCAGTTATCCTCAGGCTGCGGATCGGAGAGCGCCAGATGCCATTCGAAGTTCGGGAACTCTTCGGCGAGCTTATCGTACTCTTCGTTGTAGAAGGTTTCGCGCCAGGAGCGCGCGCCGTACCAGAAGGTGATCTTGCGCTTGGACTCCAGACGCTTGAGCTGGTCGAAGATATGGCTTCGCATCGGGGCCATGCCAGCGCCACCGCCGACGAAGACCATCTCGGCGTCGGTATCCTTGGCGAAGAATTCACCGAAGGGACCCATTACCGTTGTCTTGTCGCCCGGCTTCAGACTGAAGACATAGGTCGACATCAATCCGGGGGGATGGTTTGTGTTGGGCGGCGGTGTGGCGATACGAATGTTGAACTTGAGGATGCCCTTCTCGCCCGGGTAATTCGCCATGGAGTAAGCGCGGATGACTTCCTCATTGTTCTTATGCGAGATATCGAAAAGACCAAATTTCTCCCAGTCGCCTCGATATTCTTCCTCGATATCGAAATCGGAAAACTTGATATCGTAGGGAGGGGCGACTAACTGGACATAACCACCCGCACGGAAGGCGACTTCCTGCCCTTCAGGGAGCTTGAGGTTAAGCTCCTTGATGAAGGTGGCGACGTTGGGATTGTCAATGACTTCGCATTCCCACTGCTTGACGCCAAAGACTTCTTCCGGAACTTCGATTTTCATGTCCTGCTTGACCGGCACCTGGCAAGAGAGACGCCAACCGTCTTTCTTCTCACGCAGGGTGAAGTGAGATTCTTCCGTGGGCAGGATGGAGCCACCACCCTCCTCCACGCGGCACTTGCACTGAGCGCAGGAGCCACCACCACCACAGGCAGAGGAAAGAAAGATACCATTGGCGGCCAACGTATTGAGAAGCTTGCCACCAGCTTGGGTCGTCAGGGTGTGCTCGGGGTCATCATTGACCTCGATCTTGACGTCGCCAGTACTGACGAGCCTGCTGCGTGCAGCCAGTATTACCAGGACCAGGCTGATGACGATCACGGTAAACATGACCACACCGAGCAAGATGACTACTGTATCAACCATGTCGGATTCCTATTGCTTGACATTGCCTGAGTCCCGACGGCACCCGGTGCCGTCGAAACAACATGACGTGCCTCAGAGCTGGATGCCTGAGAAGGACATGAAGCCCAGCGACATCAGACCCACGGTGATGAAGGTGATGCCCAGCCCCTGAAGCGAAGCGGGCACATCGCTGTATTTTAACTTTTCGCGGAGACCGGCCAGTGCGGTGATGGCCAACGCCCAACCGACCCCTGCGCCGAACCCATACACCACCGATTCACCGAAGTTATAGCTGCGCTCGACCATGAACAGCACACCGCCCAGAATCGCACAGTTCACCGTAATCAATGGCAGAAACACGCCCAAGGCGTTGTAGAGCGCTGGAACGTACTTATCGAGAAACATTTCCATAATCTGCACCAGGGCGGCGATGACCCCGATATAACTCAACAGCCCGAGAAACGAGAGGTCAATGTTTTCAGCACCACTGATGCCCGTCCACGTCAGCGCCCCTTCCTGAAGCAGGAAGCTATAGACAAGGTTGTTGACTGGGACGGTCACGGTAAGTACCACGATAACCGCGATTCCCAGGCCGAAGGCCGACGACACCTTCTTCGACACCGCCAGGAAGGTACACATGCCAAGGAAGAATGCCAAGGCCATGTTCTCGACGAAGACCGAGGCGACGAACAGACTAAGATAGTGTTCCATGTTACACGGCCTCCTTCGGCTGGGTGTTTTCCTTCATCTGGAACTCGTTCTCCTCGATTTGCTCAGGATTCAAGGTGCGCAGAACCCAGATCATCAGACCGATGATGAAGAAGGCTGAGGGTGGCAACAGCATCAGACCGTTGGGTACGTACCAGCCGCCATCCTGCACCGGGGCCAGAACGGTGAAACCGAAGACGCTTCCGGCACCGAACAATTCACGGAAGAAACCCACTACTATCAGGATGAAGCCATACCCCAAGCCGTTACCGACGCCGTCAAGAAACGACATTCCGGGCGTATTGGTCATGGCAAAGCCTTCTGCGCGGCCCATCACGATACAGTTGGTGATGATTAACCCGACGAAGACCGACAGCTGCTTGGATATCTCGTAGGCATAAGCCTTGAGAATCTGGTCTACCACGATGACCAGCGAGGCAATGATGGTCATCTGCACGATGATGCGGATGGACGATGGGATATGGTGGCGAATCAACGATACGAACAGGTTCGAGAAAGCCGTAACGAAGATCACCGCCAGCGCCATGACCATCGACACACTCATGCTGGTGGTCACCGCCAGGGCCGAACAGATCCCCAATATCTGCAAGGCGATGGGGTTGTTCTTGAAGATCGGCGTTGTCAAAACGCCCTTGGGAGTAACTGCCGACATGATCAGGCTCCTTCAGCTTCGAGTTCGACTTCGGCATCCTGGGCGTCTTCCTGGTCGATGCCGCTTCGGAATTTCGCCAGATATTCACCGAACCCTTCCGGGCTCAACCAGAATTGCAGCATGTTGGTAACACCGCGACTGGTCAGTGTCGCTCCAGACAGGCCGTCCACTTCCGTTTCCTCGTTGGCACCCCCCTTGACCAGTTCAATCGCTGGCGCCAGGTCACCCTGTTCATCGAAGACCTTCTTGCCTTGCCACTGGGCCTGCCAGCGAGGGTTGTTCACCTCGGCGCCAAGGCCCGGGGTCTCGCTGTGATCATAGTAGGTGATGCCGACGAAGGTGTTGCCGTCACCCTCCAGGGAGATGTAGCCCCGCATCAGCCCCCACAGGCCCTGGCCGCGAATCGGCAGGATGATTTGCTCGGGATCCTCGGGATCGCCGACCAGGTAAACGGTGGAGAAGTTCTCTTGACGGGACAGGCCGGCAATGTCCTGTTCCCCGGACAGCGTCCGCCCGCTGGCCGGATCACTCGCCGCCTCAAAGGCATTGTAGGTCTCTGGGTCGTGCTGCTCGCTGTACTCCCCGGTACGCAGATCCACAACGCGTGCGGTGATCTCGCTGAACCTCTCCTCCACATCCATTCCCGGCTCATAGAGATTGGCCACCTCAAGGATGTTGGTCTTGCGGTCGAGTTCCTGGTTGAGTTGCTGCTTGGAACGCAGCGCCACCGCGGCAGTCGAGACAATGACCGAACACACGATACAAAGTGCGAACGCTACCGTCAGGATCTTCTTGGTGGAGTTGTTGCTCTTTGCCATCAGGCAGTCTCCTCGGCCGGCACACCAGTGCGCTGCAAGCGCCGCTTGATGTTGGCCTGTACAAAGAAGTGATCGATCAGCGGGGCGAACAGGTTAGCGAAGAGGATCGCCAACATGATGCCTTCCGGGAAGGCCGGGTTAACCACTCGGATCAGTACGGTCATGACCCCGATCAGCGCACCGAATATGAGCCGACCTTGATTGGTCATCGACGCGGATACTGGGTCGGTCGCCATGAACACCATGCCGAAGGCGAAACCGCCAACCACGAGATGCCAGTGCCAAGGCATGGCGAACATCGGGTTGGACTCCGATCCCAACAGGTTAAATAGCGTGCTGGTGACCACCATACCCAGGAAAACCCCAAGTATTATTCGCCAAGAGGCGATCTTCGTCCACAGCAACACCGCCGCACCTAAGAGAATGGCGAGTGTCGACACCTCTCCCACCGAGCCGGGCACGAAACCGAGGAAGGCGTCCCACCAGCTGAACTGGCTGGAAAGTGCCGCCATGCCGTCTTGCGCCGCGACGGAGAGCGCGGTGGCGCCCGTGTAGCCATCGGCGGCAACCCATACGGCATCACCGGAAATCTGGGCGGGATACGCGAAGTAAAGGAAGGCACGCCCCGTGAGCGCCGGATTGAGGAAGTTCTTTCCGGTGCCGCCGAAGATTTCCTTACCGATCACTATGCCGAAAGTAATGCCCAGCGCCACCTGCCAAAGCGGAATAGTGGCGGGCAGAATCAGAGCGTAGAGCACGGAGGTCACGAAGAAGCCTTCGTTCACTTCATGGCCGCGCTTGATGGCGAACAGCACCTCCCAGAACCCGCCGACCACGAAGGTCACCAGGTAGATTGGCAGGAAGTAGGTCGCACCAAGGACGAAATTAGCCCAGAGACTATCGGGATCGTGACCGCTGGAGAACAACATCGTGATCGCTTCGCGCCAGCCTGCCATGGAGGCGTAGCCGTCAGCGATGGCCGTATTGGCCTGCCAGCCAGCATTCCACATGCCAAAGAACATGGCAGGGAATGTGCAAGCCCAGACAGTGATCATGATGCGTTTGAGATCGATTCCGTCACGCACATGGGCCGTTGTCTTGGCGACGCTCGCCGGCGAGTAGAAAATAGTGTCCACCGCCTCAAAGAGGGGATAGAACTGTTCGTACTTGCCACCCTTGTGGAAGTGGGGCTCGATATTGTCGAGTGTCTGTCGGATAGCCATCATCAGGCCTCTTTCTCGATCATGAAGAGATTGTCACGCAGGATAGGGCCATACTCGTATTTCCCCGGGCAAACATACGTACAGAGCGCCAGATCCTCCTCGTCCAGTTCCAGGCAACCAAGCTGCATGGCGGTTTCGATATCGCCGACGATCAGCGTGCGCAAAAGCTGCGTCGGCATGATATCCAGTGGCATCACTTGCTCGTAAGTGCCCACGGGGACCATCGCCCGCTCGGATCCATTGGTCGAGGTTGTGGGCGCATAATCATGCAGTCCCTTGAAATGGGAAATATAGATTCCCATGACCGAGTGGCGATCCTTACCCGGTGACAGCCATCCCAGCCATGAACGCTTATTTCCTTCCTCAATCAACGAGATCTGGTTGTGGAAGCGACCCAGGTAACAAAGGGAGCCCTCGGCAGTGGCACCAGCGAACACGGATCCAGAAATCACGCGTGTATCTAGAGGGTCGACGACCTCCTGATCGAGAAGTTCCTGCGTGCTGGCACCAATACGCGTGCGTAGCAGGCGAGGCGCCTTGGCGCGAGGCCCTCCCAGGGCTACCACCCGGCTCGTGTCCAACTTGCCTTCAGCAAACAACTTGCCAACGGCTATGACGTCCTGGTAGCCGATATGCCAGACGCGCTTGTGCAGCGCCACCGGAGACAAGTAATGGATGTGGGTGCCGACCAGGCCAGCTGGGTGCGGACCGCCAAAGGTCTCGATCTGGACGCCTTCGACGTCTCTACCTGGGAGAGGCGCGTCAGGTGCAGTACACAGATACACCTTACCTTCGGTGAGGCGCGTGAGGACTTTTAGGCCATCTTCGAAGGCGTCGGGCTGCTCGTTGATGATCCCGGCGGGATCCGCACTCAGGGGGTGAGTATCGATGGCAGTGACGAAAATATTCTCCGGGGTCCCGTCCAGGGTAGGTGTGCGCGAGTAAGGGCGGGTACGAAAAGCGGCCCAGAGCCCCGACTCGACCAGTTGATCTACCACGACCTGTCGATCCATACGTATCAGCTCGTTGCGACCATGGGCAGTGAACTCGACCGCCTCCTCGGTCTCGGCAACCTTGATCACGACCGACAGCAGCTTACGCTTCTCACCCCGATTGATCGCCACGACCTCGCCGGCTGCCGGTGCGGTAAAGCGCACACCATCGATTTTCTTGTCGGTGAAGAGCAGCTGCCCGAGCTTGACACTGTCGCCCTCCCGAACCTCCATGGTCGGCTTCATGCCCACATAGTCTGTGCCCAGGACCGCCACGTGATGTACCGGCCGCGCATCCTCGATGCGCTGCTCGGGCGCCCCCGCGATAGGGAGATCCAGGCCTTTCTTGACTTCGATCATAGTCTCGCCCAGTTGATGGATCGGATATACGAAGGAAATGGGTTCGAATTCTTGTGGTTCCGATATGTTAGCAGTCAGGCCCAAGAGAGTCCCGGGCCACCCCAGATATCCAAGATATTATAATGACATGCTGTCGGGATGACCACCTGCCACAAGGTATAAGGCAGTGGTTGCAACGGAGCTGTATGCGACCCGGACGGGCCTGTGGAAGTAAGCCATACCGGCTGGGAGCGCCCACGAAATCGACGCCAAGATGGGCATGTTGGCACTCCTCGCGGGAGGAGTGCCAACACGTAGAAGGTCACTCGCTGGCGCGGGGCAGCTTGCGAAAATGCACGTTGGAGATGTGCTGCAGGATGCGGATCACCTGACAGCTGTAGCCGAATTCGTTGTCGTACCAGACGTAGAGGACGGCGTTTCGTCCATTGGCGATCGTCGCCTTGGCATCGACGATACCCGCATGACGATTGCCGACGAAATCAGACGAGACCACTTCGGGGGAGTCGACGTAATCGATCTGCTTCTGATAGGTGGATTCAATCGACATGCGGCGCAGATAGTCATTCAGCGTCTTGGCGTCGGTTTCCTTCTCGAGGGTCAGATTGAGAATCGCCATGGAGACATTGGGGATCGGTACGCGAATGGCGTTACCGGTCAGCTTGCCGGCAAATTCGGGCAATGCCTTGACCACGGCCTTGGCGGCGCCGGTCTCGGTCAGCACCATGTTCAGCGGTGCGCTGCGCCCCCGGCGATCACCCTTGTGGTAATTGTCGATCAGGTTCTGGTCGTTGGTGTAGGCATGCACTGTCTCGACATGCCCATGCGCGACGCCGAACTCATCGTTGATCGCCTTAAGCGCCGGCACGATGGCATTGGTGGTGCACGATGCCGCCGAAATAATGCGATCCTCGGCGCCGATCTCAGCGTGGTTGATGCCAAAGACGATGTTCTTGATATCCCCCTTTCCCGGCGCCGTCAGCAGCGCCTTGGCCACGCCCTTGCAGGCCAGATGCTGACCAAGGCCCTCTTCATCACGCCAGATGCCGGTATTGTCGACCACCACGGCGTTATCGATCCCATAGCGGGTGTAATCGACGTCTGCCGGTGAATCCGCATAGATGACCTGAATGACATTACCGTTGGCAGTGAGGGTACGTGCCTCGGTATCGATACTGATGGTGCCGTTGAAGGGACCGTGTACCGAATCCCTTCGCAGCAGGCTAGCTCGCTTCTCGAGGTCCTTGGCAATATCGCCACGACCGCGTACCACGATAGCCCGCAAGCGCAACAGGTTGCCGCCCCCCGCCTTCTCGATCAGCACGCGTGCCAGAATCCGTCCGATGCGCCCGAAACCGTAAAGCACCACGTCCTTGGGTTTACCATTGCCGGCGCCAGGGTCATGCCCATCAATGATCTCGGCCAACTCCTCGCGCATGAAAGCCATGGCGTCTCCACTGCCACGCTTCTTGAATGCCACCCCCAGCTTGCCCACATCGACATGCGCCGGCCCCAGGTTGAGCTGAGCCATGGCCTGGATCAACGGGAACGTGTCCTGCACGGAGAGTTCGGTACCCTCGACCTTCCGCACGAAGCGATGGTCCTTGAGGATGCGAATCACGCTGCGATTGAAGAGCGAGCGACCATAGAGAGTGGTGACGACGTTGTGTCGGCGATAGAGTCTGCCGATGAGTGGGATCATCTGCTCGGCGATCGCCTGATTGTCATGCCATTCCTGGAAGACGGTTTCGAGGGGGGGTTGACTCACGTGAAGCCTCTCTGACGGTGGGAGATATGGGAGACTATTATCGTGGGCCTGCATCGCCGGGGCAATCGCAGGATGGTCGTAACCGCTGTAAAGGGATTACAGAAAACGTGTGTTGACTACACGCCTCAAGCGAGGCTGGTATCATGTTGGGGCTTGCCGCCAGGGAAGCGTACCGTCATCCATCATTACCTCCAGCCGAAGAGACCATGCCGACATTCTCGCCGCTAAACCCGCCGCGGCCCCAAGGCCTGCGCGATACGCTCTACTGGCAAACGCCCCATGGCAGTGCTGGCGCCTTGGCGCTCGCCCACCTGGCCGACGATGCACCGCTGCTGGTGATTACCGCCGACACCGCCCAGGCGCAACGGCTCGAAAACGACCTGCGCTTCTTCGCCGTCACGTCGGTAATGCCCTTTCCAGACTGGGAAACGTTGCCCTACGACAGCTTCTCGCCCCATCAGGACATTGTCTCCTCGCGGCTGCGTACCCTGCGTCGGCTCCAGGATGGCGAGCACGGCATCGTTCTAGTGCCAATCAACACATTGATGCAGCGATTGCCACCGGTGGAATACATCGCCGGCCGGGTTCTGGCGCTGGAAACCGGCATGCACCTAGACCGTGAGGGTTTTCGTGACGCGCTTTCTCGTGCCGGCTACCGTGCCGTCGAGACGGTGTACGAACCGGGTGAATACGCCCTGCGGGGCGCCTTGATCGACCTGTTCCCCATGGGTAGCGAAGACCCCCTGAGAATCGATCTGTTCGACGACGAGATCGACACCCTGCGCCACTTCCACCCTGACACCCAGCGCAGCCGAGACAAGGTCGCCAGGATAGAACTGCTTCCGGCCCACGAATACTCACTCTCCCCGGAGGCCATCGCCCGCTTCCGCGAGGGCTTTGAAACCCTCTTCGATGTCGATCCCCGCCAATGCCCTCTCTACATCGATGCACTGAAGGGTATTCCCTCTCCCGGTCTCGAGCAGTATCTTCCGCTGTTTTTCGACCACACCGCCACCCTCTTCGAGCACCTGGCCAAAGGCACGCGCGTGGCCCTGCTGCCTGACGTCTTCACCGCCGCAGAACACCACTGGGGCGCCATCGAGAGTCGTTACGAGAACCTCGGGGTCGACCCGACAAGGCCGTTGTTACCCCCGCACCGCGCCTTCGTCCCCGTCGCCGATGTCTTTGCCGCCATCAAGCGCCACCCTCGCGTCGAGCTGACCGACGACAGCGACCATCGCCACGCGAGTCTCCCAGCGACCCAGCCACCGCCCGATGTGGCCATCAATGCTCGGGCCAAGCAGCCGCTCGCCGCCCTGGAGCACTTCCTGGCCACCCAGCACGACAGCCGCGTGCTGTTTGTGGCGGAATCGCGGGGGCGCCGCGAGGCGCTTGAGGAAACGCTGGCGCCGCTGAGGCTCACGCTCCCCCATGTGGAAGATTTTCCAGCGTTTCTGGCATCAGATTCACGCTTAGCGCTCACGGAAGGGGAAATCGATGCCGGCCTCTGGCTGACCGAGCCCAATCTCGCGGTGATCAGCGAGACCGAGCTGTTCGGTGACGTCGTGCGTCAGAGTCGGCGCCGCGAAAAAGCGACCGACGACAATGAACTGGCGATTCGTCATCTCTCGGAGTTGCGTCCCGGTGCCCCTGTGGTACATCAAGCCCACGGCGTCGGCCGATACCTGGGCCTGGAAACGCTCGACGCCGGCGGCCAGGCGGCCGAATTCGTGGCGCTCGAATATGCTGACGGGGCTCGCCTCTATGTACCGGTCGACAGCTTGCACCTCATCTCACGTTATGCCGGTGCCGACGACGAACTCGCGCCACTGCACCGGCTAGGCTCGGAGCGGTGGGATAAAGCCAAGCGCAAGGCCGCCGAGAAGATCCGCGACACGGCGGCAGAGCTTCTCGATATCTACGCGCGTCGCGAAGCCCAGCAGGGTTTCGCCCACGACCCGCCCGACGACGCCTACCGGCGATTCGCCGCCAGCTTTCCTTTCGAGGAAACACCCGATCAGCGCGCCGCCATCCACGCGGTGATCGACGACATGACCGCCCCGCAACCCATGGATCGCGTCGTCTGCGGCGATGTCGGCTTCGGCAAGACCGAAGTCGCCATGCGTGCGGCCTTCCTCGCGGTTCACTCCGGTCGCCAGGTCGTGGTACTGGTGCCCACCACCTTGTTGGCCCGTCAGCATTACGAAAACTTCCGCGATCGCTTTGCCGATACCGCGGTCAATATCGAGATCATCTCGCGCTTCACCTCAGGCAAGGGGCAGGCAGAGTCTCTTAAGCGAATCGAGGAAGGCAAGGCCGATATCGTCATCGGCACGCACAAGCTGCTATCGAAGCAGACCCGGTTGCCACGGATGGGGCTCTTGATCATCGACGAGGAACACCGCTTCGGGGTGGGCCAGAAGGAAAAGCTCAAGAGCCTGCGCGCCGAGATGGACATTCTCACCATGACGGCCACGCCCATTCCGCGCACCCTCAATATGGCCATGAGCGGTATCCGTGATCTGTCGATCATCGCCACCCCGCCACCGCGCCGACTCTCGGTCAAGACCTTCGTCCAACAACGCGACGAGGCGATCATCAAGGAGGCTCTGCTGCGCGAGCTGCTGCGCGGCGGTCAGGTCTACTACCTGCACAATGAAGTCAAGACCATCGAGACAGCCGCGGAACGGCTACGCGAACTGGTGCCTGAGGCGCGTGTCGGAGTCGCCCATGGCCAGCTGCCCGAACGCTCGCTCGAGCGCGTGATGTCCGACTTCTATCACAAGCGCTTCAACGTGCTGGTGTGCTCGACGATCATCGAGACGGGAATCGATGTGCCCAGCGCCAATACCATCATCATCGAGCGCGCCGACAGGTTCGGTCTGGCGCAGCTGCATCAGCTGCGAGGACGTGTCGGCCGCAGCCATCACCAGGCCTATGCCTACCTACTGGCGCCCCCACCACGGGCCATGACCCGTGATGCCGTCAAGCGTCTGGAAGCTATTGGTCAGGCCGAGGAACTCGGTGCCGGCTTCACGCTGGCCAGCCACGACATGGAAATCCGTGGTGCCGGTGAACTGCTGGGAGAAGAACAGAGCGGGCAGATGGAAGCGCTGGGGTACGGCCTCTATATGCAGATGCTCGACCGCGCGGTACAGGCGATCCGTGCCGGCAAGACGCCCAACATCGAGTCACCACTCGACGAAGGCGTGGAAATCAGCCTTAACCTGCCGGCACTGATTCCCGACGACTATCTCCACGACGTACAACAGCGCCTGGTCATGTACAAGCGTATTGCCAGTGCCGCCGATGAAGGCGAACTCAAGGAGCTACAGGTGGAAATGATCGACCGCTTCGGCCTGTTGCCGGCACCGGTGAAAACCTTGATGCATCAGACCCGTTTACGCCAACGAGCCGAACAGCTTGGGATCGTGCGTCTCGAGGCGGGTTCCGAGAAAGGAAGGCTGATCTTCGGCACCGGAACCCGTGTCGACCCCTTGACGCTTGTGGAACTTATTCAGCAGGCGCCGAATCGCTACCGGCTCGATGGCGCCGACACCCTGCGCTTCGAGGCCGACATGCAAAGTGAACAAGCACGCTTTCAGGCGGTGGAAACCTTGCTGGATGCCCTTAACCGCAAGGCTCAAGCCGCTTGAGCGGCAAGCTACTTCTTGAAACGCTGGCAAGCCGCTACCACTCAGTGCAAGCTATGCAGGCGGGGACTGTCGTCGCTCTGTTCCTAGTCGCCCACGACAGGAAAGCCGGCAGAGTTGTGATACTCCAATAAAGAGACAACCTTGATGGATGACTTACTCTTGGCGGTCCGAACGAGGAAATGCCACGCTGCGCCGATATTCAGCTTGCCACCCTCCTTACGGCTTGTCGCCACGTTTCTTTTCTCCACACTGCTCGCGATGACGCTCCTGCCAATCAATGCCCAGGCTCAGGAAAATGACAGCGGGCAAGGCCTACCTCGCGGTCACTACCTCCTGCCCGAGAAAGGTAGCGTCATCGGGCAGGAGGAGTCGGTCGTGATCGAGAAGGGTGACACCCTGGTTGACCTGGCTCGCCGGCACAATGTCGGTTACGAGGCGATTCGCATGGCCAACCCAGAGGTCAGTATCTGGGCACCGCGAGCGGGGACCGAGGTCATGATTCCCAAGCGCCACATCCTGCCCGATGCGCCACGCGAGGGTATCGTCGTCAACCTCTCGGAACTGCGCCTTTACTATTACTCTGCCGAGAATATCGTCGAGACCTATCCCATCAGTGTCGGGCGCGACGGTTTCGGCACGCCGGTGGGCAAAACCCGCACGACGGTCAAGGTCAAGGATCCCCATTGGTCCCCGCCGCGCTCAATGCGCGAGGAAGCCGCCGCACGAGGCGACCCGCCTCCCTCCGTGGTACCGCCAGGTCCGGAAAACCCCTTGGGCAGCCATGCGATCCTGCTGGGCCTGCCAAGCTACCTGATCCATGGTACCAACAGGCCAGAAGGCGTCGGTATGCGTGTCAGCCGCGGCTGTATCCGCATGTATCCCGAAGATATCGAGTCGCTCTTCGAGCGAGTGCCGAGCGGCACCCCCGTCAACATCATCGATCAGCCTTTCAAGTCCGGATGGTCACAGGAGGGCATCCTGTATGCCCAGTCGTTTCCTCAGCTGGAAGAGAACCAGGCGAGTTTCGAGCCCCTGATCAATGCCCTTGAAGTGGTTTCAACCGCCTTTGGCGAGGTCGACCCACCGGTCGACTATGCCAAGGTGAGGCGCTTGGTCGAAGCACCCAATGGCGCTATCGTTTCACTGCTACGCTCCGCCGAGGAGGACACACAGCCTCGTGAAGACCGGCCCGACACCTTGTACGATTTCCTTGAGGCCACTGCTCGCCAAGGGGAGCCTTTAAATGGCGTCTAATCAGGCCAGCTTACACGATGCTGATGGCATATAAGCCGGCCATGTCACGAAAAAAACCCCGCTGAAGCGGGGTTTTTTCTGCTGCATAACCGACATCATCCGTAGAGAAATGCCGACACTCCGGCAGGATTACTTCTGCATGGAGCGCTCGAACATGCGGTTCATTTCATCGCGGTTCTGCTCGGACATCTGCAGGGCTGCCTGGGCGTCCCGCTGTGCCTGGTTGGCAGTGTTCTGCGCCTGGGTCGCGATGCTGCGCGCTTCTGCAGCATCGGCCTGTGCGGATTCAGCAGTCATGCGCACTTCTTCCAATGCGCCGTTGGAAGCACAGCCCGCCAGAACGGCCAGTGAGGCAGCAGCAGCAGTCATCTTCAGAGCGGTCTTCAGAGTCATAGAGTTCTCCTTGAGTATTCCTTGGTCTTGCGTTGATTGCCTGACAAACAGGCATCCTGCACATGCAGGCTAACATGCAGCATCTGAGCTGCGAAGCACAGACATCAAACGCTGTTTTATTATACTCGGCGACGCTTGTCCATAGCTTCATCATCCCCTACGTAACCAAAGCCTAGCGGATCACTACCCGCGTGCCAATATCGATCAATGATGTCAGCCGTTCGACCTGGACATCGGTGACCGCAACACAACCTTCGGTCCAATGAAAGCGCTGATGGATCTCGGGATCTCCCTTGCCGACCCCATGGATCCCGATGTAACCCCCTAGCACCGTATCCTGAGGAGGATAGCCATGGCGGCGGTAGTAAACAAAATAATTGTCGTAGTCTTGCTGGTCGTAGACCCCCGACTCGAGGGCCATGCGGGCATGAGTGGGCGTGGGGTAATCCAAGCCGATGAAAATGTGAAACTTGCTCTGGCGATTGAAGCGGTTGACACGAAACTCGCCGAGCGGGGTCACCCGGTCGCCACTGATACGCTGCGTGCTAGCCCCACCCCGCCCCAGGGAAATCGGAGCAAAGCGCTCGAGACGACGATTGCCCCGGTAAATTGTCAATGACGCCTCACGATCTTCTACCAGCACCCAAAGCTCATCGTCATGACGTGGCACGATAGCGTCCGTCAAGAGTCGGTCAATGAGGTTAGCCTGGGCGGCATCCGCCGCCAGCAGAGCGAGAGGCGCCGTCAACACCAGTTGAGAAAAACGGCGGCGGGACAGAGATGGCATTTCACGAGTCTCGAAAGTAAGGTTGCGACGAACATACCCCAATCACGCCCCCTTGTCAGTGGCCTATCGCAAAGTCGGGACACCGCGAGGCGTATCGTCAGCATTCTCACGAAATATCCGAATGACGGAAAGCCAGCCGGGCGGCGTTGCCAATCACGCTGACAGAGCTCAGGGCCATGGCCAACACGGCGACCTGTGGGGGTATGGGCATCCACATCGCCAGCGTCAGCGCAAAACCATTATAAAGCATCGAGAGTACCAGGTTCTGTTTCATTACCCGCTGGGTGCCACGGGCGGTATCAATTGCCACACGCACACCACCGAGCCCGGGGCAAAGCAGGTGAATGGCGGCGGCATCTGTCGCCTGTGTGCTGGCGCCGAGAGGCGATATCCCCAGCGTCGCGGCAGCCAGCGCAGGCGCGTCGTTGATGCCATCGCCGATATATAGGGATGGTCGCGGAAGTGCCGCCACCAAGGCGAGCTTCTGCTCCGGTCGGCGACCGCCGAAACAAGCAGTCTCGGCGAGCCCCAGGTCTCGCCCCAGCCGATGCACCAGAGGCGCGCGATCGCCGCTGATCAACGCCACGTCGATACCCTCACGTCTCAACGACTCCACCAGCGGCGCGGCCGAAGCATCCGGCATATCGGCGAGCCATAGCGTCCCAATCCAGCGACGCCCCTGAGCGATGTCGACCCGGGTGCACGTTGGATCGTCATTACCATTAGACGGTACCGCGACCCCAAGCTCGACCAACCACTCCGGGTGGCCGATGCTCAGCCGCATAGGCTGCACGTCACCGTCGTGCGGCGGCACCAGCCAGGCCATGCGCCCGCGCCCCGGCCGCTCCTCGACCCGCCAAGGCGCCTCGGCCAACGGGACGCCCTCCTCCAAGGCATGTTGCCGTATCGCCCGACCCACCGGGTGCTCGCTTCCCCACTCGAGACGCGCAGCCAGCCCCAGCACTTCCCGAACGCTTAGCCCGCGAGCCGTCTTGACGGCAGTGACAGCCAGCTTGCCTAGCGTCATGGTGCCGGTCTTGTCGAAGGCCACCGAGCGGACATTACCGGCCGTTTCCATGGCCGAGGGATCACGAAACACCACCCCCCGCTCCAATGCTCGGGCGGTTCCGGCCAGGCTTGCCAAGGGCACGGCCAATCCCACGGCACAGGGGCAGGCCACCACCAGCACCGACAGTGCCCGTACCATGGCCTCGTCAACCGGTACTTCGAAAGCGAACGAGACACCTAATGTCACCAGCGCCAGCGCGAGTGCCAGCGGGGATAGCCAGGCGGCAAAACGCTCGGTCAAGGCGCGCTGACGGGTCTTGGTGGCCTGAGCGCGCTGCATGTCGCGATAGAGCCTGTCCATGCGGCATTCACCCGCCCGAGCCGTCACCCTCATGCTCAACGCCTCGCCCCGATTGCGCGCACCGGCCACGACACGGTCGCCACGCGTCGCCCCTTGGCTGCGGCTCTCTCCGGTGAGCGGCGAGAGATCGAGCCTTGCGGCGTCATCGAGAAGCTCGCCATCCAGCGGCACCATGTCCCCAGCGGCCACACAAATGTGATCACCACGCTCCACCTCGGTGGGCGCCACCCAGGCCTCACCCGCCTGGCGCAGCACCTGCACGCGCTCGGCAGCGGGTACCAGCGCCCGAAGCGCCCGCAATCCACGATACCGCGCCAGGGTCTCGATCCAGCGCCCGGCCAGCAACAGCAGAATCAGCATCACGGCGGTATCGAAATACACCTCGGTCGCCCCTCGCCATAATAACCAGACCGAGACGCCCAGGGCAGCCAGTACGCCCAGCGATACCAATGCGTCCATGCCTGGCCAGCCGGCACGCGATGTGCGCCAGGCGGCCACGTAGAAAGGCAAACCGGCGTAGCCGATGACCGGCAGGGCAAACGCGCCGGACGCCCAGGCGAGGATGCGCTCCAGGCGAGGCTCGGGCATCGCGCCCACGTAAATCAGAAGGGAGGCCAGCATGGTCCACATGCCAAATACTGCCGCCACGATCAGCCGTCCGGCCAGCCGATGGCTCTCACCATCCAGTCTCGCCTCGGCATCAGCTGCACGCTCAAGCGAGCAAAGCCGGTAGCCCAGCCTTGCCACTGCCCCGGACAAGGCTTCTCGCCGAATCGCCTCGGACTCTCCCGCGACCAGTAGCGTGGCACTGGCATAATCGACCCCGACACGGCTGATGCCCGGCAGGCCGTTCAGTCGATGCTCGATCGCCAATGCACAACCGCTGCACCACATCCCCTCCAGCGAATAGAGGGCTTCGGTGACAGGCTCCGCCTCAGACAGTTCTGTCGGCAATGTAGCGGGTGACGTCATCGGGCCAAGGCAACCGTCACAGACACGGTGGCAGCAGCAACAGCGGCAATCCCACGAACGCCACACCGAGCGTGGAGAAAAGATACAGCCCGCCCGCCAGTGCGCTCATGTATCGCAACCTGCCCCGCTTGCGCCGGGCCGCCGCCACGCAGCGCTGGGTCAGCCACGCGAGGAAACCCAGCGTAAGGAGCGTCAGCCCTCCCAGCACGAGGTTAAGGCCCGTGAATGCCCCTTCCTCGGGCGCGGGTGGCGATACCGCACAGACCACCGACAGACCACCGTAAACCGTCACGAACCACAGGCTCCAGATCGTCAGGCCCAGCGCCAATTGCATGGGGTGTTCGGTGTCCAACCAGAGAACGCGGCGGATCATGCCCCACCTCCAATCACTCTTGGCAGCACGCCGAGCGACACCGCCAGGACGGCGTAAATGCCCAGTTGGTAACGCCAGAACAGCGCCACGACCCCCGGCTCCATGGGCAGGCGGGTACTCACGTAGCCCAGCGCCGCGCGGCGCCCTTGCAGCACCATGAGAACAGTGGCGAGCAGGCCATGCGCCAGCAGGTAGGACAGCGACACCAGCAGAATGGCATCATGCGCATTGTCGGTCGGGGCGAGATCCGCTTGCCATAACAGCACACCCAACAACAGGACATGCAGCCCGCCGAACGCGGCGATCAGATAGAACGCCAGCGCCAGTCGTGTCTCATTACCGGCATACAACCGCCGCAGCCGGCGCTCCAGCCACAGCATTCCCAGGGCAAAGGCGATCCCGGCGCCGATCAGCAGCATCGGGTCGAGCGGGGATTGCTCGGGCAGTCGCCACTGGGGAGAAACGCTCCAGAGATAGAACCAGCCGAACAGCAGCGAATGAAAGAAGGCGCCATCGGCGATCAACGACACCCCCATGGTGTAGCGGGCGGGGCCACCCTGGGTGCGCGAATGGAGTGGCAGCTCGTCGCCCTCCTCGTCTCCCAATGGGGCCGCGACCGGATGACCCCCGTTCTCCCAGGCCCAACGCAACAACATCACCACCGCCACCAGAAAGGCGCCCAACGCCAAGGGGTAGAGGCGCACCAGCAGACCGATGCAGACCACCGCCAGCACCAGGGCAGCGAACAGTGGCCACCAGCTGTTGGTGGGCAGATGAATCCTCTCGCGTACCCGTCCGGTGAGCACCTCGCCGCCCAGGATCTCGCGGCGACCGTGACTCGCATCGGCCAGCGCATGCTCGCCCCTCGCCATTTCGTCGCCTAGCGCCGGGTTATGCCATAGCGGATGGCGGCTCTTGATCGTCGGCAGGCTGGCGAAATTGTACGGCGCCGGCGGCATCGCCAGCGCCCATTCCAGCGTATCCGCCTCCCAGGGGTTGGGCGGCGCCGGACGCCCGTAGCGCCAGTGCAACGCCAGATCGAGAAGCACCACGGCAATGCCTGCAGACAACATGAAACCGCCGACGGACGAGATCAGGTTGTAGATGTCCCAGCCCATGGTGCTGTCGTAGGTATAGACGCGCCGGGGCATGCCCAGCAGGCCCGTCCAGTGCATGATCAGGAAGGTCAGGTTGAAGCCCAGGAAGGTCAGCCAGAAGCCAAGCCGACCCAAGCGCTCCGAGGGCATGCGCCCGGACACCAGCGGCAACCAGTAGACCAACCCCGCCATCAGCGGGAAGAACATTCCCCCCACCAGCACATAGTGCATATGCGCCACCACGAAGTGGGTGTCGTGGACCTGCCAGTCGAACGGCACCAGCGCCAGCATGACGCCGGTGAGCCCCCCACACACGAAAATCACCAGAAAGCCCAGTATCCATAGCATCGGCAGGGACATGCGCGGCCGTCCCAGCCACAGGGTCGCCAACCAGACGAATACCTGGATGGCGGTAGGCACTGCGACCAGCATGCTGGCAGCCGAAAAGAAGGCCTGGGCCAGGTGCGGAATCCCCACGGTGAACATGTGGTGGACCCAGAGCCCGAAGCTGATGAAACCGGTGATGATGACTGCTGCCACCGCCCAGCCGTAGCCGACGATGGGTCGGCGCGCGAAGACTGGCAAGAGGGTCGAGACGATCCCCGCCGCCGGCAGGAAGATAATGTAGACCTCGGGATGGCCGAAGAGCCAGAACAGGTGCTGCCAGAGTATCGGGTCGCCGCCCTGCTCGACGATAAAAAATGGCATACCCGTAGCACGCTCCAGTTCCAGCAGTACACTGCCAAAAATTAGCGGTGGGAACCCGACCACGATCATCAACGCCATGACGAGGATGTACCAGGCGAAGAGTGGCATGCGATGCAGGGCCATGCCGTCGGCGCGCGTGCGCAGAATCGATACCGTGAGCTCCACGCCGGCCGACAGCGCCGAGATCTCGACGAAGGTGATGCCGAGCAACCAGAAGTCCGAGCCCTTCCCCGGCGAGTATTCGCCACTGCTCAGCGGGGTATACATGAACCAGCCGCTGTCAGGCGCCATTTCCAGCGCCATGCTCGACAACAGGATGATGCCGCCAAACAGGTAGCACCAATAACCGAAGGCGGTGAGTCGCGGGCACAACAGGTCGCGAGTGCCGAGCATCTTGGGAATCAGGTAGATCGCCAGCCCCTCGAGGACGGGAATGGCGAACAGAAACATCATCACCGTACCGTGCATGGTGGTGACTTGGTTGTATATTTCCGGCGTCATGAACGCCTGACTCGGCAGCGCTAGCTGGGCGCGGATCAGCATCGCCAGCACGCCACCGATTAAGAAGAAGGCTAGCCCCGTGCCCATGAAGCGCAGGCCCAGCGTGCTGTGGTTGACCACCGTCAGCGCTCGCCAGCCATGCGGATTGCGCCAGACGGCCTCGAGTTCGCGATGTAACTGCGCGGTCTTGTCTTGCGCGTGGTGACCGGGTACCTGGGTGTCGCTCATGGGGAAAGCGTCTCCAGCCAAGCGCCGAGGCCTTCGAGGGTCTCGGCATCGAGGTGATCATGAACGGGCATCAGGTTGCCGGGCTTCAAGCGCTGATGGGCGACCAGCCAGCGGGTGATCGCGCCGTCTTCCATGGCCAGCACACCGGCTCCCAGGGTGGCGCGACTGCCGACATCCGACAGATCCGGACCGGTGTTGCCCCGAGACACACCAGCGACTCGATGGCATCGGGCGCAGTGCTGGGTGAACGCCTCGCGGGCGACTTGATGCTGCTGGTCTTCACCCATGTCGGCGGGCGCCTGGCGTGCACTCAGCCATGTGTCGAAATCCGCGGGCGTCATCGCCTCCACATAGAGCTTCATATGCGCATGCTGGGTGCCGCAGAATTCGACACATTGACCACCGAATACCCCCGGGTCGTCGGCCTGAAGACGGAGACGGTTGACGCGACCGGGCAACATGTCGATCTTTCCGCCAAGCTGCGGAATCCAGAAGGCATGGATGACATCAGCCGCGGACACGTGAAAATCCACCGGCTCGCCGGCCGGCATGACCAACTGATTGGCGGTGATCACCTCACCGTCGCCGGTATCGGGATAACGCACCTCCCACCACCATTGATGACCGATGACCTCTATCACTCGTGGCTCTTCGCCACCCGGAAGCGGCAGGGTCAGCATGCGTTGCCCAACAGGTACGCCGAAGACAAGAAGAACCAGGATCGTCATGCCAGGAAGCAACAGGCCACCGCCGATGATCCAGCGTCGCGAGAGGCGCCGCACTTCCCTCTCGCTGCGCTCACGATGTTCGCGGCGTCGAAAGGCCGCCAGCCACAGACCGACCACCACCACAAACACCAACGTGAAGAAGGCGAGCATTCCCCACCATACCCAGGCAATATCGCGCGCCGCGGGGCCGGAAGGATCCAGCATCGAATAATCACCGCTGCAGCCAGCAAGCCCCAGCATCGTAGCGGCCAACACCGGAAGCTTGACCCCCCTTGGCCCGGAGCGTTGAATGCTGGCAGGACACTTATCGTGATCAAGGAGGATGGCATGCCCATCGTGACTCAGCAGCGCTCGATCAGAAGTCGCGCCGCCATTGCCGGGCACCCATTGCACCCGGTAATGATTCATTTCCCGGTGGCATTGCTGCTGGCGCTGGTCGCCAGTGACCTCGGTTATCTCTACACGCAGGATCCCTTCTGGGCCAGGGTATCGTTGTGGCTGGCGGGGGTTGGGGCCTTGGGCGGATGGACGGCAAGCGTGGCGGGCGTCATCGATCTGGTCAGCGTGGGGCGCATCCGCCGCATGGTCACGGCCTGGAGTCATGCCCTTGTCGCTGTCTTGCTGCTGTCGCTTGCTTCGCTGAACTGGCTGTGGCGCCTGAACGGCGAGGCCTTGCTGCCCTGGGGGCTGGTACTGTCCTTGATAACCGCGGTATTGATCGCTCTCGCTGGCTTTCTGGGCGGCCAGCTCGTCTACGATCATGCCGTCGGGGTCGAAGTAGAGGAATGACCCATGGCAATGCGACATCCACGCTCTCCCTGTCCAGCTGGGGTCTGTTACAGCTCGGGCTTGGCCAGTACCAGGCCGACCACGGCCAGCATACTCAGCCCGGCGAACGTGGCGGTTAATAACGACGCCGGCCCAATGCCCCTTCGATGCCCCTTTTTCAGCTGCACGAGTAACAGGGCACAGGCTCCATGCGCCCCTATCATGACGGCCACCGCCAGTAGCTTGAGTACCAGCCAGCCACTGGCAATGTTATTGAGCAGGAACAACAGGGTTCCCGAGATGATGGCAATCAGTGCCGCAGGCGTAGCGACAAGGGTATAGAGAAAATGCGGCATGAACGGGGCTTCATCCGCAAAGGCAGAAGTGCCAGACGTGACGCGTGCCAAATGGGCGATCATCGCCGGCAGATAAAGCAGCGTGCCGCACCAGCAGACCAATGCAGCGATATGCAGGACCTTGATCCAGGGCATGTGCATCCTTGCGCTCGTTACCCAACGGTATGATTGTCGACGAGACCTACAAACCCTAGCCTAACTTCACTCGTCCCACCAGCTGTCGATGACCGGCTTTAGGCGCGGCTCAGTAATAACCCTGGCTTCTCAGGTAATCATCGTAGCCTCCCGTGAAGTCACTGATCCCACTGTCACTCATGTCAATGATACGCGTGGCAAGCGACGTGACGAATTCGCGATCATGACTGACAAATATCAGCGTGCCGGGATAGTGTTCGAGTGCCAGATTGAGGGCCTCGATAGATTCCATGTCCAGGTGATTCGTAGGTTCATCCATCAACAACACGTTGGGACGTGTCAATGCCAGCTTACCGAACAGCATGCGGCCCTGCTCGCCCCCCGAGATCACCTTGACCGACTTGCCGATATCGTCGCCCGAGAACAGCATGCGACCCAACGCACCGCGAATCACCTGCTCCCCCCCGGTGGTCCATTGCGCCATCCACTCGTACAGCGTCGCCTGGTTGGCAAAGACATCGGTATGCTCCTGGCCGAAAACCCCAATGTCGGCGCTATCGGTCCAGCGGACGGCCCCAGCCATGGGGGTCAGTTCACCGGCAAGCGTCTTGAGCAGCGTGGTCTTGCCGATGCCATTGGGCCCGATGATCGCGATTCGCTCGCCGGCCTCCACGGTCATGCTCAGCCCCTCGAACAGCGGCGCCTCGCCCGGGTAACCCTGGCTCAACGCCTCGACATTGACCGCGTTGCGGTGAATCTTCTTGTTCTGCTCGAAGCGAATGAAGGGGCTGACCCGGCTCGATGGCTTGATGTCCTCGAGCTTGATCTTGTCGATCTGGCGCGCGCGCGAAGTGGCCTGCTTGGCCTTGGAGGCATTGGCCGAGAAGCGACTGACGAAGGCCTGCAGCTCGGAGATCTGCGCCTTCTTCTTGGCGTTATCGGCATGCTGGCGTTCGCGAACGGCCGTCGCGGCGATCATGTAATCGTCGTAATTACCGGGGAATAGCGTGATCTCGCCATAGTCCAGATCCGCCATGTGCGTACAGACACTGTTGAGAAAGTGGCGGTCGTGCGAAATGATGATCATCGTGCCGCTGCGTGCCGTCAGTACGTTCTCCAACCAGCGGATGGTGTTGATATCCAGGTGGTTGGTCGGCTCGTCCAACAGCAGCACATCGGGGTCGGAGAACAGGGCCTGAGCCAGCAAGACGCGCAACTTCCAGCCGGGCGCGATTTCGCTCATGGGCTCTGCATGCTGTTCGATCGGAATGCCCAGGCCGAGCAACAACTCGGCGGCACGCGACTCCGCTGTATAACCATCGAGTTCGGCAAAACGCACTTCAAGGTCGGCAACCGCCATGCCGTCGGCCTCGCTCATTTCGGCAAGCGAATAGATGCGCTCACGTTCGGACGCCACCCGCCATAGCTCGTGGTTACCCATGATCACGGTATCGATGACACGCTCGGCTTCGAAGGCAAACTGGTCCTGTCGCAACTTACCGAGTCGGACGCCCGACTCAACCATCACCTGGCCAGCCGAAGGCTCGAGATCGCCACCAAGAATCTTCATGAAGGTGGATTTTCCACAGCCGTTGGCACCGATCAATCCATAGCGGTGACCGCTGCCAAACTTGATGGAAACGTTTTCGAACAGGGGCTTGGCCCCGAATTGCATGGTGATGTTGGCAGTGGAGATCACGTAATAGGGCCCAGTCAGATCGCGAAAGTCCGCGATTGTACCGGTTATGGGCGTTTCTCACAGTGTCATTGACCCACGTGCCTGGGCAATCGCCCCGGCGGAAAGAGTTCTACCGAGCGATGCCCTGGCGCATGGTGGGATGGATATATCAGTGGGCTAGGTCAGTCTTGACGCTCCACGGTAAAGAGGCTTTGCAGCTTGTCCGTCTTGCCATAGAGATGAACGGTTGTTTCATCGAAGGGGAAGCGATCGAGATACTCACTGTGGTTATTGAAACGCGGCTTGTGGGTATTGATCATGGCCGCGGCCAATCGCTCACGATTGGCATAGCCCGCCAACCCCACCGAATACCAGAGCTCCTCGTCGGGTTTCAGGAAGGCACGCCACGTCTCCCTATCGGAGTGATGCTCGATAGCGTAGCGCGCACTGCGGTGCTCACCCACGTACAGCAGTTGCTGAACGACCATCTCTTCGCTTTCAGGGTCCCTGGCAGCACGGAAGACACAAAAGATACCGGATTCATCCGGCGCCTCACGCAATTGCGCATCGGTCCAGTAGCCCAGCATCTTCGGCGACAACAACCCGCTCGACGCAGGACTCAACATGAAATTTTCCGGCATGGGGATCTCTCCAAGCTGACGTGTCTTCCTAGTCTGGCAAAAACATCCATAGTCTGGCAAAAACATCCATAATCTTCGAGGCGTAACACGTCGCATGCCTGACGTATAGCGATGAAGCGTGATCAGTGTCGTTTAAAGCAGTAGGGAGGCGTCAATCGGCACGAAATGGTTCGCCGCACGGATCAGTGAATCGGCGCTGAGCGGCTCCACACCCACCACCTCGACCACGACCCCGTGGCGTTCGCGTATCCTCTCCACGAGAATGTCGAAGTCGCCATCGCCTGAAACCAGCACCACACGATCGACTCGTGGCGCTGCCTCGATGGCGTCAAGCGCGATACCCACGTCCCAATCGCCCTTGGCAGAGCCATCGCTGCGCTGGATAAAGGGTTTGAGCTTTACGCTGAAGCCGATGCCCCGCAGGATATTCTGGAACTGACGTTGCTTGGGATCGCCTCGCTCCACCGCATAGGCATTGGCCACGACGACTTCTCGCCCGACCGCGAAGCGCGACCAGAAGGCGTTGTAATCAAAATGGCGGCCGAAGGCCTGGCGGGTGGTGTAATAGACGTTCTGAACATCGACGAAGAGAGCGATACGCTCCACAGAACTTTCAGACGACAGGGCTACCACTCTTCGCTGGTCTCGCGAAGCGCGGCAAGCTCCGCTTTGGCCTCGCCAAGACACCAGGCCAGCTCTTCGCCCAGCGCTGCGCCGCTACCGGTCGCGATCAAGCCTTGCGCCGCTCCGCTGGAGCGCCGAGCCACCCCGTCGCTGCCGTGCAGGGCCTCGAGACGAACCACCAACCAGGCCAGCCAGCTATCGGGCCGGGAGACCAACTCGCGAAGGCGCTGCAGCTCGGCGATCCCGGCACCTTCGTCGCCCAACAGTTCACGCCAGTCGTGGCGTCCGAGCCTGGCATGCTCAGTGACCTCACGCAGCAGCGACTCCAGCGCCAGCTCGGTCAATGCCAGCGCGCCTTCCTCGGCCGCCATGCGCCGAGACTCTCCATGCTCATCGGTGCCCGGCGGCGTCTGTAGCAGCAGTTCGGCCTGGTAGAGCAACTGGTTGGTACGCGATCTCGGCGTCACTTGCGCTTGTCCTCCACCTGCCACTTGCCGTCGTGGAAAGTCGCCTTCCAGCCGGTGGCCTTGCCGTCCTCATCGGTCATCACGAATTGCTCCTTGGCCTTGCGGGAGAAACGGATCTGGGTCGGGCGACCGTCGGGGTCCTCGCTGGGCGCTTCGAGCAGATAGTGGTATTTCTCGGGCAGCTCGTCGGCGTGCGACTTGAGTTCTCGCACCAGCGGCGGGCGCGTCTCGCGATTCTTGGGAAACTTGCTTGCCGCCAGGAAAAGGCCACTGGCGCCATCGCGAAGCACATAGTGATCTTCCACTTTCTGGCAGGCCAGTTCCGGCATGGGAATGGGGTCCATCTTGGGTGGCGCCGCTTCACCGCTCCTGAGCAGCTTGCGGGTATTCTTGCACTCGGCATTGGTGCAGCCGAAATACTTGCCGAAACGGCCCGACTTGAGCTGCATTTCGCTGCCGCACTTGTCGCACTCGAGGGTCGGCCCGTCATAGCCCTTGATGCGGAACTTACCCTGCTCGATTGCATGGCCATCACAATCCGGGCTGTTGCCGCAGATGTGCAATTTTCGGCTTTCGTCGATCAGGTAACTGTCCATGGCCGTGCCACATTTCGGGCAGCGCTGTTTGGCGCGCAGCGCATTGGTCTCCGCGTCATCGCCGGCATCCTCGGCCACGGCTTCGTCGCCGGGGATGAGATCGATGGTGGTCTTGCAGCGCTCCTTGGGCGGGAGGTTGTACCCCGAGCAGCCAAGGAACACCCCGGTGGAGGCAGTCCGGATCTGCATCTTGCGGCCACAGCTGGGGCAGTCGATATCGGTGGGTACCGGCTGGTTAGGCCGCATCCCCTCTTCGCTCTCGGCCTTCTCGAGCTCGAGCCGAAATTCGGCGTAGAAGGCATCCAACAACGCCTGCCAGTTGCGCTCGCCCTGTGCCACCTCGTCGAGACTGCTCTCCATGCGCGCCGTGAAGGAGAAATCCATCAAGTCGGGAAAGGACTCCTTGAGGCGTTCGGTCACGATATCGCCGAGTTTTTCGGCGTAAAAGCGCCGATTGACCAGCTTCACGTAACCGCGATCCTGAATCGTCGAGATGATCGATGCATAGGTGGAGGGCCGCCCGATGCCGCGCTTCTCGAGCTCCTTGACCAGACTTGCCTCGGTGTAGCGGGCCGGCGGCTTGGTAAAGTGCTGAAGCGGCTCGAGGCTTTCGAGCGTCATGGGGGTTCCTTCGGCGAGATCCGGCAGCGACTGATCCTCTTCCTTGCGTCCCATGGGCTTCATCACCCGCGTATAGCCATCGAACTTGAGCACACGGCCCTTGGCCCTGAGCTCGAAGCCCGCCACCTGCACGGTCAGCGTGCTGGACAGGTATTCGGCCGGCGTCATTTGACAGGCCACGAACTGGCGCCAGATCAACTCATACAAGCGCTCGGCGTCGCGCTCCATACCGGCAAGCTCGGTTGACTGACGAGCGACGTCGGAGGGACGAATCGCTTCGTGTGCCTCCTGGGCACCTTCCTTGCTGGTGTAACGATTGGGCTCCTTGGGGAGGTAGCGGGGGCCGTATTCGCTGCCGATGTGGTCGCGAACCCCCTCTACCGCATCCTTGGATAGATTGGTCGAATCGGTACGCATATAGGTGATGTAGCCGGCCTCGTAGAGGCGCTGCGCCAGGGTCATGGTCTTCTTGACCGAGAAACCCAGGCGGCCGCTGGCCGCTTGCTGCAAGGTCGAGGTGATGAAGGGCGCATTGGGCTTGGAACTGGTCGGCTTGTCCTCTCGCGAGGTGATGGCAAGATTTGCCGTCCTCAGCGCGGCGATTCGCTCAAGCGTCTCGGACTTTGAGGTGGGGCGAAATGCCTTGCCATCCTGACGCACCAACTCGAAGCGCACGGGCTCGCCATCATCCGACACAAGCTCGGCGTGGACATCCCAGAACTCCTCGGGAACAAAGGCATGTATCTCGCGTTCACGCTCGGCGATCAAGCGCATTGCCACGGACTGGACCCGGCCGGCGGAGAGACCTCGAGCCACCTTGGCCCAGAGTAATGGCGAGAGCATGAAACCCACGACACGGTCGAGAAAGCGGCGCGCCTGCTGGGCCTCCACCCGCGGGATATTGAGGCTACCCGGATCCTGAAAGGCTTCCTGAATAGCATTCTTGGTGATCTCATTGAACACCACGCGGCGATAACGGGTGTCGTCTCCACCAATGGTTTCGCGCAGGTGCCAGGCGATAGCCTCGCCCTCGCGGTCAAGGTCGGTGGCGAGGTAGACCGTATCGGCCTTCTCGGCAAGCTTCTTGAGCTCGGCGACCACCTTTTCCTTGCCTGGCAGGATCTCGTAATGGGCCTCCCAACCGTGGTCCGGGTCGATCCCCATGCGGCGGATGAGCTGGTCGTGGGCCTTGCGTTTCTTGTACACCGCCTTCTCGTCCGGTGACATCTTGCGCGTCAACGCCGCCTGTTTGGCCCGTTCCTTGGGGTCTGAGGCTGACTTGCCTGAGCCGCTGGTCGGCAGGTCGCGAATGTGACCCACACTCGACTTCACGACGAACTCGTTGCCGAGATATTTATTGATCGTCTTCGCCTTGGCCGGCGATTCGACGATGACCAGTGACTTGCCCATAGCGCTCCACTATATGGTGTTCCCCTCCGATTCCCGAAGGGAGAAAAATCCGCTTACCCTACTCCAGCGCCGCCCGCCATGCCAGTCACATACGGAGCATCCAAGGGTGGGCGACCTTTCAGACCGTAGACCGAGAATACCTGCCAGGGCAAGGCAGCATATTCGCGAATCATATAAAAAGCCCCTGCCGGCAAGCCGACAGGGGCGATAAGAGACCGTAAGACAGAAGCCTCAGCTCTTGCTTTCCTGCCCGGACGTCTTGCGCTGACGTTTCGCGGCTGGCTTGCGTGGCGAGGGCTTCTCGGCCGCGGGAGTGGTCGTCGCCTGGGACTCGGTCGATGGCTCGCTGGTATCGGTCGATGACTCGCTGGTATCGGTCGATGGCTCGCTGGTATCGGTCGACGACTCGCTAGCTTCGGTCCTTTCCTTGGCAGCCTTGGTCGTTGCTTTCGGCTGCGAGGCCGGCGTCTCCTCCTGGGCTTGAGCGTCGGACGCTACCGCCGCCGTCGAAGCCTGAGGCTTGACAGGAGCTTCCGGCTTAACTTCCTGCTCGGCGCCAGCCTTCGAGGCCTGAGGCTTGGCAGGCGTTTCCGGTTTGGATGCCGGCGACTTCTCGATGAGAGGCTGTTGGCTGGAAGATTCAGCTTCTTCCTGCGGCGCCTGCTTTATCGCTTTATGAAACAACGACCTGACACGCTCGAAGCGCTGCGCGGCATGCTCGGAGAGCTCGCCGCTGGCCGCCAGCACATGCTCAATATGGGCCAGGTGCTCATCGATTTGTGTGGCTGTCTGGTCTTCCAGCAGGGTCGGCAGGGCTTCCAGCGCCGCCTCGCGGTCAAGACGCAGGATGAAGAACTGATCACGCATCAGCGTCTTGAAATCTGCCAGCTGAAGAGTCGGCTCAAGCTCAGCCCTTGAGGCACGCAACCGGTTGAAATTGCGCTCATCGGTAGCGGGGGCACCGCCGAGCACATGGATCACCGAGCGCATCACGGCTTCGTGGCTGGTGCCCTTGGCAATCCTATCGCGCAGTTCGGCTTGTCGACGCTCGATGAAGCGCCGGTGTTCCGGCTCGGCACCCGGACGCCGGCGATGCGCATGGGCGTCACCCTTCAGCCCTACCAGGGCCTGCAGCAGGGGTTGGCCATAAATGTTCATGAACAGCCGCTCGGTGCTGCTGTCGCGCAGATCACGCCAGGCATCCAGGCCTCGAGTGATCTGGTCTGACATGATGCCTTCCAGAGAGCGAAAGAGGTTCTCTTCCCCTACCGGGTGGCGGTCGGCGTTTATCTGCTCGGCCATTACCGGAATCCATGCCATCAACGGGTTACGATCGGAACGCAAGCGATACCCTAGCCGGTTGGGATGCATGCGACGCATCCACTTGGCTGTCTCGGGCGTCGCGGCCGCCTGGACCCAAGGCTGAACGAAACTCCGATAGAGACCGAGATTGATCTCGGAGATCCGTGCCACGGTAGCGAAGCGCGTATCATCCTCGATGCTCGGCTTCACGTATTCGTTGAGTTCATCGATGGTGCGGGGCTCGAACTCCAGAAGATAGTCGCGCTCGATCAGATCAGCATCTTCACGCTCTGCCGCCGAGGAGACCGTGGTCTCGTACAGGCCAGGAGGCAGCACGTCGATATAATCCATGTTGGCGGTGAACTCGGTGTGCTCCTTGCGTGAGACGCTACCCGAAACGAAGATGCCCAGGTGGCCGGTACTGTCGTGAACGCAATACACGATTGTCTGCTCGTTGGCGATGATGTCTTCGACACCCTCATAGAGATCGCGAACCCAGCCAAGCGCCTGCGGCGGCGGCGTGATGTCATCACCACGCGAACAGAAGACCACCACTGGCGAGCGCAGATTACGCAGGTCGATTCGACGCCCGTCTGAGGTCACCAACTGCGCCGTGGATAGCCGATTGCCGATAAAGAGATTGTCGACAATGTACTGGATTTCCTGGCCGCCCAGCACCACATGACCACCCCACCAACGCTCGAACTCCAGATAGCGCTCGGCTTCGGTATCTACCTTGGTGTAAAGCTGATACTGCTTGTTCCACCAGGTGTTGGCCGGATTGAGCTTCTCAAAGTTCTGCACCAGCGAGGCACCATCAAAGAGGCCGGCGCCCATGTCGCTGAGCATGGCCGTCATCCAGCTGCCGCCGGTCATGCCACCGGTATAACGCATCGGTGCATTGCCGTGTTCACCGGCCCAATAGGAAAGCGGCGCGCCCGCGATAAGGATCGGGCCGAAGATATCCGGCTCCAGGGCTGCCGCCATCATTACCTGCCAGCCCGCTTGACAATTGCCTACCACCATCGGTTTTTCGGAGGTATCCGGATGGCGCCCCACAACATGACGCACGAATGCCACTTCGGCTTCGACGACATCCTCGACGGTCTGGTCGGGCATCGGATAGGGCAGAAAACCGATGAAATAGCAGGGATGGCCGGCCCGCAGTGCAACGCCGATCTCGCTATCCGACTTGAAGCCGCCGATACCGGGCCCATGACCGGCGCGCGGATCAACCACCACGAAGGGCCGAGCCTGCAGGTTGGTTTCGACGCCTTCCGGCGGCAGAATGCGCAGCAGTTCATAGTTGACCGGACGCGGCAACGTCCGGCCATCCATCAAGACTTCGGATTCAAAGCCGAGGACATTGGGCTTTGTCTGCTCGATATGCTCGAGATATTGATTGCCTCGAAGACGCATGACATCCATGTAGAGTACGCTGCGCTCAAGCGCATCGCGCCAGTAGTCGCCAGCGGCGCGTCCAAAGCCGAACGGATCCATGTAAGACAGCAGAGCTGCCGGGGGAGTCGGCATCAGGGGGATCATTATCTGCTCCAGGCGTAATGTGGCGGCCAGGGGGCGGCCACAGTGAAACGTTTTTGCTGCAACGCAATATAACGCATTTAAAGCTTTTCAGCGAGCCTGTCCAGCCTCGCCGCGATTGTGATAAATTATAAGGCAATGACATCGTTAGCGTCTGTCATATCTTGCGCCTTGTTGAACACGCCTCTGTAATACCACATGGCGACGTTCAACTAGTCGGACAGGAGAGGCAGTCGCCGAGTGAAGAGGCTCGCCTTCTATGAGCGACAATACCCCGAGACACGTGCCTAGCGGTGAAAAATTCCGTAACGAGCATGGTATGAGTGTCATCAAGGATGGCATGAAGCAGCGACAGCAGGCCGAGGAAAGTCATGCCCTCGGGCGCAAGCCTCAGTGGTTGCGTGCCCAGATTCCCGGTGGGGAGCGCTTCGAAGCGGTCAAGAAAAATGTCGCCAAGCACCGCCTCAGCACTGTGTGCGCCGAGTCCCATTGCCCCAACATGGGGGAGTGCTGGAGCAACGGCACCGCTACCATCATGCTGATGGGATCGGTGTGTACACGCGCCTGCCGGTTCTGTGCCGTCGATACGGGTAACCCGCGTGGCTGGCTAGACCTGGAGGAGCCCGAGAATACCGCCAAATCGGTCGAGCTCATGGGGCTTCGCTACATCGTGCTGACCTCGGTGGACCGTGACGATTTACCCGATGGTGGCGCCACCCACTATGCAGACTGCATTCGTGCCATTAAGTCACGCACGCCTGACGTGGTAGTGGAAGCGCTCACACCGGATTTCGACGCCGTTCCTGAGGCAATTGAACGCGTGGTCGATTCCGGGCTGGAAGTCTTTGCCCAGAACGTGGAAACCGTTGAACGGCTGACTCGCCGCGTGCGCGATCCACGTGCAGGCTACCGGAAGACACTCGATGTGCTGGCCCACGCCAAGCGGTACCGGCCCGACGTGATCACCAAGACCAGCCTGATGCTCGGCCTTGGCGAAACCGAGAATGAGATCCTGGCCACCTTCGACGACCTGCGCGCCATCGGCGTGGACATCGTGACCTTGGGTCAGTACCTCAGGCCCACACGCAACCACTTACCCGTCGAGCGTTGGGTCACACCGCAGGAATTCGATCGCTACCGGACGCTGGGCCTGGAAAAGGGCTTCATGGAAGTGCCCTCTGGCCCTCTCGTACGCTCCAGTTACCGCGCCGACAGGGTCTTCGAGAACAATAATCTCGGACTCGCCTCACCGGCCGATGTACCTGGCCAAGCGCCAGACCCGAACCGGATCCCAGTTAGTCACCTTGGCTGAGAGACTCGTCGTGCCCACTACCGGTTTGCCGGCTCCCTTCGAGGTTGTCAGATTGGGGCTGCGCCGGAACGTATCGCAAGCGTCGCCCCAACGCATCGGCCAGACACTCGGCCAGGCGCTCGCCGATAACTGACGTATCGGGACATCGCGAGACGTGGTCCTCCAACCGGGTCATGGCAAGGCCGGCATAACCACAGGGATTGATGCGGGTGAACGGGGTCAGGTCCCCATCGACGTTGAGCGCCACCCCGTGAAAGCTGGCGCCGCGACGAATGCGCAGTCCCAGAGAAGCGATCTTGCATTTACCGACATAAACGCCAGGTGCGTCCGGGCGCGCATGAGCGATAACGCCTTGCTCGGCCAGCACGGCAACCACCGCACGCTCCAGCGCTGTCACCAGGTCGCGCACGCCTAGACGGGCGCGACGTACATCCAACAGTGGATACAGCACGACCTGTCCCGGGCCGTGATAGGTCACCTGCCCACCGCGATCTGTCTGAACCACCGGTATGTCGCCCGGAAACAGGATATGTTCCGGCTTGCCGGCCTGCCCCTGGGTGAACACCGGCTCATGTTCCACCAGCCAGAACTGGTCGTCGGTGCTCGGGTCACGCGTATCGGTCAACTGGCGCATCGCCTCCCATACCGGCTGATAGGAACGACGCCCGAGAGAATAGACAACGATAGGCATGTCACCGGCGTTCATCGGCTTTTCCTATCATCAGAGCACCATGTCATCAGACCACCATGTCATCAGACCACCATGTGAACACGACCAGTGGCCTTGAGATCCGTAAACAGCGCCTTGATCTGCGTTTCACCGGTGGCCCGAAGGGTCAGGCGCACCGACTGGAAGCGACCGTTGCGGCTCGCCACCACCTCGAGCCCCTGGGCATCGAACGTCGTATCGTGCCGAGTGACGATCTGACACACGACGGCGGCGAAATCCTCCGCAGCATCCCCAACCACCTTGATCGGATAATCGCACGGAAACGTGATGACGGGCGGCTTGCTGCCAGGCCGGGTGGCTACCGGCTGGCGTAGGTCACGTAGTGGCTTGTTGTTCATCCTTCACCCACCAGAAATATTGCTATCAAGAGTGTCAATCCCACGTGCTTTAACCGGCCTCTCAGAATCATGCAAGTGGCCTTGGTTTGGGCGACTGGCATCAATCAAACCAGTCGCCGACAAGATTCGAGAACAGATTAGTGAAAAAACGTTGCACTTGATCGAAAAGACGCTTGAATATCCCCCCTTCCTCGATACTTTCCAGCGCGACCAACGAACGCTCACCAACGACCTCGTCCCCCAGGCGGACCTCCAGCGTGCCTACGCTGTCACCCGCGCTGATGGGAGCCATTAGATCAGGACGCAGGTCAAGATGCGCGGCAAGCTCATCATTGCGGGCCCGCGGTACCGTCATATGAATATCCTGGCTGACTCCGACTCGCAGCTCGTTCTTGTCACCCCCCCAGACACGCGGCATGTTGAGCACGGCACCCCGTTCGTAAAGCTCCATTGTTTCGAAATATCGAAAACCGTAACTGAGCAGCTTTTGTGTCTCTTGTGCTCGCGCCTCTTCAGAGTCGGTGCCCATTACCACCGAGATCAGGCGCATGTCGTCACGCTTGGCAGACGCCACCAGGCCATAGCCTGCTTCGGTCGTCCAACCAGTCTTGAGGCCGTCCACGCTCGGGTCACGCCACAGCAAGCGGTTACGATTCGGCTGACTGATGTCGTTGTAGGAGAATTCCTTCTCGGCGTAGATGGCGTAGTGCTCGGGGTAATCGTTGATGATGTGCTGGGCCAGCAATGCCATATCACGTGCCGAGGAATAATGCTCTTCCCCCGGGAGGCCTGTGGCGTTGACGAAATTGGTGTTCTCCATCCCCAGCCGGGTAGCGTGCTGATTCATCATGTCGGCGAAGGGCGCGTCGCCACCCGCCAGATACTCCGCCATGGCAACACTGGCATCGTTGCCAGAGGCAATGATGATCCCGTTGAGCAGTTGTTCCACCGGGACCTGGGTATCAACTTCGATGAACATCTTGGAGCCACCGGTGCGCCACGCCTTCTCGCTGATATCCACCATATCATCCAGGGCAATATTGCCGCGGTCGAGTTCACGCTCAACGAGATAGGCGGTCATCAGCTTGGTCAGGCTGGCCGGAGGCAGGCGCTCATCGGCGTTATGATCCACCAGTACTCGTCCACTGTCGGCATCCATCAAAATCCACGAGCTGGCCGCGAGCTGAGGCGGCGAAGGAATCATTGTGGGTATTGGCTGGGCCAGGGCCGGCAAGGCAGTCAATATCACGCACAGGCATAGCGATGCTGGATGCCGTATGGCGGATAGAACAGAAGCAAACACTTTCATGGGGCAATTCTCGTCGAAAATATCAGAAATTCTTTATGAAGCCGTAAGTCAATCTTCGCTGTGAACGATGAAGGCTTGAGCAAAACCTGCGCGGCGCAGTTGGTCCCGCACCGGATTGGCCTGATCCACATGGCTCAATGGGCCCACTTGAACGCGGTGTGTTCCAGTCACGCTGGCGACACGCACCGGTTGCGAAAGCTCGCTTTCCAGGCGCGTCTTCAGCGCCTTGGCACTCTCGGCGGAGCCCAACGCGGCCACTTGGAGGAAGACACCTTCCTCGGCATCGTGCACATCATTACCACTAGGGGTCGAGGGTACCGCAGACCCCACCTCGACCGATGCGGGTACCGGCGAGGCCGGCGGAGCTTGTGGCTGGGCGGTAGTCGCCTTGTTGGTAAGCCATTGATCCACATCGATCGCCTCGACCCTGACACGCCCAGTGCCGCGATCAAGAATATCCAGGCGAGCGGCGGCGGCATAGGAAAGATCGATCTCACGCTCGCTATGGAAGGGGCCGCGATCATTGACACGCACGATCACTGAGCGACCGTTATTCTGACTGGTCACGCGGGCGAAACTCGGCAAGGGTAGCGAACGATGCGCGGCACTCATCGTATACATGTCGTAGATTTCGCCGTTGGAGGTGGCATAACCGTGGAATTTCTCACCGTACCAGGAGGCTTTCCCTTCACGCACGTAGCCACTGGCATCGGCGAGCACTTCGTAGGATTTCCCCCACACCTCGTACGGTGAACGATTGCCACCCCGCGACAGCGGCTCGCGTCTAGGCTCGGCATTCGGCACCTCGCTGACATCCGGCGGGTCTTGCGGATAGGCATCCCCGCTTAATGCATAGCGCTCGCCGCTCGAGGCAGCGGTGCTGTCGGCGCCCACCTGGCCGCTCGCAGAAGGACGTGAGCCCCCACCGCCCGAGCACCCGACCAGCAGCAATACGAGCCCCAGCAACAGTGCTTGACGGATCATGAGTTCGCCTCCTCGTCATCGGCAGATATCACCAGCGGCACCGTCTGCAAGCCAAGCGAGTCGCGAATCGATTCTGCGAGTTCGGTCACTGCCATCGCATAAAGGTGGCTGTGGTTGTAGCGAGTGATGACGTAGAAGTTGTCACGACCGAAACGATAGCGCCAGGTGGTTTCGTCGACTTCCAGCGCCAGCGGAATGACTTCCTGCGCCGCGTCCATCTCGGCCTCGGGACGGATCCCCTTTTCGGCGAGTTCGGCGACCTTGCGGTAGGGCTTGTCCGTTCGATTGAATTCGATGCCCCCGGGTGGCGCTACAGGCCCATTGGCCTCCTGATAGATGGGTTCGCCGGCCCGCCAACCGTGTCGCGCGAAGTAGTTGCCGACACTACCGATAGCATCCACGGGATTGGTCCATAGGTCGCGCACCCCGTCATCGTCGAAATCAACCGCATAGGCTCGATAGCTGGTGGGAATGAACTGCGGATAGCCCATCGCGCCGGCGTAGGAGCCCATCAAGTCGCCGGGATCGACGTTCTGCTCATGAGTGATTTCAAGAAAAGCCGCAAGTTCGCCGCGGAAAAAATCCCCACGCTGTGGATGGTGAAAAGCCAGGGTCGCCAGGGAATCCAGCACCCGATGGCTACCGGTGAAGCGCCCATAGCTGGTTTCGACGCCAATGATCGCGGCGATGACCTCGGGCGGCACGCCGAACTCCGCCTCGGCACGCTCGAACGCCCGACGATGCGCCTCGATGAAACCGACGCCACTCTGAATCCGCTCGGGAGTCAGGAAGATGGCTCGGTACTCATCCCAGCGCAGCCGTCTCTCCACCGCGCCCTCCATCGCCTCCAGAACGTTTTGCTGGTATTCAGCTCCACGCAACGCGTCCTCAAGCCAGCGACGCTGAATACCCTGGCCAGCCAGCTCATCGACAAGCAACCTGGCCCCGCGGTGTTCGCTTGGGTCAAAATCTGTCGCCGCAGGCGTTGCCAACGAGAAAAATGCCAGGCTGGTTGTAGCGATAATGCCTTGTACCCACCTTCGTGAACGGCTCACCGTCATGCTTTTACCTCTTCCCGATGAAAATAAGAACCTGAAAGGTGTCATGCCTCCTGCTCATGCAGGGTAACGCTAAAGTGGTGCTAGCGCGGAAGCAGTCGGCGGTGGGTGTGAATCGCCATGAGAATACCGAAACCCGCCATCAAGGTCACGCTGGAGGTTCCCCCGAAGCTGACCAAGGGAAGCGGCACCCCAACCACCGGCAGGATACCGCTCACCATACCCACGTTGACGAAGACGTATATGAAAAAAGTAAGGATAATACTGCCGGCCAGTAGACGGCCGAAGGTATTCTTGGCTCCCCCTGCCAACACGATGCCGCGAATAACGATCATCAGGTAGAGCACCAAAAATGCCAGCATGCCGACCAGACCAAACTCCTCCCCCAGCACCGCGACAATGAAATCGGTGTGGCGCTCGGGTAAGAATTCCAGCTGCGACTGCGTGCCTTGCAGCCATCCCTTCCCCATCAGGCCGCCACTGCCAATGGCGGTGGTGGACTGGATGATGTTCCAGCCGGAACCCAATGGATCGCTATTGGGATCAAGAAAGGTCAGGACTCGCTGCCGCTGATAATTGTGCAGGTTCATCCACAGTAGCGGCAGCGCAGCGGTGGCCAGCAACGACAGACCGGCAATGAAGCGCCAGGTAAGCCCTGCCAGCAGCACGACAAACACCCCCGCAGTCGCCACTAGTAGTGAGGTGCCGAGATCGGGCTGTTTCGCTATCAGCACTACCGGCATGCCGATCAGCAGGGCGCAGACTGCCAGGTCCCTGACGCGGGGCGGCAACTCACGGCGACAGAGATACGACGCCACCATCATCGGCATCGCCAGCTTCATCAGCTCAGAGGGCTGAAAACGGATAAGCCCGGGAATCACCAACCAGCGTTGAGCCCCCATGCCCATGTCGCCGATGAGCTCCACCGCCACCAGCATCAGAAGGCCAGCAAGATAGGCCGGGAAGGCCCAGCGCTGGAAGGTCGCGGGCGAGAACTGCGCCAGCACCAGCATGACTGTCAGGGCCACGCCAAACCGAACACCCTGGGCGATGGGTACCTGAAGGTATTGCCCACTGGCGCTGTAGAGCACGACCAGACCGGCCAGCATCAGCAGCAACAGCATGCCCAACAGCCACGGGTCGAGATGAAGGCGTTCCCAGAAGCTCCGACGACGCGCGATCCCGCTGGCGGGCGGCCGAACGGGATGGCCACGGAGCCTGTGTGACAAGTCGATCATTGCCACCCTTCAGTTTCCCGCCACATTGCCATCGTCGCTCTCCAGGATTTCGCGAACCTCTTCGGCATCTGGCTGTTCGTCCTCATCGAGCAACCAGGCGTCCGTCATCGCACGGGCCAGGTGTGCGGCATGTGTGCTACCACCACCGGCATTCTCGACGATAACCGACACCGCAATCTGGGGATCATCCAGCGGAGCAAAGGCAATGAACAACGCATGATCGCGAAGGCGCTCCGCCAACTCATCGGCCTCGTAGCGCTGGTCCTGTCCAAGGGAGAACACCTGGGCAGTACCCGACTTACCCCCCATGCGGTATTCGAGCCCCACCCCGGTGCGCCGAGCCGTCCCTTCGCTGCCGGAAACGACCTTTTCCATACCGGCGAACACCCTGTCCCACCACGCCTCATTGGCGAGTTCGAGATCCGGCGGAGTGTCAGCTAGCTCGACCGGCACATCCTCATCGCCGATACGGCTGGCAATACGCGGCTTGACCCATTCGCCTCGGTTGGCCAGCACCGAAGTGGCCGTCGCCAACTGCAGCGGGGTGACTTGCCAGTACCCCTGACCAATACCCACCGAGAGCGTCTCGCCGGGATACCAGGATTGTCCGAAGCGGTCACGCTTCCACTCCCTGGATGGCATCAAGGCGTTGCTCTCACCAAAGATATCGTGACCCACACGCTGACCGAAGCCGAAATCGCGCATCCTATCGTGGAGCCGATCGATCCCCAACTCGTGGGCAAGCGTGTAGTAGTAGGTATTGTTGGAGACGGCGATAGAGCGTTCCAGATCGACTCGTCCATGGCCCCAGCGCAACCAATTACGGTAACGACGCGAATCATTCGGCAACTGGAAATACCCGGGATCGTGGATGGTCTTTTCCGGGGTTATCGACCCTTCCGCCAGCCCGGCCATGGCTAGAAAAGGCTTGATGGTCGAGCCGGGTGGATACTGGCCGCGGATGGCGCGATTGAACAAGGGGAGATCGAGGTCGTGCTGCAGCTCACGGTAAGAGCCAACATCGATACCGGTCACGAACTGGTTGCTGTCGTAGCCGGGTACCGACACCATGGCCAGTATCTCACCGGTCGCCGGCGCCATGGCGACAATGGCGCCGCGTCGCCCATCGAGCAGATCGAACGCTAGCGACTGCAGCTCCTTGTCCAGGGTCAGGGTGATGTCCTTACCCGGCACCGGGTTGGTGCGACCCAGTTCACTGAGCACGCGGCCGCGAGCGTTGGTCTCGACCTGGCGCAGGCCGGACTGCCCATGCAACGCGTCCTCGTAGAAGCGCTCGACACCGGTCTTGCCGATGAAGTGAGTTCCGGCATAGCGTCCCGCGTCGAGCGACTTCAGCTCATCGGTATTGATGCGACCGACATACCCCAGGGCATGGACCAGCATCGGTGCGTCGGGATAATAGCGTAGCAATTGGGCTTCGACTTCGACGCCGGGCAGTCGGTGTCGATTGATCGCCAGCCGGGCAATCTGCTGCTCGTTCAGATCGCTCATCAACAAGGCGGGCTCGAAGGGTCGCTGAGGTTGGCTGACACGTGCGCGAAATGCCTTGGCCTCGTCAGCGGAGAGCGCCAGCAACGTTTCCAGCAACTCGAGAGTGGCGGGCAGGTTATCGGCGCGCTCTCTCACCAGCGTGAGGTTGTATGTAGGGCGATTCTCGGCGAGCAGCACCCCGTTACGGTCGTAGATCAGCCCTCGCGTCGGTGGCAACGGCTCCACTCTGACCCGGTTGTTTTCCGAGCGGGTACTGTAAACCTCATGCTGGACGACTTGCAGGTAAACCAGGCGGCCCATCAACAGAGCGGTCAACGCGATCACGACTAAGGCGGCGACCAGCGAACGCACCCGGAAGATTCTCAGCTCCTGCTCGGGGCTCTTCAGCTTGTCGGGTGATTCATGCATGGTGGCAGATGACCTTGGCAGCCGCCACGGTCGACGCAACGAAGGTCGGCCTCGGGCAGCGGGAGAACGGAAACTCAACGGTGATAGGGATGACCGACCAGAAGTGTCCAGGCACGATAGAGCTGCTCGGCGAGCAGGATGCGCACCAGCGGATGCGGCAACGTAAGGGGGGACAGCGACCAGCGCTGGTCCGCCTCAGCGGAAAGCGAGGCGTCCAGCCCGTCGGGGCCGCCTACCATCAGCACCACGTCTCGCCCCGCCAGACGCCAGGTTTCAGCTTCCAGCGCAAGCTCCTCGGTGCTCCAGAGGCATCCACCGACTTCCAAGGCCACCCGGTGCTCACCGCCCTTGAGCCGGCCACGAATCCGCTCGGCTTCCCGCGCGACGGCACGACCCGTATCGGCATTCTTGCCACGATTGCCCGGCGAGATCTCCTCAACCTCGACGGCGAAATCACGCGGCAATCGCTTTCGATATTCTTCGACACCCGCCGTGACCCAACTCGGCATGCGATTTCCCACGGCCAGCAAGCGAACTCTCACGTGCCCCTGGCCTCACCGCGGTGATAGGTTTCTGCCCTGATCAGCGACTCGGCATCGTCGGGCAGATCGGCCCAGAGGCGCTCGAGATCGTAAAGCTGGCGGGTCTCGGGCAGCATCACATGGATGACCATCTCCCCCATGTCGACCAGTACCCAATCGGAACCATTCTCGCCCTCGACGCCTAGCGGCTGCAGCCCTGCCGATTTGGCCTTCTCGACAAGATTGTTGGCCAGTGCCGCCACATGGCGTGTCGAGGTGCCGCTGGCAATGACCATCAGATCGGTGACGCTGGTCAGGCGAGAAACATCAAGCAGACCGATATCCTTGGCCTTGAGTTCTTCCAGCGCATCCACTGCTAGCGTCTTGAGTGTGTCGATATGCATAGCCCTTGGTATTAGCCTCTCGTTGAAGCGACGTCGCTTGTCCCCATTGTACCCACTCATTGCCATGCTGACAGCGTGTCATGACCGGTAAAGGCCATCGTCGTGGATGCGCGCCTCCACCGCGTCGGGAAGTAGATAGCGAACGCTAGCCGCGCTTGCCAGCCGATGACGCACGTCGGTGGCCGAGATAGCCATTCGCGTGGGCAGGCGGAGCCTTAACAGTTGACCCGCTGGCGACGCCATCAGGGCTTGCGGATGCTCTACCTCGCGGTCGGCCACCATGGCGCGCAGCGCTGACGACAGCGGCGTGTCGTGACCGGGACGATCGATCACCACCACATGCGCCAGATCGAAAAGCCGTTCCGGCTGGTGCCAATCCGCGAGGCGCAAGAAGGCATCGTGCCCTACGGCCATGACCAACCGCGCGGTAGGTCCGAATTCCTCGCGCAGCGAAGCCAGGGTTTCGGCGGTATAGGAAGGCCCCTCGCGGTCGAGTTCTCGCGAATCAGCGACCAGTCCCGGCGTATCACCGATCCCCAGACACAACAAGGCCATCCGCTCCAACGGGGTAACGCTGGGCTCGCCCCGCAGCGGCGGCTTCGCCGCAGGCACCATGTGCACACGATCGAGGCCCAGTACCTCACCGATCTCCACGGCACTGCGCAGATGACCGAGGTGGACAGGATCGAAAGTGCCGCCGAGCATGGCGATACGGGGAGGTGTCGATAGCCCGCTGCCGTCAGAGCGTGAAGCGTGACCCTTATCGGTCATTGACGCACCTGGCCATCACCGAGCACTACGTACTTGCGAGTGGTAAGTCCTTCCAGGCCCACTGGACCACGGGCATGCAGCTTGTCAGTCGAGATGCCAATCTCAGCCCCCAGGCCATACTCGAAACCATCGGCGAACCGCGTCGAGGCATTGACCATCACCGAGCTCGAGTCGACTTCGGCCAGAAAGCGTCGGGCCAGAGCGTAATTCTCGGTGACAATGGCATCGGTATGATGCGAACCGTAACGCTCGATATGGGCAATGGCCGCGTCGATGCCCTCAACGACTCTGACGGCAAGCACCGGCGCCAGATATTCTGCATACCAGTCGGTCTCGGTGGCCGCGACGACATCGCCGAGTATCGCCCGTGTTCGTTCGCAGCCGCGCAATTCAACACCATGCTCGGCGTAACCCGCCGCGAGAGCCGGCAGCATCTCCTCGGCCAGTGGGGCATCGATGAGCAGGGTTTCCATGGTATTGCAGGTGCCATAGCGATGCGTCTTGGCATTGATCGCGATGGCCAATGCCTTCAGAGGATCGGCGCTGGCGTCGAGATAGACATGACAGACACCATCAAGATGCTTGATCACTGGCACTCGCGCCTCACGGGAAATGCGTTCGATCAATGATTTGCCGCCTCGCGGAATAATCACATCGACATATTCGGGCATGCTGATCAGGCGCCCTACTGCCGCCCGATCGGGGGTAGCCACCACCTGTACCGCCGTTTCCGGCAAGCCGGCATCGAGAAGCCCCAATCGGATGCAGGTCGCGATGGCCTTGTTGGATTCGCTTGCCTCGGACCCACCGCGGAGGATGCAGGCATTGCCTGACTTGAGACACAGGCTCGCCGCTTCCATGGTGACGTTGGGCCGTGATTCGTAGATGATGCCGATCACGCCCAGCGGTACGCGCATTTGGCCAACTTGGATACCGCTGGGGCGGGAACGTAGCCCATCGATCTCGCCGACCGGATCCGGCAGCGCCGCCACCTGGGCAAGCCCTTCAATCATTGCATCCAGGCGGGTATCGTCCAGTGCCAGGCGGTCGATCAGTGCAGCATCCAGACCATGGCTGCGTCCACGCGACAAGTCGCGCTGGTTGGCCTCCAGCACCAGATGCCTGGCAGACCGCAGATGCTCGGCCATCGCCGACAGGGCCGCATTTTTCATGGCAGTAGGGGCGCGACGCATCTGTATGGCGGCCTTTCTGGCGGCCAAACCCAAGCCGTCCACGTAGGCATCGACATGCTCGATAGCCGGTATCGCGGGATCACAGGTCGGACGTGAGGATTGAGCTGCCATGCCGTTGCGTATCTCCTGAAGTGCCTTTGCTGAGACTGAGGCGCCTTTGCTAAGACAAAGGACGCGTGAACGTTATACTGTGCCGATAATCGGGAAGGGAACCATACTAAGCCACCATGCAGAGCAAGTACAAAATCGGCAAGAGCATTCACAGGATTGGCCTGTTTCGAGGCAATCTTCTGCTGGCTGGCCTTCTTCTGGCATTGCTCGCCGCCACTGCCGACACCCTGTCCGGCGCCCTGCTGCTCTGGCTTTCAGCAGGATGGCTGGGGATAACCGCCAGCCTGCTGGAGTTTAGCCATCGCCGTCCGGCCATGCTTCCCTGGCAGTTGTTGCCCAGCCTATTGCTGACTGGGCTTTTGTGGGTCGCGCCCGACCGCTATCCCCTTTGGCTATGGGTTTGGGCGATGCTGATTATGCTGCCCCAGCCGCGTTGGTTGGCGACCCTGACAGCCTTGCTCGCCCTGCTGAGCTGGTGGTCGCAACTGTCATGGATATCGATGGACCAGGCCGTGCTCTCCGGCTTGGTTCTCATTGGCCTGCTGATCCTCGGCCTGGCTCGCCAATGTGGGCTACAGCAGCTCCATGGACAGGCACGTCAGCGCATGCGTCTGGTACCCGAACTGAGGCTATGGCCCAAGGAACAGCTTGAAAGCGATCTGGTCCGCGAACGCTCCCGGGCGCAGCGCGAGGAGGTCCATGCCGAGCTCTTGTTGCTGCGCACCCAGCGCCATCAGCTATGGGTACTGGCCAGGCAGCTCTGCAGTCTTACGCGGCGTTTCGAAAGTTGCTACCGCATCGACAGCTGCACCCTTGCCGCACTGCTGCTCAGCCAGGATTCCAACCAGTCGACATCGCGACGCCAGCGCCTGCTGCGGAGTCTCGACCCATCAGCCAAGTGTCGCGCCTTGCCCTTGTCGAGAGTCGAGTCATTGAGCGAAGAATGCCATGCCCTTGTCTCCCAGCATGAGAGCCTCATCGTGGTCAGTGAATCCGCCTATGCGTGATTCAGCAACCTGGCAACGTACGCTGCATGTCATGGCCTATCTGGCGGGCGCTCTGCTGCTCGTCGCACATGCCTTGTGGCTTTATCTGATGGGCCACTACGCGAGCATTCTATTACCGACATTACTGGCTCCGGTGATGCTGCTGGCCGCCCTGCTGCGCCTCGGCTACAAGGACCATTCGCGGGCATCGGCCTTCCTGGTGTTGATGTGCGGGTATCTACTGATCGCCATGGAACTCCCCCGGCAGTCCCTTCCGGCGCCGTTGTGGATCGGCATGCCACCTGTGTTGACGCTATTGCTGCTGCCCCTTGGGCCAGCGACGCTGGTTAATATCCTGTCGATACCCATGTGGTTGTGGTTGGGCGACGGTCTTCAAGAGATAGACCTGATACTCAGCTACCTGACACTGGTGGTGGTCGCAAGCCTGGCGCCGCGCGAAGCCTTGCGACAACAGGCCTTGTTGCAGGCGACCGCCCCTAACGATCCGGAATGCCCTGCGCTGAACCGACAGACCCTACATGATCGGTTATACAGTGAGTGCGAGCGGGCCTTGCATCTCGAGCAGCGTCTCGCCGTGGTGTTGATACACTTGCCACAACTCGACATGGCTGGCGAACAGTTCGGACCCGCCGCTCGCCAGGCGCTGCTCGACAGCCTCTGTCACGAGGTGTCCAGACGCTGCCGCGACCATGACCTGTTGGGTCGCGAGTCCCAGGCAGACTTCTGGCTCGTACTCTCGGACACCAGTGAAAACGGGGCATTGATGGTCTGCCAGCGCCTGGAAGAGGCGCTGCAACGCACGATCCTGCTCGAGACGGGCCCCATCGAGTGTCGCCTGGCCATGAGCCTGCTGCAGCCACAGGAAACCACCGAGCGTTTCGAACAGCGGCTGATTGCGAGCACCCACCGGCTGGCCGAAACATGACCGTCTCCGCGAGGGATGCCCAACCGGCGTGAACATCTTAGATTCCTTCTACCAGCTTGCCCCTTCACCAGGGCTCTTATTATTGATCATCGGTACCATCGCCCTGGTGGAATCCTTGGCCTTGATCGGCCTGCTGGTCCCCGGCGTGGTGTTGATCACGGCCAGCGCCTCACTGGCCGGTCACCAGGAGCTGGCGCCCGTCACGGTGATTCTGGTCGCCTTTATCGGCGCCATCCTCGGCGACGGCCTGAGTTTCTGGTTGGGCTATACGCAGCGGGAAAATGTGAATCGGCTGTGGCCGCTATCCCGCTATCCGGAGTGGATCGCTCACGGCGAGCGTTTCTTCCAGCGTTACGGCACCTTCTCGGTCTTCCTCGGACGCTTCGTGGGGCCGGTTCGCCCCGTCATCCCGATGATCGCCGGCATGCTGCAGATGTCTCCGCGCACCTTCACGCTAGCCAACCTGCTCTCGGCCCTTCTCTGGGCGCCCGCCTATGTATTGCCCGGCTATCTTTTGGGACGCACCTGGCAGGAACGCCTCGACATGCCGGAAGCAATGGAGCACTGGCTGATCGGCTTGGGGGTGATGATCGTCATCCTGGCGGTGATATTCTCCTGGCTTCGCCATCAGACCCACCGCAGCGGCCTCGTCTATCGCGGCCTGAATTGGCTGGCGCGCCAGCATCCCCAGGGGCGACGCCTATGGCGTCTGCTTTCGGCGCCTCACGACCGGGACCCGCCGCTGGCTTCATGGCTGTTGCTGTTATTCTCGCTGATGGCGCTTTCTGCCTGGACGCTGGTGATTATCCATCACCAGGGGCCGTTGGCGATGGACCAGCGGTTGCACGACCTGCTGGCCTCCCTGGCCTTTCCCTGGATGGAAGGGCTGGGGCAAGGCCTGGCGAAAGTCGGTGACTGGCTGGGCATCGTGATGCTGGCGCTACCATGGGGCGTCTGGCTGTTGTGGCGACGGCAACTGGCGGCGTTGGGTCATGTCCTGGGCGGCCTGATCGGGATTGCCGTTCTCAATACGCTCGGCAAGGCCGTCATCGGTCGCGAGCGACCCCACGCCCCAGACTATCTCGCCGACTCGCTGGCCTACCCCAGCGCCCACACCTCCACCGCAGTGGTCCTGTTCGGTATGGCGGCCGCCTTCATCGCGAGGGAGCTCTCACCCGGCCATCGCTTCTGGGCCTACTGGGGAGCCATCGCCATCATCGTGCCCATGGCACTGTCGCGTTTGATGATCGGGGTGCACTGGCTCAGCGACCTGATCGGAGGCGCCTTGCTCGGGCTGGTGGTCTGCGCCCTGGTCCAATTGGCCTGGCTGCGGCGTCCACGGCATTCGCTGGCGCCCTGCCCCTGGCCGCTGCTGGTGGTCGCCTCGCTGGCCCTGGTCAGCGCCCGCGTGGCCTGGCTGGCGCCCGTCTAGCCGAGCGCCAGCCAGCCACCCACGCCGATCATCAGCGAACCGGCGAAGCGGTTGAGCAGCCGCAGATTGCGCGTTTCCCCGAGCAGACGTCGCAGGCTGCGCCCGCCAGCGGCATAGAGCAGCAGACAGACAAACTCGATGCTCAGGATCAGCGCGACCAGTACCGTCAACTGGCCGAACAAGGGGCGGCCGGCATCGAGAAACGGCGGCAACAGCGCCACGAAGAAGGCCCAGCCCTTAGGGTTGGCCACCGCCGTCACGAATCCCTGCAACGCCAGCTGGCCCCGCGATGCTGGCGGCATCTCCATGCTGTCCAGTGGAATCGCCATGCGCCCGCGGCTGCGCCACATCATGATCCCCAGATACGCCAGATAGAGCCCGCCCAGCCACTTGAATACCGCGAACAGTTCAGGCTGTCGCAGCATGAGCGCGGCGACCCCGGCCCCCGAGGCGGCGGCCACCAACCCCACGCCACAGAGCTCGCCGGCCATCATCCACAGGCTGCGCCTCACCCCCTGCGTCATTCCCAGCACCATGGAGAGCGTCATGCACATGCCGGGCGTGAGCGACACCAGGAAAAAAGTCGGCACGAACACCGACAGCATCGACAACGGGATCAAGAACCTTCCCCCCAGCGCGGCATCAGCCGGTGGGCAATCCTCAGTTGGTTGAGAATCCGGGCCACGATGAAATCGATCAGGTCCTCGATGCGCGTCGGCTGATGATAGAACCCCGGCGCCGCGGGCAGAATCACCGCGCCCATCCGCGTCAATGCCAGCATGTGCTCCAGGTGGATGGCCGAGAACGGCGTCTCCCGCGGCACCAGGATCAACTTGCGCCGCTCCTTCAGCGCCACGTCGGCGGCTCGCTCGATCAGGTTGTTGCTGGCCCCCGTGGCCACCGCCGAGAGCGTTCCGGTGGAACAGGGGCAGATCACCGTGGCCGATGAAGCGCCGGAGCCGGAGGCCACCGGCGCCATCCAGTCCTCACGACCGAAACAGCGGATCTGCCCCTCACCGGCGCACGTTAACTGGGTCAACGCCTCGACAAGACGTTCGGGACGCGCCGGCAATTCGATATTGGTTTCGGTAGCGATGACCAGATGCGCCGCCTTGGAGATCATCACCCAGACCGCATGGTCGGCGGCCACCAGCGCCTCGATCAGCCGCAACCCGTACTGGGCGCCGGACGCCCCGGTAATGGCCACGGTGACGGGCTCGTTCCAGGTGGCCGGGTGAGCATCATCCGTCATGCGCTACCTCCAGGGCTGCCAGCAGCTTTTCGTGAATTCCGCCGAAGCCGCCATTGGACATCACCACGATCCGATCCAGCGGGCGTGCCTCGGCGACCAGGGCCGCCACCAGGCCGTCGAGGTCCTCGAACAGCCGCGACGCCACCGGGCTCGCCGCGAGCACCGGGGCGAGCGACCAGTCGAGGTCGGCCGGCTGGAACCAGAAGGCGGTGTCCGCCGCGGCTACGCTGTGCGCCAGCCGATCGCGCAGGGTGCCGAGCCGCATGGTGTTGGAACGCGGCTCGATCACGGCCAACAAACGACCCCGCGGCGTTGCGGCGCGCAGCCCCTCCAGCGTGGCCGCGATTGCCGTGGGGTGATGGGCGAAGTCGTCGATGACCTGGATGCCGGATACTTCACCACGAAGCTCCTGCCGGCGCCGCGGCGTCTCGAAACGTGAAAGCGCCGCCGCCCCCCGGGCCAGATCAACCCCCAGCGCGCTGGCCGCGGCGAGAGCAGCCAGCGCGTTGCGGGCATTATAGGCGCCGGTCAGGGACCAATCGACCACCGCGTCTTCATCCACCTCGGCCTGCTGGTGGATGACCTGGAAGCGCGACGCATCGTCACGCTCCAGCTTCAACCGCCAGGGACTGGTCATCGCCGAGCCGAAACGCTCGACCGGCGTCCAGCAACCCGACTCGAGCACACGGTCCAGCGCCGGCTCGCCATCGGCCACCAGTAGGCGGCCACGACCCGGTATCGTGCGAACCAGCTGGTGAAACTGGCGCTCGATGGCGGCAAGGTCGGGAAAGATATCGGCGTGATCGAACTCGAGGTTGCCGAGGATGGCAATCTCGGATCGGTAATGGACGAACTTGGACCGCTTGTCGAAGAAGGCGGTGTCGTATTCATCGGCTTCTACGACGAAGGGCGCGCTCTCGCCGCCCAGACGCGCCGATACGCCGAAGTTCCTCGGCACCCCGCCGATCAGAAAGCCTGGCGCGAGGCCGGCGGATTCCAGCAGCCAGGCGAGAAGGCTCGCCGTGGTGGTCTTGCCGTGAGTGCCAGCCACCGCGATCACGCGCCGCCCCGGCAACACCTGCTCGGCCAGCCACTCGGGGCCCGAGAGATAGGGCAGGCCCGCGTTAAGCACCGCTTCCACCTCGGGATTGCCCCGCGAGAGGGCATTACCGATCACCACCCGGTCCGGTCGCGGCTCGAGGTTGGCCGGCGAATAGCCCTCGCGAAGGACAATGCCCGCCTCCTCGAGCTGGGTGCTCATCGGCGGATAGACATTGGCATCCGAGCCACTGACGGTGAAACCCAGCTCTCGACCCAGCAGGGCCAGGCTGCCCATGAAGGTGCCGCAGATACCGAGAATATGAATGTGCATGTGCTCTCCGGGGGAAGCTTGCCGCCGCAGTCCGCGACAAAGTAGCGGGAGACTAGCATGGCGGCTTCGACCGGCTCCAGCCGACCGAAAGCCAAAAGCGCCGGCAGGATGGCCAGCCAGCGCAGATGCAGCCGATGCCTCTTTCGGCTAGAATCAACACCTCCCCGACCCCTTGATGTGAGCAGGAGCAGTAAAGCCCCATGGCCCAGCACAACGCCTTCTACGCCCAATCCGGTGGTGTCACCGCCGTGATCAACGCCAGCGCATGCGGTGTCATCCAGGCCTGCCGGCGCCACTCGGATCGCATTGGTAATGTCTACGCCGGCCATAACGGCATTATTGGCGCGCTTACCGAGGATCTGATCGACGTGGGCCGCGAATCCGACGAGACCATCGCCGCATTGCGCCACACGCCCGGCGGCGCCTTCGGCTCCTGCCGCTACAAGCTCAAGGATATCGAGACGCATCGTGCCCAGTACGAGCGCTTGATCGAGGTCTTCAGGGCACATGACATCCGCTACTTCTTTTACAACGGCGGTGGCGACAGTGCCGATACCTGTCTCAAGGTGTCGCAGCTGTCCGAAAAACTGGGTTACCCGCTGACCGCGATCCACGTTCCCAAGACCGTCGATAACGATCTGCCAATCACCGATAATTCGCCTGGCTTCGGCAGCGTAGCCAAGTACATCGCCACGTCTACCCTTGAGGCCTCGCTGGATATCGAATCCATGTGCGCCACCTCGACCAAGGTGTTCGTGCTCGAGGTCATGGGGCGCCATGCCGGCTGGATCGCCGCCTCAGGGGCGCTCGCGGGCGAAGGCGAAGGCGAGCCGCCGCATCTGGTGATCTTCCCCGAGGTCGCCTTCGACCGGGCGGCCGTCATGGCCCGGGTTGAAGATGCCGTAAAGCGCTACGGCTACTGCGTGATCGTGGTGTCCGAAGGGGCCCGCTATCAGGATGGCACCTTCCTGGCCGACTCCGGCAACACCGATGCCTTCGGCCATCGCCAGCTGGGCGGCGTGGCGCCCACGCTCGCCGGTATGGTCAAGCAGGACCTGGGCTACAAGTACCATTGGGCCGTGGCCGATTACCTGCAGCGCGCCGCCCGCCACCTGGCGTCGAAGACCGACGTCGAACAGGCCTATGCCGTTGGCGAGAAGGCCGTGGAACTGGCACTGGAAGGCAAGAACGCCATGATGCCGGCGATCAAGCGCCTCAGCGATACGCCTTATCAGTGGCGTATCGAAGCTGCCCCACTGGCCGAGGTGGCCAACCGCGAGAAGTTCATGCCGAAGGAATTCATTCGCGACGATGGTTTCGGTATCACCGACGCCTGTCGTCGCTATCTTTCGCCGCTGATCCAGGGCGAGGATTTCCCCCCCTTCGTCAACGGCCTGCCCAAGGTGGCCCGGCTGGCCGGGTACAAGGTCGAGCGCAGGCTGCCCGTCTTCACGCTGTAGAGCCGGGCGGCTTACCTCAACAACCACGACAGGACTAGCAGCAAGAGCAGCACTCCTGCCACGCCCTGCCAGAACCGAGCCGGTTCGCGAAACATCCGCGGGACGGCTCGGCGTCCCTGTCGCTCCTCTCCCAGCGGGCGGCGAAGCGCATGCAGGAATTCCGACAGGCGCCGATAACGCAGTGAGCGTTGTGGATCCAGCGCACGACGCAACGCGTCGTCCAGCGCTGGATCGACTTCGGGATTGCGGGTTCTCGCGCTACGATAGTTGAGCTGCTCCAGATCGGTGTGGCTGCGCAAACGGTCGGGTGACAGCGCGAAGGGCAGCTCGTCGGTCAGCAGCCAGTAGACGGTAGACGCATACGAATACTGGTCACTGCGGCGACCCACGTCGTCACCCAAGGCGTACTCCGGTGCGGTATGTTGAGTGAGCCCTACCTGATTGACCAACTGCCGGGAGCGCTTGTGACCGTCGACATCGCGAAGGTGGCAAGCACTGAAATCGACCAACACCACCTGACCATGCGGGTCGATCAGCACGTTGCCGGGGTGGATCTGCTGATGCAGCAGATCCCGATGATGCAGCGCCTGGATCGCCTTGCCCAATTGATTGGCGATGTCCAGCCGCTGCACCAGACTTGCCTGCGGATGCTTTCGTGCCCATTCCACGAGGGTCTCGCCTTCTACATGGGCCATCAGGTAATAGAGATAGCGTCGCGGCCGCGAGGACTCCATGACCCGGACCACAAAGGGCGACTTGACTCGCTCGACAACCCACTGTTGCAGCAGGAAGTGTTCGAGGTAAGCGTTGCGGGTAGAAAGCTCGGGGCTCGGCGCCTTCAATACCATTTCGCGCTCGGTGAGCACGTCGCGCACGCGGTAGACCCGCGACTGCGCCGTTCGCGACAACACTGCCTGCACCTCGAGACCATCAAGTCGATCGCCGGGCGAGAGTTCCGGCGGTATCGGCAGATCACCATACACCTTGCCTGGATGGTCATGCGCTTCGTCAGGCAATTGATCGATACGCACCAGTTGGAAGCAGAACTGCTCGGCACCATAGCCGCGCGACTGGGCACGCGAAATGGCCGCCTCTGCCAGCCGTTCGCAGGCGGCGTCCAGATCACTGGCGTCCTGGCGAATCAGCTGCACGTATTCCGAAGGCATCAGCGTGCCTTGCGCGACCTGAGTCGTGAAGAGAAAAAGATCGCCCTGCTTGAGCGGCATCTTGAGATATTCGATATCGAGGCTGGCATCCATACCGAGCGCCCGAGAGGGAAAACGGTAACCTCCCAGATCATTGACGTGATCGCGGGAAAGTTGCTCGAACTCGGCACCTCGCAGCCGGAATACCAGGGTGTCGCCCATATGGAAGAGATGCGCCTCGTGGCCGCGAAAGACCAGCGCCGACAGCGAAGCGACATAACTGCCCTCAGAGAGATGCCGGCTCTGACTGAAGCACCAGCCATTGAGCGCATAGAGCACTCGCGTGGCCGAGGTCTTGATATCCCAGTGGTCAGGCGTGGAAAAATAGTCGGTGATAAAGCCGCGCACGCTGAGATCGCCCGCCTGTTTGGCGTTGGTGTTACGCGACGTCGAGTCGCTGATCAGCGCACAGGCCCCCTTCGCGCCGAGCAGCGTCGATTCGGGCAGATGCACCGACATGGAACTACGATGACGGTGTCGCTCCGGGGCAACGAAGGCCTGTCCATAACTCAATGACAGCTGAGGGGTTGCCAAGATGTTCTCCTCTGGTCGACACCGCCGACCATGGCGCCGGCGGGTTTGCTCGTTTCGCCAATGATACATGGGCCCCATCATCCCGTTGACCAACGCCCGAAAAATCGGCCTTTCCCGAGCGTCTTCCTCCGCACTGGCATAGAGATGGGTATCTAATGTCGCATTGGTAATAGCCCTCGCGGCTCCGTATAATTCTCCGACTTTTTCATCCATTCGATTCTGATTCGCCAACCCAAGGAAGTGACGATGAACTTCGACGATATCCCCTCCGGCAAGGACCTCCCTAACGACGTGTTCGTGGTGATCGAGATCCCAGCCAACCACACGCCGATCAAGTATGAAATCGACAAGGACATGGGGGCGCTTCTGGTCGACCGCTTCATGGCGACCCCGATGTTCTACCCGGCCAATTACGGTTTCATCCCGCATACCCTGGCCGACGATGGTGACGCCCTGGACGCGCTGGTCGTGACGCCCTACCCGGTACAGGCTGGTGCTGTCATCCGCGCCCGCCCGGTGGGCATTCTCAACATGACCGACGAAGCCGGGGAAGATGCCAAGCTGGTCTGCGTGCCGCATCCCAAGCTTTCAAGCCTCTACGACGAGGTGCAGGAAGTCACGGATCTGCCCGAGCTGCTGCGTCAGCAAATCGCGCATTTCTTCGAAAACTACAAGGATCTCGAGAAGGGCAAGTGGGTCAAGGTCGAGTCCTGGGAAGGTGCCGAGGCCGCACGCAAGGCCATCGAAAAATCGGTTACCGCCTTCGAAAAGGCTTGACGGCTCGCGTTCAAACACCGATTGCCGAAGTTGAACTGACGAAAAGGGCTCGCCTGCAGAGGCGAGCCCTTTTGTCGGGACCGGTATTACTGCTGCTGTGCCGCTGAGTCCTCCTCGACACTCTCGGCTTCATTATCGGCGGCGGGGTCGTCCGTCGGCTCATTCGGTGCATCGTCGACTGCCGGTGGCGACGGCGCCTCTGCGGTTGAGGGCTCCTCAGCGCTCTCGCCAACTTCGATCGGTGCCGATGCCTCCTCGCTGCCCGCAGCCTTCTCTATCGCACCGGCTTTTTCCGCTTCCGCGACTCGCTCGGCGATCCGGCGAGTCAGGTCCCGCGCCCGAACAATATGGTTGGCCATCACCAGCGAATGGTTGGCGAATACCCCGAAACCCGAACCATTGAGGATCATCGGACTCCACAGGCGGCGCTGGGTACGTTCCAGCTCGGCCACCAGCAACGCCAGATCGTCGAGCGCACCAGACGCTTCGAGCACATCAGCTTGATCACGGCGTATTGCCTCAAGAAAGTGAATCAGCGCCCAGCCACTGCCACGCGCCTCGAAGAAGATGTTGTCCACGCGATACCAGGGCGTGCGGGATGGTAACTCCGCATCATCGAGCCCGAGCTCTCTTAGGCGATCGCGGCTGCCCACGCTGGCCGACAGCCTCATTCCGAGGCCATCGAGGCGCTGCGCCACCTGGTCTAGCCAGCCGGCGAGTCCTGCCCCGGCCGCAAAGCCGGCATTCTGCGAGCCCAACGCTTGCAGATAGCCTTCCAGCGACACCAGGGACTCCTCGAGCTGATGCTCGAAGGAGGGGTTAAACCATGCGCTGCTGTCGTGGGTCAAGCGCTCGGCGACCTCGTCAAGCAGGGCGAAATGGTTTTCCTCCATCGCCGGCAAGGCGCGCGTCAGGTCGCGGGCCTGATTGAGCACGCCCAGCTCCCAGCTGGGCATGTTGTCGAGCCATACACCCGGCGGCGTAATGTCATTGCGCAGGTAACCGCCCGGCTTGTCGAGCAGGGTTTCGAGCGTTGTCATCAGCGCGGCGGTCGTCACGGTGCCGCGGGCCGCCGGAGACGTGTCGGTACGCTGCGCGGCGGTGGCCTGTTCCACAGCGAACGTCGCCGGTGTTCGGCTCCACCAGATGCCCAATGCCACGGCAACCAACAGGGCGATCGCCAACAGCACCAGCAACGGCTTCCAGATCCAGCCGTAGTCCGGGCGTTCGAGCTTCTCGATGCTTTCTTGACGCTTGGCGGCGCCCTTTTTCGTCAAAGCCATGTGCTTGGTTCCCTGGATTTAGGCAAAGGTTGGGGAAGACGACAAATCACTCCCGACGCCGAAACAGCAGCGCGACAATAAAGCACACGCTCTCGGTGCCGGCGATGGTCAACAGTCTGCGCCTTCTGCGATATCCTAGCAGCTCGCCCATGAGTTGGGCCCGGATTGGAACCGGCAACGTCTCAACGGGTCCGAGTTCACGTCGGTGGTCATTCCGTTAGAACGCCAAAAAGAGGAAGCTCGTGTTGAAATCCGCTCGCCTGGTGTGGCTGCTGCTTCTGATGTTGTTCTCGCTGTCGGTGCAGGCGCAATGGTTTTCGTCTTCCTCGCAGGATGACTTCCTGCCGGTCAGCGAAGCCTTCACGCCCAGTGCCTGGCACGACGGCGAGACACTCTTCGTGGGGTTCGAAAACGCCGAAGGCTACTATCTCTATCGCCATCAGTTCGCGGTGGAAGCCGCGAGCGGCGATGTCGTGCTCGGAGACCTTCAACTACCACCGGGAGAAGCCAAGACCGACGAATTCCTGGGTGACGTCAACGTCTTCTACGACCAGGTTGTCATCGAGGTGCCGCTCGGCGGCGAGGTCCCACCCGGTCCGCTGGCGTTGGATCTGACCTTTCAGGGCTGTGCCGATGCCGGACTTTGCTACCCTCCCGAGACGCTGGAACTGCTGGCGGCGCAAGGATCGCCACCCGCGGTTTTCGCCGATAGCTCGGCAACGCCAGCCTCCTCGGCGCCAACCCCCGCATCGACCGATGGTCTCAGCGCCAAAACATCTGACCGTTCACTCGTCAGCGAGGACGCCCACTTTCGTGAACTGATGCAAAGCGCGAGCGTGCCCTTGGTGTTGGGGCTCTTCTTCATCGGCGGTCTGGGGCTCACCTTTACACCCTGTGTACTGCCCATGGTACCGATCCTGTCATCGATCATCGTGGGTCAGAACCCCACCCGTGGACGCGCCTTTTGGCTGTCAGCCAGCTATGTGGCCGGCATGGCGCTTACCTATGCCGTGGTGGGGGTGTTGATGGGCCTCTTCGGCGCCGGCCTCAACCTCCAGGCGCATCTGCAATCCGCCCCGGTGCTGATCACCTTCGCGACCCTGTTCGGCATCTTTGCACTGGCCATGTTCGGCACCTTCAACATGCGCTTGTCACCGCGCTTGGCAGGACGCGTCGATGACTGGCAGGCGCGGGCCCAACGCAGCGGCCCATTGGGTCTGGCGCTTGCCGGTTCCCTGTCGGTACTGGTGGTTTCCCCTTGCGTCTCGGCACCTCTGGCTGGCGCACTGGTCTTCATCTCCACCACCGGTGACGCCCTGCTGGGCGGTGCCGCCCTGCTCGCCCTGGGGCTTGGCATGGGGATTCCGCTGCTAGTGGTCGGGACCCTGGGTACCACCCTGTTGCCGCGCTCCGGTGCCTGGATGAACGGTGTCAAGATCACCTTCGGCATCCTCATGCTGGCGGTGGCCATCTGGCTCGTCGAGCGCCTGGTCCCGGCCCCTCTCGCCCTCGTACTATGGGCGGCGCTTGTCGTCGGCAGCGCCCTGGCGCTGGGAGCACTGACCGTCAACCAGTCCCAGGGCTGGCCTCGGGTACGCCAGACGGCAGGCATCCTGCTGCTGGCGTGGGGCATCGCCCTGATCATCGGCGCCGCCGGCGGCAGCGGGGACCCCCTACGGCCGCTGGCCAGCCTCACCGCCTCGCAGCCAACGGAGCGGCGCGGCGGCATTGAGGATGCCGAGGTCACCACCGTGACACGCCTCGACGGCCTGGAGCAGGCATTGGCCAGTGCCGCTGAATCAGGCAATCCCTCCTTCGTGCACTTCACCGCCGACTGGTGCATCTCCTGCAAGCAGCTCGAGCGTCAGGTCTACACGGACCCACAAGTCGCTGAGCGGCTTTCCGCGTTCACGCGCATCAATGTGGATGTCACCGACACCAACGACACCAGTCGCCGCCTTCTCGACCACTATGATCTGTTCGGCCCCCCGAGCCTGCTGTTCTTCGATGCCACCAGCGACGAGTTGCGCGAAGCCCGCATCCAGGGTGAGATACAATCAGCGCCCTTCGCGAGTCATCTCGACGGCGTCATCGACTGGCTTGAGGAGCAGCGCGGCTGAGCCTCGCCACCTCCCAACGAACAGTGTTCTAGTAGCCGCTGGACATCCTTGGCTAACTTCGTCACACTTCGCGAACTTCTTTTTTTTGGCCATTAGAAGCGACAAGAGACGCTATCTTGCCGCGATCTATTGAGACTTGGCCCAAGTTGACAGCGCCATCGGGCCGGTATCGACCACGAACTCATCGATTGAGATAACGTCATGGATATCCGCAAGGTCAAGAAGCTGATCGAACTGCTCGAAGAGTCCAACATCAGCGAAATCGAGATCCAGGAAGGCGAGGAATCGGTACGCATCAGCCGTCATCCCAACGGCACCAATTGGCAGCAGCCAGCCCCCTATGCTTACTCCCAGCCACAACAGCCAGCCCCACACGCCACCACTCCACCGCCATCATCTGCCGAGCCGGCCGACGAGACGCCGGTCTTTAGGGGCCATGCGGTGAGCTCACCGATGGTCGGCACCTTCTACCGCTCCCCGGCCCCGGGCTCCAAACCCTTCGTCGAGATCGGCTCGAGCGTCAAGAAAGGTGAGACGATCTGCCTCATCGAGGCGATGAAGATGATGAACCAGATCGAGGCGGATCGTGACGGCGTCATCGAGGCAATCCTGGTCGAGGATGGCGAGCCGGTCGAATTTGACCAGCCAATGCTCGTGATTGCCTGATCCGGCACTCTCCGGTCCCTGGGCTCATCATTCACCTGACAACACTGGCGGATTCCTTATGCTGGACAAGGTTCTCATTGCCAATCGAGGCGAGATCGCCCTGCGCATCCTGCGCGCCTGCAAGGAGTTGGGTATCAAGACCGTGGCGGTGCATTCCCAGGCCGACCGTGAACTGATGCATGTGCGGCTAGCCGACGAGGCCGTGTGTATCGGTCCAGCGTCTTCGGCGCTGTCATACCTGAACATCCCGGCCTTGATCAGTGCCGCGGAGGTCACCGACTCCAGCGCCATCCACCCCGGTTATGGCTTTCTCTCCGAGAACGCCAATTTCGCCGAACAGGTCGAGCGTTCCGGCTTCACCTTTATTGGGCCACGGGCCGAGACCATCCGCCTGATGGGCGACAAGGTCAGTGCCATCGAGTCCATGAAGAAAGCCGGCGTGCCCACGGTGCCCGGCTCCGACGGCCCTCTCGGTGATGACGAAGGCGAAACGGTGGCCGTGGCGCGGCGCATCGGTTATCCGGTGATCATCAAGGCAGCCTCGGGTGGTGGCGGTCGCGGCATGCGCGTAGTGCATACCGAAGCCCACCTGCTCTCGGCGGTCAATGTCACGCGCACCGAAGCCCACGCCGCGTTCGGCGATGGCACCGTCTACATGGAGAAGTTTCTCCAGCGCCCGCGCCATGTCGAAGTGCAGGTGCTGGCGGACGGCCAGGGCAATGCCATTCATCTGTACGATCGCGACTGCTCGCTGCAGCGCCGCCATCAGAAAGTCATCGAAGAGGCCCCGGCCCCCGGCATCGACGAGACCGCCCGGGCCAAGGTATTGGATGCCTGCCGCGAAGCCTGCATCACTATTGGCTACCGGGGTGCCGGCACCTTCGAGTTCCTCTACGAGAATGGCGAATTCTTCTTCATCGAGATGAACACTCGCGTCCAGGTCGAGCACCCAGTGACCGAGATGGTCACCGGCGTGGACATCGTCCGCGAACAGTTGCGCATCGCCTCCGGCCTGCCGCTCTCGGTCTCCCAAGAGGACATCAAGGTCAGCGGTCATTCCTTCGAATGCCGGATCAATGCTGAAGATTCCCGCACCTTCTTGCCGTCCCCCGGCAAGGTAACGCTCTACCACCCGCCAGGTGGGTTAGGGGTTCGCATGGACTCGCATATCTATACCGGTTACACGGTTCCGCCCCATTACGACTCGTTAATCGGCAAGCTGATCACCTGGGGTGTCGACCGCGAGACGGCGCTGACGCGTATGCGCAATGCCCTGGACGAGTTGCTGGTGGAAGGCATCAAGACCAACACCGACCTCCACAAGGACCTGGTGCGCGACGGTTATTTCCAGCAGGGCGGCGTCAACATCCATTATCTTGAGAAGAAGCTGGGGCTCTAAGCCCCTGAACGCTCAGATGTCGGGCACCTCGAGAGACCGCAGCGTGCCCCATCCGTATCACCTTCTCCCCCTGATTCTCTAGAGACCTGCCCATGCCCTGGCTGCAACTCAAGGCGCGTATTGCCCCGGAGCAAGCCGATACCCTGGAAGAGCTGCTACTGGCCGAAGGCGCCACCGCCATCACCCTGCAGGACGCCCACGACGAGCCGGTCTTCGAACCGGAGCGTGGCACGACACCGCTTTGGGAAACGACCGTTTTGACCGGGCTCTACGATGACCCGGAAGGCGTTGACGCCATGCTCGCCCAGGTATCCGCCGCCTGGGCCGAGGTAATGCCCGAGGAGCCCTGTCCCGACATCGAAGTCGAACTGCTCGCCGACCGCGACTGGGAGCGGGAATGGATGGACGACTTTCAACCGATGCAGATGGGCGAGCGGTTATGGATCGTGCCCAGCTGGCATGATCCGCCTGAGCTCGACGCCGTCAATCTGCACCTCGACCCGGGACTCGCCTTCGGCACCGGCACCCACGCCACCACATCACTCTGCCTGGCCTGGCTCGACGGCCTCGCCGTGGCCGACCGACTGCACGACCAGGCGGTGCTCGACGTGGGTTGCGGCTCGGGGATCCTGGCCATCGCCGCGCTCAAACTGGGTGCCTCCCAAGCTACCGGCACCGACATTGACCCACAAGCGCTCCAGGCCACCCGTGACAACGCTCGACGCAATGGGATCGAAGAGGCCGACCTGCGACTCTGCTACCCCGAACAACTCGAAGCGAGCCACTTCCCGGTCGTGGTCGCCAACATTCTCGCCGGTCCCCTGATCGAACTTGCCGACGAGATCGCCGCCCGTGTGGCTCCGGGGGGGCGACTGGCATTATCGGGCATCCTTGCGGCCCAGGCCGACACCGTCCTCATTGCTTATGAGGCACAGGGACTGCTCATGGAGGAGCCGACGACCCGCGAGGGTTGGGTGCGGCTCACTGGACGACGGCCGAGCTGAGTGATGCCTTACTGACCTATCATGCCATCGGCACCTTCACCCATGGCGGTGGTGGGCGTATGATGACCACCCTCTGAAGCCTGCGACCGCGACGATGCCTGATTCCCCCTCACTGCCTCGTATTGGGCGCCACACATTGCCCAATCGGGTCATCCTTGCCCCGATGGCCGGCGTCACCGACCGCCCCTTTCGCCAGCTCTGCCGACAGCTGGGCGCGGGGTTGGTGGTAGGTGAGATGGTGACCTCAGACCCCGGCCTCTGGCACACCCGCAAGTCGCGACAGCGCATGGATCACCGCGGCGAGCCGGGGCCACGCGCCGTGCAAATTGCCGGCGGCGACGCCATACAGCTCGCCGAAGCGGCACGCTTGAACGCCGAAATCGGCGCGGAGATCATCGACATCAATATGGGCTGCCCGGCCAAGAAGGTCTGCAACAAGGCAGCCGGATCGGCGCTGCTTCGCGATGAGGCTCTGGTCGCCGAGATCCTCGACGCGGTGGTGGCTGCGGTGGACGTACCGGTGACACTCAAGATCCGAACCGGCTGGTGTGCCGAGAGCAACAACGGCGTGCGTGTTGCCCGCCTCGCTCAGGAGGCCGGCATCCAGGCACTGGCCGTGCACGGGCGACATCGCCAGCAGCGTTATACTGGCATGGCCGAGTACGACACCATTGCCGCGATCAAGTCCGCGGTCAAGATTCCGGTCTTCGCCAATGGCGATATCGATTCTCCCGAGAAAGCACTCAGGGTGCTCGACTATACTGGTGCCGATGCGGTGATGGTGGGTCGAGGCGCCCAGGGAAATCCATGGATTTTCCGCGAGATCGACCACTTCCTGCGGCACGGGGAGCGCCTTGGCTCTCCGTCCGACCAGGCCCGCGCCGAAGTGCTGCGTACACATCTCGGAGCCTTGCATGATTTCTATGGCGATCACCAGGGCGTGCGCATCGCGCGCAAGCATGTCGGCTGGTATCTGAGCGGTGACACGCGAATCGACGAGGCACTCTGTCGTGACCTCAAGGCCCGTTTCAACGGTCTCGACAATGTCGACGCCCAGCACCGCTTCATCGACGAACACTTTCGTTACGGCTCTCGCGCGACCCTGGGTCGCCAGAGCCGCAACGTGACCTCAAAGGGAACCTGTGCCGCATGACCAGCCAAGCCTTTCCCAACAATCCCACGCTGCCCGGACAGAATGCTCAGGCTTCGCATAATCTCGACGGCACGGCCAACCCCGGCCAGGACAAGCTCTCATTGGACGAGCCCTCTCTGGATGAACCGGCCGCCCAGCAGCCACTGCGCGAGGTCGTGGATAGCGCCATGCGCCGCTATTTCGCGCATCTCGACGGAGGCGACGTCACCGGTCTCTACGCCATGGTCATGGCCGAGGTCGAGGCACCCCTGTTCGCCACCGTGCTCGATTACGCTCAGGGCAACCAGACCCGCGCCGCCGAGATCCTCGGCCTCAATCGCGGCACCCTGCGCAAGAAACTCAAGCAATATGACTTGATTTAACCTGATTTTCATATCCGGGACCCAATGTAACTCCCCGATATCCACTTCTGCCTTTTCTTTTTTCAAGCCCACTGCCAGCCAGAGAGTGCCCCCATGGCCCCTTCCCCCTCGTCTTCCCCTGCGGTTTGCCGCGCCTTGATCAGCGTTTCCGACAAGACCGGCATCGTCGACTTCGCCCGCGGGCTCAGTGAGCAGGGCGTCGCCCTGCTGTCTACCGGTGGCACCTATCGGCTGCTCGTCGACAGCGGTATCACCGTGACAGAAGTGTCGGAACATACTGGCTTTCCCGAGATCATGGACGGTCGGGTCAAGACACTGCATCCGACGATCCATGGCGGCATCCTGGGTCGTCGCGGGCAGGATGACGACGTCATGGCAGAGCATGGCATCGAGGCCATCGATATGGTGGTGGTCAACCTCTATCCCTTCTCCGAGACGGTGGCAAGGCCCGACTGCACCCTCGAGGACGCCATCGAGAACATCGATATCGGGGGGCCGACCATGGTGCGTGCCTGCGCCAAGAACCATGCCTATACCACCACCGTGGTGGACGCCGGCGACTACCACCGGGTACTGGGGGAGATCGCCTCACAGGATGGTGCAGTGAGCGACGCCACCCGCTTCGACCTGGCCGTCAAGGCCTTCGAACACACCGCGAGCTATGACGCCGCCATCGCCGATTACCTGGGGCAGCGTGTCCCGGGGGGCGAGGACGGCTTCCCCCGCACCTACAATCTGCAGTTCCACAAGAAGCAGTCGATGCGCTACGGCGAGAACCCGCACCAGAGCGCGGCCTTCTATATCGAAGCCGACACCAGCGAGGCCAGCGTGGCTACCGCCACTCAATTGCAGGGCAAGGCACTCTCCTTCAACAACGTCGCCGACACCGATGCCGCCTTCGAATGCGTCAAGGCCTTCAGCGATACTGCCTGCGTGATCGTCAAGCACGCCAACCCCTGCGGCGTGGCAGTGGGCATCACTCCCCTCGAGGCCTACGAGAAGGCATTCGCCACCGACCCGACCAGCGCCTTCGGGGGCATTATCGCCTTCAATGAACCGCTGGACGCCGAGACCGCTCGCGCCATCATCGACCGCCAGTTCGTCGAGGTGATCATCGCCCCCGGCGTGGAGGATGAGGCCCTCGCCATCGTCGCCGAGAAGAAAAACGTACGCCTGCTCGACGCCGGCGCGAACTGGCCCGGTGAGCGTCAGCACGCCCACGACTTCAAGCGCGTGACCGGCGGCCTGCTGGTTCAGGACCGCGACCTCGGCATGGTCGGCCGTGACGAGCTTACGGTGGTCACCGAGCGCGTGCCGAGCGAAAGGGAGATGGGCGATCTGGCCTTCGCCTGGAAGGTGGCCAAGTACGTCAAGTCCAATGCCATCGTCTACGCGCGTGGCGGCCAGACGATCGGGGTGGGCGCCGGTCAGATGAGCCGCGTCTACTCGGCAAAGATCGCTGGCATCAAGGCCGCCGACGAACACCTCGCGGTGCCCGGCTCGGTTATGGCAAGTGACGCCTTCTTCCCTTTTCGCGACGGCATCGATGCCGCGGCTGCCGCCGGTATCGTCGCGGTGATCCAGCCCGGCGGCTCGATGCGCGACCAGGAAGTGATCGATGCGGCCAACGAGGCCGGGATCGCCATGGTGTACACCGGGATGCGGCACTTCAGGCACTAACGCCTGCGGCGATCGGTAAGTCGCAAACAGATCATAAAAAAACCCCTCGGGCATGCCCAAGGGGTTTTTCTTACAGCTTAAAGCTTATGGCTTACCACTTTTAACCAAGATCGATGCACAGATACTTGGTCTCGAGGAACTCATCGAGACCCTGATGGCCACCTTCACGCCCCAGTCCCGAAGCCTTGACCCCGCCGAAGGGCGCAGAGGCATTGGAGATCAGGCCGGTGTTGATACCCACCATGCCGTATTCCAGCGCATCGGCGACCCGCCACACACGACCCAGGTCCCGCGAATAGAAATAAGACGCCAGGCCGTATTGTGTGTCGTTGGCCATGGCGATGGCATCTTCCTCGTCATCGAAGGGGAAGACCGCAGCCAGGGGTCCAAAGGTTTCCTCGTGGGCGACCTTCATCTTGTCAGTGGCGAAGCTGATCAGGGTCGGCGTGAAGTAATTGCCACCCAGTGGATGAGGATGTCCACCCAGCAATAGCTCGGCACCGTTGTCGACCGCATCGTGGACATGCTCGCTGACCTTGGTCACGGCATTCTCGTCGATCAGCGGGCCGATGTTGACCCCGTCCTCGGTACCGTTGCCTACCTTGAGTTCGCTGTTCATGGCCACGGCCAGTTTCTCGCAGAAGGCATTGACCACACTGGACTGAACCAGGAAGCGGTTGGTGCAGACGCAGGTCTGACCGGCATTGCGGAACTTGGCCGCCATCGCACCTTCCACGGCGGCGTCCAGGTCGGCATCCTCGAAGACGATGAAGGGCGCATTGCCGCCCAGTTCAAGCGATATTTTTTGAATATGCTGCGAGGCCTGGGCCATCAATTGACGCCCCACCTCGGTGGAACCGGTAAAGGTGATCTTGCGCACGATGGGCGATTCGGTCAGCGCCGCGGCAATCTCCGAGGCGCGCCCCGGCACCACGTTGAAGACCCCGCGCGGCACGCCGGCACGCTCGGCCAGCAACGCCAGCGCCGTGGCGGAAAACGGCGTCTGGCTGGCGGGCTTGACCACGATGGTACAGCCTGCGGCCAACGCGGCCCCAGCCTTGCGCGTGATCATGGCCGCCGGGAAGTTCCACGGTGTAATCGCGCCTACCACACCAACGGGTTGCTTGGTGATAACAATGCGCTGGTTGGCCTTGGCGGCAGGCACGGTTTCACCATAGATGCGACGGGCCTCTTCGGCGAACCAGCGCAAAAAGCTTGCCGCATAGACGATCTCGCCGGCGGCTTCCTTGAGCGGCTTGCCCTGCTCGAAGGTCATGATCATTGCCAGATCGTTCTGATGCTCGAGCATCAAGTCGTGCCATTTCATCAAGATATCGGCACGCTCCAGCGCCGTCAGCGCCTTCCAGGCCGGAAAGGCAGCATCGGCGGCATCGATGGCACGCTCAGTCTCCACCCGACCCAGCCGTGGCACATTACCCATTACCTCCCCGGTGGCCGGGTTGAACACATCGATCTGCTCGCCGCTATCAGCAGCCATCCAGCTACCGTCAATATAAGCGAAGGGACAATAGAGCTGTGTTTCCTTGAGGGCTTCCATCATTATCTCCATCTCCTATCGGGCATGCGGTCCGTTGTCGGTTTACTCACATGCTAAGCGCAAAGTTCCCAATGCACCAAGGGAAGCCAGGATTTATTGTGATTGTCGAGCGGAAGCCATCTCAGCGCGGGAGGCGGGAGTCGGAAAGCGTGATGGAGACGGAATCGGCAAAGCGCAGGGCATGCGGCTTGTCGATCTCGACCTGGGCAGTGAGCACCGCCACATGGCCCATGATAAGGTCGAGCACTTCACGGGTCATGCGCTCTAGCAGAAGGAATCGGTTGTCTTCCACCAAGGCGATGACTTGCTTGGTGATGGTGCGATAATTCAGCGCTTGTTCGATATGATTGAACTCGACTGCTTTATCGGCGTGATAACGGATTACCGCGTTGATCACCACGTCCTGGCGGTTGTGAATCTCGTCTTCCTTGATACCAATATGCGTGCGTAATCGCAGATTCTTGATGCGTATCGTCGCCAGGTCGTGGTCGATGTGCGAGTCGTCCAGGGCATGGAGGGGCATGTCAGGGCTCCTTGTGACAGCGTTTCGCCGCGGATAGCCTCAGCGGCTGTTGATCAGGGTCAGGAACTCCTGGCGGGTACTCTGCTTGTCGCGAAACGCGCCGAGCATCACTGATGACGTCATGCTGGAATTCTGCTTCTCCACCCCACGCATCATCATGCACAAGTGACGCGCCTCGATCACTACCGCCACCCCCTTGGCATCGGTTACCTGCAATACCGCCTCAGCGATCTGGCGGGTCAGGTTCTCCTGGATCTGCATGCGCCTGGCATACATGTCGACGATGCGCGCGAACTTCGAAAGCCCCAGCACCCTGCCGGCGGGTAGGTAGGCAATATGGCACTTGCCGATAAAAGGCAGCAGGTGATGCTCGCACATGGAATACAGCTCGATGTCCTTGACCAGCACCATTTCATCGGTTTCCGACTCGAAGACGGCGCCATTGACGATCTCTTCCAACGACTGGGTATAACCGCGATTGAGGAATTGCATGGCCTTGGCGGCACGCTTGGGTGTGTCGCGCAGCCCCTCGCGCTCAGGATCTTCTCCCAGTTCAAGAATGATCTGGCGGTAATGATTGGCGAGCGGTTCGGTCATGATCGGGGATCCGTATCCATTATCGTTGCTGCGTAAAAACACTGGAGGTATTCTGGTGCCAAGCAAAAATATACAATATTTGTACGATAACAATAATTCGTACAAGTATGATATGCAATAGACCCGCATTTTATCGCAACCGCTGGGTTCGTGCAGACTCTCCCGTGACATCTTGCCGCGCGATGTGCTTGGCTATCCTAGTCCGGTCGCTCTGCTACAATGGCCCTAGGCTTGCTTATGCCTCCCTGCGGCGCCCAAGACACCCTCGAGAGCCCGACATGTTCAAGATTGCTGCCCCGATATTGGTCACTACCTTGCTGACGCCCCTGCTGGGGTTTGCTGACACTTTGGAACTGCCTCCCCAGGCCCAAGTCGAGTTTTCGCTCATCGAGCCGCTGACGCTGAACGAAAGCGGGTCGCGACGCGACGATGTCGTCATGCGACCGGTAACCGATGGCAACGGCACCCACTCTCTGCCGCAACATTGCGTGGTGATCGGCAGTGCCAGTCTAGACGACGAGCGCATTCGGCTGTCGGCAACAAGCATGACTTGCATCGAGACCCATGGCGGGGACAGCGAGATTTACAGCAGTGAGATCGCCGCGGCAGCCTACGACGCCGATGGCCGCTACGGCTTGCCGGCGTGTGAGGAGGGACGTTGTGAACTCGGCAACGACCGCAGTTTTATGCTGCAGTTTACCGAAGCTGTCAGTATCGAGCCGCAAGCCAACCCCTCCGCCGAACTCAATGAGCAGCGTCGCCAGGCCGAAGGAGACGGCGTGGCCAACCCGATTCCTGCCGAGTCACCCGCTCCCGACGACGCAAATTGATCGACTGGCGCATCGCCCCCGGTTCAGCTGAGCCAGCGGGTGTCTTTCGTCAACACCTGATGCTGCTGTTCCAGAAGGCGAATATGACTGTCCCAGTAGCCCGCATCGGCCAGCCAGGGAAAGGCCGGCGGGAAGGCCGGATCGTCCCAGCGAGCCACCAGCCAGGCGCTATGACGCAACAGGCGTAACGTGCGCAACGGCTCCACCAGGGCGAGTTCGCGACGGTTGAAATCGAGGTGCTGTTCATAGCCCTCGATCACCTCGGAAAGCTGCATCTGGCGCTCATCGTCACGCTGCGCCGTGATCAGCATCCACAAGTCCTGCACTGCGGGTGCCATCAGGCAATCATCGAAATCCACCAGCGCGAAGTGCTCGTCTCGGCCCAGCATGTTGCCGATATGACAATCGCCCTGAACACGGATGGCCTGCGCCGGTGACCAGACATGGGGCGCCAGATCGCGATGCAACGTCTCGGTGATGCGCTCATAGGCGCTACGCTGCTTACGACCGAGCCAGGTGCTGCCGAGAATGCGCTCGCGCGCCTCGGTCACCATGGTGTCCAGCGTCAAGTGGTCGCGATGGACAAAGCGCCGGCGGCGTCCTACCGCATGAACGGCACCGATCACCTCCCCCAACGCAAACAGATGTGCCGGGTTCTCGAGCTCCGGTGCCTGGCCCGGCAGGTGAGGAAAGAGCGCGAAGCGAAATGTTTCCTCGACATGCAGACTTTGCCCCGAGGCGTCACGCCAGGGTGGCGCCACGGCGACGCCCGCTTCGGCGAGCTCGGTGAGAAAATCATGCTCCTCGAGGATCCGGGCATCTGTCCAGCGCTCTGGGCGGTAGAACTTGACGACCCAGCGGCGCCGATCCTCGTCATGGACCAGATAGACCCGATTCTCATAGCTGTTCAATGCGAAGGGTTCGCCGGGTAGCCAGAAGCCCAGCGACTCCACCGCCGCCACCACGCGTGACGGGTCCAGACGAGCAAAGGGGTGCGGATGGGTCGGCATGAGTGGCTCCAGAAGCTGTGATGACGACGCATGCTACCAGTGTTTCCCCGCTGGCGTACGCGCCACCGCCCAGGCCTCCACCGTCTCGGCACCCGCCCTTCGGCACTCCTCGGCGAGCGCGTCCAACGTGCTGCCGGTGGTCATTACATCATCGACCAATGCGACTCTTGGCGGCAGCGGGGTTTCGACCCGGAAGGCGTGGCGCAGATTGGCTCGCCGTTCGAGGCGGGTCAGACCGCGCTGGCTGCGGGTATCACGCTCACGCTTCGTTGCCACCCAGGTGCAGCCCAGCTGCGTCGCCAAGCGCCTGGCTAACCAGTTCGCCTGATCGAACCCTCGTTCGCGGGCACGTCGCGGATGAAGCGGCACGGGCACCAACGCCTCGGGCCAGTCCTGCACTTGCCGATTCAAGCCTGCTGCCAGAAGCTCTACCAGCACCGCACCGGCGCGGGGCGAGGAGTGAAACTTGAAGCGCTGCACCAGGGCTGCGACCTCATCTTCATAGCGCAGCGGCACGCGGGACAACGCGAAGGCCGGTGCCTGGGCCAGGCAATGACCGCATCGACGCGGCTTGAGTTGGCCCATCTGGGGCTCGGCGCAGACTGGGCAGGCCGGCAGGTTCCATGGCAGTCGCTCAAAGCAGGCCGCACACCACGGCTCGGCGGATTGACAGGCTGCCAGGCAGAAGACACAGCGCCCCGGCAAGGCCTGGCGCACGATACCGTCAACTTCTCTCAGCCATGACGTTGACATCGTCATTCCAAACCGTAAGCTATCCGTCAACTTGATGTCTTTTATAAAGTTGACCATAAGCGAGCTCGATATGCCCCCTGCGTCGCCCGATGTCTCGACGGCCGAGTCGGCCGCTGATTCGACCACTGACTCGACTAACCGCCCCACCCTAACCTTGCCCGCGGATGATCGCCAGGCACCGATGCGTCACGACTGGCGCCTCGATGAGATCGAAGCGCTCTTCGCCCTGCCCTTCAACGATCTGATGTTTCGCGCTCAAGAGGTGCATCGCGAGCACTTCGACGCCAACGCCGTGCAGGTCTCTACGCTGCTCTCGATCAAGACGGGGGCCTGTCCCGAGGACTGCAAGTATTGCCCGCAATCGGGCCACTACAATACCGGCCTCGGCAAGGAGAAATTGCTAGAAATCGAAAAGGTCGTGGAAGAGGCCAAGGCCGCCCGTGAGGCCGGTGCTAGCCGCTTCTGCATGGGCGCGGCCTGGCGGAGCCCACGCGAGCGCGATCTGGCGGTCGTGCTCGAGATGGTCAGCCGCGTCAAGGCGCTGGGGCTCGAGACCTGCATGACTCTGGGCATGGTCGATACCGACCAGGCGCGTCGCCTCTCCGACGCCGGGCTCGACTACTACAACCATAATCTCGACACCTCGCCGGAATACTACGGCGAGATCATCACCACGCGCCGTTATGCCGACCGCCTGAATACCCTGGCCAACGTGCGCCAGGCCGGCATGAAGGTCTGCTCGGGGGGCATTCTGGGCATGGGCGAAGCGCCTCGCGACCGGGCGGCCCTTCTCCAGCAACTCGCCCGGCTCGAGCCGCACCCCGAATCGGTGCCCATCAACATGCTGGTCAAGGTCCCGGGCACGCCGCTGGAGAACGTGGAAGATCTCGACCCCATCGAGTTCATCCGCGCCATCGCCGTCGCCCGCATCCTGATGCCCGCCAGCCACGTGCGTCTCTCGGCCGGCCGCGAACAGATGGACGATGCCACCCAGGCGCTGGCCTTTCTTGCCGGCGCCAATTCCATCTTCTACGGCGACAGCCTGCTGACCACGTCCAATCCCCAGGTCGAACGCGACCGGGCGCTGTTCGCAAGGCTGGGCCTGCATCCCGAGCCGATGGAAAAGAACGCACAAGAAACCTGCGCCGACGATCAACGCCAGCAGGACGCCCTCGCGGCCGATATCGCGCGTCAGGTCACCGAACACGCCAGCACCCTCTTCTACGATGCCACCCGGGTGTAGCGCGTGATGTCGGTAAGCCAATCCTGGCCGGCGTTTCTCGCCGACCAATCGCGACAGCGCCGCGCGCAAGGCCTCTGGCGTGAGCGGCGAGTGCGCGACGAGCGCGGTGTGATCGATTTCGCCGGCAACGACTATCTGGGCCTCGCCCGCGACCCGCGCCTGGCGGAGGCCCAGGCCGCTAGCGCCAGGCAATACGGGGCCGGTGCGCGCGCCTCGCACCTGGTCAGCGGGCATCTTGAAGTGCATGAGGCGCTGGAACATCGCCTCGCCGAGCTGACCGGCCGACCCGCCGCGCTGCTCTTCTCGAGCGGTTATCAAGCTAACCTCGGTACCCTGCAGGCGCTCTGCAATGCCCAGACCCATCTCTTTCAGGACCGCCTGAACCACGCCTCGCTGCTCGACGGCGCCGTGCTTTGTGGGGCACGCTCGCGGCGTTTCCACCATCGCGACCAGGCGGATCTTGAGCGGCTCCTCTCCCGCGCGCCCTGCCAGGTCCGCAAGCTGGTGATCAGTGACGGCGTCTTCAGCATGGATGGCGATAATGCGGATATCGCCGGACTCGCCAAGACATGCACTCACCACCAGGCCTGGCTGATGATCGACGACGCCCACGGCATTGGTGTGCTGGGCGAGCACGGCGACGGTAGCGTGGGACAGGCGCATGACGTCGCAAGCGTACCGGTGCTGGTCGGCACGCTCGGCAAGGCGCTGGGCACTGCTGGCGCCTTTGTGGCCGGCAGTCACGCGCTGATCGAGCATCTGATCCAGTTCGCCCGCCCCTACATCTACTCCACCGCGCACCCGCCGGGGGTGGCGGCGGCGACCCTAGAGGCCCTGGATATTCTTCGCCAGGAGCCGCAGCGGCGCCATCGCCTGGTCACGCTCATCGGCCGCTTTCGCCGCGAGGCCGCCCGGCTGGGCCTGCCGCTGATGGCGTCCCGCACGCCGATCCAGCCGCTGGTGCTGGGGACGAACGCGCGGGTGATGGCCTGGGCCGAGCAGTTGCGCACCGCCGGCATCCTGGTCGGGGCGATTCGCGAACCCACCGTGCCCCGCGGCCAGGCCCGGCTGCGTATCACCTTGAGCGCCGCCCACACCGACGACGACCTGGATGCCTTGCTGGAGGCTCTTGAGAGGTTGCTCGTGCGGTCCGTTGCCGAGGCGGCGAGTTCATGAGCGCTCTGGTGCTGCTCTCCGGCTGGGGGTGTGACGCTCGCATCTGGCAGCCACTGGCCCCGTACTGGCCGTCTGGGCTCGAGGTCACGACGCCCGACTGGCCCGGTTATGGCGAGCACGCGACGGGCGGATCCCTGCGGCTCGACGATCCCGCGAACATGCGCGCTCTCGCCGACGCCATGGCCGATGCTCTGCCGGCAGAGGCCGTCTGGGTCGGCTGGTCGCTGGGCGGCCTGCTTATCACCGCGCTCCTGGACTACCTGCCCGCGCCCCGCGCCCTGGTGCTGCTCGGAATGGGCTCACGCCTCTGCGTCGACTGCGGGATCTCACTGGATGAACTCGACGCCTTTCAGCGTGCCTTCGCTCGCGCGCCAGACGCGACCCGTCAGCACTTCTTGCGCTGGCAACTGCAAGGCGAGCTCGCCCCGCGCAAGGCGCATCGTCGCCTGCTGGGTCTGCTCGGAGAGACGTCGCTCGGCGAGACCCCCTGCGTGGATAACGCCACCCTGGCCGCCGGGCTGGCCCAGCTCGCCAGCCTCGACCTCACCGACCGCTTGACTGCACCGCCCTGCCCGGTGTGGCGGGTGGCCGGCGAGCACGACCCCCTGCTCGCCCCGGCTCTGCGCGAGAGCGCCGACTATCGACTGGCCGATGCCGGCCACTGTCCGATGCTGACGCAACCCGAGGCCTTGGCGAGCTGCCTGACAGATGTTGCTGAAAAACCGGGACGACACAGAGTGGCAACCCCTAGCCAGGCCATCTCGTCATGAGCATTGCCGCGACGTTGTCACCCACGCCTCCAGAGGCGGACTGGCAGGGCCGGGTGGCCCGCGCCTTTTCCCGCGCCGCGCCACGCTATGAAGCCCTGGCAGGCGCCCAGCATCGGATGGGCGAGGTCCTCTGGTCGCGACTGACTGATCACATGGTCGGGCAGCCATCGGCAGTACTCGACCTGGGCTGCGGCCCGGGTCACTGGAGTGCCCGGATGGCCAGCCACTTCGGCCCCGAGGCGAGGATCACCGGCCTCGACCTGGCACCCGGCATGCTCGAGGTGGCGCGTCGTCGTCACGGCGACGGGTTGCGCTGGCTCTGCGGTGACGCCACCGACCTGCCGCTCGCCACTGCCAGCCAGGACCTGGTGTTCTCCAACCTGGCGATACAATGGTGTCCGGACCTGGCGCAGGCGCTCAACGAAGTGGCCCGCGTTTTGCGACCCGGCGGCCGCGCCCTGATCAATACCCTGGGGCCGGGCACCCTCGCCGAGGTGAGTCACGCCTGGTCGCGACCGAATCGGCCCGCCGCGCTGTTGGCGTTTCAGAGCCCGCAGGTTCATCGGGCCGCCGCACAGTTGGCCGGCTTCGCCAGCGTCGAGATGCAGGCGGCTTCGCGACGCTTCCACTACCCCGACCTCGCCGCGGTGATGGCCTCGATCAAGGGCATCGGTGCCCAGAACGCTCATTCCGGGCCTCGACTCAAGCGTGCCGACCTCGCTCGCGCCCGGCGTCGCTTTGATTCATTACGCTGCCCCGACGGCCTGCCCGTGACCTATCGCTTGTTGACCCTGGTACTGGAGCGTTGAGATGACGAGATACTTCGTCACCGGCACCGACACCGACGCCGGCAAGACTTTGGTGGCCTCAGGCATGCTGGCCCTGGCGCGGCGTCGCGGGCTGACCACGCTCGGCCTGAAGCCGGTCGCCTCGGGGTGTCGGCGCACCGCACACGGGCTTCGCAATGACGATGCGCTGGCGCTGCAATCGCACACCTGGCCCGCCCTGCCCTATGAGGCGATCAACCCGGCGGCGCTGGAGCCCGCCATCGCTCCGCATCTGGCCGCCCGAGAGGCCGGTATCTGCCTGACGCTCGATGCCCTGGTCGACCCTCTTGCTCCGTTGATGGCCGAGCGCCGTGGTTTCACGCTGATCGAAGGTGCGGGCGGCTGGCGAGTGCCGATCAACGATGTGCAGGACCTCTCCGGCCTGGCCATGCGGCTCGAGCTGCCGGTGATCCTGGTCGTCGGACTCAAGCTTGGCTGCATCAATCATGCCCGGCTCTCGGCGGAGGCGATCGCCGCCGATGGCCTGCGCCTGGCGGGTTGGGTCGGCAACCGTCTGGATGACGGCTTCGCCCAGGATGCGTCCTCTCATGATCCTGCGCTCCATCAGGCCAACCTCGACAGCCTGCATCATTATTTACCCGCCCCTTGCCTCGGCGTCGTGCCACGCCTGATGACTGCCGAAGCGGCTGTGATGGCAGAGGCCGCCGCCGACTATCTGGTATTGCCCGATGTCGATTGACTTGCCAAGCGGCGTCCGTACAATGTGGACGCTTGCCCGTTCGTGCGGATGTGGTGGAATTGGTAGACACGCCAGGTTTAGGTCCTGGTGCCTTCGGGCGTGGAGGTTCAAGTCCTCTCATCCGCACCATCTCACTTCATTGTTTTTCTGTTTGCTGCCCTGTCTTCCTTCAGAGAAGCACGGCGCTTTAGCGCGTCTATCCTGCCGGTTCCCGTCCCCGCTTTCCTGCTTCATTCACTACCGAACGCCCGGAGGCTCGCATGACGTCACCCGTCTGGCACCCCTATGCCCATCTCAAGACCCAGTCACCGGCGCCCAAGGTGGTGGGCGGCGAAGGCGCGAGCTTCTTTCTGGAAAACGGGGAGCGGCTTCTCGATGCCACCTGCTCCTGGTGGTGCATGATCCACGGCTACGCCCACCCGCGCCTGGTAGCGGCGATCCGCGAACAGGCCGGCGAACTGTGCCATGTGATGCTTGGCGGGCTGACCCACGGGCCTGCTGACAAGCTCGCCAGGGAACTGGTGCGCGTCACACCCGCGGGGCTGAACCATGTCTTCTACTCCGACAGCGGCTCGGTGGGCATGGAGGTCGCCATGAAGATGGCCGTGCAGTTCCACCAACTGCGCGCCCGGCCCAGAAAGCACCGGCTGCTCTCGCTGATGAAGGCCTACCACGGCGACACGGCCGGCTGCATGGCGGTATGCGACCCCGAGGAGGGCATGCATTCGCTGTTCGCCGGCTACCTGCCGCAACACCACTTCGCCCCGGCGCCCACGGCGCCCTTTGATGCTGAACCCGACGCGGTGGCGGCGGATCTCGCCGCGCTGCGCGAGGTGCTGGAGCGCCACCACCACGAGATCGCCGCCCTGCTGATGGAGCCGCTGCTGCAGGCCGCCGGCGGGCTCAACATGACCTCGCCTCACTATCTACGGGGGGCGCGACGTCTTTGCGACGAATTCGACGTGCTGCTGGTGTTCGACGAGGTAGCCACCGGCTTCGGACGAACCGGGCGGATGTTCGCCGCCGACCACGCCGACGTCACTCCCGACATCATGGTGCTCTCCAAGGGGCTCACCGGGGGGTATCTCGGCCATGCGGCGACGCTGGCGACGGATCGGGTGCACGATGCCTTCGTGGGGGACTCACCCGAGCATGCCTTTATGCACGGCCCGACTTTCATGGGCAACCCTCTGGCCTGCCGGGTAGCGCTGGAGAGCCTTGCCATCTTCGAGGGGGAGGATTATCTGGGAAAGATTGCCGAGCTGAGCAAGGTATTGAACGAGGCGCTGGTCGACGATGCGGCGCTGACCGCCCACCCGGAGGTCGCCGACGTCCGCGTACTCGGCGCCACCGCGGTGATCGAGGCCCATGATGCCACCGCCCTCAAGGGAGTGGGTGACTGGGCCCGTGAGCAGGGCGTCTGGCTGCGCCCCATCGGTCGCTGGCTCTACACCATGCCCGCCTATATCACTTCACACGACGAAATGCGGCGCATCACCGACGTCATGAAGGGCTGGTTCCTGGCGCGCTGAGCGCGACGACGGCTATACCAGCCTGCGCGGTATGGTGACATTCCAGCAGCGGCAGAAGACCCGCTGCTTGCCCTCGTAGGCGTCCAGGGTGGCATGAACCAGGAACTCCTCGGCATTCGAGCTCAGTACCGTGCGGGTCACGGTGCTGACATTCCAGTCGCCCCGTGTCAGGGAGCGCTCCCAGAGCGTTTCCCCCTCGATGGATTCGAAGTCGTCGTCGCGCGAGCGATAATACTCTACTGCTCGGGTCCCCACTTCGAGATCGCTGTCCTCCAGGCGATGGATACCGTTGTCGTTGACCACCTCCAGGGTAGAGGCATCGGCGGCGAGGTCGCGGTGCACGTACCAGTTGTGGTGCCCCGTCTCGAGCGGCGTCGTGGGGATACTCGGCGCGGCTTCCGGCTCGCCGAAGGGCCTAACATGGGTGTCCTCGTCGCGCGGCGTGCGGATCGGCAGATGCAGGGCACTGCCCTCGGGATGGATTGTCAGCCGAACGTGCTCGGGTGGCGGCCAGGCCAGGGGCCAGTAGGAGGTGGAGAGGGAGAGGCGCAGCCGGTGACCTTTCGGGAAGAGCTGGGCCACGTCATTCATCTTCACCCTGACCCGGTAGCGACGGCCCGGCTCCAGGGGCGAAGGCGTCTCGTGACTCTCGCGATGACTGAGGTTGAGCAGGCCGTAGGTGACGCGGGTCGCCTTGTCGTCGGGCGCCACGTCGGAGAGGCGAATCGCGATCATCGCCACGGGGCGGTCGGAAGTAACCTCCAGATCGACCTCCGGGGCGCCCATGAGGGCCAGTTCTTCGTCGAGCCGGGAAGACTGGTAGACCAGGGCACCGCCATCTTCTTCCCGCTGATCATGGGCCAGGTCGGGCCCCGCGGCGTAGGAGCACCACTTGCCGGCGAAGAGGCCGCAGGTCAGGGGCGACTGGATGGTCTCTGCCTCCGCGTCGTCGGGGCGGCGTTCTCCGTCCAGCACCAGTCGACCGGGTGCCAATGGCAGGTGCCAGTGGTGAATGTTGGGCGAGGGCCAGGAGGGTTCGGTCACCCAGCACCCAGGGCGATGGTTGTAACTGGTGGTCGGGGGGATGCTGTCCTGCATCCAGACACGAATGGCCGGGTCCTCTTCCACGCCCGTCTGCTCCCCCTTGAGCCACCTGCCCCAGAAGCGGAGACACTCCTGCAGGAAGCCGATGGCGGGTCCCGGCTCGCCCAGGTGGGGGTACTTGTGGCTCCAGGGACCGATCAGCCCCTTGCACAGCTCGGGCAGGTGGGTCACCAGACGCTTGACCGAATTCGAGTAGCCGTCTGCCCAGCCGCTGACGGCGAGTATGGGCACCTCTACCCGCGAGAAATCCTCGCAGATGGAGCCATGCTGCCAGTAGGGATCCCGATGGGGGTGCTCGAGCCAGGTCTTCAACCACAGGCCGCTGCCCTCGAGTCGCCGGTGCCACATCTCGCGCCAGTCATCGCCGACGATGGTCGGGTCGGGTGGCAGGGAGTTGTAGGCGAACATGGTGGAGGCCCAGGAGAGGTTGTCGCCGAGAAGGCAGCCACCCATGTAGTGGACGTCATCGGCATACCGATCGTCGGTCGAGCAGACGCTGACTACCGCCCGCAGCTCGGGGGGGCGTCGGGCCGCCAGCTGCAGGCCGTTGAACCCGCCCCAGGAGATCCCGATCATGCCGATCTTGCCGTCGCACCAGGGCTGGGCGGCGATCCAGCGCAGGATCGCCTCGCCATCCACCAACTCTTGTTCCAGGTACTCGTCCGTTAGCACGCCGCCGGAGTCACCGCTCCCGCGGAGGTCCACCCGCAGCGATGCATAGCCGTGCCCAGCAAAGTAATGGTGATGCATGGCATCACGCCGCGCGGAGCCGTCGCGCAGGCGGTAGGGGATATATTCGAGAATGGCCGGCACCGGTGCGTCCGCGGCTCCCTCCGGGAGCCAAAGGCGGGCGCAGAGCTCGACCCCGTCTTCCATGGGGATCCAGACGGGATCCCGGCACTCGACCGCATGGGGAAAGTCAGTCACGACACGCATGACGGCCTCCTTCAGGTAAAACGATGGTTCAGCGAGACGCCTGCGAGGAAAGGGGTTCGATCTCGAAGGGCAGCATCCGCCGGCACTGCTCGATCCGATCCTTAAGCGCCTCGCGGCTCTCAGCGCCGGTGAACAGTACGCCAAGCTCCCAGGAGAAGGAATCCTGGTGGAACAGCTCCGAGAGTCGCATGCCCTCGCGCACGTTGAGATACACCAGGGTGCCCGGGAACGTCTGCTCGACCCGACGAATCTCCTCTTCAGACGGCACCCGCCGCACCCACCCATCCTCGAAGACCCGCAGCATCTGCTTGGCCGCGACGGGATAGCGGCCCTCGCGGTGCGGCATGCGCGGTGGGATCCCCAGCGCCACATCCACCATCACCTGAAGGTGCGGCGCCCCATCAACCAGCTGAAAAATCGCCGCATGAGAACGCGAGATCCGAGCGTTGATCTCCAGAAGCCAGATACGGTCGGTCTGCTCGTCGAGGTAGTACTCGATGTTGAATGGCCCATCGTCGTAGTCGATCCGGTCGAGGAAACGTCGGGTGATCGCGAGTATGCGCTGCTGCACCTCGTCCGGCAGCGAGGAGGGATACTCGTAGCGCAGCAGCACGGAGGAGTGCGTAGTGTCGCGCAGGCTGTCGATGATGCCCACCACGTGGACCTCGCCGTTCTGTACGTACCCCTCCAGGGTGCACTGACGGCCGGACGAGATGATGCCCTCGGCGATGCAGTGATGCCCGGTGACAGCCGCCACCTCCTCGGGTAGCTCGGCAAGGGCGATAAGCTCATCGAAAGGGCGTCCAAAACGCCCGATCCCTTTGCGGATAACCGGCAGTACCTCACGCAGCTGTTCGGCGTTCTCGATCAGAAAACCGAGGTGGGAGGAGTGCGCCTTGATCGGCTTGATCCAGAACGGGTAGTCGGTCTCGATTGCCTCGATGGCTCTGTCGTCGAAGGGGTCCAACGCCTGGAAGGCCGGCACACACTCCGGCACGGCTCGTACCTGTTCCAGGCGGCTCCAGTACTTGTGCTCGCACTTGAGGAAGGTTTCCAGCGATGGCCCGGGCAACCCCTGCTCCCGGTGCAGCACCGGCAGTAGCCCGCTGGTGGGAAAGTCCCAGTAACCGACAATGGCATCCACCGGGCCGGAGAAACGTTCGAGCTCCGCGAGAGCGGCCGCCGTCAAGCGGGCGAAGGGGTACTCCTCGGCATGCACCACCTCATCGAACGACAGTAGCTCGTAGAAGACATAGTCCTCGGCGTGCCGCAGTTTCGGTAGCATATCTCGAGCCAACTCATCCAACCCGATCACGAACACATTCCAGCTCATGCGCTTTTCTCCTACATCCTTGTTTCCGGCAACGAAGCTCGTACCGGCACGATCCATAAAATAGACGATCACCTTTCAGTATGGTTGCCATCTGCCAGCCTGCCAAAACATTGATCAAGGCGAGCCAGCCGCATGGGCGCAAGAGAATGGTGCCAAGCCCCCTCAGCCTCGTTGCCCGGGCCGACACCTGCATCAACGACATCATCAAGGGCTGGTTGCTTGGAGACCGAGCCGGATAGGATATAGCCAGACATTTCTTCTGGGCCCTGCCATGACCGATATCAGCAAGACGAAGTCCAGCTTCTACCGCCGTCTCTACGTGGCCCACCTGTTAGCTAGCGGCACCGCGAGCGTACCGGCCGTCATGGAGGCTACCGGCATGCCGCGTCGCACCGCCCAAGACACCATCGCCGCCCTGTCTGAACTCGATATCGACTGTCGCTTTGCGAAAGGGGAAAGCGAACGTCATAACATTGGTAGATACGTGGTCTACGACTGGGGTCCCATCGATCCGCGCTGGGTGGCCAAGCACGCTGACCGGCTGCGGAACAGCCTGGGCTACCCTGAGATTCGGTGAACCTACCCTCGGGCCATGGGGTGGATCGCAGCACGGCACACCAGGCACTCTGCCATCCATCGTCCAGTTATTAGCTCAACGCATGCCATTCCCGCGGGTTCCTGCCGACGACATAACACTCGGCCAATCGTCTCTCCTCACAGCGCTCGCAGGCCCTTTTTTGAACGACCAGCAAGCGCTCACAGCTGTGTAGCGCTCCGTTGAGTGCCCATGGATAATGACAATTGACAGGTTCCGCGATAGCAAGGATGGTTAAGGGATGAACATAGATACACACCAGTCTAATCCCCATGACGACGGTGCCTCAGGAGAGCTCACGGCGCAGCTAGACGCGGCAGTCGAGCGGCTTGCCGCCACCAATGCAGCCGAGGGTGTTTCGCCGGTATTCGAGGTTCTCGAACCCGCCAGCAAACTGATGTTCGATGCCAGAGGTCTAGATCAACTCTACTCGCGCGTGCCAGCGCTCGAGGCCGCGGGTTTCTTCCGGGGCAGCGACTGGGATTATCCCCAGACCCTGGTACCTTCTCTCGCCGTCCGTACCATTCGTCATGGTGATCCGGCCGCCACCCTGGTTGAAAGCCTGAGCCAGATTCGCCTGCTGGCTGTTGCCAATGGCGATTTTACGCACCCTTCGGTCTCTGCCGAGCATGCCCATCACTTTCTCGCTCAGGTGATGGCCATGAACCTCGATATCGTCGTCAGTGACCTACAAGAGAGCGACCGGCTTCGGCCCGACAGGCTCGGATACGCCGTCCAGAACCTGTATCACTACCTGCTTCAACACCTGGGATACGAGAATCTTCTCGAGCACCTGGTCGCCGAAGTCTGGCGAATTCTGGCGCAACGCCCGGTCCAGGTTGATGGCGTCAAGCACATGGTGACTCAGATTGCCACCTGCCTGCACACCTCGGATGCCATGGTCGGCGAGGTCGGGGACGACGCATTGCAACTGATCAATGCTGTATTCAGTCCCACCGACGGCTGCCGCGAGGATCCCGGCTTCGATGTGTATGCCGAGCGACTGGCGTCCATGGATGACGCGTCCCTGCTACAGGAGGCCATTGCCTTTGCCCAGGCCATGCACAGCACCGGCTTGGTCTCGCCCTATATGCCGGGCTTCATACGTTACCTGCGCAACCGATGGAACGAGTTGATCCCCACGGCACTCGGCCTGAGCTACACAGGGGCAGACGCTTTCCACTGTTATCCGGCGTTGATTCATAAGCTGATCGATGAAGCCCTGTTTGCCGAAACCAGCCAGGCCGCCTATGGTCTTGCCATGATGCTCGAGCGGGGCATTCTTTACTCGCCCCCGGTGGCCCCATCGCTATGGCGGCAGCTAAGGCTATCGTTGTGCGATGCGGCGGCACAGAAGATCGTTGCTGTCTTTGGGAGCCGTCGCTCGCCAGAATGCTTTCTGCTCGCCGACGTTCTCAATGTGCTTGGTCGTCCGCTGGGCGTGGGTCAAGGAAATTACCCCACCTGCCAGTCGACACGCGCCCTGTCGATGTGGGCCTTCAATACACCCGCTGACCTGTTGCGAATCGTCGCCTGGGCGGCGCGAGACGACGAGATCGTGATGCGCTTCGAAGGCCACAACATTTCCTCCCGCGAGCTCGGAGCCGGCCTGGCAGCTGAGCCACCGGTGGATGTGGACGCCGTCTCGCTACTCACTGTCCCTCACCTCGATCGCATCTACTTCGAAATGGGACGCCGCAGTGCCGGTCGTGGAGAGGACCCGCACAAGTGGGTCAATGCTGAGTTCCACGGTGACCACGTCGGACACGGATTTCGCATCGCGGTCGATGTTTTCACCGGTAGGCTCAAGGATTTCGAGGGCTTCATCCGTGACTTCTACGCGGCCTATCATCCCTACTACAATGGCAATATACCGGTTATCAACCCGCAACCGGCCGGTATTGCCGTCACCGACAGTGCCACGCGCTTTCTCGGCTGGCACGCCATCACCATCCAGCGACTTGCCCTCGATCCGAGCCAGATCATGCGCGTGTACTTCTTCAATCCCAACAACGACAGTGGGCAAGACTGGGGACAGGGAATCGTTACCTCGACCCAGGGCCATGGTGAACTCTACGGTGAGGCCTCACTGCCGGTGGCCGAGTTCGCCTCGCGGTTGTACGTCTTTCACTACGACCCGCTCGAAAAGGGGGAACCGGCCGGTATTCCATCCGATGAAGTAGATCGGGCCATGGGTCTGGCCCAGGGTAGCTGGGCGTCGGGACGATAGTCCGAAGATGCTTGGCACTTATGCTCGATAAGGCCGCTATACATCGAGCGTTAATTCGCTGCTCAACGCACAAGGAGTGCAACTTATGTCGACTGCATCAGAAACCCCTACCTCCACAGACGTTTCAAGCTGGACCGACCCGACAATGGATTCGGTACGTGGCACTGAAACCCCCAAGGATCCTAACAAGGGCTACATCGCACTACTGGGCTGGAGCGTCAATGCCATCAAGGCTGCACAAAAGTTTGACCGCCGCTATGTGGTGGTTGCCCCCGATTGGGCCGCCGATTTCTGCGAAGCCAACAAGATCCCGTACATTCCATGGGATTTTATACGCCTGAACGATCGATCCTTGGAGATTGCGGAACGGCTCAAGGAGGAAGGTGTTGATGTGGCCATACCATTGTTCGAGGAAACCGTCGAATGGTCAGGCGCCATCAATTCCGTCCTGATGGACAACCCGCGCATGTACGGACAATCCATTCTTTTCCGCGACAAGGCACTGATGAAACGCCGCGCCCAGCTTGGCGGCATTCGCGTGGGGATCTTCGAGGAGGCCCACGAGAAGGAGGACGTCGTCCGTTTCATGAAGCGTGTCAACCAGACGCTGCTCAAGCTCGACGGTGATCCCGATGACCCGATTCACGTCAAGGCGTTCGACAAGGCCGGCTGTCTTGGCCATCGCATGATCCGCACGATGGAAGAAATCGAGCATATCCCGGATGAAGAGTATCCGCTGCTGATGGAGAGTCACCTGGACGGCTGGGAATTTGCCGTCGAGGCCTGGATTCACGATGGCAAGATCAAGTTCCTCAACATCTCGGAATACGTGACCCTGGGCTACTCGGTCTTCGTTCCTGCCACTAAGGAGCTCGAGAGCTGGCGCAATGCGATCACCAAGCAGATCGAGAAGCTGATCAAGACGTTCGACATCCAGTTCGGCCTGATCCATCCCGAGTACTTCGTGACGGCAGACGGCGAGATGTACTTCGGCGAGGTTGCCTATCGTCCGCCTGGTTTCAAGGCCTTCGAGCTCATCGAGCGCGCCTACGGATTCAGTGCCTATCAGGCCTCGATGCTGGTCTTCGATCCCAAGAGCACCAAGGAGGAGGTCGATGCCTTCTTCCCAAAGGAAGTGGAGGGTGCGAAAGGCTATGCGGGTTGCTTTGGCGTGTATCCACGTCGTCGTGTCGTCAGCAAGCTAGAGATGCCCAAGGAAACCATCGAGCACCCGTACTTCGAGTCCCACGAACTGGTCGCACCGACCGAAGAAACGGTTCCGGACCGGTCTGCATTCGGTACGCACTGGGGTCTCGTGTTCTTCTTCGGTGACGATCCGATCACGATGCGCGACCTGCTCAAGGCTCAAGAGGACCTGGACTTCTACGTTTAGTAATTCGTTCAAGGCTATCCCGTATTGAGACTGGAGGTAACCTGGAAGTAACAAAGGGCAGGGCTAAGGCCCTGCCCTTTTCAAGCAGACTCATTGGTTCGTCTGATCAGTACTGAGTCATATCAAGTAAATGGGATGGGCTCAGGCGAACACTCACTGGAGCCTCGTATTCTTCTTCGCTGACAATCCGATTGCGGACACAGGATTTGCCCTTGCAAGACTCATAGCGCGTTCATGGAATCCAGGCGCTAGAAGCGATAGCCCAGCGCCTCGAGCCTTTCTCGAGTCGATGTGGCCATCATGGCCGCGGCGGAGTCGTTATCAACCGATGCCCAAGGCACGACCACTACGCCCACCTCGTCATGCTGAACCAGCAGCGCCTCCCCGCAATGCCGGCAGGCCTGGACGTCGCCCCCCGAGGCTTCTTCCCGGCTGTCGAGGTCGTCGAGGCCCTGGCAGATCTGCACGACCTCTCGCGACCAGAGGGTGACCGCCTCTCCTGCGGCGGTAGAAGCCATGCCAAGTGGCGTACCGCAGGCCAGCAGACAGATCGCACCGCAGCGACATTCCAACTGTTGGTAGAGTCCATTGCTCATGGCGCCCTTCTCGATCGGGTCGTGGGGTCCCAGTATGGCAGTCGGGAGCCATCCTCACCTACTCATTGAGTCGGCCAAGGATACGATAGGCATTCGGCGCCGGTTCGCCCTCCCCACGCCTGGCCGCCTGCGTCTCGAGCTGCTCAGCCTGGCTGACGGCGGCTGCAGAGACCGCGGTCTCGAGGGAAAAAAATAACGAAGCCTCCCGGGCTTCGCCGATGGCCTCGAGCAGCTGGGTTTGCATCGTGGGCCGATGGATCGCCGCCTGCATCTTGAGCAACGCGTACTCGCTGCCGGCGATGCTCGCCAAGGTCACGGCGGTGGTCAGCGTACCCGCCACGAGGGCACCAGGGCCGGTCGGGGCAGTGGCCGCCGCGGTAGCCCCACCCGTGGCCAGCGCGCGCGCAGTGCCTGTCCCCAGCCGCACAACCAGGCTGCGCAGGGCCATGCGGCTACCCTGCACGGCGGCAGAAGCGCCGAGCCGCCGAGCCAGAGTACGCCCCGCCAGCAGCCCGGCACCGCTGCCTCCCGCGGCCGCAGTGCTCCAGCGGGCGGTATCCAGGCCATCCTGCAGAGCATGCTGCAGCACCCCATCCAGATCGAACTCATGAACGGGCTGCTCGCTCTCCCCCTCTGCCGCCACCTGTCGTGAGACGTAGCGTTCATGGAGCGTCGATGTCAGCTCTGTGGCCAGGCCCTGCTGCTCCCTGGCGAGGCGTTGCGGATAATCTACCTGGAGCTCGGCCAGGGCCGCCTCGATGCCGCTCGGCCTCACCAGCCGCTGATGGAGCTGCTCATCCAGCCAGGCGTCCGCGTCACCGACCAAGGCCACGCCAAGACGCATGTAGCTGCCACCGGGGGAGTAGTACCAGTCGAGATAGTCCGGCACCGCCAACGTCAGGGGGGCAAAGGCCTGATCGAGGCGCTCCTCCAACCATGGCGTCATTCGGGCCATCAGCCGTGCCTCGATATCTCCTGTCATCGCCTGTATGTCGCGGCTCAGAGCAGCATGATTCTCGGCGTCCAGAGTCAGCGGCTGGCCATTGACGATCACGCGGTACAGCGGGTCATCGGTGCGCTGCTCCAACAGCCGGAGGCCCGTGCCGAGCACCAGCATCAGCCCCAGGATCATCAACAACGACAACGCCCAATGGCGCCATACGCATGGCAACCCCCGTCCAGCTGTCATTGAGGATGAAACATGGCAAAGGCTCATGATGATGACCCTCGGATACCCGACCGATCGACGTTCCCGCCATTGTGGCGACCTTCCCGGCACAGCACATCGGCGCCGACCAGCAGTCGGACATAGGCCCAGGCGAACGCGCTCTGGGTCAGCAGCAATAGCACCCAGCCCAGCAGCGCGGCTGAGTTGGCGACCCGAAGACTCTGCATGGCATTCTGCATGACCCACACCTGAGTGATTTCGGCAGTGCTGCCCACGCGCACGAAGAATCCCAGCAATGAGTCGTTCTCACGCCCCTGTAAATGTTCGAGAAGTGCCTCTTCCCAGCGTAGCCCCACCAGGTAGGGCTGGGGTAGCCAGAGGACAGTCATCACCAGCGCGATCATCAGCAACCCCGCGGTGGGCAGCATCAGCAGGCGACGAGTCACTGCATCCACGTGGCGCGCGATCACGTGACGTGACAGTCGGCGACGCAGCAGATCTCTCGACACCACCATGGCAACCGCCCCCAGGAGCAACACTGGCCAGCAAACCAGCGGCAACAGTCGCAATTCAACTAACAGCACCAACGCCAGCCCCACGCCCAGTAACTGATGACGCACCACCATCACCACGCCGCCGCGCAACCAGCGATGCCAGGGAGAACGTTCATACAGGTACTGCCCAAGCCAGGCACGACGACGCAACCGGGCCGCTTCGAGACTGCCGGCCACGATCAATTGAGTGGCCATAACCCAGACTGGCAGAAACAGTATCTCGGCGACCGCAAGCCCCGTCAGTGACCAGAACAGCAGGACCCCGAGCGTCAGCACGAGATGTACGTGCCGCCGAAGTAGCCACCCGTATCGCCCCCATGACAGTGCCTTCAGCCATTGCAACATTGGCTAGATGATCGCCTATCCCGTTTGAGCACGCATCAAGGTTCGCGCGATCGACAGCAAGCGGTCGTCGTCATAGCGATCGCCGATCAGCTGGACGCCTACCGGTAACCCCTGCTCGCCCTGGCTGATCGGCAGGTTGAGGCAAGGCACTCCCAGTAGGGTCCAGGCACGACAAAACAGCGGATCACCGGTGGCACCCAGCCCTATTGGTGCCACACCTTGCGCGCTGGCGGCGAGAATCACGTCGACGTCTACGTCGAATCTACGCGAAAGCAACTGGCGCAGCTCGGTCGTGGCGCGCTGGGCCTCCCGGTAACGTGCGTAGGAGAGCGCCAGGCCTTGCTGAATCAACTCCACCAGTTTCGGCCCCATCTGTTGGGCATGGTGTTGGTACTCGCTGGCCAGACTCTGGGAGGCCTCATAAGCCATGACGACCTTCTGGTGCTCGACCAGGTCATCGAAGCGCGCATCGAACGGCAAGACGACGACACTGGCGCCAACTTTCTCGAACCGCTCCTGAGCCTGACGTAGTGCCTGGGTCACGTCGGCATTCAGCGCCTCGTTGCCGGGCAGACTGCATACCCCGACACGAATACCGGTGAGATCCGGGAGCGCCTCGATGGCCGGGGCTCGCGTCAGGGTCGAAAATGTCGTGCAGATATCCTCGATATGTCTGGCAAACCAGCCCAGGGTATCCAATGACGGCGCGAAGGGCTTGATCCCGGCGGTGCTGACGGTGTCGAAGGTCGGCTTGTAGCCGTAGATGCCACAGTAGCTTGCCGGGCGAATGATGCTACCCGCCGTCTGGGTGCCGAGCGCCAGGGGCACCATGCCATCCGCCACCGCCGCTGCGGAACCACTGGAGGACCCCCCTGGGGTACGCGAAGTGTCATGGGGGTTGCGGGTCTTGCCGGGGGTGAAATAAGCGAACTCGGTGGATACGGTCTTGCCCAGGACCAGCGCCCCCTGCTGCTGCAGCAGCGTTACCACGGCGGCATCGACGAGAGAGCCGTCGCTCGTCATATAGCCTCCGGTCCCCCAGGCGGTGGGCATATCGCAGGTATCGATGATGTCCTTGACGCCCACGGGCACGCCGCGCAGCGCGCCTTCGGCGGGGGCATGCCCCACCTCGGGACTGAGGAACTCCCAGGCCTGCACCTCGGATTCCCGGGCCTCGATACGCTCACGGCAGGCCTGCCACCAGTCGAGTGGCTTAGCCTCGCCGCTGGCAAGCCGCGCCTGAAAGGCGTCGATATTCATGTCATGTAGCTGCAAATTGAACTCTCCTCTGCCGCACCCCAATCACACCGGCATTGCCTTGGGACAATGCAGGACAACGCTGGGTGGTGTCTCGGCGCGCAGCCGGGAGATACGGTGGGCGGCTATGGACGGGTCAAGGTGCCCCCCAGTGCCTGAAAGACAAGGGGGGGACCAGCTCAGGGCAGAATGACGGTGAGACCTGGCACCACCCGATCCGGATTCTCGATGATGTGCTGGTTGGCCTGGTGAATGGTTGTCCAGAGGTTGGCGTCACCATAGTAGCGCAGAGCCACATCACCCAGGGTCTCTCCCGATTGTAGGGTGTAGAGCGTTCCCCCCTGTACCCTTGTCACCAAGGACTGTTCACGCCGCAAGTCCGCCACTACGTCATCGTAATCGGCTTGCGGGTCGTCGGCGTCGCTACTGCCGCGGCGCAACGCTTCGTGGGCAGTACGAAGTCGAGAGGCCTGTTCGGACGCGGCCGCCTGGGCGCTGTCGAGATCAAGCTCACCCCCCTCCTCAGAAGGAAGCAGAGCGCGAAGCTGCTCGACTTCGGTCCGAAGGGGAGTCACGGTGTCGCTGCGCACTTCAGCCAATTCGGCATCCAGCTCATCGCGCTCGCTGCGGACCTCGGACAGCTCGGTATCCAGTTCATCGCGCGCGGTGCTAACCTCGGACAGCTCGGCGTCCAGTTCATCGCGCGCGGTGCGGACCTCGGACAGCTCGGCATCCAGCTCATCGCGCGCGGTGCGGACCTCGGACAGCTCGGCATCCAGCTCATCGCGCGCGGTGCGGACCTCGGCCAGCTCGGAGTCCAGCTCGTCTCGCTCGCTGCGAACCTCGGACAGCTCAGCATCCAGCTCATCGCGCGCGGTGCGGACCTCGGACAGCTCGGTATCCAGCTCATCGCGCGCGGTGCGGACCTCGGACAGCTCGGCATCCAGCTCATCGCGCTCGGTGCGGACCTCGGCCAGCTCGGTATCCAGCTCGCCTCGCTCGGTGCGGACCTCGGACAGCTCGGTATCCAGTTCATCGCGCGCGGTGCGGACCTCGGCCAGCTCGGAGTCCAGCTCGTCTCGCTCGCTGCGAACCTCGGACAGCTCGGTATCCAGCTCATCGCGCGCGGTGCGGACCTCGGACAGCTCGGCGTCCAGTTCATCGCGCGCGGTGCGGACTTCGGACAGCTCGGCGTCCAGTTCATCGCGCTCGCTGCGGACCTCGGACAGCTCGGTATCCAGTTCATCGCGCGCGGTGCTAACCTCGGACAGCTCGGCGTCCAGTTCATCGCGCTCGGTGCGGACTTCGGACAGCTCGGCGTCGGTCTCTTCGCGTAGTTGAACCAGATCTGCCTCCAGGCCATCAGCGCGTTCTTCCAACGCCGCGATATCCGACTCGCGTGCTTGCCTGGCCTCCTCACTAGCCTCTAGCTCATCGCGGGCTTCCGCGAGTTCCTGCTGGATGTTGTCGTGCTCGGCGACCAGGGATTGACGCTGTTCCCGGACGTCTTCCAGTTCTGCCCGCGCCTGCTCCGCCTCAGACGTTGCGGTCGCGATGGCATCCTCGGCCTGCTCGCGTTGCTCTTCAGCTTCCGACACTCGTGATTCGAGTGTTTCCCGTTCAGATTCGCTTTCAGCAAGGCGCTCCTCGAAAGTCTCAAGCTCCGTGTTCGCTCGTTCGAGTTCCTCCTCGAGTTCAGTAGCGCGCGCCTCGAGATCGCGATTCTCGCTTTTCAGCTCCTGAAGGCGGTCATCAGGCTCGGCAACCTCGGTGGAGCCGTTGGTATCCTGTTCGGACTCGGCCACATCGGTGGAGCCGTTAGTATCCTGTTCGGACTCGGCCACGTCGGTGGAACCATTGGTATCCTGTTCGGGTTCGGCGAGCAGGTAACCGGGCAGGACAGTAAGCGATATCGCCGTTGCCATGGCAATCGCCAGCGGGGTTCGGCGTAGCTTGCGTTGGCTCGTCTCGGGCAAAGTGTCGCTCATGTGGGTCTCCTGTGGCTGACAGTGGGACATCAGACGAAAGCTGCCGACGACCGCCGGCAATAGGTGCGGGATTTGTGCCGGGTGGTAACGCACACCCAAGCGCCGCACTGCGTCGTCACCCGTTCGAGTCTATACAAGAGACAACCCCGACGCTGCATTAGCAGATTACGCTTCTTGGGATTAGAACTCTCAATGCATGGCCGGGCCTCGCTGGCGCAACGACAGCATCAAGAAGAGCGACTCGATGAACAACGACAATCTGGGAATCCACTCTTGGTCAGTCACCACCACCTCGGATCAGGCTCAACACTGATTCGGTCAAAGACGACTCTGGCTCTGTGGCTTGAGTGCGGGGTTGGGTGTCACTGGTCGTCGAATCACACCAACAGCCTCAAACCTATCATCAGGATCAACAACGAAAACAACCTTCTGAGCAGCTCAGACGGTAGATAGTGCGCGGCCATGACCCCTAACCTGGCGCTGGGTACGCTGCATACCACCATCCCTAAAAATGCCGGCCAGTAAAGATAGCCCGTGGCGTAGGCCGGCAGCGCCGCCTTATCCAGGCCCGTGACGACAAAGGTCAGGGCACCAAACACGGCGATGGGAAATCCGCAAGCGGCCGAGGTGCCGATAGCACGCTTCAACGAGGCCCCCGAGCGTACCAGCCAAGGCACGCTGAGCACCCCGCCTCCCACACCGAACAAGGCCGAAAAGGCGCCGATCACCGTACCGGCAGCGCCCATGGCCCAACGGCTGGCGCCTTCTTCCGAGGCAGGTGGCATCCGTGTCAGCATCATGCGCGCGGCAACGAAAATTAGAAAGAGCCCGAAGAACAGCTCGAGCATGGCGGCCTGGATGAGGCTCGCGATCACGCCGCCCAGCACGGCACCCGCCATCAGCCCCGGCAGCATCCTGGTCAGCATGTCTCGTGATATCGCACCCTTCTGCCAGTGACCGAGCGCCGACGAGGCCCCTGTCACGGCAATCGCGGCAAGCGAGGTCCCGATCGCCATGTGAATCACCAGCGACTCGTCGATGCCTTGAACCTTGAGGCCAAAGATCAGCGCCGGGACCATCACGACGCCGCCGCCGATGCCGAACAGTCCTGCAATGAAGCCCGCCACAGCGCCGACCGAGAAGAGGAACAGTAAGCTTGCGAGCATCGAGAACGCCTGGTATGGAAGTGGAAGGCAGGACCGCCAGAGGCCCCAGCATGATGGATGGCCTCAGTGAACTCACTGCATGCGGATCCCGCCATCCAGGCGGATGACCTCTCCGTTGAGCATGGCATTGGTAATGATGTGTTCGACCAGGCGAGCGAACTCGTCGGGCCTACCCAGCCGTTTAGGGAAGGGCACCGCCGCAAACAACGCCTCAACGGCCTCCTCGGGAATATCGTGCATCATCGGGGTCTCGAAAACCCCGGGGGCGATGGACATGACGCGCACGCCGTGGCGCGACAGTTCGCGGGCCGCCGGCAGGCTCATCCCTACGACACCGGCCTTGGAGGCACTGTAGGCACACTGCCCGACCTGACCGTCGAAGGCGGCAACCGACGCCGTATTGATGATCACTCCACGCTCGCCATCCTCGCCTGGCTCATTTCCAACCATTGCCGCCGCAGCCAAACGCATTACGTTGAACGTACCAACCAGGTTAATCTGCACGGTGCGGGCATAGGCTTCGAGGTCAGCGGGATTGCCCTCGCGGTCGACCAGCTTGGCGGCACTGACGACCCCGGCACAGTGGACCACGCCCGCCAGACCACGGCCGTCGGCAAGAGTCATGGCCGCATCGATGGCGGCCTGAATATCCTCGCCCGAGGTCACATCAGCGCGTATCGCGGTGGCCCAGTTGCCCAGACGCCGGGCATACGCTTCGACGGCCTCGTCCAGATCGCAGAGCAGCACGCGTCCTCCGGCTGCGACCAGTCGCTCGGCGGTCGCCGCTCCCAGCCCCGACGCGGCCCCTGTGATCAGAAAGGTGTGGTTCTTGACTTGCATGACAGAGTTCCTCGCCGTCAATAAGCGTGGGCTCTAGGGCCGGACCGTCAGATGGGTCAGATCCTTGCGAGGCACAGAGCCATTCACTACATTCATCGACAACCATCTCAGCGCTGATTGCCTTGAGAACACCATAGCCCTGACGATAGGTCAACGCGACGTGCCGGGAATCGGTTTGCTGGCACGCTTGCCTTCCAGCCACGTGCAGCCCTTTGTCACGCCAGACGCCTGCGGCTACAGTCAGGAATTCGCCTCATGAATCCTTCCAACGATATTGTCTTTCTCTCGGCCACTCGCACCCCGATGGGCGCCATGCTCGGTAGTCTGGCGAGCCTTAGCGCACCGGAACTCGGTGCCGCAGCGATCCGAGCCGCCATCGAGCGCGCCGGCATCGAGGCCTCCGCCATCGACGAGGGCATTCTGGGCTGCGTATTACCCGCCGGGGTCAAGCAGGGCCCGGCCCGCCAGGCCATGCGCCAGGCCGGCATTCCGGATGGCATCGGTGCCACCACCATCAATAAGTTATGCGGCTCGGGCATGAAGGCCGCCATGTTGGCACATGACTTGATCCGCGCCGGCAGCGGCGAGGTGATACTGGCCGGCGGCATGGAGTCCATGTCCAATGCACCCCACGTGCTGACCAAGGCGCGTGCCGGCTATCGCTTGGGCCATGGCGAGCTCAAGGACCACATGTTCCTCGATGGACTGGAGGACGCCGAGACCGGCAAGCTAATGGGGGGCTTCGCCCAGGACGTCGCCAGCGCACGTGACTACTCCCGCGAGCGGCTCGACGACTTCGCTATCGCCTCGCTGGAACGCGCAATGGAGGCCACCAATGCCGGCCAGCTCAATGCCGAGATGGTGCCAGTGACCGTCGCCAGCCGCCAGGGCGAGAGCGTGGTGGATCACGACGAGCAGCCCTTCCAGGCCAAGCTCGACAAGATCCGCTCGCTGCGACCGGCCTTCGCCAAGGACGGAACCATCACCGCCGCCAACTCCAGCTCCATCTCCGATGGCGCCTCAGCGCTGATCCTCTCCAGCCAGGCCGCCGCCGACCGCGTCGGGGCCAAACCCATCGCACGGATGCTCGGGCACAGCACCCACTCGAAGCATCCCAGCGAGTTCACCATCGCTCCAGTCGGCGCCATCGACAAGCTCATGAAGAAGCTCGACTGGCGCGTTGCCGATGTCGATCTCTTCGAGATCAACGAGGCCTTCGCCGTGGTCACCCTGATGGCCATGGACGACCTGGGCCTGCCCCACGACAAGGTCAACGTTTTCGGTGGCGCCTCCGCCCAGGGCCACCCCATCGGCTCCACGGGCTCGCGCATCATCGCCACCCTGATTCACGCCCTGCGCACCAGGGGCGGCAAGCGCGGCATCGCCAGCCTGTGTATCGGTGGCGGCGAGGCCACCGCCGTGGCAATAGAACGGGTCGACTGACCCTCTACCCAACCTTACTATTCCGGCATGACCCACCAGGGTCAGTCTCTGGGGTCGGTCTCGGAGAAGCGACCCACTTGATCATATATGGGATAACATATATCTTCGCATGACACTTGTTAGCCTTATCGCGGCTAAAAAGCCTTCACTGCCTGATTTTTGCCCATCGACTGGAAATACCATGTCATCCCTGCATGACCTGCCCAATATCGATCACGCGCTGTTTCGGGTGCCCGACCCGACATCTCTGGGTCTTCCCGAGGGCACGGCCCATGCGCCACGCATCCTGCTGCTCTATGGTTCTCTCCGGCAGCGATCCTTCAGTCGCCTGGCGGTCGAAGAAGCCGCTCGGCTGTTGCGTGCCATGGGTGCCGACACCCACCTCTTCGATCCGCGCGGCTTGCCGTTGCCAGACAGCGAAGAGGCCTCCCATCCCAAGGTGGCGGAACTTCGCGAGTTGGCCCAATGGGCTGAAGGCATGGTCTGGTGTTCGCCGGAGCGTCACGGCTCGATGAGCGGCATCATGAAGGCACAGATCGACTGGATTCCGCTGGCTCTGGGGGCGGTGCGCCCGACCCAGGGCAAGACACTGGCGGTGATGCAGGTCTGCGGTGGCTCCCAATCATTCAATACCGTGAACCAGCTACGCGTGCTGGGGCGCTGGATGCGCATGCTGACCATCCCCAATCAGTCGTCGGTACCCAAGGCCTTCATGGAATTCGACGACAACGACCGCATGAAGCCTTCGCCCTACTACGACCGCATCGTCGATGTCATGGAGGAGCTGGTGAAGTTCACCTGGCTGGTACGCGACCGCAGCGAGCTACTGACCGACCGCTACTCGGAGCGCAAGGAGAGTGCCGAGGCTTTCTCCGCCAGGGTCAACCAGCGTGCCCTTTGACCCTGACATCCAAGCGATGCGCAACCGATCAATGATGAAAGGAGTCATGGCATGACCACACACCTGGAATCCTCCGCCCCCAGCGTATCCGAGGGCATGGGGCTGTTCGAACGCCTCCTGTCGCTCTGGGTGGCACTGGCCATTGTGGCGGGCATCCTGCTCGGCCAGTTCGCCCCGGCCGTTCCCGAGGCCCTGTCACGCTTTGAGTATGCCCAGGTGTCGATCCCGGTTGCGGTGCTGATCTGGGCGATGATCTTTCCCATGATGGTACAGATCGACTTCACCTCGATCCTTGGAGTACGCCGCCAGCCCAAGGGGCTGGTCATTACCACCACGGTCAACTGGCTGATCAAGCCGTTCAGCATGTTCGCCATCGCCTGGTTCTTCCTGACGGTAGTCTTCGCGCCGCTGATTCCGGCAGACCGCGCCAGTGAATATCTGGCCGGGGCCATTCTACTGGGTGCGGCCCCCTGCACGGCCATGGTGTTCGTATGGAGTTATCTGTCTCGTGGTGACGCTGCCTACACCCTAGTACAGGTGGCACTCAATGATCTGATCATGCTGTTCGCCTTCGCCCCCATTGTGGTCTTTCTGCTCGGCGTATCGAATATCCAGGTGCCTTGGGACACAGTGGCGCTATCCGTAGTGCTGTATATCGTTATTCCGCTGGCCGCCGGCTACCTGACCCGCCGAGCCGTCATCCAGCGACGCGGCATCGAGTGGTTCGATAACGTCTTCATGAAACGCCTGGCGCCGGTCACCCCGACTGGGCTGATCATCACCTTGGTGTTGCTGTTCGCCTTTCAGGGTGAAGTGATTCTCGAGGCGCCACTACATATCTTGCTGATCGCCATCCCGCTGATCATCCAGACCTTCCTGATCTTCTTTATCGCCTACGGCTGGGCCAAGGCTTGGAAGGTCCCCCACAACGTGGCAGCGCCCGGGGCGATGATCGGCGCCAGCAACTTCTTCGAGCTGGCGGTGGCCGCCGCCATCGCGCTGTTCGGCATGCAGTCCGGCGCGGCTCTGGCTACCGTAGTGGGTGTGCTGGTGGAGGTGCCGCTGATGCTCGCTCTGGTGCGCATCGCCAACAACACCCGCGAGCACTTTCCGACGGCGATCGAGGCACGAGGCTGAGCCATGCCCATTAAGGTAACCGCTGCGGCTCGGGAGTGGCTGCTGAAACAGGGTGGGGTGGTGACGATCCGCCTCTCACCCCGCCACGGCTGCTGCGGCGGGGGTACCCACGTTGCCGTAGCCGAGGCGCGGACCCCGGACGATCCTTTCGCCTTTACGCGGTTCGATTCAGAAGGGCTCGTGATCTACTTCGCCCCCTCACTCGAGGACCAGGCGCTTGTTGTCGATCTCCAGGGCTTACTGGGCATCAAGAAGCTCTTCGTGGAAGGCGTCTCGCCCACCCGTCTCTCGGAATAAGACATGTTCAGACGCAAACGGGTCGCCGAAGATATCGTACGCGACGCCCAGTGCCCGGCACTGATGGCGCCGAGCCAGCCTTCCTGAAATCGAAAGCTTCCCTAATTGACATCGGTCAGGATCGCCTTAGAAGAACTATGCTAAAGCTGACTTGAACCCATATTAGTCTCGAAGCGGCCTAACTGGTCGCCACCGCGCTCAACACCAGGAGTCTCTTCATGTCTTCACGTGACGTCGTCATCTGCCATCCCGTCCGCACCGCCATCGGGACCTACGCCGGCAGTCTCAAGGACACCCCTGCTTCGGACCTCGGCGCAAGGGTCATTCAGGAGACCCTGTCCCGATCCGGCCTGGCTGCCGACGAGGTACAATCACTGATAATGGGCCATGTGATCCAGGCTGGGTGCCGCATGAACTCGGGTCGTCAGGCCGGCATTGCCGGGGGGTTGCCCGTGGATGTACCGGCGCTGACCGTCAATCGGATCTGCGGCTCCGGCGCTCAGGCCGTGGCCAATGCCGCCATGGAGATCTGGAGCGGCATGGCCGACTGCACCATCGCCGGTGGCATGGAGAACATGGACCGCGCACCCTATGTGCTGCCCCAGGGACGCTGGGGGGCCCGGATGGGTGACGTGACGATGTTCGACAGCATGCTGCTCGACGGCCTCAATGACGCCTTCAGCGGCAAGCACGCCGGCTGGCATACTGAAGACCTGGCCAGTCGCTACAACATCTCCCGCGACGACCAGGACGCCTGGGCCCTACGTTCCCAGCTGAATTTCTCGAAAGCCCAGGAAGCCGGCCATTTTGACGCCGAGATTGCCCCTGTCGAGCTCACCAGCCGCAAGGGCACCATTAGCTTCGCCCGGGACGAGCACAACCGCGGCGACACCACCGCCGAGTCCTTGGCAAAGCTCAAGCCGGCCTTCCGCAAGGAAGGCACCATCACCGCGGGCAACGCCCCGGGACTCAACAGCGGCGCGGCCGCGATGATCGTCGCCGAGCGCGGCTGGGCCGAGCAGCACGGTCTCGCTCCCGTGGCCCGCCTGGTGGCCTTCGGTGTCGCTGCCGTGGAGCCGGACTACTTCGGCATCGGCCCGGTACCGGCCGTGAAGCAGGCCCTCGAGCGTGCCGGCTGGTCGGTGGGCGACCTGGACCGGGTCGAGATCAACGAAGCCTTCGCCGCCATCGCCCTGGCCTGCCAGCGAGAATTGGGACTGCCGGAAGACATCGTTAACGTCGAGGGCGGTGCCATCGCTCACGGTCACCCCATCGGCGCCACCGGCGCGGTACTGACCACTCGTCTGCTGCACGCCATGCAACGCAACGGTGAACGCCGGGGGATTGTCACCCTGTGCATCGGCGGCGGCCAGGGTATCGCCCTGGCGCTGGAGACCCTGTAACCATGGCAACAGGTGCGCCGTGCATCGAAGTCGCCTGGGATGCTCACCATGGCGAGCTCAGGGGCTTCTTGCTCAAACACTGCGGCAACCGGGAAGCCGCCGATGACCTCCTCCAAGGGGTCTATACCAAGGCGCTGGCCCATCGCACCCGCTTCTGCCAGCTGGATTCCCCGCGTGCCTGGCTGTTTCGCGTGGCACGCCACCAATCGATGGATGAATGGCGCCGCACGGGGCGGCTGATTGACGGCGAACCGCCCGAGATACCGGTGGACGATACCTCGCCGGCACCGCTGGAAAGCCTCGCGGGCTGTATCGACCGCGCCCTGCCCCATCTTTCGTCGGAGGATCGAGACATCCTGCAGCGCTGCGATCTCGAAGGAAGCAGGCAGGCAGACTATGCCGAAGACCATGGTTTAGGTCTGCCGGCCACCAAGGCGCGGCTGCGCCGGGCCCGGCAAAGGCTGCGTGAACGGCTGATCGAGCAGTGCGACATCGCCTTCGATGCCGAGGGCCGCGTCTGCTGCCACAAGGCCGAATCCACATGAAACGTCTAAGAACTCTAAAGAGGCGCTGCAACCGACGGTTTCCCCGCGGCTAAGCTGGCGCGTTGAGCCTTCGGCAGAACGACAGGCGTGGGCTATACCACACAAATCCGTTTGCAGAACGTTTTCCTGATATGGTTTCTATTACCTTCTGAGCTGCACGGCGCATCACAGAGAGGGCATGTGCGTCGTCCGAAGACATTTGAGCGTAAGAGACAGCGAATGGCCGTATGAGGCAACGAATCGGCTTCTGCACAACACTGGACGGAGTGCGCATCGCTTACGCGCTTTCCGGTCAAGGTTCGCCGCTGCTGCGCGTGGGTGGTTGGCTGAGCCATGCCGAGCACGACTGGCACAGTCCGGTGTGGCAACCGTGGCTGCGCGAGCTTACGAGGCACCATTCGCTGGCCCGTTTCGACATCCGCGGTTCTGGTTTGTCTGATCACACCGCTGCAGAGCAGGGCTTGGAGGCATGGGTGCGTGATCTCGAAGCGGTGGCGGACAGCCTGGGATGGCGGCAGTTCTCCCTGCTCGGGCTGTGTCAGGGAGGCCCGATCGCGCTGCGTTATGCGCAGAGGCATCCAGAGCGGGTCAGTCGTCTGGTGCTCTACAACAGCTACCCCAACGGGGCTTTCAGCCACGGGGCGTCCGATCGCAAGAAGGCGGAGGCCGAAGCCTTATCTCGGCTGATCGAGGTCGGTTGGGGGCGCAGTAGCGGCGCGTTCCGCGAGCTGTTCGCGCGGCTATTGTCGCCGCGCAAGCATGTTGAGCAGATCGAATGGTGGGATGAACTCCAGCGGATCACCGCATCGCCGCAGAACGCGCAGAGGTTATGGCGGGGATTCCACGAAATCGACGTGCGCGACGCCCTGCAGCATATCCGTTGTCCGACGCTGGTCGCGCATGTCGAAGGTGACGCCATGGTGCCCTTCGAGCTGGGACGTATCCTGGCAGCGCAGATTCTGGGCGCGCGCTTTCTGCCGCTGGCTGGAGACACCCACATTCTGCAGCCCGACGACCCTGGCTGGCGCCCCTTCTTCGGTGAGTTGCGGCGCTTCCTCGCCGACGGCCCCATTGCAGCGGGGCCGACCTTCGATGCGCTGACTCGCCGCGAGCGCGTCGTGCTCGACAGCGTCGCGCGCGGGCAGTCCAACGCCGAGATCGCCGTTGCGTTGTCGGTTGCGGTGAAGACGGTGCGCAACCACACCAGCAACATCGCCGGCAAGCTGGGTGCCACCAGCCGTGCACAACTCATCGTACTGGCCCGACAAGCGGGGTTCGGCGACGACTGACCCTTATTGCGGGACACGCATCCCGAAGTTTTCCGAATCCGTTCCGCCTATCGGGACGCCTGCCTCATGTCCGCGCGCCGACAACTGCCTAGCTTACATGCAGGCACAACGAACGGCGACCAGGAGGCAGCGAAATGGAAATGCTCAGTGAACCCGTGGTAACGCATCGCCAGCGAGCACTGCAACAGACCTACCGTAGAACCCCCGAAGCAGCCTGGATCAGCGACCACGCGCGGGCCTTGGACGGTGATCCAGCAGACCCGATCCGTGGCGAAATCGAACCGGCCAACAACGGCGGAGTCCGTTGGGCCTACGGGCTCCATCGGGCGGTGGGTGGTGATCACGATGCCCCCAATCCAGGAGATCTGCTCACGTCGGCCCTCGCGGCGTGTCTGCGCTCGACGACACGCATGGTGGCCCAGCGGCTCAGAATAGGACTGGCAGACGTCGAAGTGCACGTGGCCGCTGAGGTTGACGTGCGAGGGGCACTGCGCGTGGATCCGTCAGTACCAGTGGGCTTTCAACGCTTGCACTGCGATGTCAGTGCACAGGTGACGTCCGGCACCAGCGACGCGGCAACACTGAAGGTGCTAGCCAACCACGCGGAAGCGTGTTGCATCGTGATGCAGACCCTCAAGCACGGGGTCGAGATACAGACTGAATGGCGTATCAGTCAACAGTAAGACAGATCACGCCGTAAGAACAAAAGGAGTAAGTAACGATGACCATGACTATTCAGCAGTACAGCTCGTTTCCTAAGGCGCTCCAATCCATCGCAGCGTCGGCATGCGCGATCGGAATGCTGACTACAGCGGCTGGGGTGATGGCTGACGGAGGGGCCGCAGCGCCAATCACGGCCAGACAACTGTCAGACGAGCGGACCCGGTTCACCGACAACGTCAGCATCGAGATTCACTTGCAGCCCGAAGGCCGGGAAGAGCTGATCATTGCGCTCGACGACCCTTCCGATGTTGTGGTGTACGAATTCACCATCCAACCGGGCGCCGTCTTTCCTTGGCATACCCATCCGGGCCTCGTCCTGGCTGGCGTGCAACAGGGCGAACTGATCTACATCTATGCTGACGACTGTGTCGAGCGCCCCTATCCGACCGGCACCATGTTCATTGATCCGGGTGGTGACAATGTGCACACCGCCGTCAATCCAAGCGAGACCGCAGAAACCGTCGTCGTCGCGACTTTTCTGGATTCGCCCTCAGAGGGGCCGCTGACTATTCCGGTCGATGAAGAACGGGGGCGGCAGCTCGACCAGCACTGTGGGGTCCAGCGCTGAGCGACCGGCGCACAGTAGTTAATGCCCTTGCACTCGGGAAGTTCGCGCCGCGCCATCCCCGGGCGTCAGCGTGTCGAGGGACGTTGGCGCCCAACCAGGTGCTCCATCCGTCTGCTGCTTCGCATAGTGGAGGAATTTTCCCGCCATGCTGAACAATGTCATGCAGCCGACGATCGTACCTCGCGCTCCTGATAGCAATATCGCCGGGCAATTGGCCGAGGGGCAGCTTGGAGAGCTAGAGCCAGAGTAGGACGATGGCGACGATGCACTGGCCTATGACAATCAGAGTGGTGGGACATGCTGCTCTCTGTTCGCTCGTGGCTCGGTTCGAAAGGCCGGCGATAGTACCCCCGACCTTTCAATTAACTCACTCAGCTGGCGGAGTGAGTCAGCAGCCCCGTGGGGCGTATGCTGGATCAGGCCAAATCCACATGTAGTGACGAAGAACTGAGGATGCTTGGTTGAGTATCCTTTTGCCTCCTCCTGCGTCTTCTGAGTTGAGACACTCATGAGAGACAGGAGACATGAACATGCTGGAGGTATTTACCTGGCTGGCCGACTGGCTGATCTATGGGCTGGCCGGCCTAGATCCCGAAAGCAAGCTTGGCACCTCGCTACACTTCTTCGTCGAGGACACCACCAAGATCTTCGCGTTGCTGGTGGTGGTGATCTACGTGATCGCGCTGATGCGCGCCTCGCTGAACCTGGAGCGGGTGCGTCACTATATCCAACAGAAACCTCGCCTGGCCGGCTATGGCCTGGGCGCCGGCTTCGGTGCCATCACGCCCTTCTGCTCCTGCTCGAGCATCCCATTGTTCCTGGGCTTCACCAGCGCCGGGATTCCGCTGGGCATCACCATGGCCTTCCTGTTCACCTCGCCGATCATCAACGAGGTGGCAGTGATCATGCTGTGGAGCCTGCTGGGCTGGGAATTCACACTGGTCTACATCGCCATCGGCATGGCGGTAGGCATCGGCGGCGGCATGATACTCGATGTCCTCAAGGGTGAGCGCTGGCTGAAGGATTTCGCCGCCAAGGCCTATCAACAAGCCACCTCGACGTCTCACGGCGACGAGCCCGCCCCCGAGGCGCCCGTTCTCACCTTGAAGGACCGCCACGAATTTGCCCGGGACGAGCTCAAGGAGATCGTCGGCCGGATCTGGAAGTGGGTGATCATCGGCGTTGGCCTGGGCGCCGCCCTTCACGGCTTCGTGCCAGACGGCTGGTTCGCCGATAACCTCGGCAGCGGCCAGTGGTGGAACGTCCCGACGGCCGTATTTGCCGGTCTGCCCCTGTACTCCAACGCCACCGGCGTCATCCCGGTGATGGAGAGCCTGATTCTCAAGGGCCTGCCGGTGGGCACCACCCTGGCGTTCTGCATGAGCACCGTGGCGGCCAGCTTCCCCGAGTTCATCATGCTCAAGCAGGTCATGCAGTGGCGCCTGCTGGCCACCATCTTCGTCATCCTGCTGGCCAACTTTATGATCGTTGGCTGGCTGATCAACCTGCTGAGCCCCTGGCTGTTCAGCGGTTTTCACTAAACGGAAAGGAGCGCAATCATGAAAAAGATCGAAGTTCTGGGCACCGGCTGCAAGAAGTGCGTCAACACCGCCGAGCAGATCCAAGAGGTGGCCGGCGAGTTGGGCATCGAGGTGGAGGTCCAGAAGGTAACCGATCCGGCCGCCATCATGAGCTACCAGGTCATGTCGACGCCTGGTGTGGCTATCGACGGCAAGCTTGTCCACAGTGGCAGCGTACCGAATCGCGGCAAGATCGAGTCGTGGCTGAAGGCTTGAACGGCAGCAGGGTCAGGATGGCGGCTTGCCATACGACGGGCAGAGCCCGATGATAACCGGATGACGCTTCATCGATGGCAGCGCCATCCCCTTCTCCTCATCGTTGTCGCCCAGCTTTTTGGCACCTCGTTGTGGTTTTCCGTCAACGGCGTGGGCCTGGCGCTGTCCCGCGACCTGGGGCTATCTGAGGCCGACCTCGGCCGGCTGACCCTGACCGTCCAGGCCGGCTTCATCGTCGGCACCCTGTTCATCGCCGCCACGGGACTTGCCGACCGCTTCCGCGCCAGCCGGATCTTTGCCGCCGCGTGCCTGGCAGGGGCATTGACCAACGCGGGTTTCGTGCTGGCGGCGCCGCACCCACCCCTCGACCTGCTGCTGCGCTTCCTGACCGGGCTCTGCCTCGCCGGCATCTACCCGCTGGGCATGAAGCTGGTGATCGGCTGGACGCCGAAGTATACCGGGGCGGCGCTATCCTGGCTGGTCGGCATGCTGACACTGGGTACCGCCCTGCCGCACCTGCTGAGGGGCTCCACACTGGGCCTGCCCTGGCAGTGGTCACTGCTTGGCGCCTCGGGCCTGGCGCTGGTGGGCGGCGGGATGATCCTTGCCCTGGGCGATGGTCCCCATCTCCCCACCAGCAGCGGTCGTGCCCGACTCAAGGAAGGCCTCTCTGCCCTGCGCGTGCCACGCTTCCGCGCCGTAGCCGGCGGCTACTTCGGCCACTGCTGGGAGCTCTATGCTTTCTGGACCCTGACGCCCTTCCTGGTCGCTCGGGAGATCGAACGGCTCACGGCCGCGCCGGGGCTGATCTCCTGGCTGTCGTTCGGCATCATTGCCCTGGGACTTGCCGGCTGCGTAGTCGGAGGAATCCTGAGTCGCGAACTGGGCAGCCTGTATGTCGCCCGACGAGCGCTTGCCGCCTCGGGGCTGACCTGTCTGGCCTACCCGCTGTTGACCTGGGCACCGCCCACTCTGCTGCTGGTTCTCTTGGCCTTCTGGGGACTGACGGTGATCGCCGATTCGCCGCAGTTCTCGGCCCTGGCCGCCGAGACGGCGCCGCGAGAACGCATCGGCTCGACCCTGGCGGTGATGAACGCTGTCGGCTTCGCCCTGACGATTCCCGCCATCTCACTGACCACGACGCTCTGGCAGTGGCAAGGCGCTTGGGTGCTGTGGTGGCTGCTGCCGGGACCGATACTCGGGCTCTGGGCAATGCGGCACATTGACTGACCTAACAACGCTGAAGTACGGGACCATGCCACGACTGAGTCGACGCCACTTTCTCAAGCTGACCGGAGCGGTGCCGCCGTCGGGACCCTCTCACTTTCACAAGGGCACCTGGGCCAATATCCGCCGCATTGGCGAAAATCCCGCCTACCTGCGTGATGTATCGTTCAAGCGGCGGCGTTATTCATGAAACCCGCATAAGGTCTACCGCCCGTCCCCCCCCAACTCGACCCCGACACGGCGAGAATCCGCTATGGGTAAACTCAATCCTCGCTCAGCCCGGCAGCCCGTAAGCGGTCCTTGAGACGCTGGTTCTCCTCGATCAGGTCGGTCGCCAAGGCGGCGAGCTCAGGCGCGGCCTCGAAGTCACGTTCCAGCTGACACATCCGCCGTGCTCGGGTCAGGTCGCGGCTGCTGAAGCGCCAGCTCGCGAGATAAGACGAGCCATCGGCCAGCAGGCCACTCTCGATGCGTTCGACGACCCAGTCGGTCTCGACCGAACAGGCTCGCGCAAGCTCGTCAAGCGTCAGGGCTGCCTCGTCGATCAGTTCGCCGCTGGCGACACGTTGCTGCGCCATGTCCTAGCCTCCCTTGCGTTGGCGCGGATCGAAGGCGAGCTCCCGCGCCATGGTCTCATACAGTTCCCGCGCCTTGTCGGTGTCGGCCGGAGGCAGCACCACCTCGAGCTCCACATAGAGATCACCCGGCTCCGGCCCTGGAATACCGCGACCCTTAAGGCGCAACCGGCGGCCGGCCTGCGACCCGGCAGGCACCTTCACCTTCACCACTCCCGAGGGGGTCGGCGTCTCGATGTTGGCTCCCAGGGCGGCTTCCCACGGCGTCACCGGTACCGTTTGATGCACATCACGTCCCTCGACCCGATAACGCGAATCCGGCGTGAAGTGGATCTCGAGAAACAGATCACCCGCTGGACCACCCCCGACACCAGGACTACCCTGCCCCGATAGCCGAATATGCTGGCCCGCCTTGACGCCCTTGGGTATCCGAACGCTCAGGGTATGCTCCCGGGAGTGAATACGGCCTTGGGGGTCGACCTGCGGTACTTGCAGGGTGATCGCCCGGGTAGCACCGTGGTAAGCATCCGCCAGATCGATATTGATCTTGGCATGACGATCCTCGCCACGCATCTGATAGCCGCGTCTCCCTTGCCCTGATCGGTAACCCTGACCGAACAGGTTGGCGAAGAAGTCGCTGAACTCGCCGAGGTCAGCCTCTTCGAAGCCCCCCCCGCTGAACTCGAAACCGGCATCCCAGTCAGGCGGTGGCTGGAAATCCTGGCCCGATCGATATTGCTGAGCCAGCTGGTCGTAGGCGAGACGCTTTTCGGGATCGGACAATACGGCCTTGGCCTCGTTGAGCTCCTGCATGCGCTGTTCTGTATCGGGCTCCTTGCTGACATCGGGATGAAACTTGCGCGCTAGCTTGCGATAGGCCTTCTTGATCTCGTCGGTCGTCGCGGTTTTCGCTACCCCGAGGATCTGATAGTAGTCCTTGAATTCCACTTGAAAAAGCTCCGGCAGGGGTCACGGCGATTCAGCCAGTGATGACCCAGGCGCCACTGCTGAAAGGCATCAACGATCCATCCAAGGCTAGTCGAGGGCCGGAAAGGTAAGCAAGTTGGCGATGGAGAGAAGGTGGAAAAAGGCCGGGCGACTGGCTTCCAGGGTGGCTCAGCACATCGCCAGGCGTCGCTCGGGGCGACTGCCCATGCCGGCGAGCCGTCCGCTGAGTGCCGCCAGGCGTATCGTCTCGCCCTTGGTTGCCGCCTCTAGCGTCTCGTTCACCCAGTCGGGCAGACCGGCCGGAAGCCCATAATAGACCCACTGACCCTCGCGCCTGTCGTTAAGCAGGCCGCACTGGCGAAGCTGAGCGAGATGTCGTGACACCTTGGGCTGGGACTGGTTGAGGGCATGGGTCAGTTCGCAGACACATAACTCACCCTCACGCAGGATGATCAGCATCAGCATTAGACGAGTCTCGTCTCCCAGACATTTGAACACGCGAACCGGTTCCAACAACGCCAAGGCGGCCTCCATATCAGGTGATTATCAATCCTATTCTAAGGGAAGGCGCCACGCACCGATAGCGACCGGTTTCAGGTGTGCTCCCGCGGCAACGCCAAGGCCAACAGGGCACTGGCCGCTACCAGCGACGAGGAAACTACCAGGCAGGCGGCAAGCCCATGGGCCATGTAGAGCCAACCCGACAACAAGGTCCCCAACAGACGTCCCATAGCGTTGGCCATATAGTAGAAGCCGACGTCCATTGACACGCCATCAGCCCGGGCGAAATGGACGATCAGATAGCTGTGCCAGCTGGAGTTGATGGCGAACAGCACACCGAAGGCGAGCAGCCCAGCCACCAGCCAGCCGACCTCCGCCAGCGGCAATAACGCCAGCAGCGCCGGCAGGCCGGCCAATGCCAGCGCCCAGCACACCGTGACGCCTCGCGCCCCACCCTTGATCAGGCCGGTCAGGCGTGGTGCCTGAGTCTGGACACCACCGTAGCCGATCACCCAGATCGCCAGCAGGCCACCCACCGTCCAGTGGCTCCAACCGTGCTGGTCGTAGAGAAACACCGGCAGCGCCACCACGAACCAGACATCCCGCGAGGCAAAGAGACACAGCCGCGCTGCCGATAGCACATTGATGGCCCGCGACTTGGAGAACACCTCGGAGAATTTCGGCTTGCGCTTTTGACGGCCAAGGTCGGCACGCAGCCGCCACAGCGACAAGCCCAACACCAAGGCCAACAATGTCGCCATGACCACCATTGCGCCACGGAAGCCGATCAGCGTCAGCATGACCCCGCCGAGGAAGAAGCCGGCACCCTTGAGGGCGTTCTTCGAGCCGGTGAGAATGGCCACCCAGCGGTAGAGCGAGCTCTGGGCACTGGCGCTGTCCTTCGGCAACAGCACCTTGACCGCACTCTTGGCGCTCATCTTGTTGAGGTCCTTGGCGATGCCCGAAAGCGCCTGGGCGGCCATCACCCAGGGCACGGTGAGCGCCGCCGCGGGCACCATCAGCATCGCCAGGGCCAGTATTTGCAACGCCAGGCCGGCGTTCATGGTGCGGTTGAGCCCCAGCCGGGCTCCCAACCACCCCCCTACCAGATTGGTGACCACGCCAAACGCCTCGTAGAAGAGGAACAGCATGGCCACTTCCAGCGGCGTGTAGCCGAGCTGGTGGAAGTGCAGCACCACCAACATGCGCAGGGCGCCATCGGTCAGTGTGAAGGCCCAGTAGTTGACGGTGATCAGCAGATACTGGCGCACCTCGAAAGGCAGCTGTTTTAACCTCGTCAAGGGCGACATCGCTTCAGCCACGGGCCACCTGCATGCCCCCTACTTTAAGCGCCAGCTCGGCGGTGCGATTGGCATAGCCCCACTCGTTGTCGTACCAGGCGTAGAGCTTGAGCTGGGTGCCATTCACTACCATGGTCGAGAGCGCATCGATAATCGCGCTGCGTGGGTCGGTGCGATAGTCGATGGATACCAGAGGGCGCTCCTCATAGCCCAGGATGCCGGCCAGTTCACCCTCAGCGGCGGCCTTGAGCGCCGCATTGACCTTCTCCACCGTGACCTCTCGCTCGAGCTCGAAGACCATATCGGTGAGCGAAGCGTTGGCCAGCGGCACCCGGATGGCGTGGCCATTCAGCTTGCCGGCCAGCTCGGGAAAGATCGCCGTGATTGCCTTCGCCGAGCCGGTGGTGGTCGGAATCAGGCTCATGCCGCAGGCCCGTGAACGGCGCAGGTCCGGCTTTTGTGGAGCGCTCGGAGCATCCAGGATCGTCTGGGTGTTGGTGATGTCGTGCACCGTGGTCATCGAGCCATGGCGGATGCCGAAGGTCTCGTGGATCACCTTGACCGCCGGGGCCAGGCAATTGGTGGTGCAGCTCGCCGCGGTGACGATACGATGCGCCTCGGGATCGTACTTGTCATCGTTGACCCCCATGACCACGTTGAGGGCATCGTCGTCCTTGATTGGTGCCGTGACCACCACGCGGGCCACACCCTGGTCGAAATAGGGGGCCAGCTGGACGCTCTTCTTGGCAATGCCCGAGGCTTCGACCAGCACATCGCACCCCGACCAGTCACTCTCGCCAAAGCCACGATCGGCACTGAAAGCGATGGCACGATCATCGATGACGATGGTGTCATCGTCCCCCGAGATACCCGCTCCCGGCGACCAGCGACCGTGCACCGAATCGAACTCCGCAAGGTGGGCGAAGGTAGCGGCATCACCACCAGGGTCGTTGATACGTATCACCTCGACCTCGCCCGACTCGACCCATGGCCAGAGGCAGCGTAGCGTCAGCCGCCCTATGCGACCGAAACCGTTGATACCGATACGTAGTGTCATGAGTGCCCTCTTGGTTGGCCTACTGGCACAAAATGAGTGGCGTAGGGTTAGTGGCGCGAGCGATATGATGACGTTGCGACTACCGCGGAATGTCGTCACGCGCCTTGAGCTGAAGCCACAGTGAGAGGCGATGGCGAATTTCTGTCAGTGCCAGTTCATAGGCATTAGCGCGGTCGATCAGGCGCGGGTCGCGGATGTCCCAATACAGGTGTTCGTCGCTGCTGCCTTGCCATTCACGGCAGGACTGCTGTGCCTTGTCGCAGAGTACGACGACGGCATCGAAATGTTCCCCGGCGAAGTCATCCAAGGATTTGCTGGCCAATCCCTTGCTGGGGATGCCGTGCTTGTCCAGCGCCTCCAGAGTCAAGGCATGCGGCTGGTCCGGTTCACTACCGGCGCTGAAGGCGTCATAACGGTCACCCGCCATATGGCGAAGCAGCGCTTCTCCCATCAGCGAGCGAGCGGAATTGGCATTGCAGAGGAAAAGGACTCGTTGCTTGGCCATGGCATCGGCTCCTCAATATATGGAATGTCATATATACAAGATAGAGATGTCAAACTTGTGACAGCCCCAAACAGGACGACGGGGAAGCACTGGCTTCCCCGTCGGTCAGTTGCTTGGCAATACACCTCAGCCATAGCGTCCGGTGATGTAATCCTCGGCCTTCTTGGTATGCGGGTTGGCGAACATCGTATTGGTGTCGTTGTATTCAATGATCTCGCCTAGATGGAAAAATGCCGTGTAGTCGGCCACGCGGGCGGCCTGCTGCATGTTATGCGTCACGGTGATGATGGTGAACTGCTTCTTGAGCTTGTCCATCAGGTCTTCGATGGTCGCGGTGGAGATCGGGTCAAGCGCCGAGGTCGGTTCGTCCATCAGGATGACATCAGGCTGCACGGCGATAGCCCGCGCGATACACAGACGCTGCTGCTGACCACCGGAAAGCGACGTGCCCGGCTGTTGCAGCTTGTCCTTGACCTCGTTCCAGAGGCCAGCCTCACGCAGGGCATGCTCTACGAGCTCCTCCTGCTCGGCCTTGCGGCTGACCAGGTCGTGCATGCGCGGTGCGTAGGCGACATTCTCGAAGATCGACTTGGGGAAAGGATTGGGCTTCTGGAAGACCATCCCTACCCGACGGCGCAGCGCCACTTCGTCCATCTTGGCGGCATTGACATCGCGACCATCCATCTCGACCAGCCCTTCGAGGCGCACGCCGGGAATCAGGTCGTTCATGCGGTTGAGACAGCGCAGGAAGGTCGACTTGCCACAGCCGGAAGGCCCGATCAAGGCCGTCACGTTCTTCTGGTAGATATCGATATTGAGATTATCCAGCGCCTTTGTATTGCCATACCAGAGGCTGAGGTCACGGATGCGGATGCTAAGGTCATGGCCGGCATTCGGATTGCGAGTCACCGGCTGGCCGGTTTCTTGACCCGAGCTTTCTTGAGGTGACATCGGGGCGGAACTCCGCTCGGCAATGTGCATGTTCATCTAAGGATATCCTGTTTCGGTGCGGTGGCTACCAGCGACGCTCGAATTTCTTGCGTAGTATCACCGCCGTGGCATTGAGGAAGATCAGGATCGACAGCAGCACCAGGATGCCGCCGGCGGTCTTCTCGACGAAGGCTTGCTCAGGCTCGCCCGCCCAGGTGAAGATTTGCGCCGGCATCACCGTGGCGGCATTGGTGAAGGAAACGCCCACGTCTGGAATGAAGGCCACCATGCCGACGATGATCAGCGGTGCGGTTTCGCCCATGGCCTGGGCCAGGCCGATGATCGACCCGGTCATGATGCCCGGCATGGCCAGCGGCAGCACATGGTCACGCACCACCTGCCAGCGCGAGCAACCCACACCAAAGGCCGCGTGGCGAATGGAGTCGGGGACACTACGCAATGCCGTGCGCGTGGCGATGATGATCACCGGCAGGGTCATCAGGGCCAGCGTCATGCCGCCAACCAATGGCGATGAGCGTGGCACGCCGAAGAAGTTGATAAAGATCGCCAGGCCCAGCAGGCCGAACAGGATCGAGGGTATCGCCGCCAGGTTATTGATGTTGATCTCGATGAGCTGCGTCAGGCGGTTGTCCGGGGCAAATTCCTCAAGATAGAGCGCCGTCATCACCCCGATCGGGAAGGCGATCGCCAGCGTGACCAACATGGTCAGGACGGTACCCACTACCGCGGACAGGATGCCCGCACGCTCCGCCATTTTGGAATCGCCATTGGTAAAGAAGGTGGTGTTGAACTTCAGCGCCACTTGGCCACTGTCGACAAGCGCCTCGATGGCGGCTTGTTCGGCCTCATTCAGCGAGTTGCGGTGCCCCTTGAGGTACTGGTCCACCTCGCTGTTGGCCAGCACCCAACGCTGCTCGGTGGTACCCAGCAGATCGGGGTTATCGCGGATCATGCCCGGAATCAGGCGCTCGAAGCTGCGGCTGACCAAGGGCGCGATCTCGGGATCCATCGCCGCGCGTCCCATTCGCTGGGCGTCCTCGTTGTAGTTGAGCTCAACCTGCACATAGGCCTGCTGAAACGCCGGCAACCCCCTGTTGAGCATGTCGGCAAAAAACAGCAGCAGGAAAAGACCGGCCAACCCCAGCGACCCCATGGAGATCCACTTCAGCCGTGCCGACTTGCGATGACGGCCCTTGAGTTGGGCGCTGATGTCGTCGAAGGAGTGACTCATCTGCGGGTTCCTCGGTGTTACAGGTTATTGACGCGATATTTATCGCGAAAGCGACGAATCATGATGACCGACACCAGATTGAGACTCAGCGTGATGGTGAACAGCACCAGCCCCAGCGCGAAGGCCGAGAGCGTCTCGGCGCTCTCGAACTCGAGATCACCGGTCAAGGCGGCCACGATGCGCACCGTGACGGTGGTCATGTCCTCCAAGGGGTTGGCGGTCAGGTTGGGGCGCATGCCGGCCGCCATCACGACGATCATGGTCTCGCCCAGCGCGCGCGAGACCGCCAGCAGCGAGGCGGAGATGATGCCCGGCAATGCCGCCGGAATCACCACGTCACGAATCGTCTCGCTCTTGGTCATCCCCAGCGCCAGCGAGCCCTGACGCATGCTGTCGGGCACCGAATTGATCACATCATCAGAAAGCGACGAGATAAAGGGGATGATCATGATGCCCATGACCACACCCGGCGCCACGGCGTTGTTGTACGACGCATCGAGACCAATGAAGCCCGCCACGTCGACGATGATCGGCGCCACGGTGATTGCAGCGAAGAAGCCATAGACCACGGTGGGGATGCCAGCCAGCACCTCCAGGGTCGGCTTGGCCAGGGTGCGAACGCTAGAGGGCGCGAACTCCGACATGTAGATGGCCGACAGCAGGCCGATGGGGATCGCCACCAGCATGGCGATGCCGGTGATCATGAAGGTACCGGCGAACAATGGAACCGAACCGAAGCTCGCCCCGCCACCGCTGCTCTCGTCGCCGCGGCCTGCGGCGGCCAGGAAACTGTCGCCAGGACTCCAGACGGTACCGGTAATGAACTCCCAGAAGCTGTGTATCTGGAAGAAGCGCACGGCCTCGAAGACGATGGAAATGAGGATCCCGAAGGTGGTCAAGATCGAGATCATCGCCGCACCGACCAGGACCCAACGGATCACGCGTTCGATGGCCTGGCGGGCATGGAAGTCGGGGCGCACCTGCATCATACCGAGCATCAAGCCCACCGCGGCGACCACCAGGCTCGCGGCCAACAGAAACGGCGTGGGAATCTCGGCCCCCAGCAGCAACATCAGGAAGGCCCCGGCCGCGCTGACCACCAGCGCCGGGCCGGCCGTGGCCAGCACGGCGAACCAGGCGTACTGATCAGGCTGGGCAAACATCGCGGTGCCTTCGGCACGCACGCGCGCTGCCTTGGCACGACCCAGGAAGAAGGCTACCAGACCCAGCAGCAGCACGCTGCCGCTGAATAGTGCGATCAGTTGATTGGTCTGCATAGATCTCTCTCGATGAATGTCGACGACAGCCAAGCTGTCGGAACGTGATTCGGCCGGCAACCCCGAAGCTACCGGCCGAATCAGGCATCCGTGCCCGTCATGTCATACTTACTGCAGATCGGAAAGCTGCAGTTTGGCACGATCGGCGACCTTCTCGCGGGTCTGCTCACGCTCGGCTTCGGGCAGCGGGATCAGGCCGAGATCCATCAGGTACCCACCCTCGCCGATCATGGTCTCGGAGACGAACATGTCGACATAGTCGTACAGCGGCGGCACTTCTTCAGCGTGCTGATTCTTGACGTAGAACCACAGCGAGCGGGCAATCGGGTACTCACCGGCACTGATGGCCTCGGACTCTGGCTCGACGCCGCCGATGCTGGAGGCAACCAGCGTATCGGGGTTCTCGACCAGGAAGGAATAGCCGAAGATGCCGAAGGCATCGATGTCTTCGCTGAGTCGCTGGACGATCAGGTTGTCGTTCTCGCCCGCATCGATGTAGACGCCGTCGGAACGAATGTCAGTGTAGCCTTCGCCGCCGTAGACCTCCATTTCCTCGGAAGGGACTTCCATGGCTAGTTCTTCGAAGGCATCACGCGTACCGGAAGTGGTGGGCGGGCCGTAGATGGAGATCTCGCGATCCGGGAGGGAGGAGTCGATGTCGCTCCAGTTGGTATAGGGGTTGTCGACCAGCTCGCCATCGACCGGCACCTGGGCGGCCACGGCCAGGAAGAGCTGCTCGAGGGTGAGGTCCATTGCCTCGTTCTCGCTGGACTGTGCAAACACGATACCGTCGGAGCCGATCTTGACTTCGGTCACATCGGTCACGCCGTTTTCTTCACAGCGCTCGAACTCGGACGCCTTGATGCGACGCGAGGCATTGGAGATGTCCGGTGTGCCTTCGCCAACCCCGTTACAGAACAGGCGAATCCCGCCGCCTGAGCCGGTGGACTCGATGACCGGCGTCGGGTTCTGGGTAACGGCGCCGAACTCCTCGGTCACATAGCTGGCGAACGGGTAAACAGTGCTGGAGCCAACGATACGGATCTGCTCGCGGGCCTGGGCAACGCCGACGACGCCAATCACGGCGGCGGCAATGGCCGTGGTCTTGAAAGTACGGCTATTGAGGATACGGTTCATGCGAGTTACTCCTGTCGATGAAAGGTGTCTGGCCTTTGCAAGGCACACATTGCCGCAGGAAAGTGACAGCTTCATGACAGGCAAAACGAAATGTGGGTTTCACCCGACGATCGCCCAGTGTCAGTCGGTCGTCGCCCGCCCCGACAACCAACGCAGGCCGATATTACCCACCAGCGCCGTCGCCAGCATGGTCAGCACCATCGGCCAAGCATTGTCGATCTCGAAGGCGCCGACCACCACGCCCGCCAGGGCACCACAACTGAACTGTATGCTACCGAGCAAAGCTGTTGCCGTGGCGCTCATGTGGCTGAAGTGCTCAAGCACTGACGAGATGGCATTGGGGGCGATAAGCCCGATCACGCCCATGAACAGCATGATCAAGGGCACCACCGTGACAAGGGTGTCCTGTCCAGTGGCTACCAGGCCCACCAGGCAAAGCGCGGCAAGACACTGCACGGCGAGGCCCAGCCGCATGTTCTGCTGGGGGCTGCGGCGGCGTAGCAAACGAATGTTCAAACGGTTGGACGCGGCCATTACCACCACATTGCCGCCGAATACGAGTGGATAGACGGCGGGCGACAAGCCGTAGTACTCCAGATAGAGAAACGGCGAGGCCGTCACGAAGGCGAACATGCCGGCGAAGGCCGATGCCACTGCACAGATATACCCCATTGCCTCACGGTGTTTAAGCACGCTGGCATAGTTGCGCAGGATCTGGCGTGGTGACGCGACGGGGGAATCGACAGGCCGGGTCTCGGGCAACTGGGTGCCCATCAGCCACAACAGGAAGGCCGCATAGACGGCGAGGAAGACGAAGATGAGCCACCAGTCGGCGAGGTAGAGCAAGCCACTGCCCACGGCCGGCGCCACCAAGGGGGCGAGCATCATGATCATCGCCATCGTCGACATCACCTTGGCCGCTTCGCGTCCCCTGAAGCAGTCACGCACGATGGCGGCCGAATTGACCACACAGGCGCCGCCGCCCAAGCCCTGCAGGAATCGCCAGGTCCAGAGCTGATGCAAGCTCGTCACCTGGGTAATCGCCAGGCTAACCACCAAGAAGAACCCCAGCCCGACAAGCAAAACCGGCTTGCGTCCCACACGGTCCGACAGGGGGCCGCCGGTCAGTTGGCCGAGAGCGAAGCCTACTAGGAACACACTGATCGAAAGCTCGGTGTGATGCACGCTGGCACCGATACTCTCCGCCAGCGATGCCATGGCGGGCAGATAGGCATCGATGGCAAAAGGGGCAAGCGCCGTATTGGCCGCCACCAGCAACGCGACGCGGCGGGCGTTCAGGGGCAAAAAAACCTCCTCTGCAAGCGTCATGACAGGGAATTTTAGATAGGCCGCTAATCATACCCCATCCACCCTCGCCTGTCGGCGCTATCGGCCGTGATCCGCCCTTGCTACCATCGGTCCTTCCCTACAACGAGAAGAGCCTTTTCATGGAAGACGACCTGCTGTCCCAACTCAAGCAGATGACCACGGTGGTAGCCGACACCGGCGACATTGAGGCAATCCGTCGATTCCAGCCCACCGATGCCACGACCAACCCCTCGCTGATTCTACAGGCTGCCCAGCAGGCCGCACGGCGCCAACGCCTCGCCGAGATCGCCCGTCAAGCCGCCGACATCGACGATGCTTTGGATGCCGTCGCAGTGGAGATCGGCAGCGAGATCAGTGCATTGGTGCCGGGCTACGTCTCAACCGAAGTCAGTGCTCGGCTCTCCTTCGACACGGAAGCGACCTTGGCGCGCGCGCACTCGTTGATCGAGCGTTATGCCCGCCACGGTGTCGCGCCAGAGCGTATCCTGATCAAGGTCGCCTCCACCTGGGAAGGCATCCGCGCCGCCCGCCAGCTCGAACGCGAGGGAATCAACTCCAATCTTACCCTGCTGTTCGGCATGGCGCAGGCGCGCGCCTGCGCAGATGCCGGGGTGACCCTGGTATCGCCGTTCGTCGGGCGTATCCTCGACTGGCACAAGTCCCGAGATCCTGAAGCCGACTTCAGCGACGATCAAGATCCAGGGGTGCAGTCGGTAAAAGCCATCTACGAACACTACAAGGGGCACGGCTACCAGACCATCGTCATGGGGGCGAGCTTTCGTAACGCTGGCGAAATTGTGGCGCTGGCCGGATGCGATCGCCTGACCATTTCGCCCAAACTGCTAAATAAGCTGGCAGAGACTCGCGCGCCACTGACGCGTCAGCTGGCACCGCTCGACGCCGAGACGAGCGCGCCAGAGCCCCAGGATGAAGAGGATTTTCGCTGGGCAATGAACGAGAATGCCATGGCCACCGAAAAACTGGCCGAAGGCATCCGTAAGTTCATGGTGGATCAGCGCAAATTGGAAGCCCTTTTGGGCACGCTACGCAAGGAATGAAGCGGGTGCTGCTTCTCCTCTTCAATGAAGCGTGCCTTCAGCGCGGTGGGCCTTCAGCGTGGAGGAGAGGCTGCTTCCTGGGACTCGAGCATTTCGACCAACGGCTGAAATTCTTCGCGGTTGTGCTCGCTCATGCGCATGAGGATACGGTGGGCCTCCAGGATGCGCTGACGAAGCCCATCCTCGTCGGCCGGCATCTCATCCAACACGCTCAATTCGCTGGGCTCGGTGATCGGCGCTTCTACCAACGTGAAATAGCGGGAAAACCCCATCACATCCAGCATACGCTGGACATCGGGGTTATCGGCTACGATTGTCGGCGGCTGTTCCAGCCTACCCTGCACCGCCATGGCCACCTTGGCGAGAAAGCCAAGGGCGGTGGAATCCACATTGGTGGTCTTGCGTAAGTCGATCATTACCGCCTTGAGGCCCTGCACCTCGGCGAGTCGTTTGGCCTGACTGTCCAGCGTGGCAGACAGGGTCAAGCGCACGTCTCCGCAGAGCCGAAGCACGAAGACGCCAGAATCGAACGCTGCTTTTATGCGACCTTCATGAATTTGCATCGCCAAACCCGCTTAACATCATGATCGTCAGATCGTCGGGGAGTTTTTCATGCCCCGGGCCACTCTCGGCGACACTTTCATCGTCATCAGAGAGATTCTCGAGAAACAGACTGCTGCGCAGATCCTCCAGCGTGTCACTGCCGAGAACCCGGTCCTCAAGCTCCTTGAGGCGCTTGTTGAGCGTCTTACCCGGCAAGCATTCCAATATTCCGTCCGAACACAACCAAAGACGAAAGTTCTCTGGCAGCTCACACCCCAGTTGAGGGTAGGTAACGCCGGGGAATAATCCTACCGGCATTCCCTCACCTGGCAGTGAATAAACCGTAGCGTTGGCCGCCATCATCGGCATGGGCAGCTGAGCACCAAGCGAATAGTGAAGATAGCGACGCTGCTGGTCAATCACCCCGACGAAAAGGGTGGCATGCTTGCCGATACCGGCATCGAGCAGCTCCCGGTTGAGCTCCCCCAGCCAGTGTGGTGCCAGCGCTTCGGGACGGCTACCATCCCATTCGTTCTGCCATCGATTGGAGAGGTACTTCAGTAGTACGGTCACGAACGCTGACGAAGCGCCATGCCCCGACACATCGGCAAAATAGAAAAGCGTATAACGCTCGTTGAAGCGCTGGAAGTCCAGAAAGTCACCGGAAAGATACAACGAGGGGGCCAACCAATAGTCGCAGGTGATCTGTCCCACGGTCTGCGGTCGCGGCGGCAGCAGCTTGCGTTGTATTTGGCCACCGGCCTGCTGATCGAGGCGCAGCATGGCCAGGTGAGTTTCCAGGTTATCGTTGAGCTCGGCCAGGCGCTCCCGATCACGCGCCCGCTCCTGGGCCAGCTCATGCAACTCGATGGCCTTGCGAATCATGCGTCGCAACAGGTGGCCATGACGCAAGGGCTCGACGATGTAATCCACCAGGCCAGCATCCACAGCCTTCAGAAGGTCGGCGTCGAGTCGATCATCGCTGACGACGAGTGTCGGCAGGCGAGGAGTCAAGGATGCCCAGTCACGGCTCGGAACTGCCCTGACGTGCGCTACCACCAGAGCGGTTTCCGCCGGCAGGCCCTCGACGTTGTCAGCGGCGAACACGGCAAGGCCGTCTCTAGCGATGATCTCAGCTAACGCGTCCCTCTCCTCGCCGGGAACATCAATTACGCCGATCAGCTGTTTGGAAGGCTGCATCCCGTCATGGCCTCATTCGTCGAAGGCATCATCGAAATCGAATTCTTCGCCGGCGAAGGGATCATCGCCCTGTTCGCCGTCGCTGACTTCGAAACGACGTTGCTGCAGCCAGGTATCGCGTATGAAGCTGTAGCGATCGCCGCGAATCAACGCCTCCTGATCCAGCAGGCCGGCGCGGGCATCGATGACCCGCAGTGCCGTCAGGGCGAGGCGCACCGATTCGTCGTCCACGTAGGTAAGCGGATAGGTATACATGTCGACCGGCAGGCCCGCCGCGTCGCGAACCGTACTCGGGCCCAGCAGCGGCAATACCAGATAAGGGCCCGAATCGAGTCCCCAGGTTCCCAGGGTCTGCCCGAAATCCTCATCGCGCCCGGAGATATCCATGCGGGTCGCGAAGTCCCACAACCCGCCGATACCCACGGTGCTGTTGATCAGAAACCGCGAGGTGGCGATGCCGGCGTTGCCCGGCTTGCCCTGCAGCACGCTGTTGAACGCGGTGCGAATCTCGCCGAGATTGGAAAAGAAGTTGCCAACCCCGGTCTCGACGGGAGCGGGGGTGATGAAACGATAGCCCTGGGCCAACGGCTTGAGGGCGTAGCGGTCCAGGGTGTCGTTGAACACGAACACCTTGCGGTTGAAGCCTTCCCAAGGGTCATCGGGATGGCGTTCTTGCGCCTGCCCGCTTGTGGCACAACCGCTCAATAATGACAGGGCCAGCACACCCGGCACGGTGATTCGTAGGAGACGATGTTTCATGGGTTTTCCTGACTGCGGATCGAAATCATGATGCTCATTGGCGACGCAGCACAACGCTGCCGGCACTGTAGCCCGCGCCGAAGGAACAGACCACCCCTAGGGCGCCGGGGCTCAGGTCGTGTCGATGTAGATGCAGGGCGATGATCGACCCCGCCGAACTGGTGTTGGCGTAGCGGTCGAGAATGATCGGCGCCTTGTCGGGAGGAGGGTCCGTCCCCAGCACGCGTCGCGCGATCAGATCGTTCATGTGGCGATTGGCCTGGTGCAGCCACAACCGCGACAGGTCCGCCCCTTGCAGTTCCAGGCTCGCCAGGTGCTCGTCGATCAATGACGCCACCAGCGGGCAGACCTCCTTGAAGACGCGCCGGCCTTCCTGCACGAACAGCTTGTCAGTTGCCAGTGGGTCGGTGTCGGTGACCCGGCCCAGGAAACCGGCGTTATTGCGAATGGCATTGGAGAAGCGGGTCACCAGGCGGGTACCGAGGATCTCGAAGCGGCTCTCGGCGGTCGCAACGGCGGCGTTTTCCAGCACCACGGCGGTACAGGCATCGCCGAAGATGAAATGACTGTCGCGGTCGCGAAAATTCAGGTGCGCCGAGCAGATTTCCGGGCTGACCACCAAGGCCCGTTTCACGCCGCCACAGCGAATGGCATTGGCCGCGGCGTCGATGGCGAAGGTCGCCGAGGAGCAGGCGACATTCATGTCGAAGGCGTAGCCTGCGGCACCCAGCGCCGCCTGCAGCTCGACGGCCACCGCCGGATAGGCACGCTCGAGGTTCGAACAGCCAACAATCACCAGCTCGATGTCGTTCGCTTTCACCCCGGCGGCATCAAGGGCCTGTGACGCAGCCTTCAGGCCCATCTCGCACTGAAGGGAAGGCTCGTCATTGCGGCGCTGCGGAAGGCGTGGACGCATGCGCTCTGGGTCGAGAATGCCTTCGGCATCGAGCACGTAACGACTATGGATGCCCGAGGCCTTGACGATGAAGTCCGTACTGGAGGGCGCGATGGCTTCCCGCTCGCCGGCGGCTATGGCCTCGCCGTGGCGTGCATCTTCGGCCTCGGCCCAGGCATTGAACGAGGCAACCAGGGTGTCATTGTCGATGGCATGTTCGGGCGTGAACAGTCCCGTCCCGGTGATGGCTACCTTGATCATGCTGCTCTCCTCGTGATGTCCGCCCAGTGTTTTTCCAACCGCTTGGTGGATACCGGCATGCGCGTGCCCAACTGTTGGGCGAACAGAGAAACGCGCAGTTCCTGAATCCACCAGCCGAACTCGACCAGCACCGGGTCCTCCACGTCGCCGCGCCGCTCGCTGGCGCGCCGTGCGTCGAGGCGCGCTTCCAGCGCCTGGATCTCCTGCATGTGCATCTGATCGCGCATGCGCTCACGGGGGGCCTTCTCCAGGCGGATCAGCGCCGCCTGCATGTAGCGCGGGTATTCCTCCAGCCATTCTCCGGCATGCGCGACGAAACCGGGATACACCAGGCGCTGCATCTGGGCCTTGAGATCACTGTACACCAGCGCAAGCGCCAGGTTCATGTTGCCCTTCAGCGCCTTGGTCACCGCCAGGTGGCCCTTGAGCGCGGCCTCGAGATGGGTGACCAGAGACTCGGCATGCGGCCGCAATTCGCCACGGGTATCGGCGAGGCGACGCTCCAGTTCGACACGGGAACGCGGCAGAGGGTCCACGGCCACGACCTGACGAAACACCGCGTCCACCACGTCCTCGACGAGCTGGCGCTTGCTGCCTACCTTGGCGAACAACAAGGCGCAGGTCGATAGCCCCGCGAGGCGTTCGATGGCGCGAACCTGGTCGCTCTGCTGCACCATCGCGGCGCGCACCACGCCCTGGCGATGCGCCTCGCGCGCCTTGTCGGGGTGGTCGAAGAGCTCGACACGGAAGGCCTCACCAGCAGGCACCAGTGCCGGAAAGGCTTCCACGCGGATACCGGCCTGAGTCGTCACGCGGGATTCAGGTAGTGGCGTCTCGGGCAGGGTAGCGATCTCGCTCGCGCCACTGGCCTCCTGCGCCAGGGCGCGTGCGCCCTCGCCCGCCGCCTGTTCGAACTGACGTTCCAGTTCGCGGACGTCGCGTCCCTGCCCCAGCGTCTTGCCCTGATGGTCCACCACGCGCAGGTTCATCACCAGATGCGGTTCGAGCTGGTCGAGGCGCCAGTCGTCGGGATGCAGGCGTACCCCGGTGCGACGCCGCAGGAACTCGCCGAGCGCCTCGGTGAGCGGCACGTCGTCGGGCGTCATGGCCTCGAGCGCAGCATCGACCCAGTCGGGAATCGGCACGACCTGGCGACGAATCGCCTTGGGCAACGACTTCATCAGCGCAATGCACTTCTCGCGCAACAACCCCGGCACCAGCCATTCCAGGCGCGCCAGCGGCAGCTGGGGCAGCATCGTCGCGGGCACGGTGAGCGTCACGCCGTCATCGCTGGCGCCGAGCTCGAAGTGATAGCTGAGCGGATAACGCACCCCGTTGAGGTTGAGCTCATCGGGGTAGTCGGTTTCGGTGATCTCCCCCGCCTCGCGGGCCAGCAGTGCCGCCCGGTCGAACTTGAGGATGTCGGGGTTCTCGCGCTCGGCCTTGCGCCGCCACGCCTCGAAGCCCTTGCCGTTGACGATGTCCTCGGGGATGCGCTCGTCGTAGAAGGCGAAGAGGGTATCTTCATCGACCAGGATGTCGCGCTTGCGGGCACGGTCCTCGAGATCCTCGACCTCCTCGATAAGCGCGCGGTTGTGCGCGAAAAACTCGCCCTGGGTACGGAATTCGCCCTCGACCAGCGCCCGGCGGATAAACATCTCCCGCGACTCCTGCGGCGCGATGGGGCCGTAATGCACCTTGCGCCCGGCGACGATCGGCAGGCCGAACAGCGTGACCTGTTCACTCGCCACCACCTGGGCGCGCTTCATCTCCCAATGCGGCTCGGCGTAGGTGCGTTTCACCAGATGCCCGGCGATCGGCTCGATCCACGACGGATCGATCCTGGCCACCGTGCGGGCGAAGAGCTTGGAGGTTTCCACCAGCTCGACGGCCATTAGCCATTTCGGTGCTTTCCTGGCCAGCCCCGAGCCCGGGTGGATAACGAACTTGCGGTTACGCGCGCCCAGGTATTCACGGTTCTCGAGCAGGGTCCCCAGGTGCGAGAGTAGCCCGGTGAGCAGCGCCTTGTGGAGCTGTACCGCGTTCTCGCGGCGCAGCGTGGCAAGGGCCGATGCATCTTGCTCGCCATCGCCCGGCCACGAGGAGGGCGACGGCGGCGGCACCACGATCTCCATGTCGCGCAGCAGCTGGCGTAGCTGGCGGAAGGTGTCGTGCCACTCGCGCAGGCGCAGGTAGTTGAGATAATGATCCTTGCACCAGCGGCGCAGCCGATTGCCGGAAAGCTCCTCGCGGGCGGCCTCAAAGCCGTTCCAGAGATTGAGCAGCGCCACGAAGTCGGAGTCCGGGTCATGCCAGCGCCGGTGGGCCTTGTCGGCCGCCTCCCGCTTGTCGGAGGGTCGATCGCGCGGGTCCTGAACCGCCAGCGCCGAGACGACGATCAATACCTCGCGAAGCCCGCCCTGGTCGGCGCCAGCGAGCACCATCCGCGCCAGCCGGGGATCGATGGGAAGTCTTGCCAGCTTGCGTCCGGTGGGCGTCAGGCGATTGTCCGCATCCACCGCCCCGAGTTCGAACAGCAGGCGAAAGCCGTCGGTAACGAAGCGTGAGTCCGGCGGGTCGACGAAGGGAAACGCCGAGATGTCATCGGGTTTCAACGACAGCAGTGACAGCATCGACAGTATCACCGAGGCCAGGTTGGTGCGGCGGATCTCCGGGTCGGTGAATTCGGGCCGGGAAAGAAAATCCTCTTCGTCATAGAGGCGGATACACACGCCCTCGGCCACCCGGCCACAGCGGCCCTTGCGCTGGTCGGCGCTGGCCTGGCTGATCGGTTCCACCGGGAGGCGCTGGATCTTGGTCTTGTAGCTGTAGCGGCTGATGCGAACCAGACCGGGGTCGATCACGTAGCGGATCCCCGGCACCGTCAACGAGGTCTCGGCCACGTTGGTGGACAGAACGATGCGCCGTCCGGCGTGCGGCGCGAAGACGCGGTTCTGCTCGGCGTTGGAGAGCCGGGCATAGAGCGGCAGGATCTCGGTGCCCTTGAGGTCGGCACGACGCAGGGTATCGGCGGCCTCGCGTATCTCCCGCTCCCCCGGCAGGAATATCAGGATGTCGCGGGGCCCATGGAACCAGCGCTTCTCGCGCTCGATGGCCTCGACCTCCTCCACCGACTGGAGAATGCCCTCCTGGAGTGTGCGGTCCTCCTCGTCATCGGCCTCCCGCACCAGGGGCCGATAGCGCGTCTCGACCGGATAGGTGCGCCCGGAGACCTCCACCACCGGCGCCGGGCGCGGCGTGCCATCCGGCCCTGGCAGAGCGAAATGCGCGGCGAAGCGTTCCACATCGATGGTCGCCGAGGTGATGATCACCTTGAGGTCGGGGCGGCGTGCCGTCAGCCGCTTGAGATAGCCGAGCAGGAAGTCGATGTTAAGGCTGCGTTCGTGGGCCTCGTCGATGATGATCGTGTCGTAGCGGGTCAGATCCGGATCATGGCGGGTCTCGGCCAGCAGGATGCCGTCGGTCATCAGCTTGACCAGGGTGTCGTCGCCGGTCTGGTCGGTGAAGCGCACCTGATAGCCCACCTGGCCGCCCAGGGGAACCTGCATTTCCTCGGCCAGCCGGGTGGCCACCGAGCGCGCCGCCAGGCGGCGCGGCTGGGTGTGACCGATCAGCCCGCGACGCCCCAGACCCAGCTCCAGACACAACTTGGGTAACTGCGTCGTCTTGCCCGAGCCGGTCTCCCCCGCTACCACGACTACCTGATGGTCACGTAGTGCATCGAGAATGTCGGCGCGGCGCTCGGCCACCGGCAACGCCTCGGGATACGCAAGGGTCACCCGGATGGCCGCGCGCCGCGCCGCAGTATCTCGCGAGCGCTGAAATGCCTCGCTGAGCTGAGCAAGACCTTTATCCACCGGCTTGCCTTCCTTCAGGCGCCGTGAAAGACCTCGCAGGCGCTTCTCGAGCGTCGTGCGGTCACGCAACATGGTGCCGTCTAGCTCCAGGCGCAGCGTCTGAAGCACGTCGGCATCGGAAAGGCGGGGATGTTCTGGCGATCGGGTGGCGGTCGACACGTCAGGCTCGAGGACTCCGTATTGGGTGAAACAATAGAGGGGATAAAAAGGACTAGCGAAAGCCAACATGAAAACCCAACAACCCATTCCGGTATCCCAGAATGGGCGGTGTATTGTAGCGCCGCCGAGCGCTCGGCGCCTAATCACCGTCATTGATACTTATGATAGCCGCCAATAAGACAGACTATTGCGATCCCTGTTCAGCTAACGGCGTCACCCGAGGACTCGTCCCGTAACTGCCGACGCAGGACCTTGCCCACGTTGGTTTTAGGCAGCTCACTTCGAAACTCGATGAGCTTCGGCACCTTGTAGCCGGCGAGTTCCTTCTTGCACCAGGCGCGGACTGCCTCGGCATCCAGCGTCTCGTCTCTGGCCACCACGAAGAGCTTGATCGACTCGCCATTCGTCTCGTCTGGAACGCCGACCGCCGCTGATTCCAAAACCCCCGGGTGTGCCGCCATCACGTCCTCGATCTCATTGGGATAGACGTTGAAACCCGACACCAGGATCATGTCCTTCTTGCGATCGACGATGCGGATATAGCCATCCTCCTGCAGCACGGCGATGTCGCCGGTACGAAACCAGCCATCGGCATCGATGGCCTGAGCGGTTTCGTCGTCGCGATTCCAGTAACCCTTCATCACCTGCGGCCCCTTGACGCAAAGCTCCCCGGGCTCACCAAGCGCCACATCCTGGCCTTCTGCGTCCACCGCTTTCACCGAGGTGCCCGCCACCGGCTTGCCGATGGTGCCGAGCTGAATGGCATCCACGGGGTTGAAGCTCACGATGGGCGAGGTCTCGGTCAGCCCATAGCCCTCGGCAATGGCGCAGCCCGTGACGTCCTCCCAGCGCTGCGCCACCGCCTTGGTCAATGCCATGCCGCCGGAAATGGTGAGGCGAAGCGACGAGAAGTCGAGCCGACGAAAATCTTCGCGGTTGCACAACGCATTGAACAGGGTGTTCAGTCCGATGAAACCGGTGAAACGAAGCTTGCCGAGTTGCTTGACGAAGCCCTCCAGGTCGCGGGGATTGGTGATCAGCACCGAATGATTGCCGGTCTCCATCATGAACAGGCAATTCACCGTGAAGGTATAGATATGGTAGACCGGCAACGGCGCGATGATCGTTTCCGCCCCGTCGGTGAGGGCCGGGCCGATGGCCTGACGCGCCTGGAGCATATTGGCCACCAGATTGCGGTGAGTAAGCATGGTGCCCCTGGCAAGGCCGGTGGTGCCACCGGTGTACTGCAGGGCGGCGACTTGCTCTGGCTGACAGTGCGCCTCGCGATGCTCTCTGGAAGCCCCGAGCTTGAGCGTCGTCCGAAACGGTGTGGCACCCGGCAACGAGTAAGCCGGCACCAGTTTCTTGACGTACTTGACGACGGCATTGATCAGTTGACGTTTCACAAAGGGATGCAGGTCGCCAAGCTCGGTGATCACTACATGGTCGATCTCGGTACGCTCGACGATCCGCTCGAGCTTATCGGCCATATTCGCCAGTATGAGGATCGCGCGTGCGCCGGAATCCTTGAACTGGTGGGCCATTTCGCGCTCGGTATAGAGCGGATTGGTGTTCACCACTACCAGGCCGGCCCGCAGGGCGCCGAATACCGCTACCGGAAACTGCAGAACGTTGGGTAGCTGGATGGCGATGCGATCCCCCGGCTGCAATGTGGTCTCATGTTGCAGCCAGGAGGCAAAGTTCGCAGAGAGACGGTCGAGCTCGGCATAGCTGATCGTCTGGTCCATGCAACTGAAGGCCGGTTTGCTGCCAAAGCGCTCGACCGACGCGTGGAAGACATCCATCACCGAGGCATAATGGTCCAACCCTTCCAGTTCAGGGCCGGTGAGTACCGGAACGTTAGCGTGCTGGTTCATGGCGGCGTTCTCCTCGGACTCCGGTGTGCGACGTTATTATTCTGCAGCTACACAAATGATTAAAACTTACGTTTTAAATCTCGCATAAATCTCGCCTTCCCGCCAGACCAGCAGCTCACCGGGCGTCATGCGCACCCAGTCCTCGTTATCGGTCAAAGGCTCAGTGGCCATTACCGACACCACATCATCGGGCGTGGTGTGCTCGGCAAAATTCACCTTCATTTCAGCATCCGAAAGGTTAGCGGGCCCGAAGGGGGCACGCCGAGTGATATGCGCCAGCTTGGTGGAACAGAAGGTGTAGAGGTATTCGCCATCGGCCAGCAGGAGATTGAAGACACCGAGTTCTCGCAACTGCTCGCAGAGGCGATGCAAATGACGCCAAAACCCTTCGCGCTCGTCGGGAGGGTCGGGGAAAACCCGCCTGAGCTCCCCCATCAGCCAGCAGAAAGCGTGCTCGCTGTCGGTGTCCCCTACCGGCTGGTAAATGCGGAGGGGCAGCGCCTGCCATCCGGTCAGTTGGCCGTTGTGCGCATAGCACCAGGGCTGCCCCCACATCTCCCTGACAAAAGGATGGGTATTGGCCAGACGAACACTGCCCACATTGGCCTGGCGGATGTGGCTGATGACGATCTCGGACTTGATCGGGTAGTCGCGGATGAGGCGAGCGATGGGGGATTCCACCGAAGGGTGCGGGTCGCGAAACTCGCGATAGCCGCCCTCCTCGTAGAAAGCGATCCCCCAACCATCGCGGTGGGGCCCGGTCCCGCCGCCCCGATGCAGGAAGCCGGAGAAGCTGAAGCAGATATCAGTAGGCACGTTGGCGCTCATGCCCAGCAGTTCACACATAGGGTTCCTTCCGTTGGGTAGCAGGACGTGACCTTGATCTTGTACCAGGGCGCGCTCCTGACCCGGGCAGAGACTTGGGTGCGGGAACCGACCGCGTCCGGTGCCTGAGCCCCATGGCAACGACGCCTACGAGTAACAAGATGACCACCATCAAGGTAGCCATCCGCCACCACGGGTCCTGCCTGCTCTGCTCCACCATGCGCTCGAGTCCCGGCCAGCCCTCCTGCCATAATGCCCAGGCCCGGCGCGGCAGTTCGTTGACAATGGACACGAAGCGGTCGGCAGCGTTATCCGCCCATTCGGTAGTATCTTCGGCTGACGGCTCTTCCTCGAGTCGCTCGGTGGAGAGCGTCGGCCCGACCTCGTCCGCCAGATCGATGCCGATCCTGCCATCGGGATTGAGTATCAGACGCGGCAAACGGATCTCCCGGCTCTCGCCATCGAGCGTGACCCGGGCGGTCACCAGCAGCGGCAAACGGACACTATCGTCGATTTCCGGCAACGACAGGTGCCAGCGTGTCGGACCCAGGGCATCGGCCTCCAGCGTCTTTCCTTGAAGTTCGCCGGAGAGCTCGGTGTTGTGGCGGTCAAGACGTGGATGCTCGGCCACCAGCAGCACTCTCTCGGCCCTTGGCTGATGCATCAGGCCAATGGCAGGCAGGACATTCACCGCCTGGATACGTTGGCGGTGAAAGTTCTCGCCTTCGGCGCGAATCACCAGCTTGGAATTGCCGGTGATCGCGGGTGGGGGCAGCACGCCAGCGAAACGGCCGTCGCGGGGCTGAAGCTGGATGGCGGTCTGGACCTCACCCTGCGCGTCGTGTAACTCCATGGTCACGTCGAGATCCTCGGCCAGTTCGGCGGCTGGTTCGCCATCGAGCTCGATCCACGCCTCGACGGGCACCTCGAACCCAAGGTAGAGAGTGGTCGGGAGATCGTTGGTGCGCAGTGCCAGTGGCGAGATCACATTGATACGGCTGTCGCTCCCCGTCGGCCCTTCGAGACGCCACTCGCCGGACGCCGGGTTGGGGACACGGATCAGGTCGAAGCGCGGCTCCACCTGCCAGCGCATGTCGTCGGCATGTCGCTCGGCAAGATAGGTACTGCCGTCCGGCGCCACCAGTGTGATGGCCCCGTCATCGGGTTCGTGGAAAAGCAGCGCTGAAAAGGACTCGACATCCGGATCGATGGTGAAGCGTCCGTCGATCAGCGGAACCTGGTCGGCGGGGAAAATGCGCTCGAAGATATCGAGAAAGGCGCCAAGCAGACTCTCGGGTGATGCCACCATGGAAGAGAGGCCACCCGTCAACTGGGATACCCGCTCCATCAGTGCCAGGTCGACCTGATCGGAAAAGGCGACCGAATGCACGACAACACCTTGGTTGGCGAACTCGGGTGCCAACTCCTCGACAAGGCGCTGGCGTGATTGGTCATCGATCGCGGGCTTGGCACCGCGCTCAGACGGCAGATCGATCATGCCATCGGTCAACAGCACCATATGGCGCCAGCCGTTGGTCTTGGCAGATGCCGCCTCGCGCAGGGCAGTCTCGATATCGGTATGCGGCTGGTTGGCTTGCAAGGCCGGGGAAAGCGCCAACGCCTCGTCGCGCCAGGCGGCATCCACTCGGCCCAACGGCAACGGATTGTCGACTTTTTCACCGAAGGTCCAGACCCCCGCATCGACGCCCCATGGCAGCAGAGAAACCAGCAGTTCCAAGGCGCTGGTGCTGAGCTGCTCGGGGTCGTTCTCTTGCATACTGCCCGATACATCGATGATCACGCGCACATCAGGGCGTTCCTCGACAACCTGGGCATGCCCCATTTGAGCCGCCAGACATAACGCCAGGCCTACTGTCCATAGCATGAGGACTCGCCCGTATTGCTTGCCTTGCCCTAGCATCCAGCTGGCCATTCAAGGCTCCTTAACCGAGCATCGGCTCGCGTCGCTTCCGATCCGCCGGAGGCGAGGCGGGCCAGTCTTGCGCCTGCGTATCGCTCATGTCGGTGGTACGGCGTCCCCACCACCAGATCGCGACGCCGACTGCGCAGCCGGCCAGCGCACCGATCACCGCCAGGATGGCGGCCGGCACCATCGACCCGCTGTTGCCTTCCAGCAAGGCGATGCCGGCCACCATCACCGCCGGGGCGAAGCCACTATAGAATTCTCCTTCGTCGAGCAGCGGCAGACGAAAACGCGACGGTATCCACATCACGCCGGCCACCATCCAAGTAATGATCAGCCGAGGCAGGCGTGGCAGGAACGCCAGCCCCAGGTAGCCGGAACCCAGCACCACCAGAGACAGAGCGATGTATGTCAGCCATAGTAGGGCCATTGAATCCGAGATCAGCATCGATACCTCGCAGCAGGAGCCGTCAGTCACGCTCCTTGTGAACATTGATTTACACTAAGTATGGTACATCCCGCGACATGAAAGCACAGCCGCCCCGTCACAACTCTTGCTTGTCTTCCGCCTCGCCGGTGTCTCGCTTCCGCCGCCCGGAAGATAGCGACTGGCACTGGTTGGAGCAGCGCGACGATCCTGAGGTCACGGCCTTTCTAGAGGCTGCCAACCAAGAATTCGCCGACTGGTTCGCCCCCCTGGAGGGCTTGGTCGAGCGACTCTATCACGGCCATCTGGCCCGTCGAGAGCTCGCCGTTCATGGCCTGCGTACTCCTTTGGACCACTACACCGTCTGGAGTGAAACAGCCACCAATGCCGATTATCCGCTGTGGTGGCGACACCCCAATGGCCAGGAAGACACCGCCGAGTGTTTTCTGGACCTCGAGGACCGGTCCAAGGCGCAGGCCTTCTTCGAGATCGGCGACATGGCGCTTTCCCCCGACGAAGAGTGGCTGGCCTGGACGGAGGACACGCGTGGCGATGAAACCTTCACGCTCTATCTGAAGCACTTGCCCGCGGGTGAGCCCGTGTTGCTTCTCGATGAGATCGGGCCAGAGCTTACCTGGGCAGAGGACGGCCACACGCTGCTTTTCACCCGCTACGACGCCACTCAACGCCCCGACAGCATCTGGCGTCTGCCGGTGGCGGTAGGAAACCCCGACTCTCCGGCCGCCAGCGAACCGGTACTGATACTGCGCGAGGGTGATACGGAGTTCTGGGTAGGCTTCGGCAAGACCCGGTCGAGGGAGTGGCTGATACTCGAGAGCGCCTCCAAGGATACCAGCGAATGCCACCTGCTGCCGGCCCGCTCCCCGGCCTCGCCACCGCGCCTTTTCCGAGCCCGCGAGCAGGGCGTCGAGGTGGGCGTCGACCATCGGCCAGGGCACTTCTATGTGCTGCATAACCGCAACGCGCCGCACTTCAGCCTCGACGTCGTGGACGATTGGCGTATCACGGAGTCTACCGAGCGTGGCGAGGACCCCTGCGTGCATTGGCAGCCGCTCATTGCCCATCGCGAGGACGCCACGCTGGAAGGCATCGACGCCTTCGCCTGGGGCCTGGTCGTTACCGAGCGCGATCATCACGAGGCCCAGGTTCATGTGCGAATCCTCGAGCTCGAGGGTGCACTGGGCATCCACCGCGAAGAACGCCTGCCCCTTCCGGAGACGCCATGCAGCCTGGCGCTGGGGGATACGCCGCATTTCGACACTCGCTGCCTGCGCCTGCGCGAAGAGTCCTTCACCCTGCCGGTGAGCTGGATGACCCACGACCTCGACAGCGGGGAGCGTCGCCTGCTCAAGCAGCAGGCGCTCCACGGCGACCTCACCCCGGAGCAGCTGGTGTGTGAGCGGCTCTGGGCGACTTCCCACGACGGCGAGCGCATCCCCGTCTCGGTGGTGATGCGCGCCGACCTGGCCGGACATCCCCTGCCGACGCTGCTCTATGGGTACGGCGCGTATGGCGAGGTGCTTGACCCCTGGTTCTCGATTGCCCGCCTGGAGCTGCTGGCACGCGGCGTGGCGTTTGCCGTGGCCCACGTACGTGGCGGCGGCGACCGCGGCGAGCCCTGGTACCTGGCCGGCAAGCTCGAACACAAGGAAAACAGCTTTCGCGACTTCCTGACCGCCCGCAACGCCCTGGTGGAAGCCGGCATCAGTGACGGCGAGCGCATCACGGCCTATGGCGCCAGCGCTGGCGGCCTGTTGGTGGGCGCCAGCCTCAACCTGGCTCCCGAGGCCTTCTGTGCCGCCGTGCTCGACGTGCCTTTCGTCGATGTCCTGCGCACCATGGAGAACCCCGACCTGCCACTGACCACCGCCGAATACACGGAATGGGGTAACCCTGACGATCCTGGTACCCGGAAGCGGATCCGCGATTACTCACCCTTGGACAATCTTTCTGCGCAGCCCTGGCCGACGGTATTCCTGCAAGGCAGCTGGCACGATACCCGGGTGCCCTACTGGGAACCGGCCAAGCTCTATGCGCGGCTCACCGAACTCGGCACGGCCCGCGGCCCGGTGATGCTGCGCACCGACATGTCGGCCGGCCACGGCGGCGCCTCCGGACGCTTCAAGGCCTGGCACGACAACGCCCGCCAGGATGCCTACATCCTCTGGTCACTTGGCGTGGAGTCACGCGACGACTCACGTAAGCTTTCATAGGCGTCAGCCATCGATCGGCAGGATGGCGATGATATGGTCCTCAAGCTCCTCCTCGGGGACCTCACGCTGAGACACGGCGAAGCTGCGCACGCTGACGCCCTTGCGGTGCATGCGCTCGGGCCCCCCGGCAATCAACGGGTGCCAGCCGGCAAGCTTTCTGCCCTCGGCGATGCGCCGGTAGGCGCAAGAGCGCGGCAGCCAGCGGAACGCCTCGATACGCTGGGGAGATAACTGGGTGCAATCCGGTACCTTGTCGAAACGGTTGGCATAGTCGCCGCATTGGCAGCTGCCGATATCCAGCAGCTCACAGGCCACGTTGAGTACCGCCAGATCGCCAGTCTGCTCGTCCTGAAACTTCAGCAGGCAGCATTGGCCGCAGCCGTCGCAGAGGGCCTCCCACTCCTGCGGGGTGAGTTCGTCGAGGCCGAAGCGCTCCCAGAACCGTTCTCTCATGATCTCTCCTGCGCTACGCGGGCGCGGCTGGTTGCCGGGTCACGATTCTGCGAGTTTCGCGTGGCACCGGGCGCGGTTCAGCGAGTTTCGCACGGCACCGGGCGCGATTCAGCGGGTTTCGCGCGGCACCGGGCGCGATAAATCAGTAACGCGCCTGTGTCGGCATGTTGTAAAGATCGAGCAGGTAGTCGTCCTTGGCTGGCGGCATCTGCAGGTAGTAGCCCTTCTCGCGAATGGCCGCCATGATGTCTGCCGCCTTCGCCCGGCCCAGTGTCTTGTCCGGGGTGAGGATCAACGTCATGGCCGGAAGTGGCTTGCCGAACTGCTCGAGCAATGGCTCGGACACATCCACCAGCCCCTGGCGCTTATCGACATAAAGGTAAAGTCCCTCCTTGCGCGAACTCTTGAACACCTCGCACAACAGCTTGTCGCCGCGCATCCGGTCATCGCTCATCAGGACACCGCCTCGAGAGCCGAGACCATGTCGGCATTGAGACGCTCGCCTCGCCAGCCACCGGGCAACGGCAGCGCGTCTTCGCCGAGATCCGCCGTTACCAGCGCCTCGACGTCCCGACGACGCAGCAGCACTTCCGGCGCCAGCCCGAGGTCCTCGGCTTCAGCATTTACCACTCGCTTGACGGCCTTGACGCGCTTCTTGAACTCGGGAGCCAGTGGGGATGGCATGGCGGGAGGCAGCAGCCCCTCGTCAGCATGAAGTGCCTCGCGAACCAGGCGCAGCAGCTCATCGCCCTCCCGCTTGATCAGGGACGGCTTAAGATCCTCGACCTGGGCCAGCTCGTAGCGATTTTCGGGGAGCTTTTCGGCGATGGCGTACAGCAGCCGATCGTTGATCAGCCAGCCGCGAGGCAGATCTCGCCGCCGCGCCTCGCCTTCACGCCAGATAGTGAGCCGGCGGAACGCCTCGATCTGGCGCGGCGACAGGCGCCACAGCTGGCGATGGCGCAGATACCATTGGCCATCGGCCGCCTCGCTGCGCGTCGCCTGCGCGACCAGTTCGCCACAGTCGGCCTCGAGCCACTCCATTCGCTGTAGCTGCTCGAGGCGTTCACGCTGTCGCTCCCAGACTTCAAGCAGATAGACCACATCCATGGCGGCATACTGTTTCTGGGTCTCGCTCAGGGGGCGCAGCAGCCAGTTGGAACGCGTCTCGTCCTTGGGCAGGGTTTCGCCGACCCAGAATTTCACCAGCTTCTGGTAGCCCATGGAAGGCACCTCACCCAGCAAAGATTGCGCGACCTGAGTATCGATCAGCGGTGCCATCGCCACCCCGGCCCAATGGGCAAAGACCTCGAGATCCTCACTGGAGGCATGCAGCAGCTTGACGGGCCCCGAGGACAGCAGTCGACGAAACGCCTCAGTACAGCCGACGGCCTGAGGGTCGACCAGATAAGCCGGTCCGTCGGCGGCAAACTGGATCAAGGCCGGCACCGGATGGAAAGTGTTCTCGCGGAAGAACTCGGTATCCAGGGCGATGACATCGGCATCGGCCACCTCCGCGCAGGCCGCGTCCAAGGCCTCGGCAGTGTCGATCCAGCGAATCTCGGGGTTCAAGGGCATAAGGGGTCCGGCAAATAGGAAGGGATCAGTCGCTCTGAAACGGCAAGCGACCATTGAAGGCACGACTCAGAGTGCCGCCATCGACATACTCAAGTTCGCCCCCCATGGGAACGCCATACGCCAGCCGCGAGAGCTTCACGCCCAGGGGGGAGAGCTGAGCCGCGATGTAGTGGGCCGTCGCCTCGCCCTCTACGGTAGGGTTCGTGGCCAGGATCAGTTCCTCGACGCCGCCTTCGGCGACCCGTGTTTCAAGCTGGTCGAGACCAATATCTTCCGGGCCGATGCCGTCCAGGGGGGAAAGATGGCCGTGCAGCACGAAGTAACGCCCGCGATAGCCGCCGGCGTCCTCGATGGCCAGCTGGTCGGCGGGGGATTCCACCACACAGAGCACGGCATCGTCACGCCGCGCACTCTCGCATAATGTGCAAATTTCCTGCTCGGTGAGGGTCCGGCAGCGACGACAATAGCCGACCTCCTCGACCGCCACACCCAGCACCTCGGCCAGACGCTTGCCGCCCTCACGATCGCGCTCGAGCAGATGCATGGCCATGCGCTGGGCGGTCTTGGGCCCCACGCCCGGTAATACCCGCAGCGATTCCATCAACCGATCTACCAAGGGGGAAAAGCTCATTGGCGTCTCATATCAGGCGTCATCATACGCCCTAAAACGGCATCTTGAAGCCGGGCGGCAGGTTCAGGCCAGCGGTCGCCTCTTCCATCTTCTCCTTGGAATTGGCTTCGACCTTGCGCACGGCATCGTTGACCGCGGCGGCCAACAGATCCTCAAGCAGTTCCTTGTCCTCTTCCATGACGCTGGGATCGATGTCGACCTTGCTGACATCGTGGCGGCCGTTCATGGTGATCTTGATCATGCCGGCGCCCGCCTCGCCCAGGACTTCGGCCTTGGCGACCTCTTCCTGAACGCGTTGCATCTTTTCCTGCATTTCCTGGGCCTGTTTCATCAGGTTGCCCATTCCACCTTTCATCATGGCGGATTCCTCTCTGGTTAATGTGACGTTGCTCGAGCGCGTGTATAGGCTCGTCATGTGCGTTTGCGGGAACCGCCGCCGGTACGTCGCTCTAGGCTTGAGCATCGGCCGGCTTGACGGTGGATTGTATCAGGCGCGCCCCGAAGGTCTTCTGCAATTCCTGGATATGTGGGTCACGGGTCAAGGCTTCAACCGCCTCGGCCAGTCGCTGCGCGGCAAGTCGGTCGGCCTGCTGCTTGGGGGTTTCGATCGATTCGGGCAGCGGCCCCACTTCGACAACCAGGCGACGCTCGAACCCCAGCGAGACCAAGGCCTGCTGCATGCGCTGAAGGTGAACATCCGCCTGCATCGCCGCAAGCGAGGGATCAAGGCGCAGATACAGTCGCTCACCGTCGTCTTCTTCGACCACACAGTTGGCCGCCAAGTTTCGGGTCAAGCCGCCAAGGCCCAGCGAATCAAAACGCGCCAGCCAGTCAGCATGCTCGACCCGCCCTTTCGCCCCAGCTACCGGGGCAACCGTAGGCGGGATGGTTTCCGGCTGTGGCGTTGGTGGCGGCTCAGGGGCCATTGAAGGCTCGGCCGTCTTATCGGGCTCGACTGGCTCGCTGTCCAACCATGGAAGTGGTTCTTCAACGAGTGGAGGCGCCTCGTCGGGCGCTAGTGCTTCGACTGGCGGTGACTCAATCGGCGTTGACTCGATTGGCCGCGGCGCCGCTGCCGAACCCGCCGGCGCAGGCGTCTCTGCCTCGCTTGCAGCGGGGGCAGTCGAGTGTTCCGCTGAGGGCCCAGCGGTCGACGTAGAGGTAGTGAGGGCTGTCTTATCGCTTCCGGCATCAGCGGAATCGGGGCTATGGCGTCCGGTCACATCGCGCTCGGGTGCGCCACTGAGCGGCAGCGGGGTCTTTGGGGGCTTGGGCACCCCCTGGGGGCGAAAGGCCAGCATGCGCAGCAGCGTCATTTCCAGGGCTGCGCGTAAATCCGGCGCATGCGCCATGTCGCCACGCCCCTGGATGCCGATCTGGTAATAGAGCTGAACGTCCTCCGCGCTGAAGCGGCTGGCCAATGACAACAGGGATTCGCGGTCACCGTGGGCGTTATCCAGGGCATCGGGCACCATCTGTGCGACGGCCAGGCGGTGCAGCATGCCGGTGAGGTCGTCAAGCACAGCGGCGAAGTCCGGCCCCTGCTCGGCCAGTTGGCTGACTTCCGATAAGACACGGGTGGCGTTGACCTCCGCCATCGCCTCCATCAGGGCCAGCACGTGCCGGTGATCCAGGGTGCCGAGCATGGCGGCCACGTCGGCGTGGCGCACCTCACCCTGGCCGAAGGCGATGGCCTGGTCGGTCAGGCTCATGGCATCGCGCATGGAGCCTTTGGCGGCCTTGCCGAGCAACCAGAGGGCACTTTCGTCGAAATCGACCTCTTCGGCCCGAAGCACGGTGGTCAGATGACCCACGACCCGTTCGGGCGGCATGTGCTTGAGGGTGAACTGCAGGCAGCGGGACAGTACCGTAGGCGGCAGTTTCTGCGGGTCGGTGGTCGCCAGCAGGAACTTCACGTGCGGCGGTGGCTCTTCGAGCGTCTTGAGCAGCGCATTGAAACTATGGGTGGAAAGCATGTGCACCTCGTCGATGAGGTACACCTTGTAGCGCCCCTGGGTGGGCGCGTACTGCACGTTGTCCAGCAACTCGCGGGTGTCTTCCACCTTGGTGCGCGAGGCGGCGTCCACCTCGATGAGATCGACGAAGCGCCCCTCATCGATGGATCGGCAACTATCGCACTGGCCGCACGGCGTCGAGGTCACGCCATCATCGCCCTGCCCGTTTGCCGTGCAGTTGAGGCATTTTGCCAGAATGCGCGCCAGGGTCGTCTTGCCGACACCACGCGTGCCGGTAAACAAGTAGGCATGATGCAAACGCCCCTGGTCGAGCGCATTGACCAGCGCGCGGCGAACATGATCCTGGCCGACCAGTTCATGAAAGGTACGCGGTCGCCACTTGCGGGCCAGAACCTGGTAGCTCATGCAGCGCGGATCCTTGAAGTTTGACGAACAGAGTTGAACGAACAGAGAGGAAGGAATGACGGCCCATAATCGACAGGCTGACGACGACACCTCATTCTAGCGATTAGGGCGAGCCCCGGAAAGCCAAGGTGACTCGCTCCGCTCCCACGACGGTATTTCCTCATCGGCGAGACGTTCGCGTCCCGACAGATAAAAAGAACGCTTCTGTATTGGTTGATTCGCCAATTCGGCAAGGATGACAATCAAACCCCATGACGAAACGGAGACACCCATGACGCTGACGCCACCCTTGCTGGCCGCCCTTTCAGCGCTGGCGGCATTCATGTTCGCCTATGCCCTTGCCAGCATCGTTGGCGGACGTCGCCGCGACGCCGAGCGTCTTCGCTACCAGGCCGCGGCGGCGGAACAGCGCGAGGCTGTGGCCACCCTCACCGCTCAGCGCGACAGCGCCTGTGACACTTGCGACCGCTATGAACACTGGTGGCGAGAGGAGAAGAGCGCTCGGGAGCAAGCCGTCAAGGAGCTGTCTGACCTGCAGTCCCGCCATGCCGAGTTGACGACGACCCTTGAACAGAAACAGCAGCATTTCACCGCACAGCTCACCTGGATTCGCGAAAACCGCGACCAGCTCAAGCAGGAATTCGAGAACCTCGCCAACGAAATACTCGAACGCAAGGGCAAGGCGTTCTCGGACCTGTCGCAGAAGAACATCAGCGGGCTCTTGCAACCCATCCAGACCGAGATGAAGGGCTTTCGCGAAAAAGTCGAGTCGATCCATCGTTACGATACCGAGCAACGCGCCAGCCTGCGCACCGAGCTCGTGCAACTACAGAATCTCAATCGCGAGATCACCGACCAGGCCAGCAAGCTCACCCAGGCATTACAGGGCCAGAAGAAACTCCAGGGCAACTGGGGCGAGCTGATGCTGGAAAACGTGCTGGAAGGCGCCGGCTTGCGACTCGGCCACGACTATACCCGCGAGCAGAGTTTCAATACCGACGACGGCCGCCGCCGTCCGGATGCCGTGGTCTATCTCCCCCAGAGCAAGCACCTGGTCATCGACGCCAAGACCTCGCTCTCTGCCTATGTGCGCTACGTCAATGCCGAGGACGATGCAACGCGTCATCAGGCGCTGGCGGAGCACGCACGGGCGGTAGGCGCGCGCATCAACGAACTTGCCGACAAGCATTATTACGACCTTCCGGGCCTGAATTCTCCCGAAGTGGTGGTGATGTTCATCCCCATCGAGTCGGCTTATGTCGAAGCGCTGAAGTTCGACCCTGGCCTCTACCAGCGGGCCATCGAGACCAACGTTCTGGTGGCCACGCCCACGACGCTACTGACCAGCCTGAATATCGTGCGACAGCTGTGGCGCTTCGAGGACCAGAGCCGGCACAGCGCTGAGTTGGCCCGTCGTGCCGAGAAGTTCTATAACAAGCTACGACTGTTCCTTGAAAGCATGCAGGACGTGGGTCACAAGATCGATGGCGCGCGCGAGAGCTACGACCTGGCCATGAATCGGTTGATCAGCGGTCGTGGCAATCTGATCAAGCAGACGGCTGAATTCAGTGAGCTCGGCGTTGCCGTCAAGAAGGAACTGCCGCCGGAACTGGTCGATCGCGCCAGGCTGGAACTGTCTGCCGAACGCGCGTCGACTGCCGCCACGTCCTCCGGCGATGCCTGAGTGAGCTGACGATGCAAAGACGTTTCCCGCGTGCGGAGCTCGAACATTTCGGGCAAGGGTATGCCTTTCGCCTTTTGCTGCGCCGCTGCGAGCTTTGTGAGGATAAACAACCCCGTGCCCTGCCTACTTTTGATCCAGGTCATCATGTCGCGCGGCGAAAAGCCTTTACATTAAAGGAGTAAAGTCTTCGTTATCGAGATCATGAAGTTCATCATCGCACTCGCTCTCCTGTTTTTGTTCGGCCTCCTCGCTCTAGGTGCCCTTCTCGTGTGGGACCAGCGCGCCGACAGGGCGGAATGGCAGCGTCTTGCAGCACTCAAGCCCAAGGCTCCTCCCCTCTTCTCGTATGCGTTGGTCGCGGATCTGCCCGAGCCGGCGCGACGGTATTTCGCCTACACGATCCAACCAGGAACGCCGCTTTTCCCAGTGGCCGAAATCGACATGGCCGGTCAGTTCAGCCTCGGCACCAAAAACGACCCTGCCTATCAGCCGATGGAAGCACGCCAAATCCTCGCCGTGCCCGAGGGCTTCGTCTGGGCGATGCGCACGCGCGGCGGGATGCCGGTCTCGGGGTCTGACTCGGGCTTATGGACACGGTTCCGCATCTTCGGCCTGATCCCGGTCGCCCGGATTGGCGGAAATCCCGATCATACGCGCTCGGCCTTCGGTCGCTACGTTGCAGAGGCCGTGATCTGGACGCCAGCGGCCCTGTTGCCGGGGCCGGGAGTCACTTGGGAGGGCGTGGACGACGACACCGCGCGCGTGACCATTCGCCACGGCGACCTTAGCCAAGCCGTGGACGTGACCGTCGATAGCGAGGGCCGACCTGTGATCGTATCGTTCCAGCGATGGAGCGACGCCAACCCCGACAAGGTGCACCGGCGGCAGCCTTTCGGCGCCTTTACGTCGGATTTTCGCGAGGTCGGGGGCTATCGCCTTCCCTTCCACGTGGAGGCGGGCAACATGTTCGGCACCGAGGACTATTTCCCCTTCTTCATCGCCGATGTCACGGAGATCCGCTTTCTGGAGGCGGCAAGATGATCGAGCGCATCAAGCCTGTCTTCTCGGCCCTCGTCGCAATGGCGTGGCTAACCTGCGCGGGCCAGTTGCAGGCACAAGAGAGCGCCGTCGACTCGCTCGCCGCGCGGCTTGACGCGCTTGCCCACGGGTTCATGACCACCGAACAGGTGCCCGGCGCCGTCGCTGCCATTGTCGTCGATGACGATGTGATCTTGCGCGGCTTCGGTTTTGCCGATCTGGAGGCGGACAGGCAAGCCGGGCCGGATGATGTGCGTTTCGAGATCGGCTCGATCACCAAGCTGTTTACTTGGACCGCGGTGATGATGCTGGTCGAGGAAGGCAGACTTGATCTTCACGCCGATGTGTCAGGCTACCTGGGTAGGGTCGACGTGCCAGGCGACGAGCCGCTGACGCTGGCACACCTGATGAGCCATCGGCCCGGTTACGAGGAAAGCTACGCCATCTTCGACCCGGACATCGCCGCCTTGCCCCGCCCGCAGGCGCTGGCGGCCTCGGCGCCCGAACAGGTGTTGCCGCGCGGGACGGTGACCTCCTATTCCAACTGGGGTGTCGCCCTGGCCGGGCAGATTGTCGAGAACGTCTCCGGACAGCCTTGGGCGGCGTTCGTGCAGACGCGCATCCTCGATCCACTGGGCATGGACGACACGACCACCAGCGAATCCGCGCGCAGGCCCGATCAGCCGCCCTTGTCGAGCAGCTACCGTGTTCGCGGCGGCATCGCGCACCCGGCCTTCCGCATCGACATCGGCGCATTCGCTCCGGCCGGTGCCATCGCCAGCACCGCTGCAGACATGGCTCGGTTCCTGCGCTTCCTGACAAGCGACGGCGCACTCGATGGCATTCGGCTGTTGGAGCCCGAGACCATGGTGCGAATGCGCACCCGGCTTTTTGACGACCGCCCGCAGGCTGCGGACATGGCCCATGGCTTTCAGGCCCGGCCGATGTTCGGCACCACGGTCTATGGCCATGGCGGTGGGCTGAACGAGTTCCTGTCGAACCTCGTTTTCATCCCCGAGATCGATGCCGGCGTCTTCATCTCGCAGAACGGGGGCCGAGGCGTGAGCCTTCCCTTCCTTGCCCCCGACATGATCCTTGCCGCGCTCGCCTCCGAAGCGGGACTTGAGCCCCCGGCGCCGCAGACTGTCCCTGATGCCGATGCCCACGCGGCTGAGGCGGCGGGACGCTACCTGAACAACCGGCGTACCTTTTCGGGGCCGGCGCAGTTCTTTGCGGCGCTCTCACCGCTCAGCGTGACCGCCTTGCCCGGTGGCGCATTGCTGATTCCGACGGGCACCTTGCAGGCCCCATCGCGCTTCGAACCGATCGCACCTGATCTGTGGCAGGACGCGCTGGGCAATCGCGTGATGCTGATCCGCGATGCGGACGGCCGGGTGCTGCGTCTCGCCGACGGCACCGGGGCGCATACGCACGAGCGGCTGCGTGGCCTTGCCGACCCGGTTTGGCTGGGTGCCGCGTTCGGTTTGGCCGCACTCCTGTCGCTCACCACACTGCTTGGGCCTCTATGGCGGCACGGGCTTCGCGGCGGATCACGGGGTGGGCTGCTGGCTGCCGCTTTGGCGTTGGCTGGGGCGGGCGCGGTCTGGATTATGGCAGGCGCGGGGGTTGCCGCGGGTCTTGCCGCCATACGGCTTGGTTCGGAATTCCTGTTCGACCAGCCGCAACCAACGCTGGAGGCAGTGCTCCTGATGGGCGACGTGATCACCGTCATGTCGGTGGCGGTTTTCCTGTCACTGGTGCTCGTCTGGCGCGCACCGGGCTGGAGCCTGTGGCGGCGCCTACATCACAGCGCCTTTGCGCTCGCATCGGTGGGGCTCGCAGGTCTCATGCTGCGCTGGGGCTTGGCGTTTGGAGGACCGATCTGATGCGGGACGTCGTCCTTGCTGCCGACAGATGCACAGCACCATGATCGCACTCGTCCTTCTGATTCAGGTTGTTTTGCCACTGACGCTGCTTCTCTGGCTGTTCCTGCTTCCTGCGGAGTCTCTGGGCGGGTGGCTGCTGCAAGCGGCTGGCTGCCCGCCGACCCGGCAGCCTATGCCATTTTCGGTGCTGAGTTGCGCGCGCCCTGCGATGGGCGGATGATCGCGGCCGAAGGGTCCCTGCCCGATTTCGACGTTCCGAACGAGAACCACGTCAACCGACTGGGCAACCATGTCATCCTGGGCTGCGGCGCGGCAGAGATCGTCTTTGCCCACATGCGACAGGGTAGCGTGGCGGTCATGATGGGTGATCAAGTGGCCGTGGGCGACCGCATCGGCGAAGTCGGCAATTCCGGCGCCTCGACCGAGCCTCACCTGCACGTCCATGCGTAGCGTCCCGCAGCGGAAGCCGCACCGCCGATCTCGGGCGAACCGTTGGCGATCCGGATCGATGGTCGTTTTCTCGTTCGAGGCGACCGCCTTTCGGGATTGGGCGCTCCGGCGCCCTGATCAGGCAAGCAATGTCAGAGCCGCGAGGATGATCGCGATCGGCAATCGTGCGAGACCGATCCGCCGCCAGGCCCGATCGCCCGAGATCGAGGAGACCGCGGCCCGCCCTCTGGGGTTGAAGACCAGTGCCATTGACTTGATAGCCCAGAGGGCCGGGATACCGACGACAAGGCACCAGCCGGCCCAGCTTCGCGTGCCCTCGGGGCGCATCGCAAAGTCGCGCAGTGCAAGCCCCCAGAGGACGAGCAGCAGCCCCGCCATTGCCCAGACGGACCAGGGGCGCCGGGCGCGGCCATAGGCCCAAACCTCGATCGTCTGCCAACGCGCAGCGAGCAGGATCATGCCGGTGCTCGTCATCGCCGCGACCGTGGTCAGCGTCATTCCGAATAACTCCAACCACGCTATCGGCATGGATTATTCTCCTACAGTGAAGTAGCCCCGAAATTCGGAACAAGCATGAATCTTCAAGTAATCACCTTGTTTCGGTGTACAGGTAAAAGCCCTGTGGTCTTGTCTCGATTTCTTCGTAAATACTTATAAGGACCGATGCTTCTTTGTCGTAAATTTCCTCTGAATTCGGATAAATTCGATATAGATTGCCATCCGCCTGCATGACCAGCTTATGAACGTAATCATGATTTATCTCGACACCTTCCTTCTTTACGTTTGCCAAGGATTCCAGCGGATCAATTAAACGTCCCAACTCATATTCGCTCCCTGAAGGCGATGGGAAGGCCTGGACATACAGCTGCCCCTCATCCCAGGCAGCTTTAAAGGGTTCATTCACAACATTGACTTGAGTACCATCAGGAATGCGCTCGAACAAGTTTTCGATATCCTCGGGGTGCATGCGAATGCACCCACGACTGGCCCGCATACCGATGCCATCCGGTTGATTGGTGCCATGGATAAGATAGCCAGGAATATCCAGCAGTATGGCATGGCTTCCCAATGGGTTGTCGGGCCCCGGAGGAACCACGACTGGGGGCGGATCTCCCCGTTGAGCCGCCTCTTCCCGCATGGAACTCGGCGGGTACCAGGCAGGGTCTTCAAGACGCATAGTGGTCTTGGTGACACCAAGCGGTGTATTGAAGCCATCACGACCGATGCCAATTGGGTACGTTTCTACTATTGGCATCTCATTTTCCCCTGTCGGGGGATAATAATAGAGCCTTAATTCGGCAAGATTAATGACAATGCCTTCTTGAGGCGTTGCTGGCAGGATATGTCTAGCAGGGATGCGGATTGCGGTGCCTACGCCGGGCATCCAGATGCTGATATCGGGGTTGGCGGCGCGAATTTCCTCGTAGCCGACGCCATGTTCCTTTGCGATATCCAGCAGAGGCTTGTTCTCTTCCAGAACAATGGAGTAGCTCTCGCCAACGATTCGGGTGTGCTCCACCAGAGAATACTTTGCCCCGGTTGGCCGACTCTCTTCTGCCGATACCGAGCCAGACTGAAGGAAAATAACCAGCACCATTAATGCACTGACGCGGCTTGTTTTTCCAGCCCCAACACAATAGCCAAGATGGCATAAATAAAAACACTGCATAATGACTCCGCATGTCCAAAAACCATGCACAGTGTTTATGATTATTTCTTTTTTCGCAACCGAGAAATAAGCGAAAACTCGATATATAAAAAACAACTGAATACTTTTTTAAAAACTTTCGACCGCTAATACTCGGTTAATGCCACGCTGTCACAATGCCGAATCCAACTGGCTGGAGCAGCTATATGCAAGTCTGTAAGCTTCATCGATTGCATCTCTATGTATTGGCAATTCTTACTACGCTTCTACTGGTCTTCACTTCGTCTCTACAAGCAGGGGAGGAAGAGTTTCTTCCCGTGGATGAAGCCTTTCACCTCACTGCTTCCAGGGAAAGTGATGATATTGTTTTACGCTGGGATATCGCCGATGGGTACTATTTATATCGACATCGTCTCAACATCGAAGGCGAATCCTCCCCTATGGCGGGACCCGTTATGCCAGAAGGGGAGCTCATCACCGACGAGTTTTTCGGTGAGTCTCAAGTCTACTATGACAGCGTTGAGGTCCGCCTCGACCCCCAAGAAGCGCAGCGTCTCGAACTGAGCTGGCAAGGATGCGCCAAGGCAGGCCTGTGTTATCCGCCCCAGCGCCAAAGCGTGACGCTTGCCGACTTGGCAGGAAATACCGATCAATCGGCAGCCGGGTCCATACCCGACAGCTTGCTTTCTACCCAAAACGCTCCAAGCGCTGTCGCTGTCACTGATTCAATGGCAGATGATCAGCGACTCGCTGCCTCTTTGGCCTCCAGCAATACACTGTGGACCCTGGCCGCCTTTTTCGGCATGGGGCTGCTTTTGACCTTTACGCCGTGTGTATTGCCCATGGTGCCGAGAAATGGACCCGTAAAACTGGACAGCACCGTAAGTGGAGCTTCCCTGGTTGTCAGGCGACCAACTGGCGGTTCGCC
>NZ_JAHCLU010000008.1 GCF_018448785.1 Halomonas jincaotanensis | reverse complement strand
ATGCGAGAGTAGGTCATCGTCAGGCACCTCTCCCGGCCCCCCAGCATCACGCGATGCTGGGGGGCTCTCGTGTGCGGAAAAGAAAAACTCACACAGAAAAATGTAGACAACACTCTCAAACATAACGCCAGCCCTAGGGCCTGGCGTTATGTTTGAGAGCGCGAGAGTGCTTTTACCCGCACAATAACTCGAGAGTCTCCACCAGGCTGTCCATCTCATCATCAGTGCCGATCGAGATACGCATAAAGTCACGCAGGGCGTGTGTGTTGAAATGACGGACCAGGATGCCGCGCTCGCGCAGTCCGACAAATAGCTGAGCCGCGTCGAATTGGGGATGGCTGACGAGGATGAAATTGGCTTGGGAAGGAAGTATCCGGAAACCCAGTTTTTCGAGGCGAGTCCGGGTGCGCTCGCGTGTCGTAACTACTGCTTCACGGCACGCCTCGAAATGCTCGTCGTCATCAAGGGAGGCAATGGCGACGGCACTGGCCAAGCTATCGACGGGATAGGAGTTGAAGGAGTTCTTGACTCGTTCGAGCCCTTCGATCAACTCCTGAGACCCTACTGCATAACCCAGCCTCAGGCCGGCGAGGCTGCGGGACTTTGAGAAGGTGCCGGTGACCAGCAGGTTAGGGTAAAGAGTCACCAAGGGCGCAGCACTCTCGCCGCCGAAATCGACGTAAGCCTCGTCGATCAGTACAACCGATTCCGTAACTCGTTGCAGCAGGCCGGTGATGGCCTCCCTACCGTGGCCGTGGCCGGTGGGAGCGTTTGGGTTGGCAAAGATGACGCCGCCGGCATCGGTGCCGAAATCATCGAGATCGACTCGCCATTGCGAATCGAGTGGGCGAATAAGTCCTTCGATGCCGTAGAGCTTGCAGTAGACGGGATAGAAGCTGTAGGAAATGGATGGCATCTCCAGAGGCCTGGCTTGACAGAAGAAAGCCTGAAAGGCGAGGGCCAACACTTCATCGGAACCATTGCCGACGAACAAGTTTTTCCGTTCAACTCCAAGGTTTGTCGCCAGAGCATCGCGAAGTGCACGGGACTCCGGATCGGGATAAAGCCGAAGATGATCGGTGGGATAATCCCGCAGGACGGTGCCAACACCGGATGCCGGGGGGTAAGGGTTCTCGTTGGTATTCAACTTGATCAGACGTTCGCGGGGTTGTTCGCCAGGCACATAGGGCGTCAGTTCACGAACTGCGGGGCTCCAGAACTTGCTCATGATCTCTCGCTAGGTGGCACCGGGGTTATGTAACCATGGTGACCTGTGCAACGCGACCGCGCAAGCGACTGACGTGCTAGGATAATGGCCTTTGTCCGCATGCGAATTCACTGGATCTGTTCATGACCGCGCAAATTCTCGCGACCCTGCTACCGGTGTTTCTTATTTCCGGCTGCGGGACGCTCTACGGCCACTTTCGCACACCCGATATACGCGGAATGAACACGCTCAACATGGAACTCTTTGTGCCCATGCTGGTGTTTGCCGTGCTTGCCGACGGACAAGCGCCGCTGGAAGAATATGCCAAGCTAGCGCTGGGCGGCGTGGTGATTGTGCTGGGCTCAGGCCTCGTGCTCTGGCCGGTCGTGAAATGGCTGAAATTGAACCCAAAAACCTTCCTGCCGCCGATGATGTTCAACAACTCCGGTAACATGGGCATCCCGCTGTTGCTGCTAGCCTTCGGCGAGTCGGCGCTACCCGCGGCGGTCGTGCTGTTCATTGTCGAGATGCTGCTGCACTTTTCGGTGGGACTCTACATGCTAAGGCCCGGCACTTCACTCTGGCGTTTGCTGCGCATGCCCATCGTGCTGGCAAGCATCGCCGGCCTTGCCGTTAACCTGAGCGGGCTTGCGCTGCCGAGCTGGTTGCTTGAGGCGCTGCACATGCTCGGTGGGGTCTGTGTTCCCTTGCTGCTCTTCGCGCTGGGCGTGCGGATGCTGGATATCGATTTCGGTGACTGGAAGACCGGGTTGCTCGGTGCCTTACTCTGCCCGCTGTCAGGCCTGGTACTTGCGGTGCCGCTGATCTGGCTGCTTGAGTTGAGCGGCTTGCAGGCGGCTTGTCTTTGGGTCTTCGCGGCACTGCCCCCGGCGGTACTCAATTATCTTGTGGCCGAGCAATACCGGCAGGAGCCCCATACCGTGGCGTCGTTGGTATTGATTGGCAATCTTGGTAGTTTGATAGTGATGCCGGTGGTACTAGGGCTTGTGTTCGTCTACGTTCATTCTGGCGTGTGATCGCAAGGAACACCCGGTAGCCGATGCTGTCAGCTGAGGGCGTGAGAGAGTATGCTATCAATTAGGCAGCCGTGGATTACGGAGTTAGGCCCATTGTTTAGGAGGAGCTACATGCAAATCAGAACGTTGCTGGCCGGGTCGGCCTTTGTCGCTTTATTGGCCGGCTGTGCTGCCGGGCCCGGTGAACAGGCTGCAGCCCCCGAGATGGCCGAGCCGCAAGCGACTTATCAGGGTACCCTGCCGTGCCGCAACTGCGACGGTATCGACATCAATGTCGAAATGACCGGCGATGAGTCGTCGGCGCCGGAAGATCGGACGTTCACCCTGGACGCCACTTATCGTGCCCACCCGCAAGACCCACCTGACGAGAACTACGCCGGTAACTGGGAAGTGCTGAGCGGGACGGCTGAAAACCCCGACGCGACCGTCTATGAGCTCACGCCTGACGGAGATGGCCAGATCTACTACTTCATGCGTATCGATGCCGATACCCTGGAGCTGATCGACCCACAGCGCCGTCGCTTCCAGAATAACGACATGCTTCAGTTGCAGCGTCAGTAACAGCTGTATGCTGGTAAGCAAGGGCGGCCCCAGGGCCGCCCTTGTCGATTCCGGGGCTGTTAGAATAGACGCCATTTCAGCAACGAGAGCAGGGCATGGCCAAAGCGAAAAGTGCCTTCGTGTGCACCGAGTGCGGCGCCGAATTCCCCAAGTGGCAGGGGCAGTGCAGCAGTTGTCAGCAATGGAACACCCTGAGCGAGGTGCGCCTGGCGGCCTCGCGCCCCGGTGGAGCGGCTACCACCAATGCTGGACGAGGCGGCTATGCCGGTGACCTGTCGCGAGAGGTGGTCGACCTAGGCAGTGTTGATCTCACCGAAGTGCCCCGACTTTCCTCGACCTTCGAGGAATTCGATCGGGTGCTGGGCGGTGGACTGGTCCCGGGGTCGGCGGTGCTGCTGGGGGGCAATCCTGGCGCCGGCAAGTCGACACTGCTGCTTCAGACCGCCTGCAAGCTGGCTCAGGCGCGTCGCGTCGTCTACGTAACCGGGGAAGAATCGCTCTCCCAGGTGGCGATGCGGGCGAGCCGATTGCAGCTGCCGACCCGTGGGCTCAAGATGCTGGCCGAAACCAGCGTCGAAACCATCCTCGCGGTGGCCGAGCGTGAGCGGCCGGACATCCTGGTGATTGACTCGATCCAGACCATGCATCTGGAAGACATCGCCTCGGCCCCGGGCGGCGTGGCCCAGGTGCGCGAGTCGGCCGCCGCCCTGACCCGCTTCGCCAAGCAGTCGAACACCGTATTGCTGTTGGTGGGGCATGTCACTAAGGATGGCACCCTGGCAGGTCCCAAGGTCCTCGAGCACATGATCGATGCCTCATTGTTGCTCGAGGGCGGAGCCGATTCGCGTTTTCGTACCCTGCGTGGCCAGAAGAACCGCTTTGGGGCGGTCAACGAGTTGGGGGTCTTCGCCATGCTCGAGCAGGGCCTGCGCGAGGTGAAGAATCCCAGCGCCATCTTTCTCTCGCGTAACGAGGAACAGGGTGCTGGTAGCCTGGTGATGGTGGTCTGGGAAGGCACCCGGCCGATCCTCGTAGAGGTACAGGCACTGCTCGACGATTCAGCGCTGGGCAATCCGCGTCGCGTCGCCGTGGGGCTGGACCCCAACCGGCTGGCCATGTTGCTGGCGGTGCTTCATCGTCATGGTGGGCTCTTCACCGGCGACCAGGACGTTTTTCTCAACGTGGTCGGTGGGGTCAAGGTGTTGGAAACCAGCGCCGACCTTGCCGTGCTACTCGCAGTGGTGTCCAGCCTGCAGAACCGACCGCTGCCACGCGAGCTGGTAGTCTTCGGCGAAGTCGGGCTATCCGGTGAAATCCGCCCCGTGCCCAGCGGTCAGGAGCGCATCGTCGAAGCCGCCAAGCATGGCTTTACACGGGCGATCGTGCCGCGGGCCAATGCGCCCAAACGCTCGCCCGTCGGTATGGAAGTCATCGCCGTGGACAAGCTCGCCGATGCCCTGGAGGCCCTGTGACCGCACCCGACCATCGCAAGGCATGTTGTAGACTGTCATAAATGCTGTTGCCAAGGAGAACGACATGAGCGCCATCCATCTGACTCAGTACAGCCAGGGAGCCGGCTGTGGTTGCGAGATCGCCCCCGACGTGCTCGATGGTATTCTGGCCAAAGCCGGACCGGGCGCTAACCACGCCCGCCTGGTGGTCGGCAACCAGGGCCGCGAGGATGCCGCCGTATACGACCTCGGCGATGGCCGTGGGATGATCACCACCATCGATTTCTTCATGCCCATCGTCGATGATCCCTTCGATTTTGGCCGCATTGCCGCCACCAATGCCATCAGTGATGTCTACGCCATGGGTGGCAAACCGTTGATGGCACTGAGCATCCTGGGTTGGCCGTTGGAAAAGCTGAGTGCCGATGTGGCGGGTGACGTCGTCGGCGGCGCCCAGGCGGTATGCCGTGAGCTGGGCGTGGCACTCGCCGGCGGCCATTCGATCGAGTCGTCGGAGCCGTTTTTTGGTTTATCCGTCAACGGCTTGGTGGATCTGGCGCACCTCAAGCTCAACGAGGGGGCGCAGGTCGGTGACATGCTGTTCCTGACCAAGCCGCTGGGCATCGGGTTGCTGACAACGGCAGAGAAGCAAGGGTTGATCCAAGCGGGCCATCAAGGCCTGGCCCGGGAGACGATGCTCAAGCCCAACGACATCGGTATCGAGCTCGCCCGTGTGAAGGGCGTGCATGCCATGACCGACGTCACCGGCTTCGGACTGGCCGGACATCTTGTCGAAATCTGCAAGGCCAGCGGCGTGGCGGCCCATATCGATTTCCGGCGCCTGCCGCGCCTGGCCGAAGCCGAATCCTATCGACGCCAGGGCGCCGTCCCCGGTGGCTCCCAGCGCAATCGAGATGCGTTGGGGGATAGCCTGCCGAAGATGGACGAGGCGCACTGGCAGTGGCTTTGCGATCCCCAGACTTCCGGAGGCCTGTTGCTCTCGGTGCATCCTTCCTGGGAGGATGATGTCGAGCGTATCGGTCGTGAACACGGTATAGAACTCGTGCCCTTCGGCGAGATTGTCAGATCCAGCGGCCCGGCCATGATTACGGTGCGCGGATGAGTCTGCCGCTGATCGAGCCAGATCTGACGCTGCTGCAGGAGGGCCGGATACTGATCGACGTTCGAGCGCCGGTTGAGTTCAGCCAGGGTGCTCTGCCAGGGGCGGTCAATTTGCCGCTGATGGATGATGAGGAACGCCGCCGGGTCGGTATCGCATACAAGCAACAGGGCCAGGATGCCGCCATCGCGCTCGGCCAGCGGCTGGTCAGCGGCGCCGTCAAGGAAAACCGGGTCGCTGCCTGGGTGAAGCTGCTCGATGACCATCCCGATGCGGTCGTCTACTGTTTTCGGGGTGGGCTGCGCTCCCAGGTGTCCCAGCAGTGGCTTGCTGCGGAAGCGTGCATCACGCGCCCGCGGATCCGCGGCGGCTGGAAGGCCATGCGCCAGGCGCTGTGTGAGCGTATCGATACCGCGGCGGAGCAGCCACAGTTAGTGGTGAGCGGCCTGACCGGTTGCGCCAAGACGGCGTTGACCCTGAAGGTCGACAACGGCTTGGATCTAGAAGGGTGCGCGAGGCACAAGGGCTCGGCCTTCGGTCGCCATCCGTTGCCTGCCCCGTCGCAGATCGATTTCGAACATGCCATCGGCCGCCGCCTGCTGGACTTGCCGGGACCGCTGGTGCTGGAGGACGAATCCCGCCACATCGGCGCGGCCAATATTCCGCTGCGCTTCTGGGAGGGGATGGTCAAGGCGCCACGAATCCGCATCGAGATGCCGCTGGACTGGCGGCTCGAGCAGATCAGCAAGGACTATATCGACGATCTCTGGGACATCTATCGCGCGCAGTATGGCGACTGGCTGGGTTGGGCGCTGATGCGCAAGCAGCTCTCCACGGCACTGGGCCGGCTGCGAAAGCGCCTGGGCAGCGCGCGCCTGGCACGGCTTTCACGCCTGCAGACGCTGGCTTTTCGGGAACACGAGCGCGGCAATCGACAGGCTCACGAGGCCTGGCTCGCGCCGCTGTTGACCGAGTATTACGATCCGCTCTATCGCCATCAACTGGAAAAGCACCCCGAGCGCCGCTTTCTGCATGTGGGCGACTGGGAGAGCTGCCTCGAAGCGGCACGCCATTGGTCGCGAGAGGCGAGCCAGGCATCAGCGGCGGCGCTGTCGGCCTGAATATGACAGCGACGCGCTCAGGACGAGGTGCTGCGCAGCCATTGGCTCAGCACCCGGTCGAGCAGAGGGGCAAGACGGTCGAAGCGTCGGGGATCTTCGAGCATCGCTGCGGTGCTCTGCACATGCGGGCTGGTTGCACTGCCTGCCGGCGGCGCCTGACCGTCGATCAGTTGCGCCACGCTGACGGCTGTCGCCTCCAGGTGGCAGAGCAGGCCCACCACGCGTCCCGCGTCCCAAGCGAATCCCTGGATCGGGCTTGCCGCGCTGCCACCCAGGGGGCTTGCCTCATCCGGCAGGGCAAAGACCTCACGGTGCCACATGAAGGCATCGAAGCGCTCTGGTAGATCGAAGGGGCTGTCGGCGGCCAGGTCGATACGCTGCCAGCCGCTTTCGGCGAAGGTGCCGCTCGCTACCGTCGCCCCCAGCGCCAAGGCGATCAAGCGCGCCCCGAAGCCGATGCCGAGGATGGGTTTGCGGCTGTCCAGCGCGCGTTCGATGAGCTTGCGTTCCTGCCGCAGCCAAGGGAGGGTGGGTTCGGCATCGATAGTGGAGGGCCCGTCGAGCACGACAAGGGCGTCGCAATCGGCCAGGCGCGGCACCAGCTCGCCCGCATCGAGATGAAACACCGTGTGGCTGTGACCCATGCTGGTCAGCCAGTCGGCGAGTCGGGCCGGCCCCTGATGAGGGCTATGCTGGAGCAGATGAAGGTGCATGGATGACCTCGCCGTTGATGAAGAAACAGGGATGACATGACAAGGGAGCGCAAGGGTACATGAAGTCGGCGCTGCGAGAACAGATATTGACCATCCTGGCCGAGATTCCAGTTGGGCGAGTCACGACTTACGGGCGCATTGCCGCAATGACGGAGGGGGGAACGCCGCGCCTGGTGGCACGCGCCCTGCGCGACCTGCCGGCAGGCCATGAACTGCCATGGTTTCGGGTGATCACCGCCTCGCGCCGGCTGGCCGACCATGGCGGTGCCGATGAACAGCGCCAGCGCTTGGTCGCGGAGGGCGTGATCTTCGATGCGCTGGGTCGTGTGCCGACCGAACGACTATGGCCTTGAATACTATGATTCCGAGAACAACCACCCATTTCGATATTCCATGCGGGAAAGCGTTTCATGATTCAGGATCGCCGTGACTTCTTTCAGCGGCTTCGCCAACTCGACCGCCGCCGCCAGCAGGCCTTCATGGCCGCGCTCTGCGAAAGACTGCTGCCAAACTATGTTTTTTACTGTCAGGCTCTCTGCGACGAGGCCGCCGGCCGGGGCGACTCCCATGGACTCAGGGTGATCCTGGACCTGGTCTGGGAGCAGCTGTCGGTGAAAGAAGCGCGCATCGACTTCGACCGTCAGGCCGATAAGCTGGCGGAGCTTGAACCCGCGGCGAATGATGAGAGTTTCGGCGCCCGCCGAGCGCTGGACGCGGTCGTGGCGCTCTCGGCGCTGCTCGACACCCTGCGCGGCGAGGCGCCGGACGCCGTGTTCGAGGTCAGCCGCACCTCGAAGGGTGGGATACGCGCCTTCATCGAGCTGACCGAGGGCGAGGAGGACGCCGAGCGACTCGGCGAACTGGTGCGCCGACATCCGCTGATGGCGGACGAGCTCGATTTTCAGGAGGCCGTACTGCAAGCGGTGGAAGAGCCCGTCGATCGCGAGTCGCTCAAGGCGCTGCGGCGCCTGGGACGCAACGACGGTGTCAGCAACCTGGGGCTCTCCGCCGACTGAGAGCTCTCCACCGACTAACCCTATAAGCGCATCTCGATGCCGCGCTCGGCCATATAGCGCTTGGCTTCGGGAATGGTGTACTCGCCGAAGTGGAAGATGCTGGCGGCAAGTACGGCATCGGCCCCGCCCTTGGTCACGCCCTCCACCAGATGATCCAGATTGCCGACACCACCCGAGGCGATCACCGGCACACTGACGGCTTCACTGATCGCCAGGGTCACGCCCAGGTCGAAACCGACCTTGGTGCCGTCGCGGTCCATGCTGGTCAGCAGCAGCTCACCAGCGCCATATTCGACCATCTTCTTCGCCCATTCCACGGCGTCCAGCCCGGTGGGTCGGCGCCCGCCGTGGGTGAAGATCTCCCAGCGGTCCGGCTCGCCCTCGGCGGATACCTTCTTGGCATCGATGGCCACCACGATGCATTGACTGCCGAAGCGCTCGGACGCCTCATGCACAAAATCGGGGTTGGTCACCGCGGCAGTATTGATCGAGACCTTGTCGGCGCCGGCGTTGAGCATGGTGCGAATGTCGTCGCAGCTGCGGATGCCGCCGCCCACGGTCAGTGGAATGAACACCTCGCCGGCGATGCGCTCGACCATTCCCACGGTGGTGTCGCGATCCTCGTGGCTGGCGGTGATATCGAGAAAGGTGATCTCGTCGGCACCCTGCTGGTTGTAGCGTTGGGCGATCTCCACCGGGTCACCGGCGTCGCGGATGCCGATGAAGTTGACGCCCTTGACCACACGGCCAGCGTCGACATCGAGGCAGGGGATGATGCGCTTGGCGAGTCCCATGGCTTAGCTCCCGGTCCGGTTGGCGAGTTCATCGCATAGCCGCTGGCCCTCGGCCAGGTCCAGCGAGCCTTCATAGATGGCACGCCCGGTGATGGCACCGAGAATGCCCGGCTCGCCGGTGGCGATCAGCTCGCGGAGGTCATCGAGGTTGGTGACGCCGCCCGAGGCGATCACCGGCAATCCGCCTTCGCGAGCAAGCTCGGCGGTGGCCGCGACGTTGACACCGGACATCATGCCGTCGCGGGCGATATCGGTGTAGACGATGCTGGAGACGCCGTCATCAGCGAAGCGCTTCGCCAGGTCGGTGGCTTTCAGCGTGGAAACCTCGGCCCAGCCGTCGGTAGCCACATAGCCGTCACGCGCATCCAGGCCGACGATCACGTGACCGGGAAAGGCACGGCACATCTCGCCGACGAAATCGGGTTCCTTGACTGCCTTGGTGCCGATGATCACGTAGGAGACGCCTGCCGCGAGATAATGCTCTATCGTCTCGGCGGAGCGAATCCCACCGCCGATCTGGATCGGCAGTTCAGGCCAGGCGCGGGCAATGGCGGTGGCGGCCTCACCGTTGATCGGCTGACCCTCGAAGGCCCCGTTGAGGTCAACCAAGTGCAGGCGACGCGCGCCGGCTTCCACCCAGCGGGCGGCCATGGCCACCGGATCATCGCCGTAGGTGGTGGCGTCGTCCATGCGACCCTGCTTGAGACGCACGCACTTGCCATCCTTTAGATCGATGGCGGGAATTACCAGCATATCAGTGTCCTTGGTTGGCGCGGTCTCGGGCGCCTGTCATTGGCGCGGCCTCGGGTGCCTGTATATGCACGGCCTCGGGTGCCAGCCATTGGCGAAGCCTCGGGCGCCTGTAAAAAGAGCAGCGCCGTTCAGGGCGCCCAGTTCACGAAGTTTTCCAGCAAGCGCAAGCCAGCGCGAGAGCTCTTTTCGGGGTGGAACTGGACCGCGAAGGTGGCGTCGCGACCGATGGCCACGTGAGCCGTTACCCGGCCATAGTCGGTGGTGCCGAAGACCGTGGCGTCGTCGGTAGCCGCGACATAATAGCTGTGAACGAAGTAAAAGTGTTCGTCCTGATCGATGCCTTCCCAGAGAGGGTGGACGTGGTGCTGGTGTGCCAGGTTCCAGCCCATGTGAGGCACCTTCAGGCGATGGTCGAAATCGTCGCGCATGTCGGCCGGGAAGCGCTTTACGTCGCCGGCCAGGAATCCCAGGCAGTCGATGCCACCATTTTCCTCGCTGCGGTCCAGCAGCATTTGCTGGCCAACACAGATGCCCAGCAGCGGTTTGTCCTGGCGGGCGAGCAGATCCTGGACCAGCCCGCGCAGGTCGGTGCGCTCCAGCTCGCCCATGCAGTCGCGAATCGCCCCCTGGCCGGGCAGCACCAGACGCGTGGCACCGCGGATACAGCGGGGATCGCGGGTGATGATTACGTTCTCGTGGGTGACGTGCTCCAGTGCCTTGGCGACAGAATGCAGGTTGCCCATCCCGTAGTCGATGACGGCAATGGTCATGAAACGCTCCTCGTGTGATCGTTCGATGGACTCAGAGGCAGCCCTTGGTAGATGGCATCTGCCCGGCCATGCGCGGGTCTTGTGCCACGGCCATGCGAAGCGCGCGGCCGAATGCCTTGAAGACGGTCTCGGCCTGGTGGTGAGCGTTCTCGCCTTTCAGGTTGTCGATATGCAAGGAAACCCGGGCATGATTGACGAAGCCCTGGAAGAACTCCCTGAACAGCTGGGTATCCAGCCGACCGACGGCGGCGCGGGTGAACTCGACATTCATGAACAGCCCCGGTCGCCCGGAGAAGTCTACCACGACACGCGACAGGGCTTCGTCCAAGGGGACATAAGCATGCCCATAACGATAGATGCCACGCTTGTCACCGGTCGCCTGGTCGAATGCCTGGCCCAGGGTGATACCCAGATCCTCGACGGTATGGTGATCGTCGATATGCAGGTCACCTGCCGCTTTGATATCCAGATCGATCAGACCATGACGAGCCACCTGATCGAGCATGTGATCGAGGAACGGCACACCCGTATCGCATACCAGGCGACCCTCTCCATCGAGGTTGATTGTCACCGTGATCCGGGTTTCCTTGGTGTCACGGGTGATGGTCGCGATGCGCTCGGACATATCGGGGCTCCAGTGGTGTGGCGCTTGTCGGAAATGACCGGTGCCTGCACCGGAATGGGCAACGCGGTGACTGAGCTGTGCCTGATGCCGCGAGCCTGCCATTATAGAGAATTGCCCACCCCATCCGCTACAATGCGCCCCATTCAGTATTGGCCGGTTCGTTCCTCGGCCAGGGAGGTCCACACATGACGGTGACTCTCCAGCAGCTCGATCGGAGTGTCTGGGAGGCTGATCCTCAAGCCAGGCTCGATCTCGCTCGCATCTATGCCGATGCCCCCAGCGAGCGACTCCCTCTGTCGGTAGATGATTTCATTCATAACCACTTGGACGCCGGGAATTTCTATTTCTGTGCCAGATTCGGTGAGCATTTGCTTGGTGCCGTGGCGGTGCAGGACAGCGGTGATGCCTGGTGGCTTTCGCACCTTTGCGTTCGTAAATCGACCCGGCGCAGCGGGGTCGGGTCACGCCTGCTGGCACTGGTCGGTGAGTCAGCGAGTCTCCAGGGACGCAGGATGCGCGTGTTTGCCTCGCAGCTGCCCATGGCCGATCAGGTGCTGCTTTCCCGACTCGGTTATCGGCTGACCCCGGCGGGCGACTATTTCGAACTCAACCTTCCTGGACACGGAGATAGTGAATGAAACGGATTTTGCGGACCCTGCTTGCGGCGGTCGGTATTCTGGCGCTGGTGATGGTCGGGGCGGTGATCTACGTCACCACCTTCTTCGATCCCGAGGATCTCAAGCCTCGGTTGGTCGAAGTGGTTCGTGAGCATAGCGGTCTGGAAATGACGCTGGAGGGCCCGCTGAGCTGGTCGTTTTATCCTCGTTTGGGCGTCAGTGTGGCGAGTGCCGAAGCCTGGTTGCCGGATCAGGAGGTCGAGGAGGAGGCGCATTTTGCCGCCTTCAGCCATGCCGAAGTCAGCCTGTCCTTTGCGCCACTGCTGCGCGGCGAGATCGCCATCGATGGTTTGACGCTGGACGGCATGCGGCTGAATCTGGAGCGCGACGAGCAGGGGCGTGGCAACTGGGAGGTGTTGGTCGAGCGGCTCTCCGAGCGCAGCGAAGCGGCGGAAGGGGCGCTATTGCCAGCCAGCGCAGGCCCCAACCCCGATGGCGACGCCGAAGAGGGTCGGCTGGCCGTGGCGCTCAATATCGCCAATGTACGACTGCGTGACGGCGAGGTTCGCTTCCGTGATCTGCAAACGAATCAGGAGTGGCGACTTACCAACCTAGATATCGGCGGTAGCAACGTCAATCCCAACGGCCCCTTTCCGCTCGAAGCCTCTTTCAAGGCCTACCTGTTTGACAAGCTCAGCGGGGAAGAGCAGGCAATCGAGCCGCAGCTGGAGAGCGATATTGCTTTCAAGAGCAGGATGGAGCTGAAGCTTGCCGAAGGCCGCTACGTGCTTGAGGACCTCAACTTGACGAGCGCCACCCGCCTTGGCGACAGCGATGACGAGCAGCAAGCCAACCTCCAGAGCAGCGAAATGGTCATCGATACCACCGAGCACCGCTGGCAACTCGAGGCGGCCAAGCTCGACGCCAGCCTGCACCACCCGCGCCTGGGCGAGAAGGCCATGCCGCTGTCGCTGGGCTTCGAGCTGGACGCCGACCTTGCGGAACAGACGGCTCAGTTCCGCGAGCTGGAATTGACCGGTGAAAATGGCCTGGAACTCAGCGGCACGCTCAAGGTGACCGAGCTGTTCGACGCGCTGGCCTACAGTGGCCAGATAAACCTGGCGCCGCTTTCGCTGCGCCCCTGGCTGGCCCGGCTCGATATGCTACCCAACATGGCCAGCGATTCGGCGCTGGGTGACGTGGCGCTGACCAGCCCCTATGAGGGGAACCTAGAAAGGGTGGCATTGACTGGGCTGACGCTAGTGCTCGACGATAATACGTTCACCGGCCGTCTGGGTGCTGGTTTCGACGGCGAGTCACTCGATTTCAACCTAGAAGGCGACAGTCTCGACCTCGATGCCTATCTGCCCCCCGCCGAGCCGAACGCCGATACGGCACAAATGCCTTTCGTGCCGGGCATTGAGCGAGCCTACGCGCAAACCTCTGATGCCTTGGTGCCTGTCGAATGGCTTTCAGCGCTTGCTCTGGAAGGGGAGCTGCGCCTCGCGGAGCTTCAACTGATGGGCCTGGAGTTCCTGGACGTACAACTGGCGCTTTCCGGCAGTGATGGCCGCCAGCGACTGGTTGCCTTCGAGTCAGGTTTCTACGAAGGCGAGCTTGCGGCGAGTGGGGAGCTGGACACTCGGGAGTTACCGCTACGCTGGTCGCTCGCACCTCAGCTTTCTCGAGTCGGTCTTGTGCCGCTGTTCGAGGCGCTGGGCGAGTCTTCCCCTCCGCTGCGCGGCCGCTTGTCGATGGAAGGCGATCTCGATGCCCGGGGCAATGTCTTGCCAGAGCTCAAGCGCAGCCTGAGCGGCAACCTGGCGGCTCGCCTGGAGGAAGGCGCTATTCTCGAGACCAATGTGTCCCAGGTCCTGTGTACCGCCGTCGCGACCCTTGAGGGTGAGGAGACCCGCCGTGAATGGAGTGATGAGACCCGCTTTGATCGTGCCGAGGCGAACTTCGTCATCCGTGACGGCACCGTGGAGAGTGATAACCTGATCGTTACCCTCCCCGGCATTGAAGTCGGGGGCGAAGGGCAGCTCGATATCGTCAGCGAGCAGTTCGACGTGCGCGCTGCGGCCCGCTTCGTGAATACCGCCGATGCCGCCTGCGAAGTGAGCCCGCGCCTCGAGCGGGTGCCTTTCCCGGTGCGCTGTGAAGGTAGCCTGAGCGGCGACAATAGCGAGTGGTGCCGCTTCGACCGCGGGGCGCTGCAAAATACTCTGGCCGAGTTCTTGCGTAATGAAGCCTCGCAGCGTGCCGGTGAGGAAGCCGAACAGCGCCTCGAAGGCGCTCTTGAGGGGCTTGACGAGCGTATCGGCGAGGAGGCTGGCGGAGAGCTCCGCGATGCCCTGCGCGGTCTTTTCAACTGAGCGTGACATTTTTCCCGCGTCGGCCCCGGCCGGCGCTTTTTCTCGCCTTGATCATGGAGCACGCATGACCGAAGTGCCGTCCCCCGTGCTCGCGCCTGCCGCTTTCCAGCGTCGCCTGCTGAGCTGGTTCGACGGCCACGGGCGTCATGACCTGCCATGGCAGCAGGAGCGCACGCCCTACCGGGTCTGGGTCTCGGAAATCATGTTGCAGCAGACGCAGGTCGCCACGGTGATTCCCTATTTCGAGCGCTTCATGGCCCGCTTTCCCGATGTCCAGGCGTTGGCGGGCTCCACACAGGACGAGGTGCTGCACCTCTGGACCGGGCTTGGCTATTACGCGCGAGGGCGCAACCTGCACAGGGCCGCGCGCGTAGTCGTCAACGATCATGGCGGCGAGTTCCCCGTGCACAACCTGGATGACATGGCCGCCTTGCCGGGCATAGGACGCTCCACCGCCGGGGCGATCATCGCCCAGAGCACCGGCCGGCGGGCGACGATCCTCGATGGCAACGTCAAACGAAGCCTGTGCCGCTTGCATGCCGTCGAAGGCTGGCCCGGGCGGCCCGCGGTGGAGCGCCGGCTCTGGGCCTTGGCCGAGCATTTCACGCCTTGCGAGCGCCTGGTCGACTACACCCAAGCGATGATGGATTTCGGGGCAACGCTGTGTCGCCGTGGTCGCCCTGATTGCGCACGCTGTCCTTTCAACGACGTCTGCCTTGCTCATGAGCGAGGCGAGGAGCGCCGCTTTCCCGAGTCCAAGCCCAAGAAAGCGCTCCCCACACGCACGACCCTCATGCTGTTGCTGCGCGACGACAAGGGGCGTGTGCTGCTCGAGCAGCGTCCCTCGTCCGGGCTCTGGGGTGGACTATGGGGCTTGCCCCAGTTCGATGATGATGAATCGCTGCGGGCCTGGCTGGATGCCCGCCTACCGGACGCCGAGCTGGCGCCAGCCTGGGCGGCATTTACCCATGTGTTCAGTCATTTTCGCCTGAAGGTCACGCCACAGCCGGCAAGGATCAAACGATTCGACGCGGTAGGCGAAGCCCAGCGCTGGTACGATCCAGAGCAGCCCGACACTATCGGCTTGGCGGCGCCGGTGAAAGCGTTGCTGAGATCGCTTGAACCTGTCGCCCTGACCGCCCCTGCCGGCCCCAACACGCATTACCAGGAGCATTGACGATGAGCCAGACCGTTTTTTGTCGCAAGTACCAGCAGGAGCTCGAGGCGCTGCCGTTTCCTCCCCTGCCCGGCAAGAAGGGCCAGGAGATTCAGTCCAGCGTATCGAAGCAGGCTTGGGAGGAGTGGCAGGCACTACAGACCCGACTGATCAATGAAAAACATCTTAATATGCTCGAGCCTACCTCCCGTGAGTATCTGATGGAGCAGATGGAACGCTTTTTCGACAATCGCGAGACCGACCAGGCCGAGGGCTATGTGCCGCGTGATACCTGACCTCTCTGCCGACCTTCGTTGAGCGCCAGTCCCCGCCATCTTTTTGAAACGAAACGGGGTTGACGAAAACGACCCCTTAGGGTTTAATACGCACCGTTGGCAGCGGCCAGATAGCTCAGTCGGTAGAGCAGGGGATTGAAAATCCCCGTGTCGGCGGTTCGATTCCGTCTCTGGCCACCACAACTGCTGGGGTATAGCCAAGTGGTAAGGCACCGGTTTTTGGTATCGGCATTCCCAGGTTCGAATCCTGGTACCCCAGCCACGCCAATCCCTTTCCGATTCTGCATCTCGCGCGAGTCGGTCCCGAGCCGGCATAGCTCAGTTGGTAGAGCAACTGACTTGTAATCAGTAGGTCGCGGGTTCGACTCCTGCTGCCGGCACCATAGAAAGTCCCGGGAAAACAAAGCGTTGCTGCATATAAGAGGCCGCCTAATGAGGTGGCTTTTTTGTGTGTGTCATTTCTATGGTGTTGCGCGGCCTTGCCGGTCGCTTTGCTTCATTTGTCGATAATAATCGCGCGTCTTCGAAAAACTACGGCACGAGGGATAGTGAGGTATTGTCGAAGCTGGACCCGCTAAGCTGGTGGGGTAGACTGTGAAACCGTCGCCCGGCGGCACGTATAAATGAGAAGGAGAAGACGCCAGATGCGCTTTGTACCTCGTTTCACCGATGGCCAGGCGTTTCCCGAAGCGCTCGGCAAGATTGTTTGTGTCGGCCGCAACTATGCCGATCATGCCCGTGAGCTGGATAACCCTGTGCCCAGTGAGCCGCTTCTCTTCATCAAACCGGCAACCACTGCGGTACCCTTGGAGCGGCCGATCGATGCGCCATTCTCGCGCGGCGAAGTGCATTACGAGACGGAACTGGCCCTGCTGATCGGTAAGGAACTCTCGGATGCTACGTCGGACGAGGCCGAGCGTGCGATCGCGGGTATCGGCCTGGCGTTGGATCTCACGCTTCGCGATGTCCAATCGCGATTGAAGGAAAAGGGGCATCCGTGGGAGATCGCCAAGTCCTTCGATGGCGCCTGTCCGCTGTCGGCGTTTCTGCCCCTCGCCCAAGTGCCCAACTGGAGTGCGATCTCCTTTACACTGGAGGTCGACGGAGAGCCGCGTCAGAAAGGCGAAGGCGCCGACATGCTGTTCCCTGTCTCGACGCTGGTCGCCGAAATGAGCCGTCATTTCACGCTCCAACCGGGTGATGTCGTGCTGACCGGCACGCCTGCCGGGGTTGGGCCGCTGGAGCGTGGTTCGCGGCTACGTTTTACCCTGACAGGCGGATTTGAGGTCAACACCCGCGTCGTGGATTGATTCAGGCTGGTCGAGCAGGCTAGTAAATCGGGCTACTCGAGATAGGTATAGCCCTCGAGGCCTGCGGAAAGATCATCAAGAAAGCGCTGCTGCTCAGCCTCGCTCAGCTGGCTCGCGGCGAGCTGATCGGCGAGGCGGGTGCGCAGCACCTCGGCATCGAAATTGACGTAGCCGAGCACGTCGGTGACGCGGTCGCCCTGCTGACTATGGCCCAGCGCCCAGTGGCCGGCTTCGTCCAGGGCAGCATCCACCGAATCGGTATCTCCAAACAGGTTGTGCAGGTCGCCAAGAATTTCTTGGTAGGCACCGACCAGGAAGAAGCCCAGCAGCTTTTCTTCGTCCTCCTGCCATTCCGGCAGCGGCAGGGTCGTCTCGACCCCTTGACCGTCGACGTAGCCATCGATGCGACCGTCGGAATCGCAGGTGATGTCCTGGATCACCGCGCGGCGCGTGGGCTCGCGGTTCAGCCCCGACAGTGGCAGTACCGGAAAGATCTGCTGGATCCCCCATACGTCGGGAACCGACTGGAACAACGAAAAGTTGACGAACAGCTTGTCGGCGAGCTTCTCGGCCAGTTCGTCAGCGATCTCTCGGTGGGCCCGGTTGCGGGTGTCGAGCTGTCCGCGCAACCTCGCGCAGGCGGCGAAGTAGACGCCTTCGCCCTCTGCCCGGGCCAGGATATCGGCGATACCGATGACGAAGCGCTCGTGCAGTTCGCTCATTGCATGCGCCAGGTCGTGCCAGGCCTCTACCAGGCCGCGAGGCTCGCGCATGGTGTGCAGCTCATCGTGCACCCGCCACAACTCATTGACCTGCGGGTCGCCCTCCACCCGTCGCTGGGGGGCCTGCTCGCTCACCCGCTCCTCGCCAATCACGTTGGTGATCAGCACCGCATGATGGGCGGTGAGCGCGCGCCCGGACTCGCTGATTAGGTGGGGCGGCGGCAGCGCCAGCTCTTGGCAGGCTTGGGCGAACGCGCTGACCACATTGCGGGCATATTCGAGCATTGAGTAATTGGCTGAGCAGAAACTGCGCGAACGAGTGCCTTCGTAGTCGATCCCCAGGCCGCCACCCACGTCCACGGTATCCACCAGCGCGCCCAGTGCCACCAGGCTCTGGTAGAAACGGGCACACTCGCGCAGGCCGCGCTGGATGTCGCGGATATTGGCGATCTGCGAGCCCAGATGAAAGTGCACCAGTTGCAGGCTGGCAAGAGCATCCGCCTCGCGCAGCTGCTCGACTACGAGCAGGATCTGACCGGCGGTGAGGCCGAACTTGGACTTCTCGCCGCCGGTGTTCTGCCACCGGCCACGCCCCACCGAGGCAAGCCGGGCGCGAATGCCGATGCGTGGCGTGACACCGAGTTGTGCGGCCTCGTCCAGAATCAGCGGCAGCTCCGAGAGCTTTTCCACCACCAGATAGACCCGATGGCCGAGTTTTTCGCCCATCAGCGCCAGGCGAATGTACTCGCGGTCCTTGTAGCCGTTGCAGACGATCAGCGAGGGCCCGTCAGCCGAGAGAGCCAGCACGGCGAGCAGTTCCGGTTTGCTGCCGGCCTCCAGCCCAACACGGCCGCGGCCGCGCTCGTGAGTCGACAGGATCTCTTCGACGACGCGGCGCTGCTGGTTGACCTTGATCGGATAGACGGCGGTATAGCCACCGGTAAAGGCCTCCTCGTGCATGGCCGTATCGAAGGCCACACACAGCTGCTCGACGCGGTCATGGAGAATATCGGTGAAGCGCACCAGCACCGGCAGGCGCAGGCCCGCCTCGCGTAACTGGGCAGCCAGGCCATCCAGTGGTAATGATGGCCCTTCGACCTCGTTACCCAGCGGCCGCACCAGGGCATGACCCCCGTCGTCGACATCGAAGTAGCCGCTGCCCCATTGATCGATGTTCCAGGTGCGTCGCGCGCGTAGCGATGTTTCGCCTTGGTTGCCGGTGGTCTGGCTCATGTTGCGTCCTCGGGTAGCGGCAGGGCGCCGTGCTGCAGTCTGGCGAGCAGGATGGTGCGAAACTGCTCGGGGTCATGGGGTGTCAGGTCGTGGGCCGGGGGGTCGACGTAGATCACCAGCAGGCGCGACAGCCAGTAACGCAGCGCCGTCATGCGCAGCATCATCGGCCACACTTCGCGCTCGGCGTCGGAGAGCGGGCGGCGGGCCATATACGCCTCGAGAATGGCATCGTGGCGCTCGGCATTGAGCCGGCCGTCGGGCTCGGTAGCCCAATCGTTGATGACGATGGCCAGATCGAACAGCAGGTCACCGGTGCAGCCGTTGTAGAAATCAATCAGCCCGCCCAGGCGGTCGCCATCGAACAGGGTGTTGTCGCGGAACAGATCGCCGTGCAGGGCGCCTTCGGGCAGCTCGAGCCTCGCGCCAAACACCCCCTGGTAGGTTTCCACTTCGTCTTTCATCAAGGCCTGGTCGTCCGGCGACAGGTAGACCAGCACCTTGTGATGCATTGGCAGCAGCCAGTGCAGATCGCGTGGGTTGGGCCGATGGCCGGTAAAGTGCTGCGAGACCTGATGCATGCGCCCCAGGGTGTCGCCCAAGGCACGGCACTGCGTCAGGTTGGGGTCGTGCGGGTGCTTGCCGGGAAGCCGGGGGAAGAGCAGCGCCGGCTTGTCGGCGAGACGATGCAATGCCACGCCATCGCGGTCATGCAGCGGCCCGGGGACCGGCAGGCGATGTTCGTCCAAGTAGTCGAGCAGGTCGACGAAGAAGGGTAGCTCATCGAACGCGCCTTGCTCGAAGAGCGTCAGGACCAGTTCACGTCGGTCGGTGGTAACGAAGAAGGTGGTGTTCTCCGTGCCGGCAGCGACGCCTTCCAGGGAGACCAGCGAACCGGCATCGAAGCGGCTCAGGAGCGCCTCGACCTGGGTCTCGGTAAGCGGTGTGAATACGGCCATGTCTCTCTCGCCCGGGTTGACAAGCCGCCCATTGTAGCGACTTGGCGACATGATGCACGTGATCGGCCGATGGTCTGTCGCCTCGGGCCGAGGCATGCGGAGCTACGCTGGCGTGGATGGGCTCAAAATTCCTTGAGGACCCATTGGGGCACGGCAAGGCGATCGCCATCCTGGCGTTCAAAGTTACCGTCGCCGTCATGGTCCACCAGGTAGTAGGAAGGACCACGGGAGGGCCTGATCTCGATCGCGTAGAGCTCGCCATTGACCCGATACTCGCGAATGGTCCGGTCGTCCTCCTGACGGATGGTGATGTCAGGTGTGACATCGGTGGAGGATTGCGCCAGTGCCGTCGACGAGGCCGTAACCCCCAACGCTAGCACCATGGCGAGAACCGGAACGAGAACATCCGGGGCAAGGTGAGAATATCGCTTCATGTTGACCTCCTGCGCCGCTGGGCGGCGTCGATTTCCCTGCGTGGGATGTCTGCAGTGTATGACGTTGTGGTCCGCTGGCACACACCGGGACGGCAAAAGACTGCCGCTGCGGGTATCATGGGACCGCTGCGTTCCCGATTCCCTGTTCAAGATCAACGGATGCCGATTCATGGCCGACACCCCCATCGTTCTCGTCGACGGTTCCTCCTACCTCTATCGCGCCTTCCATGCCTTGCCACCACTGGCCACCTCGAAGGGTCAGCCTACGGGGGCCATCAAGGGGGTGATCAACATGCTCAAGCGCTTGATCAAGGATTACCCCGACAGCCCTATGGCGGTAGTCTTCGACGCCAAGGGCAAGACCTTTCGCGATGCGCTCTTCGAGCAGTACAAGGCGCACCGGCCGCCGATGCCCGACGACCTGCGCTCCCAGGTGACGCCGCTACATGACTGTGTGCGGGCGTTAGGGTTGCCACTACTGTGTATCGAGGGCGTGGAGGCCGACGACGTCATCGGCACCCTGGCGAGGCAGGCGACCGAGGCGGGCCGCGATGCCGTGATCTCCACCGGTGACAAGGACATGGCGCAGCTGGTCAATGCGCACATCACCCTGGTGAATACCATGAAGGACGAAACGCTCGATGCGTCGGGCGTCGAGGCCAAGTTCGGCCTGCCACCCTCGCTGATCATCGACTTTCTGGCGCTGATGGGCGACAAGGTCGACAACATCCCCGGCGTGCCGGGCATCGGGGAGAAGACAGCGCTGGGACTGCTGAAAGGCATGCAGGGCGGTCTCGAGACGCTCTACGCTGATCTGGAAAGGATCAAGACACTCGAGATACGCGGCGCCAAGACCCTGGTGAAGAAGCTCGAAGAGCACCGCGAGCAGGCGTTCCTGTCCTATCAGCTCGCCACCATCAAGACCGACTGTGACCTGCCGGTGGGGCTTGATGACCTCGACATCGCCCACCCCGACCGCCAGGCGCTGTTCGAGCTTTACCGCGACCTGGAGTTCAAGGCCTGGCTCGCTGAGCTGCTCGAAGGCAAGGACGAAGGGGTCGACGATGTCCCGGCCGGCACACCCGTTCCGGCCAGCGCTCAACAGAGCGAGCCGGGCGAGGATGCGCCTGGTGGCCGCGTCGACCGCGAGGATCACATGGTCCTCGATCAGCCAGCGTTTGATGCCTGGCTCAAGCGCCTGGCCGCGAGCGAGGCCTTCTGCTTCGATCTCGAGACGACAAGCCTGAACTATATGGAGGCCGATATCGTCGGCATCGGGTTGTCCCTCGACCCGGGCGAGGCGGCCTATATCCCGCTCGCGCACGATTATCTCGACGCGCCCGAACAGCTCGACCGTCACGCGGTGCTCGAGGCCCTGCGGCCGCTCTGGACGGATGGCGCCAAGACCAAGATCGGTCAGAACCTCAAGTACGACATCTCGGTACTCGCCCGTTACGACATCGAAGTCGCAGGGCCGCTGGAAGACACCATGCTCGAATCCTACGTGCTCGACTCCACGGCCACCCGCCATGATATGGATTCGCTGGCGCTCAAGTACCTTGGCGAGAAGACGGTGAGCTTCGAGGAGTTCGCGGGCAAGGGGACCAAGCAGCTGACCTTCAACCAGATCGCCCTGGAGCAGGCCGCCCCCTATGCCTGCGAGGACGTCGACATCACCCTGCGGCTACATCATGCGCTGCGCCCGCGCCTGGCCGCCGAGGGGCGGCTGGCGAGTGTGCTCGAGGAGATCGAGCTGCCGCTGGTGCCGGTGCTGTCGCGCATGGAGCGCACCGGCGTGGCGCTGGACCCCGAACGCCTGCATGCCCAGAGCCAGGAGCTGGCGACACGTATCCGCGAGTTAGAGGGTCAGGCGTTCGAGCTCGCCGGTCGCGAGTTCAACCTCGGCTCGCCCAAGCAGCTCGGCCAGATCCTGTTCGAGGAGCAGAAGATCCCGGTGATCAAGAAGACGCCCAAGGGCGCGCCTTCTACTGCTGAGGCGGTGCTCGAGGAGCTGGCGCTGGACTACCCCCTGCCCAAGGTGATCATGGAGCACCGCGGACTTTCCAAGCTGAAATCCACCTACACCGACAAGCTGCCGCGGCTGGTCAACAAGGCGACCGGGCGGCTGCATACCAGCTATCACCAGGCAGTCACCGCCACCGGGCGTTTGTCCTCCTCCGATCCCAACCTGCAGAACATCCCTATCCGCACCCTGGAAGGGCGACGCATCCGCCAAGCCTTCGTGGCCAGGCCCGGATACTGCATCGTCGCGGCCGACTACTCGCAGATCGAGCTGCGCATCATGGCGCACCTCTCCGAGGACAAGGGCCTGCTCGACGCTTTCGCCGAGGGCCGCGATATTCACGCCGCCACGGCAGCCGAGGTGTTCGGCGTGCCGCTGGAGAAGGTCTCCCACGACCAACGGCGCAGCGCCAAGGCAATTAACTTCGGGCTCATCTACGGCATGAGCGCCTGGGGGCTCGGTCGCCAGCTGACGATCGAGCGTCGCCAGGCTCAGACCTATATCGATCGCTATTTCGACCGCTACCCCGGGGTGGCCCGCTACATGGAGCGTATCCGCGCCCAGGCCGCCGAGGATGGTTATGTCGAGACGGTGTTTGGACGCCGCCTGCACCTGCCGGAGATTCGCTCCCAGAACCACGCCCGTCGCCAGGGTGCCGAGCGAACCGCCATCAACGCCCCCATGCAGGGGACGGCGGCGGACATCATCAAGCGCGCGATGATCGACGTCGACGCATGGCTGGGTGGCGAGGACTTCGATGCGGTCATGGTGATGCAGGTACACGACGAGCTGGTCTTCGAGGTCAAGGAAGCCCAGGTCAAGGATTTCATCGCCAAGGTGAAGGCCCGCATGCAGGCCGCCGCCGAGCTCAGCGTGCCGTTGACCGTGGAAGCCGAGAGCGGTGTGAACTGGGACGAGGCGCATTGAGGCCTTGGGATAAGACAAAAGAAGCTAGAGCAGAGGCCCACGGCATTGCCGTGGGCCTCGTTATTGCGACGCTTTACTACCCCTTTGCGGGGTAGGGCTTAGCGCCAGCCGACGCGATCGAAGATACGAATCGCCTCGGGGTTATGCTCGCCGAGCACGCTGATGTTGAGATCATCCATCTTGAAGTTGCCCCAGGATTCCAGCACCGGATCCTTCTTCACGCCACTCACCACCGGGAACTCGTTATTACCAGCGGCGAAGTGCTCCTGCGCTTCATTAGAGGCCAGGAACTCGAGAAACTGAATGGCGTTCTCGCGGTTGGGGGCACCTTCCACGACACCTGCGCCGCCAACGTTGACGTGAGCACCGCGATCATCCTGGTTGGGGAAGATGATACCGACCTTGCGCGCCGCCTCGCGCTCGCTGTCATCGTCGGACTTGAGCAGCCTCACAAAGTAGTAATGGTTAGCAACGGCGAAATCACATTCGCCGCTGGCGACGCCGAGAATCTGGTCGGTATCGCCACCTTCTGGCTGGCGTGCAAGATTGTCGACCACGCCCTTCGCCCACGCCTCGGCTTCCTCCTCGCCGTGGTGGCCGATCATCGAGGCCAGTAGGGACTGGTTATAGATGTTGCTCGATGAGCGAATGCAGACACTACCCTCAAGCTCCGATGACGCGAGATCCTCGTAGCGCTCGACCTCGTCGGGATCGGCGTTCTCGCGGTTGTAGTAGATGGCCCGCACTCGCTGGCTGAAGCCGAACCACTCGCCCTCAGGATGGCGCATGGCCTCCGGCAGGCGCTCGGCAAGCACCTCGGAGTCGACGCCCTGGAAGATGCCTTCTTGCTCCGCCCGCCATAGACGTCCGGCATCGACGGTCAGCATGACATCGGCTGGGCTCGCCACGCCCTCGCGCTGGATACGCTCGATGAGCTGGTCGGAGTCGCCTTCAAGGACATTGACTTCGATGCCGGTCTTTTCCGTGAACGCTTCATAGAGCTGCTCGTCGGAATCGTAGTGGCGCGCCGAGTAGATGTTGACCTCGTTGGCGAGCGCTTGACCGGCGACGGCTGAGCCAGCAAGGATGGCTGCCGCGGGAAGAGCGAGACGGAAGTGGTTCTTCATGTGTGACCTCGTTGGTACGGAAACAACCAATGAAACATAACGATAATGTTTAGCATTCTCTCCCTCGCTATTGAAGCGCCTCGGCGACTCGCCGTCAAGCCTTGGCGGTCTCGACAGCGTGCATGTAGTTTCCTTCAGGTGGCAGAATCACCAACGTCGAATGCGATTCAATCCGAAACGCATTCGCCGCCGATTACGGGTATGATAGGAGGGCAGTTCTTATCGTGCGATGAGCGTGTTTAGCCTATGACCAGCAAACTGAATCTTGCGCCAGTCGACAATACGTCCAGGTCCGAGGCGAATGTACTGACCATGGAGGGGGTGCGGCACTCGTTCGATGGCCTGCCCGCCGTCAAGGGCATCGATCTGCATGTCGCGCCCGGTGAGGTTGTCTGTCTGTTGGGACCCTCGGGTTGTGGCAAGACTACCTTGTTGCGAATCGCCGCCGGCCTCGAGACCCTTCAGCAGGGGCGGGTATCCCTCAACGGGCAGACGATCGCCGAATCCCGCAAGCGTCACCTGCCGCCCGAGAAACGTAACGTCGGACTGGCGTTCCAGGACTCGGCATTATTTCCCCACTTGAGCGTGTTGCAGAACGTGACCTTCGGCCTCAAACGGCTGTCCGGCGAAGAGCGCACCGCACGCGCAATGGGGCTGCTCAAGCAACTGGGCATTGCGGGATACGCCGAGGCTTATCCGCACACTCTCTCGGGCGGGCAGCAGCAGCGGGTGGCGCTGGCACGCGCACTGGCACCGGCGCCGGCCCTGATGCTGCTCGATGAGCCGTTCTCCAGCCTGGACGCGCGGCTGCGTGACCGTATCCGCGACGATACGCTTCACGTGCTCAAGCAGGTCGGTGCCGGGGCGCTGCTGGTCACCCACGATCCGGAAGAGGCGATGTTCATGGCCGACCGCATCGCCTTGATGCGAGACGGGGCCATCGTGCAGACCGGCACCCCCAAGGAGCTCTACTGCTCCCCCCGCGATCCCTTCGTCGTGACGTTCTTCGGTGAGGTCAATCAGCTGGACGGCGTCGTGTCGGGCGGCCAGGTTGTCACCCCGGTGGGCAAGGTCGAGGCTGACTGGCTACCGGAAGGCGAAACAGTGCAGGTGTTGATTCGCCCCGAAGCGTTGCGGGTCACCGAACGCCACGACCTGCCCGCCTCACGCCATACCCACAGCCATATCGTGATGGCCAAGCTGCTTGGGCGCAGCAGCCTGCTGCACCTCTGCGCTCATGGGGAAGACGGGCGCGAGGCGCACCTTCACGCCCGAATCCCCGGGGTCTTCCTGCCCGCGGAAGGCCAACAGGTGGATATTCACCTCGACACCTCACAGGTGTTCGTCTTTCCGACCGGCCGCTGTGTGACCGGGGCGGGACTTGCGCATGGCGATGCTAAGCAGGATGACCGGGAGAATGCCCACTACGACGATCGCCAGTGACGACGTCGACGCCTCGGCGAGACGCTCGTCCGAGGCGAGGTTATGGGCCCTGACCGCCAGGGTGTCGAAGTTGAAGGGGCGCAGGATGATGGTCGCCGGCAACTCCTTCATGACGTCCACGAATACCAGTATTCCCGCGGCCAGCAGGCTGCCGCGCATGATGGGGGTGTGAACCCGCCGTAGCGTGCCGCCGGCGCTCTGTCCCAGGGTGCGGGCGGCGGCATCCATGCTCGGCGTCACCTTGCCGAGGCTCGCCTCGACTGCATTGAATGACACCGCCAGAAAACGCACCACGTACGCGTAGATCAATATGAAGGCCGAGCCGCTGAATATCAGCCCGGCTATCACGTCGTAATTCGCTTGCAGCCAGCGGTTCAGGGTGTCGTCCAGCCAGGCGAAAGGGATCAGAATGCCCACCGCGACCACCGAACCGGGAATGGCATAGCCAAGCGAGGCGATCCGCGTGGCATTGCGTGTGAGCGGGCTTGAATCGAGCCGGACGCCATAGCTGAGCAGCACGGCCATGGCGACGGCGATCAACGAGGCGATGGTCGCCAGTACCAGACTATTGCCGGCGAACTCAAGAAACCGCACCCCGAGCAGCGAATCGCCCTGCTGAATGGCAAGATGCGCGAGCAAGCCGCTGGGAATAAGAAAGCCGATCAATACCGGCAGCAGGCAGGCCGCAAAAGCGCCGAAAGCCCGCCAGCCGCGTAGCCGGTATTCGGGCAGCTGCTGGTAGCGGCTTGAGGTATGGAAGTATTCCCGCTTGCCCCGCGTCCAGCGCTCCAGAAGCACCAGGGCAATGACAAAGATCAGCAGGCACGCCGCGAGTTGGGCAGCCGCGACCTGTTCGCCCATGCCGAACCAGGTGCGATAGATCCCAGTGGTGAAGGTATCGACGCCGAAGAACTGGACTGCGCCGAATTCATTGAGCGTTTCCATGAGCGCCAGCGAGACCCCACCGACCAGTGCCGGTCGAGCCAAGGGGACGGCGACGGTGAAGAACAGACGCCAGGGCCCTCGGCCCAGGGTGCGGCCGACATCCAGCATGCACACCGACTGCTCCAGAAAGGACGCGCGCGCGAGCAGGTAGACATACGGATACAGCACCATGGTGATCAGGGTCGCGGCGCCACCCAGCGAGCGGATGTCGGGAAAGTAGTAGTCACCGAAGCTCCAGCCCATCACCTCGCGCAACCAGCTCTGAAGTGGGCCGGCAACCTGCAGGAAATCCGTGTAGGCATAGGCGATCACATAGGTCGGCACGGCCAGCGGCAGCAGTAGCGCCCACTCGAAGAGACGCTTGCCCGGAAAGCGGCACATCACCACCAGCCACGCCGTGCCGGTGCCGATCACCAGCGTGCCGATACCCACCGTGACGGCAAGGAACAGGGTATTGCTCAGGTAGCGGCCGAGCACGGTGCTGGCGAGATGCGACCAGACGCCCTCGGTCGGTAGAAAGACATGAAAGAGAATCACCAGCACCGGTAACGCGACGATCAGGGCAATCAGCAGTATCAGCAAGGTCCAGGCACTGAAATGATGCGTGATGCGGCGCGACAGAGCCATCAGGCGAACGCTGGCAGGAATGGACAAGCGGGACTCCTTGCGAATGCCGGATCGAGAGGCCGTCAATGCGAAACACTGACGACTGCAAATATTATCAGTTAGTGCCGGTGGCTGCAGCTACCCGGGTACCCGCCGCGCTTCTCCGGTCACCATCGAAGCGCGCCGGTTGTTTGCCAGGTGGGTGAGGTGGCGTAGCGAGAGATGGGGAGGCGGGTAGAATCGTGGTTGGAACATTTGGCGGTGAGAGATGCGGTCGCCTCAGTGCGCCGTCCAGCCGCCGTCCACCATCAGCGCACTGCCCGTGACCATGGCAGCCGCCGGTGAGGCAAGGAAGACCACTGGACCCATGATGTCCTCGATCTGGCCGAGCCGCCCCAGCGGAATCTTGGCCAGCACGGCGTCCCGAAAGCCGGGCTGCGCAAAGTAGGGGCGAGTCATGGGGGTTTCGATGAACGTCGGGCAGAGCGTGTTGACGCGGATGCCACGGGGGCCAAGCTCCACCGCCATGGCGCGGGTCATGCCTTCCACCGCCGATTTGGACGCGCAATAGAGGCTGCGGTTGGCCGCGCCCACATGGCCCATCTGCGACGACACGTTGATCACGCTACCACCTGCCGGCATCCGCTCGAGCACCACCTGGGTGACGAAGTAAGTGGCGCGCACGTTCAGGTCCATCACCGCGGCATAGTCCTCGTCATCGACCTCGTCGATCGGCTTGGGACGATTGGTGCCGGCATTGTTGACCAGGATATCGAAGCCTCGTCCGTCGAGTGCCTCGCGCACGGCGGCGCGGTCGTTGACATCCAGCGCCAGCGCCTCGGCGGAAAGGCCGGCGGCACCCAGCGCCGCGACGACCTCGTCCAGGCGCTGGCGATGACGGGCCACCAGCGTGACCTCGGCGCCGGCGTGGGCCAGCGCGCAGGCGGCCGCCAGCCCAATGCCCTGGCTGGCCCCGGTGACGAGAGCCCTGCGCCCGTCCAGGCGCAGGCTCGGGGGATTCGGCAGGTTCATGCATCGACCGCCGAGGCATAGGGAACGTCACGCTTGCCGTAGCGGCGCACGCGCTCGTTGGCTTGTTCGCCATGCCCGAAGAAGCCTTCCAGCGCGCACAGGCGCGAGCAGTAACTGCCGATCTCGGCGGAGGCTTCATCGGTCAGCACGCGCTGGTAGGTGCAGGTCTTGAGGAACTTGCCGACCCACAGGCCACCTGTATAGCGCGCCGCCTTCTTGGTAGGCAGGGTGTGATTGGTGCCGATCACCTTGTCACCGAACGCCACGTTGGTGCGCGGTCCGAGAAAGAGCGCGCCGTAGTTGGTGAGCTGCTCGAGGTAGCGCTCCGGGTCCTCGGTCATGACCTGAACATGCTCATAGGCCATCTCGTCCGCGATCTGCAGCATTTCCTCGTGGCTGTCGCAGACGATGATCTCCCCGTAGGTTTCCCAGGACTGCCGAGCGATCTCGGCGGTGGGGAGCTTGCCGAGCAGCTCGTCGATGGCGGCCAGGGTGTCCTTGGCCAGAGCCTCGGAGTTGGTCAGCAGAGCCGCGGGGGAGGTCGGGCCATGTTCGGCCTGGCCGAGCAGGTCGGTCGCGCAGAGCAGGCCGTCGACACTGTCGTCGGCGATCACCAGGGTCTCGGTGGGGCCGGCAAACAGGTCGATGCCGACACGGCCGAACAGCTGGCGCTTGGCCTCGGCGACGAAGGCGTTGCCGGGCCCGACCAGCATGTCGACCGGCGAGATGGTCTCGGTCCCGATGGCCATGCTGCCGACGGCCTGTACGCCGCCGAGCACCAGGATCTCGTCGGCGCCGGCGAGGTACATGGCGGTGACGATGGCCGGGTGAGGCTTGCCCTTGAAGGGCGGCGCGGCGGCCACGACGCGCTTCACGCCTGCGACCTTGGCGGTAAGCACGCTCATGTGCGCCGAGGCGACCATGGGATAGACCCCGCCGGGGACGTAGCAGCCGACCGAGTTGATCGGCAGATGCTTGTGCCCGAGCACCACCCCGGGACGAGTCTCGACCTCGACGGGCTGCATGGAGGCCAGCTGGGCCTCGGCGAAGCGGCGGATCTGCGCCTGGGCGAAACGGATATCCTCGATATCCCGGTCGGATACCTCGGACATGGCCTGATCGATCTGCTCCTGGGTCAGGCGGAAGGAGGAGGGTGACCAATTGTCGAATTTTTCGGAAAGGTCTCGAACGGCGCTGTCCCCGCGGGCTTCGATGTCGGCGAGTGTGGTCTCGACGGTTTCTCTTACTTTACGGTCGGCGGCGGCGCGAGTGTCGGCCGGCGCGCCGGATTTCAGATGACGGATCATAGGAGTCTCCCGGTGGTGAAGTCGTGACCCGAACGGGTCACGAGATAATAGCCAATCTCCTAGCGTTGCTCTGTTTCCATGATGTCGCAGACACTAAATCAAGTGTATCAGCGACCCAGCAGGATGGCTGGCAACCCCGTGATCAGGGCCGGGAAGAAAGCCATCAATATGCAGGCCAGCACGATCAACGCACAGAAGGGGATCACGGCCTTGTAGAGATCGACGATCTCCACTCCGGGCGGCGCCACCCCCTTCAGGTAGAAGAGCGCATAGCCGAACGGCGGCGTCAGGAACGAGGTCTGCAGTACCACCGCGACCATGACCACGAACCACAATACATCCACTCCCATGGTCTCGACGATGGGCAGCATAATCGGGAAGCTCAGAAGTACGATGCCTGTCCAGTCGAGGAACATGCCCAGGATGAACACCAGGAAGAGCATCAGGATCAACGCACCGGTGGTGCCGCCCGGCATGGCCATCACTACCTCATGAATGACATTCATGCCGCCGCCGATCGAGAAGACGCCTGTAAAGGCGGTGGCGCCCAGAAGCACCAGCATGACCATGGTGGTGGTCTTGCTGGCGTCGATCAGGGTGTTGTAGCAGGTGCTGGCCTTGCGGTCGCCGAAGATCATGAACAGGATGAACGCCAGCAGCACGCCGATGGCCGAGGCCTCGGTCGCGGTGGCGATGCCGGTGAACAGTGAGCCGAGCACGCCAAGAATCAGGCTCATGGGCGGCAGTACGTACTTGGCCAGCATGACCAGCAACTGACCGGTACTGGTCTCGGCGCGTTCCACGGCTGGCACTTTCGGCCCGTAGGCGGGCTTGATGTAACAGATGATCAGCACATAGAGCGCATACATCACGCCGAGCATTACCCCCGGCACCAGCGCGCCGGCGAACAGGGCCCCCACCGAAACCGGCGAGTAACTGGCCATCAAGATCAGCATGATGCTCGGTGGGATCAGAATGCCCAGGCAGCCGCTGGCCATGATCACGCCTGTGCTGAGCTCCTTGTTGTAGCCGTACTTGAGCATTGGTACCAGCGCGATCATGCCCATCACCGCGATGGAGGCGCCGACGATGCCGGTGGTCGCCGCCAGCAGAACCGAGACGATGACAACGGTCAGCGCCAGGCCACCACGCAGGTTGGCCAGCAGCAAGCGCATGGTCTCGAACATCTTCTCGGTGACTCCCGAATCGTTCAGGAATCGCGCCATGAGGATGAAGAGCGGGATGGCCACCAGCACGTAGTTGTCCATGGCGTTGCCATAGATGTTGTTGATCAGGATGCCCAGCGTACTGGCGCCAGGGCCCAGCCAGGCTCCCACTACGGCGATACCGCCAAGAACGAAGGCCAGCGGATGGCCCATGAACAGGCCGACCATCAGGCCGCCGAACATGAACAGGGTAAGCATTTCCGGACTCATGCGTGTTCCTCCTCGCGCAGCTGCTTGACGGCGCGGATGACGATGGCAACTGCCTGGAGGGTCAGACAGACGGCGCCGATGACGATGACGGACTTCACCGGCGCGACGGGGATGGCCATCATGCCGTAGGTGGTCTCGCCACGGCTGACCGCGCGATAGAAAAAGGCCCAACCGAAGGTCAGCAGCATCCAGATGAAGGGCACGAAGAAGATCAGGTAGCCGATGATATCCAGCACGGCCTGCTTGCGGCGCGACAGCAACCGCTTCAGCACGTCGACTTCGACGTGGGCGTGATGGCGCAGGCCGTAAGCCGCCATCAGCATGAAATGGGCACCAAAGAGCATCTTGGTGACATCGAAGGCCCAGTCGCTGGGGCGGCCGAAGACGAAGCGCATAAAGATATCGTAGATCACGATCAGCGTGATCACGGCGAGCAGCGGGGCGACGAGCCGCCCGAACCACTCGTTGAAGGTATCGATTGCCTTGGCGATGGCATTCATGGTCGAGGATCTCGGGAATCGGAATGGATTCGCAGTGGGACGAAGGCCGCCGGCGGTTGCCCGCCGGCGGCCGTCATGCAGGCATGACTCCCGGCGGGCCGGGAGGGTGGCCTGGGGTTACAGGCATGCCTCGAGCTCGTCGAGGTCCGGCAGGTTGTCCATGGTGCGACTCATGTTGTACGGGGCTGAGATGTCGCGCCAGTTGGCGTAGTGCTCCAGGTAGCTGACCATGGAGTGGTAGACCTTGGCGTGCATCGGGTCATCGCAGGCGCCTTGCAGAATCACCTCGTTGGTGATTTCCTGGATGCGCTCGAGGTCCTCGTCGGGGAGCTGATTGATCTCAACGCCGTCTTCCTGGAACTTCAAGGTCGCCTCGGTGGACTCTCGCTCGGACCAGGCCAGCGACCAGGTCATGGTGGCCTCAGCGGCGATCTTCAGCTTCTCCTGGGTCTCCTCGGAGAGGGCATCCCAGGCATCTTTGTTGATCATCACGCCAAACACGCTGGCAGACTGGTGCCAGCCAGGCACGGACCAGTACTCGGCGACTTCGGAGAAGCCTGCCTTGTAATCGACGCCGGGTGTGGAAAACTCGCCGGCGTCGATAACACCACGTTCGATGGCCTGGTAGACCTCGCCGCCGGCCAGTGTGACCTGCGAGCCACCGAGTTTTTCCAGCACGCGGCCTTGGTCACGACCGGAGAGGCGCAGGCGCTTGCCTTCGAGGTCGGCGAGGCTCTCGATCGGCGTGCCGCCCATGAAGCCGGATTCGTTGTTGAGGGCAGCATACGGCAGGTAGACCATGTTGTACTCGCCGTAGACTTCCTGATAGAGCTCCCAGCCGCCCCACTCATGGATCCAGTTGATGTAATCGACGGCATTAAACAAGCTGGTGGTGGTAGCCAGCGGCGAGAAGGCAGGGCTGAGGCCTGCCCAGTAGCCAGGCCAGTCGCCAGCGGCCTGGATGCTGCCGGTTTCGGTGGCATCGAACACCTCGGTGCCGGGCATCAAGGTGCCGCCAGCGCGGAAGTTGATCGTAAGCTCGTCGCCGGCCAGCGTGTTGACCAGCTCGACCCAATGGCGATCAATCTGGATCAGATCGAGGTTGTCCGGCCAAGTGGTGGTCATGGTCCACTCTTCTTGGGCCTGCGCCGTTGAGGTAGTGAGGGCCGCCAGGGCGACACCGGCCGCGAGACCGGTCAGAGTGAACTTGCTCATCGTCTTCATGTAGTGCTCCCCATTGGGTTGTTCTGTTTGTCGCAACATCCGCTGTGCTTAGTCTGTTCTGCCCATCGCCTGCTCACTCTCAGCCCGTCGCGACGCCAGGCGTCTGACGGTAAACTGGTCGAGTCGTCCAGGCAGTCAGACAACAGCAGGTAAACTAGCATGTGTGAGCGGGAAGTATCGACAGTGATAATGGGGTTCCGAACGTAAGCAGTCGTACCCAAAAGACTGATTTTTTCGATAATTACATCAATAAATCAAGTAGATAAAACGTTTGATTGATGTTTTTGCTATAGCGCAGGAAGGATGGTTAGCGTGAAATGATAGCCTGCTTTAGACCAAAGTTGATGGCCCGATGGCCTCGTTGACGGCCCTGAACCCCCTGACGCCTCTCTGGGAGGCGCGTAAGCGGCTGATCGCACAGCGCTGGCGCGGACTGGTATGGCTCACCGGAGAGGCCGATGTGTGCCGCGACCAAGCCCTGACCCTTTGGCGAGCCCAGGCCTGGCAGGCGCCGCTGTGGCTGTCTACCGTCCCCCCCGAGGATATCGAGGCAAGCGGCTGGCGGGCGTCGAACCAGGCTCGTACACGGCTCGGTGGCGAGCAGGACCTGGTGGTGGTCGATGCCGTCTCGGCACACAGCGGCTTCGATCCCGAGGCCTTCGGCGCCGTGGCGGGCACCCTGCAAGCCGGAGGGCTGCTGTTGCTGATGACACCCACCGACTGGGGCGTGTGTCCCGACGCCGACTACCGGCGTCTGGCCGAACATCCCTGGCGGGCCGAGCAGCTTAGCGCCCGCTATCTGGGGCGTCTCGCCCGCCTCTTGCGTGCCGACCCTACTGTCATCCAGTGGCCGGCCGGGCAGGCCCCCTGCCCATGCCGGCTTCTCGAGGCGTCTTCATCATCGCTTTCCGCTCCCGTCGATGACCCTGACTGCCTGAGCGCCGATCAGGCCAGCGCCGTACGGCGGCTCACCCGGCTGCGACGCCGCCGTCCGCTGGTGCTGACCGCCGATCGCGGTCGCGGCAAGACCGCGGCGTTGGGTATCGCCTGCGCGCGGTTGTTGACGGCTGGCGAACCGCAAGTGCTGATTACGGCTCCACGTCCCTCGGCTATCGAGGGACTGTTCGAGCGAGTAGAGGCACTCTGTCCCGCCGGGAATCGCGAAGGGCTGACGTTTCGCCAAGATGGCCAAATAGTGCGTTTCGTGGCGCCGGATGCCCTGACGCTGCTGGCCCGCCGTGGCGAGGTCGGTGGCGCTGGGAGTCTACTGCTGGTCGACGAGGCGGCGGCGATTCCGGCCGCGCTGCTCGGTGAGTGGCTCGAGGCGTTTCCGCGTATCGCCTTCGCGACCACGGTTCACGGCTATGAAGGGTCGGGTCGCGGCTTCGCGCTGCGCTTCCGCGACCAGCTCGAGCGGCGCACACCTGACTGGCAGGCTTGCACCTTGAACCAACCAATCCGCTGGGCCGCAGGCGACCCCCTCGAGGGGCTGGTCGCTCGGCTATTGATGCTGGATGCCGAGCCCGGTGAGGCCTTGCCAGCCCGCTGCCCACTTGATTGGCAGTGTTGGTCGCGTGACGCCCTGACGACCGATGAAGCTCAATTGCGCTCTCTATTCGGCCTGCTGGTGCAGGCGCATTACCGCACGACGCCGGCAGACCTGCGCCGCCTTCTTGATGGCCCCGGCGTTCGCCTGGCCGGCCTGGCCCCCCAAGCGTACCTGGAGCCTAGCGGCAACCCGCAGGCGGTGGTGGTGACCAGCGACGAAGGGGGATTCGAGCCCTCACTGGCCGAGCGGGTCGCGCGCGGCGAGCGCCGCCCACGCGGGCACCTGCTGGCGCAATCGCTGGCGGCCCACGCCGGCTCGCGGGAGGCGCTCGAGGCGCGGCTGCGCCGGGTGGTGCGCATCGCCGTACATCCCGGCCGGCGGCGCGAAGGTCTCGGATGGCGGTTGATCGAGGCCGAGCATGCAAAGGCCCGAGCGGACGGCCTTGACCTGCTGGGGGCGAGCTTCGGTGCCGAACCGGGGTTGATCGCCTTCTGGCAGTCGCTGGGGTTTCACGCGGTGCGCCTGGGCCTGTCCCGCGAGACCGCCACCGGCGAGCATGCGCTGATGGTGGTTGCGCCCTCGAGCGAGCGCGGCGAGCGATTGAGCGACACGCTTCGGGCCCGCTTTCAGCGCCAGTTGCCGGGACTGCTGGCCTTCGAGCTTGACGACCTTGCACCCGCCGTGGCGGCGGCCTTGCTAGTCGAGGGTAGCAAGGGTGGCGGCTACAGTGAGCACGGAGAGATCGAGGTTATCGACGCCCAGGACCGGCGCGATATCGACGACGTGGCCTTCGCCCACCGGGAGCCGGCCCTGGCCCGCCCGGCGTTGCAGGCGCTGGTGCGCCACGCACTGGCCAGGGGAAGACGGCCTGATGACGATGAGGTACTTCTGCTGATTGCCTGGGCCTTCCTGGGACACGATGCTGCCCGGCTGGCAGCCGACCTGGGGCTGTCGAGCAAGCGCGAGGCCACTGCACGGCTGCGTCGGGCCGTGGCGGTGCTGAGAGAAGACCTCACGTGATCATGCCGCTTTTCAGGTCGTGACGCGGTGGGTAAGGTAGCGCCATCCCACCCTGGAGGCGCTTGATCATGAACGACCACCTCGAAACGCTCTCGCCGCCGTCGCTGTGGCGTCACTTTCGCACCCTGTGCAACACGCCCCGGCCTTCGGGTCGCGAGGCCGAGCTGGTCGACGTGCTGGAACGCTGGGCGGATGCCCGCGGCCTGGCACACGACCGCGACCGCTTTGGCAACCTGCGCCTGCGCAAGGCCGCCACGCCAGGCCATGAGCGCGCGCCGGGGGTGATCCTCCAGGGACATCTGGACATGGTGGCCCAGGCCAACGCCGACCATCCCCACGACTTCACCCGCGACCCCATCGTCACCTATGTGGCCGATGGCTGGCTGCATGCCGACCAGACGACCCTGGGCGCGGACAACGGGCTGGGCGTGGCGGCGGCGCTGGCGATTCTCGAGGACGATACCCTCGTCCATGGTCCGCTCGAGGCGCTGTTCACGCTCGAGGAGGAAACCTCGATGGGTGGCGCCCAGCAGCTGGCCGAGGGCTGGCTGGAAGGCAGCCTGCTGCTCAACCTGGATTCCGAGGATCGCGGGGAGGTCTATATCGGCTGCGCCGGCGGCGCCGATGTGGTCGTCGAGGCGCAGTGGCCCACGGTGGCGCTGACCGACAGCGAGCAACCGATGCGCCTTGCGCTGCGGGGGCTGTCGGGCGGGCACTCCGGCATCGACATCCACAAGGGACTCGGCAATGCCAACCGGCTGCTGGTGAGAGGATTGCGCGCCCTCGAGCCTTTCGGCGCGCGGCTGATCGACTATCACGGCGGCACGCTGCGCAACGCCCTGCCGCGGGAGGCCTTCGCCGGCCTGGCGCTGCCGTCGCAGAATATCGAGGCGGCCCGGGCACGTATAATCGCCCTCGAGGCCACGATGCGCGACGAGTTGGCGGGGGTCGACGAGGGCGTGACCTTGAAGCTAGAGCACGTGAAAGAACGGCCTGCCGAGGCCCTGAGCGATCAGGCGAGCCATGCGTTGATCGCCGCCCTGCATGCGGCGCCCTGCGGCGTCGAGCGCATGAGCGCCGAGTTGCCCGATGTCGTCGAGACGTCCAACAACCTGGGCGTGGTCAGCCTGGAGAAGGGGCGCTTCTACCTCTGTGCGCTGGTTCGCTCGCTGCGTGACAGCGCCACCCAGGACATGGCCGATCGCTTCGCGGCGCTGTTCGCGCTGATTGGAGCGAAGACGCGGATCGAGCACGCCTATCCCGGCTGGACGCCGAATCCGACAAGCCCGTTACTGGCACGCTTCTGTGACTTGCATCGGCAACGGCTGGGGGTCGAGCCCGGCGTCAAGGTGATTCACGCCGGACTCGAGTGCGGGATTCTGGGGGGCAAATACCCGCAGCTGGACATGATTTCCTTCGGCCCGCTGATCCGCGGCGCGCATTCCCCCGACGAACGCGTGGAACTGGCGTCCGTTGAGGAGTTCTGGATGCTGCTGCGCGGGTTGATCGAGGAACTGGCAGAGGGTGCCGAGTGATTGCGTAGATCGATGGTGTGGGTTCACAGAAACAATTCGGGCGGGGATTGCCCCGCCCGGTCAATGATCGCGTCGTCGTTTAACGCTTTGGCGATCTAGTCTTCAGTCCAGATAGGCGCCCAGCATCCAGACGGTCTTCTCCTGCTCGCGGATATAGTCGCCGGCCTGGGCGGCGGTGCCCTCGTCGTCGGCATCCGAGGCGAGCGAGAGCAGGCCGCGCTGCAATTCGATCAGCGTCTGGTAGCCCTTGAGCACGCCTCTCACGCAGGCCTTGCCGTCATGGACGTTCTTGTCCTCCTGGATGGAGGCAAGCTTCACGTAATCGCTGTAGGCGTGCACCGGCTGATGGCCGAGGGTCAGGATACGCTCGGCGACCTCGTCGACCTTAGTCAGCAGGTCGGTGTAGAACTCCTCGAACTTCTCGTGCAGCTGGAAGAATTCTGGGCCCTTCACGTTCCAGTGATAGCCGCGCACGTTCATGTAGAAGATCTGGTAGTTGGCGAGCAGCTCGTTGAGCTTCTCGGCCAGCTGCGTGGCGCTGGCCTCGTGCAGACCGATGGTATTGGTGTCGCTCATGCGGATGCCTCCTTGATCGCGGTGCTGCCAGTGTGGGTCGCCACCGGGGCGAGGGGAGAGCCAATTCTGCCCATCGCCGCCATAGCGCTGCCTCATGACATGCCGGCGACACCGCGCGATTTCAAGCGCCGCGTCGCGGGGCGGCGGCGATCAGCAGCCGCGCCAGGCTCTCGGCACGATCGGCTAGCAGCTCGGCGCAGCGCTCCAGCGCCTCGTCAAGCGCCATCGGGCCGTCGGCCAGGGCGAAGGCGGCACTGACCCCTTCATCGAAGGCGGCCTGCCAGCCGGGGGCCAGGCGGCCGGCCAGCACCACCACCGGCACGCCGTGCCGCTTCGCCTCGCGGGCAACGCCGACTGGGGTCTTGCCGGCCATGCTCTGGCCGTCGAGCTGGCCTTCGCCGGTGATCACCAGATCGGCCCCGTCGAGCAGGGCGCCAAAGCCCGCCTGGGCCATCACCAGTTCGATGCCCGGACGCAGTTCGGCATTCAGAAAGGCCCGCGCGGCGAACCCCATGCCGCCGGCGGCGCCGGCACCCGCCAACTCGCGATGATCCGTACCTAGCGCCGTGGCGGCGACATCGGCGAAGCGGGCCAGGGCCGCGTCGAGCGCGGTCACGTCGTCTGGTGTGGCGCCTTTCTGGGGGCCGAAGACGGCGCTGGCGCCGCGCTCGCCGAGAAGGGGGTTGTCGACGTCCACGGCGGTCTCGACGGCGAGCCCGGCGAGGCGCGGGTCGAGCCCGTCGAGGTCGAGCTCGGCGAGATCCTTCAGCGCGGCGCCGCCGGCGGGAAGCTCGCGTCCCTCGGCGTCGAGCAGCCGCGCGCCGAGGGCGGCCAGCATGCCCGCACCGCCGTCGTTGGTAGCGCTGCCGCCAAGCGTCAGCAGCAACCGCTCGGCGCCCGCATCCAGAGCGTGGCGGATCAGCTCGCCCACGCCGCAGGTGGTGCTGTGTAGGGCGGTGCGCTCGTCCGGGGTCAGCGCCTGGAGGCCACTGGCCTCGGCAAGCTCCACGTAGGCGGTGCGACTGGCTGCGTGCCAGCCCCAGTCGGCGTGCGCCGGGCGACCCAGGGCATCATGCACGGCGGCATGGCGACGCTCGGCGCCGGTCGCGGCGAGCAGGGCATCGAGGCTGCCCTCGCCGCCGTCGGCAAGCGGGCATTCGAGCGTGGTGATATCGCCCGCAACGCGGCCGATGCCGCAGGCGATGGCGCGTGCGGCATCGGCCGCGGCGAGGGCGTCCTTGAAACTATCGGGGCAGATCAGAATCTTCATGGGCAGGCTCTGTTATCATTTTCGCTCAGCTTAGCGGCTGAACGGGGCCGGCAGAAGGGGCAAGCTTTTTCACCTTACTGTCGAGCACGTACACTGCGGCTATTCAGGATCGGGAGTCAGCTCATGCGCCATTGGCCGTTGTCCCTCATGCTGGTCGTCGGCTTGCCGGTCCTGGCCGGCTGCCAGACCAGTCCCTCGACGCTGCCGGTGGCGGAGCCCGCGCCGTCGGCCGAGTGCCGCTGGTCAAGCGATACGGCCTCGGTGCGCGATCGCATGCGCCGGGCCATGACGGCGCTCGAGGCCGAAGGCTTCACGGTACGCGATACCGACCCCGTCCTGGGGCTGGTCAGCGCCGAGCGAGCGCGCATCCTGCACGGCTCCGCTGGCCTGTATGATACCTGGGAGCGCACCAGTCTCTTCGGTGGTTACGGCGGCTTCGGCGGTCGTGGGGGCTTCTCCGGCGGCATCTCGGTGGGACTGGGCGGCGGTTACGGTGGCGTGAGCCGGGATGCGACGCGTCTTGAGCGCGTGTCGCTGGTCGCCGCCGAGGAGGTGACGCGGGTCTCGCGTGACTCCCAGTTGATCGACTGGCGCGGCGAAGTGCACGAGACGCGCAGCGCCAGCGATGCCGACTTCTGTCGTCGGCTGCGCGAGGCAATGCAGGCCATGCCGGTCGAGGAGGCGTCATCATGAAGCGGCTTTCCGGGTTAGCGACAGCGGTACTGATGGGCCTGTGGTTGGGGGGCTGTGCGACTACCGCACCCCCCGCCGAGCCACGCGAGCTGGTCTTCGAAACGCCTCCCCAGGTCACCCTCGAGACGGCCGTGGCACTGCTGATGGAGCGTGGCTATGTGATCCGTCACGCCGACGGCAAGCTCGGGCGCGTCGAGGCGGTACTCGCGCGCTGGCCCGGCTATCGCGTCGAGCTCAACGTCGAGGGGGAGGGCAACACCAGCCGGGTGAGCGTCTCCGCCACCCGCGGTGGCCGCCCCCTGGCGCCGCAGACCCTCGACCCTCTACTGGTGGACCTGCGGTCGCGGCTGGGGCTCTTTCTCTGATCAGTGATTGCTTCTGACCGGTTCTTTCTCTTATTGGCTCTGTGAAGAGCCTACATTCGTACCCTGAGGTGACTCTTCGGATGAACATTGGTTTAGACAGGCGCCACGCCACCCCGTGGCGGCGGCTTGCCGGAGCGAGCCTCGCCCTGCTGTTGCTGTTCCTGCCGACGCTGGCTCAGGCCCATCCCCACGGCTGGATCGATATGAGCATGCGCCTGGTGTTCGACGACAAGGGGCGTCTGGCGGCACTGCATCAGACGTGGCGGATGGACCCTTTCTACAGCCTGGTCATCCTCGAAGAACTGGGGCAGGCCGACGGTGGTGGCAGCCTGGAAGCCGGCCTCGACCAGCTGGGCAACGATATCCGCGACAACCTGAACCCCCATGACTACTTCACCGAACTGCGCCTGGGCGACGACAGGCTGCGATTGGGGCAGGTGAGCGAGTACACCGTGCTCGAGCGCGGCGGTCGGGTCGAGTTCATCTTCCGCTTGCCGCTGGTTGACCCGGTGGCGCTGGCGGGCGAGACCTTGCGCTATCAGGTGTTCGACCCGAGCTACTACCTTGAGGTGGTGCACGAAGCCGATGATGACGGTCCGTTGGAGGAGGCGCTGATCGTGGGTGATGGGCGCGAGTGTCAGACACGCATCGTGCCCGCCGACCCGGACCCTGAACGTGTGCTTGCTGCCGCGCAGCTGGATGTCGACGAGCAGGGTGAGTCGGGGCTCGGCCGCTACTTCGCCGAGACCGGGGAAGTGACATGCAGTTAACGGCACGACCGCTGCTGTCATGCGCCGGGCTGGTGCTGGTCGGGCTGGGACTCTATTGGCTGTGGTTCCAGGGCGGGTTGCAGGCGCTGAGCCTGCCTGTCGTGACCTGGCAGCGCGACTTTCATCGCGCCCTGACGCTCGCCATCACCGAGTTTTCCGGTACGCCGTCGCCGGCGGCCTGGGCGACCCTGCTCGGCGTCAGCTTCGGTTATGGCGTCTTCCACGCCGCCGGCCCGGGCCATGGCAAGGCGGTGTTGACTACCTATTTGCTTTCCCAGGGCGGCGCGCGACGCCGGGCGCTGGGGTTGTCGTTTGCGGCCTCTTTGCTTCAGGGGCTGGTGGCGATCGGCCTGGTCGTGGTGCTGGTGCACGGGCTGGGCTGGTTGACCCGCCAGGCCATGGGTAGCGTGGTCTGGGTCGAGCAGGCGAGTTTCCTGATGGTCGCGCTGCTGGGTGGTTGGCTGTGCGTTCGGGCGATCCGTCAGTTGCGTCGCCCGGTGCCGGACCATGAACATAAGCATGAGCATGGCCATGAACACGGCCACGATTGCTGTGGCGTTGCCCATCATGTCGATCCCCGCCAGGCGGGCGATTGGTGCACGGCCATGGCCACGGTGGTCGCCATCGGCATCCGTCCGTGCAGCGGCGGCGTGCTGCTGCTGGGCGCGGCGACACTGCTGGGGCAGTTCATGGTAGGGGTGGCGGCAGTGCTGGTGATGTCGTTAGGCACGGCCTTGACGGTCTCGGCGCTCGCGCTTGCCAGTGTGATGGCCCGAGGCTGGGCCGAGCGACGCCTGGCACGACAGAGCCATCCGCTGAGCTCCGGTCGGGTGGTCGGCTGGGCCTCGCTGGGAGGCGGGCTGGCCATTATCGGCCTGGGGCTATCGCTGGCGTTCACTGGCATCAGCCAACCCGCGAGCGCGCCGCTGCTGGGCGAACCACCGGCACGTGAGGAAGCCGGTGAGACGCCGCCGGGTCACCCCTTGGGCGGGTGAGGTGCCGCCAGGGGCAAGGTGTCGAGTTGCGCGAGAAGGCGCTCGTGCAGGTCTTTGAGCGCCTCCGGCCGGTAGGCCTCGGGCTGGCCGTGTCCCCATACAGGCCCCGGCCATGCAGCATCACCGCGGTGACGCACGATCACGTGCACATGTAGTTGGGCCACCATGTTGCCGAGCGTGGCGATATTGAGTTTGTCGCCGTCGAAGCTGTCTTTCAGTGCTCGACCAACCGCGGTGGCTTCCTGCCATAGTTGTTGCTGCTCGCCCTCCTCGAGATCGAAGACCTCGCTGACGCCGGGTCGCCGTGGCAGCAGGACCAGCCAGGGAAAGCGTGCGTCGTTCATCAGCCGCACTTGGCAGAGCGGAAGCTCGGCCAGCGCATGGCTGTCGGCCGCGAGGCGAGCATCGGGTTGGAAGTCAGGCATATTGAGCCTCCATGGAAAATGGGTTGAGCTGTCTCGGCGGTAAGTTGGCTGTGTCGCCCGGGATGGCTATGCTGACCGGTCTTGTGTCCTCGGAAAAGCGAAACCTTCAATGACCCCAATGGAAATCTTGGCGCTGCTGGTGATCGGTACCGTGGCCGGTTTCATCAATGTGCTGTCGGCGGGCGGGTCCATGCTGACACTGCCGCTGCTGATATTCCTGGGCCTCTCGCCGCAGGTGGCCAATGGCACCAACCGGGTGTCGATCGTGTTGCAGAGCGTCTCCGCGGTGGCAAGCTTCCTGCGCGCCGGTGCTCGGCATGTGGGGTTGAGCCTGCGGCTCTCGGTGCCGGCCGTACTGGGCTCGCTGCTCGGGACCTGGCTGGCGCTACAGGTCAGTGACGCGCTGTTCGAGGCGGTGCTGATTACGGTAATGGTCGGATCGGCGCTGGTGATGCTGCTTCCTCAGCCGCGCCTGGAGACTCGCCCGCTGACTGCCGAGCGTCTGACGCCTGCGATCTATCTCGCCATGTTCGGTATCGGGGTCTACGGCGGCTTTCTCCAGGTCGGCGTCGGTATTCTCTTTATCGTGGTGCTTTACCGCATGCTAAAGATCGATCTCGCCCAGGTGAACGCCTTCAAGGTGTTGATCATCTTGATGTATACCCTGCCGGCGCTGGCGATCTTTGTCTATCACGACCAGGTGCGCTGGGGATATGGGCTGGTCCTTGCCGCCGGCAGCATGCTGGGTGCCTGGGTCGGCGTAAAGGTCAATGTCAGCGCGCGCGGCGCGCTATGGGTCAAGCGGCTGACAATCATCGTAATTGTGGCGATCATCCTGAGGCTGCTGCTGGGATGACGTGCTAAACTCAGCGTGCGGTTTTTCTTAAACCTCCCAACATGCTGCAAGGAGATTCATATCATGAAAAGGATTTTATCGTTGACGCTCGTCACTCTTTTCACGGTGTCGCTGCTGAGTGGCTGCAACACCATGCGTGGCGCCGGTCAGGATATCGAAGAAGGTGGCGAGGCGGTCCAGCGCTCCGCCGATTGATGCGATGGCAACAAGCTCTTCTGATGGAGGGCTCACCTGGCGTCGTGTTCATCCTGAGCGCGACGCTCTTCGGCTTCGGCCTGTTTTCTTAGTTTTTTCCTCAGCGCGGCCTTTTCATATCGCAATTGTTGCGTTGGCGTCGCAATGTCGAGTATCGGCACCCTCGCCGGTTTACCCTTCCCATCGACCGCCACCATGGTCAAATAGCAGCTGTTGGTATGACGGATCAGCTTCTGCCGGATGTCTTCGGCGACCACCTTGATGCCGATCTCCATGGAGGAGCTACCGACGTGGTTGACACTAGCCAGGAAGGTGACGAGCTCGCCGACGTGGATGGGTTGCTTGAAGAGCACCTGGTCGACCGAAAGGGTTACCACGTAGTGGCCGGAAAAGCGGCTGGCGCAGGCATAGGCGACTTCGTCGAGTTTCTTGAGAATGGCGCCACCGTGAACCTTGCCACTGAAGTTGGCGAGGTCGGGGGTCATCAGCACCGTCATGGTTAATTCATGCTGGCGTGGAAGTTCGTCGGTAGTCATGCCCTGATTCCTGATATTGACTTGTCAGTATAGATCATCCCTATTTACCCGAGGGCAACAGCCCGACCGACAGGATCGACGGCAAGCGACTTGCCCTTCTTACTCGCAATACCCGCAGGCAGGCCCGAAACGCGTCACGCACGGCAAGAATATCGTGCGTGATGCTTGGTCACCCGCATAGATTCAGAACCAGGTCAGACCGATGGCGATGATAATGCCGGTGATGAACAGCTGGATCAGGCAGAATCCCATGATGTCCTTGGCCTTCAGTCCGGCGATACCCAGCACCGGCAGGGCCCAGAAGGGCTGCAAAAGGTTGGTCCAGGCATCGCCCCAGGCCACGGCCATCGCCACGCGCGGAATGTCGACGCCCAACGCTTGGGCGGCGGGCAGCATGACCGGCGCCTGTACGGCCCACTGGCCACCCCCGGAGGGCACGAAGATATTGACGATCCCTGCGCTGATGAACGACCAGAAGGGCAGCGAGGTTTCCGTGGCAAACGAAATCAACGCCTGCGACATACTTTCGGCAAGGCCCGACTCCATCATTATCGCCATGATCCCAGCATAGAAGGGAAACTGGATGACGATGCCGGCACCGCCCTTGATCGCTTCATGAAGGCTGTTGAGAAGGCTCTGGGGCGTGCGATGCAGCACGATCGCCAGTGACAGGAAAATAAAGTTGACCACGTTAAGGTTCAGACCGCCGCCGCGCAGGACGAAGTGGTCGAGCAGGTAGAGAACCCCCGGAATACCCACCAGCCAGGCCAGCGTCACGCTGTTCTCGAGCCGTTCGGCAGGACGCGTGATACGCGGCCGGAAGGCCTCGTCTTCGTTCAGCAACTTGGGATCGATGAACACACTGTCCTTTTCATCGGGCAGCATCAGGCGATTGACCAGCGGCACCGAAATGAACAGGCAGATGACAATTGCCAGGTTAAAAAACGCGAAAATGGTAGAGCCTGTGCCGATTACGCCGATCTGTTCGACGGTAAAGTGGCCGTCCGTGGCGATGGTCAGCGGTACCGAGCCTGCCAGGCCACCGTGCCACACGATGAACCCGGAGTAGGCGCTGGCCACCAGCAGGCGATAGTCCACCCGTACCAGCTTGGCCAGCTCCTTGGCGAACAGTGCGCCGACCACCAGGCCGAAGCCCCAGTTGATCCAGCTGGCGGCAAGCGATACCAGTGTCACCAGAATAATCGCGCTACCGGGGCTTTTTGCCAGACTGGCGAGGCGTTGCAGCAGGCGCTTGACCGGAGGGGAACTGGCCAGCATGAAGCCGGTGACCAGCACCAGCAGCATCTGCATCGAGAAGGTCAAGAGGCTCCAGAATCCATCACCCCAGAATCGCATCACTGCCAGCGGCGTCTGTCGCTCCACGGCGATCGCTGCGGCGGCGGCAATGAGCGTCAGCAGCAGCACGAAAATGAAAGGGTCGGGAAGGTAGCGTTCGACCAGCTTGACGGCCGGTTTCGAGATAGCCTTGAGCATGATGGCGTCTCTTGTTCTGGTTAGGGAATGGCGTGCTTGTTGGAAAATAACGCAAACTCAGCATCTTGCGCCAATCAAGTTATCAACGTTGCTTAGCCTGTCATGGATTGTCAAAGCGTGTGGGCGATGGCATGCCAGAGGCGTTCCAGCGTATGCGGCGGAAATGCAGATAATAGCCCGCCAGGGTGGCCGAGCGCACCAGCGCAAAGATCAAGAACGCGAGCCACAGGCCATGATTCCCGAGCTCCCGTGTCAGCCACCAGACAGGCAGGTAGACGGCCAATCCCGCGAAGATGCTGTTGCGCATCTCGCGAATGGCGGTGGCTCCGATAAAAACGCCATCGAGCAGGTAGCTCCAGACCGCGACCAACGGCATGACGGCCATCCATGGCAGGTAACTAGCCGCGGTCTCGCGCACGGCTGGCAGGCCGGTCAACAAGGCGATCAACAAGTGTCCTCCCACTGCGAACATCAGAGAGGCGCCCGTCGCGGCTACCAGCGAAAACAGCGCTGCGCTCTTGACCGCTTGGCCGAACTCGTCCCAGCGACGCCGTCCCACGGCACGCCCGACGATCGCCTCGGCGGCATGGGCGAAACCGTCCAGCGCATAGCTGGTCAGCATGATGAACTGCAGCAGCACGGCATTGGCGGCGAGCACCGTGTCGCCCTGCGCGGCGCCGCGCGAGGTAAAGAATGCCATGGCGAACAGGAGTCCAAGGGTTCGCACGAAGAGATTGGCGTTGACATGGAAGAGTTCCGCGTAGGCAGTGAGCCTGAGCAGCCGCTCATGCAGGAAGCGACCCTCGAGGTGGCCCAGCTGGCGCATTACCAGAAAGCCACCGAAGGCCAGCGCCGTGTAGTCGGCGATCACCGTGGCCCAGGCCACGCCGTCGCTGGTCATGCCCAGGCCGACCACGAACAACAGATCGAGAACGATATTGACGCTGTTGGTCAGCACCAGGATAGCCAGCGTCACCCGCGAGTTCTGCTGGCCGAGAAACCAGCCAAGGATGGCGTAGTTGGCCAGCACCGCCGGGGCCGAGAGGATACGAATACCGGCGTACTGCGCCGCGAGCTCGGTGGCGACCGGGCTGGCGTCGAGCAGCCAGAGGCCCAGCGAGATCAACGGACGAGAGAGCAGAATCAACAATGCGCCGATGCCCGTCGCCAACAGCAGCGACTGGCCCAGCAGGTTGCGAACCTCGTCGTCGTTCTCACGGCCCACCGCCTGTGAGGTGAGGCCGGTGGTGCCCATGCGCAGGAAGCCAAATCCCCAGTAGAGGAAACTGAACAGGGTGGCGCCCAGGGTCACGGCAGCGAGATAGCGCGAATCCGGCAGGTGTCCGACCACGGCGGTGTCCACCAGGCCCAGCAGCGGCACGGTGATATTGGAGAGGATGATCGGCCAGGCCAGCGTCCAGATGCGCTGGTGAGCCTGAGTCGGTGTGTCGAAGGCCAAGGCGAGCTCAAATAAAGCGAAAGCGACGAGCGTGCCGCGTGGCGCGATTACCGGGGATGGGCAGGACGGTCCGATAACGTCACGCCCATCAGTAAGCTAGCGGTGGCGTCCTTACGCCGCGGTAATGACGTGGTATTTGTCCATCAGCTCGTCTTTGGATTCCTTGCGCTCAGGATCGAGCGGAATGCAGTCGACCGGGCAGACCTGTTGGCACTGGGGTTCGTCGTAGTGGCCGACGCACTCGGTGCACAGGTTGGGGTCGATAACGTAAATCTCTTCCCCCGCCGAGATGGCCCCGTTGGGGCATTCGGGTTCGCAGACGTCGCAATTGATGCACTCGTCGGTGATCATCAGAGCCATGGGTTACCTCAAGGAAATCGCTGGCCGGGCGCTTCGGCCGTGCCTTGGCGCGTTCGAACGGGTCGTGGGGTAAACCCCACCTTTATGGTCGGGTATTATAGTGGCTCTTCAACGTCTCGGCGACCCTTGGGTGCACATGCTGGGAAACGTCACCGCCCAGCTTGGCGAGTTCGCGCACAAGGGAGGAAGAGATATAGGAGTTTTCTACCGCCGGAGTCAGGAACACGCTTTCCAGCTCAGGCATTTGCGCACGGTTCATGTTGGCCAGCTGAAGTTCGTATTCGAAGTCGGAAACCGCTCGTAATCCGCGCAGGATGACCCGCGCGTGGCGCTGTTTCATGAACTCGGTGAGTAGCCCGGAAAAACCGACCACTTCCACATTGTCGAGCTTCGACACTACCTCGCGTGCCAGGGCGATACGGGTATCGAGATCGAGCGTCGGCCCCTTGCCTGGGCTTCCCGCGATGGCCACGACTACCTCGTCGAAGAGCCGGGCGGCGCGTTCGATGAGATCGAAATGGCCATTGGTGATGGGATCGAAGGTGCCGGGATAGATCGCCGTGATCATTGTCGCTCTCCGTCGTCGAGCCGTCCGAATGGGTTGTCCACCGCCAGCGAGACCGGCTGTACATAGCCCGGAATGTGGATGAACTCGTTGCTCATCTCGAGCTCGGTGCCTTCCAGCACGCCTTCCCCGAAGCGGTAGCGCGCCTGGAAGCGCCCTCGGTCGGCCTCGCGAAGATAGTGCGCGGTGGCCTCGCGGGTGGCGCGGCGACGCGCCTGCCAGGCGGCCACCGCGGCGTCGCCGTGGCGTTTGATCAGCAGGAGTTCGGTGACCCGTGGCGAGAGCACCACACCGGTGGCGTTGTTGCCGCCAAAGCCCTTGGCATTGATGAGTGCCGCATCGGCGGCGAATGGTAATGGCTCACGCGAGAAGCGCAGCCGTTCGCCGGAGACGTCGTGGGCGACCTCGTCGAGCGTGGGAATGCCCGGCAGCATATTGTAGGCGAAGCTGCCCAGGGCGCTAGTCAGCTGATCGCCGGCGGCACTGCCTTGCGAGTGGCCGACAAAGGCCTTGATAGCAACGACCGGCCACGCCTCGATGCCGAAGGCTCGCGCCACCATGTCGAAGACGTGCGACTCGGTCACCCGATTCTTGGGCGTGCTGGTGCCGTGAGCATGCAGGAAGCTGCGCTCGCGAAGTGCCGTGTCGCCGAGCATGTCGCGGACCAGCGAGGCCGCCTTGCCAAGCGTGATGTAGTTGCCGATACCCGGCGCCGAGATGGAGCGCTTCCAGCCATCGGCATTGACAAATACGCCGGGTACGCAGCCATGAATCTCGGCCCCGACCTCCAGCGCCAGGGCGTCGTCCATCAGCATCACGAACTGACTGGATTCGGCAATAGTAAAACCGCAGTTGCGGGCGAAAGGGCGGCAGGCGCGCTGATAGTCGGTATCGGTGAGCAGATCGAGCGCATCGAGGGCTTTGAGGCTGTCATCGTCAGCCAGGGCGCCCATGGCGCGAAAGCCTTCGATGATCTCCGGCGTCACCGGGGCATCCGAGGTACCCACCATGACCACACGACGCCGGCCGGCGCGTATGTCTTCGACGCCGAGCCTCAGGTTGTAGAGGAAGCTGGCGCAGGCGCCGAGCGCGGCGCCGGTCCCCCCCACGCTGCCCAGCACATAGGCATTGAGGAAATCCGCCGGCATCTGGCTGTAGCCCAGTGGCATCTGCTTGGAGGTCGCGCGGTTGCCTGAGACGAAGCTCTTGAGCAGCCCACCCCAGCCTTCATCGTCGAGCTGGCCGATGGAGTTGCCAGCATAGACGGCGACCGCGTCCGGGTCGAGGCGGTCACGAAGATTGTCCCAGCCGAGGCCGCATTCACCCAGGCAATCGCTGGCCGAGAAGATCGCCATGGAGAGGCCGCGCGGATGATGCACGCTGCGATAGAAACGGCTCGGCTCGAAACCACTGGGCAGCTGACCGGCGGCGCGCACCTGGGCAATGCGTGTTTCAGGCAGCATCACGTCCAGGGTGCCGGCGGGGACGATGACCTCCAGGGTATGACGGTCGATATCGCGCACCTGCCAGGTCGGCGGCAGGGTGTCGGGCAGTTGGCGGCGGCGGATGCGGAAGGTCAGCGGCGTGTCGATGGCCAGGCTCGCGCGGCGATTGGCCGGCAGCCCCGCCTCGTTGAAGCGCGGGTCCTCGATGCGGCGAATGAGGGTGTGGTCGAGCACTTGCTGGCGCGTCTGGTCGACAATGACGGCGGCGTCCAGAATGTTGCCCTCGGCGTCCTTCCAGGCATCCTCTTCCTGACCATTGGCCAGGCGCATCATCGCTGCCAGGCCGAGCAGTGTGCTGGCCTGGTCGTCGTCAGACAGGGCGTCGAGCACGGTGCGGCGAAACGCCTGATGGCCCGAGGTTCTGCCGGCGGGATTCACGCCGCCCATGCCGACGATCACCGGTAAATGTGACAAGCCAGAATCCTCGTTGTGCTGTTGGAAGTCTGCAAATCGCTTATGGTTATCAGGCCATCGATCATAGCACTCGCCCCGGCATGGCGTCATGCAGCCGCCGGATGGAGAATGCGGACAGACGCGACCGACCTGGCCGCGTGGTAGCTGCTAGAATCAGTGTCCCCAAGTCGCTGCCAGATTGACGATCCATGCAAGCCAGCTCCCGTGCCATCGTGTCGAATCAGTCAGGCCCCCACGACGACCTGCCCAGGCGTGTGGCGCGCGCGCTGGCTCACCCGTTGCGCAAGCCTATGGCCAAGCATACCCGGGAGACCTTCGCGGCCGCCGTGCGCTGGCGAAACACGCGTGACGAGTCGCCGTTGATTCTCGATGCCGGCTGCGGTGTCGGCCTCTCGACCCGCCGGCTCGCCGAGGCGTTTCCCGACCACACAGTCATCGGTGTCGATCGCAGCGCCGATCGGCTGTCGCGCGATCATGGTCCGCTTCCCGCCAATGCCTTGCTGGTGCGCGCCGACCTGGTGGACTTCTGGCGCCTGGCGCTGGCCGATGGCTGGCAGCCGGCGCGCCATTACCTGCTCTATCCCAACCCTTATCCCAAGGCGTCCCAGCTCAAGATGCGCTGGCAGGCGCATCCAGTTTTTCCCGCTATTCTGGCACTGGGGGGCAGGCTTGAGCTGCGCTCCAACTGGCGGCTCTATGTCGAGGAATTCGCACTCGCCATCACACAGGCAACTGGCGAGACAGTTCACGCCGCGCGCCACCACCCCGATGACGCCCACCTGACGCCTTTCGAGACAAAATATCACCACAGCGGCCAGGCGTTGTGGCGATTGGCGGTGACGCTGCCTCATCGTCCAGAGCTGACGCCCTGACGGATTGGTTGTCTGAAAATGCTTGCCTGAACGGCGCGGATCAGCGTGCTCGGTGATCGCGGAACCGTTCTCCCAAGGTATAGCGAAGCCAACGCGCGATGGGACCCAAGGCGCGATCCCGACGCGAAATCGTCTCGACCTCGACTACCGGCGCAATCCCCAGGGCTTCGCTGTCGAGGGTGACCAGCCGGTCCTGAAAAGGCGGGTAGCGCGCAATATGCTGTGGGATCATCGCCCAGCCGAGCCCCCGGGTCGCAAGTTCCCCCATCGAATAGAAACTATTGAGACGCCAGAACTGCGCGCCGAGCGGCCTGCCGGCGTCGCCAGGGGTTCGCGAGGCGATCATCAGTTGTCGATGACCGGCCAGGTCGCTGACCGTCGGCGCCGACAGCTGCGCCAGCGCGTGCGCGCAGCCGACGACCAGGACCTGTTGCAGTTGCGCGATGCGAATCCCTTCGAGCAGCGAACCCTGACCCTGCTGGCGCAGCAGAATGCCGAGGTTCGCCGTGCCATCCTCCACCCAGCCGGCAATGTCTCCCTGGGAGCCGTAAAGCAGTGTCAGCTGCAAGGCCGGGAAGTGATGGGCCAGCGCCTCCAGGGTCTCGTCAACCGGCGGCATCTCGACCAGCGCCTCGTCGATGGCGGTGACCAGGTGGGCTTCCTCGCCCTGGACGATAGAGGCGGCGCGCGCTTCGAGGCGTTGGCATTGCCGCAGCACCGCTCTTGCCTCGTGTACGAGGGCCTCTCCCGCCGGCGTCAGGCGGGGTAGCCGGCCACGCCGATCGAAGAGCGGGCAGCCCAGGTCGAGCTCGAGATGGGCAATGGCGGTGCTGACGGCGGACTGAGCCTTGCCCAGATGGCGCGCCGCGGAGGAAAACGAGCCCTTCTCGGCAGCAGCGATCAGGCTCTCCAGTTGGTCCAGACTCCAGTGCACGGGGGCTCCTGCTCCGGGATAGGTAGCTGCCTTAGGGTCGCCTTTTCGGAATGCCTGTCGTGACAGGCGCTACACGGCTCGCGACGCCCTCGGTTTGGAACTACAAGCTATCTGTTTTTCTGATGGGTGCCAACTCGCTTCCATCTGTACGATGACTAGGCTGGAGGGTGTCGTCGAGACCCGACCGGTCCGGCGCGCAGTTACGCAGAGGTGGACAATGCGCTCCTGGAAAGAACGAATGACTCATAGCCTGCTCTTCGAGCTGGGTGGCCTGATGCTGGTCACGCCGCTGGCTAGCCTGATGTCGGGGCATGCCATAAGCGATATCGGCGCGCTAGCGCTCGGACTGGCGACGCTCGCCATGCTCTGGAACCTAGTCTGGAATCGTCTCTTTGACCGCTGGGTCCCAACCCGTCGGCGCAGTTTCCTTCAACGTTTGGCGCAGGCACTGGGATTCGAGTCAGGCTTGTTGGTCATGACCCTGCCGGTGGTGGCGTGGTGGCTCGAGGTGAGCTGGATCGAGGCCCTTTGGCTGGATCTCGGTTTCATCCTGTTCTTTCTGTGCTACGCCATGGTCTTCAACACGGCGTTTGATGCGATAATGCGTCGCCGCCTGGCGCAAGGAGGTGTGCTTTGAGTTTTGTCTATCTGGCCTTGGCGATCATCGCCGAGGTCATCGGTACCAGTGCGCTCAAGGCCTCGGAGGGATTCACCCGATTGTGGCCGAGCGTCACAGTGGTGGTGGGCTACGGCGTGGCGTTTTACCTGCTTGCGCTGGTGCTGCGCACTATTCCCGTTGGTATCGCCTACGCCTTCTGGGCCGGCCTGGGTATCGTTTTGGTTACACTGGTTGGTATCGTGGTGTATGGCGAGAAGCCGGACCTGCCCGCGCTACTGGGTCTGGCGATGATCGTTGGCGGCGTAGTCGTCATTCAGGTTTTCTCCTCGGTCTCGGCCCATTAAGCTGGCTCATCCTTTCGGCTTACCCCAGACTCTGGATTTCTGCCTCCCATGCGTGACCGTTCCAAGCGTTTTCGACTGACCATTCTGTTTTTTTGTGTCGTTCTCTCGGCCGCCCAGACACAGGCATCCGGTTTCGGCGGTTTGGCCGCGTTGACCGAGCGGGGGTTTCTGGTGAGCGCCGAGGCGCGGCTACTCGATAGCAATGAGGTACTCGGGGCCATCGAACCAAGGCGCCAACTGTCACCGGCCTCGGTGAGCAAGGCCTATGTGGCGGCCGCTGCCCTGGACCGCTGGGGGCCGCAGCATCGCTTCAACACGCGGCTGGTAAGCGAGGGCAACCTCGACGCACAGGGCAAGCTTCATGGCGACCTGGTGTTCGATGGCAGCGGCGACCCGTCGCTGAGTTCCGAAGATCTCTGGCGGCTGGTTAAGCGTCTCCATCAGCGCGGCGTTCGCGATGTCGACGGTCGGCTGGTGATCAGCCAATGGCGCTTCGGCCCGGTGGAGTGCATCACCACCGATCGCTGCGATGCCCACTCGCGGGTAACCAACGCCTACAGTGCGCTGCTGTCCTCGGCTGGCATCAATCATGGCAGCTGGTGCGTGAGTGTGGCCCCCGGGACGGCAGCCGGCGAGCCTGCCCGCATCACCCATTGCGACAGCCATGCGCCGCTCATCGATATCAACAATCAGGTCGTGACTCGTCACGACGACAGCGGCACGGAACTGCATGCCGAGCGTATTTCGCGCGGAGCGGGCGACATCATGGTGGTCAAGGGGCAGATGTCCCTCAATGCCTTGCCGCGTCAACTGTATCGTGCGAGTTCCGACCCGGCCCTGCAGACCGCCACGCTGCTCAAGGCGATGCTCGACGAGGCCGGCATCGCGATCAATGGCGAGGTGGTGACCAGCATTGCGGAGCCGGCTCCGGCTGCCTGGCGGCTCGCACAGGTGGAAGGCAAGCCCTTGCAGGAAGTGCTGCTGCGCACCATGAACTATTCCAACAATTTTATGGCCGACATGCTGGCGTTGGATCTGGTCCGCACGCCGCGGGCCACTCTCGATCTTGGCGGTGCCGCCATCGAGCGGTTCGTGGCCGGCATTCCCGGGCATGGCGAGCTGACGCTTCGCAGTGGTAGCGGCCTGACGCCCGATAACCGCACCTCGGCGCATGGCATCAACATCTTGCTTGAGAGCATGTATCATCGCCCTTCGCTATTTCCGAGCTTCGTGGCGAGTTTCCAGTCACCCGGCAATGGGGTGATGCGGTTCATTCGCCGCGGCTCGTATGACTTTCAGCATAATGTCATGCTCAAGACCGGCACGCTCAACGAGCCGGTGGCGGTACGTGCGATTGGTGGTTACTTTCGAACCCAGCGCGGCCGCTGGGGCGTCTTCAGCGTCTTGGTCAACGGCACCTCGACCACACCCTGGCTCAACTGGACCCAGGTATTCGATCCGCTCACCGAGGATCTCACCCGCATGATCACCGAGCATTGATTATTGGCCATCGACAGGGACGCCCCATGAAACCCCGACATACCGGCTGGCGCCACCTCGTGCACTCCACGCGTTATTCGCTCAAGGGGCTGCGCGCTGCCTGGTTCAACGAGGCGGCCTTTCGCCAGGAGCTTGGCCTTTGCGTGGTGCTGCTGCCGCTGGCCTGGTGGGTTGGCGACGGTCCGGTGGAATGGATCCTGCTGGCCGGCAGCTGCCTGTTGGTGCTGATCGTTGAACTGCTTAACAGTGCCATCGAGAGCGTGGTGGATCGCATCGGCACCGAGCACCATGAGCTTTCCGGGCGTGCCAAGGACGTTAGTTCGGCCGCCGTGATGCTGTCCTTGCTTGCCGCGGGGCTGACCTGGGGCCTTTTGGCTTGGCAGAAATACCTGGGCTGATTCTCGGTGCTGGGTTATGGCGTGGAGGCGGCTTCGCTATGCTAGTGGCATCAGCGAACTGGATGCGAGAACGCTATGGCTCTTCCCGACGATTTCCTGCCCCAGACCGACATTCCCGAGCCCCTGCGCCCGCCGCTGGGGCGCGTTCGTGAGCGGCTGGCCGCCGCGCTGGAGCAAGCCGATAACCTGGCCGACATGACGGGTGCCGAATCGCCCCTCGAGGACTGGCAGGCGCTGTCGGATGCGCGACGCGAGCAGCTGGCCAGGGTACTGGCAGTGTCGAGTTTCGCCGCCGATACCTTGGTGCGCTATCCTGAGTGGCTGTTTCACCTCGACGCCAGCGGTGAGCTCGAGACCGCCCCGGATGCCGAGACGCTGCGAAGTTGGCTGGACGAACGCCTCGAAGCCGCCGAGGACGAGGCGGCACTGCAGTCAGCAGTGCGCCGCTTTCGTCGCGCGCGTATGCTGGGCATCGTCTGGCGCGACCTGACACGCCCGGCGGGGGTCGACATGTGGGCGACCGGCGCCGCAGTATCGCGACTCGCCGAGACTTGCCTTGAAAGTGCTTTGGCTTGGCTCGAGGCGCATGTCGCACCTCGCTGGGGGCGTCCGGCACCACGCCGCGACGGCAGCGAGCAGCGCCTGGTGGTGCTGGGTATGGGCAAGCTGGGGGCCGGCGAACTCAACCTTTCCTCTGACATCGACCTGATCTTCGCTTTTCCCGAAAAGGGCGAGACCGAGGGCGGTCGTAAGCCTATCGAGCATCAGGAATACTTCACCAAGCTCGGTCAGAAACTGATCACCGCGCTCGATGCAGTGACCGCCGACGGTTTCGCCTTTCGCGTCGACATGCGCCTGCGCCCGTTGGGCGATGGCGGTCCGCTGGTGGGTAATTTCTCGATGCTTGCCGGCTACTACCAGGACCAGGGCCGTGAATGGGAGCGCTACGCCATGCTCAAGGCGCGGCCGGTTGCCGGTGACCGCGAGGCCGGCACCGAGCTGCTGGCCAGCCTGCGTCCCTTTGTTTATCGCAAGTACCTGGATTTTGGCGCCATCGAGTCGTTGCGTGAACTCAAGTCGATGATCAACCGCGAGGTTCGCCGCAAGGGCATGGAGGGCAACATCAAGCTCGGCCCCGGCGGCATCCGCGAGGTGGAGTTCGTGGTCCAGGCCTTTCAGTTGATTCGCGGGGGGCGCGACACCGAGTTGCAGGTCACTTCGCTGAAGTTGGCGCTTGAGCGTCTGCCCGAGCTCGGCCTGCTGCCCCAGGAGGTGGTCGACGAACTGATGCCCGATTACGCCTTCCTGCGCGACCTGGAGCACGTGCTGCAGGCGCTGGAGGACCGTCAAACCCAGACCCTGCCCGAGGACGACGCCGACCGCGAGCGCGTGGCCCTGGCACTCGGCATGGCGGACTGGCCGGCGGTGATGGCACGGCTGGATGAAGTCCGCAGTCGCGTGCGCCGCCACTTCGATGCGGTGATTGCCGATCCCGAAGACGAGGTGGAAGACGCCGACGACACCGAGGAGAACGTGGCGGTCAGCCTGGAGGAGTGGCGTGCGCTGTGGCGTGACGAGCTCGAAGATGGCGAGGCTTCGGCACTGCTGGAAGCGGCCGGTTTCGCGGCACCGGATGGCGCTGTGAAGCGCTTGCGAACGTTGTGTCATTCACGTCAGGTAAAGGCCATGCAGCGCATCGGCTTCGACCGCCTCGATGCACTGATGCCGATGCTGCTCGACGCCGTGGCAGGCAGTGATGCACCGGACACCTCGCTTGAGCGGGTGCTGCCACTGATCGAGTCGGTATTGCGACGCACCGCCTATCTGGCGCTGCTGCGCGAGAATCCCGACGCCTTGGGGCACCTGATGGGGCTATGCGGGGCGAGCCCCTGGATCGCCGAGCAGCTGGCCCGCCACCCGGTCCTGCTGGACGAGCTGTTGACCCCCGAGACGCTCTACACCCCGGCCGACAAGGCACTGCTCTCGGACGAGCTGCGCCAGGCCTTGGCCCGCCTTCCCGAGGACGACGAGGAGGCCCAGCTCGAGGCCTTGCGTGTTTTTAAACACGCCCAGGTGCTCCACGTGGCGGCCTCGGATATCGCCGGTACGCGGCACCTGATGAAGGTCAGCGACTATCTCACCTATATTGCCGAGGTGATCCTCGAGGCGGTGCTGGCCATGGCCTGGAAGCACCTGACGCGCAAGCACGGTTTTCCCCAGCGTCGTGACGGGGAGCGTGCCGGTGCCGAGCCCGAGTTCCTGGTCGTCGGGTATGGCAAGCTCGGTGGCATCGAGCTGGGCTACGATTCCGACCTGGATCTGGTGTTCATCCATGATGGCGCAAGCCAGGGAAGCACCGACGGCAAGCGACCGTTGGACAACGCCGTGTTCTTCACGCGCCTGGGGCAGCGGATCATCCATCTGCTCTCCGCCGTAACACCTTCCGGGACCCTCTACGAGGTGGACATGCGCCTGCGGCCCTCAGGTAACTCCGGGCTTCTGGTCACGCCGCTGGAAGCCTTCGCCGACTACCAGCACCACCAGGCCTGGACCTGGGAGCATCAGGCGTTGGTGAGGGCGCGGGTGGTCGCCGGTAATGCGACTCTCGCCGAGCGTTTCGCCGCGATCCGTGGCGAGATTCTTGCGGGTACACGTGATCTCGAGGCGCTGCGCGTCGAGGTGGTCAAGATGCGCCACAGGATGCGCGATCATCTGGCCAGCAAGGGCAAGAGCGACGATTTCGACCTGAAGCACGACCCCGGCGGCATGGTCGATATCGAGTTCCTGTGTCAGTTCGCGGTACTTTCCATGTCGCGGGAAACGCCCGATCTATTGGCGTGGAGCGACAATATTCGTATTCTGGAAACCTTGGAAGCGACCGGTCGCCTGCCGGGGCAGGATTGCCAGCGCTTGCGCGACGCCTACCTTGCTTACCGCAGTGCCGTCCACCGTGCCTCCCTGACCCGCGAGGCGAAGCGGGGGCGCGACGCCGATTTCCAATCGCATCGTCAGGCCGTGATCGAACTCTGGCAGCGCCTGCTCGAGCCACAGGAGGCGCCACAATGACGGCGCCGCAGTAATGACGCCTCGTCAGGCAGCCGAAGCCGACGTCTGTAGACAGACGAATTTGACGACAACACGCAGAGCACACGAAAGGACGTAGATTATGTCGATGGCTGACCGTGACGGTCTCATCTGGTTCGATGGCGAACTGGTTCCCTGGCGCGATGCCAAGGTGCACGTGCTGACCCACACCCTGCATTACGGCATGGGCTGTTTCGAGGGCGTGCGAGCCTATGCCACCGAGCAGGGCACGGCGATATTCCGCCTCAAGGAGCACACCGACCGTCTCTTCGACTCCGCCAAGATTCTCGGCATGCCGATGCCGCATGAGAGGGAGACGATCAATGAGGCGTGTCGGGCCGCCGTACGCGAGAACGGTCTCGAGGAAGCCTACCTGCGCCCCATGGTGTTCTTCGGCAGCGAAGGCATGGGGCTGCGCGCCGACAACCTCAAGACCCACGTGATCGTCGCCGCCTGGGAGTGGCCGTCATACATGTCGCCCGAGTCACGTGAGCTCGGCATCAAGGTGCAGACCTCCTCCTTTACTCGCCATCACGTCAACATTGCCGTGACGCGGGCCAAGGCCAACGGTCAGTACATCAATTCGATGATGGCGCTGGCCGAGGCACAGCGCGGTGGCTACGACGAGGCCCTGCTGCTAGACCCTCAGGGCTATGCCGCCGAGGGCTCCGGCGAGAACCTTTTCGTGGTCAAGAACGGGGTCATCTACACCCCGATGCTGACGTCCTGCCTGAATGGCATTACCCGCAACACCGTGCTGCACATGGCCGAGCATCTGGGCTATGAATTGCGAGAGAAGCTGCTAACCCGCGACGAGATCTACATTGCCGACGAGGCTTTCTTCACCGGGACCGCCGCGGAGGTGCTGCCGATTCGAGAACTCGATGGACGCAATATCGGCGAGGGCCGCCGCGGCCCGATCACCGAGAAGATCCAATCGCTGTACTTCGACCTGGTCCGGGGCAAGCAGACGCTGGATGCCGACTGGCTGACACCGGTGGCGTGAATCGCTGTCTTGAACCGGGCTCCTGGAGCCTCTGAAGCCCCCGCCTGTAACAACAGGCGGGGGCTTTTGCCATCTGGACAGCATTCAGGACATTTCTTCCATCAAGCGCCAGCGAACCCAAAATAACCAGATTGGTCATTTCTCTCTGGCAGCTGCGTTGCGCCTAAACGAGGGCCGGCACTAAGCTCCAATACCCGACTTGCAGATAGGCATGTCGAAGAATAAATATTAGAACGTCAGGAGAGTATCATGTTCAAGAAATCCACGCTGGCAGCCTCTATCTTCATGGCATTTGCGACTACTGCGTTTGCAGATGGGCCCTATAAAATAGGCATTACGCAAAATAATGTGGGTGTCGATAGTTATCAGACAACCTACGAAAGTGCTTTTGAAGAAGCGGCTGAAGCGAACGACAATGTCGAAGTCGTTATCCTCGATGCCGGTGGAGATGTGGCACGCCAAATTGGTCAAGTCAATAATCTGATTCAACAACGAGTTGACGCCATCATCATATGGCCGACTAATGGACAAGCCGTTATACCTGCCATTCGCCAAGCCCATCGAGCCGGTATTCCTGTCATCGTGACCAACTCGAAAATCGCCGAAGCCGGGTTGGAATTCATCGCCGCTTTCTCCGGGCCTGACAATGTCCAACAGGGCATCTCATCTGCCGAGATGATGTGCGATGCCCTTGATGGTGAGGGACGGATTGTCCAGATTGCCGGCCAGCCGGGTTATACCACGGCCATGGAACGCTCTCAGGGCTTCGAGGAGCGGCTGGCGGAGGCATGCCCCGGCGTTGAACTCGTGGAGACCCAGCCCGGCGACTGGAACCGTGAGAAGGCCCAGCGCGTAATGGAAAACTTCCTCACCAAGTATGACGACATTGACGGCGTCTATGCCGGCGATGACAACATGGGGGTGGGTGCCTTGAATGCGGCCAAGGGGGCGGAAAGGGCTGAGGGAATGGTCTTTATCGGTGCCACCAACTTTGCCGTGGGTTACGAGGCCATCGAGCGTGGCGAGTACTATGGCTCCATCTATCAGTCTCCTGTCGATGATGCCGAAGCAGCACTGCAGACAGCGCTGGATATCCTGGCGGGAAAGAAAGTGCCGAAGATGAACTTCTTCGAAACACCCAAGATCACGGCTGCCAATATTGGCGAGTTTGAAAAGCCTGTCTTCTGATGCGTCAGGATTCGCGGCTCGCGAACAGTTCGTGAGCAATCCTTTGTCAATGCGCCTTGTCTTTTCCATCGGATGCATGAGTTTTTTGTTTCCGGTGTTAAGTCTGCCATCGCTGATAGTTAGATATCTGTTTGTCGGCGATAGGCAGTAAAAAGCACAAGGCGGTATCAAGGCAGGTGAGCAATATGGCTACTGCAGAACAAGGCAATAATCGTTTGATGTTTGGTGGGGTAAGCAAGTCGGGCCTGTTGAGTTTTCTGTCGGCTCAGGGAATCTTGATCTTTTTCCTGCTCAGCATGGTGGTGTTCTCTTTCTTTTCCGAGCAGTTTCTCTCGCAGTCCAACATCATGACGGTGGTTCGTCAGGCGTCGATCATTGGCATCATCGCCGTTGGGGTGACCGTTGTGATCATCGGCGGCAATCTGGACCTGTCGGTCGGGTCAATGCTTTCCTTCGCTACCGTGCTGGTCGTCGATCTCCACGACAAGGTCGGGCCCACCACTGCCATCATTCTCATGTTCGCCCTGACGCTTCTGGTAGGGGCAATCAATGGTTTTCTAGTGGGCTTCATGCGGCTGAATTCGCTGATCGTGACCTTGGCGATGCTGTCGGCGATCCAGGGCGGCATCCTGATCTATAGCGGTGGCCAGAACGTCGATATCGCCAACCAGGACAGTACCTGGTTCTCGGTCTTCGGTCGCGGCTACGTCGCGGGGATTGCGGTACCCGTCGTCATCTTCGCCGTCCTGGCCATTATCGTGCAGATCGTCATGTCCTACACCAGCTACGGCAGACGAATTTTCGCCGTCGGGGGTAACCCAGTGGCCGCCGTCTATTCGGGTATCAGGAAGAATTGGTGCGTCTTCAGTACCTATCTGATCTCGGCCTTCTGCGTTGCCTGTGCCGCCCTGGTGCTGGGGTCACGCGTCATGGGTTCCCAGAACAATGTGGGTCAGGGATACGAGTTGCTGGTGTTGGCGGGGATCATTCTGGGGGGTACCAGCCTCCTGGGCGGCGCCGGGAGCATCTGGAAGACCGTGATAGGGGTTCTGATTCTCGGCTTCATCCAGAACGGACTTTTGCTGATGGGCTATCCCTACTACACCCAATGGCTCGTCACCTGGGTGATCATCATCCTGGCTGTCTGGCTGGACCTTGCCAACAAGCGCAAGCGCCTGCTCACGACCCATTCTTGAACATGGTGAACAACATGATTGATGTGAAGGGTTTTCTCAAGGGTGGCGGTTTCATACAGCCGATATGGGTATTCGTCATCGTTATTACCGTCTTCTTCAGCTTCATGTCCGATTACTTTCTGTCGGTCGGCAATCTAACGAATATTCTGGTGCAGACCTCGACCATCGGGTTGATTGCGCTGGGCATGACCTACGTGATGATCAACGGCAATATCGATCTCTCCGTTGGCGCCATCCTGGGTCTGGCGGCGTCACTGTCGGTGGGGCTGCAAGACTACGGCCTGGCGGTGGCGGTGATAGCGGCCCTGGCGTCGGGTCTGATTATCGGCGCCATCAATGGTCTGATCGTCTGGAAGACCGGCGTCAACGCCTTCATTGTGACGCTGGGGGCGATGATCGGTGTCCGTGGCCTGATCTTCGTCTACACCGAGGAACAATCGTTCTACGCGACCAACTTCGCCTTTTCGGACTTCGGTGCCGCCACGATCGGCCCCTTTCCCCTGCTGGCCATCATTTTTCTCGTCTGCGCCCTGGTGATGCACCTGGTCTTGAAGAAGACCGGCCACGGTCGCAACACCTTCGCCGTGGGCGGCAACGCCGAAGCGGCGCTGGACGCCGGGATTCGCATCGGTCGCCATATGACGATCAATTTCATCATCGTGGGCTTCTTCGCCGCCCTGGCGGGTGTGCTCCTGGCAACCCAGATGGGGGCGGCAACGCCCAACCTGGGGCGTGACTATGAACTCTGGACCATCACCGCCGTGGTGCTCGGTGGCACCAAGCTGACGGGGGGTTACGGCAGCATCACGGGCACCCTCGGCGGCGTGCTCGCCATCGGCATCCTCCGCAATGGCATGAACATGATGCAGGTGCCGGCCTTCTACGTGCTGGTGATTCTCGGGGTGATCCTGATTTCCGTCCTGATCATCGACCAGAAGCTCAATGTCCATGCCAGCAAGGGAGTCAGCATATGAAGACGTCAGCTTCCAGCCGTCATTTTGCCGATCATGCTGGTTCAGTGGCGCCTGTGCTTTCACTAATCGATATCACCAAGAAGTTTCCGGGTGTCGTGGCCCTCAATAAGGTGAGCTTCGACGTCCGGCCCGGCGAGGTGCATGCACTGCTCGGCGAGAACGGTGCCGGCAAATCGACGCTGATGAAGGTGCTTGCCGGCAAGCACCAACCCAACGGGGGAAAGATCATTCTCGAGGGGGAAGAAAAGTCCTTCGAGAACCCCAAGCAGGCCAAGAAGAGCGGCATCGTGCTGATTCATCAGGAGCAGTCATTGGTGCCCGAGATGTCGGTGGCCGAGAACATCTATCTGGGCAGTCTGCCGCTCAAATGGGGAAACCGCGTCGATTGGAAGAAGTTGCACGCGGACAGTACCGAAATACTCCAGCGGCTCAAGTGTTCCTTTACGTCGCGGGATATGGTCAGTCATCTGTCGATTGCCAAGAAACAGATGGTCGAGATAGCGCGCGCGCTGGTCTTCACCCCCAAGGTCGTGGTCTTCGACGAGCCGACCGCCTCCCTGACCGATCACGAGAAGCCGGTGTTGTACGAGATCATCAAAACCCTGCAGGAGCAGGGCGTCGGCATCGTCTACATCTCGCATCGCATGGACGAAATCTTTCATCTTTCCCAGCGGATCACGGTGCTCAGGGACGGCGAATACAACGGGACCGTCAACACCGTTGAGACCAATGAGGATGAGGTCACCAAACTGATGATCGGTCGCAGCCTCGAACTCGACTACGCCAGCAAACCCCACGATTTCAAGGAGAACATGCTGGAGCTTCGTCACCTCACGGTGGATGGGGTCTTCGAAGACGTGAGCTTTAATGTGCGCAAGGGCGAGATCGTCGGCATGTACGGCCTGGTGGGGGCGGGACGGTCAGAGGTCGCCGAAACCGTCTTCGGGCTGCGCCGTCCCTCGGCCGGCGAGATCCTTCTCGAAGGCAGGGCCCAGACGATTCTTTCCAGCCATGAGGCGGTGGAAAAGGGCATTGCCCTGGTACCGGAGGATCGTAAGGACCAGGGCCTTATCCTGGGGATGAACTGTCGCGACAACATGACGCTGTCTGCCCTGGGCAGCGTGTCGTCGATGGGGTTCATGAAGACCAGTGCCGAGAAAGTGGTCCACGACAAGTATCAGTCAGCGATGAAGATCAAGACGCCGAGCTGGCGACAGAAGGTCGGCAACCTCAGCGGTGGCAACCAGCAGAAGATCGTCATCGGCAAATGGCTGCACACACATCCGAAGCTGTTGATTCTGGACGAGCCGACCCGGGGGATCGACGTCGGCTCCAAGGCCGAGATTCATGCCCTGATCAAGGAATTGGCGAGATCGGGATACGCCGTACTGGTGATCTCCTCCGAAATGCCCGAGGTCCTCGGCGTCAGCAACCGCATCATCGCTATGTATGACGGACGGATCACGGCGGAGTTCGACGGCGACGCGGTATCCGAGGATGAACTGGTGCAGGCAATCACCGGGCAGGTTACGAAGGCGCCCAGGGCTGCTGCTGTCACCACCGATGATGCGGCGGCGCCCTGACGCGCTCACGTTACCTTCATCCTTTCGAAACCACGACGTGCGTCGCCTTCTTCGAGGCGGCGACGGGAAACTCACGGCAGCAATGAGGACTCCATCATGACGCCATTCATCTATAACGGATTGCCTTCACGGGTCATCTTCGGTCATGGGACGCTCTCCCGGCTGGCCGAGGAAGTGGCGTCGCTGGGTTGCCACCGAGTGCTGGTGCTCTCCACGCCGGAGCAGGAGGGCCAGGCACGCCAGGTACTCGAGCAGCTCGGCGAGCGGGGCGCGGGCATCTTCGCCGAGGCCCGGATGCACACCCCGGTCGAGGTCACCGAAAAGGCACTACCGATCATCGCCTCTCTCGATATCGATGGTGTGGTTGCCATCGGTGGCGGTTCCACCATCGGCCTGGGCAAAGCCATTGCCTTGCGCACTGATCTTCCGCAGGTGGCGGTTCCCACCACCTACGCCGGTTCCGAGATGACGCCGATCCTCGGCGAAACCCAGGATGGCGTCAAGACGACGCAGCGCACTCTCAAGGTGCTGCCCGAGGTGGTTGTCTATGACGTCGACCTGACGCTGGGCCTGCCCGTCGGCATGTCCGGCACCAGCGGCATCAACGCCATCGCCCATGCGGTGGAAGCACTCTACGCCCAGGATCGCAACCCGGTCATCTCGCTGATGGCGGAAGAGGGCATTGCCGCACTCGCCCGTAGCCTGCCGATCATCGCCGACAACCCCGGTGACCATCAGGCCCGCTCGGATGCCCTCTATGGCGCCTGGCTGTGCGGTGCCTGCCTCGGCTCCGTCGGGATGTCGCTGCATCACAAGCTCTGCCACACCCTGGGCGGCTCCTTCGACCTGCCCCATGCCGAGACGCATACCATCGTGCTGCCCCACGCCGTGGCCTATAACGCCGAGGCGGCACCGGAGGCGATGGCCCGCATCGCCCGGGCGCTGGGCACGCGCGATGCTGCCGGCGGGCTCCATGACCTGGCAAGCGCGGTGGGGGCTCCCTTGGCGCTGCAGGATATCGGCATGCAGGCGCGCGATATCGACAGGGCCACCGAGATGGCCACGCGCAACCCCTACTGGAATCCACGCGCGATAGAGGCTGACGCCATCCATCGCCTGCTGAGCGATGCGCATGCCGGCATTCGTCCAACGCCAAGGGAGGCCATCGAATCATGAAGACCCTGCTGACCAATGCCACCGTGGTAACCATGGACCCAGAGATCGGCGACCTTACCGACGGCCAGGTGCTGGTGGAAGACGATCGTATCCTGGACATTGGCCATGACCTGCCGTCGAAGGGGGCTGAGGTGGTCGACTGCCGGGGGGGCATCCTGATCCCTGGTCTGGTCAATGCCCACATGCATACCTGGCAGACGGCCCTGCGCGGTGTCGCCGCCAACTGGACGCTGCTCGAGTACTTCGGCCATGTGCATCGCGGTTTAGCGGCGCTGTTCACCCCTGACGACATTTACATCGCCACCCGTATGGGCGCGCTCAACCAGCTCAACTGTGGCACCACCACTCTGGGCGACTGGTGCCACAACAATCCGACGTCGGCGCACACCGATGCGGCGGTCGAGGGGTTACAGGCCTCGGGCATCCGCGCAGTTTTCTTCCATGGCTCCCCCAAGCCCGACCCCAAGCCGGGCCAGCCGCATTTCAGCGAGATTCCGCATCCCCGCGGCGAGGTCGAGCGGCTGCTCGCCGGCCCGCTGGGCGACCCCGACGGACGCGTGACCCTGGGGCTGGCCATCCTTGGGCCGCATTACTCCACTCTCGACGTCAGCCTTCACGATTTCGAATTAGCCAAGGAGTTCGGCCTGGTGGCCTCTATGCACCAAGGTGGCGGCAAGGCCGTCAGTCCCGGCGGTTGGGATGTGATAGAGGAGCAAGGGCTGCTGGGTCCTGACATCAATATCGTGCACGGGCAAAGCCTGGACGACGGCCAGCTGGCCCGCTTCTGCGAGCAGGGCGTGACCTTCTCCATCGCGCCGGAAAATGAGATGACCCAGGGGCATGGCTTCCCGATCACCGGCCATGTTCGCCGACACGGCGGTGTGGTCTCGCTGGGCGTGGATCTCGAGTCGGTGATATCGGGCGACATGTTCACGGTGGCCCGCATGGCGCTGGGCATGCAGCGCTCGCTAGATAACGACGCCTCGCGACGCGAGCAGGGCAGCATCCCTGACACCTCCACCATCCGCACCCGCGAGGCGATGGAATGGATCACCATCGACGGGGCCCGCGCACTCGGCCTCGACGCGCGCATCGGCAGCCTGTCACCGGGCAAGCAGGCCGACATCGTGCTGCTGGACACGGCGCTTCTGAACATGCAGCCCGTCAGCGACCCAGTCTCGAGCGTGGTCATGCAGGCGAGCCTCGCCAATGTCGACAGCGTCATGGTGGCGGGTGAATTCTACAAACGAAACGGCAAGTTTCTCGAAGACGTGGAGGACGGTATCAGGCAGCTCGAGGTCTCCGGCCACCGCATCTATGCCGAACTGCAGTCACGCGAGCGAGAGACACGGGCAAAACAGGAGACATCATCATGACAACCACCACCAGGGTCGCCTGGATTGGCCTGGGCAAGCTCGGCCTGCCCATGGCCGCTAGGATCGTCGGCGCCGGACACTCCGTTCAGGGCTATGACCTCAGCGCCCAGCGGATGGCGCTGGCCGAGGGCGTCGGGATCCGCGTCCACGCGGATCTTGCCTCCGCCATCGAGGGCTGCACGCTGGTGTTCGTCTCGATTCCCGATGACAAGGCCCTGCTCGGCCTGGCGCTCAACTCGGGCGATCTGATCGAGAAGATGGCGCCGGGTAGCGTGATGATCGAGACCAGTACCGTCAGCATCGAGGCCTCCGCTCGAGTGGCCGCCGCCGCCGGGGAGAAGGGTATTGCCTATCTGCGCTCGCCGGTGTCGGGCAACCCCGTCGCCGCCGAGTCAGGCACGCTCTCGGCGATGGTCTCGGGCCCGCGGGAAGCGTTGGATCAAGCCATACCGGTAATGAAAAGCTTTACCAAGGCCCAGTACTGGCTGGGTGAGGACGAGCAGGCGCGATTTGCCAAGCTGGCCATCAACCTGATGATCGCGGTGAGTGCCGGAATGATGGGCGAGGCCCTGGCCATGGCCCGCAAGGGCAACATCGGATGGGACGCGATGCTCGAGTTGATGGCTGACAGCGCCGTGGGCTCGCCGATGGTCAAGTACAAGGCGCTGCCCCTTAAGGAGCGGGATTTCACTTCTACCTTCTCGGCGGTGCAGATGGCCAAGGACCTCGACCTGATTCTTGGCTGTGCCCATGGTGCCGGCGTGCCCGTGCCGCTGGCCGCGCAGATGCGTGAGGCCTACGCCTCGCTGATCGGCACGGGGTACGGCGAGGATGACTATATCGCCACGGTCCATCACACCGAGCGTCTCTCAGGGCTCTCTGCCCTGCAAAGTGCTCCAAGGGGATGACGAAATGCGAAACCTGAATGCAGAGAACATTACCGATGCGGTGATCGAGCAGTTTTCGGGCTGTAAGGATGAGCGGCTCAAGAGCGTATTGAATAGTCTCGTGAGTCATCTGCACGCCTTTCTCCGCGACGTGGAACCTACAGAGCAGGAATGGACTGATGCCATCGATTTCCTGACCCGAACCGGGCAGATGTGCGACGACAAGCGCCAGGAGTTCATCCTGCTGTCCGATACCCTGGGCGTGACGATGTTGGTCGATGCGATCAATCACCAGACGTCGAACCCCCAGATCACCGAGAGCACTGTGCTGGGCCCCTTCTATGTCGCCGATCCACCCGAGGCTGGTCAGGGAGACGCCATCGACTGGGGTGTGGAGGGCGAGCCCTTCTTCGTTGAGGGCCGGGTGCTTGATGATCAGAATAAGCCGCTGGCCAATGTCGTCATGGATGTCTGGCAGTCGGACAGCGAGGGTTTCTACGATGTCCAGAAGGAACTCGATAGTGCCTCCCTGCGGGCTCGCTTCAAGACCGACGAGCAGGGCCGCTTCGCCTTCTGGACGGTGACGCCTTCACCCTACCCGATTCCCACCGACGGCCCCGTGGGCAAGATGCTGGAGCTCACAGGACGTCATCCCTACCGGCCCGCTCATGTGCATTTCATGTTGATCACCGAGGGCTACGAGACCTTGGTCACCCAGATCTTTGCCGAGCATGACCCCTATCTGGATTCCGATGCCGTCTTTGGCGTCAAGGATTCCCTGGTCCGGGATTACCAGCTGCGTACCCCCGGAAAGGCACCTGATGGAAGGGACATGCAGACACCCTATCGCTACTTGAAATACGACTTCGGCTTGAAGGCAAGTTGAGAGTCTCGACGCAGAAAACCACTGTTCCACAAGAGGTCAATTAGATGACTGCCATCGATCAGAACGCTATCGAAACCCTGTTTACCGGCGCTCGGACGCACAATGTCTGGCAGGACAAGAGCGTCGGCGAAGAAAAGCTTCGGGAGCTCTACGAGCTGATGCACTTCGGTCCGACATCCATGAACTGCCAGCCTCTACGCGTGCTGTTCCTGAAAAGTCAGGCGGCCAAGGAACGCTTGAAGCCGGCACTGATGCCCGCCAATCAGGAAAAGACCATGAAGGCGCCCGTGGTGGCTGTTCTCGGCTACGACACCGAGTTCTACGAGCATCTGCCGCGCATGTTCTCTCACAACAAGGATGCCAAGTCGCTATTTGAGGGCAAGACGGACTTCATCAACTCAACGGCCTTCCGCAACAGCTCCATCCAGGGTGGCTATTTCATCCTGGCGGCACGCTCGGTAGGGCTGGATTCCGGTCCGATGTCGGGCTTCAACAACGCCGCCGTGGATGAAGAATTCTGGCCGGACGGCAAGGTCAAGAGCAATTTTCTGTGCAACCTCGGCTACGGTGACACCGCGTCACTTTTCCCGCGCCAGGACCGTTTCGCCTTTGATGAGGTCTGCGACGTTCTTTAGGTAAGTGCTCGAAGCAAGTTCTCCAGGAAAGTTCTCCAGGCAAGGGCTTTAGGCCAGTGCGCTAGGCTAGGCTCGTACTGCCTGGCGGGTCGGACTGCACGGTCCGCTGGGTTTGCTCCTGTTGGGTCGTGACTAATCACGGCCCTTTTTTAATGGATGTTATCGCGGGGCCGTAGATGGTTTATGACTGGCAGTTCATCGCGTTACTGATTTTTGCCGTACTGATCACCGGCATCTCGAAGTCAGGTTTCGCCGGGGGCGTGGGTGTCGTCGCCGTGCCGCTGCTCTCTCTGAAGACGAGTCCGGCCGTGGCGGTGGCCCTCATGCTGCCGCTGTTGATCTTCATGGATGCCTTCAGCCTAAAGGCCTGGTGGAGGAACCGGGTCGACCGGTTGCTTCGTCTGCTGTTCCCGGCGGCGGTACTGGGCGTGGTGGTCGGCTATCTGACCTATGGCATATTCAGTGAAGACGTTCTCAAGCTCCTGCTCGGGGTGTTTTCGATTCTCTTCGGGCTATGGGGGTTGCTGAAACCCTTCAAAGGAAAGTTCGCCATGCCGGACTGGGCAGGGGCCACTTGTGGAGGCCTCGCGGGATTCACCAGCTTCATCGCTCATGCGGGTGGACCGCCACTCAATTTCTTCCTGCTGCAGAGGGCGTTGAGCAAGGAGGCGTTTCTAGGCACGGCCGTGGTGTTCCTGGCCGGCATTAATCTGGTAAAACTGGTGCCCTATGCGATGCTCGGCCTGATCAATGTCGAGAACCTGACGGTCGCGCTGTTGCTGATACCGATAGCCTGGTTGGGGGTGCGCCTTGGTCTTATCATCCAGAGGCGAATCGACGGCGAGACCTTCTTCAAGGTCATCCTGACCTTATTGCTGGTTCTGGGAATTCGTCTGATTGTGGATGGCCTAATGTGACTCGTGAACAATCCCCGTTTGATGGCACTCAGATAATGGATGGGGATATGTTCGAGTGAGCCAGCCGCTTCACTGACGAGGTGGATATGAACGATCAGCTGCACGAGTTACGCCCCGAGGGGCCCTACGAAGAGCTTTCCGAGACCCCGATGCCAAGACTCTCCAGCACCGAGTTCGCTCGCTTTCTGGATTTCATCGAGAAGTTCGAGGATGCAACCGAACAGTCTCTCTCCACGACGCAGGGGTATCGGGAACTGCACATGATGATTCACGTTATGCGCAATCACCTGGCAGGCCGGCTCACCACTCCCACCTCGTTGGCGGACGCCTCGGGGCTCTCCTACGGCACGGCCAAGCGGGGCATCGAGAGTATCATCAAACGGGGGCTGATCCTTTCCCGCCCTCGGACGAAGTCGGGAAAGACGGTCTCCCTGCATCCTTCTCACGCCATGATCGAGGAGTGGGAAAATTATGCAAACCGGATCAAGGCCTTGGTAGGAAATACCTTCGGTCTGGACCCGACATCCGACGCGACGAACCGGATTATCCTGGACGAACCCTACCAGTCGCCCGACGTGATATCGCCGCCCGCCGTGCTGTCTCAACGTCTTGATCTCAAGGGAGGGCTACGGGTCCTTATGCACGCCGATCCCACCTTCATGGCGATGCATAACCTCAAGCGTCAGCTCGAAGCCATCTTCGGGGTAGACATCAAGAACAAGGCGAAGTCGATCGACAGCCTGCGCGAGGAGATTCTTGCCAACGCGCGTTTTGCGCATTCACATTACGACATCGTCACCTGTAATCTTCCCTGGTTCGGGGAGTTGGCGTCACAGGATATGCTGTTGCCCCTGGATGACTTTATCGACCGAGAAAGCTACAACCTGTCTGATTTTCACTCTGTGGCCATCCATAGTGCTCGTTATGCTGGAAAGCAGTACGGTATACCGGTACAGAGCACGCCGGAGCTGTTGTGCTATCGCAAGGATATCCTGGAAAGCGCGGGTCTGATGCCCCCGACGACCACGGAGCAGCTGACCAAGGTGGCCAGGGCGCTTCACGATCCCGGCAAGGGGCTCTATGGCATCGCCTGGAATGCGGCCAGGGGAACGCCTTTGGGGCATACTTTTGCCTTCCTGATGGCGAAATTCGGTCAGCCGATCATCAACCTTCAGCGTATCGATGGAGGCTATGCGTTCGAGGATGTGACAGGCGATCAACTTCGCCCCATGTTCCTGACGGATGCCGCCTTTCGTGCCTGCGAATACATGCTGGATATCTTGAAGTATTCTCCTCCCAATATCCTGCAGATGTCTTGGTACGAGCGCGCCAGGTCGTATGCGGCAGGTGAGGTCAGCATGGCCTATTGCTATACCTCGCTCGCGCCACTGTTCGAACTCAACGAGAAATCACCAGCCTGGCGGCATACCGGCTATCTACCCCATACCGTTGGCAACCGTGGTCGACCCTTCGTTCCCATCGGCGGCTATGCCTTGGCAATTCCCGCGAACCTGTCGGAAGAGCGAGTGGATGCCGCCTGGGCGGCCTTGCGCCACCTGACGTGCCGGAGCATGTCCAAGCTCTATATCCTGAACGGCAGTCTGGTAACGTCACGGTTAAGCGTCAGCCGCGACCCTGAGGTGTCATCGTTGTCCCCGCTCATCAGCGTGGTGGACAGAATGGCCAGAGAAGGCATCTTTCAGGCCTGGCCACGCCCCCCTGTTCCCGATATAAACGCCATCTTCGATGTTGCCGGCCAGGAAATTTTCGAGGTGCTCGCCGGGCGACGCTCCATCAAGCAGGCACTGACCCGGGCTCAGGATCAGGCCGACAAGCTGATGAGAAGCAAGGGATACTATTGAAAAAGGAGAAAAGGAGAAAAGGAGAAAAGGAGAAAAGGAGAAAAGGAGAAAAGGAGAAAAGGAGAGGACGAGAGTGGTTCAGGCCTTCCCGCGACACTGGATCCGGGCTCGAAACGAGCCACCGCCATACGCTATCCGGAAAATCGGATAGGGCAGGGCGGCGGAATTACTGCAGAATCGTAGTCTGGTGGATGTCACTGCATGATCATACCGCCATCGATCATCAGCAGCTGTCCGGTCATGTAGTCGGATTCCTGGCTGGCCAGGAAGGAGGCCGTTCCAACGACGTCTTCCGGGTAGGAGTAGCGCTTCATCAGGATCATCTTCTCGGCGAGTTGGTCCATGGACTGGCCCTGCTTGTCGAACTTGCCGATGCTGACAAGGTCCTTGTCCAGTTGCTCCCATAACTCAGTACGCACGACGCCTGGTGCGTAACCGTTGACGGTGATGTTGTGATCCACCAGTGCCTTGGCACCGCCGTTGATCATCGCCAGCACGGCGTGCTTGCTGCAGGAGTAAGGCACCACATCATCGAAGGCCTGGCGCGACAGGATGGAGCCCACGTTGAGGATCTTGTAGGGGCCATTCTCCTTGCCTTGCTCGATCATCTGCTTGGCGGCTTCCTGCATGCCGAGCAGGCATCCCAGCGCATTCACATCCATGATCTGGTGCCAGTTCTCTTCGGTGATATCGAGGAACATCAGCGGCTTGTTGATGCCGGCATTGTTGACCATGACATTGAGGCTACCGAAGGCGTCGACGGTTGCCTTGACGGCCGCCTTTACTTGATCACGCTCGGTCACATTAAGCTTGACGGCAATGGCCTTTCCGCCCTCCTTGTCGTTGATTCTCTTGCTGACTTCTTCGCAGCCTTCGATATTTAGGTCAGCCACACAAACATTGGCACCCTGTGCCGCATAATGTTCGGCAACGGCAGCACCCATGCCGCGAGCTGCACCGGTAATAAGGCAGTTCTTTCCTGAAAGTCGAGACTTGTCCATCGTGCTACCTCTGGGTCTTGTTAGTATTGGTCATGTCATGGATGGGCTATAAAAAGTGTTTACAACAAGGTCCATGATCATCGTCTCTTTGAATACGAAACCTTTACCGCAAGGAGGTATCGAGCCGACCGATCGAGTTGTCGGCATTTCGCCTTTCCCTGCCAATTGGCATTGTCTTCATGTCGAACGGCCAGGAACAGCTCGTCCGTTGACCGTTTTGACCAGATTGGATGTTTTAGCCAGGCCCCGGATAGGTCGAGAACACAGAGAAATCCAGGCTAGTGACGTGCAAACCACCGCAAGACGTGACGTCGTCGCACTGGGCGTGGACGCTTGTCGACCGTTCTGCGAGGATTCGGTTGGTTGCCAAGGAGAAAAAGCGTATGACCCAAAACAAGGTGCTGGTGCTTCACGGGCCCAATCTCAACTTGCTGGGTAGCCGACAGCCGGACATCTACGGCAGCGAGACTCTCGAGGACATCAACAATGCCCTCTACGAGAAGGCAGCGATGCGCGGATGGGACATCACCTGCCGGCAGAGCAACCATGAGGGCGAGTTGATCGATCTGGTGCATGCCGCCCGGCTCGACGGCACCAGTGCGATCATCATCAATCCCGCCGCCTATACTCACACCTCGGTGGCGATCCTCGATGCCCTGAACGCCTTCGAAGGCAAGGTAATCGAAGTGCATCTCTCCAACGTTCACAAGCGCGAGACGTTCCGTCACCATTCCTACGTCTCGCTGCGTGCCGATGGCGTCATCGCGGGACTGGGCAGCCAGGGCTATCTGGCGGCGCTGGATGCCCTGGATGCGGCCGCCAACGCCTGATACGTTGCGCCTCGCCTGAGGCGTCATTTCATTCACCTCGACATGTTTCTTTCGCGGGCTCGCCGGTGTCGAGCCCGTTCGACGTATTGTGCGTGTCAGTGGATGTGCCAAAAAATTGATCTGGAACAAGTAAAAAATCTACATATTCGCCTAGCCTGATAGAAAAATGTGCTTTTTTCATCACCCCTATCGGGAGGCTCGCATGTCGGATGCCGATACCCCCTCGACGCCGCCCCGCAAGAGCCAGGAACTCAAGCTATTTGTGTTTCTCGCCGCCGTGCTGTTTCCGCTGCTGGCGGTGGCCGTGGTCGGTGGCTACGGCTTTGCGGTCTGGATCTATCAGATCTTTGCCGGGCCTCCCGGCCCGCCAGCGTGATGGGGGTGTCATGACGCATCCACCCCACCATCAAGAGCGTCGGCAGTTCTTCCGCTCACTGAGCGGCCGCGGCCCAGTAAAGCGCCCACCCTGGACCGGCGACGACCTGATTGATTGCTGCGTTCGCTGCGATGCCTGCCTCGATGCCTGCCCCGAGGGGGTGTTGCATCGTGGCGGCGGTGGCTATCCAGAGATTCGCTTCGTTAACGAGGGCTGTACGCTCTGCGGCGCTTGTATCGAAGCCTGCGATGCCGGCGTCTTCGACCGCGAGCGCAGGCCCTTTCCCTGGCAGGCCCGCATCGAGCCCCACTGTCTGGCCTTCAACAAGATTCACTGCCAGGCGTGCCAGGATGCCTGTGACTGGCGCGCGATTACCTTTCCTGCGCAGATCGGCCGCCCGCCAATGCCACATGTCGAGTCCGATGCCTGCACCGGTTGCGGTGCTTGCCAGGCGCTCTGCCCCACTGATGCCATCGTGATGGCGAGCCAGGAGATGGCCGATGCCCTCTGAGACGATGCCCCCTGAAACGATGTTCCCAGAAACCCTGCATATCGCCAGTTGCCTGGTGCATGTCGACCCGTCGCGTTGCCGGGAAGTCGCCGATTGGTTGGCCCATCAGCCCGGTTGTGAAGTGAGCGCCGAGGACCCGGCCGGCAAGCTCGTCGTGGTGATGGAGAGCCATGGCGAGGCGCGCATTCTCGAACTGATCGATGCGGTCCAGCAGCGTCCCGGCGTTTTCGGCGCCGCGCTGGTCTATCACCAACTGCTTGACCCGGATACTGCAGACGAACCGGAAGAGGCCCCGTCATGAAATTGACCCGTCGTGAATTCGCCAAGGCCAATGCGGCCGCCGTTGCCGCGGCCACCGCCGGCATTTCCATTCCCGCCGGCGCGAGCAACCTGATCACCAATGCCGAGCTGACGCGATTGCACTGGAACAAGGCCCCCTGCCGTTTCTGCGGCGTCGGGTGCAGCGTGATGGTGGGCACCCAGGACGATCGCATCGTCGCCACGCACGGCGATACGCAGTCGGAAGTCAACCGCGGGCTCAATTGCGTCAAAGGGTATTTTCTCTCCAAGATTCTCTATGGCGAGGATCGTCTGCGCACGCCGCTGTTGCGCAAGCGCAACGGCGAATATGACAAGCAGGGCGATTTCGAGGAGGTCTCCTGGGACGAGGCGCTGGACCTGATGGCCGAGAAGTTCAAGGCGGCCATCCGTGACCACGGCCCGGAAAGCGTGGCGATGTTCGGCTCAGGCCAGTGGACAATCTGGGAGGGCTATGCGGCCAGCAAGCTGTTCAAGGCGGGCTTCCGCTCCAATAACATCGACCCCAATGCCCGCCACTGCATGGCCTCGGCGGTGTTCGGCTTCATGCGCAGCTTCGGCTCCGACGAGCCCATGGGCGTCTACGACGATATCGAGCATGCCGACGCCTTCGTGCTTTGGGGCTCGAACATGGCCGAGATGCATCCGGTGCTCTGGACCCGCGTCACCGACCGTAGGCTCTCCTTCCCGGCGACGCGGGTCGCCGTGCTCTCGACCTTCGAGCATCGCAGCTTCGACCTGGCCGACATCCCCATGGTAATGCGGCCCAATGCCGATATCGTCATCCTCAACTACATCGCCAACCACATTATCCAGACCGGACGGGTTAACCAGTCGTTCATCGACAATCACGTCAACTTCGTGCTCGCCGCCGATGACATCGGCTATGGCCTGCGCGACACCGATCCTCTTCAGCAGGCGGCCGCCAATGCCGGTAACGCCAATGTCTGGACCGACATGAGCTTCGAGGAGTTCGCCGAGTATGTCGCGCCCTACACCCTGGCGCGTGCGGCGAGCGAATCGGGGGTCTCGGAGAGCCGGCTCGAGGAGATGGCCGAGCTCTATGCCGACCCCGACACCAAGGTGATGACCTTCTGGACCATGGGGGTGAATCAGCACACCCGAGGTGTCTGGATCAACAACTTGATCTACAACCTGCACCTGCTGACCGGCAAGATCTCCGAGCCCGGCAACAGCCCCTTCTCCCTGACCGGCCAGCCCTCGGCATGTGGGACGGCTCGCGAAGTCGGCACCTTCGCCCACCGGCTCCCCGCCGACATGGTCGTCACCAACCCCGAGCATCGCCAGACCGCGGAGAAGATCTGGAAGCTGCCCGAGGGCACCATTCCCGAGAAGGTCGGCTTCCACGCGGTGGAGCAGAGTCGCCGGCTCAAGGACGGCGATATCAAGGTCTACTGGACCCAGGTCACCAACAACATCCAGGCCGGACCCAACACCATGCAGGAAACCCTGCCGGGCTGGCGTAACCCCGAGGCCTTCGTGATCGTCTCGGACATCTATCCCACGGTATCGGCGCAAGCGGCTGACCTGATCCTGCCGGCGGCGGGATGGGTAGAGAAGGAGGGCGCCTTCGGCAACTCCGAGCGCCGTACACAGTTCTTCCACCAGCTGGTCAGCGCCCCGGGTGAGGCGCGCTCCGACCTCTGGCAGACCGTGGAGCTTTCCAAGCGAATCCGCGTCGACGAAGTATGGCCACAGGAGCACATCGACAAGGCACCGGAACTCGCCGACAAGACGCTCTTCGAGCTGCTCTATGCCAATGGTCAGGTGGACGCCTACCCCCTGTCGGACATGGAGGAGGGCTTCGCCAACCAGGAGGCCGAAGCGCTGGGGTTCTATATCCAGAAGGGGCTGTTCGAGGAATATGCACGCTTTGGGCGCGGCAAGGGCAAGGACCTGGACAACTTCGATGTCTATCACCGGGTCCGCGGCAAACGCTGGCCGGTGGTGAACGGCGAGGAAACCCTGTGGCGCTACAAGGAGGGCTTGGATCCCTATGTCGAGGCCGGCACCGGCTGGCAGTTCTACGCCAAGCCCGACAATCGCGCGCTGATCTTCGCCGCACCCAGCGAGCCGCCCGCCGAGTCGCCCGACGAGACCTACCCCTTCTGGCTGTCGACCGGTCGGGTACTCGAGCACTGGCACACCGGCTCCATGACGCGGCGCGTGCCGGAACTGCATCGAGCAGTGCCGGAGGCGCTGCTCTACATGCACGCCGAGGATGCTCGCGATCAAGGCATGCGGCGCGGCAGCGAAGTCAAGGTGGTCAGCCGGCGCGGTGAACTGCATCTGCGTGTCGAGACGCGGGGGCGCGTCAGGCCGCCCAGGGGCGTGGTCTATGTGCCCTTTTTCGATGCCACCCGCCTGATCAACAAGGTCACCCTGGACGCCACCGACCCGATCTCCAAACAGACGGACTTCAAGAAGTGCGCGGTGCGTCTGGAGCTGGTCAGCCTGGCCTGATGGGCCGATACAAGGGATGCAAGGAGAGACATCATGAAATGGTTCGCAATCTCCAGCCTGATCGCCGCCCTGGCCGTTTCCGGTAGTGGGGTGGCCGATGAGGGATTTGATCCCTCGGCCCCCGATGGCCTGCGACAGGGAGGTACCATCAGCCAGACATTGTCGGCACCGCCCATGGCGGAACAGTCGCGGGAGTCCGGCCGTGAGGTCCTCAACTATCCCGAGCAGCCGCCGGTCATTCCCCACAACATTCGCGATTATCAGATCGACACCCGTAGCAATCGCTGCCTGACCTGTCACAGCCGTAGCGAGGCGGTGGAAGCCGGCGCGCCGATGGTCAGCATCACCCACTTCATGGATCGCAACAAACAGGTGTTGGCGGCGGTCTCGCCGGATCGTTACTTCTGCACGCAATGCCATGTGCCCCAGACCGATGCCGAGCCGCTGGTGGGCAACACCTTTCGCACCGTCGACGAGGTGTTGACCGAAATGCTGCAGCGTGAGGAGAGTGCGCAATGAAACGCTGGCTGACGCGCTACTGGCGCATCCTCACCCGCCCCAGTGTGCATTTCAGCCTGGGCTTTCTGACGCTGGGCGGCTTCATCGCCGGGGTGCTGTTCTGGGGCGGGTTCAACACCGCCGTCGAGGCGACCAATACCCAACAGTTCTGCGTGTCCTGTCACGAGATGGAGCGCAACCCGCTGCGCGAGATGCAGGACACGGTGCATTACACCAACCGCTCGGGCGTCAGAGCGCAATGTGCCGACTGCCATGTGCCCCATGACTGGACCCACAAGATGGCGCGCAAGATGGAGGCCTCCAAAGAAGTCTGGGGCTGGATTTTCGGCTCCATCGATACCGAGGAGAAGTTCGAGGCCAAGCGTCGTGAGCTGGCAGAACGGGAGTGGGCGCGGCTGGAGGCCAACGATTCGCTCGAATGCCGCAACTGCCACGAGTTCGATTTCATGGACTTTACGGCGCAGAGTTCACGCGCTTCCAGGGCCCACTCCACCTCGCTGGCCTCAGGCGAAGCGACCTGCATCGATTGCCACAAGGGCATCGCCCATGAGCTACCGGACATGCACGGCACGCTCGATGCCGGCACGGGCATGCCGGATGTCGTCTCCTGGGCGGCGCATCTAGAGCACGATGAGGGGTCAAGCCGGTAGCAGGTTCAGGTAGGTCATTAGCCCAATCGCCAGGCTGATGGTCACGAAGGACAGCAGGGTCGCGACCATCATTGCCGCCGCGCTGATGTCTTGCAGGCCGTAGCGCTGACCCAGAATGGGAAAGATGCTGATCATCGGCGCACAGGCGAACAGCAGGGCGCCGGTGAGCAAGGCGGGGTCCATGTCGGGTAGCAGCAGGAAAACCCCGAGTACCGCCAGGGGATGGATCACCAGCTTGGTCACAACGATCTGGCCGACCTCACCTGCCATCCCGGTGATCCTGAGGCCGAAGAGCGTGGCACCGATCACGAACAGCGCGGCTGGAGCAGCGGCCGCCGCCAGCATGTCGATGGCCTTGGCCAGCACGCCGGGCAGCGGTAGTCCGGTGGTCGACAGCACCAGGCCGACCGTCAGGCCGATCAGGATCGGATTGCGCACCAGGCGGCTGGCGGTCTGGTGTATGGCCTGGCCGACCCCCTGGCCATGCTGCTGGCTCGCCTCGGCGAGAATCAGCGCCGCGGGAATGATCAGCAGATTCTCGATCAGCATGTTGAGCGCCAGAAACACCCCGGCGGAGGAGCCGAGTACCATGGCGGCGACGGGGTAGCCGATGAAACCACTGTTGGAGGCTGACATGCCAAGGGCATGGATGGCGCAGGCGTCCAGCGGCTTGCGGCCTATCAACCGCAATGCCACCACTCCCAGTGTGAAGACTGCCAGGGAGCCGAGCCCGTAGCCCAGCAGATACTGGGGCGTGAACACCTCTTCGAGTGGGTTCTCTGTCAGCGCCTTGATGATGAGCGCAGGCAGGGCGCAATAGAGCACGAACTTGCTGATCCCCTGCACATGCTCACGGGTCACGATACGCCCGAGCATGGCCAGATAGCCGACCCCGATCAACAGGAAAATTGGGGTCGTGATGGCAAGGATATCCAGCAATGGCTCTCTCCCTGAGTCTCATCTGCGATGGGTGGCGTTCAGCTCACGTGCCGTCGGATATGCCGAGCACTCTCCTGCAGAAGGGGCAGGTAGCGCCCCGTCAGGGTAGCAAGGTCGACACGTGCGGCATTGGTGCTGATATTGATGGCACCCAGCAACTTGCCGTTGGCATCGAAGGCCGGGACGGCGATCGAACGAAGGCCCGAATCCAGCTCCTGGTCGACGATGGCATAGCCCTGCTGACGCGCCTTGAGGATACACCGCTTGAGCTCGGCCTTGTCGGTGATGGTCTTATCGGTTTGCGGCGCCAGCGATACTCGCTCGAGATAGTCCGAGAGTTGCGCATCCGGCAACTGCGCCAGCAGTACGCGGCCCATCGAGGTATAGGCGCCGGGCAGGCGTGTGCCGACCGAGAGCGTGATTGCCATCAGCCGCTGGCGCGAGGATGAGCGGGCCACATAGATGACATCGTCGCCATCCAGCACACCCAGCGACGAGGACTCACCGCTCTCGGCAGTAATGTCCTCCAGCACTTGCTGAATCACTGATCGATAGTTGTTGGCCGAAAGAAAGGCGTAGCCGAGCTGCAACACCTTGGGCGCCAACTCGAAGTGGCGGTGTTGTTTTCGCACGTAACCGAGCGAGTGCAGCGTCAGCAGGAATCGCCGTGCCTTGGCGCGATTCATGTTAGTTCGCGCCGCGACCTCGCTCAGCGTCATGCGCGGATGCGACTCGTCGAAGGCGAGAATCACCTCCAGGCCGCTGGCTAGCGCGGTGACGAAGTCGCGGTCACCGGGTGCGATAGTCTGATCCTGTTCGTGCATCTTGATTCTCTTATCGTCGTGCCCTGGTGGGCGCGCCAGCCTAGCATCCTATTCCATGCGTCTCGTCGCTTTCCTGTCGGCGAGGGCCGATGGATATCGTTTGACGCCGTGTATGGATGACGATAATGTGTTCGTTATAAAAACTATTGTACGCTATACGAACACTCACGTCAAAGCCGGTACAACGCCGGTTCATCGACTCCCGAGGGCCGGACGCGCTGGCAAGCACTACGCCACATACTCCAAGAAGGTGGAGCAAGGGTTGCTATGCTGAACGAGGGAGTCGCGGAGGCTATATGGCATTTCTGAACATCAACGGGCGCAGCGTCGCCTATCGTCTGCTGGGGGATGATTCCAACCCCTTGATGATGCTGGCGCACCCGCTGGGCATGAGCCAGGCGGTTTGGGACGAGCTTCTGCCGGCACTGCTGCCGCGTTACCGCGTGCTGACCTGGGACCTGCCCGGCCACGGCGCCAGCCAGGCCTGGGGAGAGGGGCCGATTGCTCCGGCCGACCTGGCGATTGAGGCCCTGGCGCTGGCCGACCACGCCGGCGCGGCGCGCTTCAACTTCGTCGGCACCTCCATCGGCGGTGTGGTCGGCCAGCAACTGATCCACGCGCACCCCGAACGCTTGAACTCGGCGCTGCTGACCAACACCGGGGCGGTGATCGGGACAACAGAACTGTGGACCACACGCGCAAGTCGAGTAAGGGATGAAGGTCTGGAGGCGATATCGGGCGAGATCGTACCGCGCTGGTTTTCCGCCGCGCACCTGACCCGCGAGCCTGCCCTCGAGGTCGGCTGGCGAACCCAGATGGCACGCACCGATGCCGAGAGTTACGCCCGATTGTGCGAGATGCTGGGTCGAGCCGACTTCAGCGGCAAGCTGGCCGGTAAGGGCGTCAGGATAACCTTGCTTGGCGGCACGGAGGACATGGCGACCCCCCCGGCAACGCTGGAGGCCCTGGCGGCCGAGTGCGACGGCGCGCCGCTCGACATCCTCGATGGCGTCGGCCACGTGCCTTCCGTGGAAGTGCCGGTCCTGTTCGCCGAGAAGCTGCTTACCTTACCTATGGAGTGATATTCCCATGACGAATCCCTGCATCATCTGCGTGGCTATCACGGGCAGTGTCCCACGCAAGGAAAACAATCCCGCCGTTCCCGTCACCATCGAGGAACAGATCGAGAGCACCCAGGCGGCCTTCGAGGCGGGGGCCAGTATCGCCCATTGCCATGTGCGCAATGACGACCAGACGCCGAGTTCGGATCCCGACAAGTTCGCTAGGCTGATGGAGGGCCTCAAGACACACTGCCCGGGGATGATCATCCAGCTCTCCACCGGTGGACGTTCGGGGGCAGGCGAAGAGCGCGGCGGCATGCTGCCGCTCAAGCCCGACATGGCCAGCCTCTCGGTGGGATCCAACAACTTCCCTACTCGGGTCTACGAAAATCCGCCGCAGCTGGTGGACTGGCTTGCCGAGGAAATGCTGAAGTACGACGTCAAGCCCGAGATCGAGGCCTTTGATCTTTCGCACATCCACCAGGCGGTGAATCTCACAAAGCAGGGCAAGCTCAAGACCCCGCTCTACGTCCAGTTCGTGATGGGTGTCAAGAACGCCATGCCGGCCGATAGGCCCACCTTCGACTTCTATGTGGAAACCCTAAATCGACTCGCGCCGGATGCCCAGTGGTGCGGCGCCGGCGTCGGGCCGAATCAGATCGTCTTGAACGAATGGTCCATCGCGGCGGGGGGCCATACCCGCACGGGGCTCGAGGACAACATGCGACTCGATCGCGATACCCTGGCGCCGTCCAATGCCGCTTTGGTCGAACGCACCGCGAGGCTTTGCGAGACATACGAACGTCCGGTGGCCACCTGGCAGCAGGCGCGCGAGATTCTGGGGCTCGAAGCGGGCTAATGGGAAGGGCAAATGTGAATAGCTAGTATGGTTGGCTAGTGTGGCGATAGATCCCGGGCGGCAAGGTCTCCCGGGATGTACTGGTTTCTACCAGCTGCATGGCGGGCGCATCAGGGATAGCGCCCACGACGTCGGTTCTCGACCAACCTTTCAAGTATGGTATTGGCATCCCGCATGATTGAGGATGGCGTCTCGTCTCGGCGTCGGCTACAGAGCACCGGTGATGTGATGGTCCTGTCGGCCAGATAGACATAGACGATGCCGTCGCGCTGTACCCGCTTGACCTGTTCGGGCACCAGGGTGATGCCGATCTCGGAATTGACCAGGCCCAGAGCCGTCTGTAACTCGTTGGCTTCCTGGGCGACCTCGACCTTGAGCCCCTGGCGACGAAAAAGCCCCAGCATCATGTCGGCCATGCTGGGGCGCGGCTTGGCGGGAAACAGGATCAAGGGGTAACGCGCCAGCTCCTCAAGGGTCGGGGCGGTGCCCGCCAAGGGATGTCCCGTCGGCAGGGCGGCCATCACCGGTTCATCGAACAGTATCTCCTGCTCCACTTCCGGGTCGTCGATTCTCAGACGCCCGAACCCCATGTCGATGCGTCCGGCCTTCAGCGCCTGGATCTGCTGCACCGTGGTCAATTCCGCTAGCGTCAGCTCGACATTATCCTTTTGTCGCAGATCGCGAACCAGCAAGGGCAGCTGCCCGTAAAACACCGATGGTACGAAGCCGATGCCGAATACCGCGCGCTTGCTGCGTGACATCCGGCGTGTGGCCGCTAGGGTGACCTCCACTTTCTCGAGTATTTGCAGGGCATGCTGCTGGAAGAACCTGCCGCTATCGGTCAGGCGCAATCCACGCGAGCTGCGCTCGAACAGCTGCGCCCCCACCTCTTGCTCCAACTGCTTGATCTGACGAGACAAAGGGGGTTGCGACATGTTGAGCCGGGCGGCCGCAGAGGTCAGGTTCAACTCCTCGGCGACCACGCAGAAGTACCTGAGATGGCGCAGTTCCATGATACCTCCAGGGTATGGCAGGGCACCTAAACAATATTGGTTGGGATTGCCAGGAGCAATCAGACTTCTCTCCCATCACCCGATAGCCAATACCTGGAGTCCCAATGTCATCGGTCATCGACACCATCGAGACGCTGCTGGTCGACCTGCCGACCATTCGTCCCCACAAGCTCTCCATGACCACCATGGCCTGCCAGACGATGGTCATCGTGCGCATGCGCCACTCCGATGGCATCGAAGGCCTCGGCGAGGGCACCACCATCGGTGGTCTGGCCTACGGCCCCGAGAGCCCCGAGAGCATCAAGCGCAACATCGATACCTACTTGTCGCCGCTGCTGATCGGTCAGCCCTCGAGCAACCTCAATGTGCTGCGCGCCCGCATGAACCGCCATGCTCGAGGTAACACCATCGCCAAGTCGGCGCTGGAAACCGCGCTGCTCGATGCCCAGGGCAAGCGTCTGGGCCTGTCGATCGCCGAGCTGCTGGGCGGCGCCTGCCATACCCACCTGGCGGTGCTCTGGACCCTGGCCAGCGGCGATACCGCCAAGGACATCGACGAAGCCTTCCAGCGTCTCGACGAGCGCCGTCACTGCGACTTCAAACTGAAGATCGGCGCCAACCCCGTGGAGCAGGACGTGCGTCACGTGTCCGCCATCAAGAAGGCGCTGGGCGAGCGGGCAAGCGTGAGGGTCGACGTCAACCAGGCCTGGGACGAGTCCGCCGCGGTGCGCGGTATCCAGGCCCTGCAGGACGCCGGCATCGAGCTGATCGAGCAGCCCATCCCCGCCCGCGAACATGCCGGGCTGATCCGCCTGGCAAGCCGCTTCAACGTGCCGATGCTGGCCGACGAGGCGGTGCAGGACGCCCGCGACGGCCTGGAGCTCGCCGCTGGGGGCTTCAGCGGCGCCTTCGCCCTGAAGATCGCCAAGTCCGGTGGCATCAACGGCGTGCTGGAGCTGGCCCATGTGGCCCAGGCCGCCGGCATCGGCCTCTACGGCGGCACCATGCTCGAGGGCACCATCGGCACCGCCGCCTCCCTGCACGCCTGGGCAACACTGCCCGAGATGGCCTGGGGCACCGAGATGTTTGGCCCGTTGTTGCTCAAGGACGACATCGTTGTCGAGTCACTCAATTACCACGACTTCGGTGTCGATCTGCCCACGGCCCCGGGCCTCGGCATCAACCTGGATGAAGCCAAGCTGGCCCACTACTCGCGCCAGTAACCCATCGAGGTGAAGCACGCGCATTAGCGGGCCAGTCGCTATCGACCAGCCTTTATATGAAGCGTCATGAAATTAACGGGAGAAAGACATGCTGTTTCACGTGGAAATGACCGTCAAGTTACCGCCGGACATGCCGGCCGACCAGGCCGCCGAGATCAAGAGCAGGGAGAAGGCCTACGCCCAGGAGCTACAGCGCCAGGGCAAGTGGCGCCACCTGTGGCGCGTGGCCGGCAGCTACTCGAACATCAGCATCTTCGACGTCGAGGACAACGCCGAACTGCAGGATCTCGTCAGTAACCTGCCGCTTTTTCCGTGGATGGCGATCAGCGTCAAGCCGCTGTGTCGTCATCCTTCCACTATCCGCGAGGACGATACCTGAGTCGCGGATAGCCCACGCCAGCGTCCGCCACCCGGCGGACAAGACATGACCAATAACGAGGACAAGACCATGACCGTGAAGATATTCGACACCCCCGAAGTTCAGGATTTCCTGAACATCGTTGCCGGCTTCGACCAGGCGGGCGGTAGCCAGCGCGCCAAGCAGATCATGCACCGCCTGCTGTCCGACCTGTACAAGCTGATAGACGACTTCGACGTCACCGAGGAAGAGTACTGGTCCACCGTCAGCCTGCTCAACGCCCTGGGCCACGATACCCAGTTCGGTCTGCTGTCGCCGGGCCTGGGCTTCGACCACTACCTGGACATGCGTCAGGACGCCATCGACGCCGAGGCCAAGCGCACCGGCGGCACCCCGCGCACCATCGAGGGCCCGCTCTACGTGGCCGGCGCCCCGGAAGCCGAAGGCTTCGCACGCATGGACGACGGCAGCGACCCCGAGGCCGAGGTGATGTGGCTGACCGGCCAGGTGCGTGACGTCGACGGCACGCCGATCGCCGGCGCCAAGGTCGAGATCTGGCACTGCAACTCCAAGGGCAACTACTCGTTCTTCGACCCGACCCAGAGCGAGTACAACATGCGCCGCAGCATCTACGCCGACGGCGAAGGGCGCTACACCGCGCGCAGCATCATCCCCTCCGGCTACGGCGTGCCGGAAGGTGCCCCCACCGATGTGGTGCTCAAGGCCCTGGGCCGTCACGGCGAGCGTCCGGCACATATCCACTACTTCGTCTCCGCGCCGGAACATCAGCACTTGACCACCCAGATCAACCTGGCCGGCGACCCCTACACCTTCGACGACTTCGCCTTCGCCACCCGCGAGGAGCTGGTGGTGCCGGCCAAGCGCATCGAGGACCCGGCCGAGATCGCTAAGCGCGAGCTGGACGGTCCCTTCGCCGAGGTGGTGTTCGACATCGACCTGACCAGGACCGACGCCGCCGAACTGCAGCATCGTCACAAGCGCCCGCGCGCCAAGGAGACCGAGGCGCAGGAAAGCCAACTGGCCGGCAGCGCCAAGGTCTGATCGAGCTGTCGCCACTTCCCGTCTGACACTCTCACACAGTTATCGAGGAGCAAGACCATGACCACACAACTTGATCGTCTCGAAGAACGCATCCGCGGCGCCGTCGTCGATGACGCCGACAATGGCATCTTCCGCTGCCACCGCAGCATGTTTACCGACCCGGCGTTCTTCGAGCTGGAAATGAAGCACGTCTTCGAAGGCAACTGGCTGTTCCTGGCCCACGAGAGCCAGATCGCCGAGCCGGGTGACTACTTCACCGTGACCATGGGACGCCAACCCGTTGTCATCACACGCGACAAGCAGGGCGAGCTACACGGCCTGATCAACGCCTGTGCCCACCGCGGCGCCACCCTGTGCCGCCGCAAGCAGGGCAACAAGGGCACCTTCACCTGCCCCTTCCACGGCTGGACCTTCAAGAACGACGGCAAGCTGCTCAAGGCCAAGAACGAGAAGACCGGTGCCTATCCGGAGGGCTTCAAGCAGGAAGGCTCCCACGACCTCAAGCGCCTGCCGCGCTTCGCCAACTACCGCGGTTTCCTGTTCGGTAGCCTGAGCGATGATGTCCAGCCGCTCGAGGACTACCTGGGCGAGACGATGAAGATCATCGACAACATCGTCGACCAGGCGCCGGAGGGCCTGGAAATCCTGCGCGGCACCTCGTCCTACACCTTCAACGGCAACTGGAAGCTGGGCGCCGAGAACGGCGCCGACGGCTACCACGTCAGTTCGGTGCACTGGAACTACGCCTCGACCATGGAACGTCGCAACTACGACGCCGGTGGCACCAAGGCGGTAGACGCCGACGGCTGGTCGAAGAGCCAGGGCGGTTTCTACTCGTATGAGAACGGCCACATGATGCTGTGGACCCGGCTGCTCAACCCCGAGGTGCGCCCGGTCTACGCCCAGAAGGACTGGATCGAGAAGCAGCTCGGCGCGGCGCGGGCCGACTCCATCGTCAACCAGACGCGCAATCTCTGCCTCTATCCCAACGTCTACCTGATGGATCAGTTCTCCACGCAGATCCGCGTCATTCGTCCGCTCGCCGTGGACAAGAGCGAGGTCACCATCTACTGCTTCGCGCCCAAGGGCGAGTCGGCCGAGAACCGCCGCGTGCGCATCCGCCAGTACGAGGACTTCTTCAACGTCTCGGGCATGGGCACGCCGGACGATCTGGAAGAATTCCGCGCCTGTCAAGCCGGTTACAACGGCAACCTGGCCGAGTGGAACGACCTTTCGCGTGGCGCGAAACAGTGGATCGAGGGCGCCGACGACAACGCCCAGGCCATCGACATGAAGCCCCTACTCAGCGGGGCCTCCCCGGAAGACGAGGGCCTCTACGTGCTGCACCACAAGCACTGGGTCGAGGAAATGCTGCGCGCCATCGATAAAGAGCGCAGCCGGTTTATCCCAACTGAGTCCGCCACCCAGTCCGCGTAAGCGCACCAACCGACAAGGGAGAACAGACATGAACATCAGCTATCACGATATCCAGGCCTTCCTGTACCGCGAGGCGCGGCTGCTCGACGACCGCCAGTGGGACGACTGGCTGGCCTGCTACAGCTCCCAGGCCGTGTTCTGGATGCCGGCCTGGGACGACGACGACCAGCTGACCCGCGATCCGGACTCGGAAATCTCGCTGATCTACTACCCCAATCGCGACGGGCTCGAGGATCGGGTCTACCGGATCAAGACCGAGCGCAGCGGGGCCAGCATGCCCGAGCCGCGTACCACGCATCAGGTCAGCAACATCGAGGTGTTGAAGGAAGCGGGCGACACGCTAGAGCTGCGTTTCAACTGGCACACCCTGAGTCACCGCTACCAGAAGACCGACAGCTATTTCGGCAGCGCCTTCTACACCCTGGACGTATCCGGCGAGGCGCCGCTGATCACCAAGAAAGTCGTGCAACTCAACAATGACTACATCCATCAGGTCATCGACGTGTACCACATCTGACCGGGTCACGTTGACCGGGTCACGCTGACCGGACGGAAGGAGATTCGACCATGAGCTATACCATTGCCCTCAACTTCGAGGATGGCGTCACCCGTTTCATCGGCTGCAAGGCCGGCGAGACGGTCCTCGACGCCGCGTACCGGCAACGAGTCAATCTGCCGATGGACTGCTCCGACGGTGTCTGCGGCACCTGCAAGGGCCACTGCGAACAGGGTGACTTCGACCTGGGAGACGAGTACCTGGAAGAGGCACTCTCCGACGAGGAGGCCGCGGAAGGCCAGGTCCTCACTTGCCAGATGGTGCCGTCTTCGGACTGCGTCATTCAGGTGCCGGTGGCCTCGAGCCTGTGCAAGACCCAGGTCGGCAAGATCACCGGGACCCTGGCCGTGGTTGAGCCGCTCTCCGAGGACAGCATCGAGCTGGCCATCGACCTGGACGACGATGCCGAGCTGGCCTTCCTGCCCGGGCAGTACATCCACATCGACGTGCCGGGCAGCGAGGCGCACCGCTCCTACTCCTTCAGCTCGAAGCCTGGTGAGCGGCGCGCGACCTTCCTGATCCGCAACATCCCCAATGGATTGATGAGCGGTTACCTGACCGAGCGGGCCAAGGCCGGCGATCGCCTCTCCCTGACCGGGCCGTTGGGCAGTTTCTACCTGCGCGAGATCACGCGTCCGGTGCTGATGCTGGCCGGTGGCACGGGCCTTGCGCCGTTCCTGTCCATGCTCGAGCAGCTGGCCCAGAAACACGCGGAAGGGCAGGGCGGCGCTCAGTCGGGCTGCGCCCAGCCGATTCACCTGATCTACGGCGTCAACAAGGACGACCACCTGGTCAAGACGGATGCCCTGGACGCCTTCGCCGAGCGGCTGCCCGGCTTCAGCTATTCCACCGTGGTGGTGGACGAGGCAAGCGAGCATCCGCGCAAGGGTTACGTGACCCACCACATGGATGCCGAGGTGATGCACGACGGGGATATCGACGTCTACCTGTGCGGGCCGCCCCCCATGATCGACGCGGTGCTCAAGCACTTCGACAAGGAAGGCATCGTGCCGCAAAGCTTCCACTACGAGAAGTTCACGCCGAACCAGGCACCGGGGGAGGCCGCATGACAACGCCATCCAATAGCGCTGCGCGCTTCCAGGACCGGGTCATGTTGATCACCGGCGCCGCCCAGGGCATCGGCCAGCGGGTCGCCGAGCGTGCCGCCAGGGAAGGCGCACGCCTGGCCCTGGTGGATCGCGCCGACCATGTGCGGGAGGTCGCGGCCGAACTGCGCGAGCAGGGCGTCGATGTCATCGCCCTGCAAGCAGACCTCGAGACCTGGGAGGGGGCCGAGGAGGCAATGACCCGCACGGTCGAGCACTTCGCTCGCCTCGATATCCTGATCAACAACGTTGGCGGGACCATCTGGGCTCAGCCCTACGAGCACTACACCCCGGAGCAGATCGAGAAGGAGGTGCGTCGCTCGCTGTTCCCGACACTCTGGTGCTGCCGGGCGGCGCTGCCGCACCTGCTGGCATCGAAGGGCAATATCGTCAACGTCTCCTCGGTGGCGACGCGCGGGCTGATGCGGGTGCCTTATGCGGCGGCCAAGGGCGGCGTCAATGCCATGACCGTGGCGCTGGCCTACGAGTACGGCGAGCACGGCATTCGTGTCAACGGCACGGCACCGGGTGGCACCGAGGCCCCGCCGCGCAAGACGCCGCGCAACGCCGCCGAGCAGACCGAGCAGGAGAAGGCCTGGTACCAGACCCTGATCGACCAGACGGTGAACAGCAGCTTCATGAGCCGCTACGGCTCCCTGGACGAGCAGGCCGGCCCGATCCTGTTCCTGGCCTCCGAGGACGCCAATTACATCACCGGCACCATCCTGCCGGTGGCGGGTGGCGATCTGGGCTAGCCCCGAGTCGGGAGCGGCCCTTGAAGGTCACCCCTGCGCTGCCATTCCCCCTTCGGTACCTGAACAACAGCAACGACAATAAATCCCTGGAGCACACCATGAAACATCTCGAGAAGGGCGTCGGCCTCGCGTCGGCGCCACGCGACTTCCTTCGCGACCTGAACGCCGACAACCTGAGCGCCGGCCTGGTGGCGGGCATCTTCGGCCTCAGTGCGGGCATCATCCATATCAGTGCCGGCACCGCCGCCGGGCTTCCCCAGGAGTTCACCCTGCTGTGGGTAATCAGCTACCTGATGATCAACGGCCTGTTCGGGCTCCTCCTGCCGGCCTACTATCGGCTGCCGCTGCCGATGGCCAACTCCATCCCCGGGGCGCTGCTGTTCGCCGCGATCATACCCGTGGTGGGGCTCAACGAGGCCCTGGGCGCGACGCTGATGGCAGGCGCCATCGCGCTGGTCGTCGGCTTGGCGGGCTGGATGAGCCTGGTCATGCGACTGATCCCGATGCCTATTGTCATGGGCATGGTGGCGGGCGTGCTGCTCAAGTTCGGCACCAACATGGTGATGCCGCTGCAGAACGCCCTCCTGCCCGCGTCGGTGATGATCCTCTCCTACTTTTTCGCCGCGCGCTACCTGCGCCGGGTCCCGCCGCTCGTCGTTACCCTGCTGGTGGGGGTCGGCTACATGGCGCTCTCCGGTGCCGACTTCTCGACCGTGGAGTTCTCGTTCCGGCTGCCCGAATTCATCATGCCGGCCTTCACGCTCGAGGCCTTCCTGGCCTATGGGCTGCCGCTGGCGTTGATCCTGGTGGGCATGGAAACGCCCGCCGGGGTAGGGCTGGTGAAGGGGATGGGCTACAAGGAGGCGCCGGCCAACGCCATCACCGCCCTGGGCGGTTTCGGCACCATGATCTCGGCCTTCTTCAACCTGCACAGCACCTGTATCGCGGCACCGATGACCGGTATCTGTTCGGGGCCTGAGGCCGGTAGCCACGACAAGCGCTGGGTGGCCGCCGTCATCGTTGGTATCATCTTCATCGTCGCCGCTCCCTTCTATGGCTTCGTGTTCAGCCTTATCGAGGCGATGCCCAGCTACTTCATCGCCATCATCGCGGGGTTGGCGCTGTTGCGGGTGATCGGCTCGGCGATGCACATCACCTTCTCCGGCAAGCATGAGGTGGGGGCGATGTTCTCCTTCCTGATTGCCGTCTCGGGCGTGCATATCTTCGGTATCGGTTCTTCCTTCTGGGCGCTGGTGATGGGAGCCGGCCTTTCGATGCTTGTCGAGTTCAAGGACTTCGAGTTCTCCGTCGAGATGCCCAAGCGTCGCAAGGCCGACCCTGCAGCTCGCTGAGGCGCGCCATGACCCTGCTTGGCCTGCGGCTGCCTCGGTGGTCCAGGCTTTTTTCATTCTCACCGACAACCCGCAAGGCCATTGACCATGTCGCTATTCAAGGATGCCTCGCTACCCGCGATCACCGCCGGCTTCGTGGCGGTGCTGGTCTCCTACTCGGGCCCGCTGGCGATCTTCTTCCAGGCGGCCCAGAGCGCCGAGATATCCACCGCCATGATGACCTCCTGGGTGTGGGCAATCTCCATGGGCGCGGCGGTGTCCGGTATCCTGCTCAGCCTGTGGCTGAAGGTGCCCGTGGTCACGGCCTGGTCGGCGCCGGGCACGGCGCTGCTGGTGACGCTGTTCCCCGACCTGGCGCTTGCCGAGGCGGTGGGCGCCTACCTGACCGCGGCGGCGGTGATACTGGTGATCGGGGTGAGCGGTTCCTTCGATCGAATCATCCAGACGATCCCGCCGGGAATCGCCAGCGCGATGATGGCCGGGATTCTCTTCCAGTTCGGCGTCGGGGTGTTCGTGTCGCTGGAAGCCGTACCCTCACTGGCCATCGGCATGATCCTGGCCTACCTGATCTTCAAGCGGTTGACGCCGCGCTATTGCCTCGTCCTGCTGCTGTTGGTGGGGGTGGCCCTGGCCGTGTGGCTGGAAGGCGCCAGCCTGCAGGGGGTCTCGATCAAGCTCGCCGAGCCTCAGTTCATTCGCCCCGAGTGGAGCTGGAATGCCACGCTGAGCCTGGCCATTCCGCTGGTCCTGGTCAGTTTGACCGGCCAGTTCCTGCCGGGCATGACCATCATGCGCACCTCGGGCTACAACACTCCGGCCAGGCCTATCGTCACCCTGACCAGCCTGGTGTCGCTGGTGACGGCCTTCTTCGGCGGCATCACCACAGTGATAGCAGCAATTACCGCAGCGATCTGTACCGGCAAGGAGGCGCATCCGGATTCGGAGAAGCGCTATGTGGCCGGCGTGGCCAATGGGGTCTTCTACCTGATCGGCGGCACCTTCGCCGGCACCATCGTGCTGCTGTTCACGTCGCTACCCAGCGAGTTCGTGGCAATACTCGCCGGGCTGGCGCTGCTCGGGGCGATCACCAGCAACCTCAGCGCTTTTGTGCAGCATCGGGATCACCTGGAAGCCTCGGTCATCACTTTCATCGCCACGGCGTCGGGGATGAGCTTTCTCGGGCTGGGATCGGCCTTCTGGGGAGTGGTCATCGGGGCATTGGCCTATGGCATCCTGCACCGGCCGGTGCGTGCCAAGATACGACACGACGAAGGGGAGGCAACTCGCAAGTTGCCCTGATCAGTCGCCGATGGCGACATTAGGCCAGCCCTTCATAAGCCGATCTGATCGACCAGCTCGACCAGGTTATGCAGCGCTGGCGAGGCGTTGTCCTGGCGCCAGGCAAAGCTCAGAGGCATGTCGCAAGCATCCAGCTCCGGCAGGCGCAGGAAACGAATCCCCGGCATCGGATGACAGCTGCTGGCGGCGGGCAGGATGGCGATGCCCAGACCCGCGGCTACCATGCTCAGGATGGCGATGTTGTCGGCGCCGTACTGCACCACCCGGGGATGGAAGTCGAGACGCTGGAAGTGCGCCAGCACGCGGTCGTAATAGACCGGTGAGGCGCTACGAAAGCCCCACACGAAGTCGGCCTGCTGTAGCTCGTTGAGCCGGCTAGGGACCGATGTACTCCACGTCGAGGCTTCCGGTACCGCCAGAATCAGGTGGTCGCGTTGCAGTAGTCGTGTGGCGATGCCCGGCAGGGTCTCATCGTCAAGATAGAGGATGCCGGCATCCAGTTGACCCGCCTGCAGTCGCTCCAGTTGAGGCCCCGATAGCAACGGGAATATCTCGAAGGCGACCTGGGGGTAGCGATCCCGGAAGCGGCCCAGCAAGCCCGCTACCTGCGGGACCCAGAGATGAGTGACCGTCACCCCCAGGCTCACCTTGCCGACGACCCCTTGCCCGAGGGCCGCGAGGCGTGCCTTGAGCTGTGTGCGCCTGTCCAGCAGCTCGCAGGCCTCCTCGTAGAGGGCTTGACCCGCCACCGTTAGCCGCATGCCTCGGGCATGACGGTCGAACAACCGCGTCTCGAAATCCTCCTCCAGCAGCCTGATCTGCCGGGTCAGGGCGGGCTGGGCGATATGCACCCGGCGGCTGGCCGCAGAGATGGAGCCGGTTTCGACCACGGCGACAAAGTAGCTGAGTTGGCGAAATTCCATAAGCCATGCGATACCAGAGTTCTATGGATGGCATTCATTATTGATATTTTCGTTATGGTTTCCAAGTGTCGATAGTGACAGGGTTATCGCGACATGCATTCCTAGACACATCTGGAGAACAACAATGCAACGTATCGCCGTCATCGGGGGTGGCATTACCGGCGTCACCACCGCCTATGCGCTGACCAAGCGTGGCCTGGACGTCACCCTCTACGAAAGGCACCTCTATGCGGCCATGGAGACCTCCTTCGCTAACGGGCCAGCTTTCGGCATCCAATGCCGAGGTCTGGAATCACTGGCCGACGGTACTCAAGGGCCTGCGCTGGCTGCTGCGGCCCGATGCCCCGCTGCTGGTGAATCCCAGGCCCTCTTGGCACAAGCTGAGCTGGTTCGCCGAGTTCATCGCCGCCATTCCCCGCTATTCCGCCAACACCACCGAGACCGCCCGCCTGGCTATCGCCGCTCGTGACCATCTCTTCCGGTGGGCCCGGGAGGAGGGCATCGATTTCGATCTCGGGGAACGCGGCATCCTGCACATCTATCGCGACAAGGCCGCCTTCGACCACGCCACGCGAGTTTCCCGGCTGCTGGCGGCAGGCGGCCTTGAGCGCCGTCCGGTGACCCCTGAGGAGATGCACGCCATCGAGCCGAGCCTGGCCGGCGACTATTACGGAGGCTTCTTCACGGAAAGTGACTCGATGGGTGACATTCACAAGTTCACTCAGGGGCTCGCGGCTGCCACCGAGCGGCAAGGCGCGACAGCCCGCTACGGCCACCGGGTCTGCGACGTCGGAGCCGACACTAACGGCGCCTGGGTCAGGGCTCACGATGGCGAGCAAACGATACGCGAAGCCTTCGATGGCCTGGTGGTCTGTGCCGGTGTCGGCAGTCGTGGCCTGGCGGCCCGGCTTGGCGACCGGGTCAACGTCTATCCGGTCAAGGGCTACTCGATCACCGTGAACCTCGATGAGGACGCCTCTCGAGCCGCGGCCCCCAGGGTGAGCCTGCTCGACGACGAGGCCAAGCTGGTCACCAGCCGGTTGGGCGAGGATCGCTTTCGGATCGCCGGTACCGCCGAGTTCGCCGGCTTCAACCGGGACATCCGCGAGGCTCGCATTCGCCCGCTGATCGATTGGGTGGAGCACTGCTTCCCGGGCGTCGGCACACGGCGCGTCGTGCCCTGGGCGGGGCTGCGTCCCATGCTACCCGACATGATGCCCCGAGTGGGGCAGGGTCGGCTGCCTAGCGTGTTCTATAACACCGGCCACGGCCACCTCGGCTGGACCCTGTCGGCGATCACCGCGGAGATGGTAGCCGATGCGGTGATGGATGCCCGGATGGAAGGTGACGCGAAAAGGGCGACAACGACCCTGTCCCGATAGGCCCGCCGGTCGGCTTTCGATCCGCCAAGCGAATCCTTCCCTGTGTATATCCATGCCAAAGTGATATGGCTGGCATTCAAAAACCATATTTTTTCGATCTCTCGTTCTGGGCCATAGTCGAGGCACAACCCACAACAAGTCTCGCCGTGTGCGAGCTGGACGACTCCCATGAACAAGACCTATCACCTCCTCACGGGGCTGCACTTCACGGTGTGCACCCTGGCCATGATCTGGCCCGGCGCCCTGATCGCCAATCGCATCGAGCCAATGGTGCTCGGCCTACCCTTCCTGTTCTTCTGGTACATCCTGTGGATGCTGGTGCTCTTCGCCGGCATGTTGGTCGCCTTCGTCGTTCGTCATGGAGGTGGTCGCCATGAATGATTCACTAATTGTGGTCGGCATCACACTGGCATATCTCGCCGCCGTGCTATGGGTCGGCCTGCGGGCGCGCAACCAGGAAAGCTCCAGCCTGGAGGGCTATGTCGCCGGCGGCCGCCATGTCGGTGTGGTGATCCTGTTCTTCATCCTCGGCGCAGAGATCTTCTCCGCCTTCGCCTTCCTCGGCGCACCGGGCTGGGCCTATCAGCATGGCTCGCCGGGTTTCTATATCCTTGCCTATCTATCGCTGGTGCCGATCACCATCTGGGCCCTGGGCCCGCGGGTGGCCAAGCTGGGACGCGAGCGCGGTTATCTTACCCAGGGCGACATGATCGCCGACCACTACCAGAGCAAGCCGCTGGGTATCCTGGCCGGGGTCATCGGCGTGCTGGCGCTGGTGCCCTACCTGACCATCCAGATCGCCGGGGCCGGCCTGCTGTTCCAGGCCGCCACCGATGGCCTGGTGCCCTTCTGGCTCGGTGCCCTGCTGGCCTTTCTGGTCGTGGCCGCCTATGTGTTCGCCAGCGGCCTGAGCGGCATCGGCTGGACCAACCTGATGCAGGGAATCATGATGATCGCCATCGCCTGGTTCCTCGGTCTCACCATTCCCGAGCGCCTCTATGGCGGCGTCGGCGAGATGTTCACCCAGATCCAGCAGACCGCCCCCGAGTACCTCACCATGCCCGGCGCCAACAACATGAGCTGGGGCTACTTCAGTACCGCCGTGCTGGTCAGCGCCTTCGGCGGCGCCATGTGGCCGCACCTGTTCATGAAGTTCTACTCCGCCGATAGCGGCAAGTCCCTGCGCAAGGTCAGCGTCTTCTACCCGCTCTACGCCTATCTGCTGGTGCCGCTGCTGTTCATTGGCTTCGCCGGTATCCTGGTGTTCGCCGATGAGCCCCTGGCGCGTCCCGATACCGTGTTGCTCAAGATGGTGATGGATGTGGCCAACTTCTCGCCCTGGGTCATCGGCCTGATGCTCTCCGGCGCGCTGGCGGCCGCCATGTCCACCGGGGCCAACCTGGCCCACACCGCGGCCGTCGTGCTGGTGCGTGACGTCTTCGGACCCACGGTGATGAAGGGGGCCAGCGAGAAAGCCGCGGTGTCCGCCACCCGCTGGAGCGTGCTCGGGCTGTCGCTGATCGCCTATCTTTTCGCGCTGATCAACCCCGCCTCGCTGGTCATGCTGCTGCTCGGGGCCTATGGCCTGCTCGTCCAGCTGTTCCCCATGGTGATCGGCGCACTGTTCTTCCCGCGCCTGCGGCGTGCCAGCGTGATGCTCGGTGCCCTGGTAGGCAGCTTGGCCTACCTGCTGATGGACTTCGTCTGGAGTTCACCGCTGGGCTGGCATGCCGGTGTCTGGGCGATCCTGCTCAACCTTATCGTCGTTGCCATCAGCCAGCACTTTAGCAAGCCGGCCTCCCATGACCCATCCCTGGCCAGCCAACCTTCTTGATCGATTCGGGAGACTTTCATGACGATTCACCCCCAACGCATCGACCTCAAAGAGGCGATAGGTGCCCAGACAGGCGCGGCCTTCGAGACAGTCCAGGCGCTCTACCGCCAGCTCCACCAGTATCCCGAGTTGCCCTTCCAAGAGCACGAGACCAGTGCCCGACTCGCCGAGGCGCTGGAAGCGCTGGGCTATGAGGTGGCCCGCGGCGTGGGCGGCACCGGCGTGGTGGCCCTGCTGCACAACGGCGAGGGCCCCACGGTCATGCTGCGTGGTGACATGGACGCCCTGCCGATAAAGGAGGACACCGGGCTCGACTACGCCAGCACGCGTACCGCGGAGACCGAGAGCGGCACGGTACCGCTGATGCATGCCTGCGGTCATGACCTGCACAGCAGCTGCGTGGTGGGAGCCGCCGCCGTGATGGCCGGGCTCAAGGATCAGTGGTCCGGCACCCTGATGCTGATCTGTCAGCCGGCCGAGGAGATCTTCGGTGGTGCCAGGGCGATGCTGGAAGATGGCCTCTTCGAGCGCTTCGCTCGGCCGGATATCATCCTCGGCCAGCACAACATGCCGGCCCAGGCCGGCACCGTCGGGCATCGTGCCGGTAGCGCCATGGCCGCCTGCACCAACCTGGCTGTCACCATCCACGGCGCCGGTGGTCACGGCTCAATGCCCGCCCAGACGGTGGATCCGGTAGTGATCGCCGCCCATGTGGTCACGCGCCTGCAGACCATCGTCTCCCGCGAGGTGCCGCCGGAGGAGACCGTGGTGGTCACCGTCGGCAAGCTGCACGCCGGCACTCAGGCCAATATCATCCCCCACTCCGCGGAGCTCGAGATCAACATCCGCAGCTTCGACGACGCCCTTCACCGCCAGGTGGTGGCGTCCATCGAGCGCATCGTGCGTGCCGAGTGCGAGGCCGGCCGTGCCCCGACGCCGCCGGAGTTCCGCGTGCTCAACGAAACCATCGCCCTGCACAACGACGCCACGGCGGTAACGCACGTTCGTCGGGCCCATGGCGAGCACTTCGGTGAGACAAGCCTTTATGACATGCCGCGTCTGAACGGCAGCGAGGATTTTCCCTACTTCGGCAATGCCGAGGCGGGGGGCTTCGGTGGCGAGGATATCCCCTACGTCTACTGGTTCATCGGGGCGACCCCCGCGGAGCGGTGGCAGACCACGCCGGGGGGAAGCGTGGCGGAGAAGATGCGCCACCTGGAAATGCCCCATTCACCGTATTACTTCCCGGGCAACCCAGTAACGCTGCGTACTGGCATCGAGGCCATGGCGGTCGGTGTGTTGGCCTACCTGGGCTGAGAGACTATCGGACTTGCCGCTATCGGGAGGTGGTATCCCTTTTGGAGGTGTCCTGCTCGGGCTTCACCTCGTAGTCGCCTTCCAGCACCTGTTGCTCGCCGTAGGACTGTTCGCGATAGGACTGTTCGCGATAGGCGTCGCCATTGGTTCGCGTTTCCCGGTAATGGGTCTCGCGATAGTGAACGCCGCCGCCAACGCCCTGGGCCTGGTCGGCACGCATCTGCTCCATGCGCTTTTTCATGCGGAGGCGCAGGAAGGGCAGCATGGCCCAGCCGACCAGCAGCAGGAATAACCCCAGTACCATGGCGATGATCATCATGGCGCCGAACAGCAGCCAAGTAAGCAACAGCTTGAAACTGCCGGCAAGGCCGGTGGGGCGGGTCTGGCGGGCACGTTCACGCCATTGCTGGGCGGCCTGCCAGGCGGCATTCTGGCGAGGGTCGCGGTTTGAATTGGGTGAATCAGGCATGGTGGGCTCCTCGACGTTTCGGTTAGGGGAGCACAGCGCGCTTACCCCTATTTTATGCCCTTTGGAGGACGGCTGGCGACAATCGTTCCGGGCGGGGTAACGCGGCGTAGCGTTGTAAGCCAGGTGCCGAGAATTAGAAAAGACGCCACAGCGCGGCGGTAAGGATCCCGGCGGTGATGGCCGGCAGCGGCTTTCGCAGCACCAGCATCACCCCCAGCGTGGCCACCAGCGCCATTCGCGCGCCCCAGTCGCCATTCACGGCCATGGGGGTGATTACGGCCACCAACACTGAGCCGGCCATAGCGTTAATGAATCGCTCGACCCGCGGCCCGATGGGCACCCGCGACATCACGAACACCCCACCGGCGCGGGTCAGGTAGGTCGCCAGGGCCATGATCACGATGGCCAGCATCACACCGCCGCGCGTGGCGTCCAGCATCATACCCGGCCCTCCTGTCGAGACGGCAGCAGCAGTCCCACCACGCCGCCCGCCAGGGCACCCACGATCACATGGGCGTGGGGCGGCAGCCAGGCCATCGCCGCCAGCGCCGCCAGGGCCGCGGCGCCCCAGGGCAGCAGCACGCTCAGGTCACGCTTGTCGCCTACCAGCATGGCCAGCAGAAAGCAGCCCATGATGGCGTCCAGCCCGAAGCTTTCCGGCTCGCTGATGCCGCTGCCGAAGACCACGCCCAGGCCGGTGCCGATCATCCAGGTAGACCACAGGGCGATGCCGCCTCCCACCAGGATGCCCAGGCGCGCTGCCGTGGAGCCGCCGGTCATGGCCATCGCCCAGTTGGCGTCGGTGAGCAGGATCAGGCTGGCATAGCGCCGGCCGACGGGCAGTTCGCGCAGGTGGGGGTAGAAGGCCGCGCCCATCAGCAGGTGGCGGGCGTTGATCGCCAGGGTGATGGCCACCAGCGGCAGCAACGGGACCGTCTCCCCCCACAGCTCCAGCGTCGCGAACTGGGCCGCCCCGGCGAACACCAGGCCGCTCATCATCATCGTTTCCAGGCCGGAAAGCCCCTGTTGCAGGGCCGCCACCCCGAAGGCCAGGCCGAAGACAATGACGAACAACGACAGCGGCGCCATGCGGCGAAAGCCGCTGACGAGATGGTCCAGGGTCAGCCGCGAGTCATGCTCGGGAGTCATGACCGCCACACGTCGGCGACGATCTCGTAGCTCGACAGCCGATCGGCGGCGGCGAACACATCGGTGTTGAGCATCAACTCGTCGGCACCGGTTTGCTCGAGAATGCGCTCGAGCCCGTCGCGAACGGTCTCGGGGCCGCCGATGATCGCGGCGCCCAGGAATTGCTCGACCTGGGCGCGCTCCCTGGGTGTCCAGTCGAGCTGTTCAACCGGCGGCAGCGACAGGGTCCGGGCACCGCGGATCAGGTTGAGGAACTTCTGCCGGGCGGTGGAGGCCAGGAACTCTGCGCGCGCGTCACTCTCGGCGGCGATCACCGGCAGGCCGACCATGGCGTGCGGCTTGTCGAGCACCGCGGAGGGTCGGAAGTTCTTGCGGTAGAGCTGCAGGGCCTCGAACAACTGCGCCGGGGCGAACTGGGCCGCGAAGGCGAAGGGCAGTCCCTCGCGCGCCGCCAGCCGTGCGCTGAAGTCACTGGAGCCAAGCAGCCACAGCGGCACATGCGTGCCCTGGCCGGGCACGGCGCGGACGCGCTGGCCCGGTTTGGCTTCCTCGAGAAAGCCTTGCAGCTCGGCCAGACGCTGGGGGAAGTCGTCGACGCCGGCATAAGGGTCGCGGCGCATGGCGGCCATGGTATGGCCGTCGGAACCCGGCGCGCGGCCCAGACCCAGATCGATGCGGCCCGGATAGAGGGTTTCCAGAGTGCCGAACTGCTCGGCGACCACCAGCGGCGGGTGGTTGGGCAGCATGATGCCGCCGCTGCCGACGCGAATACGTTCGGTTGCACCGGCGACGTGGCCGATCAGCACGGCCGTGGCGGCGCTGGCGATGCCTTCGATGCTGTGGTGTTCGGCGAGCCAGAAACGCGTGAAGCCGAGTCGCTCGGTGAGTCTGGCGAGAGACACGCTTTCATGGAAGGTGTCGGCTACGCTGCCACCCTGGCGAATCGGGGCCAGATCGAGCACGGAGAGTGGCGTATCGGCGAGTCGGGGCATAGGGTATATCCGTCGAGAAGGATTGTTAGCCTGCTTGGCTTTTCATCATCTATAGCATCGGGGCGCTGGGTCAGGAATGCAATGCTGCTTTGCACCTGATAGGGCGGGACCTTGTGGTGGTCGATGCCTTCGAGGCCGAGCAGATCGGCGAGGAGGAACGCCTACGGCGTGCCCCCAGCATCGTCAATCGCCGCATCAATCATTAACACCGCTGTCGAAGATCGCAAGGCAGGGGATTGACGAAGATGCTGGCCAGGTAATACTAAGACCCCGTAAGCTCCAGCAAAACAGGGATGAATCGGACTTGTCTAATGCCTCGTGTCAGCGTCTCCCATGGCCAACCGCGGCGCGGCGCCACTCGCCGTCGTCCGGCACGCCGCCGGGGTCTAGCCAATTTTGACCGCTGGCTGGATCGCTTGGTCGATATCGCCGTGATCACGGCCATGTTGGTGGGCGCCGTGGCCCTGGCGCTCCATTTACTGCTGTGAAGCGCCATCGCGTTTGACGATGCTCTCGTCAGCATTCAGTTAATCGCGGGTGAAGGGGTTGGCTGAGGTACTTGGTGTCTCCCTTGTTGACTAAAGCTGACGGACCGATATGGGCAAGTTCATCGTGTTGTTGCTCATCGCCGCCGCGGTCTCGGCGGCCCACCAGCGCGTGTGGGAATCAGTGCCACGCCACTGGGCGCCGTGGGCGCCGCTGGCGGTAGACGATCCGCTGACGCCGGTGAGCCAATGGAAACTGCGCCGGCTGGCCGATGACCCACGGGGCTGCCTGGCGGCGCTCGATACGGTGCCCAACGATGAATTCGCTTATACCGTGCTGGACGACCACGCGCCGGTGGCCGGCTGCCCGCTGGAAAATGTGGTGCGCGTGCAAGGCAGCAGCGTCGATTTCAATGCCAGCTTCGTCGCCAGCTGCCCTTTGGCGCTGGCCTGGGTGGTCTTTGAGCGCCAACGCTTGCAGCCCGCTGCCGAGGCGGTGTTCGGCAGTCGTTTGGTCGGCGTCGAACATTATGGCAGCTACAGCTGTCGCAATGTCTACGGTCGCGCGTCCGGGCGGCTGAGCGAACACGCCACCGCCGAGGCGCTGGACGTGGCGGCGTTCAGGCTGGCCGATGGGCGGCGCATCACGCTGCTGGGCGACTGGGCGGACGAGGGTGAGGCAGGGATGTTTCTGCGTAAGGCGCGGGACGGCGCATGCGATCTTTTCGGCAATGTGCTGGGGCCGGATTACAATGCCGCGCATGCCGACCATTTTCATTTCGGCATGCGCGGCTTCCACCTTTGTCGTTGAGTGCGCGAGGCGACAGCGGCACAGCACAGTGATGCCAGCGCTTATCCTGCTGACACGCTTACTCTACACTTGAGACTGCTCACCCGAGGTAAAGGACCACGACACCTATGCTGGCATTTCTGCAGGGGTTTTCCTATGGACTGTTCATGACCTGCCTGCCCTGGCTGCTGGTGGGTCTGGTCAACCCGCGCCTGGCCTTGCCGAGCGAGCCTTTTGGTCGCCTGCAGGTGATCGTGCGTTACTGCCTGATGGTGCCTTTCGTCAGCATGCTGCTGTGGTTGACCTCGCTGTGGGGCGGCTTCGGGCCGAGCCTGCTCGGCTGGATTGCGGGTCTCGTCGCGATTCCTGCGGCGCTGCCGTTGGAACGCCACCTGCGGGGCTGGCTGGGCCGCCGGCGGGAACGTCGCCGGCAAGCCAGGTTGGCGGCCGAGGCCGAACGCCGTCGCGCGCAGCAAGAGCGCGAGGCCCAGGAAGCAGGCGTTGCCGTGCTCGACCCCGCCCATCCGCCGGTGGGCGCCGATGACCTGGTGCTGGCCATGTGCCGGGCCAAGCAGGCGCTTCTCGACGTCCGTCGCCCCGACCTGGCCATCCAGGCCGACCGCCTCTACAGCCGCTATCGGCATGTGATGGAGGTGCTCGGCGGCCGCTTTGACAGCGGCGAGCTGGCCTTTGAGCGCTCGCGTAGCCTGGTCGGCGAGGTCTGCCTGGGCGCGGTGGATACCCTCAACTCCATGGCCTCCCAGGCCAGTGGCGTGGTGAGCGTGGACGGAGACTTTGTGCGGCGTCGCCTGGCCAAGGAAAGCAAGCGCTTGGGCGAGGAAGAACGCGTTGCCCTGGTGCGCCGGCTGGAACTGCTCGCCGAGACTGAACGGCGCCTGGAGGAGCTCGCGGCACGCAATGAGTCGGCCCTCACGGTGCTCGACGACACGGCCGTCTCCATGGCGCGTATCGAAACCGGACGACCCCAGGCCTCGGTCACCACCGACCGGGCGTTGAGCGAGTTGCGCCATTTCGTCGAGCGAGCCGACCGTTATGGACGCAGTGAGCGCTGAGAGCATAGCAAGTGCAGGAACTGCACCGTCCGTCATGTCGGACATCGGCACGAGGATTTTACGTCGCAAGAGGTGTTTATGAGTCAGGAGTTCGAAGGCAAGTCCCGCCTGTCGCTGCCACCGGTGGAGGACATCTCCCGCCAGCTGGACGAGGGATCCGCCATCGCGCGCGATGGCGATGGCGACCCGGCGCTGGCGGCCCAGGCCGATGCCTTCGTCGAGGAGGTGATCGCCGGGGGCGACACCGGGTCGCTGGCGCGCCAGCGCCGTGCCGTCGACGAGATGGGGCTCGAGCTGCAACAGCAGGCCGCCCACAAGAGCGCGATGTTGCAGACGCCTCTGCGCAAGCTGGCCCACCACGGCGATGAAGGCGGGCCGGTCGCCAAGGCGCTGGTCGATCTGCGCGGCAGGATGCAGACGCTGGACCCCGCCCGGCATCGCCTCTCGCCCAGCCCGCTGGATCGTGTGCTGGCGCTGATCCCCGGCGCCGGCAGCCGCCTGCAGCGTTACTTTCGCAAGTTCGAGAATGCGCAGCAGGCCCTGGATGCGATCATCGCCGACCTCGAAGGTGGGCGCGACATGCTGTATCGCGACAACCTCACGCTGAGCGATGACCAGCAAGCCCTGCGCGAGAGCCTAACCCAGTTGAATCGGCAGGTGACGCTGGGGCGCATGATCGACGAGCGTCTCCAGGTCGCGATCGCGCGCCGTGACCAAGATGACCCGCAGCGTGGCTTCCTCGAGGAGGAATTGCTGTTTCCGCTGCGCCAGCGTGTCGTCGATTTACAGCAGCAACTGGCGGTCAGCCAGCAGGGCGTGCTGGCGCTGGAAGTGATCATCCGCAACAATCGTGAGCTGATGCGCGGCGTCGATCGCGCCATCAACGTCACCGTCTCGGCGCTGACCGTGGCGGTGACTGTCGCGCTTGCCATCGCCAATCAACGGCTGGTGCTGGACCGTGTCGAGGCGCTCAATACCACGACCTCGGAGATGATCAGCGGCACTGCCAAGGCGTTGCGTCAGCAGGGCGTGGATATCCAGAAGCGCGCTTCCGCCTCCATGCTTGACATGCAGGCCCTCGAGCAGGCCTTCGGCGATGTGATGGGCGCGATCGATGACCTGTCGCGCTATCGTCAGGAAGCGCTACCCAAGCTAGACGATCAGATCGATCGCCTGGCGACACTGGCGAGTCAGGGCAGTGGCGCCATTGACCGTTTGCAGCGGGGCAATGATGCGCGGCCGACTCGGGCCATCGAGCCAGACAGTGCGACGGGGGACAGCTCCCGGGGCTGAGGCGGCTTGCCAACGTCAACGTGTCGATCTCGGCGTTCCATCTGGCGAGGTTGGCCTTCATTCGCTCGATGACGTCGTCGTGCTGGTTCATGCTGTGTCCCCTGACATGGTCTTTTCTCCGACGCTGGCAAGATATTCCTGTTAACGATCATTCTGCTGGCGGGGATTCCCTGTCGTCCCGGCTGGGTTATGCTGCTCCATGGAAGCTTGTCTTGTCACTGGCCAGCCGAGTCTGTCGGCGGTCGACTTGAGGTGAATGTAATGGATGACGCCAAGAACATCTTCGTAGTAGGACTTAACGACTTCAACCGTGAGCGCCTCGAAACCCTGCGAGGGGCCGAGGGCTGGCGCTTTCACGGGCTGATTGCCCCCGAGGCGGTCTACGATACCGAGATATTTGATATCGCCGCCATGCTGGAGGAAGCCACGGCCCAACTCGAGGCCTTCGATGGCTCCATCGATGCCATCGTCGGCTACATGGATTTCCCGGTCTCGACCATGTTGCCGATCCTCTGCGAGCGTTTCGGTATTCGCAGTACCTCGCTTGCCAGCCTGCTGAAGTGCGAGCACAAGTACTGGAGCCGCCGCGTCCAGCACGAGGTGATCCCGGCCCACATCCCGGCGTTCACCGCCTTCGACCCTTTCGATGACGAGGCGATGACCCACATCGGCGAAGCGGGGCTCTACTTCCCCTTCTTCGTCAAGCCGATCAAGTCGTCCGGCTCGCGGCTGGGATTTCGCATCGAGACCCCCGAGGACTTCTATCACGCCATCGCGCAGCTTCGTGATTCCATCGGGACCATCGCTGACCCCTTTAATACGGTGCTGGAGCATGCCAACCTGCCACCGGAAATCGCCGCCGTGGACGGCCATTTCTGCATGGCCGAGGAGATCATCGGTGGCTGGCAGTGCACCGTGGAGGGCTATGTCTTCGATGGTGAGGTGGTCAGCTATGGCATCGTCGATTCGCTGCGCTACCCCCACGTACTCAGCTTCTTCCACTACCGCTATCCCTCGGGGCTGCCGGACGATATCCAGACCACCATGGTGGAGCTGACCGACACCATCATGCGCCATATCGGCTACGACAATGCCGCCTTCAATGTCGAGTATTTCTGGGATGAGGTGCAGGGGCGTGTCTGGCTGCTGGAGATCAATACGCGTATCTCCCAGTCGCACTGCGACCTCTTCGAGAAGGTCGACGGAATCAGCAACCAGCAGGTCACCATCGATTTGGGGCTGGGCCGGCGGCCTGACATGCCACACCGGCAGGGTGAATTCGCCATGGCGGCCAAGTTCTTCCACCGGGTATTCTTTACCGATGCGGTGGTGACACGGGTCCCCACCGATGCGGAACTCACGGAACTCCAGGCTGATTTCCCCGGTTGCCATATCGCCGTTCAGGTGGAGGAAGGGCAACAACTCTCCACTCTCCCCGAGCAGGATGCCTACAGCTTCGCGCTGGCGCATGTCTATATGGGCGCGTCATCGGCCGAGCAGTTGCTCGCTGACTTTGACCGCCTGGTGGCGCGGCTGCCCTTCGAGTTCGACGGCATCCAGGGCTGAGATTTCCGGGAGCGGCACGCAAGACCACACGCAAGACCACAAGGAATCAGGAGTGCAAGGCCATGCGTATCGTTACCGATTTTCCCCGCCGGGTGCAGGAAGAGGAGACCTGGATCCCCCTGGCGGACGGCACTCGCCTGGCCGCGAGGATCTGGCGGCCGACGGATGCTGTTCGTCATCCGGTACCCGCCATCCTCGAGTACCTCCCCTACCGTAAGCGTGACCTCACCGCCGAGCGCGATGTCCAGATGCACTCTTACTGGGCGGGTCACGGCTATGCCGGGGTCCGGGTCGACATTCGTGGCACCGGCGAGTCCGATGGGGTGCTAACCGATGAGTATCTTCCCCAGGAGCTCGACGATGGCCTGGAGATCCTCGAGTGGCTGGCTGCCCAGCCATGGTGCACCGGCGATGTCGGCATGATCGGCATCTCCTGGGGTGGCTTTAATGGCCTGCAGATCGCAGCGCTGCGCCCGCCCCAGCTCAAGGCGGTGATCACGCTCTGCTTTACCGATGACCGCTACGCCGACGACATCCACCACATGGGGGGCTGCCTGCTGGGCGACAACCTCTCTTGGGCCTCGACCATGTTCGACGGCAACGCCTGCCCGCCGGACCCAGAACTGGTCGGTGAGCAATGGCGGGACATGTGGCTTGAGCGGCTGGACGGCAGTGGCCTTTGGTTGGCCCAGTGGCTCGAACACCAGCGACGCGATGACTACTGGAAGCACGGCTCGGTGTGTGAGGACTACTCGGCCATCCAGTGCCCGGTCTATGCCGTCAGCGGCTGGGCCGATGGCTACTGCAATGCCGTCTTTCGGGTGTTGGAGAAACTTTCGGTGCCCCGCAAGGGGCTGGTCGGTCCTTGGGCTCACAAGTATCCCCACTTGGGCGTGCCGGGGCCGGCCATCGGTTTCCTGCAAGAGTCGCTGCGCTGGTGGGATCGCTGGCTCAAGGGTATCGACACCGGGATCATGGACGAACCCATGGTGCGGGTCTGGATGCAGGAGTCGGTAGCGCCCTCGGCGCGTTACGATGAGCGTCCCGGTCGCTGGATCGCCGAGCCAGAGTGGCCATCGCCGAATATCCTGCCAAGCTCTTTCCGGCTCACCGCCGGCCACGACCTCTTGCCCGAAGCCGACGGCCAGGACGATGACACCACCCTGGACATCCGTTCCCCGCTCTCGGTGGGGCTCTATGCCGGCAAGTGGTGTTCCTACAATGCCCCGCCGGACCTGCCCCATGACCAGCGCGATGAGGACGGCGGTTCGCTGATCTTTCAGACCCCTCGCCTGGACGCGCCATTGGAGATCTTCGGTTCGCCGATCGTCGAGCTTGAACTCTCGGCCGACCAGCCCGTGGCCATGGTGGCGCTGCGTCTCTCCGACATTGCCGAGGACGACAAGGCCACACGGGTCTCCTATGGTTTGCTCAACCTGACTCACCGCGATAGCAACGAATTCCCCGAATCCCTGGAACCGGGCAAACGCTATCGGGTACAGATTCCCCTCAAACACATTGCCCAGCAATTCGCCGCCGGACACGCCATTCGCCTGGCAGTTTCCACCAGCTACTGGCCGCTTGCCTGGCCGGCGCCTCGGCCGGTGCGGCTGACCATCCTGCCGAGCCGCTGTCGCCTGGTGCTGCCGGTGCGTGCGCCGCGACCTGCCGAGGAGGCCGCACTGCCGGCCTTTGGAGAGCCTGAGGGCGCGCTTCCGCTGGCCAAGACGCTGCTGCAGCCGACTCAAGAGAGCTGGCGCGTGATCCGCGATCTCGCCAACGACAAGACCACCCTCGAGGTGGTCAACGACGAGGGGCGTTACCGCATCGACGAGATCAATCTGGAAATCGCCGCTAAAGTCACCGAACGCTACAGCTATTCGTACGGCAGCTACGACAACCTTAGCGGCTGGACCGAGTGGCAGCGCAGCTTCAAGCGCGGCGATTGGGAAGTGCACACTTTGACGCGCACCCTGCTGACCAGCGATGCCGACAACTTCCGCATTCGTGCCACCCTCGATGCCTGGGAAGGTGAGACCCGAATCTATGCGCGTACCTGGGACGAGACGATTCCCCGTGACCTCGTCTAGTCTTGGCGAGGCTGCTATCGTGGCGTCCTGACTTTTACCGGGACGTCCCGTATGAGCCTATCCCCTGTTCCCTTGCCGGCGACACCGCGTGCCTCGAAGAAGGAGATTCTCGGCTGGGCGATGTTCGACTTCGCCAACCAGGCTTATACCCTGCTGATCATCACCGTGGTGTTCGGCGAGCTGTTCACCACGGTCATCGTCGGCGAACGCGGCGATGGCTACCGGCTGGCTAACCTGCTGTGGAGCCTGGCGCTGGCCACCAGCTACCTGCTGGTGGTGATCACCGGGCCGCTGTGCGGGGCGGTGATGGATTACCAGGCCGCCAAGAAGCATTTTCTGTTCGTCAGTTATGTCGCTACGGTGGCGACCACGGCCATGCTCTATTTCGTGGCGCCGGGCTATGTGCTGTTGGGCCTGCTGCTGATCGTGGTGTCCAACTACGCCTATTCGATGGGTGAGTCCTTCATCGCCGCCTTCCTGCCCGACCTGGGGCCGCCAGAAGATCTGGGCAAGATCTCCGGCTTCGGCTGGGCGCTAGGCTATGTGGGTGGGTTGTTCGCCGCCGGTTTCACGCTGTTGGTGCTGGGTGAGGCGACGGCGGAAAACTTCGAACGCGTTCGCTGGGTCGGGCCGTTTGCCGCCGGTTTCTTCCTGATTACCGCCATTCCGACCTTTCTGTGGGTGAAGGAGCGCGGCACGCCGCAGCCGCCCGGCAAGCCCTATCGGCAGATCGCCATGGAGCGCGTCGCCACGACCCTGCACGAGCTCAAACGCTTTCGTGATCTGGGTCTCTTTCTGGTATCGCTGCTGTTCTCCATGGCCGGGATCTACATCATCATCGCCTTCGCCTTCATCTATGGCGCCCAGGTGATCGGCTGGGACGCGGCGACCCGCAATATCATGTTCATCATCGTGCAGGTCACGGCGGCGGCGGGCGCGCTGGGGTTCGGCTTCCTACAGGATCGCATCGGCACCCGGGTCACCTACCTGTTCACCCTGATGCTGTGGGTGGCGGCGATCATTGCCATCTGGGCCACGCCCCAGCTCACGACTTTCCTGAATGGCCGCCTGGGTCTCGACTGGCAGGCCCAGCATCTGTTTCTGGTGGTCGGCTGCCTGGCGGGGCTCTCCCTTGGTTCCAGCCAGTCGGCCAGCCGCGCCCTGGTGGGTCTTTTCTCGCCCACGCGCAAGGCCGCCGAGTTCTTCGGCTTCTGGGGGCTGGCCAACAAGCTCGCCGGGGTGATCGGTATCATCGGCCTGGGGGTTCTCCAGTCGGTGGTGGGGCTGCAGGCCTCGATTCTGCTTTGCGCGGCGCTGTTCATCCTGGCGATCGTCATTTGCCTGGGCGTCGACCAGACAAGGGGTCAGCAGGCGGCACGGGATTGGGCAATGCGTGACCGCGAAGCCTCGAGAGGGGAGGCCGGCCCCGAGGCGGGCCTCGCCCAATGAGCGACCCGCTGTTGCTGTTGCTCGTCACTACGACTTTTCTGGCCGCCGGCAGCGTGAAGGGGGTGATCGGCATGGGCATGCCCACGGTCTCGCTGGCGCTGCTCACCGCGACCCTGGGGTTGCAGCCCGCTATGGCGTTGTTGCTGGTGCCGACCATGGTAACCAACGTCTGGCAGGCGCTGATCGGCGGCCGGTTCGCTGCAATCGTAGGCCGTCTCTGGCCGTTCCTGTTGGCGTCGGTGGTGGCCGTCTGGCCGGGTGTGATGGTGCTGGCGCGTGTCGACCCGCGCTGGCTGTCGCTGCTGCTGGGCCTGCTGATCGTCGGCTATGCGTTGATGAACCTCGGCGCTGCCCGGCTCTCCTTGCCGGTGCACCATGAGCGCCGCGCCGGCCTGTTGTCGGGGCTCGTCAATGGCTTGTTCACTGGCATGACCGGGTCGTCGGTATTTCCGGGCGTGGCCTATCTACAGGCGCTGGGGCTGCCACGTGATGCCCTGATCCAGGCCATGGGCATCCTGTTCACCGGCTCGACGCTGGCGCTGGGACTGGCTATGGGCGGCCAGAACCTGCTGAGCGGCCAACTGCTCGGGCTCTCCACGCTGGCCCTGGTGCCGGCCCTTGTCGGCATGCAGCTGGGGCAGCGGTTGCGTCACCGGCTTTCCGAGGTCGTCTTTCGCCGCGTATTCTTTGCCGGCTTGCTGGCCATGGGCGGCTATCTCACGATACGTTCGCTGCTGGGCTGACCCTCGCTGGGAATGACGATGTACCATGATGGTCATAACGGATAGCGGCTGATGGTCGGCCGGGAGGGTCTGTCATGAGCGAAGAGCGTTCTACCCGGCGTGCCGGGTTCGGCATGATGCTGCTGTTCTGGATGCTGCTTTTGGGCACCGGAAGCTGGTGGTTCCATGGTTATCTGGAGAGCCAGCGCAATCCGAATGCCCACCTGGTCAATGCCGTGGGCGGTGAGGGCGAGCCGGTGGTGCTGGAGCGCAACCGCTCGGGCCACTTCGTGGCCACCGGGCGCATCAATGGCGAGCCCGTAGATTTTCTGCTCGATACCGGGGCGACCTACGTGGCGGTGCCCGGCGACCTGGCCGAGCGGCTGGGGCTCGCCCCAAGCGGCAGCGCCTGGTTCAATACCGCCAACGGACTGGTGCGCGGCGAGCTCACCACCCTCGATGAGGTGAGCCTGGGCGGCTTTTCTGCCAGCCAGGTACGAGGATCCATCAGCCCGGGCCTGGACGGTGATACGGCGCTGCTGGGAATGAGCTTCCTCAACCGTTTCGACATCGAGATTCGTGACTCGCGGATGATGCTTCTTCCTTCGCAACGCAACTGAGGTGCTTATGGCGAAGCCCAAACGCGGTCGCTGCGCCGGCAAGCCCGGTCAGATCCCCGCGGCCGGATGGCTGGATATCCTGTGGCGCGTCAAGCAGGAGACGCTTCAGGATCTCGTCGCCATGATGGCCGCTGGCATCGCCTTCAATGCCATGCTGGCGCTCTTTCCGACCATCGCCGCGATCATCTCGATCTGGGCGCTGGTGATGAACCCCCAGGACTTGGCGAATCAAATTGTCGAGCTCAGCCGCTATCTGCCGCCCGAGGCGTCGAGCCTGATCAACGACCAAGCTCGCAAGATAGGGGGGAGCACCAGCACAGGCCTTAGCCTGACGGCCCTTGGCAGCGTGGTGGTGGCGATGTTCGTTGCTTCCAAGGGTGTGCTGTGGATGGTGGTGGGGCTGAATGTGGTATATGGCGAAGCGGACCGCCGAGGGCCGCTGCACCGCGGCTTGATCGTCGCGGCGCTGACGCTGGGGTTGATCCTGGTGCTGCTCATCACCATCGCCTTCGTCGCCTTCTTCCCGCTGGCTATCGGCATGCTGGGCCTCGATACACAGCTGGTCACGGTGATTGTGTGGCTACGCTGGCCGGTGCTATTGCTGGTGATGATGCTGGTCATCGGCGTCTTCTACCGTTTCGGACCCTATCGGCGGCCGCCGCGCTGGCGTTGGCTCAGTGTCGGCTCCATCATCGCGACGCTGATGTGGCTGATCGGCTCCGGCGGGTTATCGTTCTATTTCAGCCGGGTGGTCAATCTGAGTGAGGTCTATGGCTCGTTGGGTGCGGTGGTGATGCTGATGCTGTGGTTCTGGCTCTCGGCGTTCGTCGTGTTGCTGGGCGCGGAGTTTAATGCCGAAATGGAGCGCCAGACCTACCGCGATACCACCGTCGGCGAACCACGTCCCCCGGGCGAGCGCAATGCCTACGCCGCCGACACGTTGGGGCGCAAGTGGCCCTGGCGGCGTGTCGGCCGGAAACGCCACTCAGCCGTTCAAAACGCCCCCGATCAAAACGCTGACGATCGAGGAGATTCTTCATGACACTGACCGATCGGCTCGACATCGACCTGCCGATTCTCCAGGCGCCCATGGCGGGTGTGCAAGGCAGTACACTGGCCGCCGCCGTCTCGGCGAGCGGCGCGTTGGGCGCCTTGCCCTGTGCGATGCTCGGCCCTGACGCCATGGCCGACGAGCTCGCGCTGATTCGCAAGCGCACCACCCGGGCCCTGAACGTCAACTTTTTCTGCCACACCCCGCCCGTGCCGGACGCCGACCGCCAGGCCCGGTGGCACGCCGCGCTGGCCCCTTACTACGCCGAGTTCGGCCTGGATATCGACAGCGTGGCCTCGGTGCCCGGGCGCCGGCCCTTCGATCATGAAGCCTGCGACGCGCTCGAGGTGTTTCGTCCCGAGGTCGTGAGCTTTCATTTCGGTCTGCCGGCACCGGAATTGCTGGCGCGCGTCAAGGCCTGGGGCGCGGTCGTCCTGTCGTCGGCGACCACGGTGGAGGAGGCGCGGTGGCTGGAGGCGCGTGGTGTCGACGCGGTGATTGCACAGGGCCTCGAGGCCGGCGGTCATCTCGGCATGTTCCTGAGTGACGAGCTTACCCGCCAGGTCGGCACCTTCGCGCTGCTGCCGCAGATCGTTGCCGCGGTCGAGGTGCCGGTCATCGCCGCCGGCGGAATCGCCGATGCTCGTGGCGTGACCGCGGCACTCGCACTTGGCGCCTCGGCGGTGCAGGTCGGCACCGCGTTCCTGTGTTGCCCCGAGGCCACCACCTCGGCGCTACATCGCCAGGCACTGCAAAGCGACGCGGCACGCCATACGGCGCTGACCAACCTCTACAGCGGTCGTCCGGCCCGCGGCATCGTCACCCGGCTGATGCGCGAACTCGGCCCGATCAGCGCAGCCGCCCCCGCCTTTCCGCTTGCCACTGCCGCCATCGCCCCGCTGCGCGCCGCCGCCGAGGCGCAGGGCAGCGGCGACTTTTCGCCGCTATGGGCCGGGCAGAATGCCAGCGCCTGTCGCGCGATACCGGCGGCCGAGGTGGTAAAGGCGTTGGCGACGGGGCTGTAGAAGGGGTTGTAAACGCTGCGTCAGGCATCACCTGCTGTCGCGGCCCCGGCGGGCTTGGTATCATGGATGCATGAACAGTGCTTTCCCTCCTTCCGCGGTGACCGCGCCGCTGGACGATCCTTTCTACTACTTGGTGAACTTCCGCTTCGTGCTGGAGTGGGTTGCCGAGCGCCATGGGGATCTGCTGAACGAGACGGAGCGCGATTTCATCATCGGCTTCGCTGTGCTGCCGCGGCCGACCCAGGCGCTGCTGGTGCGCATGGTGATGCGCAAGGGTGAGCATTTTCGCCAGGCGAAACTCGCCTATGCCGAGATCGGCGACACGTCCGCGGCGCTTGCGTCGCTGGTCGAGGCCGGCTGGGTCGATCCCGACCCGGTGCTGTCGCTGGAGGTCCTGTTTCGTCAGCTGCGCCTGAAGGAGCTGCGTAACGCCCTGGCCGGCGAATCCGCGGCGGCAGGATTGACGAGCACCGCGGGTAAGGCGCAGCTGCACGAGGCGCTGTCGCCGCGGCTTACCGAGCCTCGCCGGCTCACTGACTGGTGGCCGTCGGCAGCGGATCGGATCGTACGCCTCACCGTCATGGCGACTTGTGACCGGCTGCGGCTGATGTTCTTCGGTAACCTGCGCCAGGACTGGTCGGAATTCGTGCTTGCCGAGCTGGGCCTCCAGCGCTTCGAGCGTGTCCCCTTCGCGTCGTCGTCCCGCGTGTTCCAGCACCGCCATGAGGTCGATGCCTATCTCGCCATGCACCGGCTGCGTGAGCGTCTGGAGGAGGGCGAGGCGTCGGTCTCGCTACACGCCGAGCTGCCCGATATCCCCCCGGACAATGCCTGGCTGTACGGGCGGCGCAATCGCTTGCTCTACCAGCTGGGGCGCGAGGCCGAACGGGCAGGGCAGCTCGATGCGGCCGTGGCGTTATATGCCGAGGCAGGGCACGGCGAGACCGGCGAGCGCGAGGCACGCATCCGCCATTTACGCCTGCTGGAGCGGTGCGGCGAACACGCGCGCGCGCATACCCTCGCCGAGCGTGCTTTGGGTACGATAGCTGATGGCTCGGGCGATGACGCCGAGGCTCAGGCGCTTGAGCGCCTGCTGCCGCGGCTCCGCCGTCGGCTGGGTCGCCCCGCGCTGCCGCGTGCGGTCGAACCCGTCACCGAACGCTGGTCGCTGTGTCTGCCGTCGCTCGGCCGTGACGGCACGGCGTGTTGTGTGGAACTGGCCGTGCGCGATTATCTATCACGCGAGCGGGCGCCGGTGCATTACGTGGAAAACACCTTGCTCACCGGGCTCTTCGGCCTGCTCTGCTGGGAGGCGGTCTTCGCGCCCCTGCCCGGCGCCTTCTTCCATCCCTTTCACAGCGGCCCGGCCGATCTCTATCGCGAGGATTTCGTGAAGCGTCGCCGCGAGCGTTTCGCTGCCTGCCTGGGCAAGCTTGCCGACGGCAGCTACCGGGAGGCGATCCGCGCCACCTGGCGAGAGAAATACGGCCTCGTATCACCCTTCGTGAGCTGGGGCGTGCTTAACGAAAGCTTGATCGATCAGGCGCTGGATGGCCTGCCGGCCGAGCACCTGCAACTGTGCTTCGAGCGGCTGCTCAGTGATCTCAAGGCCAACCGCGCCGGTCTGCCGGACCTGATCCAATTCCTGCCGCAGGCCGGCGGCGTGGCGCCGCGCTATCGGTTCATCGAGGTCAAGGGACCGGGGGATCGTCTCCAGGACAACCAGCGCCGCTGGCTGGCGTTCTTCCACCGCCATGCCATGCCCGCCGTCGTTTGCCATGTGACCTGGCAGGCGGAGCCATGACTCCAAGGGAGGACTACCGCGTTGCCGTCCGCGCATTGTGCGACTTTACCGCGCGAAGCGGCGATCTCGACCACCGCTTCACGCCCTCGCCCAGTGCCCGGGAAGGCATCGCCGGCCATGCGCTGGTCGCGGGGCGCCGTGGCGATGCCTACGAGGCCGAACTGACGCTCACCGGCCGGGTCGAGGGGCTGACCGTGTCCGGCCGCGCCGACGGCTACGATCCAACGGCGAATCGCCTGGAGGAGATCAAGACCCACCGCGGACGGCTGGATCGCATGGCCGAGAATCAGCGCGCCCTGCATTGGGCGCAGGTAAAGGTCTACGGGGCGCTGCTGTGCGCCGAGCGGGGCCTTGGCTCGGTGACCCTGGCGTTGGTCTATCTGGAGGTGGCGACCGGGCGCGAGACGGTGCTGGCCGAGACCACCACTGCCGATGACCTGCAGGCGTTCTTCACCACGCAGTGTCGCCGCTTTCTCGCCTGGGCTTGGCAGGAGGCCGCGCATCGCGTTCACCGCGACGCCGCCCTGCGTCGGCTGCGCTTTCCGCACGCGTCGTTTCGCGTCGGCCAGCGCGAACTCGCCGAGGGCGTCTACAAGGCGGCGGCCACCGGACGCTGCCTGCTCACCCAGGCGCCCACCGGTATTGGCAAGACGCTGGGGACACTCTTCCCCCTGCTCGCGGCCATGCCACGCCAGTCGCTTGACCGCATCGCCTTCCTGACCATGAAGACCCCGGGGCGGCGGCTAGCGCTGGACGCGCTGGTCAGCCTGGGTGTCGAAAAACAGACGAGCCCGACGAATAACGACGGTGAGCGCGATGCGAGAGCTGAGCGAGATGAGAAAGGTGAGAAAGGTGAGAAAGGTGAGAAAGGCGCCTTGCCGCTGCGGGTGCTGGAACTGGTGGCCCGCGACAAGGCCTGCGAGTATCCCGACCGCGCCTGTCATGGCGAGGCCTGCCCGTTGGCGGCGGGCTTCTACGACCGGCTGCCGGCGGCACGTGAGGCCGCGGTCGCGCAGGGCTGGCTCGATCGCGAGGGCCTGCGCGAGGTCGCCCTGGCGCATCGGGTCTGCCCGTATTATCTGGGCCAGGAGCTGGCGCGCTGGTGCGACGTGATCGTCGGTGACGTCAACCACTACTTCGATGCTAATGCCCTGCTGCATGGCCTGGCCCAAGCCAACGGCTGGCGGTTCGGCGTGCTGGTGGACGAGGCGCACAATCTGGTGGCACGGGCCAGGGGCATGTACAGCGCCGAGCTGGACCAGCGGCGCCTCAACCGCCTGCGTCGCTTCGCACCCGAGGCGTTGTCCCGGCCACTGGCACGCGCGTCGCGGCAGTGGCAGGCCCTCGTGCGCGAGTCGGCGTCCCAAGAGCAGGGCGCGTCGAACTATCGCATCCTCGAGGCGCTTCCCGGCAAGCTGGTCGCCGCGATGCAGCAGCTGGCCAGCGCGATCACCGAGTACCTCGGCGAACACCCGGAGCAAGCCGGCACCGAGCTGCAGGAGGTGCTGTTCGAGGCGCTCGCCTTCTGTCGGCTCGCCGAGTCCTTCGGCGACCACTCGCTCTGCGACCTGTCCTGCGCGGGGCGCGGCCGTGCGGTGCTGGGGCTGCGCAACCTGATACCGGCGGACTTCCTGATGCCACGCTTCACCGCGGCGCAAACCGCGGTGTTGTTTTCGGCGACGCTGACGCCCGCTCACTATCATCGCGACCTGCTGGGGCTTCCGGTCGACACCGTGTGGCAGGAGGTCGATTCACCCTTTGTCGCGGACCAGCTCGAGGTGCGTATCCGCGCGGATATCTCCACCCGGCTGCGCGATCGCGACGCCTCGATCGCGCCCATCGTCGAGGAGCTCGCTCGACAGTATCACCAGCGGCCCGGCCATTATTTGGCGTTCTTCAGCAGCTTTGCCTATCTCGAGTCAGTAATGGCGCGGCTTCGTGAGGCGGCGCCAGAGATACCGGTGTGCGCCCAGCGGCGCGGCATGCCGGAAGCCGAGCGCGACGCCTTTCTGGCTGGGTTCGCCAGCGGCGGCCGGAGCATCGGCTTTGCGGTCTTGGGGGGCGCCTTCGCCGAGGGAATCGACCTGCCCGGCGAGCGGCTGATCGGCGCCTTCATCGCCACCCTGGGGTTGCCGCCCTTTGATGATTTCAACGAGGCGCTCAAGGCCAGGCTCGAGGCTCGCTTCGGCCGTGGCGACGAGTACGCTTACCGGGTGCCGGGTCTGATCAAGGTAGTGCAGGCGGCGGGGCGGGTAATTCGTGGCCCCGAAGATCGCGGTACCCTGGTGCTGATGGACGATCGTTTCGCGCGCCGCGAGGTGCGTTCGCGGCTACCGGGGTGGTGGCGTTTACCCGCCGGCTGACTTGGTGGCGCTCTTGATGGCGGGGCTGGTCGTGGCAATATCCTCGTCGGCCTCGTAGAGCGTCTCCAGTTCCCGCGCGGCCTCCTGGATCGTCTGGATGAGCTTCTTCTCGTTGCCGAACACCTCGAGCTGGCGCAGCAGGGCCTGCTCGTCGTGTGTACGAAAGGTATCGACGGTGTGCTGGGCCTGCTCGGCAGGAATGCCCAGTCCGATCAGCGCGTCGCGGGTCAACTCGAGGCTCGCGGGCAAAAGCTCGCGCACGATATGCGTCACCCCGGCGCGCATCAGCAGGTGGGCGTGATAGCGGTTCCGCGCCCGGGCATAGAGCTTGAGATGCGGAAAGTGGCGCCTGACCTGCTCGACGATACGCATCGAGGCCGGGGGGTCGCCGACGGCGACTACCAGAATCCTGGCCCGCCTGGCGCCTGCGGCCTCGAGCAGGTCGGTGCGCGAGGCATCGCCGAAATATACCTTGTTGCCGTAGCGGCGCACGAACTCCACCTGGTCGGCGTTGATATCCAGCACGGTGTAGGGAATCTTCAGCCCCTGCAGGGCGCGGCCCATGATCTGCCCGAAACGGCCGAAGCCGGCGATCAGGATTTCCGGAGACTCGTCGGCCGGGCTGTCGAAGACCGTCTTCTCGCGGCGCTTGCGGAACAGCTTGCGCACACCGTGGACGTGCACCTGGAAGAGCAGCGGCGTGGTCGCCATGGAAAGTGTGATCACCAGGATCAGCAGGCCGACCAGATCGGCGTCTAGCAGGGTCGCGGTGGCAGCGGCGGATAGCAGCACGAAGCCGAATTCACCGCCCTGGGAGAGCAACACGCCGAGGGTGATCGACTCCTTCCAGCCGCGGCCATAGAGGCGCGCGGCCAGGCCCACCGCGATACCCTTGAACACTACCAGGCCCAGCGTCAGCGCGAGAATCGTCAGCGGCATCTCGGCCAGCAGGGCAATCTGGGCGGTCATGCCCACGGCCATGAAGAACAGCCCCAGCAGCAGCCCTCGGAAGGGTTCGATATCCGCCTCGATGCTGTGGCGGTATTCGGAATCGGCGAGCAGTACGCCGGCCACGAAGGCGCCCAGCGCCATGGACAGCCCGGCGAGTTCCATGAGCAGGGCGGCGCCGATGACCACCAGCAGGACGGTGCCGGCGAACACCTCGCGGCTGCGGGTAGCGGCGGCGTAGTGAAACAGCGGGCGCAGCAGGAAGCGGCCGCCGATGATCAGGCCCGCGAAGGCGCCCGCTGCAACCACCACTTCGCGCAGCAGCGGCAGGGCCCCGTTGGCCATCAGGCTGTCGGCGGCCAGCATGGGGATCGCCGCCAGCACCGGAATAGCCGCGAGATCCTGGAACAGCAGCAGGGCGAAGGAATTGCGACCGTGGCGGGTCTGCAGCTCCTTGCGTTCGCCGAGCAGATGCAGCACCAGGGGGGTGGAGCAGAGCCCCAGGCTGAACCCCACCACCAGCGCGGCCGCTGGCGCCAGGCCCAGCCACCAGGCAGCCATGGAAAGCAGCGTGGTGGTCACGGCCACCTGCAGGCTACCGAAGCCGAAAACCGATTTTCGCATCACCTTCAGGCGCGAAGGCTTGAGCTCCAGGCCAATTACAAACAGCAGGAAGACAATGCCGACCTGAGAGAACTGCAGTACCCCATCAGCATCGGGGACCAGCGCCAGCACCGAGGGACCGATTACCACCCCGGCGGCCAGGTAGCCCAGCACCTCACCCAGCCCCAGCCGCTTGAAGATCGGCACGATCATCACCGCGGCGGCGAGAAAGATGAGGATGTTGAGCAGCAATCCAATGGCCAAGGGCGTCTCCTTTCGACTGACGAGCAAAAATTTCGACTGGCGAGCAACGTTTCGAGCGACAAGCGAAGGCGCTATTCTACCTCACCCGGCCCTTCGCGCCGCGCCGCCCGTGACGCCTTTTGGTGTGTTGGGACGTCGGGTGGCCACGCCGCAAGATTTGTACAGCACTATCGCGCTATGGTAATGAAGGGGTGGCAATGTGCCGAACTGACAAGGAGACGTCGAATGGGTATCGAAATAGGCGGTTTGCTGGGTCTAATCTGGCTTATCATCGTCATCTGGGCGATCGTCAAGGTTGCCAAGAGTTCGGCGGGTGGCCTTGCCAAGTTATTGTGGATTCTCGTTCTGCTCTTCTTCCCCTTGGTCGGGTTGATCATCTGGTTCCTGTTCGGTCCCAAGGGGTAGCGATCCTGACGGGCACCGGTTTGATCGGGCAGGCTTACGCTTGCCCGTTCTCGTTCAGGACGATGATTTTGCGGACCGGGTGGGGCGAAAGTCCTCCGGTTCACCTTGGTCGCATTTCACACAGTCGAGCAGTATGCCCAGTCTCGACCGACGGCCGGCCTGGGTCGTCACCCAGGGCCGTTCAACCCAGGGTGGCTGATGGCGCACATGCTGGTGGTGGCCGCACGCCAGTTCCGCCACCCAGTGATGCTCGTCGTCGCGGTGATAACCGATAATGGGTTGCTGCATCAGATAAACGGCAGAGGCTGTGGGTCATTGCTCGGGAGGCTTGTAGTGGCCAGGAACCCGCACCCGTTCGCCGTTGGGCAGGTCACGGACATGGGAGGGAACGAAAACCCGTTTGATCACGCTCTTGGGTTCGCTCATGGCGAAAGTCTCCTGATCTGGCTGTTTAACATACCCACATCACGTTAGTCCTCGCGCGTGCCGCAATCAATATGCCGTCGCTATTTCTCGCAGGATTTGGTGTCGTTGTTTGTCCACGTGAAGGCGACATGGCCTTTTTCGGGTATCCTTCAGCCATTGACGGTTGCCACCCGGCGATGGGGGCGCGTCACGACCCGATCACCTGCCTGTCAGGATGGATATAGAGGATGGAAGACAGCTTGGAACACCAGGAACAAGATCATGTGCTGATCATCGAGGACGATGAGCGGCTTGCTGGCCTAACGCGCGATTATCTGGAGGCGAACGGCTTTCGTGTCACGGTCGAGCCCGATGGCTCTCTCGGGGTCGAGAGGATACTGACCCTGCATCCCGATCTAGTGATTCTCGATCTGATGCTGCCCGGCGAGGACGGCCTGTCGATCTGCCGCAGGGTGCGCGGCGAGTATCAGGGGCCGATCCTCATGCTCACCGCACGCACCGATGACATGGATCAGGTGCTGGGGCTGGAGATGGGCGCAGATGATTACGTACCCAAGCCGGTTCAGCCCCGCGTCTTGCTGGCGCGCATGCGGGCTCTGCTGCGGCGCACCGATATCAGCGAAGTGAGTGGTGAGCCCCGTCTCGTCTTCGATAACCTCGACATCGACAGCGCGACCCGGGAAGCCTGGCTAGCCGGTGAGCGAATCGATCTGACCAGCGCCGAGTTCGACCTGCTATGGCTGTTGGCCAGCAATGCGGGCCGAGTCCTGACGCGTGAAGAGATCTTTTCCCAACTGCGCGGCATCAAGTATGACGGACAGGATCGCTCCATTGACGTGCGAGTCTCACGGATCCGCCCCAAGATCGGCGACGATCCGAATCATCCGCATCGCATTAAAACAGTACGCAGCAAGGGCTACCTCTTCGTCAGGGATGGTTGAGCGCGATGTCGAGGTCATCCTTGTCTATCGGTTCTTTCCAGCGGTTCTACCTTATCCTGGCCATGATCCTGCTAGCGGCGGGCGCCCTGGCCATGACGGGGCGCATGTTGATCGAGCAGGTGCGCCTCGAGCAGTACCGTGAGGATCTTGCGCAGGCGCCGATGCGCTGGTTGAGCGGTCGTCTCGCCGACCTTGAGCCGGCGCAGCGTGACCAGTGGCTGGCCGGGATGGCGCGTGAACTCGATATCGAGATGCGCTTGTCGCCTCTCCGAGAAAGCGATCACGGCTTCTTTGATCGTCAGCGGCTGCAGAGTGGGCGGGTACTGGTCAATCGCGCCGAGGGAGGCTGGCGTCTCAGTCAGGGGTTGCCCGACGAGTCACGGGTGATCGAGGCCTGGTTCAGCGGCTTCGACGAGCGACAGCTGGGCCGGGTGATCCATCACATGGGCAGCTGGTTAGCCGATGGCGATGCAATACGGCGACAGTATCGAGTGGGGCGCCTACAGGCGGCGGATATGCCGGTCACGTTGACCAGCCAGCCGCCAGAGGGGTTGGAAGAAACCCAGTTGACCGAGCTGGCATCGGGCGAGCCGCTGATCAAGCTGATCAGCCGCCAGGGCGGTCTCAACGTCTATCAACAGGTGACCACCCCGTCCGGATTGCCACGCTGGTTGTCAGTCGGTCCGTTTTTGCCTTTCGAACCGATGCCATGGTCGCTGCATCTCCTGTTGATACTCTTCATCCTGGGGATGTCGGCCATTCCGATCTATCTGGTGATGAGTGCCCTCGAGGCGCGTATGGCCAGGCTGGAACTGGCGGCCTCACGAATCGCCGCGGGACGTCTGGATACGCGCGTCAAGGTCGAGAGCGGCGACTTCCTGGGCCGTCTGGGCATGGCATTCAATGGCATGGCGGCGCAGGTCCAGTCACTATTGCGTGCGCAGCAGGACATGATTCGCGCGGTGTCCCACGAGCTTCGCACGCCGGTCGCGCGCATTCGTTTCGCCATGCAGATGGTCGAGGACATGACCGACGATCCCGCAGTCCGGCGGCAGCTGGAAGGCATCGACGGGGATATCGAGGAGCTCGACGGCCTGATCGATGAAATCCTGACCTATGCCCGGTTGGGCAGCGAAGCGGTCAACGGACAGGAAATGTCGGCGTCACTGGTCGACTGTCAGGCCATGGCGCTGCGGGTCATCGAGGCCTTGCGGCCCCTGCATGGTCATCTGTCGATCGAGCTGGCCGATGGGGGCGAAGTGGAAGTGGACGCCGAGCCGCGCTATCTCCAGCGGGCGTTGCAGAACCTGGTGGCCAATGCCTGCCGGCATGCGCAGAGCCGGGTCGTGATTCGACTATACGGCGAACCGCGTCTGGTACGCATGGACGTGGAAGACGACGGCCCCGGCGTGCCGGTCGCCGAGCGCCTGGAAGTCTTCAAGCCCTTCGCACGGCTCGATGACAGTCGCGCTCGTCGTTCGGGCGGCTATGGCCTGGGACTTTCCATCGTGCAGAAAGTCATGACCTGGCATGGCGGCAGTGTGGCAGTGGATGACAGCCCGGATTTGGGTGGAGCCCGTTTTACACTCCTGCTGCCGCGCCGGCCAGTCATGCCGGCTTGATGCCTTCCAGCACCGCGAAAGAGGTCTCGCGTGCGGTGCGCAGGAAATCCTCCATCCACGGTGCACCGCGGCTCTCGTCGCGGATTGCGGCGAACAGCGTGCTCCACACGCCTTTCTCGCCGAGCGCCACGGCGCTCACGTAGCGACGTTCTAGGTATTCGGTCAGTGCCCAGTTAGGCAACGCACAGACCCCCCGACCGCTGGCCACCAACTGCATCATCATGATGGTCAACTCCGCGGTTCGCACTTCTCGTGGTCGCAGGCCGGCGGGATCAAGGAACTGGGTGAAGACGTCCAGCCTGGCATGCTCGACGGGATAGGTGATTAGCGTCTCGGCGGCTAGCTCCCCGGGCGTGACGAAGTCCTTGCTGGCCAGGCGGTGCTGGCGGGACACCGCGAGCAGCCCCTCGTAACGAAACAACGGCTCGTAGCTGATTCCGGCCAACGCCTGAGGATCGGCAGTGATCACCAGGTCGAGCTGTTCGCGGGCAAGCGCCGGCAGCGGATCGAAATGGTGTCCTCCGGGGATGTCGATCTCCACTTCCGGCCAGTGGTTGCGGAAGTGATCGATGGTCGGCATCAGCCACTGGAAGCAGCTATGGCACTCGATGGCCATGTGCAGGCGTCCCTGCTCACTGCCGGCCAGTCGCGCCAAGTCACGCTCGGCCATGCGCACCTGGGGAAGGATTTGCTCGGCAAGGTTCAGCAATCGTTGCCCGGCACGCGTGAACTCCACGGGGCGTGTCTTGCGCACGAACAGCGGGCCGTCCAGCCGCTCCTCCAGATCCTTGATCTGGTGCGAGAGCGCCGACTGAGTGAGGTGCACCCGTTCGGCAGCCTCGACCAGCGAACCGGCATCCCGCAAGGCGATCAGGGTGCGCAGATGGCGTAGCTCAAGCATGACAATGAACTCACTTCATAGTGAAGATGTGAAAGTTTAGTTTGATTCACCTCTGCATGCCAGCAAGACTGTTCCGAATTGCTTATGCAGAGAGGAACTAACATGACATTGACTCATATTGCCGGGTATCCGCGGATCGGCGCCGGACGCGAACTGAAGAAAGCAACCGAAGCCTACTGGCAGGGAGAAATCGAACGTTCCGCGCTCGAGGCCACGGGCGCTGAACTGCGCCAGCGTCATTGGGTAGAGCAACGTAAGGCGGGGCTTGACTGGGTGACGGTAGGCGATTTCGCTTTCTACGATCAGGTGCTCGACCTTTCAGTCATGCTCGGCGCAGTGCCGGCGCGCTTCCAGGCCGATGGGGAAATAGCCGACGGCCAGGTGGACCTGGATACCGCCTTTCGCATGGCACGTGGCCGGGCGCCCTCCGGCGAGTCGGCCGCCGCCTGCGAGATGACCAAGTATTTCGATACCAACTACCACTATCTGGTGCCCGAGCTGCACGCGGGTCAGACCTTCCGCCTGGCCAGTTCAACGCTGTTCGACCAGGTCGATGAGGCACTGGCGGCAGGCCATCCGGTCAAGGTGACGCTGCTCGGGCCGCTGACCTGGCTCTGGCTGGGCAAGGTCAGGGGCGAGCCTTCGACAGGCGATGCCTTCGACCGTCTGACCCTGCTGGAATCGCTGTTGCCGGTCTACGGCGAGATCCTCGCACGGCTTGGTGAACAAGGCGTGGAGTGGGTGCAGCTCGACGAGCCGGCTCTGGTGCAGGACCTGCCCCGTGCCTGGCAGCAGGCCTATGAGGCCGCCTACAGCGTGCTGAGCCGCGCTCCGGTGAAGCTGCTGCTGGCCAGTGCCTATGGCGGCCTGGGCGACAACCTGGGTCTCGCCGTCAACCTGCCGGTGGCGGGACTGCACATCGATGCCGCACGCGCCCCCGAGCAACTTGAAGCGGTGCTCGACCGCCTACCCGCCTACAAGGTGCTCTCCGTGGGGGCCATCGATGGACGCAATGTCTGGCGAGCCGACCTGGCCCGGCTACGCGAAGGCTTAAGGGAAGCACACCGGCGCCTGGGCGAGCGGCTATGGCTGTCGGCGTCTTGTTCCTTGCTGCACGTGCCGGTGGATCTCGACAACGAGCGCGATCTTGATCCCGAAATGAAGCGCTGGCTGGCCTTCGCACGCCAGAAGCTTGATGAGATCGTGACCCTCGCCCGGCTGCTCGATGGTCGCGATACGCCACGCGAGCGCGAGCGTCTCGAGGCCGCCAGCCTGGCGCTACAGGCCCGCCGCGAGGCCGCACAACTGCACCGTCCCGCGGTGGCTGAACGGCTTGGTCGGGTCAGCCCGGAGGATACAAAAAGAGCGAGCGCCTATCCGCAGCGCGCCGTGGCGCAGCGACGGGCACTGGATCTGCCGCTGTTTCCCACCACCACCATCGGCTCCTTCCCCCAGACGACCGAGATTCGTGCGACCCGACGCGATTTCAAGCGCGGTGCGCTATCGGCGGAGGCCTACGAGGCGCGGATGCGCGAGGAGATCGCCGAGACCGTGGTGCGTCAGGAGTCGCTGGGACTCGACATGCTGGTGCACGGTGAAGCCGAGCGCAACGACATGGTCGAGTACTTCGGCGAAAAGCTCGAAGGCTATGTCTTCACCGCCAACGGCTGGGTGCAGAGCTATGGCTCGCGTTGCGTCAAGCCACCGATCATCGTCGGTGATGTCAGTCGGCCCGGCCCCATGACGGTGCGCTGGAGCGAGCATGCCCAGTCGCTTACCGACCGGCCCATGAAAGGCATGCTGACCGGCCCGGTGACCATGCTGCAATGGGCCTTCGTTCGGGACGACCAGCCCCGCGAGGTCACCTGTCGTCAGATCGCCCTGGCGCTGCGCGATGAAGTGCTCGACCTGGAGGCGGCGGGCATCCGCGCCATCCAGATCGACGAGCCGGCGCTAAGGGAGGGACTGCCGCTGCGTCGCGCCGAGTGGCCGAGCTATCTCGCCTGGGCGGTGGAATGCTTTCGCCTGACGGCGGCCGGGGTCAGCGACGCGACCCAGATCCACACCCACATGTGCTACGCGGAATTCAACGACATCATCGACGCGATTGCCGCCCTCGACGCCGACGTGATCACCATCGAGACCTCGCGCTCGGCCATGGAACTGCTCGACGCCTTTCGCGACTTCGCCTACCCGAACGAGATCGGCCCAGGCGTCTACGACATTCACTCGCCCAACATTCCCGAGGTCGACTGGATGGTCGCCCTGATGGAAAAGGCCGCCGAGCGCATCCCCGCCGAGCGGCTTTGGGTCAACCCCGACTGCGGTCTCAAGACGCGGGGCTGGGCAGAAGTCGCCCCGGCGCTGGCCAATATGGTCGAGGCCGCCAGGACGCTCAGACAGCGCCATGGCTGACAGCGTGGCGTATCAGGCGGGCGTTGAGTCGGTAGCACGTACGTCATGTTGCGGTGACTGGTATCCTGTTTTCCTTATGGACATTCGTCGCACCCTAGGAGCTGCCATGCTGCCCCCCGTTTCGCTTGTCGCCCGTGGTCTCACGCCGCGTTTCATGCCGCTCATTGCCGGCCTGCTGTTGGCCGGTTGTGCCGTATCGTCAAGCGAGCCGGTCGCACCGCCCGAGGTAGCCGACCGCGACGACTCGTCGAGCGACAAGGTCGTCACGCCCACGGCGCCGCTGATGCCCTCGAGCTTCTTCGCCAGTGAGGCGGAGGCCTTCGTCGCCTGGCGTTGTACCCCCGACCAGGACCTGGTCACCGCGTATGGCGACGATGAGCTGCGGCTTTGGTCGGCGCACGGCGCCTGGCGGCTGGCGCCGGCCGTGGTGGCCAGTGGCGCGAGCTATCAACAGGGCGAGCTGAGCCTCTGGGACAAGGGCGAGGAGGCCGTGGTGGAAGGGCCGCGCGGGCGACTCGACTGCACCCGCGACATGACGCGCGAGGCGATGACCCGCCAGGACCGCCCCGGCGTAATGTTCCATGCCCGGGGCCAGGAGCCGGGCTGGACGCTCAGCCTGCCAAGCGACCTGCCGGAACTCGACCTGCTGCTCGATTACGGCGAACGTCAGCTGACCCTGCCCTATCGGGTAACGGCGCTTGATAACGCCGAGGGGCGGATGCAGCTTGCCAGCGGCCGGGCCGACACGCCCTTCGAGCTGCGCCTGGAGGCCGCCGCCTGCTTTGACAGCATGAGCGGCGAGCCTTTCCCGACCCGCGTGACCCTGACCCTCGACGGCGAGACCTACCGCGGTTGCGGTCAGGGCATTGCGCCCTGACCGGCAAAGCCCTGATCGACGATCTCACCCGCACGCCGATGGAGCCGAGACCCGCCACTGAGGCGGCACGAAGTCGCTGGTGCACAGCATCGGCTGCGGCGTCAGGATTCGCGAGCCCAGCCGGGTCAGCGCCTCGCGGTTGCCCCGCGATGGCGATGGTAATTGGGTGGTGACCGCCACGGGCTGCCAGGTGTCGTTTTGGCGGGTCGCCAGGGTGAAGGCGAAGGGGTGAAAGCCCGGAAAGCCCAGTCGTATGTCGGTGGCAATCAGTGTCTCGCGACCCTCGAGCTCGCGGGTCTCGTAGCGCAGGAACGGACCGGCGAACCAGTCGAGCTGCCGGCCATGTTGGCTTGCCAGCGCGATCGGTTCTAGGTTGGCGCCCCGCGAAAATGTCTCGAACGCCGGTGCCTCGTCCCCATCGAACAGGCCCACCAGGGTTTCGTGGTAAACGTCGCCATCGGCCACCGTGACCCGCCACAACAGGGTATTGAACGGCGTGGGCTGCACCAGCCGGGGCGCCTGTTCCAGGCCCTGCTCGGCGAGCACCGGCGCCAGCCGTTGTTCCACCGCCACCTTGGCGCCGAAAGCGAACACCAGATACACGCACGAAAGCGCCAGTCCCCAGGCGGGGCCGCGCCGACCATTACCGGTAATGAGGGCCACCACGATGCCGATCAGCAGCGGCAGGGAATACAGCGGGTCGATGATGAAGACGATCGGCCAGGCGGTGGGGCGCACGTCGAGTGGCCACCAGATCTGGGTGCCGTAGGTGGTCAGGGCATCGAGCAGCGGGTGGGTCAGCAGGATGAGCCCGAAGAACAGCCCCCAGTGGCGCAGGCCGATATCGCGGGCCGGCGCGAAGCGCGAGGCCAGCAGGGTCAGCGCCGTTGCCAGCCCCGCTAGCACGAACAGCGAATGGCTGAAGCCACGGTGCTCGGTGACATTCGCCACGGCGTCACCATAGTCGATGACCACGTCGAGATCGGGCAGGGTGCCGAGCACCGCGCCGATCAGCACCGCCTTGCGGCCCAGCCTTCGGCCCAGCACGGCGCCACCGATCGCCGCGCCCAGGGCGGCCTGCGTAATCGAATCCATCGCGTAGGTCCTTGGTTAAATGCGTGTCCAGGCCGGGCCGGCGTCCAGAATGCGCGCCTGCACCGGGCAGCCATCGTGATGCGCGCCCGGCAGGTGGCCGGTGCTCATCAGGAATTCGTTGACGATCTCCGGCCCGGTGAAGCGAAAGGTGCGCTTAAACAGCCTGACCCAGTCGCCATGCGCCAGCGGATGCTGCTCTTCCAGCCAGGCGCGAAAGCTGCCGTGCTCGGCCTGGAGACGCCGGATAACCTTGGCGTTGTGGATCGCGGCATCGACCTTGAGGCGGTTGCGGATGATGTCGGCATCGCTGAGCAGGCGCGTGCGTTCGGCCTCGCCGTAGGTCGCCACGCGACCGACCGCGAAGCCCTCGAACGCTCTCTTGAAGGCCTCACGCTTCTTGAGCACGGTGAGCCAAGACAGTCCCGCCTGGTTGATCTCCAGCACCAGGCGTTCGAAGAGCTCGTCGTCGTCGGTCACGGGAAACCCGTATTCGTGGTCGTGATAGGGGCCGTGAAATGGATGCCCCGGCGCGAGATCGCAGTAGTCGCTCATTGAAAGGCTCTCGTTGTCACCCGCCGGGATTGGCAAGGGCGGCCAGGCTTGTCAGGATACCGTGATCGATCAGTGAACCCGGAGACATCCTGCCATGCAATACCTTCATACCATGATTCGCGTCAGCGACCTCGACGCCTCGCTGCATTTCTTCTGTGACCTGCTGGGTCTCAAGGAAGTGCGCCGCAAGGAGAACGAAAAGGGCCGCTTCACCCTGGTCTTCCTCGCCGCCCCCGAGGATGAGTCACGCTCTGCCGAGCTCAAGGCGCCGGAGCTCGAGCTGACCTACAACTGGGACCCTGAAGAGTATTCGGGCGGTCGCAACTTCGGCCACCTGGCCTATCGCGTTGACGACATCTATGCCCTTTGCGAGCATCTGCAGGCCAACGGCGTGACCATCAATCGGCCGCCGCGCGATGGCCATATGGCCTTCGTGCGCAGCCCGGACAACATTTCCGTGGAGCTGCTGCAGAAGGGTGACGCTCTGGCCCCGAAGGAGCCTTGGGCGTCAATGGAAAACACCGGCACCTGGTGATATCCAGGCAAAGCTCGTTGCGCTGTCGCTCTGAAGGGCGGATCAGTCTGGTCGCCAGGCCATCCGCCCGCTGCCGAGAAAGACGAGCGCCAGGGCGCCGAACAGGAACAGGCCCTGCAGTTCCAGTGCCCAGCCGCCGTTGCCGGAAAAGACGCTGAGCTCGTTCATGTGCACCAGGAAGATGGCCACCAGCATGTTGATGGCCATCAGCGCGCCGGCAACCCGTGTCTGCCAGCCGATCAGCGCCATGGCCGGCGCCACGATCTCACCGACCAGCACGCCATAGGCGAGAAAGGTCGGCAGGCCCTGGCCGGCCAGGGTGTCACCGATCCAGGTCAGGCTGCCCGGGTTCAGCAGCTTGGTCAGGCCGTGGGGCAGCAGCAGGCCGGCCACGGCCAGGCGCAGGATCAGCTTGCCGAGGGCGTCGTTGTGAATCGCACGCAACATGTAGGGACCTCGTCGAAGGGCGGGAATTGTCTCGGTGTCCCGATTGGGGCAAGCTTGGCGCTTTCGTTCACGCCGTGTGCCTCAAGGAAGATACCATGAAGATCAATCGTTTAAGCAAGTCGTTGGCCGTGCTACTCGGCGTGCTGACCCTTGCCGCGTGCAGCAGTCAGCCCGCCTCTGAGGGCCTAGAGCCAGGCGGCGAGCTCTCGGGGCCGATCGTCGGGCCGCGCTGGAACCTGCTGCTGGTGGGAACCCACGAGCGACTCTCGTTGCCGGAGAGCGCACATTTCGTGATCGCTCGAGACGGCAGCGTCAGCGGCAGCGATGGCTGCAACCCGCTTCGCGGCGAGGTGCGCCTGGGCGAGCGTCAGCGAATCGAGTTCCAGGACTTCGCTACAACTCGGCGGAGCTGCCCTGAGGCGGAGGACGCCGAGCGCGTCAGGGAGATGCTCGAGACGGCCTATCGCTATCTGATCGATCACGACCGCCTGGTGTTCTTCGGCCCGAACCAGCGAGTGTTGGGAGGCTTTCGCCGCGCCAGCTGACCGGTGTGGCGGTCGAATCTCACCTTCGAGAACCAGACTCGCCAACTGGTTGCGACCGTTCGAGAAGGCGATCTGACTCGCCACCTTCAGTCGCTCCAAGCCTGAGTCGCCAGATGGTGCTCATCGATTTCACCGCCCGCTCGCTATTGGTTTGACAGGCAAGCCGCACAGGCCAGGTTCTGCTTGCTCATGACAGGAGGCTCATTCACTATCTTCCGTGTATCTCAGGAACGATCCGAACAGAACTCCGCGTAGAGAGGTACAGAAGTGCCCAATAAATTCGCGTTGTTGGACTTGGAGCGGGATGAGGCTGTGGGGCTCGACTCGTCCTCTTATTGTCTTGCCGGAACGCCTTCCTGCTAATGACTGACAACTCCCCTCTCTGCACATACGCGTATGAAACGCAGCGTTTGCAGACGCTGGCCGACTACCGGATCCTCGACACGCCAGAGGAGTCTGCATTTGACGATATCGTCGAGGTGGCCTCGCTCATCTGCGAGGCTCCCATCTCGGTGATCAATTTCATTGACCGCGATCGGCAGTGGTTCAAGTCGGAAAAGGGTCTCGGAGTGCGTGAGACCCCACTCGATATCTCGATCTGTGCGCACGCGATCCTGCAGCCGGGGCTATTCATCATACCCGACACTACCCTGGACCCGCGTTTCGCCAACAACCCCTTGGTGACCGGCGAACCCCATTTACGCTTCTATGCCGGTGCGCTACTGGAGAGCCAGGATGGCTATCCGCTGGGGACGCTGTGTGTCCTCGATTATCAGCCTCGCGAGCTGAGCGAACGCCAACGTTTCGCCCTCCAAGCTCTTGCCAACCAGGTGATGGCCCACCTGGAATTGATGCAGGCGCACCGCGAGCAGGCCGAGCTTATCCGCGAGCTGGAGACAGCGCGGCACGACCTGGCCAAGCGTGCCGCTACCGACCCGCTCACCGGCCTGCTCAACCGTCGGGCCTTCGAGCAGCGACTCAACCAGGAAGTGGCGCTGATGCAGCGCGGTGCTCCCCCTGCCGCTCTGATGTTGATCGACCTGGACCTCTTCAAGACGGTCAACGACACCCTGGGCCACCAGGCCGGGGATGAAGTCCTCGTGCGCTTCACCGAGCTGTGTCGGGAGGTATTTCGGCAGGCCGATGTGATAGGCCGCTGGGGCGGCGAGGAATTTGTGGTTATGTTGCCGAGGTCTTCCGTAGCGGAAGCCCATCTCGCCGCGGAGCGGCTTCACCAGATTCTGGCCACCACTGCAATGCTGGATGACATCTCCCCTCCCTTGTACATCACCGCCAGCATCGGGATTTGCTCACTGACCGGCTCCAGCAATCTGGACGAGTGCTTGCAGAAAACCGACGAGCTCCTCTATCAGGCCAAGGATCAAGGCCGTAACCGTACGGTCTGTGAGCCGCAAGGAACGCCGCCTCAACATTAACCTGGGAAGCCTACGCACGAGCGTAAAGAAAACGCTCCTATCAACTGGCGTGCCAATCGACGGTGCCTCGCGCTTTCAGTAACCACGCTCCCACTCCCGCGACAGCGAGGCCCGAGGTAGCGAAGAGCACGAAGGCAGTGACATGGCCTTCGGCCCCGACCAGCCAGCCGGCCAGTGGAGAGCCGGCAACCTGGCCGACCGAGGTGGCGAGCAGTGGCAGCACCGGGGCGAAGGAGGGCGCCTCGGTCATGATCTGGGTGCTCCTGACCAGGTAGAAACCGCTGAGCGTCATGTACCCGGCGCCGAACAGGGCCGCCGATGCCAGCGCAAGGGCGAAATTTCCCGGATCGAGTGCCAGCAGCGCGAGGCTGGAAGACATCACCACCAGGCCGACCACATGGCTGGGGGAAGGCCCGAGGCGCGCGATGAGGTCACCGGCGCCGGCGCCCGCCAGCCCCCCGACGCCGACGGCCAGCCACATCCAGGCGGTCTGGCTCGGCGCGAGCCCCCCGGCATTGATTACCGCATCGGGGGCAAACACCCAGTAGGCCGCACTCACGCCTCCCATGCCGACGGCCAGGCCGCTCAGCCGGGCGATCCCGAACCACTGTGAGCGGCTCGCCGACAGGGCAGCCGGGCGAGGCTGCGAGGAAAAGGAGTGTTGGCCATCCCGCGGCAGATAGCAGAGAGCCGCCAGGGTGCCCAGGGCCGCCAGGGCGGCGAACCCAAGATAGGCGCTGCGCCAGGCCTCCGCCCAGATCAGCACCGCCGGCATGGCGATCGCGATCCCCAAGCTGGTGCCCGCATTGATGGTGGCGTTGACCCGCCCGCGCATCACCCAGGTCGGCACGACCCGGTGGACCGCCTCCGCCATGACCGGCGATGACAGACCGGTGCTGATGCCGCAGATCAGCACGCCGGCGGCCAGCAGCCACGACGACGGCGCCAGGGCGATCGTCACCAGCCCGATCACGGCCAGGCCGGCGGCCGCGACCCCCGTGCGACGAACCCCGAGGCGGCGTATCACCCAGGTAGCGGCGAGGATCGCAAAGACGAAACTCAGGAAAGGCAGGGCGCCGATCACCCCCGCCATGGTCGGGGTGATCGTCAGCTCGTCGCGCATCGCGGGCAAGAAGAGCCCGAACACGAAGCGGGCCAGGCCGTAGGTGATGGCAATGACCCCGCTGCCGAGGGCTGCCATGCCGAGGGGGGGAGAGAGTTTTCATCGGGTCTCGCTCCGGGCAGTGGCGAGGAGGGTGTCGACTATCGCGAGCGTGTCGGCCAGGGCCGTCTGGGCCCCCAGCAGGGCCACCGCCGTATTGCTGCCTTCCAACACCATGAAGAGACGTCGCGCCAGGCCGGCGTGGTGATCCAGCCCGTCGCGCGCCACGGCGGCTTCCAGGCGTGCCAGCAGGTCGGTCTTGGCGGCCGCCGCCAGGGCGTGGATTTCGGGGCTGTGCTCTTCGAACTCGCCCATCGCCTTGGCCATGATGCAGCCATGCTGGCTGTAGCGTTCCAGCCATTCGCTATGCGCATCGACCAGGGCACGTGTCGCCTGGCCCGGCGATGCCGCGGCGACTGCCGCATCGAGGCTGGCGATGAAGCGCTCATGGCGGGCCGCCAGCACGGCCGCCACCAGGGCCTCCTTGGAGGCGAAGTGGTTGTAGAGCGTCATGCGCACCACCCCGGCAGCCGCCACGATGCGGTCGATCCCGGTGGCGTGGAATCCCTGTTCATAGAAGAGTTGCTCGGCCGTGGCGAGCAGCTGGTCGCGCTTGGAGGCTGGCATCGGTGATTATTCCTATATAGACCATTCTATATAAATACAAGACACCCGACGATGTCAAACGCGATGACATTCTGGCCAGCACGGAACGCCAACGGCCCGCATCGGCGGGCCGTTGGCATCTAGGACGGTTGGAAAGGGCAGTGGGCTGCTGATTACATTGCGGCGATCTTGTCGCGCTGTTCGACGAGCAGCGTGCGGGCGGCATGGAAATCCGCCAGCTTGCCGCGTTCCTTCTCGACGACCGCTTCGGGGGCCTTGGCGACAAAGCTTTCATTGCCGAGCTTCTTCTCGATGCCGCCGATCAGCTTGTCCTGCTTGTCGATTTCCTTGGCGAGACGGGCGAGCTCGGCGTCCTTGTCGATCAGGTCGGCCATGGGCACCAGCACTTCCATCTCGCCGACCAGCTGCGTGGCCGAGAGCGGCGCCTGCTCGGGGTCCTCGAGCCACTCGATGCGCGCCAGCTTGGCCAGCTTGGCGACGAACGGCCGGTTGGCCTCGAGGCGTTCGCGATCGCCCGGGCTGCCCTTGGTCAGCAGCACGTCCAGCGGCTTGCCAGGGGAGAGGTTCATCTCGGCGCGAACGTTGCGCACCGCGACGATGACGTCCTTCACCCACTCGATGTCGCGCGTGGCCGCCTCGTCGATCCTCGCTTCCTCGGCCTGCGGCCAGGGCTGATTCATGATCGATTCGCTGCCATCGCCTGCCGCCTTGCTGGCCAGGGGGGCGACGCGCTGCCAGATCTCCTCGGAGATGAACGGCATCATCGGGTGGGCCAGGCGCAGGATCGTCTCGAGTACGCGCACCAGGGTGCGACGGGTGCCGCGCTTGGCGGCGGGGCTGGCCCCGTCGTCCCACATCACTGGCTTGGAGAGCTCGAGGTACCAGTCGCAGTATTCGTTCCACACGAAGTCGTAGAGCGCCTGGGAGGCATGGTCGAAGCGGAAATCCTCCATGGCCCTGGTCACCTGGGCCTCGGTCTGCTGCAGGCGCGAGACGATCCAGCGGTCGGCCAGCGACAGCTCGACCTCATTGTTGTCCTGACCTTCAAGAGAGACGCCGCAATCCTCGCCCTCGGCGTTCATCAGCACGTAGCGCGAGGCGTTCCACAGCTTGTTGCAGAAGTTGCGGTAGCCGTCGAGGCGGCCCATGTCGAACTTGATGTCGCGCCCGGTGGTGGCCTGCGACAGGAAGGTGAAGCGCAGCGCGTCGGTGCCGTGGGCCTCGATGCCGCCCGCGAACTCGTCGCGGGTGGCCTTGGCGATGGCCTTGGCCTTCTGCGGCTGCATCAGGCTGCCGGTACGCTTCTCGACCAGATCCTCGAGGGCGATGCCGTCGATCAGGTCGATGGGGTCGAGCACGTTGCCCTTGGACTTGGACATCTTCTGGCCCTGGCCGTCGCGCACCAGGCCATGCACGTATACCTGCTTGAAGGGCACCTCGCCCGTGAACTTCAGGGTCAGCATGATCATCCGCGCGACCCAGAAGAAGATGATGTCGAAGCCGGTGACCAAGACACTGGAGGGATGGAAGGTCTCGAGTTCCGGCGTCTTCTCGGGCCAGCCGAGGGTACCGAAGGTCCACAGGCCCGAGCTGAACCAGGTATCGAGCACGTCGTCGTCCTGGGTCAGCGTCAGGTCGGCGGCGAGACCGTGCTTGTCGCGGGCCTCCGCTTCGCTGCGGGCCACATAGACGTTGCCGGCCTTGTCGTACCAGGCGGGGATGCGGTGGCCCCACCACAGCTGGCGCGAAATGCACCAGTCCTGCAGGTCGCGCATCCAGGCGAAGTACATGTTCTCGTAGTTCTTGGGCACGAACTGGATGTCGCCGTTTTCCACCGCCTCGATGGCGGGCCGGGCCAGCTTCTCCACCGCCACGAACCATTGGTCGGTCAGTAGCGGCTCGATGATATCGCCGGAGCGGTCGCCATAGGGCAGGGTGTTGTTGACCGTCTCGACCTGCTCGAGCAGACCCGCGGCGTACATGTCGGCAACAAGTTGCTTGCGCGCCGCGAAGCGGTCGAGCCCGGCGTACTTGGCGGGCAGGGTCGGGTCGATGTCGGGCAGCGGACGGCCCTGGATGTCGTAGGCCTCGGCGCGCTCGAGGATGCGGGCGTCCTGGGTGAAGACGTTGATCAACGGCAGGGTCTGGCGACGGCCGACCTCGTAGTCGTTGAAATCGTGGGCCGGGGTGATCTTCACGCAGCCCGAGCCCTTGTCCATGTCGGCGTGCTCGTCGGCGACGATGGGGATGCGCCGGCCGACCAGCGGAAGCGTCACGAACTTGCCGACCAGCGAGGCGTAGCGGGGGTCTTCCGGGTTGACGGCAACGCCGCTATCACCGAGCAGGGTCTCGGGACGGGTGGTGGCAACGACCAGATGGTCGTGGCCCGCGTCGGTGGTCACGCCGTCGGCCAGCGGATAGCGGAAATGCCAGAACTGGCCCTGCTGGTCGCGGTTCTCCACCTCGAGATCGGAAATCGCGGTAAGCAGGGTCGGGTCCCAGTTGACCAGCCGCTTGCCGCGATAGATCAGGTCGTCGTCGAAGAGCTGCACGAAGACTTCCTGCACCGCCTTGTAGAAGCCGTCGTCCATGGTGAAGCGCTCACGGCTCCAGTCGACGCTGGCGCCCATGCGGCGCAGCTGGCGAGTAATATGCCCGCCGGATTCCTGCTTCCACTCCCATACCTTGTCGATAAAGGCCTCGCGCCCCAGGTCGTGGCGGGTCTTGCCTTCCTCGGTGGCGATCTTGCGCTCGACCAGCATTTGCGTCGCGATGCCGGCGTGGTCGGCCCCGACCTGCCAGAGGGTGTTGTGGCCTTGCATTCGTCGCCAGCGGATCAGGGTGTCCATGATGGTGACCTGGAAGGCATGGCCCATGTGCAGGCTGCCGGTGACGTTGGGCGGCGGGATCATGATGGAGTAGGGCTTGCCCTCGCCAGAAGGGGCGAAGCGGTTGTCGGCTTCCCAGCGCTGATACCAGCGGGATTCGATCTGCTCGGGTTGGTACGTCTTGTCCATGGAATCGGTCGGCTCTGGCGTGTCGTCGGCGCACGGGGCGTCGCCGGCAGGTGGCGAAAATGGAGAGGATTATACCCCCTGTGCCGGGGCGCCGTCATGGCACGGCGTTAGCCGCAGCTCACGCTTGCGCTAGCGTTGCGCCTGGCCTTTCAGGTGGTGCGGCGTGACCGGATAACCCCGCTTGCGGTAAGTCTGCCAGCACTCGCGCTTGGCGGTGAGCACATCCTGATGCTGGTTGATGATCTCGGCGACCCGTTCGAAGCGCGAGAACCATTCCGGAATGCCCGGGTGCAGGTTGAGCATCGCCTGGACGCTCAAGTCCGGCGCCGGCGGGTCCGACCAGCCGATGGTCACCGGCACGCTGTCCGCCATGTCGCTGTCAAGCAGGGCGTGGGGCACGTAGGCGTCCGGGCGGAAACACCATAGCCGCTCGTCGAAGTCGCGGGCCATGGCCTCGTCCTCGGCGTGCAGGTGCAGCCGATAGCCCTTGCGGTAGATCGTCTCGGCCAGCCGGCAGGCGAAGCCGAGACGTGCCTCAAGGGTGGTGTCGGGTAGGATGTAGAAATCGACCTGGGTCATTTACAGCTCTTTGCCGTTCTCCACGCTGCGGGCCACTTCCTCACGGTCGAGCAGGTACTGGGTCAGCAGCCCCACCGGGCGGCCGGTGGCGCCTTTCTGCTTGCCGGAGTGCCAGGCGGTGCCGGCGATATCCAGGTGCGCCCAGGGGAACTGGTCGGCGAAGCGCGACAGGAAGCAAGCGGCGGTGATGGTGCCCGCCGGCTTGCCGCCGATATTGGCGAGATCGGCGAAGTTGGAGTCGAGCTGTTCCTGATATTCGTCCCACAGCGGCAGGTGCCAGGCGCGGTCCCAGGCGGTGGTGCCGGCGTCGAGCAGGTCGAGGGCCAGGTCGTCGTCGTTGGCGAGCAGGCCGGTGGCGTGGTGGCCAAGCGCCACGATGGCGGCGCCGGTGAGGGTGGCGATATCGACCACGCTCGCCGGTTGGAAACGCTCGACGTAGGTCAGGGCGTCGCAGAGTACCAGGCGCCCCTCGGCGTCGGTATTGAGCACCTCGACCGTGAGCCCCTTGAGGGTCTTCAAGATGTCGCCGGGCTTGACGGCGCGACCGTCGGGCATGTTCTCGGCCGCGGCGACGACGAAGACCAAGTTGAGCTTGGGCTTGATGGCGAGTATCGACTTGACGGTACCTAAGACGCTGGCGGCGCCGCACATGTCGAATTTCATCTCGTCCATGGCCTCGCCGGGCTTGAGCGAGATGCCGCCGGTATCGAAGGTGATGCCCTTGCCCACCAGCACGTGCGGGGCGTCGTCGGGGCTTTCCGCGCCTTGGTAACTCATAACGATCAGCCGCGACGGCTCGGCACTGCCACGACCCACGGCGAGCAGGCTATTGGCGCCCAGGCGTTCCAGCGCCTCTTCATCGAGGATGTCGACCGAGAGCGCACCGTCCGATGCCGCGCTCAATGTCTCGGCCTGCTCGGCCAGGTAGCGCGGCGTACACACGTTGGGCGGCAGGTTGCCGAGGGTGCGCGTGTAGGCGACGCCCTCGCCGATGGCGTCACCGATGCGCGCCCCTTCCCGGGCAGCCGCGGAATCGCCGCTCTCGCTGACCAGCAGGGTCACCTGCTCGAGACGCGAGCGCGGGGTCTTCTCGGACTTGAACTCGTCGAAGCGGTAGATGGCGCGATGGGCCGCCTCGGCGACCATGCGGGCCTTCCAGTGGCAAGCGCGCTCGGGCAGCGGCACATCAGTGAAGGCCACGGCGGCGGCGTCCACCGGCAGTTTCGCCAGGGCGGTGAAAGCGGCGTCCAACGCCTTGCGGAAGGCACCTTCCCGGTGCTTGTCGCGTTCTCCCAGGCCCACCAGCAGCAGGCGCTCGGCACCGATGCCTGGCGCGAAGGGGATCATCTGGAAGTTGCCCAGCTTGGCCTCGAAGTCGCCGCGCTCGATCAACTGGCCGATCAGGCGCTCGGTGGCGTCGTCGAGCTTGGCCGCGGTGGGCAACAGTTCGCCGTCATTGAACACCGGTACCACAAGACAGGACGTCTCGGTCTTGACGGGGTTGGCGGTCTGAACTGGGAATTCCATGGTGTCTCCACAAGACAAGCGATAGGGTTGCGGTCCGGGGGCTAGCAAGCCCAAGAGTAACGACACTCAAGGTTTACAAAGCCAAGGGTTACAAAAATAGGGGGATTCTGGATAATGCCGGCACTCGGCCGTGTCACGTCAGTGTACCCAACACATGGCCCGAATGCATGGAAGGCCGCTGCATGATCATCTTTCGTTACCTGACCCGCGAGATCCTGCTGACCATGACGGCGGTCGCCGGCGTGCTGCTGCTGGTGATCATGGGCAGTCGCTTCATTCGCTACTTCAGTAATGCCGCCGAGGGCGAGATTCCGGCAAGCATTCTCGGTACCCTGATGCTCTTTCATCTGCCCGGATTTCTGGAGCTGATCCTGCCGCTGGCGTTCTTTCTGGGCATTCTGCTGGCCTATGGCCAGCTCTACCTGAACAGCGAGATCACCGTGCTGGTGGCTTGTGGGACCAGCCCGCTGAAGCTGCTGCAGGTGAGCCTGGTGCCGGCCGCCGTGGTGGCGGTACTGGTAGGACTGTGCAGCCTTTTGCTCACGCCGGCGGGAGCCCTGCAGAACGAGGTAATGATCGAGGATCAGCGCAGCCAGATCGATTTCTCGGCCCTGGCACCGGGGCGCTTCCAGGACTTTGGCGGCGGCCGTACCGCTTATACCGAAGCCTACAACGATGACCGCACTCGCATGCAGAGCGTCTTTATCAGTGAACGCCAGCAACGCCGCGACGGCACCCCCGAGAGCGTGGTCACCCGCGCCGATCAGGGCTATCAGGTGGTCGACGACGAGACCGGCAGCCGCTTTCTGGTGCTGGCCGACGGTGAGCGCTACAGCGTCGAACCGGGCCGCCATCAGGCCGAGCGGCTGATCTTTGAGACCTATGCCGTACGCCTGTCGCGGGCCGAGGATCGTGCAGAGCTATACTCGCCGGAGTATGCCACCACTGCCGCCCTGTTCGATGATGACGACCCGGAAGCCCAGGCGCAGCTTCAGTGGCGCCTTAGCATGCCGCTGATGGTGTTCGTGCTGACGCTTCTCGCCATGCCGCTGTCACGCGTCAACCCACGTCAGGGACGCTTCGCCAAGCTGCTGCCGGCGATCTTCCTGCATATTGCCTACCTTAGCCTGCTGCTCGCCGCCCTGGACGCCATCGGCCGCGGCAGCCTGCCGGTGGCAGTGGGCATGTGGCCAATACACGCCGGGTTTCTGGCCCTCGGCCTGGCGATGATGGCCAACGCACAGCGCAAGGGGATGAGCGGATGATCACCGACCGTCTGGACCGCTACATCGCCCGCCATGTACTCGGCGCTATCCTCGTGGTGCAGGTGGTGCTGCTGGGGCTCGATCTGGTGATCACCTACATTAACGACCTTGGCGACATCGAGGGCGACTATGGCGCATTTCAGGTCTTCGTCTTCTTGCTGATGCGTCTGCCCTGGCGCTTCTATCAATACGCCCCGGTGGGCGTGCTGATCGGTGCCCTGATCGGGCTTGGCACCATGGCCTCGAGCAACGAGCTGACGGTGATGCGTGCCGCCGGGCGCTCGCTGACTCGCATCCTATGGGGCGTGATGAAACCGGTGTTGCTGGTCGTCGTGCTGTTGCTGCTGATGGCCGAATACGTCAGCCCGCGGACCGAACAGTTCGCCAGCGCCTGGCGGCTAGAGCAAATCCAGGGCGAAGGCGCCGTGGTCACCCAGCGCGGCGGCTGGCAGCGCGAGGGCGACAGTTTCTACCGCTTCGGCGCCATTCGCGCCGATGACACCGTGCTCGACCTGACCCGTTACCACTTTGACGGGCAGCAGCTGCGCGAGGCCGTCAGTGCGCAACGGGCGGTGTGGCAAGGCGATCAATGGCAGCTCGAGGAAGCGGCCGTGACGCGTTTCGAAGAATCGAGCACCGAGGTCGAACACCACGACACCCTGGTTTGGGAGACAGACCTGACGCCCGACCAGCTTGGCCGCTTGTTGCGCGAGGTCGAAAGCCAGGCGCCAAGCGAGCTGTGGGCGCTTTCCCGTTACCTTCGCACCCAGGGCCAGGAGGCCTCCGCGCCGCTGCTGCATTTTTGGCAGAAGCTGCTGTTGCCGCTGACGCTGGCCTCACTGGTGCTGGTGGCGGCGTCGTTCGTGTTCGGGCCGCTGCGCACCGTGGCCGCCGGCACGCGGGTGTTCTACGGGGTGATCACCGGGCTTTCCTTCAAGTATCTGCAGGATCTGCTGGCCCCGGCATCGACGATCTTCGGTTTTTCGCCGGCCTGGGCGGTGCTGGCGCCGACGCTGATCTGCGCGGTGCTGGGGCTCTATCTGCTGCGACGCACCGGCTGAGACGCTGTACTCTCCGCCCCGCCAGGGCGTTACCTGAACCGCTAAGGGCTCGACATGCAACGACGCTTCGACCAACTCGACGACGTCTGGCCCGCCGGTCTCGGCCGGCGGCTGGGCGCCATGCTCTACGACGGCTTTCTGGTTGCGGCGATATGGCTGCTGGTCACGGCGCTGCACCTGGTCACCATGCGCCTGGTGCTGGGGCTGCCGCCCGAGGAGGTCGGTAGCGGGCTGGCTCAGGTGCTGTCGCTGCGGGGGCTGTTGCTGCTCAGTGCTTATGCCTTCTTCGCCTTCTTCTGGGTGCGTGGCGGCATGACCCTGGGCATGCAAGCCTGGCGGCTACGTGTGCAGACCCTCGACGGCGCCTCGATCACCCCGGTTCAGGCAATGGTGCGCTTTCTGATGGCTTGGGTATCGCTGGCTGCCCTGGGGCTTGGTTACTGGTGGACGCTGTTCGATCCTCAGCGACGCAGTTGGGGCGATATCGTCTCGCGAAGCCAGGTCGTCGTGCTGCCCAAGCCCGACAAGAGGCGCTGAAACTTCGGCCGTTTAGCGCGTTCGAAATAAACAGGACAAAAAAGGTACGGATTCTTGTTGTAATACACCATGCGAATCGTTTACATTTGATATCACGGTCTTCGGGTAGCGCTGACGAACGAGGTGAGGCGAATGTATGTCTGTATCTGCAAGAGTGTGACGGACCACCAGATCCGCCAGTCCGTCGAGGATGGGGCGCGCAGCTGGCGCGAGGTGCAGGCCGATACCGGCTGCGGCACCCAGTGCGGAAAATGCGCCTGCCTGGGCAAGAACGTGACCCGCGAGGCCGTGGTCAGAGAGCTTAACGCTGCCACCGCCGATCTCGCCTACGCGGTATGATTGCATGATGGCTTCTCCGCGCTGCCTTCCCCCCAGGCAGCGGCACGCGCCACCGGGGCTTCGTACCGTTCAAACCGCTCCAAAGCTGGCCCCAGACTGTTGTCGTTGTCGGCCCTTCTTACGTCGACTAGCCAATACCAAGGTGTGTCATTCATACTGAGTGGCATGGAATGCATGCTCGGCAGTACTGCCTCGGCAAGCCCCGACACCTGACCGCGACAATGAGGGAGCACGACGATGAAAGGTGATATCAAGGTCATCGAATATCTCAACACCGCGCTCGGCAACGAGCTGGTGGCCATCAATCAGTATTTCCTGCACGCCAAGATGTACAAGGACTGGGGCCTCAAGGCATTGACCAAGTGGGAATACGATGAGTCCATCGAGGAGATGCAGCACGCCGACAAGCTGATCGAGCGCATCCTTTTCCTCGAGGGCGTGCCCAACCTCCAGGATCTCGGCAAGCTGCACATCGGCGAGAATGTGCGCGAGATGCTCGAATGCGATCTGAAGATCGAGCACGAGGGCCGCCAGGACTACATCGAGGCGATCACCCACTGTGAGCAGGTCAAGGACTACGTCAGCCGTGATCTCTTCCGCGACATCCTCGCTGACGAGGAAGACCATATCGATAATATCGAGACCGAACTCGGCCTGATCGACAAGGTGGGCATCGAGAACTACATGCAAAAGCAGATGCAGGAAGCCGGCGACGAGTAATCTTAGCGGCCTCTACTGCCTGCCTTTAGCGCCTCGCTGTCTGTAGCGGGGCGTTTTGTCGTGTTCGGCAGGCAACGGGCGGGCTCAAGGCTGCCGCGTCAGGCAACGTCCTTGTCAAGAAAAGGCCTTCTCCAGCGCGAACCGCGGCACCGGCTCGCCCTGTACCTCGACGGTTTCCGTGAACATCTCCAGCGGTCTCACCCATAGGCCGTAATCGCCGTAGAGCGCGCGATAGACCACCAACGGCTCCTCGGTCTCGCTGTGATGGGCGACGCCAAGCAACTCGTAGTAATGGCCCTTGTAGTGAGAGTAGATGCCGGGAACAGGGAGGGCTTGGCTCATGTCGTGGCTCCTTCGGTCGGGGGGCGGATAGCCGCCTGCTTGGCCAGTCGCGCCAGGGCACGGGAGGCGGCGACGAAGCCGAAACTGCCGGTGACGAAGGTGGCGGCGCCGAATCCCGAGGCGCAATCAAGCCGGGTGGCCTCGCCGGTGCTCGGCTTCTGGAAGCACACCTCGCCATCGCTGGCAGGATAGACCAATTGTTCGTCGGAATAGACGCACTCCACCGAGAAGCGCCGCTTGGGATTACGCGAGAAGCCGAAATCGCGACGCAATCGCGCGCGCACCTTGGCGAGCAGTGGGTCGTGCTCGGTACGCGACAGATCCGCTACGCGAATGCGCGTCGGGTCGGTCTGGCCGCCGGCCGCCCCGGTCACTACGATCGGCAGCTTGCGGCGCTTGCACCAGGCGATCAGCGCCGCCTTGGCCACCACGCTGTCGATGGCATCGAGCACCAGGTCGGCATCATCGGGGAGGCGCACGGCAAGATTGTGCGGCGTGACGAAGGCGCTGTCGGCGACCACCTCGATCTCCGGCTGGATGGCCCGGCAGCGTTCTGCCAGTACCTCGACCTTGGGGCGCCCGATGGTACCGTCCAACGCGTGCAGTTGGCGGTTGACGTTAGACACGCAGACATCGTCCAGATCGATCAGCGTCAGCTTGCCGATACCCGAGCGGGCCAGCGCCTCGACCGCCCAGCTGCCCACTCCACCCACGCCGACCACGACCACATGCGCACGGCGAAAACGCGCGAAGGCGCGATTGCCGTAGAGCCGGCGGATACCCCCGAAGCGCAGCTCGTGGTCATCACCAGGATGGCTGGTGAAAGGCGGCAGGTCTTGTGTCACGGCGTCGCTCAAGGAGTCGTTTTCAAATGAGGTCGGGGAATCGCTTATGGGCATGGGTGTCATCGGATGGAGCGTCATGGGGTCGGGGCAGGGTCGACAGTGGACGCTTCGAACCGCGCCTGGTTCACCGGCAGGTGACCGGCCCAGCCGAAACGTTCAAGCAGGCTCGCCATCGTCGGCTCGAGGCCGCAGGTCAGCCGCAGCGGGCGTCCGTCGACCGGGTGATCGAAGACCAGGCCGACCGCCGCCAATAACAAGTGAGGGCAGCCCAACTGCTCCTTGAAGAAGCGATTGTGGTTGCTCTTGCCGTGCTTGGCATCGCCGATGATCGGATAGCCGCGGCGCGAGAGGTGGCGGCGAATCTGGTGACGTCGCCCGGTCATTGGTCGCGCCTCCATCAGTGAATAGCGCGCCTGGGGATAGCGATCGACGTTCACCGGTAGTTCGACGCTGTCCAGTCGCCTAACCTCGGTGATGGCGGCCAGTGCCGGCATTTCCGCCTTGGGGCGTCGGCCGTCCTCCTCGCGTAGGGCGTAGTCGAGGCGTGCCTGTTCGGGGCCCACGCCGCGCACCACCGCCAGATAGCGCTTCGCCACCCGGCGCGCCGAAAAGGCCGCAACCAAGGGGGTGGCCACCTCGGGCGACAGCGCGAACACCATCACCCCGGATGTCGGGCGGTCCAGCCGATGCACCGGATAGACCCGCTGGCCAATCTGGTCACGCAGCTGCTGCAACAGGAACTCGCGCTCGCCGTGGGCGAGTGCCGTTCGATGCACCAGCAGGCCCGCCGGCTTGTGCACAGCGACCAGGTGATCGTCGCGGTAGAGTAGAGTCAGCGGTGGTGTCATGGCAGCGTCGGCACAGGATAAAAGGCACAAGGGCAAGGGTAAAGAAACGATAGAGAGGGCACTATTGTCGCTGCCCGAGGCGGTACTGTCATCCTAGTGGCCCCAGTTGCCGGATTTCCTGTCGCAAGGTCTGGTGCCGCGCGCTCAGTTGCTCTTGCCAGTTTTCGAAAGCCTGGTTTGCCTCAGTCGAAAGGCGCCGGGCCATTTCCGAGCCGCTGAATTCAAGCATTAACCCGAGTTGAGTGGTCAGGTCCTGGAAGTCACCAAGCAGTTTCTGGCGGGTCTTGAGGCGCTGGAGTAGGTCGTGGTGTCGATCGGGGCCTAGCTCTGCTTGGTAACGGATGCGCTTCACCGTCTTGCGCAGCTCATGCTGGGCCTCGTCCGAAGACGACGCGTCCAGGTCTCGCCATTGGTCGTCGTGGCGAGCGATGCGCTGGTCCAGCACCGCTTCGATTCGTTCTTGGTTGGCGGCGGCCAGCAGGTTGTGGAAAGCCTTCGTGTCCAGGCAGCGTCGCCAGTGTTGCATTTTCCTGGCGTAGTCTCGTGAGGCGAGTTGCCGGCGGAGCCCGGCGTGTTCTGCCGCCGCCTCTTGTCGCAACCAGTCCCGTAAGGCCTGGATGGCATCGTTGTCGTGTTCGGTAGTGGTTTTGGTTTTCACCACGGTTTCGAGGAAGACCTCGAGGTCACGCAACCGGCTGGTGGCGCGGGCGCGACGCTTCACTCCCTTGAGTGCCTTCTTCACCTTGGGCGCGGGGGCGACGGCCAGCAGCGACTCAGTGATGGCGCGACTGCGACGCAGATTGACTCGGTACTGGTGCAGGAACTCGGGGTCCCAGCCGGCGCGGACGCCGGGCTCGAGGGCACGAATCATCCGGTACTGATGGCGCAGCTGCCCTCTGATGCGCTTGGGGAGGTTGCTACCCGAGAGTTTGGGTGACTTGGGGGCGCGGCGTTTGAACAGCGCATGACTCGCCTCTGCGGGTGTCAAGCTTGCCACCAGGGTACCGTGGCCCTTGCCGAGCTTGCGCCAGGTCTCGCTCGGCAGGGTGATATGGAGCATGCCCGCCGTAGGCAAGCGCTCGGGTGGCGAGTCGGCAAGTCGCCGAGCCAGGTCCAGCAGGGCCGGATTATGGCCAATCAGGGTGAGGGTGGCAGGATCGGCGTTGGTGGTTTTCAGCCATCCGCGCAGCGTCGCTTCGTCGAACGTATACAGGGCGCCATCGTGCTGGGCGCGCCTGGCCAGGTCGAGCTCGGGAAGGGCGGCATCCAGCTCCTGAAGGGTCTGTTGTGCCCGGGTCGCCGTGCTGACATGAATGTCTCCCGCGAAGGCACCGAGCCGTTGCAGCGGTGTCCCCATGGCAGCTAGCTGGCGCTGACCACGCTTTTGCAGCTGGCGTTGTGGGTCGGGGGTAGCGCTGCGGCGTGCCTTGGCGTGTCGGATCAGGAATAGATGCTTCATGGCCATCCTCGGGATGAACGGTGTATCTCATCGACAGCCTATATCATGGCCTTGAAGTTGGGGCGAGGCTCCCGCATCTACCTAACATGGCCATCGCGCGTTTCGCCATTCGCTTGGACAAGGAGTCCCCATGAGTTTCACCACCCTACCCAATCCCGGTCTCGGCACTTTCCGCCTCGAGGGCGACACCCTCAAGCAGTCGGTTCATGCCGCGCTGGCATGCGGCTTTCGCCACATCGACACGGCCCAGATGTACGGAAACGAGGCCGACGTCGGGGCGGCGATTGCCGAAAGCGATTTGTCGCGAGAGGACATCTTCCTCACCACCAAGGTCTGGTACGACAGGCTCGAGCCTCAGGTGCTCAAGGCCAGCGTCGACGAGAGTCTGGCCAAGCTCGGTACCGACTACGTAGACCTGCTGTTGATCCACTGGCCCTCACCCGATGACGCGGTGCCCATGGCCGAATACCTGGGCGCCCTGCGGGAGGTACAGCAGGCCGGCAAGGCGCGGCATATCGGGGTGTCCAACTTCACCATCGCTCAGGTTGACCAGGCCGTCGAACTCCTCGGCGCCGATGCCCTGTTGACCAACCAGGTCGAGGTGCATCCCTTCCTGCAGAACCACAAGCTCGTCGAGCACTGTCAGCGCCTGGGCCTCACCGTGACCGGCTACATGCCGCTGGCGGTCGGCAAGGTGATGAAGGACGACACCCTCAAGCGCATCGCCGACGAGCACGACGCCACCCCGGCGCAGATCGCCCTGGCCTGGGTCGTCTCGCGGGGCATCGTGGCGATTCCGTCTTCCACCAAGGCCGAGAACCTGCAGAGCAACATGGAGGCCCTGCGGATCGAGCTGAGCCAGGCCGAACGCGACGCCATCGCCGCCCTGGATCGCGGCGAGCGCATCGCCGACCCGGACTTCGCCCCCAGCTGGGATGCGTGATGCGTTGTCTAGCCGTGTGGATGTCGGGTAACGAGTAGACCAGTTAATACCCGGTTGGCTAGAGCTGGGCAAGCACGCTGTCGGCACTGCTCTTGTCTACGCCCTTGGCGTCGATGCCGATGTACTCGACCACGCCGTCATTGGCGATCAGCGCGAAGCGCCGGCTGCGGATGCCCATGCCGCCACCGGAGGCGTCCATTTCGGTGCCCAGCGCCCGGGCGAACTCGGCGTTGCCGTCGGCCAGCATGGTGAAAGCCTCGGCGTTCTGGGCCTTCTGCCAGGCGTCGAGCACGAAGGCATCGTTCACCGCCATGCAGGCAATGGTGTCCACGCCCTTGGCGAGGATCTTGTCGGCGTTGACCACGAACCCCGGCATATGGGTGTTGGAGCAGCCGGGCGTGAAGGCCCCGGGCACCGCGAAGAGCACCACCTGCTTGCCGGCAAAGAGCTCACCGGTGGAAATATCCTGCGGGCCTTCCGGGCCGTTGGTCTTGATCGTCACGTCGGGAATCTTGTCGCCCTGGCTAATGGTCATGGATTTTCCTGTGCGCTGGGTAATGAAACGAATGATCGCCCCTCTGGGGCGTGCCACCAGTGTGATGCCTCCCGCGCCATTCGCCAATGCCCCTTGAACCGCCACGCCCGCTTCATGGATGGAATCGGCGCAGTGCTAGTGTCTACTGGCCCGGAGCGCAGTAGACGCCTTGTGGCGGTACTCAAGCATCAGCCGGAGTTGTTCGACGGTTTCGGAGAGGCGTGTGTCGGTCGGTATTTCCTGGCGTACAGCGGTGAAATTGCCAATGGCGTGCTCGTCATAGAGCCTGAGTATCTCGTCAGGACCTGGCGCCGCGCCTTGCCGCTCGAATAACGGGGCTTCGAGTAGCCTGGAATGCGTCTTGTCGATGATCACATCAAGCGTTGCCGTAATATCGGACGCTAGCGGCTCAATCAGGTCGGCTTTGTCGATTTCCCTGAGCAGGTCTAAAGCATCAACGCTTCGTTCGTCGCGAGAGTCAAAAAGGTCATCAGGACCCCCAGCCTCCCGCTTAACGAGGTGTAGTGCAATTCGATACAGAGAGACCCTGCTCTCACTCAGGTTCGAAAGCATGTGCTCGGCACTCTTGGTCAAGTTTCTAAGCTTGATCTCGCTTCCAAACAGCGTGAACTGCTCGACCCGATCCCATACCAAAGAAATGCCAAGCAAGCCCAGTCCAAGTGTCAGCATGCTGACGAAGGGCCCGCCCTCCATGCGCTCCGTCAGGAAGAACCTGAAAGCGAGGAAGAGGATGGCTAGGGCCACAACGGCTGTAATCCTGCGGGTTGTCGCGTAATGGGCAATGTTACGGAGCTTCATTTATTTCTTGCCTTCTGCTGATGGTCCTTCACCCAGGCCTTTCGCCCCCGTTTGACGCCCTTACGGCGGGTCACTAGCTTGAAACGATACGCCTTAAAGCCGTAAGAACAATTCCAGAATGCGTCACTTTCTCGGACCCCTTCGGCCATGGGTTCTGTCTCATCGAGTTCGCGGACGCGACCTACCGGGAGGATGTCACCTGACGGCACAAGCGAGCCGAGCCGCGTTGCGTCTTTCTCTGCGCCAATCCGTCTTTCTGGCGGTCTTGGTCGTCATCCTCTTCCCGCTAGCGGGGTGCAGCAGCCTCAGTCGGGGTCATGAGGCCTTGCTGGTGCTGGGTGATCTATCCGCAGGCAGCGAGGAAAGCCGGCTCAAGGCGCGTACCCAGGCCCCGACCCGCGAGGGCATCCGTTATGCGCAGGAGGGTCGTGACTACCGGGCGGATGTCTATCACCCGGCGACGCCAGAGCGGGGCGTGATGATCCTGGTGCATGGCTTCACCGAGGACGGTCGTCGCGACCCGCGCCTGGTGGAGTTCGCGACCACGCTGTCGCGCGTGGGCTTCACGGTGATGGTGCCTGAGCTTGAGGGGCTGCGCGATTATTCGATCAGCACGCGCGAGGTCGAGGCCATCGCCGACGCCATTCGCCACTCCACGCAGTCACTGCCAGAGGAGGAGTCCAAGGCGGCGCTGGCGGCCATTAGCTTTGCGGTCGGGCCGGCAGTGATTGCCTCCCTGCAGGAGGACACCAAGGCGCGGGTGAGCTTCATAGTCTCCGTGGGCGGCTATTATGACCTGACGGACATGCTGCGCTATGTCACCACCGGTGAGGATCGCCACGGCGCGGGCGAGGCGGCACCGCCACCACAGCGGGAGGCGCGCTGGGCGGTGCTTATGAGCCAGCTGCACTGGCTGGATGACGAACGCGACCGAGAGCAGCTTAGCGCCATCGCGAGGCGCAGGCTGGCTTCCGAGGCTGATTCAGCAGAAGCCGAGCCAGTAGTGACAGAAACAGCCGAGGAACTGGAAGGACTCGGCCCGCAAGGCAGGGCGCTCTACGCCCTGGTGACCAACCAGGACCCGGCGCGGGTGGAGGTGCTGATCGACGCGCTGCCGCCGTCGTTGATCGCCGAGCTCGAGGCGCTGGATCTCTCGAAGCGCGACCTCGACAGGCTGGAGGCGGAGCTGGTATTGATCCACGGGCCGCAGGATCGGGTGATTCCGTTCAGCCATAGCCGGCGGCTACGCGATGCGCTGCCGGAGGGGCAGGCGCGTCTGTTCGAGGCCAGTGGGCTTGAGCATGTGGCGGTGTCGCCGGGATGGCGCGACGGCTGGGGGCTATGGCGCGCCGTCAATCATGTGTTGAGGCTGGGCGAGCAGCAGCAGTGAGGCGCGCGAGCGGTATCATGACGCCTTGGCGGTGAGCAGGCGACGAAATTCCAGATGTGAGTACCAGGTGAGGTCGCGTGCGGCGGCGTCGAGTTCTCGGCGGGCCTGTTCGCTATCCACCGCGGCGGACTCCTCAAGGCAGGCCACCACGGTCACGCGACCATCGAGATAGTGAAGTTCCAGCTCGTGGATCTGGGGCCAGACCTCGTGCCCGGACCAGCGATCGGCGAGTTCGCTTTCGATGTCCGGACGCAGTGGCAGCCCGGGGAAGCGGCTAGGGTCGCCCTCACCGGAATCGTCTTCTGGGTCGACGTGAAAGGTCAGGTCGGTCAGCGCCGGGAAAGCATTGCGCAGGCGTCGACTCACCTCATTGCCGATCTCGTGCCCCTCCGAGACGCTGATGCGCGGCGAAACCACCACGTGCAGGTCGAGCATGGTGCGGCCGGCGGACTGGCGGGTACGCAGGTCATGCACGCCCTCCACCCCAGGCGTTTCGCAGGCCACCTCGCGCATGCGCTGCTGCTCGGCCTCCGGCAGGGCAGTGTCGACCAGCTCGCGGCCGGCATCCCACAGCAGCTCCCAGCCGACCTTGCCGACCAGCAGGCCGACCAGGATGGCCGCGGCGGTGTCGAGCCAGGCGACGCCGAACTGGCTGCCGACCAAGGCGATCATCACCACGCCGGTGGAAAGCACGTCGCTACGGTGGTGCCAGGCGTTGGCCTCGAGCAGCTTGGAGTCGATACGCCGCGCTATCCGGCGGGTGACATGATAGAGCCACTCCTTGGCGAGGAGAGCGAAGGCGGTGAGCAGCATCGCCCAGAGCCCCGGTGGCGGGATATCGGCCCCCACCAGCAGGCGGTTGAGGCTCGACCAGGCGATGCCGCCGGCGACGAAGATCAGCACACTCCCCAGGAACAGCGTGGCCAGCGTCTCGATGCGGCCATGGCCATAGTGGTGGTCCTGGTCGGGTCCCTGGCGGCCGTAATGAGCGGCGGTCAGCACGAAACTGTCGGTGACCAGGTCGGAGAAGGAGTGCACGCCGTCGGCGACCAGTGCGGCCGAGCCGACAATCGTTCCAGTGATGACCTTGGCGATGCCCAGCAGGCAGTTGACCCAGATGGACAGGTAAGTGACCCGGCGGGTGGCCTGATGGTGCTCTGGGTGGGTCGACATCTAAGGCGTTCCTGAACGGGGTGGTGTCCGGGGCGCGGATGGCCACGCGTTTCAAAGAGTACCAAAAAGGTACCGATTTGAAAAACGCCGATTTCAGCCACTTCACAAGCAGGCTTGCCTAGTCAGAGAATGGCGTGGCGCACGCGGGCGGAAACCCACTCGCTGAAGATCACCGTGGCGAGTATCACGATCAGGATCGTGCTGACCTGAGGCCAAGCCAGGGTGTTGATCGACGCCTGGAGCTTGAGGCCGATACCGCCGGCGCCTACCAGCCCGAGGATCGTGCTCTCGCGAATATTGATGTCCCAGCGGAAGACCGAGATGCCCCAGAAGGCCGGCATCACCTGGGGCACGATGCCGTAGTTGAGTACCTGGGCCCTGCCGGCGCCGGTCGCGGTAACGGCCTCGATCTGGCGAGCGTCGGTCTCCTCGATGGCTTCATAGAGCAGCTTGCCGACGAAGCCGATGGAGCGCAGGGCGATGGCGACGATGCCGGCGAGGATGCCGGGGCCGATCATTGCCACCAGTAGTAGTGCCCAGATCAGCGAGTTGATCGATCGCGAGGTGACGATGATGAACAAGGCAATGGGCCGCACGAAGGCGATCGAGGGCGTGGTGTTGCGCGCCGCCAGGAAGGCCACGGGTACCGCCATGATCACCCCGCCAAGGGTGCCCAGGGTGGCGATGTTGAGCGTGTCCCACAATGGTGGGAGCAGCTCCGGCAGGTAGCCAAGGCTTGGCGGCAGCATGCGGCTGCCCAGGTCGGCGGCCTGGCTCGGGGTATCGTTGACAAACACCCACATGGTGTTGGCGTTCATGACCTGCCAGCAATAGACGAACAGCGCCACCAGCGCCAGCCAGCCGACCCACATCGCCAGCCGGGTATGCGGGGTGCGGAAGGTCCATATCTGCGAGTAGTGCCTGGGCTCGCCGGGTCGCGAGCCGGGTTTGCGGTGAGACGTCTCGCGGTAGAACGGATTGGCATCGCTCATTGCAGGAACTTCCTCAGATAGCTGGAGCTGTATTCGACGACCATGACGATGGCGATGATGATCAGCAGGATCGCGCCCGCACTGTCGTATTCGTAGCGGTCGATGGCGGTATTGAGGGTGGCACCGATGCCGCCAGCGCCGACGATGCCGATCACCGAACTCTCGCGGAAGTTGATGTCCAGGCGGTACAGCGACAGCCCGATCAGCCGGGGCATCACCTGAGGCTGGATGGCGTAGTGCACCAGCTGCCACCAACTGGCGCCGGTGGCGCGAATTGCCTCGGCCTGGCTGGCGTCGATCTCCTCGATGTCGTCGGCGAGCAGCTTGGCAATGAAGCCGATCGAGGCGAAGGAGAGCGTCAGAAAGCCGGCGAAAGGGCCGAAACCGAACATCGCCACCAGAAAGATCGCGATGATGATCTCCTGCAGCGAGCGGCTCACCGCGACGATCGAACGGCAGACCAGATAGACCGGCGGCGGCGCCAGGTTGCGCGCCGCGCCGATGCCGATGGGCACCGAGATCAGCACGCCTACCACGGTGGCGGTCAGGGTCATGGTCAGGCTTTCGATCAGGCCCTGGCGAATGTCTGTCCAGCGGCTCGTGAAGTCGGGCTGTAGAAAGCCCATGGCGAAACGCTGGCCGCGCACCAGCCCTTCGGCGACGCGGGTCCAGTCGACCTCAACCGAGCCTACCGCGAGCACCAGGTAGGCGAGAATCAAGAGCTGCAGGCCAATTCGCCAGCGGCGATCGGGGACGATCTGCGGCGGGCGGCGCCAGCGGCGCGGGTAGGCCGTGGTCATTTGACGACTCCCGCGAGACGCAGCCGGGCGTCGGCATCGGCGGCTTCGTCCTGTTCGTGCTCCTGCTGCATGGCCGTCCAGTCCTCGGCGCCGTAAATCTCGGTGAGTGCGGCGTCGCTGAGCGAAGCCGGTGACCCATCGAACACCACCTTGCCACTGCGCAGCCCGATGATGCGGCTCGTGAACTGCTGCGCCAGGGGCACGTCGTGAATGTTGACGATGGCCGGTAGCAGGTGCTCGGCGCAGATCTCGGTGATCAGACGCATGATCTGGCGGCTGGTCTTGGGATCGAGGCTGGCGGTGGGTTCGTCGACCAGCAGCAGCTCCGGTTCCTGTGCCAGGGCGCGAGCGATGCCCACCCGCTGGCGCTGGCCGCCCGAAAGGGCATCGGCGCGCTTGTCGGCCTGGTCGAGCAGGCCGACGCGGTCGAGCAGGCGATAGGCGCGTTCAATGTCCTGGCCGGGAAATCGCCGCGTGAAGCTGCGCCAGAAGGGCACGTAACCGAGCCGGCCGGAAAGCACGTTCTCCATGACTGTCAGCCGTTCGACCAGGGCGTATTCCTGGAAGATCATGCCGATGCGACGGCGTTGGCGGCGCAGTTCGCCGGTGCCCAGGCCGACCAGGTTCGTGTCGCCCAGGCGAATCTCGCCTTGGGTCGGTTCAACCAGGCGATTGATGCAGCGGATCAGCGTCGACTTGCCGGCCCCGGAGGGGCCGATCAGGCCCACGACCTCGCCGCGCGGCACGCGAAATGACACATCGCTCAATGCCGTGTCGCCGGTGGCGCCAGTCTTGGAGCGATAGGTCTTGGAAAGATGGTGAAGTTCTAACACGGGAGCCCCCGATGCAAACGCCGACATGCGGACGGTTGGGCCGCCCGCATGTCGACTGGTAGGGACGCGTTACTGGCAGTTATACGACACGTCGTTGGCCTCATCGATCTGACGAATCACCGCCCATTGCTCCTCGAAGGTAATGGGGATGAACTGTGACTCGCCGTTGCGGCCGAACTCTTCGGCCAGCTGCGTGCCTTCCCAGTCATAGCTGAAGAAGGCGTCCTGAATGACCTCCTGCAGTTCCGGCGCGAGGTTGTAGACAGTGCCGTAGCCGGTGGTGGGGAAGGTGTCGGACTGGTAGATGACCTCGAGTTGGTCGTCGCTGACGACGTCGCGGTCGATCATGCGGTTCTTGACCGAGTTGGCGACGGTGGCGACCTCGTAGTCCTGATTGGCCACACCGAGCACCGAGTTGTCGTGCTTGCCGGAGAAGTCGACCTCATAGTCCTCACCGGACACCATGTCGAATTCGGAGGCCATCAGCGCGGTGGGGGCCTTGAAGCCGGAGTTGGAGGTTTCCGAGGTGTGAGTCAGGGTGCGCCCACGAATGTCTTCGACCTCCTCGATGCCCGAGCCGGGGTAGGTGATGATCTCCATCTCGTAACCGAAGGAACCATCCTCGGCGGCCATCATGGCGAAGGGTCGGAAGCCGGCGCAGGCGACGGCCAGCGGGTTGGAGCCGGTATTGAAGCCGGCGACGTGCAGGCGACCGGCGCGCATCGCCTCGATCTGGGCGGCGTTGGACTGCACCGGGAAGAACTGTACGTTCTTGTCGGTGACTTCCTCCATGTGATCCAGAAAGTCGGCCCAGACATCGGCGTAGACGGCCGGGTCTTCCACCGGCGTATAGGCGAACACCAGGGTGTCGGGGTCGAGCCACTGGGACTCGTCTTCGGGAATATCGGCGACCATGTCGCCGTCGTCATCGGTATAGCCCTCGCCGAGGGAGAATTCGGCGTGAACGACGGACGTGCCGGCGGTGAAGAGCGCGGCGGCAACGGCGGCGCAGAGCAGGGGGCGGGGCATCGGGACGGTCGACATGAGAGTCTCCTGGAAAGGATGATGATCAAGATTTGCGAACGACAGTCCTCATCGTGGAAGTCCTTGATGACATATCTAGGTTGTTCGCGTGACCATCCCGTGACCCGACGATGACACTTAACCGTTATCGCCTCCGGAGTTATCCCCACCATGGTCGTCTCGCGCTGCGCTGCGATATCGGGGATGCTTGACGTCGACGCTGCCAGGAGTGAACCCATGAAGCATTCGCCCGCCTATCGACTCGCCGCCACCGTGCTGCACGGTTTCGACGAGTATCGTTCACGTTTCAAGCAGATTACCGCGGATGCCAGCCGGCGCTTCCGTGACGCCGCCTGGCGGGAGGCTCAGCAAGCCTCGGCGGAGCGGATCAACCTCTATGGCGAGAAAGTCGACGAGACTCGCGAACGCCTGAGGCGATCCTTCGACGAGGATGTATTGCTCCACTGCGAGTGCTGGCGCGAGGCCAAGCAGCACTATGCCGAGCTGATCAGTCAGCGTCTCGACTACGAGCTGGCCGAGACCTACTTCAATTCAATGTTCTGCTCGCTCTTCCATCATCGTCATATCCGCAATGACTGGATGTTCGTCTACAGCTCGCGGGACGGCGCTGCCCACCATTCGGGCATCGAGCGCTGCCGTCGGGTAAAGATCAACAGCGACTGGGAGGCGGCGATTCGCTGGGCCCTGAAGGAGGCGCCGTTCGAGACGGACTACGACGATCTTGAGCACGACGCCCACCAGGGCGGGGAGTTTCTCCGCCATCATCTGCCGGGCGCCATCCTCGACGCCCCGGATGCCGAGATCGAACTGCTCAAGAGCGTGTTCTACCGCAACAAGGGCGCCTATCTGGTGGGTCGCATCAAGGGGGGCGGGGAGCAGGTGCCGCTGGTGTTGCCGGTACTGCACGACGACGGCAAGGGGCTGCATCTGGATACCGTGATCATCGAGCCCGACGAGGTGTCGATCATCTTTTCCTTTACCCGCGCCTATTTCCAGGTGAACGTCCAGGTGCCTCGCGAGTTCGTCCGCTACCTAAAGGAGCTGATGCCCGACAAGCCGGAAGGCGAGCTATACGCCGCCATCGGTTTCTTCAAGCATGGCAAGACCGAGTTCTTTCGCGCGCTGAATCACCATGTTGCCAAGCGTGAAGACCAGTTCATCATCGCTCCCGGGGTGAGGGGTATGGTGATGGCTGTTTTCGTGCTGCCGTCCTATCGCACCGTGTTCAAGATCATCAAGGATCGCTTCGACCCTACCAAGGAGATGAGTCGCGAGAACGTGCGCGAGAAGTACCGACTGGTCAAGCGCCACGATCGGGTGGGACGCATGGCCGATACCCAGGAGTTCTCGCACTTTATCGCCCGCCAGGACCATTTCGCCCCCGATTGTCTGGAGCACCTGCTTCAGGTGGCGCCATCGACGGTGCATCTGAAGGGCGACAAGGTGATCATCGAGCACTGTTACACCGAACGCATGATGACGCCGCTGAACCTCTACGTGGAGCAGTGCGACGCCGATGAGATCCGCGCGGTGCTCAAGGACTACGGCAACGCCATCAAGCAGATGGCGGCGGCCAATATCTTTCCCGGCGACATGCTGCTCAAGAACTTCGGCGTGACCCGCCACGGCCGAGTGATCTTCTACGATTACGATGAGGTCAGCTACCTGACCGAGTGTAACTTCCGCCACATTCCCGAGCCCATGTATCCCGAGCAGGAACTCGCCGACGAACCGTGGTACTCGGTGGGACCCAATGATGTCTTTCCCGAGGAATTCGGCCCCTTCCTGTTCGCCGACGTACGGTTGCGAAAGCTGTTTTTCGAGCTGCATCCTGAGCTTTTCGATGCCGACTACTGGAAGAGCCTGCAGCAGGCGATCCGCGACGGTCGGGTGATTGATGTCTACCCGTATCGCAACAAGCAGCGCTTCGCCGGCGCCGAAGGCAACGCCTTGGTCTACTAGTCAGGCTGTGGTGCGTCACCTTCCGCTTGCTGCCGCCCCAACGCACTGCCAATACACCCGTGCCAGTTCCGCCGCCAGGGCATCTTCGTGCCACCGAGCGGCATGGATGGGGCCGCGGCGGGCAAGCTCTGTCTGCAGCACCGGGTCGCTGAGTACGCGGTTTACCTTGGTGGCGAAGTCGTCGTAGCGCTCTTCGGCGATCAGGCAGCCGGCGCCGTCCTCCAGCATATCGCGGGTGCCCATTACTGCGGTGGAGACCACCGGAGTGCCGAGGGCAAGGGCTTCCAGCAGCACCAACCCCTGTGTCTCCGTGCGTGACGCGAACACGAACACATCAGCGGCGCGGTAGGCCGCCTGCAAGGGGCCATCGCGGTCGAGATAGCCGAGAAAGATCACTGCTTCGCCAAGCCCTGCCTGACGTGCCTGTCGGGCCAGCGCCGCCTGGGCCGGGCCTTCGCCGGTGATGATCAGCCGAGTGGCAGGGTGCTTGGCCAGTACCTGGGGTAGCATCTCGATCAGAAAGCCAATGTTCTTCTCGTTGGCCGCACGGCCCACGAAGAGCAGCAGCCTGGCCTCCGGCGGCAGGTTGTAGCAGTGGCGAAAATCGCTCGCCTCATGGGGATGGGTAAAGGTCTCCAGTGCCAGGCCGGTGGGAATGACTGCCATGGGCGTGGTGACGCCATAGCGCTCCAGCGCCTCTTGCATGGCCAGGGAGGGCGCTACCAGGGCACTAACCTGTTGGCATTGGCGCACCGATAGGCGACGGGCGGCGAAGCGCAGCCAGCGACGCGGCAGCCAGCGCACATAGTGGTGCAGGTATTCCTCGAAGAGAGTGTGGTAGGTGGCCACTACTGGAATGCCCAGCCGGCGCCCCAGGGCGATGCCGGCGTAGTGGGCCACGAAGGGCGTGTGCACATGGATCAGGTCGAAAGCTGTTGCGGCGAGCTGCGGCGTCAGAGCCATCAGCTCACGGTAGCGCATCATGCGATCTTCAGGGTCACCTGGCAATCCGTGCGAACGGATGCGCAGCACGCCCGGCGCGTCTATCTGGCCCACCGGGTAGTTGGGGCAGATCAGGATGACCGCGTGGCCCTGACGTTCGAGCGCCCCACGGAAGCTGGCGATGGAAGTGGAGACCCCGTTGATGCGTGGAAAGAACACATCCGCTAGCATCAGGATTCTCAGAGGTTGAAAATCTGTCCTTGAGCTCGGCGTGTTCGACCGCAAGGCGGTGGTGGCCGCGGGCTGTTGGGCCGCTCGCTCGGCTTGGCGATGCTGGGTCAGTGCATTGCCGCGAGCCAGCCGGATCAGCTGCTCAACTTCCGCTTCGCTAAGCGGTTCGCGCGCGCGCAGAGGCATGCTGTGTGACTCTCTTGTGGCATTCAGCCCTATGCTTGCGCGGTTAGGTGACGTTTTCGTGACTTTCCCAGCAGCGTCCTTTGGGCACCAGTAGTTGTCACGGCGCGCTATGCTGAAAGAGACCGACGCTGCTTTGCTTTTCCCATAACCCCAAGGAGAACGCCCATGTTGGACCTCATCTCCCATCCGGCTGACCATGTCGTGGCGATGAAAGCGGGGGGTGTCGTGACCGCCCATGAGCTGCAGCGCGCCATCGATGCCATCGAGGCCGCCAAGCAGGCGCATCCCAAGGTCAGCCTGGTGGTCGAGATCGACACCCTGCGTTTTATGACCCTGACCGCCTTGATGAAGGATGTCGGCTACGGCCTGACCCAGCTTGGCGATCTCGAACACTATCACCGAGCCGCCGTGGTCACCGACCAGGAGTGGGTCAAGCAACTCGCCCACCTGGAAAAGCGACTGTTCAAGGCCGTGGAGATCCGCACCTTTCCCATGCGCGATCACGTTGCGGCCATGGCCTGGGCCGGGGAATTGCCCAAGGGGAATCACGAGAGCCCCGAAGAGGATGGCTATCACGGAGCCTGACGTTGCCGCGCCATCCGCCAACCAGGACGCCAGCCGCGGCTGGCGTTTTACCGCCCAGGCGACACCGTTTTTCCGCCAAAGTTAACTGCTCTCTATCCGATAACGAACTAAAGTTTATTGAGCTAGAGTGTGGATATTGCCGTCACAAAACGGGGACGGTAGAGCAAGATTGCGCCTTCGGCTTCATTACAAGGGTGCGCATGCTGCAGGCATTATATTTCTCTCAGAGCAGGTTCGAGCCCAAGGTGATCAATGAAGGGAATGAAGTCGCGATCAAGGAAAAGCAGGGGCAGCCGGCTCTCTATACAGAAAGTCGCGATGATGACGTCAGCGGTTTTTCTGATCGTAATGCCTTTTTTGCGAAGTGATCGGTAATTATCGGCGCACTTTTCTGCCATTTCTTTGCCAAACATTTCATACTGATCCAGCGTCAGCAGGCTTTGTTTGGTTTTGCGGTAATCCTTGTCGTTGCGAATGCCTTGCAGGATTTCCAGAAATATTAGATCGCCGATAGCAACTGAGCCCTCGACTATCGAGGCATCCAGCAGATCAGTCTGTGGGTTAACGAGTCCGTTGAAATAGTCGATCCAGACGCTGGTATCCACCAGTATCATCTAGCACTCCGCATTTCATCCAGGTCGCCTTCCCACTTGATCTTACCGCGTAGCTTTCGAATTTCCTGCTGCTTGCTCTGTCGCACCAAGAGTTTCAGGCCTTGCTCGACGGCCTCTTTTTTGGTGGTATAGCCAGAAGCCTTCAGAGCCTCCGCCATCAACTGGTCGTCAATGACAATGTTGGTTCTCATGTGACACCTGTGTGTATGATTTGCGTTATCTATACACAGATTAGCATTTCATCGAGATCATCACAATCTGCCGCACGGCGACCGATTCGCCAAGTAAGGCTGATGTTTGGCCATCGTTACCCACCTTTCTTGATGACTTCTTCGACCCACTTCCGGGCCGGACGGTGCTCTCTGGTCGCACTGGGGTCCAGAATGATAATTTCAGGGAAAGCGAGTAGTTGGCGGGAGGTGGTAAATGGCGAAGCAGCGAGCGCCGCATCTGGTGGTATTCACCGGCGCGGGAATCAGCGCCGAGAGCGGCATCCAGACCTTTCGGGCCAGCGATGGCCTGTGGGCCGATCATGCTATCGAGGATGTTGCCACGCCTGAGGCCTGGCGACGCGACCCGGGGCGCGTGCTGCGTTTCTACGATCAGCGGCGTGACCAGGTACGCCGAGCACGTCCCAATTCCGCCCATCAGGCGCTGGCCAGCCTGGAACAGCAGGGCTTTCGGGTGAGCATCGTCACCCAGAACATCGATGATCTGCACGAGCGGGCCGGTTCGCGCCAGGTGCTGCACCTGCACGGCGAGATCCTCAAGGCGCGCTCCTCAATCGATCCGCGCATGCACTATCCGCTGCCCCGTGGCGGCATCGCCCTCGGCGATCTGTGTGACAAGGGCAGTCAGCTGCGCCCCGACGTGGTGTGGTTCGGGGAGGCCGTGCCGCACTTCGTGGAGGCCTGCGAGATCGCCGCCGAGGCGGATTTGCTGCTAGTGGTCGGCACCTCGCTTGCCGTGATGCCGGCCGCCTTGCTGCTCGACCATGCCCCGCTGGACGCGCCCTGCGTGCTGGTCGACCCCGACGCTCAGATGCTGGCGCCTCCCGGCGTGGCGCGACTCAGCCAGTCAGCGGGCCAGGGCGTGCCGGCGCTAGTCGGCCACTGGCAGCGCGAGGGTCGCCTCTGGCTGCCCGAGACGCTACTGGGCTGAGACGGCGGATATGCTAGAATGCCCGGCCATTTCTTCGAGCCGTGCCATGCAAGACGACGCCTCTTCCGAGCTTATCGAACGCGACCCCGCAACCGGCCATCCCCGACCGCCACGCCGCGAGTTCAAGGCGCGCGGCAGTCTGGTCCGGCGTTGTCCGGGCTGCAACCTGCCGGCGCTCAACTGCCTGTGCCCCTACCGGGTCGGCGCAGAGAGCACCGCGCGGGTCTGGTTGCTGACGCACCCGTTGGAGCATCACAAGCCCACCAACACCGGTCGGCTGATCCGTGACGTGCTGCCCGATACCGAGGTCTTCACCTGGTATCGCACGGTGCCGGACGAGCGCCTGCTGGCCCTGCTCGCCGACAGCCGCTACGCGCCATTCGTGATCTTTCCTGACGACCAGCCGGACTACGCCGCCAGCGTGGTGGGGATGGACACGGTGGCAGCGCAGAAGGCGCATGGGCGGATTCCGGTCTTCATCATCCTCGACGGCACCTGGCGGCAGTGCCGGCGCATTTTTCGCAAGAGCCCCTACCTCGACTCGCTGCCGGTGCTGCCCCTGGCAACCGAGCGGCTGACCCGCTACCGGCTGCGTAAGCCGGCGTCCGCGGCCCATCTTTGCACCGCCGAGGTCGCCGCCGAGTTATTGACGCAATCTGGCGACGTCGTGGCGGGCGAGGTGCTCGACGACTACTTCGACGTCTTCAACGACAGTTATGCCGCCAGTCGTGGCTTCGAGAAGCTCGAGACGCCGACAGCTGCAATGCGGCGCTTGCGCTCGCGCCAGGTCGATGCCTGATTGAGGCGACGTTGCCAGAATGCCCACCCTTAGGAGTCATCCAGTCGACGCTGCACAAGGCGCCGTGCGACGCGTGCGGAAGGTCGCTATCTTGTGATAATTATCACGGTGGCCCCCTTGGCCTGAAGGCTGACATCGCTGGCTCAGGCTATGGGCTCGTCGTCCACTATGCTGCCGAAATGATTCGGCAAGATCACCGCAAGGCAAGGAACTTGGCCCTCATGACCCCTGACTACCGCAATGACGCGCTCCAACCGGCGCTTGAGCAGTTCGATACCGCGCTCGAACGCTTCGTGCAGACCCGCCTGGCCGATCCCAAGGCACCAAAAACCGAGGTTCTGTCCTCGGCGCAGGCCCTGATGATCGTCCCTGGCGGGCTTGAGGCGCTTTACGCCCGCGTGCCCGCCGTCGAGTCTGCCGGGGTCTTTGCCAACAGCGACTGGGGGCAGCCGTCCATTCTCCAGCCCGTTCTGGCCGAGCGCACCCTTCGCCATGGCGAGCCGAGTTATACGGCTATTGAAGCGCTCAGCGAGATCCGCCTGCTGGCGGTCGCGTCGGGCGACTATTTCCATCCGGGCATTTCGGCCGAGCAAGCGAGAAACTTCCTGACCCAGGTGATGGCATTGAACCTGGATCTGTTGTCGGAACAGATGAGCGAGGCCGACCGTGAGCGACCTGAGTGTCTGGGTACTCTCGTCCACATGCTTTACCAGTACATGCTGGCGCGTCTGGGTTACGAGAGCATCCTTGAAAGCCTGGTCGAGGAGGTCTGGCGTCTGCTGGCCCAGCGCCCGTTGCAGGCCGACGGTATCAAGCAGATGATCAGCCAGATCGCCAAGTGCCTTTTCGATCCCGCCATCGAAACCGCCGGCATGCACAGCGCCGCGCGCCTGGTGAGTGCAGTATTCGGCCCGACCCCGGGCTGTCGCGAGGACCCGGGCCTTGATATCTATGCCCAACGCCTGGCGGGCATGGACGATGCCGCGCTGGGCGAGGAGGCGAGCGGCTTCGCGCGCGCCGTGCATGACACCGGGCTGGTATCGCCTTACCACCCGGTGTTGGTGCGCCACCTGCATCAACGCGACGACCTGCTGCCGGCGGCCCTGGGGCTCAGCAGTACCGGCCATGAGGTGTTGCGGTGCTACCCGCAACTGGTGCAAGCGCTGATCGACAAGGCGATATTTCCCGAGACCAGTCAGGCAGTCTACGGCCTGACGCAGCTGCTCGAGCGCGGCGCTCTGTTCACACCGCCGGTCGCCGCGGCGCTGTGGCGCCAGATCGAGTTACCGTTGGCCGAGCAGCCCGCGACTGCCTTGCGGCGCGTCTTCGGCGAGGCCAGGTCGCCAAGGGTATTCCTGCTCGCGGGAGTGCTGAGCCTGTTGGGTCAGCCACTGGGCGTCGGGCAGGGCAACAACCCAACTTGTCAGTCGGTGATCGGGCTGTCCATGTGGGCCTACAACGATGCCGATTACCTGTTGCAGCTGGTGGCCTGGGCGGCGCGCGACGATGAGGTGCTGGCGCGTTTCGAGGGTCAACACGTGTCGTCCCGGGGTCTGGAAGCGGGCCTGGCCAAGGAGGCGCCGCTGGATGTCGACCCGGTGTCACTGATTCTGGTGCCTCACCTCGACCGCATCTACATGGAGATGGGGCGGCTCTGCGGAGAGCGCGATGACGACTTGCATCGCTGGATCAATCCAGAGTTCTACGGTTGGTGGGTGGGCTACGGCTTTCGGGTCGTGGCCGACATTCACACCGGCAAGCTCGACGATTACGAAGGCTTCGTGCGGCAGTTCTACGTGCGCTATCACCCTTACTACAATGGCAATCTGCCGCTGATCCACCCTCAGCCCGCAGGTATCGCCGTGACCGACAGTGCCGCGCGTTTCGTCGGCCGGCACGCCATTACCATCCTGCGGGTGGCGCTGGATCCGGATGCGGAGATGCGCGTGTATTTCTTCAACCCCAACAACGACAGCGGTCAGGACTGGGGGCAGAACATTACCTGCGAAACCCAAGGCCACGGCGAGCGCCCTGGCGAAGCCTCGCTGCCCATCGCCGAGTTTACCTCCCGCTTGTATGTCTTTCATTACGACCCGCTGGAACTCGGCAACACCGAGGTGGTGTCGGCGGACGAGGTGGAGCGCGTCATGGCACTAGGGCGCGAAAGCTGGGCCAAGGAGCTGTGAACTAAACATGACCTTCAGCCAAAAAGCGCCCCGACGATGCGAAAGCCGGCAATCCAAGTGCCGGCGGCCGAGCCTAGCGTGGCCAGGATGAACACGAGCAGGGTGCGTGAGACACGGTTGCGCCACCAGCCCTTGAGTTCGGTGACATCGTGGCGCAGTGTCGAGAAGTCACGCACCTTGGGCTTGCGCATGTAGAGCTCGACACCTGCGGCGACGAACCCGGCACCGATGGTGGGGTTGAGCGAGGTGAGCGGGGCGGCGAAGAAGGTCGCCACCACGGTCACCGGGTGGGCTAGCGCCGCCAGGGTGGCAGCCCCCGAGAGCACGCCGTTGATCAGGAACCACTCGATGACGAGCTGCCAGCCCAGATCGGTATTGCGCGAGAAGCCAATGGCGAAGCCGGTCAGTACCAGCGCGGTGATCAGCCAAGGCAGTGCCTTCCAGAGTTTCGACGGCGGCGGGGTGACCTCCAACTGCTCGCGTTCGGCAACCGGCGAGGCGGGAATCTCAGCCTCCAGTTGCTCGGCCATGCCCTTCATGTGACCGGCGCCAACTACCACCAGCACGTTGCGGTAGCGATCCGGCGGGCATTCCTCGGCCAGGCGCAGCACCATGTAGCGGTCGCGCTCGGCGATCAGCGGCACATAGAGGTTCTTCGACTCGGCGGCGAACTCACTGAAGGTAGACTCCAGCACGTCGCCTTCCTTGAGTCGCTCGATGTCTGCGGCGGACACTTCCTGGCGTGACAGCACGCTGCCGAGCAGGCCCGAGAACAACCCAAACCGCTGCCACCAGGGCACGTTGTGGTAGATGCGCTTGAGGGTCACGCCCACATCGCGGTCGATCAGCACCAGCGGCAGCCTGGAGCGGCGCGATTCCTCCAGGGCGGCGCGCATCTCGGCGCCGGGCTCGATGCCGGACTGCTCGGCGAGGCGCTGCTGGAAGGCGCCCAGCGCCAGGCTGGCGGCGACCAAGCCGGCCTTGCCCTGACGAAAGATCTGGAAGAGGTCCTGTTCGCCCATGGCGTCCGGATTGGCGAGGCTCTGGCGTCGCGAGTCGCAAAGCTCGATCGCCACGGCATCATAATCCCCTGAACGGATCATCGCTCGCACGTCAGCCGCGCTCTCGGCGGAGACATGGGCGGTACCCAGCAGGGTGTAGCGGGTGTCGCCGACCTGAACGATGCGGCGTGGGCCGCTGGTGTTACCATCCTGGTGTTCGGCGATCACGGATTCCTGGGAGTCGGTCATGGACGCTCGGTGTGCAATGGTCGAAGAGGGTGATTATCCATGAAGGGCTTGGTCACGCCAAACTCTCGATACCCCTTTGTCAGCGACGCCAGAAGGCGGGGGTGAAGAGTACCAGGACGGTGAAGATTTCCAGGCGCCCGAGCAGCATGGCGACCACGAGGATCCACTTGGCCGCCATCGGCAGGTCGCCGTAGTTGGCGGAGGCATCGCCCAGCGCCGGGCCGAGGTTATTGAGCGCCGAGGCCACCGAGGACCAGGCAGTGACCTGGTCGACACCGGTGGCCATCACCCCCACCAGCATCAGGAAAAACAGCATCACGTAGGCCGAGAAGAAGCCCCACACCGCCTGGGCGATGCCGTCAGGCACGCTGACCTTGCCGACCTTGACCGCGATCACCGCGTTGGGGTGAATCAGGCGCATCACTTCGCGCATGCCCTGCTTGAGTATCAGGATGATGCGGATCACCTTCATGCCGCCGCCGGTCGACCCCGAACAGCCGCCGACGAAGGCGGCAACGAACAACAGGAAGGGCAGGGCGCCGGGCCAGGCCGAGAAGTCGGCGACGGCGAATCCCGCCGTCGTGGCGATCGAGACCACCTCGAAGAAGCCGTGGCGCAGCCCCATCTCGGTGCCGTACTGACCCGAGAGCCACAGCGAGATCACGGTGATCACCGTCAGTCCACTCAGGAACAGCAGCAAGAAGCGTGCCTCGGGGTCCTGGAAATAGTGCGCCACGCTGCGCTGGCGCCAGGCCACGAAGTGCAGGCTGAAGCTCATCGCCGAGATGATCAGAAAGCCCGTACAGATCAGCTCGATGGCGGCGCTGTCGAAGTAGCCGATGCTGGCGTCATACGTGGAGAAGCCGCCGATGGCGACGGTGGAAAAGCTGTGGCCCAGCGCATCGAACCAGTCCATGCCGGCGGCGAGGTAGGCGAGAAAGCAGGTAATCGTCAGGCTCGCATAGATGTACCACAGCGCCTTGGCCGTTTCGGTGATGCGCGGGGTCAGCTTGGAATCCTTCAGCGGCCCCGGTATTTCGGTGCGATATAGCGCCATGCCGCCGACGCCCAGAGTCGGCAGGATCGCCACCGCCAGCACCACGATCCCCATCCCCCCCAGCCACTGCAGCTGCTGGCGGTAGTAGAGAATCGACTTGGGCAGGAACTCGATGCCGGTGATCACCGTGGCCCCGGTGGTGGTGAGCCCCGAGAAGGACTCGAACACCGCATCGGTAATTGACAGCGCATCGGTGCCGGTCAGCATCAACGGCAGCGAGCCGAACAGAGCCAGTACGCTCCAGAACAGCACGGCAATCAAAAAGCCGTCGCGGGTGCGCAGCTCGCGCCGGGCGTTGCGATTGGGCAGGAACATCAGCGCACCCGTCACCACGGTAATGGCGATGGCGGTGGCGAAGGCATCCCAAAGGCCGTCGGCGTAAAGCAGCGAGATCAGGATCGGCGGCATCATGGTCAGGCTGAACAGCATCAGCAGCAGGCCCAGGATGCGCAGGATCATGCGCAGGCTCATTGCGCGGCTCTCCTCATCGAAAACACCGTGACGGCGGCAGCAAATGCCTTGGCTGCATTAGAAGAATGTCAGTCCGACCTGGAAGAGGCGTTCCACGTCGCGGATGCGGCGCTTGTCGATCACGAACAGAATGACATGATCGCCGGATTCGACCACGACGTCGTCGTGGGCGATCAGCACGTTCTTGCCGCGCACCACCGCCCCGATGGTGGTGCCCTTGGGCAGGTCGATCTCGCCGATCGGGCGGCCGACGACCTTCGAGGACTGGACGTCGCCATGGGCGATGGCCTCGATGGCCTCGGCGGCGCCGCGCCGCAGCGAGTGCACGTTGACGATGTCGCCGCGGCGCACGTGGGTCAGCAGGCTGCCGATGGTGGCCTGCTGCGGCGAGATGGCAATATCGATCTCGCCACCCTGGACCAGGTCGACATAGGCGGCGTTGTTGATCAGCGTCAGTACCTTCTTGGCACCCATGCGCTTGGCGAGCATCGACGACATGATGTTGACCTCGTCGTCGTTGGTCAGCGCACAGAAGATGTCGCAGTCCTCGATGTTCTCTTCCTCGAGCAGCCGCTTGCTGGTGGCACTGCCATGCAGCACCACGGTGCGGTCGAGGCGTTCGGAAAGCTGCGTGCAGCGCTCGAGGCTATGTTCGATGATCTTGACCTGGTGGCTGTGCTCGAGGTGTTCGGCGAGGCGCTCGCCGATGTTGCCGCCCCCGGCGATGACCACGCTGCGAAAGTCACGGTCGAGGCGGCGCAGCTCGCTCATCACCGCACGGATGTCGCGGCGCGCGGCGATGAAGAACACCTCGTCGTCGGCCTCTATAACGGTGTCGCCACGGGGAATGATCGGGCGGTTGCGGCGGTAGATGGCCGCCACGCGAGTATCGACGCTGGGCATGTGGCGGCGCAGGAAGGCCAGGTCCTGGCCGACCAGCGGACCGCCGTAGATGGCCTTGACCGCCACCAATTGCACGAGGCCTCCAGCGAATTCCAGCACCTGCAGGGCGCCGGGGTGCTCGATCAGGCGGCGGATGTGGTCGGTGACCACCTGCTCGGGGCTGATCAGCACGTCGATGGGCACCGCCTCGTGGGCAAATAGCCCCTTGCGGGTCAGGTAGGCGGTGGCGCGCACCCGGGCGATCTTGGTCGGCGTGCGAAACAGCGTATGGGCGACCTGGCAGGCGATCATGTTGACTTCGTCGCGGCTGGTCACCGCGATCAGCATGTCGGCGTCCTCGCAGCCGGCCTGACGCAATACCATCGGGTAAGAGCCCGCCCCAACCACGGTGCGGATGTCGAGCCGGGTGTGCAGCTCACGCAGCCGATCGCCGTCGGTGTCGACCACGGTGATGTCGTTCTCCTCGCGGGCCAGGTGCTCGGCCAGGGTGCCTCCCACCTGGCCGGCGCCGAGAATGATGATTTTCATGATTGTTGTGTCCGCTTCCGTTCCCGGGGACGCCTCTTGTGCGCCGCAACAGAAAGAGCAGCTTAAACCAGGCGTCGCTCCGGGAACAGGGGCAAGCGTGTCAGCCGCCGGTCAGTCCAGCGTGAAGCCGACCTTGACGGACACCTGCCAGTGGGATACGCGGCCATTCTCGATGTGGCCACGCGTATCGGTGACCTCGAGCCAGCGCATGTTGTGCAGGCTGTCCGAGGCCTTGGTAATGGCGTTGTTGACGGCGTCCTCGATGCCTTTTTCGGAGGACCCGGTGAGTTCGATGTGTTTGTAGACGTGCTGGCTCATGGCTATCTCCTTTCGCTATCGCTTTCACTGTGTGTTGTCATCAAGCCGGTCGGCGGTTTCGGCCGGCCTGCTTGACCAGTCTGGCATAGAAGAAGCCATCGTGACTGCCGGGGGCCGGCAGCAGCTGTCGGCCGGGGCCGGCAGGGCGCCCCCAGGCGACGTCATCGGGCGTGGTGGCGCGGGCGTTGGGCGTGCGTTCGAGAAAGGCCGCGATCTGCTCGGCATTCTCTTCGGGCAGCACCGAACAGGTTGCATAAAGCAGCGTCCCACCGGGCCGCAGCAGCGACCAGAGGTTGTCGAGTAGGTGTTCCTGGAGCTGGGCCAGTTTGACGATATCGGAGGGTCGACGCAGTCGCTTGATGTCGGGATGGCGGCGAATCACGCCGCTGCCGGAGCAGGGTGCGTCGAGCAGGATGGCATCGAAGGGGGAGCCGTCCCACCAATCACGCTGGGTCGCGTCGCCATGCAGCAGTGTGGCGGCCAGTCCCAGCCGCGCCAGGGCGTCCTCGACCCGCGATAGGCGCGCGGCATCGCTGTCCACCGCGCAGAGATCGATATCGTAGACCTCGAGCAGTTGGGCGGTCTTGCCGCCGGGCGCGCAGCAGGCATCCAGCACCCGCGCTCCCGGGCGTGGCGCCAGCGCCGGCCCGAGCAGCACGCCGGTAAGCTGGGCCGCCTCGTCCTGTACGCTGACAAGCCCTTCCTCGAAGCCCGGCAATTGGTGAACGTCGCAGGGCGTCTCGAGGGTCACGCCGTCGGGGGCATGGGAGCAAAGACGAGCCGGGAGTCCGGCGCCTGCCAGCTGTTCCAGATAGGCCTCGCGGTCGCCGTGGCGGCGGTTGACGCGCAGGGTCATGGGGCCGGGGTCGTTGTTGGCCATGGCGATGTCACGCCAGTCATCGGGCCAGGCCTGGCGCAGGGCCTTGAGCAGCCAGCGCGGGTGCAGCAGCGCCACCGCCGGGTCGCGGTCGACCTCGGCCTGCAGGGCGGCGGACTCGCGTTGTAGCCGGCGCAGACAACCATTGAGGACCCGCGTCGCCCACTCCTTGCCGAGCAGGCGCGCGGCGCCGGCGGTCTCGCCCACGGCGGCATGCGCCGGAACCCGCAGGTAGAGCTGCTGGAAGATGCCGAGCAGCAGCAGTGCCTGGATGTCGGCGTCGCGGGCCTTGAAGGGCTTGACCAGCAGCTGGCTGGCCAGCGCCTCCAACCGCGGCAGGGTGCGACAACAGCCGTAGCAAAGCGCCTTGAACAGGGCACGGTCGCGGGCGACGACCTGATGGTCGTCAAGATCGTTCAGCGAGCCCTTGCCGGTGATGACTGGCACCAGGGCGCTGGCGGCCGCGGCGCGCACGACCACCCCGGTATCGTTGTGCAGGCCGCGAGAAGGCGGTCGGCGGTTGCCGGGTCGATCGTTGCTCATGCCGGCGTCTCCTCGTCATAACGGCCGAGGCGCAGGCCGGGTGGCAGGCGCTCGGCGCGGGAATGCAGCAACTCGCGGACCGGCAGCGGCTTGCCGCCCGGCAGCTGGGCCCGCGTGACGCGCAACACCTGGTCGCCCTTGGGGCCTGCGGCGATGCGCAATGCGTCGGCATCGGGAGAAAACAGGGTGCCGGACGCCGCCGGGGATTCGCCCTCGGCAAGAGGCGCGGCTTCGGCCATCAACAAGCGCAGGCGTTCTTCCCTGAGGGCGCACCAGGCCACGGGCCAGGGATTGAAGGCGCGCACCCGGTTGGCGAGTTCGGCGGCGGGGCGGCCGAAGTCGAGCTCCGCCTCGGCCTTGGAGAGCTTGGCGGCGTAGGTGACGCCTGATTCGGGCTGGGGTGTGGCGGACAGTTCGCCCGCGGCCAGGGCGTCCAGCGCTTCGGTGAGGGCTGCGCCACCGAGGCTGGCAAGGCGGTCATGAAGCTCGCCGCCGGTGGTAGTGGCGGTGATCGGCGTGCGACGCACCAGCAGCATATCGCCGGTATCCAGTCCCTCGTCCATCTGCATGAGGGTCACGCCGCTCTCATCGTCACCGGCCTCGATGGCGCGCTGGATGGGGGCGGCGCCGCGCCAGCGCGGCAGCAGCGAGGCATGCACGTTGAGACAGCCCAGCCTGGGGATCGTCAGCACAGTGCGGGGCAGGATCAGGCCGTAGGCCACCACGACCATCACGTCCGCCGCATGGGCGGCCAGCTCGCGCTGAATCTCGGGGGCTTTCAAGGTCTCGGGTTGATGTACCGGGAGCTGGTGGGCGAGCGCCAGCCGCTTGACCGGGCTCGGGGTGAGCTTGCGACCGCGACCAGCGGGCCGGTCCGGCTGCGTATAGACGGCGACGACACGGTGCTGGCTGGCCAGCAGGTCCGCCAGGCTTTCGGCGGCGAAGTCTGGGGTGCCGGCGAAGATGACGCTAAGGGGTTGGGACATGATCTCGGATGGCCTTGCCGGTGAGAGACAGGGTTCATGATAGCGGAGGCGGCCACAAACGACGAAGACCGACGCTCGAGCATCGGTCTTCGTCATCGCATGAGGGTCAGGCCGTCAGGCCGACTGCGACTGCTTGTGGCGCTTGAGCATTTTCTTCGCCACCCGATCGCGCTTGAGCGGCGAGAGGTAGTCGACGAAGAGGATGCCCTCGAGATGGTCGTGCTCATGCTGGATGCAATGCGCCAGCAAGCCATCTGCCTCGAGTTCGTAGGGCGTGCCATCACGGTCCAGGGCCTTGAGATGAACGCGCAAGGCACGAGGCACCTCGGCGTAGTACTCGGGGATCGACAGACAGCCTTCCTGCAGCGGCTCGCGCTCGTCACCGAGCGTCGTGACTTCGGGGTTGATCAGGACTCGCGGGCTTGAACGGTCGTCGCTGACGTCCATGACGATGACGCGGCGATGCACGTCGACCTGGGTGGCGGCAAGACCGATACCGCTAGCGTCGTACATGGTCTCGAGCATGTCGTCGACTAGCCGTCGCACCTCGTCGTCGACCGCCTCGACCGGTGCTGCTCTGGTGCGCAGCCGCTCATCGGGAAATTCGAGGATGGGTAATTTGGCCATGGCGTTGAAATCACCGTTATGCTGTCGTTTACAAGTTGGGGCTGTTTTAGCGTCACACTGTTCAGTAAGGCATGCCACCAAGACGTCCTACCGGTGCATGGGCAGAAACATGACGGTCATGATAAGACGTGACCGGGCAATGCAGGCGAGCGTCGATGTCATCAATAATGCTTGGATTATATCACGTCACCGCGGTTCCATGGCGGTGCGCGAGGCGATCAACGCAGGGGAAGACGGGATGAAGCAGAGGACAAATGGCAAGGCAGGGCGCCGGCGGTGGGGCTGTTCGGCGGCGGGGCTGGGCCTGATCGTGGCGTTGAGCCTGGTGCCGGCGGTGATGCCCGGGGCGATGATGTCCGACTCGGGCAGCGCCCGTGCTCAGGCGCTGAGTTGGGACGATGGCCTGCGCAGCGATGCTCCCGACCGCTACACCGTCAGCCAAGGCGATACCCTCTGGGACATCTCGGGGCGCTTCCTGCGCCGTCCCTGGCAGTGGCCCGAGGTGTGGCAGGTCAATCCGCAGATCGAGAATCCGCACCTGATCTATCCCGGCGATGTGGTCTATCTATATGACTGCAACGGGCGCCCCTGTCTGGGCCTGGAGCGTGGTCAGGGCCAGGTGACGCTCTCGCCGACCATGCGCACCACGCCGCATCGCGAAGCCGTCGAACCGATCCCCATGGAGGCGATCGGTCAGTTCCTGCGCGAGCATCGTGTGATCGAGAATCCCGACGCGCTCGACGAACTGGCCTACGTGGTCGGTGGCGACGATCGTCGGCTGATCAGCGGGGCGGGCGACCGGCTTTACGCCCGGGGCAGCGTCGAACGAGCCGGCCGTGTCGGCCTTTATCGCATCGGTGAGCGCTATTTCGATAGTGCCAGCGGTGAAACTCTGGGCCTGGAGCTGGAAAGCATTGGCCAGGCGCGTCGCGAACGCAACGAGGATGACATCGTGGTGCTCGAGGTCACGACGGCGAACCAGGAGGTGCGCAACAACGATATCGTCCTGCCGCTGGAAGATCGTGGGCTGACGAGCCAGTTCTACCCCCGGCCCCCCGAACGGGACGTCGACGGCACCATCCTGGCGGTGCCTGGCGGCGTGCGCTTCATTGGCCGGCTGCAAGTGGTGGCGATTGATCGCGGTCGGCGCGATGGCCTGGAAAGCGGGCATGTGCTGATGGTCGAGCAGCGCGGTGAGCTGGTCGAGGACCCCCGTACCGGCGAGATGCTGAATTTGCCCGGCGAGGATGCCGGTCTGGTGATGATCTTCCGTCCCTACGACAAGATGAGTTATGGCTTGGTGATGGAAGCCTCCCGCACCTTGGCCGTGGGCGATCGGGTGCAAAATCCCCGCCGCGTTCTGGGTGCCGCCCTGCGCTGACATTGGTACTTAAGGGAAGCGATGCGAATAGCGCAGACGAGAGAGGGAGGCGCGATGCAGGCTCGTGAATGGCTGGCGTTGGCGCGGCTACCCGGGGTGGGTAGCCGGCAGCTATCGCTGCTGGCCGAAAGCACCCCCGACTGGCCACACGGTTGGCTCGCAGCCCTGCCCGGCGAGGCGGCGAGCGCCCTACGACTATGGCTCGACCATCCCGCCAAGAGTCCTCTGTCGGCGCGCCTCGATGCCGACATGGCCTGGCTCGAGGCCGCGCCGGCGCGCGAGCTGCTGTATCGAGGTCATCCCGACTGGCCGGCGCTGCTTGACGAGATTCCCGACCCACCACCGGTGCTTTGGGCGATGGGTGACCTCGCCGCCCTCGAGCCGCCCCGCTTGGCGATGGTCGGCTCGCGACAGCCGACCCGGGAAGGCCAGAGCAATGCCGTGGCCTTCGCCAGCGAACTGGCGCGGCGCGGCTGGCGCGTGGTCAGTGGTATGGCGTTGGGTATCGATGGTGCGGCCCAGCAGGCCGCTCTCGAGGCAGGTGGAAGCAGCGTGGCGGTGTTGGGCTGCGGGGTCGATGTGGTTTATCCGCCGCGCCATCATCGGCTTCACGAGCGCCTGCAGGCACCGGGCGGCCTGCTGCTTTCCGAGCATCCCCCGGGTACGCGCGCCCGCGCCGGTTTCTTTCCGCGTCGCAATCGCATCGTCACCGGCCTCTCGCTTGGCGTGCTGGTCGTCGAGGCGGCAGAAAAGAGCGGCTCGCTGATCAGTGCACGGCTGGCCGGCGAACAGAATCGCGAACTCTTCGCGCTGCCCGGTTCGTTGCACAATCCGCAGAGTCGTGGATGTCTGCAGTTGATCCGCGACGGGGCCGTGCTGGTGCGCGATGTCGACGACATGCTCGCCGAGCTTGGCCACTGGGCGCAGCCGGCACCCCACGCCACCTCAACGACTGCGCCTCCTGTGACTCGAGCCGAGGACGAAGCCGGTGCTCCGTCGGGTCCGTTGTTGCGCTGGTTGAGCAGTTCGCCGACTCCGGTGGATACCCTGGTTGGCCTCTCGGGGCTTGGGATCGCCGAGTGCCAGCGAGGGCTATTGGAACTCGAGCTGGAGGGGCAGGCGACCCAGGCAGCGGGTGGTTGGGTTCGCCTGCCTCACCATCCGTCAGCGTGATAGCATAAGCCCCTCTGCTACGGCTCCGAGCGAGTCGACGACTGCGACCGCCCAAAAATGCCCAAGACGGCTATGCGAAACACAGCAACGCGTACTCGGGTACCGTATCGGAGCACAGACACTGTGAGGAGCGACATGACCGAGGCCCGCCAGCTCGACAGCGCCGTGGCCGCCCTGCGTGGGGGTGGCGTGATCGCCTATCCCACCGAGGCGGTTTGGGGGCTGGGTTGCGACCCGGATGACGATTTGGCTCTGATCCGCCTGCTGCGCCTCAAGCGGCGGGATCCGATCAAAGGCGTGATTCTGGTAGCGGCGAGCATCGACCAGTTCGCCCCCTGGCTCGAGGGGCTGCCCTTTGGGCAGCATGCGCCGCTGGTGGCCAGCTGGCCGGGGCCCACTACCTGGCTGGTCCCCGACAATGGCCGCTCACGCCCGCTGGTGCGTGGTGCACACGACCGCGTGGCGCTGCGCGTCAGCGACCATCCGCTGGTGGTGGCGCTGTGCCAGGCCTTCGGTGGCCCGCTCGTCTCCACCTCGGCCAATCGCGCGGACGAGCCCCCGGCCATGACCGCCGAAGCAGTTCGCGCAATCTTCGGCGATGAGCTCGACAACGTGCTTGACGGCTCCCTGGGTGGCCTCGAGCGTCCCAGTACCATTCGCGACCTGGCGACCGGCCGGGTACTGCGTTCCTGACCCACTGCCGGAGGCTGCGTTGGCCTACGCCAATCTCGAAGACGTCAAGACCTATCTGCTCGATCTCCAGGAGCGCCTCTGCACGGCCCTGGCCGACGAGGACGGTAGCCACTTTCGCGAGGACGCCTGGACCCGTGAGGCGGGCGGTGGCGGCCGCTCCCGTGTGATCGAGCATGGTGGTGTGTTCGAGAAAGGCGGGGTGAACTTCTCGCATGTGTTCGGCGAGCGCCTGCCGCCCTCGGCTACCGCGGCGCGACCCGAGCTTGCCGGGCGTAGCTTCCATGCGGTCGGGGTGTCGTGGGTGCTGCATCCCGAGAACCCCCACGTGCCGACCAGCCATGGCAATGTGCGCTTTCTGATCGCCGAGAAACTGGGCGAGGCGCCGGTATGGTGGTTCGGTGGTGGCTACGACCTGACGCCCTTCTACCCGGTTCACGAGGATGTGCTGCACTGGCATCGCGTGGCCCGTGACGCCTGCGCGCCCTTCGGTGAGGATGTCTATCCGCGCTACAAGGCGTGGTGCGACGAGTATTTCATGCTCAAGCATCGCGACGAGACGCGCGGCGTCGGCGGGCTCTTCTTCGATGATCTCAATGACTGGGGCTTCGAGCGCAGTTTCGCCTTCCAGCGGGCCGTGGCTGACAGTTTCCTCGACGCCTACCTGCCCATCTTGCGAAGCCGTCGCGACACCGCCTGGGGCCAGCGCGAGCGCGATTTCCAGCTCTACCGACGTGGCCGTTACGTGGAGTTCAACCTGGTGTGGGACCGCGGTACCCTGTTCGGCCTGCAAAGCGGGGGGCGCACCGAGTCGATCCTGATGTCGATGCCGCCGCTGGCGAGCTGGCGCTACGACTGGCAAGCCGAGCCGGGCAGCCCCGAGGCGCGCCTCTACGACGACTATCTACGCCCCCGCGACTGGCTGGGGGAAGACGAGGACCGGGAGGAGACCCCATGACGGATCGCTACTGCGTGTTCGGCCATCCCATCGGCCACTCCAAATCCCCGGCGATCCACACCGCCTTCGCCGAGCAGACCGGAGAGGCCCTCGAGTACATCGCCATCGAGGCGCCGCTGGACGACTTCGCCGGCGCCTGGCAGCGCTTCGTCGCCGCAGGCGGTCGCGGCGCCAATGTCACGGTGCCCTTCAAGGAAGACGCCTTTCGCTGCTGCGAGGTGCTGAGCCATCGCGCGCGGCGCGCTGGGGCGGTGAATACCCTGATTCTCGGTGGCAACGGCAAGAACCACGATTTCAAGGTCTATGGCGACACCACCGATGGCGTCGGCCTGGTGCGCGACCTGGCGCATCACGGCATTGAACTCAAGGGTGCCCGAATCCTGGTGCTGGGGGCCGGCGGTGCGGTGCGCGGCGTGCTTGAGCCGCTGCTGGCGGCGGCGCCACGATCGCTTCAGGTAGCCAACCGCACGGCGGCCAAGGCCGAGGCGCTTGCCAATGACTTCGACGATCTGGGGGCGATCGTCGGCAGCGGCTTCGAGGCGGTTGAAGGCCCGTTCGACCTGGTGATCAACGGCACCAGTGCGAGTCTTTCCGGTGAGTTGCCGCCGCTGCCGGATGCGCTATTTTCAACGGGTGCCGGCGCATACGACATGATGTATGGCGCCGAGCCGACGGTCTACCTGCGCTGGGCGGCCGATCAGGGCGCAACGCCCATGGATGGACTCGGTATGCTGGTCGAGCAGGCCGCTGAGTCGTTTTTCCAATGGCGGGGCAAGCGCCCTCATACTGCCCCGGTTCTGGAGAGGCTGAGGCGCTCGCTGTGAGGCGCCTCCGGACGAGGTCTCAGCGTCGCTTGACGTAGAGCCCGACCATGCACATCGCCATCCCGGCGACCGAGAGCAGCATGCCGCCATTGACCAGCAAGGGATAGCGCTCGAGCCAGGAGACGAAGGGTTGCGGCGCTTCCCGACAGGTGCCGACCTGATAATCCCAGTAGCCGCCGTCCAGGGTGCAGGCGCGCACGTCGCCGAGTTCCCAGAAATACACCCCCATCAGTGCGAAGATGGGAAGGATCAACAGCAAGAGTCCAAGTTTCAACATTAATTAGCCTGTTCGCAGGGGCATGCCAAGGATAGAGGCATCATGGGCGAGGACAGTTGGGGTGCTGTCCGGCCTGCTGGTAGCGGGCCAGGGCGCTATCCATCTGCGCCTGCAGGCCGCCGATGCGCTGGCCGTGGCTCGGGTGGGTCGACATCCAGGCCGGTGGTTGGCCGCCGCTGGCGGCGCTCATGTTCTCCCACAGCGCCAGGCTCGCGCGCGGGTCGAAGCCGGCGTCAGCCATCAATTGCAGGCCGATGACGTCGGCTTCGCTCTCGTGGCTGCGAGAGAAAGGCAACAGGATGCCGTACTGGGCCCCGAGCCCCAGGGCGCCCATCAGCTGTTGGCCACCGGCGCCCTGCAGGCCCGACGCCGATGACAGCACCGATAGGCCCATCTTGGTCGCCGTCTCGGTCGAAACCCGCTCATTGGCGTGGCGCGCCAGCACGTGGGCGATCTCGTGGGCGACTACGGCCGCCAGCTGGTCCTGATTGTCGGCGACGTCGAGCAGGCCGGTATTGACGCCCATGTACCCGCCCGGCAGGGCGAAAGCGTTGGCCTGCTCCGATTCGAACACGCGAATCTGCCAGTTCTGGTCGCGCTGGCTGTCGGGAAGCTGTGCCACCAGGGCATTGGCCACGCACTGGGCATAGCGCTGCGCAGCGGCATCGGCCGCGGGCAGGTCCTGCTGATACTGCTCGAACGCCTGGGCGCCCATCTGGTTGAGCTGATCGTCGGAGACCAGGGTCAGCTGCGAGCGGCCGGTCGGCGAGGTGGTGCAGGCGGCAAGCGACAGGCTCAGGATGCCGATGGCGAGATAATGCGTCCAGCGCATGGGGTGATTCCTCCGTTGACCAGGCACCTGACGATGCTGGACGTGAAATGAAAGTTCGCTACAAGATACCCCGACCACTTGTCGGGTCAACACCGTTCTGTCCTATCGACAGCCAAGGAGAGATTTATGGATGCAGAGCTATCGCGCCGCCTGCTGACACTGCTGGATCACGTTGAGCACTGGTTGCCGCCGACGCCGGTGGACGTGAATTGGGAACGTGATGTGGCTGCCCTGTGGCAACGCCACCCGCTGGGCGGTCGACTGGTACCTGTACCGCCGCGCGATGCGCTGAGCCTCAATGACCTGCTGGGTATCGAGCGCCAGAAACGCGCTCTGATCGATAACACGCGTGCTTTCCTGCAGGGCCATCCGGCCAATCATGCCCTGTTATGGGGGTCGCGGGGTAGCGGCAAGTCGTCGCTGGTGCGTGCGCTGCTCAACAGCCTGGCCACCGAGGGGCTGCGTCTGGTGCAGGTGGACCGCCACGATCTGGCCGGCCTGCCGACGTTGGTGGAGCAATTGCGCCATCAGCCGCACTCCTTCGTGGTCTACTGCGACGATCTTTCCTTCGAGGGCCACGACGATGCTTACAAAGCGCTCAAGAGCGTGCTCGATGGCACCTTGACTGGCCCGCCGCCCAATGTGCTGCTCTATGCCACCTCGAACCGCCGGCACCTGCTGCCGGAGTCGATGAGCGACAACGAGGGCTCGCGGCTGGTGGGCGACGAACTCCATCACGGCGACGCCGTGGAAGAAAAGATATCCCTGTCGGATCGCTTCGGGCTCTGGCTCGGCTTTCGTCCTTTCAACCAGGAAACCTACCTGAAAACCTGTCGCCATTGGGTCGGCCAGTTGGGCCACGGCGATGACTGGGATCCCGAGGCCGGTGACGCGGCGGTGCGTTTCGCGACCCTGCGTGGCGGGCGCAGCGGCCGGGTGGCCTGGCAGTTTGCCTGCCAGTGGGTCGGCGCGCGCCGCCTCGATACCGAGCGCTGAGCCCCTGCTGTGTCTGGCGGCAGGCGGCAATGGCAGCAGCGCCCCTTTACTCTTGGCCAGGCCGGGCATGCCGGTCGGAATAGCGCTCAGATAAAACGTAGGAGGCACTTGACTTGAGCTCAACGGCGGCTCTTGCGCGCCTCGCGGGTGCGACCGAGTTCGCGCTTCTTGGCCTTTTCCTTGTCGCTGGCGCCGGCCATGGCATCGAATGGATTGTTGCCCGAACGAAACTCGAAGCGCATGGGGGTCCCGCGCACCTTGAGCACCTTGCGAAAGGTATTGGTCAGGTAGCGGCGATAGGACTCCGGGAGCGAGCCAGTCTGGTTGCCGTGGACGACGATGATCGGTGGATTGCTGCCGCCCTGGTGGGCCATGCGCAGCTTGATGCGCCGGCCATGCACTAACGGCGGCTGATGCTGGGTCACGGCGTCCTGAAGGATGTTGGTCAGGCGATTGGTCGACCAGTGGCTGTTGGCCGAGTCGAAGGCGCGCTCGATGGACGGATAGAGATCACCGACGCCGGTGCCGTGAAGCGCCGAGATAAAGTGCATCTCGGCGTAGTCGGCGAAGCCCAGCCGCCGCTTGATCTCGGCGCGCATCTTGTCCTTGGCTTCGTGCTCCAGGCCGTCCCACTTGTTGACCGCCAGCACCAGCGCACGGCCGGAGGTAAGCACATAGTCGAGCAGGTGAAGGTCCTGTTCCACCAGGCCGGTGCGCGCATCGAGCACTGTCACTGCGACATGGCACTGCTTGATCGCTTCAAGCGTCTTGATGATCGAGAACTTCTCGGCGATCTCGCTGACGTTCTTGCGACGTCGCACACCGGCGGTATCGATGAGCACATAGGGCTTACCGCGCCGCTCGAAGGGAATCTCGATGGCGTCGCGCGTGGTGCCCGCCTCATCGAAGACCACGACGCGCTCCTCACCGAGCAGGCGGTTGACCAGGGTCGACTTGCCGACATTGGGCCGGCCGATGACGCCAATGCGAATGCCCTTGGTGCCGGTATCGGCGGGAAAGCTCTCGTCGCGCTCGGGAAAGGGCTCGAGCACGATATCGATCAGGCCGGTGACGTTGCGGCCGTGAGTGGCGGCGATGGGATAAGGGGCGCCGATGCCCAGCGCCCAGAAGTCCGCCATGGCACTGTGCTCTTCCAGGCCGTCGGTCTTGTTGACCACCAGCCAGGTCTTCTTCTGGTTGACGCGCAGGTGGTTGGCGATGGCCTCGTCGGCCATGTTGAGGCCGGCCCGGGCATCGACCATGAACAGCACGATATCGGCCTCGTCGATGGCCGCCAGGGACTGCTCGGCCATGGCGCCGTCGATGCCTTCCTCGTCGCCGCTGATGCCGCCGGTGTCGATCACCGTGTAGGCCTTGCCGCCCAGCATGCCGTTGCCGTACTTGCGGTCACGGGTAAGACCCGGAAAGTCGGCCACGAGGGCGTCTCGGGTGCGGGTGAGCTGGTTGAACAGGGTCGACTTGCCCACATTGGGGCGGCCGACCAGGGCGATCACGGGTGTCATTCAGCGATGTCCAGAGCCTCGAGGCTGCCGTCATTGGCCAGTGCGAAAATGCGCCGGCCCTCGGTGAGGGGGCGAACGCTGATGCCTGAGCCGTCGATCCGCTCACGCCCGACGATCGCCCCAGTACTCGGCTCGATCAGGTGCAGATAGCCTTCGAAGTCACCGAAGACCAGATGGTCGCCGGCGTAAGCGGCGGTGGTAAGCTTGCGTCCCGTCAGGTCGTCGTTACGCCAGAGTTCGTTGCCATTCTCGGCGTTAAACGCCAGCACTTCGCCCGACTCGTCGACGCTGAAGAGGGTGTCGCCGACCAGCACCGGGGTCAGGTAGCTGGAATGTTCGCGTTCCCATAACAGCTCGCCGCGAGTGGCGTCCAGCGCCACCAGTCTGCCGTTATAGCTGGTGACGAAAAGGCGACCATCCTGAGTCAGCACCGGTTGGCCGGCAATATCGACCAGGCGCTCGATGTCACTGCGGCCTTGAGGCACGGCGATACGTTGCTCGTTCAACACCTGGCCATTGCGATTGTCGAGCGTCACCAGGCGGCCATTGGCGAAACCGGCGAAGGTGACCGGGTCGATGACTTGGGGCGTGCCGGTGCCGCGCAGGGTCAGCGACGGCCGATTAGCGGTGTAGACCCAGCGCTGCTGGCCAGTGTTGCGGTCCAGCGCGGTGACGCTGCCATCGATGCTCTGCACCACCAGCAGCTGCTGGTTGGCTTGTGGCGCAGCCAGCACTTCGCTGGGCACGCGGGCACGCCAGTTGACGCTGCCGTCGCGCTGGTCGATGGCCAATACCTCGCCATCGCGGGTACCCAGGTAGATCTCCCCGACAAGCGCGCTCAGGCCGCTGGACACGGGTACTTCCAGGTCAGTTTCCCACGCCGTATCGCCATCATTGGTGTCGAGCGCCATCAATGTGCCGAATGCGTCAGCAGCAAAGACACGATCACCGTCAAGCGCCGGGGTAATGGGGTAGGTGGCGCGGCTCAGGCCATCGCCGATCTGCTCGCTCCAGACGCTATCCAGGGTGGCGCTCTCCGCAAAGTCGCGCAGTTCCTTGGGTGGATACTGGGGCTCTACCTTACCGGCACAGCCGGCGAGCAGGGCGACGCTGGTGATGGCAGCGATCAGGAGTATCGGTTTCATAGCGTGGCCTCATCATGACCCAGGTTATCGAGTTTGAGTTCTACGCCGTAGAGCGGCTGGCCGCGCTCCTGCGCCAGCGTCAAGGCCTCCTCCCAGGCTTGTCGTGCGGCGTCTTCGTCGCCCTGGGCGAAATGGGCGTCACCGCGTACATTGGCGCGCTGGGCGGCCAGCGTCTCGGGTACGCCGGTCTCGAGGGTGGAGAGGGCGGCCTCGGCATCGTTATCGGCGACCTGCAGGCGACTCAATCGCAGCCGAGCCAGTCCCTGCAGGTAGTCGCGGCTGCTGGTGTCGATCACTGCTTCGAGGGCATCCCGTGCGGCAGCAAGATCACCCTGGCCGACGGCGAGGCGGGCATCGATCAGCAATGCCAGGTCGGCATAGAGGGTGCCGTCGTGTTCGTCGGTGATCTCGGCGACTAATTCGTTGGCGCGCGAGCGTGCCGACTCGTCCAGCGCGTCCTGACCACTCAGCGAGAGCAGTTGCTGGTAGCGCATGGAAGCCGCTTCGGCCTGGTTAGCCTGGTAATCCTGCCAGGCGTTCCAACCAAAAACCCCCGCGCCCGCGAGGGCTACGCCGGCGATCAGCGAGGTACCGTTCTGCTTCCACCACTGCTTGATCGCATCAAGCTGTTCTTCTTCGCTTCTCAGCTCCGCCACGGGCGGTCTCCTCTTTAGTCTGGAGAATAGGGTCTGTTGGTCTGGAGAATAGGGCCTGGCGACACAGGGACTGAACTTCCAGCGTCGTGAGACGCGTGTTTGCACGCCTGTGGGTCGGGCATCAGGCGGAGGCGTCTGCCAGCAGGGATGTCAGTGTGGCGATCAACTCGTCCTGGGCCAGGGTCAGCTGGTCGCGGCTGTCGCGCAGGAACTTGACGGTCGCTGTCCCGTTGGCCAGCTCATCCTCGCCGATCAGCAGAGCCAGCCGCGCGCCGCTCTTGTCGGCTTTCTTGATGCGGCTCTTGAAACTGCCCCCCCCACAGTGCAGCTGCAGGGCCAGTTCGGGCAGCGCGCTGCGTAGCCGCTCACCGAGCAACAGCGCCTGAGACGTGGCGCTATCGTCCATAGGCAGCAGGTAGAGGTCGAGCTCGCCGCGGACGGCATCGGGCACCAGCGCGAGGGTCTCGAGCAGCAGGATCAACCGCTCGATGCCCATGGCGAAGCCCACCGCGGGCGTTGGCTTGCCGCCAAGCTGCTCGACCAGGCCGTCGTAGCGGCCACCGGCGCAGACCGTACCCTGGCTGCCGAGCGCATTAGTGGTCCATTCGAAGACGGTGCGACCGTAGTAGTCGAGTCCGCGCACCAGTCGCGGGTTGATCAGGTACTCGATGCCGGCGGCGTCGAGCATGCCGGTGAGCGCCGCGAAGTGCTTGCGGGATTCCTCGTCGAGGTGATCGATCAGCCGCGGCGCCCCGGCCAGCATGTCGGCCATGGCGGGATTCTTGGCATCCAGGATGCGCAGCGGGTTGCTCGACAGCCGGCGCCGCGAGTCCTCGTCGAGCTGGTCGAAGTGCTGATCGAAATAGGCCACCAGCCGCTCGCGATAGGCGGCACGCGCGTCGCTCGAGCCCAGGGAGTTGAGCTCGAGGGTGACATGCTCGAAGAGACCGAGCTGCTTCCAGAGCCGCGCCGAGAGCAGGATCAGCTCGGCATCGATGTCGGGGCCCTCGAGGCCGAAGGTTTCCACACCGATCTGATGAAACTGGCGGTAGCGGCCCTTCTGGGGACGCTCGTGTCGAAACATTGGCCCCTGATACCAGAGACGCTGGGTCTGGTTGTGCAGCAGGCCATGCTCCATGGCGGCGCGCACGCAGCTCGCCGTGCCTTCGGGGCGCAGCGTGAGGCTATCGCCGTTGCGATCCTCGAAGGTATACATCTCCTTCTCGACGATGTCGGTGACTTCACCGATCGAGCGCTTGAAGAGCGCCGTCAGCTCGACAATGGGCGTGCGAATCTCGTCGTAGCCGTAGCGCTGCATCAGGGCGCGTACCTGTCCCTCGAAATACTGCCAGAGAGTCGACTGCTCCGGCAGCAGGTCGTTCATGCCCCGAATGGCCTGGATCTTCTTCGTGCTCAATGCATGCTCCTTGTCATCGTCCGCCTCACGTCTCGCGGGCGATCACGTCCTGTTCGGCCTGCTGCTTCTCGCGGACCCTGTCGCGAATCAACCGCTCCAGGTCGTCGATCAGATGGTCGTTGCGCAGCTTGGTGGCGGGTTTGCCGTCGAGGTAGACGAGGTTGGCGGGGCTGCCGCCGGTGAGGCCGACATCGACCTCCTTGGCTTCACCCGGGCCGTTGACCACGCAGCCGATCACCGAGACATCAAGCGGTGTCATGACGTCTTCGAGGCGCTCCTCCAGGGCGTTCATGGTACCGATGACATCGAAGTTCTGGCGCGAGCAGCTGGGGCAGGCGATGAAGTTGATGCCCTTGCTGCGCAGGCGCAGGCTCTTGAGCATGTCGAAGCCGACCTTGATCTCCTCGACCGGGTCGGCCGCCAGCGAGACGCGAATCGTGTCGCCGATGCCGTCCATCAGCAGCATGCCAAGCCCGATCGACGACTTGACGGTGCCCGAGCGCAGCCCGCCGGCCTCGGTGATGCCCAGGTGCAGGGGCTGTTCGATGCGAGCGGCCAGGTCACGATAGGCGGCCACGGCCATGAAGACGTCTGAGGCCTTGACGCTGACCTTGAAGTCGGGGAAGTCGAGACGCTCCAGATGATCGATATGCCGCATGGCGGACTCGACCAGTGCGGCTGGGGTCGGTTCGCCGTATTTCTTCTGCAGGTCTTTCTCCAGTGAGCCGGCGTTGACGCCGACGCGTATCGGAATGCCGTTGTCGCGCGCAGCGCTGACCACGGCCCGGACGCGATCCTCGCGGCCGATGTTGCCGGGGTTGATACGCAGGCAGTCGACGCCGAGTTCGGCGACACGCAGGGCGATCTTGTAGTCGAAATGTATGTCGGCGACCAGCGGTATCTCGACCTCGCGCTTGATGCGCCCGAAGGCCTCGGCAGCGTCCAGGTCGGGGACCGAGACGCGCACGATGTCGGCACCGGCCTTCTCGAGCTGGCGTATCTGGGCCACGGTGGCGGCCACGTCCAGGGTGTCGGTATTAGTCATGCTCTGCACGGAAATGGGGGCGTCGCCCCCGACCGGTACCTTGCCGACATGGATCTGGCGTGACTTGCGACGAATGATAGGCGATTGGGAATGCATGGCGGCTTGTTCATTCTCCCAGAGTGAAGCGGGCGACGTTGTTGGCACCGGCGCGCGGGCCGAGGTTCATGCTCTCGCCGCGCCAGCGCATCTCGACGCCGGTGGCGTTACCCACGGTCAGGCGAAAGGGGGGCTCGCCTTCGATGCGTGCCGTGGTACCAGGTTCCTGCAGGCCCACGAAGACGCGCTCATTGCCGGCGTCGAAGACCTCGGTCCAGGACTGCTCATTGAAGGTCAACTCGATGACTCGACCCTCATCACCAGACGTGTCGTCAGTGGTCGAGTCATCGGCGCTGGCGGTGTCGCTATCGGCGCCCGACGCAGCGGCGCCCGGCCCTTCGGCGTTCGTTTCATCGCTAGCCGCTTCATCGGTAACCGATGCGCCTTCACCATCGGCGGCGAGCGTTTCGGAGGCGACTGTCTCGTCGTCGGACGAGGTGGCCTCGCCCTCGGCTTCCGGGGTGGTGACCAGCCCAAGCTCGCTCTCTTCCTGGGGCAGTGGCGGCAGGGAGTCGCCATCGCCGCTTTCCGCCGGGGCCACCGGGGCGTCGGGGTCGTCGGCCACCCCCGGCGCGTCGCGCTCGGTGATGGCGGCAGTCCCGTCCATGTTATCGACCGATACCGGATCATTATTGCTCACGTCAGGCACCTCGTTGCCGCCGCGGCTCTGCCACCACATCAAGGTCAGGCCGATCAGACCGGCAATCACCAGCAGGGTCACCAGTCGGAACAGCCAAGCGCCCAGGCGTGAAGGGGGGCGAGTGATGTGCACCGGCGTTACCTTGCGCTCCTCGGCGTCCTCCATGGCGAATCGGGCCCGATAGGCCTCCAGCACCGGGCCATCGTCGATGCCCAACAAGTGGGCGTAAGCGCGCAGGTAGCCACGTCGGTAGGTCGCGACGGGAGTTTCCGCGTAGCTGTCGTTCTCAAGCCCCTGGATCACGGCGGGACGCAGGTTCAGGTAGGCGGCGACCTCCTCGAGCGTCAACCCCTGGTTAGCGCGTTCACGTTTCAGTTGCTCGCCCGGCGAGGACAGGGTGGCCTCCTCGGGGAAATGGGTGTCGCTCATGGCTGAGCATCCTTCATAAGAAAACGGTGGTCAGGACCCGGCATGGCATCACTCCAACTGGTCGGTATAAAAGCTGGCGGTGGCCGGGTCGCCGCGCTCCCGGGCAATATCACGGGCCAGGCGCAGGGCATTTGCATTGGGGCCTGCCAAACGCATGAAACGCTCCAGCTGCTGCTCGGCGCGGTCGAGATTGCCTTGCGCGAACTCGAGCTCAGCCAGCATCAGGTAACTGAGGGCGCTTCGGGGGTCGATGGACTGCGCGCGGGTGAGGCTCTGCCTCGCGGCCTCGGGGTTGCCCAACTCGCGCTGGCACTGGCCCAGATTAGCGAAAAGCTGGGCACGATTGTCGTATTGCGTATCCCGCGAGGCCTGCTCGAGCTGCTCGCAGGCCTCGCGTATGCGGTTGCGATCGAACAGGAAGGCGGCGTAGTTGTTGCGCGTACGGGTGTAGCCTGGATCGGCCTCGATCGCCTTGCGAAACGTCGCGTCGGCGAGGTCTTCCTCGCCCTGACGCTGATAGACGATGGCCATGGCCTGCAGCGCCTCGGCATCGTCGGGGTCCACCGCCAGCGCACGGTCGAGAGCGTTCATGGCCCGCTGAATATTGCCACGCTCCAGGTAGGCCACGCCAAGACGCGTATAGGCCTCCGACGGGTTGCCTTCATTGCCCCCGGGACGAATGTCCTGATTCACGCAGCCGGCCAGCCACATCGACCCCAGCAGGATGACAGCGGGGGACTGCAGGCGTCCGGGTGAACGGGAGCGGGGGATCATGGCATCCTCTCGGTCGTGGGCGTCGGCTCGCCGGAGAGGCGCCGCGCCGCCAGCAAAAAATGCCTGTCCATCAAAGCGTCGAGTCCGGTTGAAGTCAAGCCATCCTCCGCTCAGTCGGCATCGATCTGGATCGACTGGATGTAGCGTTCGTGACGTCGTGTGCGATCCTTGACGCGACCTACCAGTTGGCCACAGGCAGCGTCGATGTCATCGCCTCGAGTGGTGCGGATGTGCGCCGTGTAGCCCAGGTCGTAGAGCCACTGCTGGAAGCGCATCTGCTGGTTGCGCGAGGGTTTCTCATAACCCGAGTGCGGGAAAGGGTTGAAAGGGATCAAGTTGATCTTGCACGGCAGTTCCTTGAGCAGCGCGGCAAGCTGTTCGGCATGCGCCTGCTGATCATTAACGTCCTTGATCAGAGTGTACTCGATGGTGATCATGCGTGTATCGGCGCACTTGGCGAGATAGCGATGGCAGGCATCGAGGAGACTGCGAATATTGTACTTGCGATTGAGCGGCACCAGTTCACTGCGCAACTCATCGGTGGCGGCATGCAGCGAAATGGCCAGGCTGACGTCGATTTCATCGCCGAGCTTGTCGATCATCGGCACCACTCCGGAGGTGGAGAGTGTGACACGACGCTTGGAGAGGCCGTAGCCGTCGTCGTCGAGCATCAGCTTCATCGCCGGCACGACGTTGTCGTAGTTCATCAGCGGCTCGCCCATGCCCATCATCACCACATTGGTGACCGGCCGGTTGGCGGTGTCGCGGCGTGGGCCCACGCTGCGCTGCGCCACCCACACCTGACCGATGATCTCGGCGGCGGTCAGGTTGCGCTGGAAGCCCTGCTTGCCGGTGGAGCAGAAACTGCAATCCAGCGAACAGCCCACCTGGGAGGAAACGCAGAGCGTGCGACGCTTGCCGTCGTCGGCAGGGATCAGCACGGTTTCGACGTAACTGCCGTCTTCGACCTCCAGGACCCACTTGCGGGTGCCGTCACTGGAGCTGCCCTCGTAGACCACTCCGGGGCCACGGACTTCGGCGACCTCGGATAGTCGCGTGCGCAGCGCCTTGGAAAGGTTGGTCATGGCCGCGAAGTTGTCGCAGCCTTCGATGTGAATCCACTTCATCACCTGAGCGGCTCGAAATTTCTTCTCGCCGATGGAGAGAAAGAAGGCTTCCATCTGCTGGCGGGACATGCCGAGCAGGTTGGTGAGGCGGGGAGCGGTCGTGGAGGTCATGGCAGTCAGCGTTCGGTGGGGCAGGGCGCGGGGGCGATCGACCCCCGCTTGGGCGTCGATCAACCGCGCGGGCAGATCTCGCTATCCTGAAAGAAATAGGCAATCTCGCGCTCGGCGGATTCCGCAGAGTCGGAACCGTGCACGGCGTTGGCATCAATGGTGTCGGCGAAGTCGGCACGGATGGTGCCCGCCTCGGCTTCCTTGGGGTTGGTGGCGCCCATCAGGTCGCGATTGGCAGCAATGGCGTTCTCGCCTTCGAGCACCTGAACCACCACCGGACCGGAGGTCATGAAGCCGACCAGGTCCTTGAAGAAGGGGCGCTCCTTGTGCTCGGCGTAGAAGCCTTCGGCCTGTGCCTGGCTTAGCTGCTGCATCTTGGCGGCCACAATCTTCAGGCCCGCTTTCTCGAAGCGGGTCTCGATTTCGCCGATCACGTTCTTGGCGACGGCATCGGGCTTGATGATGGACAGGGTGCGCTGGTTAGCCATGGGCATATCTCCGGTTAAAAAAGCGAGTAAGCGTTGAATAGCACCACGCCGCCCCGTTGGCTCCTGAATCGAGAGCGAGGGGCGGCGCGGCGAATCGAATAAAGCGTTCCGGCGTTGCGGCAAGCTCGCCGACGGGGCGATGAGTATACCGTCCGGAAGGGCGTTGAACAATCGTCGACCTATTCGCCCTCCCTTCCGGGAGCTCAGGCCGGGCGCGGCGTCGCTTGACGCCCAATGATGGTCAGACGCTGAAGCTTTCGCCGCAGCCGCATTGGTCCTTGACGTTGGGGTTGTTGAAACGGAAAAAGCGGTTCAGCCCTTCCGAGACATAGTCGACTTCGCTGCCATCGAGCATTTCCAGGGCCTCGGGGGCGACGTAGACGGTCACGCCGTGATCCTCGAAGGTCACGTCGTCGTTGGCGGCCTCGTCGGCGAAGTCTAGCACGTAGCTGTAGCCGGAACAGCCGCTGGGCTTGACCGTGACCCGCAGCCCCAGGCCGTGGCCGCGTTCGTCGAGTACCCGGCGGATCTGGTCGGCGGCGGCGTTGGTGATAGAAAGATGCGCCATGATGTAACTCCTGCTCGGGTGATGGGTCAGACGGCCCGGCGCCGCAGCCCGTCGAGGGCATGGCGCAGGGCATTCAGTGTGTGGTCGATGTCGGCCGGGGTCGTGAAGCGGCCGAAGCTGAAGCGCAGCGAGGAAAGCGCCAGCGCGCGCGTGACCCCGATGCCCCTCAACACATAGGACGGCTCGACGCTCGCCGAGTTGCAGGCCGAGCCGGTCGAAAGCGCCACGTCGCGCAGTGCCATCAACAGCGACTCGCCATCCACGCTCTCGAAGGCCAGGTTGAGAATGTTGGGCACCGCCACTTGTATATCGGTATTGCGATGAACACCTGGTTGGGCCGCCAGCCCCGTCAGCAGGCGGTCGCGCAACGCAGCAATGCGACGCTGGTCGGCCTCCCCCTCGGCGGCTGCCAGCGCGAAGGCCTCACCCATGCCGACGATCTGATGGGTGGCCAGGGTGCCGGAGCGCATACCGCGTTCATGTCCACCGCCGTGGATCAGCGCTTCCACGCGGATGTCAGGGCTGCGCCTGACATACAAGACCCCGACGCCCTTGGGACCATAGGCCTTGTGGCCCGACAGCGACATCAGGTCGATGCCGAGCGTGTCGACCGAAAGTGGCGTGCGGCCTACCGCCTGGGCGGCATCGGTATGGAAGGCGGCACCGCCCTGGTGGGCGACCTCGGCCAGTGCCGCCAGGTCGTGAATGCTGCCCAGTTCGTTGTTCACTGCCATCAGCGAGACTAGCACGGTGTCGCCACGCATGGCCTCGCGCAGTTGGTCCGGGGTGATCCGTCCGTCACGCCCCGGTGTCAGCCAGGTGACCTCGAAGCCTTCGGCTTCGAGTGCCTTGGCGGTATCCACCACCGCCTTGTGCTCGATGATCGAGGTCACCAGATGCCGGCCCCGGGCGCGATTGGCGCGCATGAAACCGGTCAGCGCCAGGTTGTCGGCCTCGGTGGCGCCGCTGGTCCAGACAATCTCGCGCGGGTCGGCGTCGATCAGCTCGGCAACCTGGCGGCGGGCCATCTCCACCGCCTGCTCTGCCTGCCAGCCCAGCATGTGGCTGCGCGAGGCGGGATTGGCGAAGATGCCCTCCTGAGTCAGATGGCGACTCATGACCTCGGCGACACGCGGGTCGACGGGCGTAGTAGCGGCGTAATCGAGATAGACGAATGCATTCATGGGCTCGGGATCATCTCGGGTTGGCAGACGGGCCGGCGGGCCATCAGGGCGCCGAGGCTAGAATGCCGTCGTTGCCCAGGCGTCGCCGCTGGCGGCTGGCGATCGTCTGAACCTCCTGGCGAACGGCCAGCTGACCCAGGGTGATGCCATCGAGGAAGCCGTGGATCTGCTCCGATAGCTCACACCACAGGTGGTGGGTCAGGCAGGTATCACCCTGCTGGCAATCGGAGAGCCCGCCGCAGCGGGTGGAGTCCACGGACTCGTCGACCGCATCGATCACCTGTGCCACCGAGATGCGCTCCGGGGCCATGGCGAGCAGATAGCCGCCACCTGGGCCGCGCACGCTTTCCACCAGACGTGCACGCCGCAGTCTCGCGAACAACTGCTCTAGGTAGGAGAGCGAAATCTCCTGGCGCCGAGAAATATCGGCGAGGCTGATGGGCCCTGCCGCAGCGTTCACGGCCAGATCAAGCATGGCGGTGACGGCGTAACGTCCCTTGGTGGTCAGGCGCATGCCAGTAGGAACCTCGGCGCCGAGTCGGCGACTGATGACGAAAGCGGCATTCTGCAGGCAGAGAACCGAAGGAATTATACACGCATTATGGGAAAGACCGAGTGTTCCGGTCAACCATTGCGCCGACGAGGCCCGGCGGACCGATGGCTTGTCTCGTCCGCTTGCGACGGAGCGTCGTGATCGGGGGGAGGGCAGCAGCTGTCGACATCGGCGAGGATGTCGGCGAAGTCCTCGTCACGCAGTTCGGGCAATTGGCCATCGCGATAGCTCGCATCGACCTTGCGCAGCGTGGTGCACATGCGCTCGATGCGCTCGTCCACGGCGTGCATGTGGTCGAGCATGGCCTGGATCGAGCGGGCCACCGGGTCGGGCATGTCCTGGCTGATGCCGTAGGCATCGAAGCCGAATTTCTCCTGCATGGCCTCGCGCCTGGCCGGGTCGATGTCCAGTTCCTCGGCCTGGTCCGGGTCGAGGCGCTGGACAACCTTTCCCGGGATGCCGACCACCGTTGCCCCGGCGGGCACTTCCTTGGTGACCACGGCGTTGGAGCCGATCTTGGCGCCGGTGCCGACGCTGAAGGGGCCGAGGATCTTGGCCCCGGCGCCGACGATCACACCATCCTCCAGCGTGGGGTGGCGCTTGCCCTTGCTCCAGCTGGTGCCGCCGAGCGTCACGCCTTGGTAGAGGGTCACGTCATCGCCCACTTTGGCTGTCTCGCCGATCACCACGCCCATGCCATGGTCGATGAAGAAGCGGCGGCCGATAACCGCGCCGGGGTGGATCTCGATGCCGGTTAGCCAGCGCGAAAAGGTCGAAAGGCTGCGCGCCAGCCATTTGAGGTTCTTCTGCCATAGCCAGTGGGCGAGGCGATGGATCAGCAGCGCGTGCAGCCCCGGGTAGTTGGTCAGGACTTCCAAAAAATTGCGTGCCGCCGGGTCGCGGGTGAATACGCTGTTGATGTCCTCGCGCAGACGTTGAAACATGCGGCGATCCTTGGGTGGCGGGGCGAAGAGGAGCGCTCTGGCTGGTGCTCACTATTGGCTGAGTTTCGCTTGAGCAATTTTACTTGAGCAATCTTAATAGTGGGGGCGCAGCGAGCCGGCTTCAAGCCGGCTCACTCATCGGCACTCGGGCGTCGGGTGCGCTGCTCGGTGGCGGTGAGAATGCCGCGCAGAATGTTGAGCTCCATGCGTTCGGGACGGGCCCGCAGGGTGAAGCGCCGCAGCCGGGCCATGAGTTGTCGCGGGGTGGCCGGGTCGTGAAAGCCGATCGCGACAAGCGTGCGTTCCAGGTGCGCGAAATAAAGCTCGAGTTCCTGGTGGCTGGCCAGTGCGTGGGGCGTGCGCGCAGCGGGCTCGGGGGTGTCGCTTGTCTCCGCCGCTTGTTGCGCCAGCCAGACCAGCCGGCACTCGTAGGCCAGCACCTGGACCGCCGTCGCCAGGTTCAGCGAGCTGAAGTCAGGGTTGGCGGGAATATTGACGTGGGCATGACAGCGTTGCAGTTCGCTGTTGGAAAGCCCGCTGTCCTCGCGTCCGAACACCAGGGCCACCCGGGCGCTCGCGTCGGCGAGCTCGTCGGGCAGCGACTCGGCGAGCGCGCGTGGCGTGGTCATCGGCCAGGGCAGGGTGCGCGAACGGGCGCTGGCGCCTACCACCAGGGTGCAGTCGGCCACCGCCTCTTCCAGCGTCGCCACTTGGCTCGCCGCATGGACGATCGGATCGGCTCCCGAGGCGCGCGACACGGTATCGGCGCTGATCGGCTCGCAGCGCGGGGCGACCAGCGCCAGGTCGGCGAGTCCCATGTTGTGCATGGCGCGCGCGGTGCCCCCGATATTGCCGGGGTGGCTGGTGCCGATCAGGACGATGCGGATGCGCTCGAGCATGGGGGAGCCTTCGGGTCGAAGTGTCGAAACAATGGCGGGCGATTCTAGCATGTCGGCGAGGCGCATCGAATGGCGAAGCCTCTCGGCTTCTGCTAGGATTCGCGCCGATCCGTTCTTTAACACCACCGACGCCTAGGCCCGATCATGCACCCGATGGTCCAATTCGCGTTGCGCGCCTCGCGCAGCGCCGCCGAACAGTTTCTGCGCATCCGCGAGAGAATCGAGAACTCCCACCAGGAGCACAACCTCGACCGCCTCCTCGATGACGCCGCCCGCAATGCCGAGTCGTTGATCGCCCATCAGCTCTCCCGTGGCTATCCCCAGCATGGCGTGGTGGGTCGCTTCACGCCCCACCGGGACGGGGAAGGTGAGGGCCAGGACACCCTCTGGAGGATCGAGCCCTTCCATGGCTATTCCAACCTGACGGTGGCCGCGCCGTCCTTCGCGCTGTCGCTGGTCTGCCTGGTCAAGGGCCGTCCCGAGCATGCGGTGGTGATCTCCCCCTTCAGCGACGACGAGTACCTGGCCAGCCGTGGTCGGGGCGCTCAGCTCAACGGCAAGCGCATCCGCGTGCCGCGCACCACGGCCGTCGCCGGTGCGCGAGTCGCCCTGGGCCTGCCCGAGACCTGGCTGCGCGCCCGGCACATGCCCACCTACCTGACACTGGCGCAGCAACTCGGCCCCCAGATCGAGGTGCAGCGCGCCTCCGGCAGCGGCCTGCTCGATTTGGCCGACCTGGCCGCGGGCCGCGTCGACGCCGCCTTCGTACTGGGCCTCGAGGAGCAGGACATGCACGTCGGTTCGCTGTTACTCAAGGAAGCCGGCGCGCTGATGGGCACCCCCGACGGCCAGCCCGACATCAAGATCGAAGGTCAACTGATGGCCGCCGGCCCGCGGCTCTACAAGTCGCTGGTGCAGCAGCTCAAACCGCATTTCTGAGGCATTTCTGACGCATTGCCAAGTAGAGACGGCGCGACGTCTGACGCCGAAATAACACCGCCCCCGCAGCGATGCTGCGGGGGCGGTGTTGGTTGGGGCGACGTTACGTGCTGCGTTATGGCCTGATTCAGGCGCCCTGGTGTCGGCGCCCCTTGGTCCAGCGCTGCTTGGCGTACTTGCGAAGGTTGGCCACGTTGTCGGTCTCGTCGACGATGTCCTGACCGAGGATGGTTTCGATGACATCCTCCATGCTGATGATCCCGACCCAGGTGCCCAGTTCGTCGTAGACGACGCAGATATGCTGCCGCTCGAGCACCATCGAGGTGAAGATGTGCTCGACGTTATCCTCGGCGTTCACCGACGTCACCGGATGCATGATCGACTTGAGCTCGGCCGTATCGTCCGCATGGTAGGTGTCGGCCTTGTGCACGTAACCCATGGCGTTTTCACCGCCATCCATCACCGGGAAGCGGGTGAACGCCGAGCGCCCGAGTGCCTTGTCGAACTCGGCTACGGTCATCTGTGGCTTGACCGTCACGCAGACGGTGCGCGGGGTCATCGCCTCCTTCACCGGGATATCGTGCAGGTTGAGGATGTTGGTGATCACCCGGGTCTCGTCGGGGTCCAGCGACTCCTCCTCCAGGCCGATCTGCGCCAGTGCCTTGATTTCGCCGCGCATGTCCGTGTCCTGGTTATCCTTGCCAATACGGTTGGTAATTCGCTCGGAGAGCCAGATGAAGGGCTTGAGAATCCACACCATGCCATCCAGCGTCGGCGCGAGCATAGGCGACAACTGACGCCAATAGCTGGCGCCGATGGTCTTGGGGATGATCTCGGAAAGCACCAGGATCAGCAGTGTCATCACCGCCGAGGCAATCCCCAGCCAGGCTTCGCCAAACACCACCGTCACCTGAGCGCCGACACCGGTTGCCCCCACGGTGTGGGCGATGGTGTTAAGCGTGAGGATCGCCGCCAGTGGCTGGTCGATATTCTGTTTCAGCTTGGCGAGCCGGGTATGCAGTGCGGGCCGGGTATCGCGCAGCCTGGCGATATAGCTTGGGGTCAGGGAGAGCAGCGCCGCTTCGAGCAGGGAGCAAACAAAGGATACGCTGATCGATAAAATGGCAAAGGTAGCCAGCAGGAACATGGTGCCTCGGGGGGTGGCGAAGGGTTGGGGATGTAGTGACTATCGGCGAATCATCACCGATCCTTTCAAGGCTGGCAAACAAAGACGGGCCCATCATCGCTAATGGGCCCGTCCTCAACATCAACATCAACTACTATCATGGCGGTGGCCAGGCTAGCTGAACTTCTCCATCGTCCACTTCCCTTTTCGGTGGAATCGGGTTCCCGCGCCCCAGATACACGGCCAACAGCAGGGACGATTGCCTCGATGCCGCGCAGTGGGACAGGCTGCACCGGCCCCGTGAGACCGTTCCATCGAGCACGATGCGTGGTCGCCTCTTGTTTGACTAGCCTGAAAGAGGCATTTTATATACCATTTTAAACCCGCACATCATCCCGGAGGGTTGTATGCTGACCCAGTCCACCATCGATACGGTCAAGAGCACCGCCCCGCTACTCGCGGATGAAGGGGAAAAAATCACCCGGCTATTCTACGAAAAGCTATTCCATCATCACCCCGAGCTCAGGAACGTCTTCAACATGGCCAACCAGGCGAAGGGTGATCAGGCGCGCGCCCTGGCCGATTCGGTCTTCGCCTATGCCAGCCATATCGACCAGCTGGAAGCCTTGGGACCGGCGGTCAAGCGCATCGCCCAGAAGCATGCCAGCCTTCAGGTAGCCCCGGAACACTACCCCATTGTCGGCAAATACCTGCTGGAAGCGATCCGTGACCACCTCAAGTTGCACGACGACGATCCGGTGCTTACGGCGTGGGCAGAGGCCTACGAGGCCCTGGCGGCGATCTTCATCCAGACCGAGGAGGGGATCTACCAGGCGAACGAGGCCGCGCCCGGTGGCTGGCGAGGCGATCGGACCTTCATCATCGACAGGGCCGAACCCGAGACTGACGAGATCAAGTCCATCTACCTGCGGCCGGAAGATGGCCAGCCGATCGCGGGCTTCCGCCCCGGTCAGTACGTGGGGGTCAAGACCCAACCGCCTTCCTCGGAATTTGACGAGATCCGCCAGTACTCGCTGTCCAGTGCCCCGGGGGATCCATACTATCGTATTACCGTCAAGGCGGAGGCCGCCGGCACCTCGGCCCCCGGCCAGGTCTCCAACTTCCTGCACGATGCCAGTGTCGGCGACAGGATCTGGCTACGGCCGCCCACCGGCGATTTTGTCGTCGAAAAGCGTTCCGAGAGGCCGGTGTTGATCGGCGGGGGGATCGGCATCACGCCGCTGGTCAGTATGCTGCTCAATGCTGTACAGCAAGGCTGGGAACTCGAGCATCTGGTATTTATCCACTGCTGTCGCGACCGCTCGCACCATGTCATGCACGACGAGCTTCGTGCGCTGAGTGCGCAGAAGGGCTTCAAGTATTATGTCGCCTATGAGCAGGGGGAGGGAGCCGACCATCTCGGCTACCTGGACACGGACATCCTCGAAAAGTGGTTGCCCTTCGAGGGTCGTGGTGATGTCTATTTCTGCGGGCCCACCGCCTTTATGTCAGGCCTGAACATCCTGCTCAAGCGGATGGGCTACGGTGACGACCAGCTCCACTACGAGATCTTCGGACCGCGTATCCGCTTCAGCGAGGCCTCCTGACACTGGCGAGAGCCGCCTGATATATAGTTGTGCATGAAACAAAGACGCCACCCGGTTAGCCGGGTGGCGTCTTCGCATGAGTAACGCCTACTGGCGGCGCAAGGTAGGCCTCAGGGCAGCTGTTCTTCCTCGTCGTCCGCTTCCTTCTTTGGAGGAATCAGGTCCTCGCGATCCAGATGCACGGTCAACAGCAGGGCCGAGGCCACGTAGATGGACGAGAAGGTGCCGATCACGACGCCGATGAGCAGGGCGATGGCGAAGCCTTCGATCATGTCGCCACCCAGCAGCAGAAGCGCCAGGAGGACCAGCACGGTGGTGCCGGACGTCGCCAGGGTGCGCGACAGGGTCATGTTGATCGCTTCGTTGAAGATCGCCGGCATGTCGTCGATGCGTGACTTGCGGATGGTCTCGCGGATGCGGTCGTAGACCACGATGGTGTCGTTGAGCGAATAGCCGATCACCGCCAGCAAGGCCGCCAGCACCGTCAGGTCGAAATCTAACTGGAACAGCGAGAAGATGCCGACCACGATGATCACGTCATGGATCAGCGCAAGCAGTGCGCCGATAGCGAACTTGTACTGGAAGCGAAAAGCGACATAGAGCATCACCACGCCCAGGGCCACCAGCAGGCCCATGCCACTCTGATCACGCAACTGGTCGCCCACTTGGGCGCCGACGAACTCGGCGCGCACCAGCTCCACCTGCTCGCCTGTGTCGCGCAGCATGCGGACCACCTGCTCGCCGACGTCGGGGTCGAAGGCCTGCTGCAGGCGAATTAATACTTCGGTGGAGGCGCCGAAGGTCTGCACCGAGACATCGCGGAAGCCGGCGTCCTCAAGCAGCTGGCGAACTGCATCCAGGCTCGGTGCTGTCGCATATTGCACTTCGACCAGGGTGCCACCGGTAAAGTCCAGGCCGAGGTTGAGCTGCTGTAGCAGCAGTGCGGCCAAAGACACCAGCAACATCAGACCCGATACCGCGAAGGCGATGCGGCGTTTGCCCATGAAGTCGAACTGTCGAGTCACGAGGGTTTTCATTACCACCTCTTATATCCAGAGCTTCTTGACCGGCTTGCCACCGTAGGTCAGATTCACCATCGCCCGGGTCACCATCAGTGCGGTAAACAGCGAGGTTAGGATCCCGATGGACAGGGTCACGGCAAAGCCCTTGACCGGCCCGGTGCCGATCGAGAACAGGATCACCGCCACGAGCAGGGTGGTGATGTTGGCATCGACGATCGAGGTGAAGGCACGCTCGTAGCCGGCTTGAATCGCCTGCTGAACCGACAGGCCGGTGCGTAACTCCTCGCGTATTCGCTCGAAGATCAGCACATTGGCGTCGACCGCCATGCCCAGCGTCAGCACGATACCGGCGATGCCGGGCAGCGTCAGGGTGGCGCCGAGCATCGACATGACCGCGATCAGCAGCGTCAGGTTGAGACCGAGCGCGACCGTCGCGAACACGCCGAACACCTTGTAGCGCACCAGCATGAACGCCACGACCAGCAGCAGGCCGATCTGCACCGAGAGCAGTCCGCGTTCGATGTTCTCGGCGCCGAGGCTCGGCCCGATGGTGCGTTCCTGAGCGAAGTAGATCGGTGCGGCCAGCGAGCCCGAACGCAGCAGCAGTGCCAGCTCGGCGGCCTCGGTGGGCGAGTCGAGTCCGGTGATGCGGAAACTGTTGCCCAGCGCACTCTGGATGGTTGCCAGACTGATGATACCGCGCTCGGTATAGGTCTCGCGCTCGACCACCGGCTCACCATCCTCCATCACCGTGATGTCGCGGCTCTTGTGCTCGATAAACAGCACCGCCATGTTACGCCCGATGTTGGTGCGGGTGGCACGGTTCATCAGGGTGCCGCCGGTGCCGTCCAGGTCGATGTTGACCTGGGGACGTCCGTTCTCGTCGAAGCTATGGTTGGCGCTCGAAACACTGTCCCCGGTGATGATCACATCGCGCATCAGGTCGGCACTGCGCGATTCGTCGTTGCGGAAGGGAAAGCTCTGGGTCTCGTTGTCCGGTGTGTCGGAGCGCGCCTCGAGACGAAACTCCAGGTTGGCGGTCGCCCCCACGATGCGCTTGGCGGCGGTGGTGTCCTGAACGCCGGGCAGCTCGACCACGATGCGATCCGGACCCTGGCGCTGGACCAGCGGCTCGGCCACGCCCAGCTCATTGACGCGGTTGCGCAGGGTGGTGAGGTTCTGGTTGATGGCATAGTCCTGCAGCGCGTCCACCGCCTGATCGGTCATGGTCATCACCAGCCGGGCGCCACGGTCCTCGCCTTCATTGGCGTAGTCGAAGTCGGGAAATTCGCGGCTGATCAGGCTGCGGGCCTGATCGCGATCCTCGGCATTGGCGAAGGTCATCGAGATGGTGCGATCGTCGATCTCGGTATCGCGATAGCGAATTCGCTCGCTGCGCAGCGTCTCGCGCATGGCGCTGGCGTTGACTTCGAGGCGTTGCTCGAGGGCGGCCGCCATATCGACTTCGAGCAGGAAATGCACCCCACCCCGCAGATCCAGACCCAGGGTCATCGGCGACGCAGAGAGGCCCTCGAGCCATGACGGTGTCGATTCGGCCAGGTTCAGGGCCACCACGAAATCGTCGTCGAGGATCTCGGCGATACGGTCGCGTGCGTCGAGCTGGTCATCGTCATCATCCAGGCGCACCAGAAGCCGGCCGTCCTCGGCATCCATGGCCTTGATGGCGATGTCGGCGTCTTCCAGTGCGGAGCGGATGCGCTCGACCTGGCGCTCGTTGATACGCATATCGCCTTGAGCGCTGCTGACCTGTACCGCTGGGTCCTGGGGGAAAAGATTGGGCAGGGAGTAGATCAGGCCGGTAAGAAGGACAACGACTATCAGCAGATACTTCCACAGGGGATAACGGTTAAGCATGCAAGGCCTGCCTCGTAGCTAGCGTGGTGCGCTCGCAGGGAAATAATAGCTCGAGGCCATCCGCAGATGGCCTCGTTCCGGGGTCGTGCGCCATCGGGAAGGGCGTGCGACGGTGTCAGCGGGCGTCAGATGGACTTGATGGTGCCCTTGGGCAGCACCTGCGCAACGGCGGCTTTCTGCACGCTGATCTCGGTGCCCTCGGCAATTTCCATGGTCAGGAAGTCGCTGTCATCGGAGACCTTGGTGATCCGGCCCAGCATGCCGCCACCGATGACAACCTCGTCACCCTTGGAGAGGCTGGCGATCAGCTGCTTGTGCTGCTTGGCGCGCTTGGCTTGGGGGCGCCACAGCAGGAAGTAGAAAATCGCGACGAAGCCGACCAGCATGACAATCTGGGCGATACCGCCGCCCGCGGCGCCCGCGTCCTGGGCCATGGCCGGTGAGATGAAGAAGTCCAGCATGAAGGTGAGTCTCCTGATGGTTTGACGGAAAGTGGCGTGAGAGAGCCGAGATTGGCGCGACAGGAACGAGGTTCGTGTCTACGCTAGCCAGTGCCATCCAGGATGGCACCGGCCCTGAAATCAGTTCGGTGCGGGAGGAACCGGCAGCCCACGCTGCGCATAGAAGCCTTCCACGAAGTTGGCCAATGTACCCGCTTCGATGGCACCGCGCAAACCGGCCATAAGCCGCTGGTAGTGACGCAGATTGTGGACAGTGTTAAGCATCGAGCCAAGCATCTCGCCACAACGCTCCAGATGATGGAGATAGCTACGCGAAAAATGCCGGCAGGTGTAACAGTCACAGCCGATTTCCAGCGACCGGGTATCGTGGCGGTGCTTGGCATTGCGGATCTTCACGGTGCCATCGAAGGTGAACAGGTGGCCGTTGCGCGCGTTGCGGGTGGGCATCACGCAGTCGAACATGTCGATGCCGCGGCGCACGCCCTCCACCAGATCCTCGGGCTTGCCCACGCCCATCAAGTAGCGCGGGTACTGAGCGGGCATCCAGTCAGGCAGGGTGTCGAGCGCGGCGATCATCTCGTGCTTGGGCTCGCCAACCGACAGACCGCCGATGGCCAGGCCGTCGAAGCCGATCTCCAGCAAGCCCTCGAGCGAACGGCGGCGCAGCTCGGGGTACATGCCGCCCTGGATGATTCCGAACAGCGCCGAGGGCGAGTCGCCATGGGCCTCGCGGGAGCGCTTCGCCCAGCGCAGCGAGCGCTCCATCGACACCTCGGCCTCCTGCTCGGTGGCCGGATAGGGCGTGCATTCGTCGAAGATCATCACTACGTCGGCGCCCAATGCGCGCTGCACCGCCATGGACTCCTCGGGACCCATGAACACTTTGGCGCCATCCACCGGCGAGCGAAAATGCACGCCCTGCTCGGTGATCTTGCGCGTCTCGCCGAGGGAAAAAACCTGGAAGCCGCCGGAGTCGGTGAGGATCGGTTTCTGCCATTGGGCGAAGTCGTGCAGGTCGCCGTGAGCCTCGATGACCTCGGTGCCGGGGCGCAGCCACAGGTGAAAGGTGTTGCCGAGGATGATCTCGGCACCGATCTCCTCCACCGAAGCGGGCGTCATGCCCTTGACGGTGCCGTAGGTGCCCACCGGCATGAAGGCCGGCGTTTCGACGCTGCCACGGGGAAAGGACAGGCGGCCGCGACGGGCGCGCCCATCGCTTGCCAAGTGTTCGAAGGTCATGAAGCTTTCGTCGCGCATGTAAGTCTCGAGTCAGGAACGCTGGCGGGTTAAAAACATCGCATCGCCGTAGCTGAAGAAGGCGTAGCGCTCGGTCACGGCTTCGCGGTAGGCCGCCATGGTGGTCTCGAATCCGATGAAGGACGCCACCAGCATCATCAGGGTCGATTCCGGCAGGTGGAAATTGGTCACCAGCGCATCGACGCAGCGCCATGCATATCCCGGATAGATGAAGATATCGGTCTCGCCGCGAAGCGGGGCGATTTCACCGCTGTCGCTCATCAGGCAGGCGCTTTCCAGGCAACGCACGCTCGTCGTGCCAATGGCCACCACGCGGCGCCCGGCCGCCTGGGTGGCGCGCACCTGCTCGCAGGCCGCCTCGGTGACCTCGATCCATTCGCTGTGCATCTGATGCTCGCGGATGTCGTCGACGCGCATCGGCTGGAAGGTGCCGGCCCCAACGTGCAACGTGACGAAGGCGCTATTGACGCCCTTGGCGGCGAGCGCCTCGAGCAGCGGCTCGTCGAAATGCAGTCCCGCCGTGGGGGCGGCCACGGCGCCATCTCGGCGGGCATAGACAGTTTGATAGCGCTCGCGGTCGGCGAGCTCGTCGGCACGGTCGATGTAGGGCGGCAGCGGCATATGGCCGTGTCGCTCCAGCAGCTCAATCAGCGGCGTCTCGCCGAGAAAACGCAGTTCGAAGAGTGCGTCGCGTCGGCCTTCGACCACGGCGCGAACGTCCCCCTCGAAGCGGATCTCGGTGCCGGGCTTCGGCGACTTGCTGCTGCGCAGGTGGACCAGGCCGCGGTGGGCGTCCAGTGGGCGCTCGAGCAGCATCTCGACCTTGCCGCCGCTGGCCTTGTGCCCGTGCAGCCGGGCCGGGATCACGCGAGTATCGTTGAACACTAGCAGGTCGCCGGGCTCGAGCAGATCGACCAGGTCGGGGAAGCGGCGATGCGCCATGGCGCCGCGTTCACCCTCGACGCACAGCAGGCGGCAGTCACTGCGCTGCTGCGAAGGGTATCGGGCGATCAGCTCGTCGGGGAGGTCGAAGTGGAAAGCGGCGCGCTGCATGGGGGCGTTTCGGTCCCTGAGTCCAGAAAGTCGGGTTTGCGGCCGGATGGCTTAGCCGCCAAAGCGGGCAAGGATACCGTCTCAGGCCGGTGAAGTCAGCCGAGCGATTGACCTGACACGCGTGCCACGTATAATGCTTTCGCGCTGCCGGCGTGGCGGAATTGGTAGACGCAGCGGATTCAAAATCCGCCGCTGGAGACAGTGTGTCGGTTCGAGTCCGACCGCCGGCACCACTTAGAAAACAGTCGCTTACGAGCGGCTGTTTGCGTTTCTGTCTTCCCTCATTCTATTGCGTGGTCGCAGTTTGGTCGCAGAAGGCCGCGCTCAAGCTCGGCAAGCGTGAGCCAATATCGTCCAGACCCGCATCGAACATGTGCGAGTAGCGGCTGGTGACGATCAAGCTGGAATGCCCCAGCAGATCGCGCACCGTGGTCATGCTCTCGCCGGCCTGGGCCAGCATGCTGGCATAGCTGTGACGCAAATCGTGGAAGCGCAGGTCGGGCCGCCCTACGGCCTGGCGAGCGTCTTCCCATACCTTGCGCAGTCGGGCATAGGTCGTGGCGAATGGCAGGTCCTCCAACCAAGCCTGGGCGTCTTGCGGTACCGGCACCACCCGGGCCTTCCCACTCTTCGTCTGATTTGGTCGCAGCAGGATGCGACCAGCGTGGACGTTCTGCGCATCCAGGGCCAGCAGCTCGCCCTGGCGCAGCCCGGTGAGCGCTGCCAGGGCGATCACCCGTTTCTCGACAATTGAGTGATCGGGGATGGCTTGTAGCAGCTGACTCACTTGCTCGATGGTCAGGTACACGTGCCGCTCGTTCTTCGGCATTTTCTTGCGGATCTTGTCGCCCAAGGGGCGATCCAGCCATTCCCATTCCCGATAGGCTAGGTTCAGAACCCGCTTTACCACCTGCAGATGGTTGTTGATGGTGCTCTGCGCACGTCCTTGCTTGCGAAGGTCGCGGGCCATCTCGCGGGCTTTGTCGACGCTGTCCATGCCGAGCAGTACCCGGTCGCCCATGTAGTGGGTCACCGGGCGGATGGCCTTCACCTGGCTGGCCACGTCGTATTCGTCGATCCATCGTTCGAGCCCCTCGATGAAGGTACGCCGCGGCTGGCGCCCCATGGCCTCCCCCTGGAAGGCCGCTTCGTTCAGTTCGGCTTGGCGCTTCGCTGCGTATTCCCGCGCCTGCCGCTCCCCCTCTCGATCCCCCGCAAACGATCGTTGATATCGCTGACCGTCGTAAGTTTCCGTGACCACCCACCGGATCCTTTTTTCCCTGTATCTGACTGTAATTCCCATGTGTCGCGTTCCTCAGGCTGAGGGCCGCGCTTGCAGCTCTCAGCGTACCTCTCAACTGCGCTCTGCTCAAAGCGCACCGAAGTGCCAATATGGACGAACCCGATTTTGTGCTTGTTGCTGTATACCCAGCTCAGGCTCATGCCCAATCTTTCGGCGACCTGCTCGGGGCGTAGTAGTGCTCCTGCCATTGCAGTTTCCCTAATTCGCTATCCTTGATGGCCCAATCTTAGTGACCCGCCGTCGCCTGCGAATCAGCGCTCCTAAATCGATCCGGAATTTTAGGGACCGCCATTGACATCGTTGCATCGATGTGGCTGAGGGTGGGTCAAGGTGGCCGCAGCCAGAAGCGGATGCTATATAAGAGTCACTGGATTAAGCAGAGAGGCATGAGTGACGTGACTACAACAGACCCTTGGCAGATGATCTTTGATAAAGCCGGTGACCTAGCCGACTCTCTTTTGCACGAACAACCGAAGAGTGAGTTCGATGCGGTGGACTTTGAAGAGAAAGTGGTCAGCGTCTTGAAGAAAATTGCATACGGAGAGGTCAACCCGAGAGAAGATTGGTCGGTGATCATACGGCCAGTTAATAAAAAGAGTAAGCTCGATGAGGAAATTGAAAAGCATTTCGAAATTGCATTGCGGCAGGCTGTGTTCGTCCGTGTTATTTTTGAATATGACATGCAGAAAATAAGAGCGAATTTCCCTGAAGTTTCGCAGCGTAGTATGCTCTTGAGGTCAGGTGAAGAAATGCTTGATGCACTCTCCTGTGCTCAGCAGCACGCAACAGCATGGCGTTTGCTGAAGGAGGTGCGTGACAAGAGCTTTGAGGCAAGGTCTCGGAATGCAAGCCGGGTAAAGGACGAAATAAAAGAAGAGAAAAAGGTAATGTTGCGCAGCATGATTGAGCCATCAATCGAACGGCTACGTCCGCCGGGTGGTTGGCTAACCCCAGTCCTTGCTTCGCAAGATATTGCGAAATATATTGTGGATATTTTCGATAACTTGCCGCTAAGTTTTTCGATGGGAAAAGATGAAATGTCTCAGGAAATCCATCGGTTAATTGTTAAGGATTCAAGATTTAGGAAGGCTTACGAAACGAATGCTAAAGAGCCGATTGTTGATCCTGTAAAGATGCGAAGAGTTATCGTGAAATTTGGTTATAATGATCAAGAGTAGTTGAAAGGTAAGCAGGCGCGAAGCTTGATCGATTTCCATTAAATTTGTGTGAAATGCGCAGTGAAGTTCATGGCAGTCTTACTGGGAAAGCTGGCGGAATGATTGAAGGCATTTGGGTAGATAGCACTGCATCGTGCCTGCTCAGTTGGTTAGCACTTGCCGCCCCGCAGGGCGGCAAGGGAAAGCGAATATCAGAGCATGCTCAGGTCCGGCGGCCCCAGCCAAGGCATCAAGTCGATGTAACGCGTCCGGTGGTGAGTAAAAACCACCACCTGCTGATGGGCAATCAGCACTTCTAGGGCAGCTTTGAGGAGCTTTTTATCACGCAGCGGGCGTGGGGAGCGTTGACGCACATCGTTGTACCGCATAATGCGCCAGTTGAATTGGCGTAGCTCGTTAAACCACTCGTTTAGCTGATGGGCATCTTGTTCCTCTTGGGGAGCTGGCATGAACACCTGCTGGAAGTGTCCGGAGTAATAGAGACAGATATCCATTGCCATCAACACTGTCTCCGGGGTGATGCCACCCTCATGCCCTTCGAACAAGTGTATCAGCGCCGCGACGCGAGCCACGTTTTCTGCCAGCTTCGAGCCATGGTCGGGGCACGCTTCGAAGTACCCCCCCGGCCCCATCTGTGGCTCGATCTCATTGGCCACCTGTACCCAACAGGCCGCCCCTTCTGGTGTGAACTCAAGCACTTCGCGCGGCGTGTCAGGCGCGTGGACCAGGACCAGGTTCTCCCGCGCCAAGGTGGTCAAGCGTGCCTCAGCCTGCTCCCAGGCTTTCCATTCCGTGGGGGTATTTAGCGAGTAGAAGCGCTGGCCGCGAATCGATAGCGGTGCGCAGACGAGGAAACGGGCGAGCATTCCAGAGTCCCTAGCCTGCTGACCCTGTGTCTCCATGTACTTCTGCAGGATGCCGGGCTGCACCATCAGCAGCAGCATTAGGCGAGCATCGTCCAGCACGATATCTTCTTTGGTGGCCCGTGTAATGACCGTGCTGCCGCCACTCCACAGTGAGTTGATGTGGCTGCGTGCCCGGTTCATGGCGCCTTTGAAAAAGACCTCCGCCTCGTCAGTGGCCAGAGCGGCGGTGGGAATCGCCTTCTCCAGCCCCAAGAAGAGCGCCTCCGGTGTAGTGTCCTCATACAGCAGTCGGAACTCGCGGGGCGGCTCGGGCCGACGCTGATACAACTCACGCAGCGATTGACGCTCACTCTCCGCCGTACCGCCCTTGGTCTGCTTACGGTAGATCGCCTGGGTCAGCACCTTTTCCTCGGTGCGCCACTCCTCTAACTCTCCCTGATAGGTATCCAATCGCCCGCGCCACTCACGGCGCTGTTCACGTTGCACTTCCTGAATGGGGTTGAGCACGTTGTCGACAAGCGGCGTTTTGCCATCACCGGAGCCGGCGACACCCAGTGCGTTGACTGTGGTCGGTTTGAACGCTCCATTGGGCATTTTCAGGGCGTAGCGGCCTTGAGCCACTATGCTGATCCCTGCTAACAGGGTCAGGACAGTAAGGTCCAACGGCACCTGACATTTCTGACTGAGCTCATGGCTGGATCGCCACAATAGAGTGGGTCCGACGCGCTGAGGATTGAAGCTGCCGGGGGCAGGCAGTATCGGGTGAAAGGGATAGCTCATTGTCACTCTCCTATTACGGGTTGGGGTGTGCCACCAGACCTTTTCCAGTGGCAGGGCAGAGAGTGACGCTTTGAGTGCGGCATGAAATAGGCGCTACCTAAAAAGCGGAAGCTGAATAAGAAGAGCTATTGACATTAGGCGATAAATGCTGTGCGGAAATGAGGGCGCTAAGATTGCGAGGCCAACCGAAGTGGTTATTTCGGCTATTGATAGCCGAAATAACCGGTTTCCAGTGGACGTTTGGAGTCAGGCTCCATGTCGCTGAGCACCTGGCCTGCTGGTTGGTTAAAAAGTGGTTTAGATATTTTTGTTATATGCAATTTATTTTATAGGCTTTCCGAGGGTCGCTGTTTGGCATGTTGAGTGCTTTGCCACCGAGAGTGGAAGCTGTCGCGGACTGTCGATAGAGGGGTACAGGGAGTAGAGGAATCACGGCTGGATACTGATGATGACCCGGTCTGAAGATGACCTGTCAGGTGGTTCGCAGGATGGGGGCTACCTCATTGAAAAGCCTAGCGACGACTCCCATCGCAGCAATGCATCCCTTGGGCGATGGGTTTGGTGTGCGCCTTGCACATATAGCTAGCCGCGTAGAAGAGCTTCTCGAACGTGGCCTGGTCATCACGATAAAAGTGATACGTTACGATCTCTTCGGTGATCGTATCTTCGGTGACTTCCACCAGTCCCTTCATCTGCTCCGCTGGCCAGCCAACGACCCCTTCCCACGCGCGCACGAGTCGGTGGTAGAGGTTGTCCCCTGCATACGCCTCCATGTCTCCCTCCTCGGCGTAGGCGCTCAATGTCCCGAGGCTGCGCAGGGCATTGCCGTTGAACAACAGCAAGACGTGGTAATGGGGCTTGTCGCTGTTCTTCTGCTCCCGAACCCACACGTAGCGCATGTCATGCGGGTACTTGAGCTTGATCAGATCGAGCTCCCAGCACAGTCTCGTAAAGTATTTGTTCATCGCGGCATTGCTGGCATGCAGGGAGCTGACCGGCATGGCCGCGGGGAAGCGCAGATCTATGCGAATCGCAAAGGTTCGGCTATTGGCACGGCGAGCCTGGTTCATCACTCGGCGGAGGGTATGCAGGTAGTTCTCGATCAACGGTCCCCGTGAGGTCTGGACCCGCATGTCATGGTAGGTCGGATCAAACCACAGGCGTAGGTGGGGATTGTCCGGGTGGCATTTGCGCAAGCGCAGTCCGACGTTTGGCGTAAAATCCATGGTCATCTGTCTCCTGGTACACACCCACGCGGATGCCCACGGCACTGAGGCCGTGTCCTTCATGGGATGGTGTCATTGTGAAAGAGGCGAAGGGTTAGCCCATACCCAGGCGATGGCGCGCCACAACGCGTAGCCATCGTCCGGTGCAGGAAGGGATAGGTCCTGGCGAGTAGTGATACGAGCGTGGTCATGGCCTTCGGCCCCACGCCACGTGTCAGGCACTCAGTTACTTTAAAGCCCTGATAGGGGAGTCAGTATCCCTGACGGGTTCCGGTCACCTGGTTCTCCGGAAGGTTCGTTGCTGGTGCCTCTGTCGGTAGATATCTCTCAGGAAGGGTCGCTTATTCTAGCGACCTCCTACGATTGTCCATTGCCTTCCCCCTACGGGGTATCTCCTCTGGTTCTATGGGGAGGGGTCGTCGGCTCTGTTAGGCCTCCTCCTCCCTGGTGGTATCCCCCTAGGTTCTGCGTATGCATATTACTAAGTACCGTCACTCTCGCAGTGGACTGACCGATGGAAATATCGAGAGGTATCCCGCTTTCCATGAGCCATTGCGTCGTTTCGATCCCCGCTATCTATCCAGCCTGAACGCTGGAAAATAATTCCATTTTTATCTATGAGATAGCGACGAGCCGGGGAGGCTCGGTATACGCTCACAACATAGGCGACGTTTGTACTTTTTTTCAGATCTATATCACTCCTGTGAGCAAAGCCTTTCCCCGGGCTTCTTCCACCGGCACAGGAGTTGTGACATGTCCCCATCCTGCTTGCGCTGCGAATCGCGGCGCGTCATCAACCTCGAGACCGCCCGCCAGCTCGGGGTCGCGACCGGTGCGCTGGTCGGGACCCTCCAGAGCGCCTATGTGTCGCTCTATGCTCATGGAAGCGAGACCCTCGTCGCGTCGCCGCACTTCCCGCTCAGTCGCATCGCCGTGGCCGTCGTCGCCGGCGCCTCGGGTGGCATCGCCGGTGCCGCCGCCGGGCATCGTCTGGTCAAGCATCTGTTTCCTCCCGGTGACGGTACCCCCTGGCTGTGCCTGGGGTGTGGTCACGCCTTCCGCGAGTTGGCCTGACCCGGTTCCCCGATACCCCGGTTTCCACCCTCCCGTTATTCCCTTTACCGGCCCTCAGCCGGCTTTTTTTCGTCAAGGAGTTTTCTCATGGCCCATCAACTCGAACACATGGCCTACGTCGGCGACACCCCCTGGCACGGCCTGGGGCAGCAACTTTCGCCTCATCAACCGCTGGAGATCTGGCGGCAGCAGGCCGGCATGGACTGGCACATCGAGGAGGCCGCAGTGCGTTTTATCGCCGAGGGGGCGGGGCATCTGGGCAGCATCCATGCCTTCCCCGAGCAGAAGGTGCTCTATCGCTCCGATACGCAGGCACCGCTTTCGGTCGTTTCAAACCGCTACAAGGTGGTCCAGCCCGAAGAGGTGCTGGAGTTCTACCGCGATCTGACCGAGTACGCCGGTTACGAATTGGAGACCGCCGGGGTGCTCAAGGGCGGGCGCAAGTTCTGGGCGCTGGCGCGTAGCGGGCTGGGCACGGCCCTGAAAGGCCAGGATCAGGTCAATGCCTACCTGTTGCTGGCCACCTCCTGTGATGGCTCACTGGCTACCGTGGCCACGCCCACCTCGGTACGGGTGGTGTGCAACAACACCCTGACCATCGCCGTCGATGGTATGACCCAAGGCGTGAGGGTCCCGCACAGCACCGCGTTCCGCCCGCAACTGGTCAAGCAGCAGCTGGGCATCTCGGTCTCGCAATGGGACGACTTCATGCAGCGCATGAAGGCGCTGGCCGAGCGCCGGGTGACCCGCGCCGAGGCTGAGGCGTACTTCCAGTCGGTGATCTGCAACGCCGAGGCACCGTTGGAGGATCCTTCCAAGCTGCCCCACTATCGCGCCATGAATCGCGTGCAGGCGCTTTACCACGGCGAAGGGCGCGGTTCCAAGCTGTGTACCGCCCGGGACACCGCCTGGGGGCTGCTCAACGCGGTGACCGAGTACGTGGACCACGACAAGCGCGCACGCAGCAACGACACCCGCATGGACTCCGCCTGGTTCGGCCAGGGGGCGAGTCTCAAGGACAAGGCGCTGGCCTCGGCCATGGCGCTGGTGAGCTGAGCTTCGGGGGGCCGTTCGTCACGGCTCGCGTGCTTGGCGTGCTGCTTTCTTCCCCGCGCTTCCTACCCTTCGTTTCCTCTACTTTCTTCACTCCCTTTATTCACTTATTTCCTTCCCCCACCACGGCATCGCGCCCGGTCCCTCACGGCCGGGCGTTTGCGTTGATAGGAGGCACCCATGCCACCGTCCCTGTCATTCGAGACCTGCCACGCCCTGACCCTGCTGACGCGTCAGCTGCTGGAGGCCGGTGAGTCACAGACCCACACCCACGTGCTGGCCCAGGGCCGGGTCTATCGCGTGGTCGTGTCGCTGGAGCCGGTCCCGGAGGACCAGCTTCAGGACGTCATCACCCAATACTTGTAAGGAGAGCCCCATGGCAACCCGGATTCAACCTCAACACCCCCCGGCCAACGGCCAGCGTTCCACCAGCGCAGCGGCTCAGCCGCTCCAGGAAAGCACCGCGATCATCCAGGTGATCGAAAGGGCCGCCCTCAATCCCGAGGTCGACATCGACAAGATGGAGCGCCTGCTGCAGATGCAGGAGCGCGTCATGGATCGCCAGGCATTGATGGCCTACAGCGCCGCGATGGCGGCCATGCAGACCGAGCTGCCGAGCATTGCCGAACGTGGCCAGGGCAACAACGGCGCCTACGCCACCCTGGAGGACATCGTCGATACCGTGCGCCCGATCATGCAACGCCACGGCTTCGCGGTGAGCTTCCGGATCCAGACCCAGGAGCGCGGTATCCAGATCACCGGGGTGCTGATGCACCAGGACGGCCACCGCGAGGAAACCAGCATGCTGCTGCCGGCCGATACCAGCGGCAGCAAGAACGCCGTACAGGCCTTCGGCTCCTCGACCAGCTACGGCAAGCGCTACGTGCTGTGTGCGCTGCTCAACATCACCACCCGCGGCCAGGACGACAACGGCCAGACCGCGGCCGCGGTCAAGGGCGTCACGACCTTTCAGGCGAGTCAGCTCAAGCAGCTGATCGCTGCCTGTCCGCCCACCACCCAGGAATGGTTCGTCGGCAAGTACGGTGAAGCCGAGCGGGTCCCCCGCGGCGATTTCGACAAGCTGCGCGCCTCGCTGCACAAGCGGGCTCAACCCCACCGGCAAGCCCACTGACCGCGTGGATCGCCACGGATCCATGACGTCACTGAACCACTGAGCCCGTGGATCGCCACTGATCCATCACGTCACTGCACCACTGACGGCAGGCGAGGGCAGCGCCCTCGCCGCTATGCCGTCTATGCCGACTTCACCACCCCGCGAGATATCCTCTATTCATAAGGAGAGCGTCATGCAGATCCTCACCCTGGACCAGGGCACGCCCGAATGGCATGCCGCGCGCCTGGGCATCGTCACCATGTCCGAGCTCAAGACCCTGCTGGTCAAGGGCAAGGGACCGGCCGGCTTCGGTGCCGGGGCGCTGAGCTACATGCACCAATTGATCGGTGAGCGCATCACCGGTGAACCCAGCGATGCCTTTTCGGGCAATGGCCACACCCAGCGCGGTCACGCACTGGAGCCCGTCGCCCGTGAGCTCTACCAGGAGGCGACGGGCCTGCCGCGGCTCGAGCAGGTCGGCATCCTTCTCAACCACGGGGTCGGCTATTCCCCCGACTGCCTGGTCGACAGCCACGGCCTGGTCGAGATCAAGACCAAGCTACCCAGGTATCAGATCGAGCTGCTGCTGGCCGACGAGCTGCCCCCGGAGCATGTGGCGCAGTGCCAGGGCGGCCTGTGGGTCAGCGAGCGCGAGTGGATCGACTTCGTCAGCTACTGGCCCGGCATGCCGCTGTTCGTCAAGCGGGCCTACCGCGACGAGGTGATGATTCGCACCATCGCCGAGCGGGTCGCGGCGTTCTACGACGAACTGGAGCGCCGCATGGCGCTGGTGATGGCGGCCTGAGGAGCGAGACCATGAATCATCGTAAACTGACCGCTGGCGAAGTCGCCGGCACCTACCACGTCACTGCCCCGGTGACCGAGGCCGAGCTGATGGGCATCGCCCAGGGTTTCGCCAAACGCAAGCTGGCCCGGGGCCGCAAGCTCACCCAGCCGGCATTGGTCTTCGACTACCTGCAGGTGCTGTTCCAGGGCTACGAGCACGAGGTGTTCAGCGTGTTGTTCCTGGACACCCAGCACCGCGTCATCCGCTTCGAGACCCTGTTTCGCGGCACCCTCGACTCGGCCAGCGTCTACCCCCGCGAGGTGGTCAAGCGGGCGCTGGCCCACAACGCCGGCGCAGTGGTGCTGGTCCACAATCACCCCAGCGGGGATCCAGCCCCCAGCGACGCCGATCGGCGCATCACTCAGCGGCTGAAGGAAGCGCTGGGGTTGGTGGAGATCCGGGTCATCGATCACATCGTGGTCGGGAGCGAGGGATGTGTCTCCTTTGCGGAGCTGGGGTATCTGTAAATTCATACCAAAGCATAGCGCCGGTGCTGCCCTTAGGGGCGGCACCGGGTCCTTGC
>NZ_JAHCLU010000007.1 GCF_018448785.1 Halomonas jincaotanensis | reverse complement strand
CATCAAGAAGCTCAGGGAACAACGTGGCTTGAGACCGGGACTCACCTGCAACGAAGCGCTTCATCGGCACCTCCACGCGCTGACACGAGTGGAGTATAGCGGGAGCCACGTTTTCACACAGCCTCGGCCAATAGCAGTCATCCATCACGGCTTCACACGCTGCGATGCAGCGTCTCCAAAGCTGACATCAAGCTTACGGAACAAGCAGACTGACGACTCCAAACGTCGTTACTTGCCCCATGAGACTTGGGATTGAGATGACAACACAGTCACTGACTGCGTGGCTCGTGTAAGTGCGACATACCAGTCCTCTTTGGTCATCCCGTCGTACTCAACGATTATTACATGCTCGAATTCCAAGCCTTTTAACAGGAGCGTGCTACCTACACTCCTACGGGCTAGGTGACGCCCCAAGTGTCTCGCCTTTGCTTCAACATCTGCTGCGGCTTCGGAAAGCGGAGCCCCTGTCGCCCTCGAAGTTCGGAGTGCTGATAACATCATGCTTAGAAGTTCGCGACGATAAGGAAAAACGTCGTCACGGGCTAATAGTCCTTCCACAAGGTCAAGCACGTGGGGCATCCCATTCGCCTTGGCTACACGGTTTCCAATGTCGATTAGGTTACCGTACTTCGTTCGACCAGCGCGTCTGCCTTCTTGGTGGGCCTTAACAGAATTGGCAAAATCGGCCTGAACACCAACAACGCATAGCCTGACAAAATCCAAAACCCTTTGCAGCCTTTGCGCATCATCCGCTTGCTCAATGGATTTCGAATGTTTTGCAAGTGGTTTGCAAGAAACAGGCTCCACGACAGCAAACTTCTGTTTTGCCAAAGTTTTGGCTATGCTGGCTCTGGATCCCTCAGATGCTGATTGAGCCACAACCACTAAAGTACCTTCCAAGTCCATTGTTTCAAGACAAGTGGTTCTGACTTTAACTGACTTGTCTCTGGGGTCATCTGGGAGCCACTGACGCCGGATACCCCTTTCGTTGACACAAAAATCTAAAGGGCCTCCGGCTTCAATACGCTCTCGCAACTCGATCAGTTTCGCGCCAAGCTCAGCATTCGCGTTTTCTTTCTTCCAACGCCAGGGCGTGGTCAGTTTCGCGATATTGGGAAAGTCCTTTTCGACGACATCGAACCAGTCCAGCGCGCCGTCGAAGTCGAAGATTGATTGCAAGGGGTCACCAAAAATACACACAGGGACTAGCCGCTTGAACCCCACGATTAACTCATGCTGGCTTGCGCTGCAGTCCTGATACTCATCAACGAAAACGCAAGCGTATGTGGCAAGGATCACGTCATCGATACCGTGCGAACCAAGAAGCTTGACCGCAGCAGGATAGACCTCTGACCAGTCTTTGTTGCTCTGAGGATTGACCTTTTTGACCCCCGAGGTCTTTGGGTAGCTTTTCGCAAACCGCAAGCACCAGCTCGCGATTGTATCAATCCTGTAGGACGAAGCAGGAACGTTGATCTTGCGTAACCGCTTCTGGAGTACGTCAACACCCGCAAATGTATGGGTCAGGATGAGGCAGCGTTTCGAAACTCTCGGATCATCGCTTATAGCTTTCACCGTCCGTACGATTTTCTCGGTTTTCCCGCATCCTGCAGCCGCGATCACGCTGCCAGCTTTGATTGCGCGAATTATGGTCGTGACCTCTTCTTGGGAAAGCTCAGGCATCAATCCATTGCCTCACTTCATTTATTTTTTTGGCAAGTGGGGTCTCAGGGATGTCTTTGAGACAATCGAAGACAATCGTTCCTAGTAGTTCGCCGCGCGCCATGTCTTTGAACCATGACCGATCGTCCTTACCGCCGGACTTCTTTGTAACTTTCAGAGTAGAGGCCTTTGATAGCCACTGACGATTTTCCGCTGTGTCAAAAAGTGCGTCTAAATCCGCGCGATCAATGCTCGGGTAATTCGAATCAGCCAAATTCAGATTTTTCAAAACCCTGCCTTCGCCAACCGCTTCGATAGCACAATCGACTATTGCTAGTACAGTTGCCCATGGAACGTCCAGAAAGACCCTGCGTTCGATATCGCAGTCGTCCATCCATTCAGTGAATTGGCCATCAGCTTGTTTGAACGCCTCTTTTATGGCTGCATTAACCTCAACGTCCGAGTCAAGCAAAACGAAGCAGTGGTAGCCGAGTGTTTGCATGTGGAGACCAAGCTTCAAAGCATTATCGCCACCTGCACCATCAATCGCAACGAGACCCTGATAGGCAAACGACTCCTTGCCACCGACGCACCATTGATCATCAAGCCCGCGCCAAAATCCGACCTCCGTTCGCCCTTCGCCAATAAGCAGGCTTGGAGCCAGGAAAGCGTGGGGATTGGTACGCACGTGCCGTTGTGCAGTATCCACTGTTTCTTCTGGTGGCCGCGCACACTTAACCGCAACAATGCCTTCGTTGTTTCGTACACAAAACAATTCTCCGACATCCAGTTCGCAAACAACAACTGGCGAATGAGTTGTCATGAATGTTTGATGTACGATAGCCGTTGCATCGCCGTCCTGTGGAAATCCGGATCGCAGAAAACGCAACAAGCGCATAATGCGATGAGGTTCCAGCCCGAGCTCGATCTCATCCACAAGCGTGATGTTTTGAGTAGGGCCGGAGTTTTGAACACCAGCCACCATTAGGCGCGAAGATCCGCTACCGAGTGTCCTCAGTGGCATGCTGCCATCGTGTAAAGAAACTGCTCCCGAAGCCAACATACCTGAATGGATGTCCAATTGGGCTTCATAACCGTGGGTCTTTGGCACTAGAAAGTCAGCACCAACCTTTTCCGTTAGCTTCACAACATCATCGAACGAAGTACGATCTCCGGCGGCGAATGATGCCTTTGCCTGCCTAACCGAACTAGCCAGCAACTCAGACGCGTTCGGTCCTTTCTCAAGCCTCCCGAGAAAAGAGTTTCGACTCCACGTGAGATGGCGGTCGGAATATTCCCCAAGCCGATTGGGTGCTATCAACTTCGCGTCCTTGAAGCCCAAACGGGGTGGCTCACCTTCGAGGCGTTCATTGAAGACCTCCCAGCTCCATTCAAGGGTTTCGGGATCAAGCGACGCTTTCACTGTCAGAGCCGGAATATCGCCTTCCGCTTGCTCATCGTTTATTTTTTTGGCTGCCTCGCTCCAACCGCGCAAATAGAGTCCGTATTTGTGCTCCAAAATCAATTCTTCAGGAAGATCAACGAGCGTCAAAAAAATTGTAGGCTTACTTTTTGGATCGCATCCAAACAGATCGGGGTCACTTCCGGTGTATCCAAATCGCGGGCTTAGGACGATCTCAATGGCATCCAAGACTGTGGTCTTGCAGGAGTCTCCCGGACCAATCAGACAATTCAAGCTTGGTGACGGCGACCATTCAAGTGATTTGATGCCTCGAAAGTCGGAAATTGAGATGTGTGCAATACGCATTACGAAAGAATCCTGACTAACCGTGCGAGTAATGTAGCTCTTGGTGTCCGCATAAGCCTAGCGCCATCGTGATTTTCAATCTGCAGGCGATGGCAGCGAACTTCTGCTTACATGCAGTCGGTACAATTGCTCGGTAGCTGTAGCAGACGACGGCCCCCAGTCCCTCGTGCCCGAGCCAGATCCCATGCTGCTTCGGGCGCGAGTGTCTGACAAGGGTCGTTAGCTGTCACTTACCCTTCCACTTATAAGTGCCAACTTTCCCTCAGTTGCTTTCATCTCCTCCATAGGCTCCTCATAGTTCCACGCCACATCAGCCATATCACCAAACTAGAAAGTAGCTTCACCTGGCAAAAGGTAATGGATCACGATCCCGGGAGGCATCATCAGGTCCATCCGCTCATCGACGCAGGCAAGATATTGCCGCGTTGGGTATCCGCATTCATGGAGGTGACATCCAAGTTGGGATCGGTGAGCTGGGTGTCCGCCATGATCTTCTGCACCCAGCTGGGAGGTGAGACGGGACTCGGTGGGGTCCGTCGTCATGTGACCATTCCTTGCGAATTAGCGTTATTATCATAATTAGCTAAAGCACAGCCTAGCACCAAAAAATGATTTATCCCATGCGTGAGATCAACGGACTGGCCGGGATTCCGAGCCTGGTCGAGGTTAGTGAGATTCGGCCTCGGCGACAGTCTGGCACCAACATTGTCAAAGGGTTTTCGGTCAACCATGGCCGCTGATACACGCGGGCATAAGCCTTGCTGCTAGGCACGGGGCACGCCAGTCGATGAAGACGCTGCTGACTTCCTGCACCAGGCGTGTGGCGTATGTAGCCGGAACTAGATCGACCACCGCGATACGGCAAGGGCCATGCTCGACCGCATCGTCGCCGACTGCCAGCGCTGAGAGTGGTCCACAGGAAGGCGGGATGACCAGGAGGGCTGGACAGATGGAGCTGATCACTAAGCATGAAGAGAACACGAGCGGCCGCGACTTCTTTGTCGGTGATATCCATGGGCAATACGGGCTGCTGAGGGAGGCGATGGCGCGTGTTGCGTTCGATACGCGTCGCGATCGGCTCTTCTCGGTGGGCAACCTGGTCGACAGAGGCTCGGCGTCATTCGAGTGCCTGTCGCTTGCCTTTGAACCATGGTTCTAGGGGGTGCGCGGAAACCATGATCGGCTGGCTGCTCTGTCACCGTCAAGACCTGACAACCGCTACGAGCATGACGGCACCCGGCGAGACGAGATAGCCCCCGGCCCACCAGGAGGTCTGCATCTCGCCGGTGTCGATAATGTCCTTTATGATCACCGGGACACTGCGCAGCAGCTGCCCCGGTCCCGTCAGGATCGAAGTCGAGGTCGGTGGCATGAGGTACTCCCAGGCCTGCACATCAGCTTCAAGCGCCTTGATCCGTGCCTGGCAGGCATGCCACCAGTCGAGGTCCTCACATTTCGCCTCGGGCAACCTGAGCTTGGAAGGCGTCAATGGTAGTGTTATCGAGCTCGGTCATACCTGCACGCCTCTAACGCTGAAGGGGCACCGGATGCCGTGACCGTGTCACGCCGATATCACGGGGCCGGAGGGGCCCCGAGAATGGCCAGGCTATTACCCAGCTCGGCCTCGATGGCCTGGCCGATGGCTAGCAGCCGCGCGTCCTGCCAGGGCCCGGCCAGCACCTGTAAGCCCACGGGCATGCCGGCATCGTCCTTTCCCACAGGCAACGTCAGTCCACAGAGACTCATGAAGTTCCCCACCACCGTATTGCGCAGGGCTTGCATGTTGGCCTTGGTATAGGCCCCCTCCGACTTGAGGCTTTCCAAGGTCGGCGGGGTCAATGTCACGGTCGGGGTCAACAGTGCATCAACATGCGTCAGATGATTAGCTGCGCTTGCTGACAGCGACTTGAGCACATCGCAGCGCCGGACATACTCCCAGCCGGGGATATCGTCGGCTGCCTTGACCCTAGCCGCCACATTGGGATCCAGGCAGTCGATGGCCTCAGGTAGCTGGGTCTTTAGAAAGGCCGCCAACTCAACTGCCGCAAGCCCGCCCTGCTGAAACAGGGTGAAGGCCTCATCCGTACGTGGTAGATCGAGGCTCACGATGCGGGCACCCGCGGCTTCAAGCTGACGAATCGCGGCCTGAACAGACTCGGCGATGCCCGGGCTGCAGTCCTCCCAGAAATAGGCCTCCGGTACCCCGAAAGTCAGATCGGCCAATGACGGGCGCTGCGGAACGCTGCAGAATCGAGTTGTCAGGGAGCCGTCCAGCGCATCGAAAGTAAAGGCCAGATCGTCGACACTGCGGGTCAGCAGCCCAGGCGTGTCCAATGTAGAGGACAACGGAACGATCTGCGCCGTCGACCAGCGTCCAACCGTAGTCTTGAGACCTGCCACGCCGGTCATTGAGGCAGGCACACGTACCGAGCCTGCGGTGTCAGTCCCCAACGCCAGGCTGGCCGTGCCGTTGACCAGCGATACCCCTGCACCGGCACTGGACCCGCCGGGTGTCCGGTGGTTGACGCTATCCCAGGGGTTCCGAGGTGCTCCCCAGTGGGCATTGGTGCCCAGGCCGCCGAAGGCGAACTCCACGCTGTGGGTCTTGCCCATCACACTTGGCAATTGTCTCAGTAGCGCCGAGACCATGGGACCAGGCTCCTCCCAGTGTCGCGGCAATCGTCGGGCGGAACCGGCATAGGTCGGCAGTCCTGGCACCGCAAAGATGTCCTTGATCGACACTGGAATCCCCATCATAGGCCCCGTGTCACCGCCGCAGGCAAGCACGCTGTCGGTTGCCCGAGCCGTTTCTCTGGCAGCCTCGCCATTCCAGGTCAGGTAAGCGTGATCGTGGCCACCGCGACTGGCATGGTGGTCGATCGCTGCGTCGGCAAGCTGAACAGCATTCAGCGAGCCGGCGCGCAGCCGGATATGCTGTTCTTTCAGCGGAAGAAAGATCGGGGAGGTATGCATGGCGGGCCTTCTTGAGAGTGCGGTTAAGAAGTGAGGATGAACATCCAATGCGACAACCGGCCGGTCAGGCCAACAAGTGTAATGCCACCTCGGCCAGTACACGTGCAGGAATGTCGGCATCATGACGTTCGATATACTTATCGGGATGATGGCTGATGCCCGCTCGGCAGGGCGTGAAAAGCATGGCCGTCGGACATACATGGGCCAGGTGGATGGCATCATGGAAGGCCCCGGAGAGAAGTTCCGGCGCTCCGGCGCAGACACTGCCGGCGCTCTCGCGAAGGACGGCCAACAGATACTCGGGAAATGCCACCGGTGACACTCGTGAGGTCACCTCAAGGGAGACTTCACAGCCGCTCCACTCCTCCTCGGCCAGGGCATGGAAACGGCTATCGAGCGCATCCAGCACCTGTTGGTTGGGATGGCGCAGATCGATGGCGAAAGTGGCTCGCTAGGCAATGGTGTTGACGGCATCGGGCCACAGAGAAAACTTGCCGATGGTGAAGCGCAGATCATCATCTTGTTCCCGAATCGCTGCCTTGAGCGCGGACACCAGCTCATGGGCACCGTCGAACGCGTCCCGGCGCGCCTGACGCGGCGAGGTGCCGGCATGATTGGCCACGCCCTCGACCTCGATGCAATACCAGTTGACTCTCTGGATTCCACTGACAATCCCCACCGGTTTGCCTAACTGTTCCAGCACCGGCCCTTGCTCGATGTGTAGCTCGCGAAAGGCATGCGGACTAAAGGAAGCCGGGCGGTACTCAAGCCCCCCGCTCTCCAGCAGCGTCAGGCACTCATGGATTGTCCTGCGTATCGAGCGCCAGTCGTCGAATGCCCTTGGGATTGAGGGCCCCGATGGTAGCCAGGATCTGAACATCGTCCAAGAAGCGGAGACCATTCTTCATTTCACCAAGATGCGCTATCTGCACCAAGATACCCCCTCGATGGTAGATCAGGTCAGGCAAGTAAGTACTGAACCAGGTACGTAGGTGTAGGGCCCCTGAAACCTGCCGTCGCGTCATGATCATCGAGAACGTGGCCGTTATGGATCGGTGGTGGGACTTGCTGGCGATCCTGCCGGACACTTGGCGCCGCGATACCCTGTTTTGCTACCGCAGGCATGACTAGGCGCAGGGCGCGCTCAATGACTGGCTCAAGGCCCTCCCCGGCCACGTCGACCTAGGGTATTGCGGGGATTATGACGCGTGGAGTGTCTCGGTTGCGGGCGCCTCTGTAGGGCAGCCAATAAATGGATTAGCGGCCCGCGGAGATATCGAGGATTGCGCCGCTGACGTAGGACGCAGCATCGGATAGCAGCCATGATACGGCGGCTGCCACCTCATCCGCGCGTCCGATGCGGCCGAGCGGCACGTCGTTTGTTTTGGTTGCAAGGCGGTCGGCCAAACCCGCAGCCGCGTGTATCTCCGTGTCGATCAGGCCCGGAGCGACGGCGTTCACGCGAATGCCGTCGCTGCCGAGCTCCTTTGCAAGACCGATCGTCATCGAACTGACCGCGCCTTTCGAGGCCGCGTATTGAATCCATTCATTGCCACCGCCAAGAGCTGCGGCGCGGCTCGACATCAGGACCATCGCTCCGCCAGCGCCGCCACGTCTGGTCGACATGAGCCGTGTGGCGGCTTGCACCGTCAGGGCCGTGCCGATCACGTTGACATCGAGCACGCGGCGCAGGTCAGCTGGTTCGAGGTCCTCCAGTCGCGTGGACGGGCCGGTGATGCCGGCATTGGCAAATACGCCGGTCGGCACACCGAAACTTTTCCTGCAGACCTCGAACAGGGTCGTGATCGCCTCTTCGTTCGCTACATCCCCCTGCACGGCGAGGGCCGTGCCTCCCGCCGCTTTCACACGATCTGTCAGAGCCTGAGCCGCGTTTGAATTGGAGGCATAGGAAAACACGACGGGCCGCCCACACTGGGCGAGCAACAGGACGGTCGCGGCGCCGATGCCGCGACCGCCGCCCGTAACCACCACGGGACCGGTATCAGAATGCGACATTGCCGCCACCTTTCAGGTCGAGCATCTGGCGCGCCTCGTCCGGCGTGGCGACTTCGAGGCTTAGACCTGCAAGAAGTTCGCGTGCCTTGCGCACCTGATCGGCGTTGCTTTCGGCGAGTTTGCCCGGTGAAATCCAGATGGAATCCTCGAGTCCGACCCGGACGTTGCCGCCCTGTGCCGCCGCCTGGGCGGCGACCGGCATCTGGTTGCGCCCAGCACCGAGCACAGACCAGACATAGGCATCCCCGAAGAGGCGGTCGGCCGTGCGCTTCATGTGTGCTACATCCTCGGGGTGGGCGCCAATGCCGCCAAGAAGGCCGAACACCGTCTGCACGAGAAACGGCGCCTCGACCAGGCCGCGATCCACGAAATGTGCGAGGGTGTAGAGATGGCTGGTGTCGTAGCATTCGAATTCGAAACGGGTGCCATTGGCGTTGCCGGTTCGCAGAATGTGCTCGATATCGGAAAAGGTGTTCTTGAACACCAGGTCGCGGCTGTTTTCGAGATGCTGACGCTCCCAGTCGTGCTTGAACTCCGTGAAGCGGTCCAGCATCGGATAAAGGCCGAAATTCATCGATCCCATATTGAGCGAGGCGACCTCGGGTTTCAGTTCTGCGGCCGGGCGCATGCGTTCCTCGACACTCATGTGAGGGCTGCCGCCTGTCGTGAGGTTCAGAACTGCATCGGTCGCCTGCTTTAGCTGGGGCAGGAAGGCGCGGAACGCATCGGGGTCCTGCGTGGGCCGACCGGTTTCAGGATCGCGTGCATGCAGGTGCAGGATCGTCGCGCCAGCCTCGACGGCGGCAAGGCTGTCGGTGGTGATCTGTTCGGGTGTCACCGGAAGATGCGGCGACATCGAGGGGGTGTGAATTGCACCGGTAACGGCACAGCTTATGATGACCTTGCGGGTAGTTTTGGGCATGTTTGACCTCCAGTCATTCTGATTTCCGGGCGTTGGTTCTGAGATGCTTCATCATCTCCACAAGCCGGCTGTCACGCTCTGCCTGCGCCGCGGGGATGCGGTCGAGTGGCAAATGTTTGCGTCTTGCTTCTTCGACCTCATCAAGCGTTTGGCCTGTCCAGTCGGCGGTTTCACGCTGCGTTTCGGCGATCTTCGTGTACATCGGGCCGTAGCGCGCGACATAGTCACGCACGCCGCCGGGTGCGTTCAGGTCAATTGTCTCGAACGGCCCCAGAAGCGCCCAACGGGGTGCAAGCCCGTCGCGCAGCCCGGTATCCACGTCCTCTGGTGTGGCGATCCCGTCCGCTACTAGGCGGAACGCCTCTTGCAGCAGCGCTCCTTGCAACCGGTTCATGATGAATCCGTCGATCTCGCGTTGCATGCGGATGGGTTTCTGGCCGATGCGGTCCATGAGGTCCACACAACGGTCCATTGCGGAGGCACTGGTCCAGGGGGCCGGCACTATCTCCACCGCGCGGATTAGGCTGGGCGGATTGATCGGATGCGCGACGAGGCAACGGTCGCGCCCCGAAAGGTGCTCCGTAAAGGCGGAGGGCAGGAGCGCCGAGGTTGAGCTGGCAAGAATGGCGTCGCGTGGCGCGCGCGTGTCCAGTTCGGAAAAGACCGCCTTCTTGATATCCAGTTTTTCGGGCACGTTCTCCTGGACGTGGACAGCCCCGTCGAGCGCTTCGTCCAGATCGGCGGCGATGTGGACGCGTTCAGTGATGCTCTCGGCCGTTTGCCCGTCGAGCATGCCGGCCGTTTCTAGTTCGGCCGCAAGTCGTGCCAGCATCCCTTTCGCCTGTTGTGCTGCATCGGCGTTCTGATCGAACAGCGCGACGTTGCATCCGCCGCGCGCGAATGCCACGGCCCACCCACAGCCGATAAGGCCGCTGCCTATGATTGCCGCTTTCAGATTGTTGGTCATTACAGCGTCTCCACCCCGGCGCATACGCTTAGCGCCTGTCCGGTTATGTTCGCGCCGCCCGGCGTGTTGAGAAACAGACACATCGAGGCGATGTCATGCGGGCTGACCATGCGCCGGAGGGCTACTTTTTGGAGGTTGCGTTCGCGCATTTCGTCGTAGGAAAGACCAAGACGTTCCGCACGGGCATTGATGACTCGATCGATTCTTGGGCCTTCGACGATGCCGGGCAGGATGGCATTGGCACGCACACCCTGCGGCCCGAGTTCGGATGCGAGGCTTTTCGCAAGGCCGATCACGCCCCACTTGGAGGCGGCGTAGGGCGTGCGATAGGCAAAAGGCAAGCGACCCGCGACCGAAGCGATAGCAATGAAGCTGCCCTGGCTTGCGATCAGATCATCCGCCGCAAAGCGTGCTGCGAGGTAGGCGCCGCGCAGATTGATATCGAGCGCGCGATCCCAGTCCTCGGCGCTGATATCACCGATGGTGGCGGTCGGCCCCTCAATGCCGGCGTTCGCCACGACGACATCTAGCCCGCCCAGCTGTGCGCGCGCATCGACAAGGAGTTGGCGCGTGGCGGCCTCGTCGGACGCATCGGCGACCGTTCCGCTGATCTGGTCCGAGCAGGCCTCGGCAACAGCCTCGGCATTCACATCCGAGATATGAACCCTGGCACCCGCAGCGGCAAAATCGTCGGCGATCGCCTTGCCGATACCGGCGGCCCCTGCCGTAATCAGGACGCGCAGCCCCGGTGGTGGGATGAGGGAGGAGGGTGATGTCATGGTTTTGATACCTCTCTTATTAATGATTGTTTTTTGTCGGGATCGAGAAAGGCGCGAATGTCTTTCGCGGCGGTTCTGATGTCATCGACGATGGCCTCGCGCACCGCCTTGCCGTCCCCCACGTCGAGAGCGGCCATGATCTGATCATGAAAGTATTGTGACGTGGCCATGTGCGCGCAATCCGGGACGCTGATGCGGATCGACGGTCCGACCATCAGCCAGAGACGTTCGATCATCCCGACCAGAAGCGGCCAACCAGAGACCTTGTAGATCGCCGCGTGAAAGGCCGCATTGGCCCCAAGATACCAATCGACGTCACCACTAAAGGCGGCGACAGTGAGGTCGTCGTTGAGGTTGCGAATGCCGATGAGGTCTTTGGCCGTCATTTCGGCGCATGCGCGTTCGGCGGCCATTCCTTCTATTTCAAGGCGGATGGACGTGATTTCATCGAAATCCTGCGGCCGGAGTGCTCGAAGGCGGAGCGTTCGGCTTGACGTGTTTTCCAGAACACCTTCGGTCGTCAAGCGGGTGAGCGCCTCGCGGACGGGCATCGCGCTGACACCCATTTGCTCCGCAAGGGCCCGGCTGGACAGCACTTCGCCTGGTCGGAAAGCCCCTGACATGATCGCGCTCCGCAGGTTTTCAAAGACCTGCTGTTGCAGGCTTTCCCGCCTGAGATTGCCGCCATTCAACGTTGGATGAGATGCAGAAACGTCTTGCATATCGAGTTTCGTTGGGTATCTTTGATCTGAGATCGCAGATTGCAGTTCGGGTCTATAGAAGTCAAGCCAGCCCCTGCATCGACGATCACTACCCGCCCGGCATGGCCGGGCAGCACGAAGGGAGAACCAACAAGATGAAATTCAGGGCAACTTTAATGGCTGCGGCTGCTGTGGCCACCACATTCCCGGCGCACGCCGAGACGCTTGATGTAGCGAGCACGTTTCCGAAGAATCTCGCATTTCTGGGGGAGGGTGCTGAGGTTCTGGCCAAGAACATCGAGACCGCAACCGGCGGCGAGGTCAAGCTGGAGGTGCATGGTGCGGGCGATCTGGTGCCGGCGCTCGAGGTGCTCAATCAGGTGAGTACCGGCGCGATTCCGGCTGGATGGGATTACGTCGGCTATTGGGGCGGCACGATTCCGGTGGCCTCGCTGGCGGGCTCCATGCCGTTTGGCCCAGGGCCGGATCTCTTTGTCGGATGGATGTGGGAAGGGGGCGGCATGGAAATCGTCCAGAAGGCCTATGATCCCCTCAACATCAAGCTGCTGCCCTGTCATGTGACGGCCCCCGAGCCGGGCGGCTGGTTCAACAAGGAAATCAACAGCGTCGAGGATCTCGAAGGCCTGAACATGCGGATTTCTGGCATGGGCGGACAGGTTCTCAACAAGCTTGGCGTGTCTACCCAGCTCATTCCCGGCGGTGAACTTTACGTCGCGTTGGAGCGTGGTCGCATCGACGCCACGGAATTCTCACTTCCGGTCGTTGACAAGGACATCGGGTTCGCGGAGATCGCCGACTATTACTATTTCCCCGGGTGGCACCAGCCCGCGAGTTGGAACTCGCTGATCATGAACATGGATGTCTGGAACGGCTTCGACCAGCAGACCCAGGATCAGATCATGCTGGCATGCAAGGCCACGGTGACCTGGTCGCTGGCTGCGGTGCCCGAGACACAGGGTGCCATCATCGAGGAGTTCCGCGCGCAGGGTGTCGAAACCAAGCGGTTCCCCGACGAAGTTCTCGAAGCGCTGCGTGCCGCCTCGAAAGAAGTGCTGGAAGAGCAGGCGGCCGAGGATGAGATCTTTGCCGAGGCGTATCAGTCGATCCAGGACTATCTCGCCAAGGCCGAGATCTGGACGTCTCTTCAGGCCATGCCAGACCCTGCGGAGTGACGGATAAATGACCGAACGTTCCATTCTGGAGCGGGTCGGCCATGCGCTCGTCGAGGCGAGTGCATGGCCCGGCCGTGTCGCCGCCTGGCTGCTCCTCCCGATGATGGCACTGGTCCTGCTGGCGGTCGTCGGATCGCTCATGGGTATTGGTCAGATCGCGAGTTGGGAGGCTGACCTGCCTCTCTTCGGCTCTGACCTCACGCTGACAGCGCTTTCCGAACTGCAGTGGCATCTTCAGGCGATCATCGTGATGCTGGGTATGTCCTATGCCCTGGCACGCAACGCGCATGTTCAGGTCGACATGATCTCCGCGAAGTTCTCCCCGCGCGGGATGGCGCTGGTCAACTTGGTTGGCGACCTGCTTTTCCTGCTGCCATTCTGCGCAATCATAGGCTGGCTGAGCCTCGATTACGTGACCTACTCATACGCGACCGGGGAGCAGTCCAATTACGGTGGTCTCACCGACAGGTATCTAGTGAAAGCGATCCTTCCGATCGGTTTCGCCGTGCTCGCCCTTTCAGGGGTCGGAAGGGTACTGGTTCATCTGAGCATAGTGTTTACCGGCGGAGGCCGCTCAAATGGTTGAATACATTCTGCCGATCTCGATGGTTTTTGCACTCATCCTCGGCATCATGTCTGGTTATCCGGTCGCGCTGGTCCTGGCAGGGGTGGGCATCCTCTTTACCTTCATCGGTGATGTGCCACTGGTCTTTCTCAACACGATCTCGTCGCGGATCTTCACCGGAAATCTCACAAACTGGCTTTTGCTGGCGGTGCCGCTCTTCGTGTTTATGGGGCTGATGCTGGAAAAATCCAACATCGCGAAAAACCTGCTCTTGTCGCTGGAACGGCTTTTCGCGCAACGCCCGGGCGGTCTGGCGCTGTCGGTGACGATTGTCGGCGTGGTGATGGCGGCGAGCACGGGGATCATCGGTGCGTCCGTGGTGATGCTGGGCTTGATGGCATTGCCGGTCATGCTCAAGCAGCAGTATTCCATGCGGCTTGCCGCCGGGACGATCTGTTCGGCGGGCACGTTGGGCATTCTCATTCCCCCATCAATCATGCTAGTGCTCGTCGGTGACATTCTTCAGATATCGATCGGCGATCTCTTCATGGGGGCGGTGGTGCCCGGCCTCATCCTTGGCGGGCTTTACGCGATCTACATTCTCGTCGTCACCCACCTGAATCCGTCCCTCGCGCCACCGAGCGCCGTTCAGGAAAAGGTATCGACGTTCGAAGCGATCAGCGTTCTGATCAAGCACCTTGTCGCGCCGATTATTCTCATCCTCAGCGTGCTCGGCTCCATCGTGGCCGGGATCGCCACTCCGACCGAGGCCGCCGCGATCGGCGCAGTCGGGGCCACGGCTCTGGCCGGCGTCATGAACCAGTTGACCATGAAGAACCTCGTGGCCTGCGTGCAGGAGACCGCACTGACCACCGCGATGATCCTGACCGTGGCCATCGGCGCGACGGTGTTCAGCGGGATATTCAAACGGATCGGCGGCGACACCATGATCGAGCATGCGGTCATGTCCATCGCCTCGGGTCCCTACCAGACACTTTTCCTGATCATGGCACTGATCTTTGTCCTCGGCTTCTTTCTGGAGTGGATCGAGATCAGTTTCGTGGTATTGCCGCTGTTCGCGCCGATCATCGCCGGGCTGGATTTCGGGCTGGGCACCTCGGGCGTGACGCTGACATGGTTCGCGGTTCTGGTCGCAGTCAACCTGCAGACGTCGTTCCTGACGCCACCGTTCGGCTATGCGCTGTTCTACTTGCGGGGTATCGCCCCGCCGGAAGTCGGTATTCGTGACATCTATGTGGGGATCATTCCTTTCGTCCTGATCCAGTTGTTCGGGTTGGGATTGTGCATCCTGTTCCCGTCGCTGGTCCTGTGGTTGCCGGATGTGCTTGCGAATTGAGGAGGGCGGCATGAGTCATCTTTTCGACTTGGTAGGCAAGCGGGTGGTCGTCACGGGCGGGACAAGTGGCATAGGGCTGGCCACGGCCCGCGCGTTTCTTGAGGCCGGCGCGCGCGTCGTGGTGAACGGGCGGTCGGTCGAGCGTGGTCGGAACGCCCTGGAATCGCTTGAAGGGCAGGGACCGGCCTGGTTCGTGTCGGGCGACACTGCGGATGAGGCGGCCGCGGAAAAGCTGGCCGCGGCCGCCGAGGCCCATATGGGCGGCGTCGACGTGCTTGTCTGTGCGGCGGGAACGAACCGGCGCGGTGCCCCACAGGATCTGACCCTCGACGACTGGGATGCCGTTCTGGACGCGAGCCTGAAAGGCACGTTCGTGACAGCCCGCGCATTCTACCCGTCCCTGTGCGGATCGGGGGACGGACGCATCGTGACCATCGGCTCAATGATGTCGGTCCTCGCGAACGAGGTGACAGCACCTTACGCCGCAGCCAAGGGCGGCGTCGTGCAGTTGACACGTAGCCTTGCCGTGGCCTGGGCGCAGGAGGGGATCCGTGCAAACTGCATCCTGCCGGGCTGGGTGGATACGCCGCTCACCCGGCAGGCCCGCAAGGACATGCCCGATCTGGATCGCCGGGTCTGCGAACGGACGCCGGTGGGCCGTTGGGCCGCCCCCGAAGAAATCGTCGGCGCGATCCTGTTTCTTGCTACCCCAGCATCGCGGTTCATGACCGGAACGGCCATTCCGGTCGATGGTGGGTTCGTCATGCGGGCGTGACCTGCGGCCATTGGAAAGGAAAGCGAAGAGACATGAGTGAGCGCACGTCAAGACTAGTCGGATTTGCAACCCTGAGCCGGGAAGAGCGGCTTGCCGTTCTGAACGATTGGTTGGCTGGCGACAAAGCTGCGCCAGACTCTTTGCAAGAGATCGGTACCTTGCCCGGCGAGCTGGTGGAAAGGATGGTCGAGAACGCCATCGGAACCATGCCTGTTCCCCTGGGTGTCGCCACCAACATGATCGTGGACGAGGAGGATGTCCTCGTTCCCATGGCGACCGAGGAAAGTTCGGTCATCGCCGCCGTGTGTAATTCGGCCAAGCGGTGCCGATCCACGGGCGGCTTTCGCACGTCCTATGCGGGATCGTTGACCATCGCGCAAGTGCAGATCCTCGACGTGGCCGATCCAAACCGGGCGCGGCTCGAAATCCTGCGCCGAATCGAGGAAATCCGCGATATCTGCAACAAGGTCGACCCGATGCTGGTCGAGCTTGGCGGAGGGTTGCGCGATGTCGAGGTGCGGCTTTTGAACGGGCGACGCGGCACCATGGTCGTGGTCCATCTAATCGTCGATACCCGCGATGCGATGGGGGCCAATGCCGTCAACACCATGGCCGAGCGTATCGCCCCGGTGCTGGCCGACTGGACCGGCGGGCGGTCCTTGCTGCGGATCCTGTCGAACCTTGCCGACCGGCGGCTGACACGCGCCGAGGCGATCTGGCCCGCGGACGAGATCGGCGGCGTCGCGGTTGTCGACACGATGCTGGAGGCGGCCGACTTCGCGGTGATCGACCCCTATCGCGCGGCGACGCATAACAAGGGGATCATGAACGGCGTTTCCGCCGTCGTGCTCGCTACCGGAAACGACACCCGTGCCATCGAGGCCGGCGCGCATGCCTATGCCGCACAAACCGGCCAGTATGGTCCGCTCACCCGGTGGGAGAAGACCGCAAGCGGTGATCTCGCAGGGTCCATCGAAATCCCGCTGTCGCTAGGGATCGTGGGCGGGGCTACGCGCATCCATCCCGTCGCGCAACTGGCGCTCAGGATCATGGGGGCAGAAACGGCCGAGAAGCTGTCCCGGCTGGTCGCGGCGGTCGGGCTGGCTCAGAATTTCGGGGCCGTGCGTGCGCTGGCGACCGACGGCATCCAGAAAGGCCACATGGCGCTGCATGCCCAGAACATCGCGATAGCGGCGGGTGCCGAAGGCGACGAGATCGTGTCCGTGGCGGAGGCGATGAAGGCGCGCGGCGAGATCAACGAACGCATGGCGAAGCATCTACTTGCGGAGATGCGGACATGAAGGACGTGCCCATTAGAACTGTGTCCGGCAGGCCTGATCTTGCCCAGGAAATAGTGGACACGCCGTTAAGACAGTACGCTGAACGAGGTGTGATGGGGCTATCGGCCCCAGTGGGCGAACGAGGATGCCCCCGAGCCGATCAACGCCACTGCCGAGCGGGTGGCGACCTCCAACTATTTCAAGGGCGCCTTCGCCCGTCATCGCTGCCTGGTGCCTGCCGACGGCTGATATGAGTGGGCGCAGGTGGATGGCCAGAAGCAGCCGCACTTCCTGTGCCACGAGGACCGCCGGCCGCTCTGGATGGCGGCCATCTGGGCCGAGCGGGTGGATGGTTCACCCGGCTGCGCGATCATCACCGAGCCGGCGCGCGGGTCTGCCAAGGAGATCCACTCGCGCATTCCGCTGGCTCTGGACGTCGCGAGCCTCGAGCCGTGGCTCGACCCTGACCGACCGCGAGACGATCCGCAAAGTGGTGCATCACCTAGATGCGGAGCTGATCACGCACTGGGCGGTGAGCACGCGTGTTAACCCGCCGGGGAATGATGAAGATGCCGCGCTGATCAATCCGGCTTGACCGCGTTACTTTTTCTTCTTCATGAAAGGCAACACTTTACCCATTGTATCCGCGAGCACTTGGTCAAGCGGTTTATGATCCAGGCTCACAGCGGCTCTCGCTGCGGTATAGGTCCCTTTATATTCCTGAGCGATTTCGCTATCGGTCATGCTGTCAGGCAGCTGCTCTTTTTCCCGGATTACGTCGATTACGGCCTTGTCCATGTCGCTCTCCATTAACGCCACTTGCTGTCGAGCATAGTGCAGGATCGCCCTGGCCGCGGTAGATCATTACAACATGGGCACGGCAGGCAGCTCGTCCCATCTCGTCGTCCAGCGCGGCGTGCGGTTGGCGCAACGCAGGTGCCAGGCGGCACCGGGGCTGGGTCGCCCCAGCGTAACGGTGCCGCGCCCCATCTTCTGATTCAGGTCGTCCATCGCGGCCATCAGCTTGGCGCTGCGCTCGCGCTCAGCCTCGCTTTGTGCCGAATCGAGCAGCGAGAGCTGCTGCCGGTTGGCGTCGATCAGGTCGATCAGCATTACCCCCGCTTTCATGAAGCGATACCGAGGCCGGTAGATGGCCTGCAGGGCGCGGCTGGCGGCATGGAGGATCTCGCGGCTGTCATCGGTCGGGCGCTCCAGCTCGACCACAGCGCTGGGCGAGTACTGCAGCAGGTCGGGGCGGTGCGGGTTGGTCTTGAGGAACACGTAGACCGCTCGGGTCAGGCTGTCTTGCTTGCGGAGCTTTTCGGCACTGCGTTGGGCGTGCTGACGGATCGCTTCGCCGATCTCGACCAGGTCACCGGTGAGCTTGCCGAACGAGCGCGAGGTCATGATGCGCTGGCGGGGCTCATCGGCATCGTTCATGTCGATGGCGGCGACGCCCTGGAGCTCGAGGACGGTGCGCTCGAGCGTGGTGCTGAATTTGCGCTTAATGGTCTTGTGGTCCTGCTGGGCGAGATCCCAGGCCGTGCGGACATCCCTCAGGGCGAGCTTTTCGACCAGGCGTCGGCCTACGCCCCAGACGTCGCCCAACGCGGTGCGCTGCAGGAGCCCGCGGGTCTCCGGGCTACCGGCATGCAGCACGCACACACCCTGATAGTGAGGAATCTTCTTCGCAGCGCGGTTGGCGAGCTTGGCCAGGGTGCGCGTGGGGGCCACCCCGACACAGACCGGGATGCCGGTGTACTGGCGCACCTGGTGATGCAGCGCGCGGGCGTGCTCGAGCAGCGGGCCCGGCGCAAAGCCATCGAAGCGTACGAACATCTCATCGATGGAGTACGGCTCCACCCCGGCGGAGAACTCCTCGAGGATATCGTGCACGCGCGCCGACATGTCGCCATAGAGCTCGTAGTTGGACGACAGCAAATGAATTTGCCCGCGCCTGATCAGGTGCTGCAGCTCGAAGGCAGGCGTGCCCATCTCGACACCCAGCTGCTTGATTTCGGCAGAGCGGGCGATCACGCAGCCGTCGTTGTTCGACAGCACGCCGACCGCCCGTCCGTTCAGCCGCGGCTGGAAAACGCGCTCGCATGAGACGTAGAAGTTGTTGCAGTCCACCAAGCCGATCATGGCGCCGCTCATACGGCGTATTCATGGATCACGGCGCGCACCACCCCCCAGACCTGGCAGTCGAGGTTGCTAAGCGGTATGGGCGGGTACTGGGCATTGCCGGAACACAGGTAAGGGCGGCGCCCGAGCATCTCGTAGCGTTTGACGATCAGCTCGCCCTCGACCGAGGCGACGAGTATATGGCCGGCACGGGCGTCGATTGAGCGATCGACCACCAGCAGGTCGGTATCGTCGATGCCCAGCCCGGTCATGCTGTCACCGGTGACCGTCATGAAGAACGTGGCGGAGGGGCGTTTCACGAAACGCTCGTTGAGGTCGAGGGTACGGCCTTCGTAGTCCTGGGCAGGGCTGGGAAAGCCCGAAAGCCCGGCGCGGGTAAGTGCCAGAGGATGCGGCAGGGCCAAGGTCAGTGGGGAGGAGTGGGGAAGAAAAATGCCGTCGCGCATGGCCTTGCCTCTTGTGAAATGCTGTTTGTTTATACAGTATTCACCACAACACGCCACACTGGCAAACGCTAATGTAGTGTGCAAGCGGGGCTTTGAGACTGCAAACCTCGCGATGGCGGGGCTGAATGAACAAAAGAAAAGGCAGGGGCGATGCGAGTAAATTACCTGGGCCCACTCTGTACTGGCATCGGCCACCCGGCGCTGGCCGGTTATGACCTGACGCGCTTTGCACCGACATGCTACCAGTTCGAAGTGAGCGGTGAGACCGGCGCGGCGGGGCCGCTGAGGGAAGGGGATCTGCTGGTGGTGGATGAATAGGAGACGGCGCAGCATGCCGACCTGGTGATCGTGGACGTAGCAGCGAGCAGCGGTTCTGCAGCCACCGGATCGGCGGTCAGCTGAGGATTATCACGCCAGTGGATCGTAGTGGTTCGTTTCCTGCCCCGCAGAGTGAGCTTTGCGGCGTGGTGGTCATCCAGGCTCGGCGATGAGCGTTCTAGTCAGGTTTGCCTGCTTCGAGGATCAAGCGAGTAACGATCGCGGATGGCAGCTCACCGGTCTCATCCTCTAGCCGCTTCAGGGCCCGTTGAGCGTCGGGGTATAGCCTCACGGCAAGTTGAAGGTACTTCGGTCCGGGGTCATAGCGGTCTTCGAGTGGTATCTCTAGCCACTCTTCTATGGCTTGTAGGCCCTTTTTCCCGACACCGTGCGGTGAGTAAGTCCCTTTCGGGTTCAGTTCGCCGTTGTGGTATGACTTCAGGAGTTGCTCGGGACCGAGAAAACCGGCGGCAAGCAGGGCGTTGGCGACGGGTATCGGGAGCCCATAATGCCACTGCGCCTCGAGCTGAGCTTTTTGCTCACGCTGTTTGACGTAGCGGCGAGCCATGCGCACCGTGATGCCGAGTTCTTCAGAGATTTGTCTGAAATTGAGGCCGCATTCATAGAATAGGTCGTAGGCTTGTTGCGGCGTTGGGCTTGTCATGGTCAGCCTTTAGTGCGGTTTTCCTCATTCTACCAGTTCAGTTTGCTCAGGTTGGCGATTCGGCGCCTTGTCGGCTCTCCATTTCGATGGCGTTGGTATAGGCGGTGTCGGTCAGATCGTGGGTGAATTTGGTGATGCGCCAGGGTGCCTCCTCGATGTCGCGCTTCCAGCTGATCAGCTGCGCCGGGATTCCGGGGTTGAGTTGTTAGTGCTGACCTTCAGCATCTCCCATGCTGAATACGTCGCAGCCGGGAAAAATGTCATGGTGGAATGCCAGTCACGAGATACCTGATAGCGGATATCAGCGGTCTCGTTGTCTGCGTGAAGGCAGGTCATCTATCGTAGTGTCCAAAGGAAGAATGATTGAAGAGCAGTTGGCCATTTCACCCTTTCCGCCACCGCTGAAAGACGTTCCAACATCCGGCACAGGAGACCTGCATGTATGACCTCATTGGCGATATCCACGGTTACGCCACCCCGCTGAAGCGATTGCTCGAAACACTCGGCTATCAGGAATCGCAAGGGCTCTGGTCGCATCTCGAGGAGCGCCAGGTGATCTTTCTCGGTGATTTCGTCGATCGTGGCCCCGAGCAGGTAGAGACCGTACGTATCGCCCGAGCCATGGTCGAGGCCGGTACTGCACTCGCCGTGATGGGCAACCACGAGTTCAATGCCGTGGCCTGGGCCAGTGAGGATCCTGAGCGTCCCGGTGAACCTCTGCGCCCCCACAGCGACAAGAACCGCCATCAGCACCAGGCCTATCTGGATCAGGTGGGGCAGGGCAGTGCGTTGCACCGCGAGCACATCGCCTGGTTCAAGACACTACCGCTCTACCTGGATCTCGATGGTCTACGCGTCGTGCATGCCTGTTGGGATCCCACGTCTCTCGAGGTGATAAGTAATTTCCTCGATGAGGACCAGCGCATCTTGCCGGATGCCTGGCCGGAGCTGTCCCTCAAGGGCACCGATGCTTACGATGCTCTGGAAACCCTGATCAAGGGCCTGGAGATAGCGCTGCCGGCCGGCAACGAGTTCCTCGACAAGGACGGCACCCCTCAGCACAACATCCGTACCCGCTGGTGGGAGCTGGAGGGCATTACCTACCGGGATCTGGCCATGGTACCGGCCGAGGTTATCCACCAGATCCCCCACGACCCCATTCCCGAGGATCTGATGCCCGGCTATGAGGCTGATAAGCCGCTCTTCGTCGGCCACTACTGGCGCTCCGGCACGCCCGAGCCCTTGACCCCTCATATCGCCTGCATCGATTACAGCATTGCCGGCCGCGACTTCGAGCCTGGTGAGACTCCAAAGCTGTGTGCCTACCGATGGGATGGTGAGCGGGAGCTGGATATCGACAAATTCGAGTGGGTAGAGGGTCATGAGTAAGTAGAGCTTGGCATAACGGAACTGAACTCATGGCAGTGGATACCCTTGAAAGTCTCATGAAGAAGGCCTGCGCCACTCGGCGCGAGCCTCCTTTAGGTTGATGGAGGCTCCGCGTATTCGGCTCACAGAGCACCTTCCCCGAAGTGCTCGAATAGCGGCCGGTTTTTTATCAGCCGACTGAAGCAGGCGCCGCGCGTTTTTCTACAGAGAGGGCATCTCACAGGCCTCGTGGGGACGTAACACATATCGGATGCGCCCCTCTGCCAGGCGTGTAGGGTGGTTAGGTACCAAAGGGCCAGAGGGAAGAGGCAATCAAGTAGAAGGGGCTCGCCCTGAAAAGTGCGCAAGTTGTTGACCCCAAAGGACAAACGGTGTGGTAGCTCAGCGGCACAAACGGGTTATCTGCCTTCACCATCCTGAAGCCGTGACACATTACAAAAGCTGTCAATTTCTACCGCCCAGGAGGTCGCCTTGGGCTTTCGCTTCCAGCGCCGCATCACGCTCGCTCCGGGAATTAGGCTCAATCTAAGCAAGCGAGGCCTCGGGCTTTCGGTGGGTCCGCGCGGTGCCAGCCTCAGCGTGGGGCCGAGCGGCGTACACGGCCATGCGGGGATTCCCGGCACCGGCCTGGCCTATCGGCAGAAGCTGAATACCCGAAACCGGCGCGCGTCCGTTTCCAGCGGTGACACCGCGGGCTCCAGTCCCGCTGCCGTTCTTTATGCGCTACTGGCAAATGGCGAATCGCTCTCCGTCCAGCTCGAGATCGAAGCAGAAGGCAGAGTTCAATACTTCCATGGCGACGGCACGCCGATGAGCGATGACGAGGCCCGCGTGCTCCGGCGCCATGCCAGGGAGTCGCTGCGAGAGCAACTGGGGCACCACTGCCATCGTTTGAACGAGGATCTTGACCGTCTGGGCCAAATGCACGAGGAAACGCCTCATCCGGGCAAGAACGGCTACACCGCTCAAGATTTCACTGTAGCGCCGCCTCGGTCTCCGCAACAACAGCAGCCCGCTTGGTGGCACATTCTGTGGCCACCAGCCAAACGTCGCCTGGAGGAGAAGAACCGCAGCCGCCAGGCAGCGTTCGATGAGGCCTACCTGGATTGGGAGTGGCACAAGGCTGAACATGATGAATCGGAGTTTGCTCGCCACCGTCGGGAAGGTGAGGAAGTCTGGCACGACCCGAATGCGATGGAGCAGACCCTGCGGGAGCGCCTAGAAGAGATCGACTGGCCTTGCGAAACCGTCATCGATTACGACCTTGGTCGCGACGTGAGCACCATTGCCGTGGACATTGATCTCCCAGGCGAAGATGAGATGCCCAACCGCTACTGGACCATGCCGGCCAAGCAGGTGAAACTCACCCCGCGAAAGCTCAGTGACACCCGGCAACGCAAGCGCTACCGGGATCATGTGCATGGCATCGCTTTCCGCGTTTTGGGTGCTGTCTTTGCTCGCCTACCCACCGTGCAGGAGGCGCGCATTTCTGGTTATCGCCAGGTCACCGACTCTGCTACCGGCGGCGAGCGCGATCAGTACCTCTACAGCGTGAAGGTCACCCGCCAGCAGTGGGAAAAGATCCACTTCGACAGGCTGGACCAGGTCGACCCGGTGGTGGCTATGGAAGCCTTCACTCTGCGGCGCGACATGACCACGTCCGGTATCTTCCGCGATATCGAGCCATTCAAGTTGATCTAACGGTCTGAAGAGTGATAGCAAAGAGCGAGCCGCTGCGTTTCGTGATACTAAGCCCTTGATATAAGCTTGAGGGCAACGCTCAGCCAGAATGACGAGACCGTCGACAAAGACGGCCAGGGAACCGCAGGGAGCCGCACCATGGAGATCATCGACAACGTCAGCCGGCTGCTCGGCGACGATCTGAAGGACACCCTGCGCCCTGGCGCCCGGCTAAAAATTGCGGCCTCTTGCTTCTCGATCTACGCCTTCGAGGCCCTCAAGGATGAGCTGGAGTCGCTGGACTCGGTCGAGTTCATCTTTACCTCACCTACCTTCGTCCCGGACCAGGCGAGCGACAAGTTCCGCAAGGAGCACCGTGAGTTCCACATCCCGAAGACAGAGCGCGAGCGCAGCGTCCACGGCAGCGAGTTCGAAATCCAGCTCAAGAACAAGCTGACCCAGCGGGCCATCGCCCGCGAATGCGCCGACTGGATGCGCCGCAAGGCTAGCTTCCGCTCCAACCGTGGCCAGGCGGCCATGCAGCCCTTCGCTGGCGTTGCAGCCTCAGGCGGTGACACGGTCTACATGCCACTGCAGGGCTTCACTGCGGTGGATCTGGGTTACCAGCAAGGCAACGCGGTTTCCAACTTCGTCACTCGCTTCAGCGAGCCAGCGCACACCTCACAGTTCATGGCTCTCTTCGACCAGCTGTGGCAGGACGGAGAGAAGCTCGAGGACGTTACCGAACGGCTACGCGAGCATATCGACTCGGTCTACCGGGAGAACCCGCCGGAGCGGATCTACTTCCTGATGCTGTACCACATCTTCCACGAGTTCCTGGAAGACATCAGTGAGGACGTGCTGCCCAACGACCGCACCGGTTACCAGGACACCGCCATTTGGCAGAAGCTGTTCAACTTCCAGCGCGACGCGGCCACGGGCGTCATCAACAAGCTGGAGACCTACAACGGCTGCATCCTGGCCGATAGCGTGGGCCTCGGGAAGACCTTCACTGCCCTGGCGGTCATCAAGTACTACGAGCTGCGCAACCGCTCCGTACTGGTTCTGTGCCCCAAAAAGCTCGCCGACAACTGGCTGACCTACAACCGCAACCTGACCACCAACGTGCTGGCCCAGGACCGTCTGAACTACGACGTGCTCTGCCATACCGACCTGCAGCGCACCCGCGGAGAATCCTTCGGCATGCCGCTGGATCGGGTCAACTGGGGCAACTACGACCTGGTGGTGATCGACGAGTCGCACAACTTCCGCAACAACGACGTCTACAAGGATCGCGAGACCCGTTACCAAAGGCTAATGAACCAGGTCATCCGGGCGGGCGTGAAGACCAAGGTGCTGATGCTCTCGGCAACGCCGGTCAACAACCGCTTCAACGACCTGAAGAACCAATTGGCGTTGGCCTATGAAGGCGAAGCTACGAACCTGACCCGCCACCTGAGCGGAGCCAAGGACATTGAGGGCATCTTCCGGCGTGCCCAGGCCACCTTCAACGAGTGGTCGGCGCTCCCGCCCGAGAGGCGCACTACGGGCGCCATCCTGCAGGCGCTAGATTTCGACTTCTTCGAGCTGCTGGACAGCGTCACCATTGCCCGATCACGTCGACATATCGAAACCTTCTACGACACCAGCGATATCGGCAGCTTCCCCGAACGACTCAAGCCACTCTCCTTCCACTGCCCACTTACTTACCGCAATGATGTGATCGGCTTCAATGAGATCTTCAAGCAGCTCTCACAGCTCAAACTTTCCGTCTACGCCCCGATCAGCTACATCCTGCCCAGCCGCCTCAAGAAGTACGAGGAGATGTACGACACCGAAGTGTACAGTGGGAGAGCACGGTTCAAGCAGGTCGATCGTGAAAGGAGCTTGCAGGCCCTGATGACGACCAACCTGCTCAAGCGCCTGGAGAGTTCGGTTGCCTCGTTTCGGCTGACCTTGGAGGGCCTGAGAAATAGCCATACCACCATCCTGGAGAAGATCGAGGCCTTCAAGCGTACCGGCCGTTCCGAAGGCTTCGCCGATATCGCCGCAGACTTCGAAGATGCCGACCCCGACGATGACAGCGTTCCCATGCCAGGCGACACCACGGTGGGAAAGAAGGTACAGATAAGCCTGGAGGACATGGACCTGCCGTCCTGGGAACATGACCTGAGCACCGACCTGGTGTGGATCGAGCTGCTGCTGGAGGAAATGGCCAAAGTCACGCCGGCCGACGATGCCAAGCTGCAGCACCTCAAGACACAGATCGCCAGCAAGCTGGCTTCGCCGATCAACCCGGGCAACCGCAAGGTGATGATCTTCACAGCCTTCGCGGACACCGCCAAGTACCTTTACGAGAACCTGGCGGGTAGCCTGCTGGAGAGCCAAGGCGTGCACACTGGCATCGTGACCGGCAGCGACGCGCCGAAGTCCACCATCGGGGCTAAGCCGGGCAGCCGTCAGCACTACGATTTTCAGGGCCTGCTGACGCTGTTCGCACCACTGGCCAAGAGCAAGGACGTCGTGTACCCCAACGAGCCGCGCGAGCTGGACATCCTGATCGGTACCGACTGCATCTCGGAAGGCCAGAACCTGCAGGACTGCGACTACCTGATCAACTACGACATCCACTGGAACCCGGTGCGCATCATCCAGCGCTTCGGGCGCATCGACCGCATCGGTTCACCCAACGCCAGTATCCAACTAGTCAACTACTGGCCGGACATCAGCCTGGACGAGTACATCAATCTCAAGGAGCGCGTCGAGAACCGCATGGTGATCGCCGACGTCACGGCCACCGGCGACGACAACGTGCTTAACGCTCAGTCCAATGACGTCGCCTACCGTCGCGAGCAGCTGCGCCGGCTGCAGGATGAAGTGGTGGAGATGGAAGACCTAAAGTCTGGGGTATCGATTACCGATCTTGGTCTGAACGAGTTCCGCATGGATCTGCTGGGTTACATGAAGGAGAACGGCGACCTGAGCCGCATCCCTAATGGGTTACACACCGTCGTGCCGGCTCGCCCCGAGAAGGGTCTGCGGCCTGGGGTCATCTTCACCCTGCGCAATCTCAATCAGCGGGTAGGTCACCAAGAGAGTGGCCTGCAGCAGCAGAACCGCCTGCATCCTTTCTATCTTGTCTACATCAGCCAAACCGGCGAGGTGATCAGCGACTACACCGAGGTCAAGCGCCTGCTCGACCTGGCACGTACTGCGTGCAAGGGGCTGAGCGACCCCGTCGAAGCCGTTTATCGTGACTTCAACGAGGAAACCCACGATGGCCGAGAGATGCACGCCTATTCGGCGCTACTGGATCAGTCCATCCGCTCGATGATCGAGGTGAAGGAGGACAAGGACATCGACAGCCTGTTCAGCGGAGGCGAGACCACGGCGCTTGTCGATACCATTGAAGGGCTAGACGACTTCGAGCTGATCACCTTCATCGTCATTCGTGAGGTGGGTTCGGCCATCGACACAGGCTCAGGCACGGAGCGACATGCGGCCAGCAGGGGAAGCGAGACGAAAGCGCCATGACGGCACCCCTCTACCAGTATCCCGCCAAGACGTTGCTCGGCCGTGTGGTGGCCAAGCAGCGCATCTTGGCGCATGTGCGAGCCACCGCCAGGTTCAGGGATCGCCTGCGGGACGACGTCGGCCAGATTAATTGGCATGCCAAGCTCGCCCATAACACGCTCAACCTGCCGGGCACCGATGACGTGCAGGAGCTGCAGGTCTTCGTGATCACCCTCAAAGGCGATGACCTGCACCGAGACGTGCTGCGGGCCATCGACCACGCCATTCCTTTTCCGATCCTGTTCGAGCTACAGGGCGACCGCGGCATCCGTGTCACCGCCGCCTACAAGCGACCCAGCCAGGCCGACCCCAGCAAATGGGTGCTGGATGACCACTACGCCAGCAGCGACTGGCTGCCCGCTGTGACGCCCCGGCAGCCGCTGCCTACGGCCATCGACCTGAAGCAGCTCTACCAACAGATATTGCGAAGCTTGCTTCCAGTCTCGGCGCGTCAGGGCGAAGCCCTGCCGGATCAGTTGGAGCGCCTGGAGCTCCTGGAATCCCTCAAGAAGGATGCCGCCAAGCTCGCAAAGCGTCTGCGTAGCGAAAAACAGTTCAATCGCAAGGTGGAGATGAACGCTGAACTGCGCACGATCCGCGAGAAAATTGCCAACTACGACACCTGATCACGACCCCAGAGGTCCGGAGATACGCAACACCATGGACAAGCTGAAGATGCACTCCCCCAACCTGACTGAGGCCAATATCACCAAGCTGGCCGAGCTATTCCCGAGCTGTGTTACCGAAGCGCGGGATGAGCAGGGACGGATGAAGCAAGCCATCGACTTTGACCAGCTGCGTCAAGAGCTCTCCGATCATATTGTCGAGGGCCCCCAGGAGCGCTACCACCTCAACTGGCCCGGCAAGCGGGAAGCTCTGCTGGCTGCCAATTCACCGATTGCCAAGACACTCCGCCCTTACCAGCAAGAGAGCGTGAGTTTTGAAAAAACTAAAAACCTTTTTGTGGAAGGTGATAATCTTGAGGCTATAAAATTGCTTCAAGAATCTTATCTTGGAAAAGTGGGGATGATTTACATAGACCCCCCTTATAACACTGGTAGGGAGTTTGTCTATGATGATGACTTTAAATCAACAGCCAAGGAGTACGTTTCATCATCACTCCAAGAGGATGAGGAAGGACAAAAGCTCGTTGTAAATCTTGAATCGAATGGACGCTTTCATTCCGACTGGCTATCAATGATGTACCCACGACTCCGTCTTTCCAAAAACCTTCTAAAAGAAGATGGCGTAATATTTATATCCATTGATGATAACGAGTATCACAACTTAAGAAAGCTGTGTGATGAAGTTTTTGGTGAGGATAATTTTATTGCATGTATTGTCTGGCAAAAGCGTTATGTTTCAAACGTGACAGCCAAATGGATGTCTGACATGCATGACTATATTTTAGTTTATGCTAAAAACAAGTCTTTGGTGAGCTTTTCATCATGGGAAAGGTCGACGGAACAACAAGCAGCATATAAAAATCCAGACATCGACCCAAGGGGGGTATGGCGAGCACAGGACCTCTCTGCAAGCAAGCCGTACATGGCGGGCCTATACGAGATTGTTGGCCCAACGGGGAAGGTTTTTTCACCACCGCCTAACCGATACTGGAGATGCAATGAAAAACAATTCAAAAAGTGGGATGATGACAATAGAATATGGTGGGGTGTAAATAAAGATGCCAGGCCGATGCTAAAGTCATTCCTGGGCGAGTCTGAGAGAGGGATCACACCACACACTTGGTGGGATTATTCGTTTGCCGGACATAACAAAGAAGCGACTCTTGAGCTGAAGGAGCTTTTTGATGGAAATTCACCATTTGATACTCCCAAGCCAGTAAAGCTTTTGAAAAGACTGGTTGAGCTTGCTGGCATAGAAAACTCATTGATCATGGATTTTTTCGCTGGCTCGTGCTCTCTTGCCCATGCGGTGATGGAAAACAATGCTGAAAAAGGGAGTGGGAATAGGTTTTTGGTAATCCAAATGCCTGAGCCTTGCAACCAAAAAAGCGAATCCTACAAATCAGGCTTTAGCACAGTTTCAGAGATAGGCAGAGAAAGGATTAAGAGAGCTGGAAATGATTTGGTTAGTTCATCCGGAAGCGAAGATTTTGGTTTTCGATATCTGAAGGTTGATTCCACCAATTTCAAAGATGTTTTTTATTCTCCGGATGGGTTCTCTCAAGATATTTTAAGCAATGCGGTTGATAACATAAAAGACGAAAGAGGCGAAGAGGACTTGCTGTTCCAGGTCTTTCTGGACTGGGGTGTAGATCTTTCGCTGCCAATATCCCGCCAGGAGATTGGCGGAAAAACCATCTTCTTCGTCGACGGGGCCGAGAAGCATATGGCCCTGGCCGCCTGCTTCGACTTGGATATCGACGAGGCTTTCGTCAAGCAACTCGCCGAGTACGAGCCACTACGCGTGGTATTCCGCGATGCCGGCTTCGCCAGCGATAGTGTCAAGATCAACGTCGAGCAGATCTTCGCCCAGAAGTCGCCTAGCACTGACGTCAAGGTGATCTGATGAAGCTTAAGTTCAAGACTCAGGAATACCAGACGCGGGCAGTCGAGGCGCTGGCGGACTGCTTTGCTGGCCAGCCCTTCAGCAGCGGTATCCGCTACCGCATAGATCCGGGCGAGGCCGCTGCCCTGGCGCAACCGGTGCAGTGGGACATGTACACTTCACCGGAGTCAGTTAATGCCGGCTTCAAGAATCCCGCGCTTGAGCTGTCAGATTACGAGCTACTGAGCAACATCAAGACTGTTCAGCATCGCCAGAATTTGCCCCTCTCCGACGGCCTGAAGGAGGACGACAAGACCGGCTGCCCTATCAACCTGGACGTGGAAATGGAGACCGGCACTGGCAAGACCTATGTCTACCTAAAGAGTATGTTTGAATTCAACCAGCGTTACGGCTGGAGCAAGTTCATCGTGGTGGTGCCCAGCATTGCCATCCGCGAAGGGGTGTACAAGTCGCTACAGATTACCGCTGATCATTTTCTGGAAAGTTACGGGCAGAAGGCTCGATTTTTTATCTATAACTCGAAGCAACTGCACAACCTGGAAAGCTTCTCTTCGGATGCTGGTATCACTGTGATGGTCATCAACGTGCAGGCCTTCAACTCCCGTGGCGCCGAGAACCGCCGCATCTACGATGAGCTGGATGACTTCCAGTCACGGCGTCCCATCGATGTCATCAAGGCCAACCGCCCAATCCTGTTTCTGGACGAGCCCCAGAAGATGGAAGGCGGCAAGACGCTCAGCTCACTGAGCGAGTTCAATCCCCTGTTCATCGTGCGCTACTCGGCCACCCACAAGACGACCTACAACAAGATCCACCGCCTGGATGCGCTGGACGCCTACAACCAGAAGCTGGTGAAGAAGATCTCTGTCCGTGGTGTCACCACCAAGGGCCTCACCGGCACCGATGCCTACCTCTACCTGGAGAACATCGAGACGGCCAAGAACAAGCCTCCCATGGCCTGGGTCGAGTATGAGGAGAAAACTTCCAGTGGTGTGAAGCGCAAGCGGCGCCGGCTGGGCAAGGGCGACAACCTGTACGAGCTGTCTGGCGGGTTGGACCAGTACAAGGGTTTCGTCGTTGCCGACATCGATGCGCGTATCGACCACCTCAGCTTCACCAATGGCGTCGAGCTCACCGCTGGGGAAGTGACCGTCGACGTCACCGAGAAGGCGTTGCGCCAGATCCAGATCCGCGAGGCGATCAAGGCTCACTTCAAGAAGGAGCAGCTGCTATTTTCCCAGGGAATCAAGGTGCTCACGCTTTTTTTCATCGATGAAGTGGCCAAGTACCGCCAATACGATGACAGTGGTGAGGTGTTGGGGGAATACGCAGAGATCTTCGAAGAGGAGTACAACCGGCAGCTCGACCAGATGCTGACTCTGGAAGACAGCGAGTACAACCGCTACCTGAAAGGTATCAGCGCGACCGCTACCCACAACGGCTATTTCTCCATCGACAAAAAGTCCAAGCGGCTCGTCGATCCTGCGACCAGAGCCCGTTCCACCGAGACGGATGATGTCGATGCCTACGATCTGATCCTCAAGGACAAGGAGCGTCTGCTCTCCTTCGAGGAACCCACGCGATTCATCTTCTCTCACTCCGCACTGCGGGAGGGCTGGGACAACCCCAACGTGTTCGTCATCTGCACGTTGAAGCACAGTGACAACACCATCTCCCGGCGCCAGGAGGTGGGGCGTGGCCTGCGCCTGGCGGTCAACCAGCTGGGAGACCGGATGGACGACCCCATGACGGTGCACGACATCAACGAGCTGACGGTGGTCGCCAGCGAGAGCTATAAAGACTTCGTAACCGCGCTGCAGCGCGATATCAGTAACGAGCTCTCCGAGCGCCCGCGGGTCGCCGATGAGGCCTACTTCACCGGCAAGCTACTCGTGTCAGATGAGGGCGAGGTAGAGGTCACGCTCGCCATGGCGAAGAAGATCCACCGCTACCTGATTCGCAACCAGTACGTAGAGGATGATACAGACCGGATCTCCGATACGTATCACCGGGCCAAGGAGGAAGGCACCCTGGCTGAACTGCCGGAGGAACTAAAGACCCATGCACAGCAGGTTTGCCAGCTGATCGACAGCGTCTTCAGCAACGCCCAGCTGCCGCACATCGAGGATGGCCGTAAGGCCAAGCTGAATCCGCTCAACGATAACTTCCACAAGAAGGAATTTCAGGAGCTCTGGGAGCGCATCAATCGTAAAGCAGCCTACTCCGTCAGCTTCGACTCCAGCGAGTTGATCGAGAAATGCGTGGGCTACCTAGACCTGAAGCTCAATGTGAAGCGCCTGGAGTACCAGGTGGAGCGAGGCACCCAGGTGGAAGCCTGCATTATTACCAGGAGGATATACTATTTCTGCTACTGGACGACACTTAGGTTGGCTCTCTTTAACCTTGTATACCAGGCTTTTGAGAGCTCGTCATCTGGAATATCAGGCATCACATTTTTTAGAAGTTCGGGGTGCACCCCGATTTCGTCAGCCAGTTCATGAAAGCTTGTTCCAAAATAATCATGAATAACTTTTAAAGATTTTATAAGAAGCTCAGCCTGCTCTCTTTCAACAAAGCAGTCCTCATCTTCTTGCTTACTTTGACCGCTATTTTTTAAATATATCACACCGCCTTTATAGGCGCTCTCGCTAATTAGCCCGAGAGCTTTCGCCCTGTAAAGAACAGCTGCTTTAGAGGTGCCAAATTGCATCTTGATATCAATAATACATTGCCAATCCAAGCGCCGCCCCCTCGAGCGAAAAACTTTGGAAAAAGTGGATCTTGGCAGCAAGAATGCTGAGGCAAATCGATTTGCTTCATTTTCTGTCGTTCTGTCACCTGTAATTATCCCTTCATGCAAGATCAAGTGCGCCATCTCATGTGCAATATCGAAGCGTTGCCTGAAGGGGCTCTCTTTGGCATCGTTTCTAACAATAATTGGTCTTGATGCAGGGATAGACAATGCATCGACTTCCGTCGAAGCATCCCTGAAAAACGTCACTAATGCCCCAGCATGCTCAACGACACGAACCATATTGTCTATTGGGCCTAGGCCTAGGGCCCAATAACTTCTGGTTCGTTCAGCAGCACGCTCAATTTCTTCAAACGTTACTGAGCCAGAGTGATCAGGAAAGTCAACATCAGGCAAAGCAACATGCCTATCAATATAGTTGGCCAGGTGGCTAAAAATAGTCCCTCTTGCCAAAACTTTTAAGCGCGTGCTCACCTTGGTGGAGGCAAGCCGGCGGAAGTGAGCTTGATCCTCTGAAGGGCCGGGTGGGGTCTGTTTATAAAAAAAATCGGGAGTCACCTTCAAGCACTTCGCAAGCAGCTCTACCGTATCATCCCCAATGTTTTTTCCAGCTTTTCCGTTCTCAATTTGAGATATGTACTGTCTGGTTTTACCAACTTCTTCTGCAATGTCATTTAAGGTTTTTCCCCAGTAATGACGAGCAAGACGAAGCTGGCTTCCTTCAAACTGATTCATTGTTGGGCTTTTCGGTTTCATTGGTATCATCTTCGTTCGCAAGCTCTCGACGTGGTGCGAGGTTAAGCTCAGGCAGCTTGGATGCAGCGGGAATCTCTGCGTCTGAAGAAACAAAAGTTTTTACCGTCTTATTGAATTGCCATTTGGCAATCGCTTCTTTGAGGCCGTGCTTGTACTTGACGCAAAACAGTTCATGTTCGTCATCTTCGTTTAGTGACTTCCTGATCATGAAGCGCCAGAGCCCATCTGATCCATCAACAAGACCGTAATCTTCAAATAAAGGTAAAGTGAAATTAGAAGCTTCAGCCTCAGTTGGCGAAGTTACAAATTTCTTTTGTGGGCTTTCAGGGTCGTCGCAAAAAAAACGGAAAATAGAGGTGTGACCTATCTTAAACTGAACATCATTTCCCCTATGGACTATGGTCAGCCATGGATAATAATTCTCATGTTCTAAAATAGCTTCCTTCACCCATGCCCAGCCTCGTGACCCTTGAGTGTAGGTGTTATCGTACTTGTGCTGTGTGTGGGAAATTGCTTCGGAGTAGACGTCTAGCATGAACCTTGCAACAGCATTTAAACGTTCCTCGGTCAGCTCCGGATCAATTTTAGAGGGGTGGACAGCTTGGGACATGAGAGAATATTCCGTTTCGGCAATTTGTAAAGAGCATGATTGTTCCTTTGCGCTGGTTTGTCAAGTGGCAGCGCTGCAAAAGAGATATGCCATTACCTTTCGCCCCAGCTCTCTGCCACCGCGGATGGTATACCCTGACGCCATCGCTTCCGCCTCGACGAGCCACGCATGAACCAGCAGGCCACCTACCGCCACTATCCCAGCTTTACCCGCCGCTACGTCCGCTCGGTGATGAAGATGATGGGTCTGCCCAAGAAACCCCAGATCGAGGCCGAGATCTTCGGCCAGATGGTGCACGACGAGCAGGTGGTGCACTCCCTCAACGGCGAGCTGCTGATGCTGGAGTGGCATCACAGTCGCGAGGGGAGGGTGGTGGTGCCCGAGTCATCGCTGTCCGCATGGCTGCAGACAGTTCAGCTGAGCAAGGTGCAAGGCGATGCCTGGTCGTGGCCATGGGCGTTCAGCACCCTGTCGTTCCCGGCCAGGCAGACCTTTCATGGCCACGCACTGGACGGTGCCCTGGTGGCCTGGGTGGATTCGACCACGCTGCCCAGCCGCTACGAGGCCTTCCTGAGCGCCCACGGCAACCCGCACGGCGTGGACATGATGGGCCTCGGCGATCCCTGGTTGATCGTCGCGATCCACAACCCGCTGGACGCCCGGCCCAGCCTCAACCCCACCATGCTGCGCGGCGCCTTCAAGCCCTCGCAGATCACCGATTTCATCAACCGCGAGGCCATCGAATACGCCGGGGGGCGGGCGACGCCGCTGGCGGACGAGGAGGGCATGATCCTGCGCGCCGTGGTGCGCTACGTGCTGTCGCTGGGTATGTACCTCTCCGCCTATCCCGAGGCGCTGTCGTCGGGGGTGCCGGCCTGGATGAAGAACAAGCACCCTGAGGGCAAGAAGGGCGTGCCTTTCGCGCATATCGGCTACGACCGCGAGGACCGCGAGTTGAAGCTGGCCATGACCGCCCCACGCTCGGTATCGCCCTACTGGCGGCAGCTGCGTGACGAACGCTTCTACCGCGGCAAGTGGGCCGACCGCCGACGCGGCAGCCGCTATGTGCTGGTCAGCGGCTATGAAGTGGGGGCTGGGAAGACCGTGGGAGTGGAACCCATTGAGGAATAATGAGAGTTACCAGATGCCGTTAGAGATCATCGACGATCAGTTCATGGTCTGCCCCGACTGTCTGATGATCATCGCCAACGATGACGCCTCCGGGCTGGACGACTCGCTGAGCGAGAAGGAGGCCGTCGAGCGTGAGCAGGAGATTCGCGAGGCCATCGCCGAAACCCAGCGTGAGGGCCAAATTGCCGTTGGTGATAGCGAAAGGGACGACGAATTCTCCGTCAGCCCCTGCGCTTGCTGCGGGACGCGACTTGCCGGTCAGCGACACCACTGCGTGATTCTGGGGAGCGGCCGGAAGAGCTGATTCCCCCCGGCCATGCTGGCCGGGATTACTTACCGGCCATCTGCTTCGCGGCGTCGTACTCCGCATCCAAACCGGATTGCGAATCCAGGGACGGGTCAATGGATTTCAGGCCGACATGCATTATCGACAGCAGTTGAAACCCGGAGAAGTCGCCATCCAGGTTCTCGAGCGTGTAGCGCTTGTCGGGATCATTGATCGAAAGGCCGCTCTCGCCGAGTTTGGCAATCTCGAAGACGATCTTGGCGACCTCCTGCTGCTCAAGCTTCTCGAAGGTTTCGAAGGCGCCCCGGTCATGTACATCACGGCGTCCATGCGCAGGCCGCCATCGGCCTTGTCCTTCATGGTGCCTTGGGCCAGCCGGCTGACCGCCTTCTTGGACTCGGTGGCGATCGGTGACGACGGCTCCAGCTCGATGATGCGCTTGTAGATGCCGGTGGCCTGCTCGGCATTCTGCGGCCCCAGCGCCTCCAGGCTCAGCGCCAGGCCGTACAGGGTGCCGACATCCTGAGGGTTGGCCGCCAGGGCACGCTCGAAGAACGGCTTGGCCTCCTCGTGCTTGCCGCGCTTGGCGAGCAGGCCCGCCAGATTGCGGTTGATCCACATGTCGTCGGGCAGCTGCTTCGCTGCGTCACGCAGCAAGCCCTCGGCCTTGTCCAGCTGGCCGAGCTTGATTAAGGAGAAGCCCAGCGCCGCATGCGCATGGGCATAGTCCGGCGCTTCCTCGACACACGCCTGCAGGGGCGCAACCGATTCCTCGACCCGGTCCATCTCGGACAGACAGACGCCATAGTTGTAGAGGATCTCGGGATCGTTGGTCATCTCGGCCATGATCTCGAGCGCGGGCAGCGCATCCTCCAGGAAACGATGCTCGAGCAGGCCCAGGATGTACTGCTTGGGCTCGACGCCTTCCTGCGGCACCGCGACGCCCAGCACATGCCCATCCTGGACGACGATCGCGGCCGAGGACCCCTTTGCAGCGTACTGGGTCGTGAGAGTCAGCAGCACCGCATCCTCGAAGCCCGGGGCATCTCGCGGCGGCAGTCCGTCTAGCTGGATGTTATCAAGGCTGCGTTTGAAGATTTCAGGGGCTTGCGGCATTGCTTCACCTTCGGGGCACTGGAGGTCAAAGCGCCAATGGTACCAAGTATCGACCCAGTTGTTGGAGGTGGTCCGGGCTTTTCCCTCACCGATCGGCGCGTTGCCCTCAACTTCTCAGTGATTGGGCTTATATAAGCGATCTCTTACAAGCTTCTGCCGACCCCTGTGGCAGACTAACTCGACACGCGGATAACAGTCGGTTGCGCAGGGGGAAACATGTCAGAGGGAGCTATCGCGCTGCTGGTAGTGGCAGTGCTGATCCTGTCCGGGTGGGTGACGGCGGTGATCATCATGAGGAAGTCCAGGCGCCATCGACAGGAAGTGGAGCAGATCCGAAAATCGGTGGAGCACCTGTGGCAGTACGAAGCCGTCCATGACGCTTCCGAGCATGCCAAGGAGCTGGTCTATCGGGCCGAGGAAGCAGCACTTCAGGCTTCACGCGATTCGGAGCGCACCCTCGCGCTGGCCAAGCAGGCAGCCGATGACATGGTGGCTGAGGCGGAGCAGGAGAAGCAGCGGATTCTCGACGAGGGGCGTGCCCAGGGCAAGGAAGCCCGGGAGAAGGCCGAAGCGGTTCTTGCTCGAGCCGACGAGCAGGCTCGCCAGATCATCGATGATGCTCGCCGACAGGCGCAGGAGACGGCCGGCAACGCGCTGAAGGCCGTGCAGGATGCCAAGCTCTACGAGCAGACCGCCAAGGCCATGCGCAACATCATCGAGGGGTACCACGACGACTACATCGTGCCGAACGCCAGCCTGCTTGATGATCTCGCCGAGGACTTCTCCTACAAGGAGGCTGGCGAGAAGCTCAAGCAGGCACGCAAGGATAGCCGCGACATGGCCAGGAACGGTCGGGCCGGTGACTGCGACTATGTGGAGAGGGGCCGCCGGGTGTACGCCATCCATTTCGCCGTCGATGCCTTCAACGGCAAGGTCGATTCCATCCTCTCCAAGATCAAGCACGACAACTACGGCAAGCTGCGCCAGTCTATCCTCGACGCCTTTGCCGTGGTGAATCACAACGGCAAGCCGTTCAAGGATGCTCGCATCACCGACCTCTATCTGCAGGCGCGTCTGGACGAGTTGAAGTGGGCTGTCGCGGCCATGGAGCTGCGCAAGAAAGAGCAGGAAGAGCAACGCGAGATTCGCGAACAGATGCGAGAGGAAGAGAAAGCCCGCCGCGACATCGAGAAGGCTCTCAAGCAGGCCGAGAAGGAAGAGCGCCTGCTGGCCAATGCCATGGAGGAGGCTCGCAAGCAGTTGGAGGGTGCCAACGACGAGGAGCGGGCCCAGTTCCAGGCGCGCCTGGCCGAACTCGAACAGCAGCTGGAAGAAGCCGAATCGCGTGGCGAGCGCGCACTGTCCATGGCGCAGCAGACCAAGCGAGGCCATGTCTACATCATCTCCAACATCGGCTCGTTCGGTGAGAACGTCTTCAAGATCGGCATGACTCGCCGCTTGGAACCGCTCGACCGTGTGAAGGAGCTGGGGGATGCCAGCGTACCCTTCTCCTTCGACGTCCACGCCATGATCTATTCCGAGGATGCGCCGGCTCTCGAGCGCGAGCTGCATCGTCAGTTTGCCGAGCATCAGGTCAACCTCATCAACCCTAGGAAGGAATTCTTCCAGGTGCCTCTGGCCGAAGTTCGGGAGGCGATTGAGGAGGAGGATCTCGAGGTCCACTGGACCATGGCTGCCGAGGCCTGGGAGTACCGGGAGTCCAAGGCGGTGGCCGAACGCCAGCTACAGGCAGTGTCCTGATGAGTTGGACTGAACCCTGCAGATGGCAAGCCTCTGCCCCCATACTGGTGAACATCACGATCGCAGGGAGGGGAGTCGCATGTTGGCCCACGCCCACCTGAAGACTCGACAACGATCTGAACGTCACGCTCACGCAGAAGGCATTGGCTTGCGAATCCACCGGGCGCTGCGCTGGCTGAATCGCACCGAGCTGTGCGATGACGAGGACGGCCGATTCATCTTCCTGTGGATCGCCTTCAATGCCACCTACGCCAGCGACCTGGGCGAGATGCGTATGGCCGAAAGCCGCTGGCTCGGGGAGTTTCTGCAACCCCTGAGCCAGCTGGACGGCCACGAACACCTCTACGGTCTGGTCTGGCGGCGATATCCCGGCGCGATCCGCCTCCTGCTCGACAATCGGTATGTCATCCGGCCCTACTGGGATCATCAGAATGTAAGCGTCTCGCCATCTACATCTATTGAAGTCGCCTTGAAGTCTTGATCATGGCGTGGTGTTCCCATCACCCTGATCGGAGGCGTCATGTCGCAGATTCCCCGCACCTTGAAAGAGAAGCGTCACTTCTGGCTCTCGCACCTGGAGGCCTGGCGCGACAGCGGGCTGTCCATGGTGGCCTATGCCCGCCAGGTCGGCATTTCCTCCAAGAGCCTGGGCTACTGGCATGGCAAGGCCAAGCGAGAGTCGTCCCAGGCGGCCACCACCCAACGGCCGCGGCTAGTCCCCGTATCGGTGGCGACAGCATCCGCGTCGGAATCGTCGGCCAGCAGCGATGCCGGGCTGTGTCTGGTGGCCCGGCAAGGGCAGCGTGTCGAGATCGCCACCGACTTCGATCCCGCTACCTTGCAGCGCCTGCTGACGGTACTGGAGACTTCGGCATGATCTCGCTGGGCAGCCACACCAAGGTCTACCTGGCCGCCGGCCCCACCGACATGCGCCGCGCCATCGATGGCCTGGCGGCCCTGGTCGAGGACGTACTGGAGCAGGATCCGCTGTCGTCGCACCTGTTCGTGTTCTGCAATCGCCGCCGTGACAAGCTCAAGCTGCTGTTCTGGCAGCACAACGGTTTCTGGCTATGGTATCGCCGCCTGGAAACCCAGCGATTCTGGTGGCCCAATACCGACGACGATACCCCCTGCATCGAGCTGTCACTACGCGAGCTCGGCTGGCTGCTGGATGGCTTGGACCTGAGCCGTGTCGAGGCCCATCAGAGCGCCGATTTCTCTATTATTTAGTGGGTTATGTTGCTGATTTTACGCGGCTTTTACCTTATCATAGGGCAATGACTTACGCGCCCGATGCCTTGCCCGACAACCCGCAGGAACTGCGTCAACTTGCCGAACAGATGGCAAGGCAGTTGGCTGTTTATGAGCAAGAAGTCAGCGCCAAGGACGAGCGTATCGAGCAACTTCTCGACTATATCCATCTGCTGCGGCAGAAGCAGTTCGGCGCCAAGACCGACCGCTTGAGCAAGGACCAGCTGAGCCTGTTCGACGAGGCCGAGCTGGAGGCGTTGATCGGTGAGTTCGAAGCCGAGCTGGAAGAGGCTCAGCAGGAGCCGGACACCACGGCGACGAAATCGTCATCGCCGGCCAAGAAAACGCCGAAGCGCAAGCCGTTGCCCGCTCATCTGACCCGCATCGAGCGCATCATCGACCTTGATGACGAGCAGAAAGCGGCGCTCGGCGAGGGCTGGAGGCTGATCGGCCATGAAACGGCCGAGCGGCTGGCCGTGATTCCACGGCAGTACTACGTGGTGGTCACCAAGCGGGCCAAGTACGCCCCGGCCAACGACCAGGTGCCCGGCGCTGATCAGGGGCCGCGGGTGGCGTCACGCCCGCCGCAGATCTTGCCCAAGGCCCTTGGCCACAGCTCGCTGATCGCTCAGGTAGTCACCCACAAGTTCATCGACGGCCTACCGCTCTACCGGCAGGAAGCGATCTTCGCCCGGGAAGGCATAACGCTATCGCGCCAGACCATGTCCGGTTGGATGCTAGCCCTGGCCGATCCCCTGGCGCCGTTGATGGCGGAGTTTCGCCGAGTACTGCTGGGCGGTCCGGTGGTGCAAATCGACGAGACGCCTCTGCAGGTGCTCCGAGAACCGGATCGTGAGGCCGCACAGAAGTCCTACATGTGGGTCTACCGAGGCGGACCACCCGGCCACCCGGTCATCTGGTTCCAGTATGCGGCCACCCGCGCCGCCGAGGTTCCGCACGACTTCCTGTTGCCTGACGAGGCACCTCCCGATGAGGTTGCCAGTCCCCCGTGTTTCTATCTGCAATCCGACGGCTATTCGGCCTATCATGTGCTGGCCCGGCATGACGCCGTGCATGCCGCCAAGGCACGCCAACGTACCGGTGCCGCCCACCAGATGGTGGCGATGATCGGCAAGCTCTACCAGGTGGAGCGCGACCTCAAGGACATGACACCGGAAGCGCGTCGCGAGGCCCGTCAAGAGCGCGCCCTCCCGATCCTCGAGCACATCAAGACCTGGCTGGACAGCAAGGTCGAGAAAGCGCTGCCCAAGGGCAAGCTGGGCGAGGCCATCCGCTATACGCTCAACCTGTGGCCCCAACTCACCACCTACCTGGAAGACGGCCACCTGGCCATCGACAACAACCTGACCGAGAACGCCATCCGTCCCTTCGTCATCGGCCGAAAAGGATGGTTATTCGCCGGCAGTCCTAAGGGCGCCGATGCCAGTGCCATGCTTTATACCCTAGTGGAAACGGCCAAAGCCAACGGCCTGGATCCCCATGCCTACCTGACTCACGTCTTCGAACATCTGCCTCGCGCCAAGACGCTGGACGCGGTGCGATCGCTACTGCCACGGCAACTTACAATGGCGGATATCACGCCTTTGCCGCAATCCTGCTGATCGCCGGACGCTTACCTTCTTTCAGGATTTTTAGCCAAGCGGCCCGTCTTCCAAAAAAATCAGCAACAAATGGCAGAGGTACTGCGAAAAGCTAAGGAGATAGCTCGGATCAGTAGCAAAAACACCCAGAGAGCAAGCTCGCCAAGCAAGCATCCAGTAGCTTGGCCAATTCTCATTATAATCTGCACTATCTGATGAGCTCTAGTACGGGTCGCCGCAAGGCCTGCCAGGGTATGCAGACACACCTGTCGCGTGGGAGTTGTGTTGGCTATTGCAAGCACTATTTGGATGCATCGGACAGCTGCGCTAAGGCAGCGGAGGCTGCACCTTCAACATGAGCGGCAGACGCTTTCCGGGCTGCCTCGGGATCTCCTCGAAAAAGCGCGTCCAGAAGAGCTTGGAGCTCATTCAGGCTCTCCTTGTGACGGCCTTTGGCCTGCAGAGAGGTCGCTCGCAAAATTGTTACACGAGAGTTAAGCATCCGCAGAGTGTCGCCAAGAGCCTCATTCTGAGCCCCTTCGATTAGGCGGTTGTAGAACTCGTTTTTCGCGTGTAGGCGCTCAATCTGGCTGCCACTGCGAAGCAATTTCTTCAGTTGCGAAAAAGCATTCACAAGGGCCTTACGGTGCTCTTTGGTCGCTTTCTCGGCAAAGAGCTGAGCGGCGAGGCCCTCGAGTTCGCTACGCACGGCGTAGATTCCTCGCGCCTGTTCGGCTGTGAGACGGGTAACAATCGGTCCGCGGTTCGGCCGGATCGTGATGACTCCTTCTGACTCGAGCTGCCGGAGCGCTTCACGAATCAATGTTCGGCTGACCCCCATAATATCGCACAGCTCCCTCTCGACAAGGCGCTGACCTGGTTGAAATCGCCCAATAGCGATCGCATCCCGTAGGCCTTCAACAACCGAATGGCGGAGCGGGGCAGCGGTAGGATTAACACGGAAAGATGCGTCAGCAGCGGCTGCGGTGCCTTTTTCATTCATTGAAGATTCGCAAGTTAGCTAATGTGGTTTTTTCTAAAAAGAAAATCTGATACTACTAATGCTTACCAGGACAGATGTGATATTTATGGCATTACCATAGATATTCGAGCGGTCATGCCGCTTGCCATCCTCCATCAATAGGGAATGATGCGCCGGTTATATTCTCTGAGTGGTAGCCGCAGAGGTATACAATCATAGCCGCGACTGCTTCCAAAGATACGAATTCCCCTGTTGGGTGTCGGGACTTTATATAGTTGCGCCTCGCTTCTTCCTCAGAGATGCCCTCCGCCTCCGCCTGCTCCTTAATCTTCAATAGGATAGCTGGCGATGGTGCAGTCCCAGGACAAACAGCATTGCAGGTCACACCGGTCCCCGCTGTCTCTATCGCAATTGCACGTGTCATTCCAAGAAGAGCTGTCTTCGCGGTTACATAGTCGATCCGGCCGAAAGCCCCACGTTGACTGTAGATTGACGATAAATTGATGATCCGACCCCATTCCGCTTCCTTCATCGCAGGGAGGGTCTCGCGGACGAGATAGAACGGTGCTGATACATTTACAGCCAATGAGCGTTCCCAAGCCTCGTCCGGCATCTCCTCGATAGGGTGAAAGTGGCGTGTGACGGCGTTATTAATGAGGATCAATGGCCGCGAAAGCGCCTTAGTTGTTCTTTCCACGAGTAGCTGGATCGCCTCCGGGTCAGAGAGGTCCGCCTGCTCGTAGCACGTTCGTACACCATATGTTTTCGAAAGGCGGCGGGCTTCTGAGTTACCCTCCGAGGCAGGCTCAAGCCCGTGCAGCGCCACGTCGGCACCTGAGGCGGCGAGCCCTTCAGCGATGGCGAGGCCGAGGCCACCGATGGATCCGGTGACGAGTGCTGTTCGTCCATTCAGCATGCTGTGGCCCTCGGTGCTACATCGAGGCGCACGGCAATTCCGGCGAGGTCTTCTGAGACGGGCGGATAAAGCGACATTACTAGCGGGTCGTGGCCGGGGATCACGTGGTCTGGACTGTCGGCAAGGCTAAGAATAGTTCGGTATCCCTCAAGCATTTCGGCTACATTGACAACAATCGGGAAAGGCTGGCGGTGTCGAAAATTCGCGTAGAGATGCGACGCGTCGGAGGCGAGGACGACCCAGCCCCGGCGTGTCCAGACCCGGACGGCCTGCAATCCAGCGGTATGTCCTCCTATACGGTGCACGCTGATGCCTGATGCGATCTCCGAGTCTCCGTCATGAAATTCGACATGGCCCGCATATATCCGGCGCACCATCGAAACTACATCCTCTACCTCGAATGCAGATTGCAGGTGAGGCTGGCACATGCAGCGTCCAGTACAGAAAGATATCTCAGAGTCCTGTACATGAAATCGCGCTCCGGCGAAGTCATCCAAATTACCGGCATGGTCGTAGTGCATATGAGTCAGGATCACGTCCTCGATAGCTCCAGGATTGATCGATAGCGCTTCAAGCGCATCTGGTACGGGAAGCACGAGCTCTCGACCGCGCCGCTCTGCCGGCTCGGCCGAGAAGCCAGTGTCGATCAGGAAGATACGGTCGGAACGTCGGGCTACCCATACGTAGTAGTCGAGGTCTGAACCTTGGTTGTGAGAATCGCCACCAAGTACGTTGTCTACTTGCTTCCGGCCACTATGGTGGCCGTATCGAATAGCGAAAAGCTCGTAGGGTTCAAGTGTCATCTTACGGCTCCTTTGAGTTGCAAAGCCTGGTGATTTCGGCGGCGTCAGCTAGGCTCTCGAGAGCATGCAGCGCAGTGAGCAGTGTCGGTGCATTAGACTCGCAGCCGGCCGCACGCATCGCCCCAAGCAGCTTCCTCTCAATGTCCACATCAGACATCGGCCGCTCTGGGCAACCAGTTGCCGCGGGAATCTCGATGTTCAATTCACGCCCGTCCCGGCATGTTGCGGTCACTGAAAGAGATGCCACTTGGAATGTTTCATCATCGATGAACTCGATTTTCGGACGCTTTCCCTGTGTCTGGACTACGGCGGCATCCGAAAATGTGTCGACATCGGCCTTACCGCGAAGCAAGACAGCAGCGATTGTGTGCTGGGCACTAACCTGTGAAAGGCGACCCGTCGTAACGTCAGGCCTATCAGCACGTTCACGCAAAAGGGGATGACCACGCAGCACGACACGCTCAAGGCCAGACGAGTCAGTGAGCCCTTGCCGGCGCATCTCAAAGGCAGCATCAACGACGGGGTTTAGAACAACCCCAACGGGGTAAGGCTTAAAGACGATGGCCTCCAGTTCCCACTCTTTCCCCAAGCCCGAAGTCAAAGCTGTTTCTTCTGGCGGCTCGCCATAAAGCCTCAGAAAACCACGCGCGCCGCTGAGCGGAGCCTCGGGTCCCGAGAACCCCTTCTCGGCAAGGAGCGTCGAAGCCAGCCCGACGCGTGCAGCATTGCCAACCGAGATGCTCTTCGACATCGTCCCAAGCGCCTCTACCATCCCAGCCGCCTGGACTGCGGCATTACCGAGCGCCCAGATGATATTTTGAGTTGGAAGATTTAAAGCTGCGGCACATGCGAGTGCGCTCGCAAGACCGCCGCATGTCGACGTAATGTGCCAGCCCCGCGAATAATGCCAGGGAGAAATTGCGTTTCCAAGCCGACACGAAGCTTCCATGCCAATGAGAAATGCACGCAGAAACTCCGCGCCCGTCAGCGGGCGTATATGCGCCAATGCCAGTAGTGCTGAAGCAACAGGACCGCTGGGATGATTTATCGTTGGAATGTGGGTTTCGTCGTAGTCATGGATGTTTGCGCCCATTGCATTCACTTGGGCGGCCAGCAACGGATCGACAAGTTCCGAGCGTCCGATAAGGCGGGCATTTCCAGTTACACAGTGTGGCCCAATTACCTGCAACCAAATATCGATAGCAGGCTCGCGGCAGCCTGCGAAGCCACACGCGAGAATGTTAATAACCGAGCGCTTGGCATGAAGGATGACTTCGGGGCTCACCGTGTCGAGCTCGAGTGTTGTTGCGAAGTTGGCTAGAGAGGCCTCAGGGCTAGAAGTTGCTGTCATGGCGTTAGATTCCTGGCGTAACCCCACCATCGATGGTGAAGGTCGCACCGGTGATGTATTGGGCTTGGGCTGAGCAAAGGTACCGCACCATCGCAGCAATGTCCTGAGGATCGCCAAAATCAGAAATGCCAAGATCGGCACACATGACGTCGCGCGCTGCATCCAGTGAGAGGTCGCGTTCTCCTGCGAGGGCTTGAAGGCGGTATTTAAGACGATCTGTCACGATATGCCCGGGGCAAACTACGTTGACGCGGACATTCTCCGGGCGCTTCGAAAGCGCCTTTGAAAAGTTAATGATCGCGGAATTGACCGGACCGCCGACCGTAAACTCAGCTTCGGGAGTATGTGCACCGACACCAGAAATGTTAATAATTACACCTTCACTCTGAGCAAGCTCCGACCAAGCAGCACGGCAAAACCGGACCGTGGCGTGGTATTTTAGAGCGAACCCATCGAGGTGGTCGGCATCGTCGAGCTTGAGGAAGTCGCCGCGCTTGGTTGCGCCGGCATTGTTCACGAGGACGCCAAGACCGCCGAAGCAATCTGTCGTAGCATTTACGATCCGTGCCGGTGCATCAGGTTCGCGCAGGTCGGCTGTGATTGAGAGTGCATCGGGGGCTCCTGCTTCGCGCGCCTCTGCGGCCACCTTTTCCAGACCCTCCTCGCTGCGAGCGCAGACAGCAACGGAATATCCGCTAGATGCAAGGCTGAGCGCGATGGCCCGGCCGATTCCTTGGCTTGCACCGGTGACCAGCGCAGTTTTAAGTGATGTCATCTCGTTATCTCGCCAATTTCGTGCTTTGCCCACTCCTCGACGACGTTGACAACGCACGTCATATCGACCTCTGGTCCCAGGTGATCCCGGGTGAGAGTCAACATCTGGCGCACGGAATTACCCACAATCATCGGCACTCCGAGCCGTTCTGCCTCATCTAGGCACAGCCGCGCATCCTTAGCCGAGAGCGCTATCGGCATACCGAAATCGAAGCTTCGAGTGAGCACATGTTTGGGGAATTTACTGCTGGTTGAACTATTTTGACCCGATCCGGCATTAAGTACGTCGAGCATGGCGTGCGGATCAAGACCGGCTTTTGAGCCTAGGACCATGGCTTCCGCAGTTATCGTAAGTGCCGCAGTCGATAGAAGGTTATTGATAACCTTCATTGTCTGACCTTGGCCTGCTGCATCACCGACCCGAAACACTTTGCCTAGATTTCGGAGTGGTGTCTCGAGTCTCTCCACCGCCTGTTCTGGTCCGGCGAGCATAAGGGCGAGAGTACCCGCTGCAGCCCCCTCGGCGCCGCCGCTGATTGGGCAGTCAACGAGCGTCTTTCCGGCCGCCGAAAGAACTTCACGCATCTCGAGCGCAACCTGCGTCCCCGTAGTTGAGAGGTCAACCACAATTTCGCTACCTGCGGACTCAGCGAGCCCGCCAGGCCCGGAGATGACTTTCCGGACGACTTCGGGCATTGGGAGTGACAGAAACACTACGGGGGCCATCCGAGACACCTCCTCTACCGAGCCAGCGGCTGAGGCCCCGCGCTGTACGAGCTCATCGACAGCCGATTCGCGCTGGTCGTGGGCAATGAGAGTATACCCCGCTTCCAGCAATCGCAGCGCCATTGGTCGTCCCATGGTGCCAAGCCCTATAAAGCCGAAATCGTGTGCCATAAGCCCTCCCATAAAAATCCCGAATATAGTCATACCATAATACATTTTCTGTCTTGCGACAATTTTTGGATTGTACTACGGTAGTATTGTCCTTTCGGAATGAAAGGTGGATGCTTTGGATGACCTTGACGATAGAAAAGCGTCAAGAAAACAAAGGCAATGACAAAGTCATGGGAGTAAAAATATGAGCCATGCTTTCAATAGGCGCGCAGTCTTCGCACAGGTAACCGCTGGAGTCGCCGCGGCCCTCATAGCAATTCCCGCAATGGCGCAGGAGGGGGAGAGCGAACAACAACTCGGAAACGCCGAGTGGGATCGTGAGATCGTCTTGGGGGGCGGGTCCGCTACCGGCAACTCGCGCATTCTTGCAAGCGCGCTCGGCCGGATCATCACGGAAAACGTGGCCGGGCTCCGCGGCAGCGGTGCTGTCTCGCCGGGATTTGACGCGGAAAGCGCAATCCGCACCCATAACGGCGAGTTCCAAGGCGGCGTCGGAACACCGTTGATTATCGCTAACGCAACACAGGGTGTTGAACCGTTTCCGAGCGAGGGTGCCGATCTCGCCTTCTGGTTCTATCACAACGAAGTGCCACTCAAAATTCTCGCCCGCTCTGACACCGGCATGACTGAGATCAGTGATCTCAAGGACAGCACTGTAGCGCTAGGACCTGAGGGGACATCCAATTACCTTATTTCGGAGATCGTTTTCGAGGCAAACGGTGTCTCGATTGATGACTTAAATGTCCGCACGATGGATACGTCAGAAGCTATCAGCCAGCTTCAAAATGGCAACATTGATGCGATGTCCTACGTACGCGACTACTCGGGTGCGATTCTCGAACTGACCACAGCGCGGGACGTGACGCTACTCCAGCCAACTGAGGATTCATTCGACGAGATTGCCGAGCAAATGCCCTGGGCGGGGCCGGTGGACTGGCCCTTCTATGAGCAATATCCCGACATGCAGGTTCCGGAGCCCGGCATGGTTTTCACCTCGCCAGAGTTCATGTTTCTGGATGCCGACCTTCCCGATGACGTCGTCTATGCAATGACCAAGGCAGTATGGGAGAACATTGAGGTAGTCAATAGGAGTTCCTCGGTCTTCGAAAACGTTAATCTCCAGGAAGCATTGAAGCGAGTTCCGATCGAACCCCACCCCGGCGCCCTAAAGTACTATCAAGAAATGAACGTTCCGGGAGTTGAGGAATACTTAGACTCGGATTCCGAATAATAAGAAAGTGCTGCCCGGCCCTGTAGCGGCCGGGCACAACATAATCTCCAAAACTATAGTAGGTTATAACAATGAGTTACGACTCATCTCGGGTCGAAGAGGCTGTTAATATGGAGACGAGTCTATTTTGGAAGACCGTCACTTCCCTACTGGCTCTCGCACTCTTCCTCTACCCGATTTATGGTGGACTTTTCGGCGGCCCCCCCGCCCTATTCTTCAGGCCTACTTATCTACTCCTGATCATGTTGCTGACGGCCATCGTGCTTCCGTCGCGCATATTTAGGGAAAACTCAGTCGGCGAATGGATTCTAAATGGTGTAATCATTGCCGGGGTTGTGGCCTGCTTCTGGGTAGCTTTTACTTGGCGGGATTTCACTCTATCCTTTTCACTCAGTCCGGCCGAGAAAGTCGGTGCGATAGTTCTCATTGTTGGTGCGATGGAGATGACACGTCGCACTGCAGTGAAGCCGCTTAACTATATCGCGATCATAGCAATTTTCTATGCGCTCTTCGGTTTCATGCTGCCCGATAGCTTCGGGCATGCCGGTGTCTCCGTAGATCGCCTGCTATGGAGTCAGGTATTTTCGACTGACGGCCTTTTCGGCACACCGCTGGCCATCGGTGCAACTTATATCGGTCTTTTTGTGTTTTTTGCTGCGCTGCTTGAAGCGAGTGGCGGCGGAGAGAAATTCATGAATTTCACCCTAGCCATCGCCGGCCGATACCGCGGCGGCCCGGCGAAGGTTGCTATCCTCGCGAGTGCACTGATGGGTATGATGTCCGGCAGCGCCGTGACAAACATCGTCACGACCGGCGTTATCACAATCCCTATGATGAAACGGGTCGGATACAAACCAGAGTTTGCTGCTGGCGTCGAGTCGACAGCCTCGCTCGGAAGCCAAATCACCCCACCAATCCTTGGGGCGACCGCCTTTCTTATGAGTGAGATCACGGGCTACCCACTAATCCAAGTCATGGCACTTACGCTAATCCCATGCCTACTCTTCTATTTCTGCATCTTCATGCAGGTCCACTTGGCGTCTATCAAATTTGAAATTGAACGGTTGACGCCTGACGAAATTCCAAACCTGCGCCGCGCCTCGCTAGAGGTTATTCCGTTCATCATTCCGATATTCGTTCTCGTAGTGCTACTTTGGCAACGATATTCGCCGGACTATGCAGTTACGTTAACAATTTTTTCATTCATTTTGGTTTGTCTCATCACACGAGACACGCGTAATCGGCTTTTCTCTAATTTTATGGGGGCGATGCGTAACGGCGCTAATACCTGCATTCCACTTGTAGGTTCACTCGCGATGGCGGGTGTTATTATCGGCGTGTTGACGATGACTGGGCTTGGTGATCGACTATCCTATCTTATCGAAGTCGTCTCCGGCGGAAACATTCACATCATGCTTATCATGACGGCGGTCACATGCATGCTACTCGGGATGGGAATGGTTACGATTGGAGCCTATGTTCTTGTCGCCGTCACAGTCGCTCCGATGCTTGTCGATCTCGGTATTGAGTTGATCGTGGCACACCTCTTTATCTTCTACTTCGCCGTGATGAGCGCGATCAGTCCTCCGGTCATGGTTGGAGTCTTCGCTGCGTCATCCATCGCTAACTCAAACCCAGTAAAAACAGCGATTCACGCGCTCCGTTTGTCGATCGTAGGCTTCCTAGTGCCATTCATCTTCATTTATGAACCACGTATTTTGATGATCGGTGGCCCTTCATGGTTAGGTATCTACTTGCTGGCAAGTACGGCCATCGCCATAGTTGCCCTGGCGATCTGTTTCGAACGCTATAGCTTGTTTCGTCCTATTTCGACATGGCGGGCAAGTCTCTTCCTCGTAGTTGCGATCCTTTTGATGCTGCCCTCGGCACTCCTAAGTACGATTGGCTTAGTTGGCTTCTTGGTACTGCTGTTGATGGAATACGTCGCGAGGCCGTCCCGAGCGACGCAGCTCCCCAATAACCAAAGTGTGGAGTATCGCGATGAGTAATAGCGTTGGCCTGATCGGTGTCGGGTCTATGGGTGCCCCGATGGCCGCCTGCATGACTTCAGCCGGCTTCGACGTCGTCCTCTATGATATCGATAGCCGTCATGCTGAAACCGTAGCTGCTCGTACCGGGGCTCGCGTCGCGTCGTCATTGACCGAATTGGGGATGATGGTACCGATGGCCATCACCATGCTACCGAACAGTAGGGCTGTCTCAAACGCTCTGTTCGGCGAGGAGGATGGGCTAGCCAAGGGCCTTGCAGCAGGCAAATTGGTCATCGACATGAGCTCAGGTGACCCGAACGCGACAATTGCCATGGCCGACCGGCTCGCGGACCAGGGTGTGCGAATGATCGATGCCCCCGTTTCCGGCGGTGTCTGGCGGGCTGAGTCAGGTGGCCTGATGATCATGACAGGTGGCGATCCTGAAGCCGCCCAGGAAGCAGCCGCTGTCTTATGCTCCATGGGCGAGCCCAGACATGTCGGTATTCTGGGAGCGGGTCAGGCGATGAAGGCTCTCAACAACCTAGTCGCAGCTGGCGGTTTCTTGATCGGAATCGAAGCACTGCTGATCGGACAGAAATTTGGCCTCAATCCCGGTGGGATGGTCGATATCCTTAATGCCTCGTCGGGCATGAACAGCAGCACTCAGCGAAAGTTTAAGCAGTTCGTTCTGTCAAGAAATTTTGACGGTGGCGGCTTTGCCATAGGGTTAATGGCAAAGGATGTGGGAATCGCCACTGATCTCGCCCGTAGCACCGATACACCGGCTCCATTCTCCGCATTGTGCAGCCAGATGTGGGCCTCGGCGGCGAAGATGCTTGGTCCCGATGCCGACCATACCGCCATTGCGCGCATGAGTGAGACATTTGCCGGAACTGAACTCTCCGAATCTACGAGGAATGACGATGCTATCGAGTAACCATCCGCCTATATCGACGAGCCCTCGCTCTATACGGTTTCACCAACTTTTGGATCAGGCACCGTTCGTCTGCATGGGAGCACATGATGCTCTCAGCGCTAAGCTATCTGAGGAAGCGGGAGCGCCCGCCATTTATGTTAGTGGCTTCGTTGCTTCCGCGGTCGTCGCAGGTGCGCCGGACTTCGGATCCCTGTCTCAGACGGAGATGTTTGAACATATCCGTCGGATATGCAGGGCCACTGAACTCCCGGTCTTCGCCGACGCCGATACCGGTTATGGTGGTCCCCTCGATGCAGCCCGCACCATCCAACTTTGGGAAGAAGCTGGTGCATCCGCCCTGCACCTCGAGGATCAGAAAATGCCCAAGAAGTGTGGACATTTCGCGGGAAAGGAGCTGATTTCTCCTGAGGAGATGGTGCAAAAACTCAGAGCAATGATCGATGCGCGGCGCGACCCGAAATTCTTTATTGTGGCACGCACAGACGCCATTGGAGTAACGGGCATCGATGATGCCATTGCGCGGCTTGAAGCATACGCTGCGGCCGGGGCTGACGGCCTCTATGCAGACGCCCCAGAGAGCTTGGAGCAGATAGAGGAACTCACAACACGCCTGCGCCCACTGGGAAAGCCATTGCTTTTCAACATGGCACGATCTGGTAAGAGCCCGACACTATCGCTCTACGAAGCCCATCAGGCCGGCTTTGATTATTGTCTCTGTCCAATCGAGCCGTTGCTTGCGATGCATAAATCTCTCAAAGAGATGATGCAGGCATTCATGGCCGACCCCTCGACTGAGACCATCGCCGATCGGCTAACAGATTTCCACGAGTTCAATGAATTTATCGGATTGCCACAGGCGATAGAAGAGAGCAAAAAATACTCATGGTAAGAACCACAAACTAGTCATAGCCACCAATTAGGAGATATTCATGGGCCGTGAATACCCAAACACGCGACCTGTCATCTTTTCCCCTCCATCGTTCAGTTGGGGAGCAACAGAATGACCGCCATTAGTTCAGACCGCGCCAAAAACGACGTGAGCCGGAGCTTGGCGCGTGCCGTCGTGCGGAGCAGGCATAATGACATCCCCGAGCATGCCCATCAGGAAGCCAGGAGAGCGCTTCTGAACTATATGGGTTGCGCCCTCGGGGGAGCCGACCATCCCGCTGTAGATATGGCTCTTGAGGGGCTCGGCTTCATGTCGGGCCCTCCTAAAGCAGCGATCGTCGGAAGGACTGAGGCTGTCGACATGGCGCTTGCGGCATTCGTCAATGGCATCAGCTCCCATGTCCACGACTATGACGACACGACCCCTAGCAATTACATTCACCCTAGTTCACCGATTGCCTCCGCACTCTTCGCTTTCGCCTCGACAACTCCCGTGAAGGGAGAGGACTTCATCCATGCCTTCGTGCTTGGTTTCGATGCCGTTACTCGTATCGGCGACGCGACCTATCCAGCGCATTACCAAGCCGGCTGGCACAGTACTGGCTCAGTCGGCGTGTTCGGCGCAGCGATTGCGATTGGGAAACTTCTCGAGCTTAGCGAAGAACAAATGTTGTGGGCGATCGGGCTGGCCGCCAGCCAGGCCGCCGGCCTGCGCGATAATTTTGGTTCCATGACAAAAAGCTTCCATCCTGGGGCCGCGGCTCGCAGCGGGTTAGAGGCGGCTCTGCTAGCAAAAGTCGGCTTTACCACCGGCAGCACGCCGCTCGAAGGGCCGCGCGGCTTCGCCGCAGCAACTGCGAACAATCAGGCTGATTTCACGAAGATCACCGATGGCCTGGGACAGGAATTCCGTCTCTCCGGCAATACTTACAAGCCTTTCCCTTGTGGAATTGTCGTCCATCCAACGATCGATGCCTGTTGTGAATTACACAGAGAAGGACTCCGCGCGGACAGCATTGAAAGCGTCGAATTACGCGTGGCACCTCTGGTTCGCGACCTCTGTGACATACGCAGCCCAGAGGTAGGCCTCCAAGGTAAGTTCTCAATTTACCATGCGGCTGCCATTGGGCTCGTACGCGGCAAGGGGGGACTGGCTGAGTTCACTGACGACGCGATTCATGATCCACAGATCTCTGCGATGCGAAGTCGTGTACAGGCCATTCCGGATACGGCTGTCGATGAGGATTCGGTCCACGTAACCCTACTCATGAAGGATGGGTCGCGTATTGAGCGCTTTCTCGAGGCCTCGCTCGGAAACCTGAAACGTCCGCTGAGCGACGCACAGCTAGAGGAGAAGTTCCGAGACCAAGTTTCAGTTCTGAATCCAGAGCGAGTCGATTCGATTATCACGAAATGCCGCAGAATCGCCGCTCTCGATAATGTCGGCGACCTAATACGCTTAACGGCCCCCGAACCAGCACCTAAGGACGCGTAATCCGTAGCTCATACGCGTCGACGACAGGTAAAGCACGAAAACGCAACAACGCATGCAAAAAATGAAGGAGTGAACTTAATGAACAAGTCACGTTATGAGAAAGGGCTCGGAATCCGTCGCGATGTTCTGGGAAACGAGCACGTGAATCGGTCGCTGGAAAACGCAACCGACTTTTCTCGGCCGATGCAGGATCTCGTCACCGAATATTGCTGGGGAGAAATCTGGGGGCGCGAAGGTCTAGATCGTAAGACTCGCAGCATCATTAATCTCGCCATGATCACCGCGCTCAACCGGCCACACGAGCTCGCGCTGCATGTCCGCGGTGCATTAAACAACGGGCTCACCAGAGACGAGATCGCGGAAGTCTTTCTTCAGACTGCGATCTACTGCGGCGTCCCAGCTGCCATCGACAGTTTCCGTACAGCACAGAAGGTGATTGACGAATATGAGTGAAACTACGAAAGAAGTCCATCAGATCGGCTTCGTCGGACTCGGGAATATGGGCTGGCCGATGGCGGCAAACCTCGCCGCTGCAGACTATCGACTCTGGGTCAGGGACGCTGACGTTGCCACGACCGAACGATTCTGCGATGAATACGGCGGGGCTCAGATTGCCTCCGTGGCTTCCGATTTCAGCTCCGTCGATGTGGTTATTTTGATGTTGCCAAACGGATCCATCGTGCGCGAGGTCCTCGTCGGGAGTTCAGGCCTAGCTGGCGAGTTAAAACCGGGTACGGTCGTCGTCGATATGAGTTCCTCCGAAGCAACAGGAACGGCAGCGCTGGGCCAAGAGCTGGCCGATCTAGGCCTCATCTTCGTCGACGCGCCAGTGTCTGGTGGCGTGCCTCGCGCGCGGTCGGGCGAACTCGCCGTCATGACGGGCGGCGATGCCGAAACGCTGCAATGGCTTGCCTCAGTATTCGCCACCATGTCGTCAAGCGTCGTCAATTGTGGCCCCCTCGGGGCTGGACACGCCATGAAATCACTAAACAACTATGTCTCCGCAGCGGGGCTGGTAGCCGCCTGCGAAGCGCTGCGCATAGGCCAGGCCTTCGGCATTCAGGGAGAGACTGTCATCCAGGTTCTGAACTCGTCAACGGGACGTAACAATTCTACTGAGAACAAGCTCGGCCAGCACGTCCTCAATGATAGCTTCGCTTCGGGCTTTTCTCTGAGCTTAATGTGTAAGGACCTGGAGACTGCGATCGGATTAGCTGATCACCTTCGGGTCACTCTTCCGCTCGGGCATGACCTGCTTTCGATTTGGCGACGTGGCGAGGCGGAGCTCGGTCCCGGAGTGGATCACACGGCTATCGCGAGATTGATCGATTCGACACCACCGGAACAATGAGCCAGTGGCTAATTTAACGCTAATCCAGTATACCTTTGACGGGATTTCGAGCTAAGGGAGGGAGAGTTATATACTGATCAGTAAACACCAGCATTTACCGTAGATCTTAAAGTGGCAGGCAATCAAGCAGGTTAAGAGCGCCTTTCAAAACCTTGAAATCGGCGTCATCCGTTCCTAGATTTTCGGTATGGTTAAGAAGATCGTATCCGACGAACTCTGGACCATTGTCGAGCCCCTACTGCCAACGCCCAAGCCGCGTGGCGGACGGCCGCCCATCTCCAACCGCGCCGCCCTGACAGGCATCCTGTTCGTTCTTCGCTCAGGCATCCCCTGGGAGATGCTGCCGCAGGAGATGGGTTGCGGCTCAGGCGTCACCTGCTCTGGCGTCGTTTGCGTGACTGGCACGAAGCGGGCGTCTGGGAGCACTTGCATCAGACGCTGCTGGAGCACCTGCATCACGCTGACCAACTCAACTGGGCGCGGGCCTGCATGGACAGCGCCTCCCTACCGGCAAAAAAGGGGGGCTCCGCCATCGGCCCCAACCCGACAGACCGAGGTAGGCCGGGCACCAAACGCCACCTGCTGACCGATCGTCAGGGGGTGCCTCTGGCGATTCTGCTATCGGGAGCCAACATGAACGATAGTGTGCCGCTGGCGGCGCTGCTCGACAGCGTTTCGCCCCTCTCCTCAGGCCGGCCGGGGCGGCCTCGTCGTCGTCCCGGCAAGCTGCATGCGGATAAGGCGTACGATCATCGGCGCTGCCTCCGATCGTGCCGAACGCGGGGTATCCAGCCCCGCATTGCCCGTCGGGGCGTGGAAGACAGTCAGCGACTCGGGCGTCATCGATGGGTGGTCGAGCGAACCTTTGCCTGGTTGGGGCGGATGAGGCGACTCGCCACCCGCTATGAACGGCGCGTCGATATCCACTATGCCTTGACGCTATTGGGCTGTTCGCTGATCTGCTGGAACAAGCTTCAGGGCAAGTTTTGAAAGGAACTCTCAGCCAGACTAATTCACCAGACTGACCCAGAAAAGAAGATTTCAGCGCAGATTCCCGCGTGACGTTATCTCGGCCTCCCGTTCGACATTATCGCCGCGCACCAGGTAAACCATATCGAACAGGTTGGTGACGACGCATGCATGGTTCGGAATCACACGTACCATGTCGCCAAGCGCTGGTTTGTCCGTGCACGCGGACAAGTCAACGACCGCGTGTTCCTCGGACAGGGCGGTGATAACAGCATTCGGATATTCCACCAGGTGGCCGTGGCCCTTGTGCGGTGCAGGAACTGCATCGGCGGCCAGCGCCTTAGAGCCTGAATCGAGCACTGCCCGATCCGCGTTGGGGCGGCTGACCACGGTGGCCTTCACTGTCAACGCACAATCGTCCAGCGTGCCAAGGCCGAATGCGACCTGCATCCGGTCGGAATAGATATAGGTGCCAGGCCGGTACTCGGTCGTGGCCGTTCCTTCGGCGGCGCGGTATAAGTCAGGGGAACCGCCGGACGAGATCACCTTAGGTGGCAGGTCAGCAGACTCCAGCGCGGCCTTGGCTTTGTGCAGCCAGGTATCGGCCTTTGCGATGTCGCCCTTGGGCGGGTATGTCATCAGCCCGCCGAAGATCAGGCCCGGGGCGTCTTCGATCTGCCGGGCGAGCGCCACCGCCTCTTCCGGCGTCTGTACACCGCAGCGACCCGCGCCGGTATCGCATTCCACCAGTACGTTCAGTGGCTCGGCCGCGTCGAACCGGGCGGAGTAACCGGCGACTGTCACGGCACTATCGGCAGTAACCGATAACCTAATACGGGAATGCAGGTCGACCAGCCGGTCGAGCTTGGACGTGCCGAGGATGTTGTAAGGCAGGAAGATGTCGGTGAGCCCACCATCGGCCATCGCCTCGGCCTCGCCGATTTTCTGGCAGGTGATGCCGTTCGCTCCGAGTGCCATCTGTTTTCGCGCCATTTCTGGCAGCTTGTGGGTTTTTACGTGTGGCCGCAGCGGCAGGTTGTGCGCGTCGGCGTAATCCTGCGCGCGTCTCAGGTTCGCTTCGACCCGCTCGAGATCGATCAGTACGGCGGGGGTATCGATATCTTTGATATGCATCAGCGAGTCTCCGGAGATGTGATGGCGTGGATGGAGGGAAGGTTAGCGATCATTCGCTGAGCTCAACACATCATCTAACGCATTTCTCAAGTTGACAGCCAGGCTATAGCGCAGCTCGGCCTTGAATATCGGAGTCTGGAGAGCTGGGCAGACGAGACAATCGCTTTCCCGCCTGAACGAGAGTCGCGCGATAAAGGTCATAGTTCGCCATCGCATCTTGCTTGGGTGCGATGATGCAGACGGTGCACTGGCAGATTCCCTCGGCATCAAGCACTGGTGCCGCGAAACAGTGGGTGAAGTTGTCCGCGATGCTGTTAAAGGAGAAAAACTTCTCGTTCCAGGCTGCATGCACACTCTCCACAAACTCATGAGGATCAATGTGCTCACCGTGGGGACACGTGAAATCTTCAGGAGGGATCAGCTTAAGGATCTTCTCCTTCGACAGGTGGCCGAGAAGCAGGCGGCCCGACGCCGTCCAGGGAATGGGTGTTCGCACGCCGACATCGGCACTAATCCTGAATGGGCGGCTGCCTTCGTTCATCATTGCGACGAAGTACTTATCTCGGTCGAGCATGCAGAGCTGCGCAGTCTCCCGCGTCTGTTCTGTGATCCATCCCAGTACCGGCCGGGCAAGACGTGTTATGTCGAAGTTTTTGAGATAGTTCAACCCCCAGTAATGCAGCTTGCGCCCGAGGAATACCCTGCCTTCGGAGTCAGTCCGCTCCAGCAAGCCCGCTGTCGTCAACAGGCCGACCAGTTCGTATATTGAGGACTTCGGCGCCCCCATGCCGGTTGCAATGTCGATGGGTCGCTGTGGATCGCTGGTGGTGCAAAGATAGTCGAGGATCATGAAGGCGCGCTCCAACCCCCGTTCCTTCGTTCTGGTGGCAGTGACAGATTTCGGTGTGCTCATTCAGGTAACGGCCGCTTCTTCGCTAGATGTGCTCTCTGTAAGAGCATTTTTTTAGGTTGTCTTGCGAAAGGCGATGCAATCCACTTCCACCTTGCAGTCGACGACCATTGCGGATTGGACACAGGCTCGGGCCGGCGGGTATTCGCCGAAGTGCTCGGCAAATACCTTGTTGAAGCTCCAGAAGTCGCGTGGGTCGTCGATCCAGACACCGACTCGCATGATGTCGGCAACGCTATATCCGGCTGCCTCCACGATCGAAATCATGTTGAGGATCGCCTGATTAGCCTGCGGCACGATCCCGCCGTCAATCACCTCTCCATCCACCATCGGCGTCTGGCCGGAGACATAGAGCCAGCCGTCGGCCTCCGTCGCCTTGGCAAATGGTAGCCCTTGACGCCCGGAGCCCTTGGATTCGTTTACGCCGTGCCTTGTGATGGTCATATTCTATCCCTATTCAGAATTTTGAGCTTTTGAGGAATGCCTTGAGACGCTCCGATTTCGGGCTATGGAAGAGTTGGTCGGGCGGGCCTTCCTCGCCAATGCGTCCGTCCTGCATGAAGACAACTGTGTCCGATACGTCGTGGGCGAACTGCATCTCGTGAGTAACCAAGAGCATCGTCATGCCATCGAAGGCGAGATCCTTTACGACCGCCAGCACCTCGCTGATGAGCTCAGGGTCGAGCGCCGAAGTCACCTCGTCAAAGAGCATGAGCGCTGGGTTCATAGCGATCGCACGGGCGATGGCGACGCGCTGCTGCTGACCACCAGAAAGCTGGCCCGGGTAATGGTTCTTCCGATCCTTCATGCCCACGCGATCCAGCCAACCCTCGGCGGTGGCGTAGGCCTCGTCGTTTCTCATCTTGCGGGTCTTGATCAGGCCCAGCATGACATTACGGATCGCGCTCATGTGCGGGAAAAGGTTGAAATGCTGAAAGACCATGCCGGTCATGGCGCGCTGGCGGGCTATTTCTTTTTCTTTAAGCCGAATCCGTCTGCCGTTGCGCTGAGTGTAGCCGATCTGTTCCCCCGCAACGGCGACGACACCATCCTCGTAGTCTTCCAACAAGTTCACACAGCGCAGTAGAGTGGTCTTTCCCGAGCCGCTCGAGCCGATCAGGCTCACGACATCGCCACTTTGCATGGTCAGGTTGATGCCCTTGAGCACCTCGACCTTGCCGAAGCTTTTGTGCAGGTTCGTGATTTCCAGAACAGGAGCAGTCAATGTGGGCCTCAAGTGGGAAGCGAAACCTTGCGCTCGACGAAGCGTCCGGCTTTTTCGATCGCGAAGTTGATAAGGAAGAAGACAAACCCGGCGAAGAAGTAGAGTTCGAGGCTAAGATATGTGCGGGAGATCACTTGCTGCGTCGCCAGCAACAACTCGACCACGCCGATGACCGAGAGCAGTGTCGATGCTTTCACGATTTCGGTGGCGGTGGTCACCCAAGTAGGCAAGATCATTCGAAGTGCCTGCGGCAGAAGCACTGAGAAAAATGTGCCAAAAAACGTGAGACCTACGGATTTTGCTGCTTCGGTCTGCCCCTTCGGAATGGCCTTCAGGGCGCCCTGGACGATTTCGCCGACATGCGAGGAACAGAACAACGTGAGCGAAAAGATGCCGGCTTGCAAGGCCGAGAGCTGAATGCCCACGACAGAGAGAATGTAGAAACAGGCAAGAATAAGCACGAAGACTGGCGTGCCACGCAGAAAATCGGAGTATAGGCGCACGGCGAACCGTAATGCGGTGTTTCCATAAGATAGAATCAGCCCAACGACGACTCCGAGGGGCGTGCCCAGCAGGATCGACACAACCGAGATCAGGATCGTATTGCCGAAGCCATCGAGAATCGGCCAGCGTGCCGCCCAAATGGCTTCGAAGGTTTGCAGGATATCCATTCGGGCACCTATCTCGGGATCGACAGACGGCTTTCGATACGCCGCAAAATTGCGGCAATGATCGAACAGGCAAGAACGTAGATCAGACTTGCGACCATCCATGTCTCAATCACACGGAACGTTTCCACGTTGATCTTGCGGGCATAGAAAGTCAGCTCAGGCACGGCGATGGCCGCGGCGAGCGAGGTGTCCTTGAACAGAGAAATGAAGTTATTGCCGAGCGCGGGCAGGACTCGGCGGAACATGACCGGAATTGTGATCAGAATCTTGGTCCGGGATTCGGTCAAACCGATTGTCAGCCCGGCCTCTCGAAGCCCCGACGGCAGCGAGACGAGACCAGAGCGAAAGACCTCAGTCAAGTAAGCGCCGGAATAGACCGCAAGCGTGACAATGAAGCTTTCGATTTTACCAAGGCGAATGCCAAGCTCCGGTAAGGCGAAGAAAGTGAAGAGGATTAGCACGAGAATCGGCGTGTTCCGAAACGCCGAGACATAAACTGTCGCAGCCCAACGGATGGGTCGTTTTTTTGACAGCATCCCGAAGGCTAGAAATAGGCCAATCAGACAACCGATCGCGATGGAGACCACGGCTAATATAAGCCCTAGCCCCAAGCCAGAGAGCAAGAGGTCAAAGTCTCGCCACACCGCCGCGAAGTTGAAATTGTAGTCCATAGAAAGCCCCGGGACGCCTAGTCTTACTTGTACTCGATCGGGAAACCGATCTGGGGCGGGTCGAGCTGCACGCCGAACCATTCTTCAAAGGAGGCCGCATAAGTGTTGAATTCAACACCCGTCATCGCCTCGTGCAGAACCGAATTCACGAAGTTCAGCCAGCGCTGCTCGCCAGGCTTGACGGCGCAGCTATAGCTCTGCGGATTCCAGCCGTATCCAGCGTCGGCATAGCGGTCCGGGTTCTGCTTCATGTACCAGCTCAACGACGACTGGTCGGTCGCGGCTGCGTCAGAGCGTCCTGAATTCAGTGCCTGGTACATCAGATCGACGCTATCGTACTGGTCGACCGTGGCCTCGGGTAGGGCGGCATGCACCATATCCTCGGCATAAACGTTCTGAAGCACCGACACTGTGACGTCACTACCCCCCGCTTTTAGCGCCTCGTAATCGGCGTATTCGCCGTCGGCCATCAGCATCAGGCCCACGCCTTCGCGATAATAGGGGATCGTGAATTCGACCTGCTGTGCACGCCCGGCTGTAACGGTCATGAACTGGCAGGCCACGTCAACCTTGTCGGTTGCGAGGTTCGGGATCCGCGCGTCGCCAGACTGGTTGACGAACTCGATTGCCTCGGGGTCATCGAATAGGCCCTTCGCAATCAGCCGAAGCATGTCGACATCGAAACCGACGAGGTTGTTGTCGGCATCCATGAAATGCCAAGGGGCGTTCGTGCTTCCGGTGCCCGCGATCAGATGCCCGCGGTCGAGTACGTCCTGAAGCTTGTCGGCCTGAGCGACGCCGGCGAAGACGCAACAGACGAACGCAGTGGGACCCAGCCGGGTTATTGTTTTGAACATTGTGCGCCTCCTAATTGGCGGATTCCGTTATTGTGGAACACGATTTAGTATTCCAGAATAAAGTTAGTTTCGACTGTCTTTGCTTGTCAACTAATTTTTCGGAAGTGCTTCGGACGAGCTCGGAGTGTTGCTGTGCTGCGGAATATCGCTATGGCGTTCGATAAGGCGCCCGTACGGAGGACAACCAGGTGCCGGCAGGCCAGCCAACGCTTGGAAAGGATCACGTCTCGAAGGCTTGCCTCCTGGCGTTGAAAGACACCCTTTCGAGCTCAACGTCGACAGCTATCGACGCTGCACAGCGATGGATAACAAGCGCTCACGAGGGCGACCGGCAACGCGCGCGACACTCAGAATCAGTCACGCCGTGTCGCCCAGCGACAATGACACGATTGAGCACCGTCTCTTAAGCAGCGGACGAGTGTCCGCTGCAGTAGCCGGTGTCAGGTGGTCGCAGTTTGGTCGCAGACTGCAGCTAATCTATGTTGGGTGTGTAATCAGTGTAAATTTCCAAGCGATTGATTTATCGACAAATGCCCGTAGCAAGCGCGGCCTTGTATTGTCGAAATACGGATTCAAAATCCGCCGCTGGAGACAGTGTGTCGGTTCGAGTCCGACCGCCGGCACCACTAAAAACAGTAAGTTACCCTCCTTTCCTTGTGGCGTGACATGGCATCAACCAGCATCCAATAACATAAACTATGTTGGTAAGCGGCCATGCTCAAGAAAGCACATCCCCTATCCGCCCTTGAAGTGAAGCGCATCATCACCCTTGGCTATCATGCCGTGGGCGTTTATCGAGCTGGCTGGCGAGCTGGTGCCGGATGATGCCCGGTACGTGATACGCCAGCGGTTTGCCCGGCCCGTGCGGCTGATCGTGAGCGTCGAGGCTGAGCTGGTGGAGAGCATCGACCGGCTGATGACCCTGGGGCGGCACCATGGCCACCGAATCCGCGCCGAACTTTTACGTCAGGCCATCGAGCAAGAGCGGTGCCAGTCTGATGCTTTCTTGTCCCCATAAAAAAGGGCGCTTGAAAAACAATCAATCTTTGCCACGTACCAGCGAAGAGGCTTTGACCCCTGGCCGCAGTTTGCTCTTCTGGATTTTCACCGCTGCGTGCGCCAGCGAACAGTGAGTGCGTGCCGTGAGGTTCATCCTTAGGGGTGAGCGTGGCAAAGGATATGCCTAAACAAGGATGTTGCGCTGTGCGCTGCAGGGGAAGCAGCGCCTATTTTTTTTCGTAGGCCGATTGTTCGGCAGTATCTCGTTCTTCGGCCCGAGCCCCGATCCTGCCGCCGCCCCAACGGGGGCGCTAGGCCATCGTCGGCATCAATGCAATGGCGCCCATGCTGGGCGCCATTGCTTGTCTGTAAAGCCGATGATTTTTCGACCAATTACGCGCGTATACATTGTCCGCTCCCCTCCACGCGATGTAGGAAGCCGACAGAATCTCGGCATATTAACAAATGATGACATGCCAGTATGGCAAGCGCCCAATAACGGGTGCCCACTATCTGGCCAAACATGATGCTTGAGCCGTGCTGGTATTCTCGGTGTTCCTTTGGTTCGACAGGCTGACTGCTTAAACTGACCCGTTGCGCATAGTACAGCGCTATAAAGCGCTTCTTGCTTTGCGAGTAGCATGTTGCCGATTGACTTTAGGATTCGCTGTTAATTGACTCAGTTGACCCTTTCCAGGGCGACGAACTCAACGGCTTCTAGGCTTGGCCATGGCCCGCGTCGGCGGATCACGTCGGCCGTGGACAACCCAATTACCGTATCGGCCAACGCATTATCGTAGCAATCGCCTACGCTTCTGGCAGAGGGCTCAATGCTGGTATCCTCCAGTCGCTCCGTCTATTAGATCGAGACTTATTGTTCGCCACGGCATCCAATGGATTTTAATTAACGCAGTCCGAGAAAGGACAGCACCACGACGACGATCACGACCGCGCCGACGATCCACACAATATTGTTCATACACTATCCTTTTGTCCTGTTCGAAGTGAAATCTGGCTGATCGCTGTGCGTCAGGCATTGATTAGATGATATGTCGCCAGGTAGACGACTTCTGTGCGTTGGCCGACATAGCGGGGCGGTGACAGTATCGAGCCTCATGGCCTTGTCTGTGGCTGGCGTGTCAGGTGTCTTTCGGTGGGAATGATCCAGCCATTACGGGATGTTTAGCGCGAGAGGTATCTGAGACGCCTTAAATGAGGGGCGCTTGAAAAAAACAACGGCAATCAAAAGGCGTCCTGTTTCCGGCCCAACGCGGGGCTCACGTCACACTAACCCCCAGAAATCAGCAATGTGGTGCGTGGAAGAGATATTCATCTCAAGCATGTAGTCGCCGCTCGAGCCGTAACTGTCTTTACCATGCGTCTTCAGCGGTGTGCCGTGGTCCATTCCGGTAATGCTGTATTCTTCAATGAGTTCTCGACCCTCAGCATCACTCCAGACTCGACGGGGATAGCCATTAACGGTGTGCGTGCTGGATGGGCTTTCCTCAAGATCATGTAGCGCTCGCCATTGTCCGAGGATCCCATTGGCGTTCGAGGCATCAACCGTACGGTCAACGCTTCCGTGCCAGACCGACAGTGTTGGCCAAGGTCCCTCATGCGCCGAGGCATTCCGCAGCTGTGTTTCAAGCTGTTGCGCTGTCGGGGATCCTAGACCCTTCATTCGGAGTAGGGCCGTGGGGAGGGTGTCGGCACTGCCGTACGGCAAACCGGCGACGATGGCGCCGCCAGCAAAGATTTCCGGGTAGGTCGCAAGCATGACCGACGTCATGGCACCGCCAGCTGACAACCCTGTGATGAAGATACGCTGGCGGTCGATGCCATGATCGCTGACCACTTGTTCAACCATATGCAGAATGGAGAGTGGCTCGCCAGCGCCGCGATGGCTGTCGTCGGGCTCGAACCAATTGAAACCGAGCGTCATATTGTTCACGCGCTGCTGCTCGGGGAAAAGCAATGCAACGCCGTATCGGTCAGCAATGTCAGACCAGCCGGCACCCACGTCGTACTCAGCTGCTGTCTGATCGCTACCATGCAGCACGACGACTAGCGGAGCACCTGCGGGCAAATCCTCCGGTATATAGATCTTGGCATTCAAGGCGCCCGGGTTTGACCCGAATTTGTTCAGGTGTGTCAGACGGTCATTCTGGCTGTTGCTTCCCCCCGTATACAAGGTGCCTAAGTTTGACTCAAATTCTTTCAGGTCTGCCAGACGGTCATTCTGGCTGTTGCTTCCACCCATATACGTATTGGGATCCATAAGATTCATCATTAACTCTCCTGATGCATGGTGCGGCTCCCATTGACATTGAATAGGCTGTTCCTACACCACGCTTTGAACGCCATGTTACTCGACCGATGGGGACGTCTCTGTGCGTAAGCGAACATGATACTTTTGTCGCTATCAGGCCTTCCGCCAGAAAGACTCTCAACGAGACAGTTTCACCTTTATTAGGCGTCGCCTGATGGTGGTAAAGCCACCACAATAAAGGGCAAGTAAATGACTGGTGTAGAGATAGGATGGATTATCTCTATCAGCAGCGGTCCGCTATTGTAGTGAGCCCTTATCTTGCCCGCCCTTGATGGATGCTAATGCTGGGCGCCAGCGAAAAGCCAAGGTACTGGGTGACGCCTAACCCCTAGCCACGGGGCGCGGAAATCCGCCGCTGTAGATAGTGTGTCGAGTCCGACCGCCGGCACCATATTACTCATGGAGCCCAAAACCATGGGATTCAAAGATTAGAGGGTAAGATCAGGCCCTGAGGTGTGACACTTCGGTGTTCTACTCTACAAGTCTGATTCTCTGCCAGCCTAGCGCGGCTGGGCCAGTACCTGTGTCCAATAGAATGAGTACGTTGATCCCGAATCGTCGGGCTCGGCCTTGGCCATGCCCATCTCGGTGAAGGCGTCATTCATGATATTGCGGCAATGCCCCGGGCTCTCCAGCCAGCCTTCAATCACGGCAGCGATCGACGCCTGGCCGGCGGCGATATTCTCGCCCACTGTTCGCCAGACATAGCCCCTGTTGCCGACACGCTGCTGAATCCCCACGCCATCGGGACCGGTATGGCTGAAATAGTCGTTCTCGGCCATGTCGCGGGAATGTGTCTCGGCAGCCGCTTCGAGCGTGCAGTTCCAGGTCAGCGGTTCCACCGCCGTAGAACGTTGGTTGCCGCATTGCCGGGCCTGACTGCGCGCCTCGTTGATCCGCGACAACATCTCGCGCTTACGATCGGTCAGTTCGCAGTTGCCCTGGCTAGTGGAGCCGCCACTCGGTGCTTTATCAGCGGCCCATGACCCACTTGAAGCCATGAGCATCAACAGGCCGACCAGCGCCCAGACGGTAGGGCGCGTCAGCACGAGCTCAGCCACCGAACTTTTCATTTTCGCCCAGGTCCGGGGTGGCGTCCTTCTTGACGTTGGCCTTGGCGATCTCATAGAGCTGGAATGTCTTGCTCTCCTTGGCCTTCCAGTGCTCACCCATCTGCACCTTGATTTCCAGCAGCGCGACTTCCGGGTCGTCCTTGCCTTCGGGAAACCAGGCCGCGATGAAGGGGTTCCAGTATTTTTCGATCAACTCGCGGTCATCGGTCAGGTTGGCCTTGCCCGAGAGCGATACGTATACGCCCTTTTCCTGATCGGAAAAGCTTAGGCAGACGTCGCGATCGCTGGCGGTTTCAAAGACCTTCTCGGCACTGCGACGGGTGAAAAACCACAGGGTGCCGTCGTACTCATCCTGAACCAGATGCATCGGCCGGGCACGAGGCATGTCCCCGTCCAGCGTAACCAGCATGCCGACTTTGATATCCTTGATCATCTTCCAGATTTTCTGCTTGTGCTCAGGGCTGGACATAGCTTCAACCTCCTGTCGAATACGGTGCGGCGAAAAGGAAATGGCGGTGCCAAAGAATCGAGCACGACGAGAATTAGCCTAGCTACCCTTGTGGACCTCGGCAAACGCACTATCGGACAGTCATGAGAGAGCCGTAAACCGTGCCAGCCGCCGAGTCTTTTCGATTTCGATCCAGGCATGAGTGCGCTCGACGACCCAGCGTTTCGTGAGCACCATGAAGCCGTTGGCATCTGGCTGGCGCATGAAAAGGTCTCCCTGGTCCGGTGCGCACCAACGGCCAACATTGGCATTGGCGGGATGGCGCACGACCTCAACCGCAATGTCGTGCCGCTGGCGGACTGTCTGCGCACAACGTCCTGCATAACCCGCATCAACAAAAACCTTTGATATGCCAGCATATTTTTCCATGCCACTGGCCATCACAGGATGTGCGCCGTCACGGTCTTGCACGCTGGCGGCCGTCACGCTTACGGCAAGTATCAGCCCCAGGGTGTCGACCAGGACATGGCGCTTGCGGCCTTTAACCTTCTTCCCGGCATCGTAGCCACTGGTTCCGCCTTGTGGCGAATGCCGCGTCGATTGGCATCCAGAACGGCGGCACTTCAATCACCTATTGTTTTTATAAACACCCTCTTAAATCAATTTAAAATAGTTGATATGCCAGAAATTGAAAAAATGTGTCTTCCTCGAACAACATCTGGGCCTGACAAGTGACAAAGTCTAACCACTGCTCATAGAGCACATGTCGTCTAGGCTGATAAAGGTCAGCCATCTTGCTGCTGGGCATGCCGGGGCTCGCCATGATGAAAAAAGCCGACGGTGCCAAGCACCGTTTCAATCTCGCGTCTTTCAGTGCGGGTGTATTCGATCTCGATGGTGTAGTAACGCGCACCGCCAATGTGCACTGTGCTGCGTGGAAACAGCTTTTCGACGACTATCTGCGAAGCCGCGCGGCAACAACGGGCGAGCGGTTCAAGCCCTTTGATGCCGGCGTGGATTACTCACAATACGTTGACGGCAAACCTCGCTACCAAGGGGTGCGAGATTTTCTGGCGTCCCGCACCATTACCCTGGCGTACGGCACGCCTGACGATCCGCCTGGGCATGAGACGGTCTGTGGGCTGGGTAATCTCAAGGACCGCCTGTTTGGAGAGCGCCTGGCAAAAGACGGAGTTGAAGTCTTTGATTCCTCGGTGTCTTTTATTCAGCGTTTGCGGGACGCGGGACTAAAAACAGCTTTGGTTTCATCGAGCAAGAATGCCGTTGCTGTGCTTGAGACTGCCGGCTTGAGCCATCTGTTTGATGCCCATGTGGATGGGAACGACATTGAGCTTAGAAAATTAAAGGGTAAACCGGATCCGGACACCTTTTTGCTGGCAGCAAGCTTGTTGGGGATAACGCCTGACCGTGCCTTTGCGGTAGAGGACGCTTTATCCGGCGTCGAGGCGGCACGCTCCGCGGGTTTCGCTTTAGTGGTGGGGGTTGATCGTGCTGATCAACGTAATGACTTGCTCGAACACGGCGCTGATGTCGTGGTTGACGACCTTGTCGAATTGACGCCGGATACCGTATCCGGCGCATCGACGTTGCCGAATGCGCTGGCTTGCTACGATAAGATCGTCCAAACGCTAGCCGACAAGCGTTTGGTCATTTTTCTCGATTACGACGGTACCCTGACGCCGATTGTCGATCGACCCGAGCTCGCCGTGCTCAGCGATGATATGCGCGAAACGCTACGTAATGTGGCCGAGCGCTATACCGTGGCGATTATCAGTGGGCGTGACCGTGCCGACGTCGAGCGGCTGGTGGCGTTGGATAACCTCGTTTATGCCGGAAGCCACGGTTTCGATATCGCCGGCCCCGGGGGCCTGTGCATGCAACAGGAGCATGCGGAGGAGTTCCTGCCTGCGCTTGATCGTACCGAAGCTGAATTGAAGCAAAAACTGAGTGATATCGAGGGGGTCATCGTCGAGCGCAAGCGCTACGCGATTGCCGTGCACTACCGGCTCGTGGCAGCGGGGCACCTCGAGGCTATCGAGGAAGCTGTTGAACAGGCCGTCGAAGCGTCGGCGTCAATGCTGCGCCGTACAGGCGGCAAGAAAATCTTCGAGTTGAGGCCGACGTTACCCTGGGACAAGGGTAAGGCCCTGCGTTGGCTGCTTGATGCGCTTGTATGGAATGGGCGCGTTGAGTCGCGTGATGACGATATTCTGCCGCTTTATTTCGGGGACGATGAAACGGACGAAGACGCTTTCAAGGTCTTGCGTGAAGGGCAGGGGCATGAACAGGGGCTTGGGTTGCTGGTGGCCGAGGCTCCCCAGCCAACCAAGGCTCATTATTGGCTCGAAGACCCCCAGGCGGTCGGGCGTTTTATGAACCGCCTTTGCAACGCGATTGGAGCTCATCCATGACCGACTGGACACTCGATTATACCGACTTCAACGCTGGCCAAGAGGGGCTTCGCGAAGCGCTATGTACCTTGGGGAATGGCTATTTTGCTACCCGAGGGGCGAATGAAGAGGCCGAAGCCGGCGACATTCATTATCCGGGTACCTACCTTGCCGGGGGCTACAATCGATTAACAACCGAGATCGCCGGGCATGAGATCGAAAGCGAGGATCTCGTCAACATGCCGAACTGGTTAAGCCTGACATTCCGGCCCGAGGAAGGTGAATGGTTCAATCTCATGGCGGTCGATATTCTGGATTATCACCAGATGCTGGATCTAAAAACCGGCATACTTCAAAGGGATACGCGCTTTCGCGATCGTCAAGGCCGGGAAACCACCATTGTCTCTCGGCGCCTCGTGCATATGGGAAACCCACATCTCGCTGCCATTCAATGGCAGTTGACGCCGGAGAACTGGTCGGGACGGATTTCTGTGTGCTCCGCACTCGACGGGCGCGTCATCAATGCCGGTGTGACCCGGTATCGTGAATTGGCAAGCACTCACCTAGTACCTTTAAGCGCCGAGCCGCTCGATGACGACACCATCCGGCTGCTGGTTGAAACCAACCAGTCGCATTTGCGTGTGGCCCAGGCCGCTCGGACCCAAGTCATCATCGGTGAGCGTAAAGTGAATGCCGAGTGTCAACTCGTACGAGAGACAGGTTACATCGCTCAGGCGTTGAGCTTCGACGTCACCGAAGGCCAGGAAATCTGCATCGAGAAGGTGATTGCCATGCATACTTCCAGAGACAGGGCTATCTCGGAGCCTGGGCTTGCCGTGAGGCATTCAGTTGCCCGGGCGGGGCAGTTTGCTGATTTGTTGGCAAGTCATGCCCAGGTATGGCGGCATCTCTGGTATCGCTGTGATCTGGTGCTCAAGGGCGGAGGTCGCTCCCAGAAAATCTTGCGATTGCATATTTTTCACCTGTTGCAAACCGTCTCGCCTCACGTGGTTGATCTGGATGTCGGAGTGCCGGCACGTGGACTGCATGGTGAGGCTTACCGTGGCCACATCTTCTGGGATGAGTTGTTTATCTTCTCGTTTCTCAACTTTCGCATACCCGAGATTACGCGTGCTTTGCTTTGTTACCGTTATCGCCGCTTGGAAGAAGCCCGCCGCTTGGCGCGAGAAGCAGGTTATCGCGGCGCCATGTACCCTTGGCAAAGCGGCAGTAGTGGGCGTGAAGAAAGCCAGATGCTGCATCTCAACCCTAAATCGGGACGCTGGATCGCTGACCATAGCCATCTTCAACGCCACGTGAATGTCGCCATAGCCTTCAATGTATGGCGCTATTATGAAGTCACCGAGGACGGCGAATTCCTTTCCTACTATGGTGCTGAATTGCTACTGGAAATTGCTCGTTTCTGGGCCAGTTGCGCCCGTTGGAATGCCCGCCGCAAACGCTACGATATCTGTGGTGTGATGGGGCCGGACGAATTCCATGACCGTTATCCATGGGCAGACGAGCCCGGGCTCGATAACAATGCCTATACCAACCTGATGGTGGCTTGGGTGTTGCGGCGGGCTAACGATGCCCTGGAGCGAATTGGTGTTGCACGACGTCAGGAGCTGTGTGAAACCTTGGCAGTCACCGATCAGGAGATTGCGACGTGGGAAGCGATCAGCCACAAGCTCTTCATCCCCTTCCACGATGATGTTATCAGCCAGTTCGAGGGCTATGAACGGCTCGAAGAGTTCGATTGGAAGAGGTATCAAAGCCAATATGGGGATATTCATCGTCTGGATCGGCTTCTCGAGGCCGAGGGCGATACGGTCAATCGTTACAAGGCGTCGAAACAGGCCGATGCCCTCATGCTGTTTTATCTTTTTTCCGCTGATGAACTTAGCGATCTTTTCCAGCAACTGGGTTATACATTCACCCTGGAACTGATCCCGCGCACTATTGACTATTATCAGCAGCGCACCTCTCACGGCTCGACCTTGAGCCGTATCGTTGAATCCTGGGTACTGGCCCGTTTGGATCGGCCAAGATCACTGACATTGCTCAATGAGGCGCTCGAAAGCGATATCGCCGATGTGCAGGGCGGGACGACTCAGGAAGGTATTCACTTGGGCGCCATGGCCGGTACTGTCGACCTGGTTCAGCGTGGCGAGACGGGGCTAGAGGTTCGTGACGGGTTGTTGCGGTTCGACCCTTGCCTGCCCGACCCGTTACCGGGCTTGCACCTACGCTTGCGTTACCATGGCCACTGGATAGAAATTACCATGAAGGGTAATAGCATGACGCTTAGCGTCTCGGAGGGGGGAGCGAAAACCGTGCGCATCGCTGTGCAGGACGAAATCCATTGTTTCGGGGCTGGTCAAAGCCTCGAATTTCATTGCCAGCCAGGCGGCAGTGTTTGGCGAATCATGGGGCCGAGTTCATAGCCCATGTCGTTGACGCCAAGGTGATTGGCTTCTTGAACCTCCTTCTCTGCGGTTACTCCCTTTTGTAGATCTATACCAGATTGACGATGACCAGCGTCAGTGTGGCGGCGGTGAAGGCGTAGCCTAACAACACCAGCAAGCCATCGTCGGCGAGTAGGGCGAGGCCGAACAACGTCAGAGCCAGGCCGGCGCCATTGGCGGTAAAGGGTACAAACTCCATGGGCGGCATGGCCATGGCGATCAGCAGGCAGGTCAACGCCACCGGCAGATTCGCTGGCGGTCGGGTCAGTCGAGAGAGCCGCGGCTTGAGCAGCCGGTCGACCCAGCTCGCTGGACGCATCATCCAATCCAGGCCTTTTTGGAAGCGCTCACGCGATACCTGGCGCGTCAGCAGCCAGCGGGGAAACCACACGTGCTTGCGTCTGGCCAGCAGCTGGCCAGATGACAGCACGACCAAGGTGGCCATTAGCGTGGGCACGCCGGGGAGATCGCCAATCAGCGGGGCCAAGGTGATCAGTCCCGCGATCAGCAGGAACGGCGCGAAGGAGCGTTGGCCCACGCTGTCGAGAATGGCCTCCAGGCTGACCCTTTCTTCGCCTTCCCCGGCATGTCGTATCTGCTCGAGCAGGGTTGTCAGGTCGGTGGGCGCGACTTCTTGTTCCGCCCGGGAGGTGTCATCGGCCATTTGACCTCCTAGTGAACAGCAAAATGCCGCCCAGCAGCATTAGTGCCGGGCCCACGAAGCCGACGGGACTGGCGCCCTGCCAACCGATAAAGATCAGCAGCACGCCGAGCAGCTCCAGGGCGAGGGCGAAGGTCCAGACCGTCATGTTGGGCTCCCTGAGAAAATGATCCGCTAGTTTAGCCTCCCCCGCGCTGTGGGTGTACACCCGCGCTGGGAAGGTGGTTCGCCAGCGCTTATGATGCGCACGGCATGAGGCTTCAATTTATGAGCCGTATCGTGATCGACCGCAGAGAGAGAACCTAGTGCCGTTATCGTTATGGATGTCGCTGGTGGCGATCTGCGCCTTGGGCGCCATGTCGCCGGGGCCGAGCCTGGCCCTGGTGCTGCGTCACACCCTGGGGGGCGGTCGCGCGCCGGGTATAACGGCGGCGCTGTCTCATGCGCTGGGCGTGGGCTTTTATGCCCTGCTCACCGTTTGGGGATTGGGGGCGTTGATCGTGCGCCTGCCCGGGCTATTCCAGGCCATTACCTGGCTGGGTGCCGCTTACCTGGCGTGGCTGGGCATCAAGGCGCTGTGCGCCGGGCGAGCCGGTGCCTTCGCCGCAAAGGCGTTAACCACCACGCGAAGCCAGGCGGCGCGCGAGGGCATGTTGGTGGCGCTGGGCAATCCCAAGTTGATCCTGTTCTTCGTGGCCTTGCTTAGCCAGTTCGTGACGCCGGACATGCGTATGGCGGACCGGGCGATCATCGTGCTGACGGCGATGATCATCGACGGCGGCTGGTACGTGCTGGTGGCGCTGAGTCTTTCCCACTCGCGGGTGTTGCCGTGGCTGCAGGCCCGGGCGCACTGGATCAATCGCATTACCGGCGTGCTGCTGCTGGCGCTGGCCCTGCGGGTGATGGTCGGCCCCCTGACCGGCTAGGAACTGGGAGGGTGATGATGTCGTCAAATCGACACAGAAATTGGTCGTTGGCCATCAGCCACTCGTGCTGGTGCTATCCTCAAGGTGTCTTCTGGAACGGAAATCCTGGTCGATGCACGATCCATTACACAAAACGCGAGCGCTGGTGCTGGAAACCGACCTAGATGTCGCCGCCGAGCTTTCCCTGCAACTCAGCGTGCTAGGGATGGAGAGTTGCCATTTTCGCCAGGCCGCGGCCTGGCTGGAAAACGTCGCCCTCTATCCGCCGCCGCTGGTGATCATGGCGCTCGAGTTTGGTGAGCAGGACGGCATCGCCCTGCTGCATCGGCTCGCCGAGGCCAATTACCGAGGCAGGGTGCTGCTGATCAGCGGGGTGGAGCGCAAGGTGGCGCGTATCGCCGAGCGGGTAGGCCAGACGCTGGGCTTACAGATGCTCGGCTCACTGGAAAAGCCCATGCGGCTGGCCGAATTGCGTCAACGTCTCGGCAGGTGGCGTGTCGTCCGCGAGACGCTTCCCCACCCGGAAGCAGAGCCGGTGGTGAGTACGCATGAGCTCGCGCTTGCCTTGGCCAGGAACGAGTTGACGCTCTACTACCAGCCTCAGTACGAACTCGCCAGCGACCGCTTGAGCGGCGTAGAGGCGCTGGTGCGCTGGGACCATCCGCGCCTGGGCTTGCTCGGTCCGGATAGTTTCCTGCCCCTGTTGACACGAGCCCAAGGCAAGCGCCTGACTCGCTATGTGCTGAAACGCGCTCTGGATGATGCCGAGAGGTGGTGCGAGGAGGGGGTCTTTCTGTCGCTGTCGGTCAACGTGACCGCCGACGATCTGATGAATCCTGACCTGCTGGAGTTGACACGCCATGCAACGCCGAACAGCTCGCGTCTGGTGGTGCTGGAAATCACCGAGAGTGCCGTCATGGAGGACGAACTTCTGGGTAGCGAAGTGGCGGCCCGGTTGCATCTCGGTGGGTTGGAAATGTCGGTGGATGACTTTGGCGTGGGCTTCTCGTCGCTGTCACGCTTGCAGGTGCTGCCGATCAGCGAGGTCAAGATCGATCGCAGCTTCGTGAGCCATTTGCATGAAAATCCCCAGGATTCGGCCATCGTCGAGGCGGTGTCACTGCTCGGCCGGCGGTTGGGCATCCGCGTGGTGGCCGAAGGCATCGAAGAGCTGAGTATTCTGCCGCTGCTGGAACAATTTGGCTGTACGCATGTGCAGGGCTTCGGTCTGTCGCAGCCGGTATCCGCGAACGCCATTCCCGCTCTGGCGTCCTATCAGCTGCCGATCCGCTCGAGGATGGCGGAAAGCGGGGCGTCGCTTGGCAATATGCCATAGGCCGTACTCGCCTCGCTGCTGAGGCGGGCGCGACAGAAGGTCTCGGCCACTACGCTGGGGGCGTGGCACAGCAGCAGGGCGGCCTGGGTACACTGCGCCAGGCGTTGGACCAGCCAGCGGGCGCGCGGTTCCAGGTCTCTCACCGGTCGGCCGAGTTCTCTTTCCAGCTCCTTGAGCGCCGCATCGAACTCTGCTTGTTGACCGCCTGCTTCACCGAGCAGACGGCGAAGCGCGTCGAGTGCCTCGGGATGACGCGTGAGCACACGAAGTACATCCAGACAGATCACGTTGCCCGACCCTTCCCAGATCGAGTTGACCGGCGCTTCGCGGTAGAGCCGCGCGAGCGGCAGTTCCTCTACATAACCGATCCCGCCCAAGCATTCCATGGCCTCGGCCATGAACCCCGGCCCGCGCTTGTTGTGCCAGTACTTGGCCAGCGCCGGCAGTAGCCTGGCCAGTGCGACCTCGTCCGGCTCGCCACGCACGGCGGCGTCGAAGGCGCGTGCGGTGCGCATCACCAGCGCCAGGCCGGCTTCCACCTCCAGTGCCAGGTCGGCGATCACACCGCGCATCAGCGGCTGGTCAGCCAACGGTCGGCCGAAGGCGTGGCGTTGGCAGGCATGGCGCCAGACCTCGTCCAGCGCCTGGTGCATCATGCCCACCGGGGCGGTGGCGGTGTCCAGACGCGTCTGCTGGACCATCTCGAGCAGGGTGGCGATGCCGCGGCCCGGCTCGCCGATCGGTTCTGCCCAGGCGCCGCGGTATTCGATCTCCGCCGAGGCATTAGCGCGATTGCCGCACTTGTCCTTTAGGCGTTGCAGTTCGATAGGGTTGCGCTGGCCATCCGGCGTGAAGCGCGGCACCAGAAAACACCCAAGCCCCGCATCGCTCCGGGCAAGCGTCAGGAAAGCATCGGACATCGGGGCGCTGCAGAACCACTTGTGACCGGTGAGTCGCCAGCCGTCGCTGTCCGGCTCGGCACGCGTGGTAATGGCGCGAAGATCGCTGCCGCCCTGCTTCTCGGTCATTGCCATGCCGAAGGTCAGGCCGGTCTTGTCGGCGGCGGGCAGGGCGCGCGGATCGTAGTCCCAAGCCAGCAGCCCCGGGGCCCAGCGGTCATGTACCACGGTCGAATGACGCAGCACCGGCATGGCGGCGTGGGTCATGGTAATCGGGCAGCAGAATCCTGGCTCGGCCTGGGTGAGCAGGTAGAGCGCGGCGACGTGGGCCTGATGGCCGCCGCAGCCTTCTTCCTGCCAGGCCACGGCGTGCCAACCATGGTCGATGGCCAGGTGCATCAACTCATGGTAAGCGGGATGATAGCGGACCTCGTCGAGCCGGCGGCCATGCGCGTCGAAGGCCCGCAACACCGGCGGGTGGCGGTCGGCCGCCTGGCCCAGTTCGCGCGCGCGGGCGCTGCCGGCTTCTTGCCCGAGGGCGGAGAGGCGCTGAATTACCCACTGCGGGGCCTCGCGCGCAAGCGCTTCCTGCAATGGCCGGTCCGCTGCCAGCAGGTCGCGGTCGCCGCCCGTATCGGGCTGATTACTCACTTCATGGGTGGCCTGGCGCGAGCGGGGAGCATGGTCGTCCATGGGGGCCTCCGACAGTAGCGCGCATTTCCCTGAGCATGGCCGGCGCCAACCAAACGGTCAATGTGGTACCCAGGGAATGACTCAGCGTGTGACGCGATGCGTGACGTGCCAGGCGCGACTGGTTAGGCTGAAGGCCCTTTTGCCGGGAGGCTCCCATGAGCGCCGACGTCCCCTTACCCGAGTTGCTGCCACGCCCGCATATCGCCAATGAGCGCATACAGCTGGTGGATGCGCGCAATCGGCCCTGCGGCAGCGCCATGCGGGCGACGATGCGGCGTTTTCGGTACTGGCACCGCGCCACCTATATCGTGGTGCGCAACCGGTGGGGTGGGATCTGCGCGCAGCGCCGCACTCTGACCAAGGAGGTCTTTCCTGGTGGCCTCGATCTGGCCGCCGGCGGCGTGGTAGGCGCCGGCGAAGCGGTGCACGTGGCGGCGCGACGCGAGCTTTCCGAAGAGCTCGGCATCCGCCATGTCCCGCTGCGTCACATGCTGGAATTCGTCCATGCCGAGGGCGGCAATCATATCTTCGGCAGTGTCTTTCTGGTCGAGCATGACGGGCCACTCGTGTTGCAGGCGGAAGAGGTGGCCGAGGCTTTCTGGCTGGCGCCGGACGACGCCTTGGCCCTCGAAGAGGTGACGCCGGATACCCGCCAGGCCGTGATGGCGCTGGACGAGGCCGGTGCTCTCGCGGTGGCGCCATGAACCGCCAGGCGCAGCAGGAGAACACTTTGCGAGAAGAGAGCGCTTTGCGGAAGGAGAACATGTTGCATGAGGAGCACGCGTCGCGGCTGAAGAATCCGGCACGGCCGGAGAGCCTGGCATCGGTGGTAGCCGCGCTCGAAGAAGTGGTGCTCGGTAAGCCTCATGAAGTGCGACTCGCCTTGTGCTGCCTGCTGTGTCGCGGGCATTTGCTGATCGAGGACCTGCCGGGGCTCGGCAAGACCACGCTGGCCCAGGCGTTGGCGAGAGTCACCGGGCTGGACATGCAGCGCCTGCAGTTCACCAGCGACCTCCTGCCCGCCGACGTGCTGGGCGTTTCGGTATTCGATCCCCGCGAGGCGAGCTTCCACTTTCATCCCGGGCCGGTCTTCCATGGCCTGGTGCTGGCCGACGAGATCAACCGCGCCACGCCCAAGACCCAGAGTGCCCTGCTCGAGGCCATGGAAGAGGGCAAGGTGACGGTGGAGGGCGAGACCCGCGCGCTTCCCGATCCCTTCTTCGTCATCGCCACCCAGAACCCCCAGGAGCAGGCGGGCACGTTCGCCCTGCCGGAGTCGCAACTCGACCGCTTTCTGATGCGGCTGTCGCTGGGCTACCCGAACCCGGCGGCGGAGCGCGAGATACTGCGTGGCAACGCTGGGCGGGTGAAGCTCGAGTCATTGCCGGCCCTGTTCGATGCCGAGCGCATGCGGGCCTGGCAGGCGCGGCTGGGCGGTGTTCATGTCGCCGAAGCGTTGCTCGATTATGTGCAGGCGTTGGCGGCGGCCAGCCGGGAACATCCCGAGCTGGCCTGGGGCCTCTCCACCCGCGGCGTGCTGGCACTGCTTCAGGCCGCACGAGGCTGGGCGCTGCTGGCAGGGCGCGATCACGTGCTGCCCGAGGATGTCCAGGCGGTCTGGGTGCCGGTCACCGGGCATCGCCTGAGCCGCGGCCCGCGCGAGGAAGGCGAGGCGCTGGCCCGCCATCTGCTCGCTCGTGTGGCGGTAATGCCGGGATGATGGCGTGGGCTTCCCATGGTGCTTAGTGAGACTCGTGCTGAGACGCATGCCGAGTCCCATGGCGGGGCCGATGCGGCGCCCGGGTGGCGCCAGCGCCTGCGTCGCCGCCTGTTCCGACGCCTGACGGCGCCAATGGCCAGACCGCTTCCCCAGCGTCGGCTCTTCCTGCTTCCGACCCGCTTCGGCTTGGGGTGGATGGTGTTGGTCGTGGTGCTGCTGCTGTTCGGTATTAACTACCAGAACAGCCTGGCCTACGGGCTGGCCTTCTGGCTGTTTGCCCTCGGCGTGGTGGGGTTGCTGCGTGGTTGGCGCAACCTGCTCGGCGTGCAGATGACGCTGCGCCTGCCCAGGGAGGTGTTTGCCGGCGGCGAGGCGCGGCTCGGTGTGATCCTCGAAGCCAACCGGTCGCGCTCCGCTCTCGAGGTACATGCTGCCTCCGTGTCGGCCTGCGTCGACCTGACTGCCGGCCGTGGCGAGACCGTCCTGGCGTTGTCGGCCCCTCGGCGCGGTCGACAACGCTTGCCGATGCTGCGATTGCAAAGCCGTTGGCCTTTGGGGCTGGTGCGAGTGGTCGCCTGGCTCGAAACCGCCGAGGCGCTGTGGGTGTATCCGCAGCCGCTGGAGCACAAGACCAAGCCTCACCGACAGGCGGGGCTGGGCCGCGAGGAGGGTGACTTTGCCGGGCTGCGCCGCGCGGTGCCCGGCGACAGCCCCACGCGGCTGGCCTGGAAGCAATGGAGTCGCACCGGCGTGCTGGCCGCCAAGACGTTCCATGTCCCGCCGCGCCGGCAGCTCTGGCTCGACTACGACGCTTGTCAGGGCGATCCCGAGCGCCGCCTGTCGGTGCTTTGCGCCCGCGTGCTGGCGCATCATCGCGACGGCGACCGCTTCGGCCTGCGCCTGCCCGGTATCACCGTGCCCCAGGGCGAAGGGGCTAGCCAGCGCCGCGCCGCCCTCGATGCGCTGGCCCGCTTCCCGCCGTCCACCGCCGCCCGACAGGGGTCGCCCACGTGATCGGGCGGCGTGTCGGGGTGCGAGCTGCCTCGGAGCCGGCGGTACTGGCCGATGGCCATGCCCTGGGCAACGCCATGCTGCGGCAGCTGTTCATCGGTCAATGTCTGATTCTGGCGCTGCACCTGGCGTGGTTGCCCCTTTGGCTGATCGCACTTGCCGCGGCTGTGGCGGGCTATCGTTACCTACAATTGCGCGGCCGCCTGCCGCGGGCGGGTATTGCCCTGCGCCTGGTGGCGGTGGCTGGGCTGCTGGCGGCGTTGTGGCTGGAGTACGGCACCCTCTATGGCATGCAGGGGCTGATCGGGCTGTTGGTCGGGGTCTACCTGCTCAAGCTGCTTGAGACCCATGACCGCCGCGATGCCCGCGTGGTGGTACTGATCGGCATGGTCGCGACGGCCTCGGCCTTCCTTCACGACCAGGGCATTCCCATGGCGGTGGGCGCCTTGCTGGTGCTGGCCTGGCAGGTGCAGTCGCTGGTCTGGCTGGCCGGGGCGGGCAGTGCCGCTCGGGCGTGGCGCGAGACGGCCTGGCTGCTGGGGCTGTCGGCGCCGCTGATGGTGGTGCTCTTCGTCAGCGTGCCGAGGCTCGGGCCGCTGTGGGCGATGCCCCAACTGGATAGGGCCTCCACCGGCCTGACCGACGAGATCGCCCCGGGTGACATCGCCGCGCTATCACTTAGCGATGCCCGCGCCTTCCGGGCGCGCTTCACGGGCCGCGAACCCAAGGTCGCGGAGCGCTACTGGCGGGTTTATACGCTGACGAATTTCGATGGTGTCCGCTGGTCGCGCGTCACGCCGCAGGGGCTGTCGGCCACGTTGACGCGCCCCCTCGAAGATTTCATGCGAGAAGGGCGTCGATCCCCCTGGCAGGAGGAGAACGGCCCGTCGCGCTTTTCCGCCGAACTCCTGCTCGAGCCCGACAGCCGCCCCTGGCGGCCCTCGCTGGGCACGCCTCTCACCACCGACAGCCGCCAGCGCTATCTGGCCGACGGCACGCTGGAGGGTGATGCGCCTTTGTCGTCGCGTACCCTGCTCACGGTCGAGAGCAGCGGACAGGCGCCGGCCCACGCTGACCCCGCCGGCACGGCCTTTCATGCCATGCTGCCGCCCCGGGGTAACTCGCGCACCCGTGAACTTGCCGAACGGTTGTGGCGCGAAAGCGATGGCGAGGCGCGCGGGTATCTCGAGCGGGTGCTGGCACGCTTCGGCGAGGCGCCGTTTCGTTACACGCTTTCGCCGCCACGGCTGACCTCCGGCGACCGCGTCGACGAATTCCTGTTCGAAAGCCGCGCCGGCTACTGTACCCATTACGCCTCGGCCGCGGCGGTGATGGCGCGGGCGGTGGGCATTCCGGCGCGCATCGTGGCGGGCTTTCTGGGCGGCGAGCGACACCCGGATGGCCATTTTACGGTACGCGACTACGATGCCCACGCCTGGGTCGAGGTGTGGATCGAGGGTGGCTGGCAGCGTTTGGACCCCACCGCGGCGATCGCTCCCGAGCGCATTGAGCAGGGGCCCCAGGCGGTGCGTGATGGCCGTGAGCGGTTTCTGGCGGATGCGCCTTTCTCGCCACTGCACCTGCGTAATCTAGGCTGGGCCAACCCGCTGCGGCTGGTGTGGGAGCGACTCGAGTATCGCTGGCAGCGCGGTGTGATCGGCTATCAGCGCGGTGCCCGCGGTGAGCTCCTGGCGCGCCTGGCGGAGGGCTGGCAGGCAGTTCGGGCCTGGCTCGTCGATGTGACATCGGGACGGGGGGTAGGGTCGCCCCTGGTGGGGTTTCTGGCGCTTGCGGCAAGTGCCGTGGCAGTGGCGTGGCTTGGCAAGCGGATGTGGCATCGATGGCGTCGCGATCACGATGAGCGGGTTCAACTGCTGGCGCTTCAGGCCTGGCTGGAACGGCGCGGCCTCGAGTCGATGCCGGGGGAGTCGCCAGCCAGCCATTTGCGGCGGCTGGCGCCCTACGCCGGGGCGGCGGGTCCAGCACTCGAAGAGTGTGCCCTTCACGCCGAACGATTGCTGTATGCACCGCTGCGCGAAGCCGAACGCCGCCAGCGTCGACGCCATCTGGCCATGCGCGTCGCCGAAGTGCGGCGACGGCTGCGTGGACGGCGAGCATGACGACGCGTCGCCTTGGACTGGCGTCTTGAGCGAGGGCGTGGCATCGTGAATATAACCACTAGCGAAGTTGTCGCCATGTCCATTCATGACTATCAGTGCCGCACTCACCGCGGCGAGCCCTTCAACCTCGGCGCCCTGCGTGGTCAGGTGTTGCTGATCGTCAATGTGGCCAGCCGTTGCGGTTTTACCTCTCAGCTCAAGGACCTCGAGCGGCTCTACACGCGCTATCGTGACCGTGGCTTCACCGTGCTGGGGTTTCCCTGCAATCAGTTCGCCCGCCAGTCGCCGGAGTCGGCCTTCGACTTCTGCGCCTTCAGCGTGCGGGAGTACCGCGTCACCTTTCCGCTGATGGAGAAGGTCAAGGTCAACGGGTCGAACGCCCATCCGCTGTTCGTGGAGCTCAAGCGTCAGGCGCCGGGCGTGCTGGGTACCGGCATGATCAAGTGGAACTTCACCAAGTTTCTGGTTGGGCGCGACGGCCGGGTGATCCGCCGCTTCTCGCCACGCGACGGCGAGCTGAAGCTGCGCGAGGCGCTGGAGCTTGCCCTCGACGAGCCGTGAGCATCGGCCTTCAGGGTATCTCGCCGCGTTCTACCATCAGCCGGGCCATCAGCTCGTTCCAACGATGGCGGGTCATCATGGTGGTCAATCCCGAGAATAGCATCCAGCTCTTGCGTCGCCAGCCCTTGAGACGCAGGTTGTGAGCCACCAGCTGTTTCATCAGCTTATAGTCATCGAAGGCTCGCCATTCCCCCGCCACCGACATCTGCTGGCGTGACAGCACCGGCGCCAGCTCCAGCCGGAACACCCATTCGAGTTGCTGCAGGGTGAGATCGTGACGCTGGATGACCGTTATCATGCGAGCGTAGTCGGTCTCTCGCGGTTCGCGTTCGAGCCACAGCGGGGCAAGGGCCAGCCAGAGGTCACCGCGTTCATCGACCAGGTGTTGGGCGTCCATCGGGGTCTCCTGCCTTGTTAAATATCGTACCCGGGTTTCGAGCGTCTGGGGCGGACAGTGCGCTCCTCGCTCGCTAGAATGGCACGCACGCTCATGGTAAAGCATCGAAGCACGCCGAAACATTCGATTGGGTCCCACGCGGCCCGTCCCCAACAGCGAGGTCTGTCGTGATTATCAAACCCAAGGTTCGCGGTTTCATCTGCACCACTACTCATCCCGTCGGTTGCGAGAAGAACGTCCTCGAGCAGATCGAGGCAACGCGTGGTCGCGGTCTGGACGAGGCGCTGGTTGATGAGCAGCAGCGGCCGAAGAAGGTGCTGGTGATCGGGGCCTCCAGTGGTTACGGCCTGGCGGCGCGCATCACCGCGGCTTTTGGCTATGGCGCCGATACCCTGGGGGTCTTCTTTGAGAAGCCGTCGACCGAGACCAAGCCCGGTACCGCCGGCTGGTACAACTCGGCGGCCTTCGATAAGTTCGCCAAGGCCGAGGGGCTCTACAGCAAGTCGATCAACGGTGATGCCTTCTCCCACGCGGCGCGTGACAAGGCCATCGAACTGATCCATCAGGATCTCGGTCAGATCGACCTGGTGGTCTACTCGCTGGCCTCGCCGGTGCGCAAGCTGCCGGACAGCGGCGAGCTCAAGCGCTCGGTGCTCAAGCCGATCGGCGAGACCTACCGTGCCACGGCCATTGACACCAACAAGGACGCCATCATCGAGGCCGAAGTCGAGCCCGCCACCGAGCAGGAAATCGAGGACACCAAGGCGGTGATGGGCGGCGAGGACTGGGAGCTGTGGATCGACGCGCTGGACCGTGCCGGTGTGCTGGCGCCAGGCGCGCGCAGCGTGGCCTTCAGCTATATCGGCACCGAGATCACCTGGCCGATCTACTGGCACGGGGCGCTGGGCAAAGCTAAGGAGGATCTCGACCGGGCCGCCGGGGAGATCGACAAGCGTCTCTCGGCCAGCGGCGGTGGCGCCAACGTGGCGGTGCTCAAGTCGGTGGTGACCCAGGCCAGTGCCGCCATTCCGGTGATGCCGCTCTACATTGCCATGGTCTACAAGGTGATGAAGGAGAAGTGCCTTCATGAGGGCACCATCGACCAGCTCAACCGCCTGTTCGGCGAATGCCTCTATGCTCGCGAAGAACAGGATAACGACTGCATCATCGATGAGGTGAGTCGACTGCGTCTGGATGACCGGGAACTACGTGATGATGTTCAGCAGGCCTGCAAGGACCTGTGGCCGAAGGTGACCACTGAGAACCTCTTCGCGATCACCGACTACGCTGGCTACAAACATGATTTTCTCAAGCTGTTCGGTTTCGAGCGTGACGATGTGGACTATGAGGCGGATGTGGACCCCATGGTCAATTTCGATGTCGTAACCCTGTAAGGACATGCCGGCGAGAACATGCCAGTCAGGGCATGACGCGATCATGCCGTCACCTCGTCAAGACGCCGGTCTCGTCGACACCGGAGGCCTGACAAGAATGTCTGGCCCGGATGCCCGCTAACCCTGGAAGGAACGATCGGGAGGTTGTGATGAATACCGAGGAGAGCAAGACACAGAAGGAAGAGCTCGAGCATCTCAGGGAAGTGAAGGAGCCGGAGAACTTCGAGCACCCCGAGCCTGATGCTGGCCAGCCGGAGGCCAAGGCGCCAGCCAAGGGGTTCCAGCGCGTATTGCCGATCGTCATCGTGGTGCTGGGGATCTTAATTGCCGCCATGTTGATCTACAGTGGCGCCGAATGACCGAGTTGTGACGGGTCTTGTGGTCGGCAGCGCTCGCCGCCACCTTGGAGTGCCGGGCAGAGCGTTTGGTTTGGTAGGAGAGAGGGTGGGGCGTCCGTCCTGCGTTATGCTATGAATCCAGGCCCCAAGGAGATGGTTTGAGCGCCCTGAGACCCCATCTCTTCCTGCTGCTGGTGGTAATGATCTTTTCCGGCAACATCCTGGTCGGCAAGGCGCTTTCCGGCCTGCCGCCCTTCACCATCTCGATGGGCCGGGTGTCCATCGCCCTGTTGATCATGCTGCCGCTGGGCTGGCATCAGGCGCGTCACGGTTGGCCGGTTTTCCGGCGTCATTGGCGGCCATTGCTGGGGCTGGCGCTCTCGGGGGTGGCGTTTTTCAATGCGCTGATCTACGCTGCGCTGTCGTTCACCTCTCCGACCAACGTGGCGATCCTCGAATCGCTGATTCCCGTGGTGACTTTACTGCTCAGCGTGCTGCTGCTGGGCGAGCGGTATCGCATGCTGCAGTGGGCGGGGGTGGTGCTCTCGCTTTTCGGTGCGGTGGTGGTGATCGCGGCGGGAGAAGGCGCGGCGGCGGTGCCGGGCGGCATCAATCCCGGCGACCTGATCATGCTGCTGGCGGTGCTGGTCTGGGTGGGATACTCGCTGCTGGTCAAGGAACACATGGCGCGCTTTCCGCGCTACGGCAGCCTGCTGGTGATGCTGGCCATCGCCAACCTGGCGCTGGCGCCCATCGCCCTGCTGGAGGGCGCCTGGCAGGTGATACCGCGGCTCGAGGTCGCCGAGTTTGCCGGCCTGGCGTACCTGGGCATCTTCCCATCGGTCGTGGCGCTGTTGCTCTACAACAGCGCCTTGGCCGACATCGCCCCCTCTCGCGCCGCGGTCTATCTCAATCTGTTGCCGGTATTCACCATGCTCGGCGCTTGGTGGTGGCTGGGTGATCGTATCCTGCCGGTCCAGGTGATTGGCAGCCTGGTGGTGATCGTCGGCGTCTGGTGTACCATCGTGCCGCGTCGGGCGACACCGTCAGGGGCGACGCGCCAGCAGGGCGCGGACCAGTGACCCCATCAGCACCGGGGTGTCCTGCTCAATGACGAAGCCGGCATCCTCGAGGAGCGGACGTGCCTGGCGCGTGATGTCGGTGGCGATGGCCGACGTGAAGGCATTGAGGCCGCGGCGAAGTGGCCCCGAGGGGCGGTCGTCGGCCTGGAACTTGTCCATCACGCACAGCTGCCCGCCAGGTTTCAGCACCCGTCGTGCCTCGGCCAGCCCCTGGTCGGGGTCGGGCATGACCGCGAGAATCAGGTGCATAACCACCACGTCGAAATAGCCGTCGGGGAAGGCGAGGCGCTCGGCGTCCATCGGTACGGCCTGAACGTCCATGCCCAGCGCCTCGGCGCGGTGCGCGAGGCGTTTGACCATCGCCGGCGCGAGATCCGTGGCGTGAATCTCTACGTCGCGCGGCAGCCAGGGCAGATCGAGTCCGGTACCGGCGCCCACCAAGAGGACTCGCATGCCGGGTTGCCAGTGCACCTGTTCCAGCGCGAGGCGGCGGGGCCGCCGGAAGGCATGGTCGGCCACGGTATCGTAGAGTGGGGCGTAGAGTGTATAGCGCAGACGATTCCAGCCGGTGGTGTTGATCATTAGATTACGTCTCCTTGCTGAAAGCACTTGGGTTAACCGTTGCTTATACTTGACCCTGACTTTACGTTTTATTTTTTTACAGTTTACCGATTCCGTTTCCTGCCGATGGAGTGACTCTCCCCATGAGCCAGACCACGACCCGCGCCGACTTCGACCAGTACATGCTGCCCAACTATGCGCCCCAGCAAACCATTCCGGTGCGCGGCGCGGGCAGCCGGTTATGGGACCAGGCCGGGCGCGAGTACATCGACTTCGCCGGTGGCATCGCGGTCAACTCCCTTGGGCACTGCCACCCGGTACTGGTCGAGGCGCTCACCACGCAAGCGAACACGCTGTGGCATCTCTCCAACGTCTATACCAATGAGCCGGCCCTCAAGCTCGCGCGTGCCCTGGTCGAGCGCACCTTTGCCGACAAGGCGTACCTGTGTTCTTCCGGCGGCGAGGCCAACGAGGCGGCGCTCAAGCTGGCGCGGCGCTGGGCGCACGACCATCACGGGGCACATAAGGATCGCATCGTCTCCTTCTCGCACTCCTTTCACGGCCGCACTTTCTTTACCGTCAGCGTCGGCGGGCAGCCCAAGTACTCCCAGGGGTTCGGGCCGGTCCCCGGCGGCATCGTGCATGGCGAGTTCAACAGCCTCGACAGCGTGCGTGAGCTGATCGATGACCGGACCTGCGCGGTGATCGTCGAGCCCATGCAGGGCGAGGGCGGCATCATTCCGGCCACCCCGGCGTTTCTGTCCGGCCTGCGCGAGATGTGCGACAGCGTCGACGCGCTGCTGATCTTCGACGAGGTGCAGACCGGGGTGGGCCGTAGCGGTTCGTTCTTCGCCTACATGGAGTACGGGATAACGCCGGACATTCTCACCAGCGCCAAGTCGCTGGGTGGCGGCTTCCCGGTGGGCGCCATGCTGACCACCGATCGTGTCGCCCCGGCAATGGCCGTCGGCACCCATGGCTCCACCTACGGCGGCAACGCCCTGGCCTCCGCCGTGGCGCTGGCAGCGGTCGAGTTCATCGACACACCCGAGGTGCTGGCGGGCGTCAGGGCACGTCACGATCGCTTCCGCGAGCATCTTGAGGCCATCAACCGCCAGCACGGGGTGTTCAAGGAGGTTCGCGGCATGGGGCTGCTGATCGGCGCTGAGATGGCCCCCGAGTACGAGGGTCGCGCCAAGGACATCCTGCCGTTGGCGATCGAAGAGGGGCTGATGGCGCTGATTGCGGGGCCCAACGTGCTGCGCGTGGCGCCCTCGCTGGTGATTCCCGAGCCCGATATCGACGAGGGCATGGTGCGCCTGGAGCGGGCCGTGGCCAGGCTGGTGGCGGGGCGGTGAGTCAGTTCGCCGAGACCGACAACGACGTTTGCTGCGGAGGCGATGCCATGCTGGTCGTACGTCCCGTCCGCTCGGCGGACCTGCCGGCCCTGGAGCGCCTGGCGAGCAGCGCCACCCCACGGCTGACCAACCTGCCGGCACACCGCGACCGCCTGGAGGAGCGCATCGCGCGCTCTCGCCAGGCGTTTTCGCGTGAGGTGGAGTTTCCCGGCGACGAGCACTACACCTTCGTGCTCGAAGACCTGCAGCGCGACGCGGTGGTCGGAACCGCGACCATCCGCGCCCAGGCAGGCTCGCGGGAGGCCTATTACACCTATCGTCAGGAGACGCTGATTCACGCCTCGCAACAGCTCGACGTGCGTCGTGAGGTGCCGATCCTGTCGCTGTCCCATGAGGTCTCCGAGGCGAGCCAACTGTGTGCGTTCTCGCTGGACGCACGCTACCAGGGCACCCGCGCCGAGAGCTTGCTGCGGCGTGCGCGGCTGATGTTCATCGCCCAGTACCCAGAGCGCTTCGCCGATATTCTGGCCATGGCGTTTCCCGGCTACCTGGACGATGAGGGCGAGTCGCCGTTCTGGGACAGCGTAGGGCGGCATTTCTTCGTGCGTGACTACCAGGAGATCAACTATCTGGCGGGGGTGCGCTCGAAGAGCTTCATCGCCGAGGTGATGCCGCAGTTCCCGCTCTACCTGGCGCTGCTTACCCCCCAGGCGCGGGCCGCCATCGGCCGCGAGCATCCGGATCACGAGCAGGCGCTGGCCGAAATGCTCGGCGAAGGCTTCCTGCGCTCGCGCCACGTGGACATCTTCGATGCCGGCCCGGTGGTCAAGGGCGAGCGCGAACGGCTGGCGACCTTCCGGCGAGCCGCTTGGCACCCGGTCCGCATCCGCCCGGCGCATACCCTGCCCGACGCTGAACCGGCCATGGTCGCCAACCAGCACCTGGAGGATTTTCGCTGCGTGGTGGCCCGCTACGCCTTGTCGCCGACCGGCCAGCTGTTGCTCGCGGCCGAGCATGCCGAGCGCCTGGGCGTCGAGGAGGGCCGCGCAGTGTTGGCCTCGCCGTTGGTGCTGCCCAAGCGGAGAAAGGGTGGCGGCGATGAGCATGGCCCGGGCTATGACGAGGGGGAGCTGTAATGCGCATTCGAGCAATTGCCGAGGGCGACCTGGAGGAGCTGCAGGCCTTGGCCCGGGAGACGGGTGTCGGGTTCACCTCGCTGCCCGACAACCGCGACTTCCTGGCGGCGCGCATAGCCTCGACGGTGAGCGCGTTCGAGGAGCGCACGCCCCGCGACCAGCGCCTCTACTTCTTCGTGCTGGAAGACGAGGAGACCGGCCGGCTCGCCGGCTGCTGCGCCGTCGAGGGCCAGGTCGGGCGCGAGATTCCCTTCTATCATTATCGCCTGGGAACCTTGGCGCACTCGTCGGTGCAGCTCGACTTACACCGCACCATCGACACGCTGTTTCTCAGTTCCGACCACACCGGGGACGCCGAAGTGGCTTCGCTGTTCCTGCGCCGCGCGTATCGCGGCGTCGATCGGCGCCTCCAGCGTAACGGTGCGCTGCTGTCGATGATGCGCTGGCTGTTCATGGCCGAATTTCGCGATCGCTTCCCCGAGAAGGTGCTGGCGGAAATGCGCGGGGTCTTCGATGCGCACGGCAAGAGTCCCTTCTGGGAGTGCCTGGGCAGCCACTTCTTCCCGCTCGATTTCGATGAGGCCGATCGCTTGACGGGTCTGGGCCAGAAAAGCTTTATCGGTGAGCTGATGCCCAAGTTCCCGATTTATACCCCCTTTCTCAGCGAGCAGGCACGGGCCTGTATCGGCCAGGTGCACGAACAAACCCGTCCTGCCCTGGCCATGCTCAAGCAGCAGGGGCTGCGCTGGGAGGGCTTCATCGATATCTTCGATGGCGGCCCGACGGTCGAGGCCTATATCGACGATGTTCGCGGCGTGCGGCTGTCGCGCCACTGCCGGGTGGAAGTGCGACCCGAACGCCATGCCCCGACGGACCGCCCGCGCTGGCTGGCGGCGACCACCGAGATGGCGCGATTCCGGGCCGCCTGGCTCGGCCAGGGGCCGGATGCGAATGACGTGGTCACACTCGACGAGACTGAGGCCCGGCGGCTGGAGGTGGCGACCGGCGATACCCTGCGTATTCTGGATACCGAGAAGGAGGCGTGATGAAGGCACGAGGAGAGTTGCTGATCGGCGGACGCTGGTGTGAAGGCGACGGTGAAGGCTTTGCCAAGCACGACCCGGTGTCCGGCGAGCGCCTCTGGGAGGGCGCGGCGGCCAGCGACGCCCAGGTAAATGCCGCGGTAGCGGCGGCACGAGCGGCCTTCCCGGCGTGGGGGCGCCAGTCATTCGCCGAGCGCCAGGCGTTGACCGAGCGCTTCCGCGAGGTGCTGGAATCTCACCGTGAGCCGCTGGCCCGGGCGATTGCTCAGGAGACCGGCAAGCCGTTCTGGGAGGCGAGCACCGAGGTGGGGGCAATGATCGGCAAGGTGGCGATCTCGGTTCGCGCCTACCAGGAGCGCACCGGCGAGCGCAGCCGCGAGCTGGGCGATGCCACCGCGGTGTTGCGCCACCGGCCTCACGGCGTGATGGCGGTCTTCGGCCCCTACAATTTCCCCGGCCACCTGCCCAACGGGCATATCGTGCCGTCGCTGCTTGCCGGCAACACGGTGGTCTTCAAGCCCAGCGAGCAGACGCCGTTGACCGCCGATCTGGTCATGCAGTGCTGGCGCGAGGCCGGGCTTCCCGATGGCGTGATCAACCTGGTGCAGGGAGGCGCACCCGTGGGCCAGGCGCTCTCCGCCGACCTCGGCATCGACGGCCTGTTGTTCACCGGCAGCGCCAAGGTGGGTGGCTTGCTGCATCGCCAGTTCGCCGGTCGGTTCGACAAGATCCTGGCGCTGGAGCTTGGCGGCAACAACCCGCTAGTGGTCAAGGATGTGCCCGACCAGGAAGCGGCGGTGCTGACCATTCTGCAATCGGCGTTTCTTTCCGGCGGGCAGCGCTGTACCTGCGCCCGGCGATTGCTGGTGCCGGAAGGGCAGGTCGGCGACCACTTGCTGGACGCCTTGTCGGACGCCATCTCGCGCCTGCAGGTGGCCGGCCAGTTCAGCGAGCCCGCGCCCTTCTATGGTGGCCTGGTCAGCCGGGCGGCCGCCGAGGAGCTGCTCAAGGCCCAGGACGATCTGGAGGCGTTGGGTGGGACGGTGCTCTCGCGAATGGAACGTCTCGAGCCCGGCACCAGCCTGCTGAGCCCGGCGCTGATCGATGTCACGGGGCTCGAGGTGCCCGACGAGGAGCACTTCGGCCCGCTGCTCAGGGTGACGCGCTACCGGACATGGGACGAGGCGGTCGGGCTGGCCAACGACACCCGTTACGGGCTCTCCGCCGGACTGATCGGCGGAGAGCGCGCCGATTGGGACGACTTCCTGCTGCGTATTCGCGCGGGCATCGTCAACTGGAATCGGCAGACTACCGGCGCCTCGGGTGACGCGCCCTTCGGTGGCGTGGGCGAGAGCGGTAATCACCGCCCCAGCGCCTATTACGCTGCTGATTACTGCGCCTATCCGGTCGCCTCCATGGAGAGCGAGGCATTGAGCCTGCCCGACAAGCTGCCGCCGGGGGTAACGTTATGAGCCGTGAGGTTAATTTCGACGGCCTTGTCGGCCCGACCCACAACTATTCGGGCCTGGCCTTGGGTAACGTGGCCTCGATGACGCACGGGGGGCTGGTCGCCAACCCCAAGGAGGCAGCCCTCCAAGGCTTGGCCAAGATGAAGGCGTTGCGGGACGCGGGTTACGCCCAGGGCGTGCTGCCGCCCCAGCAGCGCCCGGACCTCGGGATGCTGCGCGCATTGGGCTTTTCCGGCAGCGATGCCCAGGTGCTGGCCCGGGCGGCGGGTGAGGCACCGCAGATTTTGCGGGCGGTCTGTTCGGCCTCGAGCATGTGGACGGCCAACGCCGCCACGCTGACGCCTTCCGTCGATGCGCCGGATTCACGCGTGCACTTCACGCCGGCCAATCTCCAGTCGAGCTTTCACCGCTTTCTCGAACCGGCCACCACCGCGCGCATATTGGCGTCGATCTTCCGCGACGAGACGCGCTTCGCGCACCATCCGGCACTGCCGGCGAGCCCGGCCTTCGCCGATGAGGGCGCGGCCAACCACACTCGCCTGTGCGCTGACTATGGCGAGCCCGGGGTGCACCTGTTCGTGTATGGGCGCCAGGCCTTTGTTTGGAGCGACGAGGCCGGGGTAGCACCGGCGCGTTATCCGGCTCGCCAGACGCTGGAGGCCAGCCAGGCGGTCGCTCGCCAGCACGGCCTCGTCGAGCGCCAGACGGTCTTCGCCCAGCAGCATCCCGACGCCATCGACGCCGGGGTCTTTCACAATGATGTCATCGCGGTGGGCAACGGGCCGGTACTGCTCTATCACGAGATGGCGTTCCTCGACGAGCAGGCGACCCTGGATGAGTTGCGCAAGAAGATGAGCGCGCCGCTGGTACCGATCCGGGTCCCCGTCGAGGCGGTGAGCCTCGAGGACGCCGTGGCCTCGTACCTGTTCAATTCGCAGCTGCTCTCCAACCCGGATGGCAGCATGACGCTGGTGGTGCCCGGCGAGTGCCAGGAACGCGAGAGCGTCTGGCGCACTATTCAGGATCACCTGTTGGCCGGCCATAATCCCATCGGCGAGGTGGTGGTCAAGGACGTCAAGCAGAGCATGCGCAACGGCGGCGGCCCCGCCTGTCTGCGACTGCGAGTCGTGTTAAGTAATGCCGAGCGATCCGCGCTTTCCGGACGCGTGCTGCTCGACGATGCCTTGCACGATGAGCTCGCCGCCTGGGTGGAACGTCACTATCGCGACCGCCTGGCGCCTGTCGATCTCGCCGACCCGCAACTGGCGATGGAGACGTTGACGGCACTCGATGAGCTGACGGGGATCCTGGCCATTGGCGCCGTCTATCCTTTTCAGTTGTAGCCCCCGTATGACGGCCTTTTCGCGTCGTCGAAACTGTCCTGATCTTTCCCTGAGACTGGCCTCACCGGCGTATGCTGGTTGCCATTTGGGATCTCGGTATTGAGGAGACACAGCGTTGGAAAGCCTGATCTATTGGCTCGACATGGCAGGGGTGATCGTCTTCGCGCTGTCGGGGGTGATACTGGCCTGCCGTACACGGATGGACCCCTTCGGTATGCTGGTGCTGGCCGCGGTGACCGGCATCGGTGGCGGCACCCTCCGCGACCTGGTGCTCGGCGTGCGGCCGGTGTTCTGGGTCAACGACCCCACCTATCTCTGGGTGATCCTGGCGACGGTGGGGCTCTCCATCCTCGGCTTTCACTATATCCATCGCCTGTCCCGCGGCTTTTTGCCGGTGGCCGATGCCTTCGGCCTGGCGCTGTTCACGGTGATCGGCACCCACAAGGCGCTGCTGCTCGAGGCGCCCGGCCTGGTGGCGGTGTTGATGGGGCTGTTGACCGGCGTGGCCGGCGGCATGGTGCGTGACGTGCTGGCGCGCCGCGTGCCCATGGTGCTGCGCCAGGAGGTGTATGCCACGGCGGCCATCGCGGGGGGCGTGACCTACGTCGCGCTGGACGCCCTGGCGGTGCCCGGCGCCCTGAACGTGGCCCTACCGCTGCTGGTCACCCTGGGCCTGCGCCTGGCCGCCATCCACTGGCATTTGGCGCTGCCGACCTTCGCCTGGGTGGTATTCCAGCGCACGCCTGGGCCTTCGCCTCCATCTGGGGAGGGCGAACCGCCGCCTCCGACACCGGCTACGCCGCCTCGGCCCAAGGTGCGAGTGCGCATGATCCGCCCCGAGCAGTCGCGGCGCAAGCGACGTTCATGAGCCAAGCGAAGCGGCTGGACACATGCCCAGCCTCAGAGGGGGGGCAGCGGGTCAGGCGCTTCCACCGGCACCGCCCACCATGCCGCTGCGCAGGCTACTTTGGCTGTCGTCGGACCGGAGATGCCGCGACACGGTGTCCTCCGGCGAACCGGCCATCTCGCGGAACATGCCCATCGAACCGAGCAGGGCGGAGGATTCGTAGGGCACGAATACTCGCTCGCCTTCCTGGGCCATGGTCGGCAGCGACTTGATATAGCTCTGACCGAGCAGGTAGCCCACCACGGTGCGCTTGTTCTCCTCGCTGTCGCCGATGGCGTTGAGCACCAGCTTGATCGATTCCTGCTCACCCTGGGCACGCAGGATGGCGGACTGCTTGTCACCCTCGGCGTTGAGGATCGAGGCTTCGCGCTGGCCCTGGGCCTTGGCGATGGCCGCGGACTTCTCGCCCTCGGCTTCGGTCACGGTGGCGCGGCGCTTGCGCTCGGCGGCCATCTGCAGGCGCATGGCGGTCTCGACTTCTTCGGGCATGGCGATGTCCTGGACCTCGACCCGCGAGATCTTCACGCCCCACTTGGAGGCGGGCTCCTCCATGGCCGCCTGGATCGAATTGTTGACCTCGGCGCGTGACTCGAACAGCTTGTCGAGCTCCATCTTGCCGACCACCGAACGCAGGGTGGTCTTGGCCAGCACCTCGACCGCCTGGCTCATGTTGGCGACTTCGTAGACGGCGCGCTTGGGATCGATAATCTGATAATAGAGCGCGCCGTTGATGGTCACCGTGACGTTGTCGGTGGTCACCACCGGCTGGCCGGGGAAGTCCATTACCGTCTCGCGGCGGTCGATACGGGTTTCGTCATTGGTAACGGCCTGGTAGTCCTCGCCCATCTTTCGATAGCGAATCATGGTGATCGCACGCGGCTGTTCGATGAACGGGATAATGATGTTGATGCCGCTCTCGAGCAGCCGGTTGAACGACCCCAGCCGCTCGATGACCATGACCTCGGACTGGCGAACGATCACCAGCCCCTTGGCAATGATCAGAATACCGATGACGACGACGATCAGGCTGAGAATCAGCCCCGGGCTGACGGGTAGTTCCATGCTTATAACTCCTTGGGAGTCGCGAGTGTGACGATGGCGGTGGTGCCATCGAAGTCCTGGAAGATGACGCTGCTGCCGGCCGGCAGCTCGGTTTCACCGCTTTTTTCATTAGCGTCGGCGGCAAGCCGTATACGATAAAAATCGCCATTCACCTTGATGCCGCTGGCGCCGTCGAAGTCGCGCTTGAGGGTCGTGTAGCGATGCCCCTTCTCCACGCCGGTGCCAGTAGTGCCATAGGCGACGCCACGGGGCGAGAATGCCGGACGGATTCGCATTACCGCGAGAGGTACCAGGACCCCCGCGAGCACGCCCATTCCCAGCAGTTGCCAAGACAGACCAAAACCCAGCCAGGCAATTATCGCGGTCAGCGCGGCGGCTGCCGCCAGGGCCAGCAATACCAGGGCGCCCGAGGCCAGCTCGCCAAGCCCGAGCAACAGGGCGATGACCAGCCAGGTGTAGGCAAGATTCCAGTCCATGGCGACTCCCCAAGGGGTGGATAAAGATGGGTGAAGAAAACGGGCATACATTAGCGCCGGTGAACAGTCTACCTTGGGTAGAGTGTCAGGGGGCATTCGTGTTTCGAGGCAGGCCGACAAACATGGGGCTCTCCATAAGGGCTGGACGATGGATGACGAAGCAGGCTGACGCGATGCACAGGATTATCTTGAACCACCGTCGGATCCACATGGCATGGCTATGTCTGTTGTTGTGGCTGACCGGCTGCGCCAGCATCGCGCCGGACATTGAGCGCGAACGCCATCGTCAGGCGGGTCTCGATATCCAGGCAGTCTACGAGGCGGCGCTGCCCACCTTGCCTCAGGACAAGCAGCGCCACTATGCCCAGCGGCTCTATCGCTTGACCGGCGAGGCGCGCTATCTCGACATCAACCGGGCGTATGGTCATAGGTTGGTGGGTCGGCTGGCGCCGGACATTCAGGGCTTGGCCGATTCACTCGATGACAATAACCGCTATGCCGAAGCTCGTAGCCAGGAGATCGTCGCCGCCTACCCGCAGCGAACAGCCAAACAGCGAGCGCGGCGGGCGATGCTCGCCGAATGGGGCGAGATCGCCTTTGCCGCCAAGCTTCTGTTCCGGCTGGTGCAGGCCGATTATCACGGATTGCTGCCGGCGCTCGATAATCACGAGGTGGCGCTCGACTACCTCGCTGACGTGGATTGGCGCCCCTTTCTGACCGACCCCGCGGTGCTGGGCATCTATGCCGCCCAGGCGGCCAATCAGGTGCACTATCTTCATCAGCTGGGCATTGTCGACCTACGAGCCGAGGTCGAGGCTGCCTTCCGACAGCGCTACCCCCCGAGCGAGGTCGGAAGGCTCGACGACACCGAATATCGCAACTGGCTCTATGGACTGACGCATTTCGCCATCGCGGCGAGCCGCTATTACCAGCAACACTTGGATACTCGTGACATTGACTGGGTGCTGAACGCCTTCGAAAGCGAAGCCGTCGGCATCCTGACCCGCGCGACGGAGGATATCCAGGCAGAAGTGGCCATGAGTTTCCTGCTGGCGGGGCAGGAGCAGCACCCTTTGGTGCGTGAAATTCGCGATGCCCTGGTCAATGCCGTCGATCCGGTGGCAGGCATCATTCCCTCGCCATCGGGGAGCCTCGACCTGGCCGGAGGCGAGCACCGCAACGTGCTGGCGATCATGGTGCTGCGCTGGCCGGGAAGGCTCTTTTCGGGGCCGGATATGTCCTCGACGGGGTCATGACGTTGCCGTCGCGAGCCTGCGGCGTGGCATGGCGGCCGCGAGTTGAGGAGCAAGCTGCTGCTTTATGTGTCGATAAAGCGGCTTCAATTGTTCATGCATCTCCGCCTCGGCCTGTTGCTGGTCGATGTAGAATGCCGCTCGCGGGCCGTGGTAGTCGATCAAGTCACCGAATTTCTGGAATTTCAGGCCTGATATCTTCAGGAGTCTCGCAAATCGTGGCTCCATCATGGCGAATACATGTTGCCTTTTCGCCATTCCCACGATGGCCGTTGCTGCAAAAAACAGGCTCAACCCTACCGGTAGAGAGCGATGCTTGACCTCTAGGTCGTGTATGTCCTTTTCCTTGACGCCCGCGATATTGCTTCTCGTCTTCCGGAAAGAAGGGTGTACCGCGAGCCTGGAAACTTCGCAGATGCTCTCCTTAGGGAAGCTGTCGGGGTGTAGCGAGGGGTTCGTCAGGCTCTGCCCCCCGTAGGTGAGCAGGGGAAGCTTTCGATTCGAGAAGTCGCCGTGGACCGGTAGGACGACACGCATGCATCCCACCGTCAACCCTGTCCAATTGTGTTCGACCACGCAGTGAATGGCGCTATCGTCGAAGGCGTCATATTCAAGCTGACGCTTGGCATCCGTGGGTGGCTCATAGTGCAACTCTGCGCAGTAGATATCATGACGCAAATGAAAAGCACCGCGCTTTTCCTGTTCATTGCAAGGTAGCTTGAAGCTGAATTCGTTTTTAAAGCAATCGAACAGCTCCGTTATCGATCTTTCGTTTCCAGGCGATGAGGAGGCGAAGGTCATGCAGTGAATTCCTTGCGTGATGGTAGTATCAAGAGCCAGCATTTTTGAAAATACTATATTAGATTATTTTGGAATGAGTGCCGAAAGCCTCTTCGAGGGCTATGGGCCTGCCGAGATGAAAGCCCTGCCCGAAAGTGATGCCATAGGAGGTGAGCATGGGCAGCAGCGCTTCCTGGTCGACGAATTCGGCGATGGTCTGCTTGCCGAAGCCAACAGCGATATCGGCTATCGCCTTGACGATGACCCGGTTGTCAGGAGAGATAAGCAAGCTTCGAATGAATGAGCCATCGATCTTGATGTAATCCACCGGGAGCTTTCCGAGGTAGTGAAAGCTGCTGAAGCCGACACCGAAATCATCCAGAGCCGTTCGGCATCCTAAATCGCGCATGGCGAGCAAGACGCCACGCGCAGTGGAGAAATCGGTGACGGCGGCGGTCTCGGTGACTTCGAGAATCAGATAGTTGGGGTCGGCGCCGCTACTCAAGAGTTCCTCGGCCAGGAATTGCTTGAGCCCCTCATCATGCAACGATTGGCCGGAGAGATTGACGGCCAGACTGATCCCCTTATCTTGTACATGTCGCAAGGCCTGAAGGCTATGACGCACAACCCAGCGATCGATCTGGATAATCTGACCGCTACGCTCGGCCTGGGGAATGAAGCGTCCTGGCGAGACGAGGCTGCCGTCGGCATCACGCATGCGCAGCAGCACCTCGTAATGACGCACTTCGCGATTTTCCAGACGAACAATCGGCTGCACCATCAGCTCGAAGGCGTCGTCTTCAAGTGCCTGTCGCACGCGTTCTACCCAGTACACACGATCCTGCAGCTCGTCCTTCGCATCTTTCAGGGCTGACAACAGGTGCCAGCGCTGGATGCCACTTTCCTTGGCCTTGTACATGGCGACATCGGCACTGGCCATCAGATCGGCAGGCGTATCGCCGTGTGTCGGGAACATCGCGATGCCGGTGCTGGCGTTGGCTCTGTGACGTCTCCCGCCGGCATCGAGACAGATGCTGTCAAGAAGATGAGTTATCTGCTGCGCGACACGGATTGCCTTAGCATCATCGGCACCGATCAGCAAGAGTGCGAATTCATCACCACCAAGTCTCGCGATCACCCCACGATGGCCCAGCACTTCGAAGAGCGTATCTGCTACCTGGCGCAACAACCGATCGCCGGCATGATGCCCGCTGAGCTCGTTGACATCCTTGAACTGGTCGAGGTCGAGCAGAAGCACAGCCCCCTTGCGGCCCTCCTGCAATGCGTCAGCCAGAACGTCCTGGAAATAGCGTCGGTTGTAGAGTTCGGTGAGCGGGTCACGCTCAGCCAGCCAGGTCAGACGTGCTTCTGCCGCCTTGCGTTCGGTAATGTCTAGGCCTACTGATATTTTCGTGGCCAGCCCCTTCTGCCCGGCAGGAAGCGGTGCATGGTACCAGACGATGGTCCGCTGTCGGCCATCGTCGGTCAGCAAGGGACGCTCTTCCTGGAGCGACATCTTCGTGGCGACGACCGGTGGCGAGTGAGTGGTAGAGAAGACGTCGTCGAACAGACGCCCGACCAGCTGCGTCTCTTCGGTTGCCATTATCGACAATGCATAGTCGTTGACCAGGCCGATACGGCCCTGATCATCTTGGGTAACGATGAACACCCTGGCGGTATCCAGTAGGTTGCCGACGAAGTCTCGCTCCCGGGCCAGTTCCTCGACGCGCTCAGCCAGCTGTTCGCCACGGGCACTGATTTCATCCTCAAGAGCTTCCAACTGCTCAGAGAGCTCCAGGGTGGTACCTTCCAGTACATCGATCTCGTCGGGGAAGCGGCTGCGGGGGCGAGGTATGCTGGCGCGTGCCTGGGTAAAGCCGCCGCGAGCCAGTTCCGGAAGTATATCGGCCAACCGACGCAGCCGTGCCATTGGGCTCAACAGGATGGCCAACAGCAGCAATTCAGCGGCCAACCAGCCGCCAAGGCCAACCAGCATCAGGATGCGGGTATCCTGATGGATTGCGCTGAGTTGAGGGGTGATATCGGCAATCAGCAACAGATAACCGGTACTACGTCGATCGGCGTCCCCTTCCATGCGCACGGCAGACAGCTCCATGTCACGTTCGCCACGGCCGAACTGGCGCGGTTGTTGTTCCAGGTCGCTGACAGATAGCTGATCAGCGGCGCGGCGCAACAGGGGCAAGTTGTCTTCTTGATGGGTCAGGGCGATCAGATGGCCGTTCCATGAGGGAAAATAGCGCTCTTCCGACGCGGCCTGAAAGGCGGCACTGCTGCTGACTAACAGGGCGACATCGCTATCGGACACCTGTTGAATCTGGCGTGTCACATCGGCTAGTGAACGTGACAGCATGACGGTGCCGACGCTCTCTCCGTCGACCAGCACCGGGACAGCGGCGTATTGCCGGCAGGTATTCAAGCAGTACAGTGCGGTCAGGGGAGTTTCGGCATCGTTAACCTGATTGACCCATGACCGAATGAGCCGCCTGTTCGCAGTCTGATCCTCTCCCCACTGAGCCAGAGGCTTACCGAGGGCGCTGAAGACCATGGCTTCATCGATACCCGCCTCGAGCTGCAATGTTGGCCATTGCGAAGAAAGGGCCTCGAGAATGGCTTCCTGTGCGCCGTCTTCTATCGCAGGGCCGAGGCGTGACGAAGCGGCTGTCAGGGCCGCCAGCTGTTGTAGGCTGCCTTGTGAGTGGTCCAGTGCCAGCCGTATTTCCCTGACTTGGCGCTGATAATGCTCATTACGGCTCTCCTGAAACTGGCGCGTCAGGTTGGCATGGCCGAGCCAGGTGAATAGCACCACCAATCCCAGTAGCAACAGGCTGCTCAGGGCGATCACCCGCCAGGTCAGGCTGAGGCGATGGCGTGTTTCATGTGCTTTCTTGGCGCTCATCCCAGCATGTCCCGGGCCGGTGGAGGGGAAGCCGCGAGTCCGGCGCGTCAGAAGCGGAGCGAAAGCTGGAACAGCAACATGTTCCAGCGACGGCTGGTCTCGCTCGAGTCGGGGTTGTCCTCGTTGGGCAACCAGCCGGTACCGTCGACCGAATGGTATTCGGCCGCCATCAGTACCCTGGGATTGATGTTCCACTGTAGTCCCAGGGTGATGTCATCGGCGAACTGAGAGTGAGCAGGACCGGCGCCGCTGGCTTCGAAGGCCTTGCCGGCCCGGTCATCCCGGTTGCTGGTCAGGCTGTCATAGCGTACCAGCCACTGCCAGTCGTCATGGAAGCGGCGGGTATATTGGACATACCAGCTCTCGCCCGTTACATCGAAGTTGAACCTGGGTTCGTTAAAGTTCTCGAGTCCTGAATTTCGCAGGGCGAACTCGCCGGTGAGGCTCCAGAGCTCTTGGTTGTATTGCAGCGACAGGATCCAGGGGCGGAAATAGAAATCTCCGTTGCTGAGGCCCGGGGTGCGGGAGGTAAAGCGGGCATTGGCGCTGGCAGTGGTGAGCGCAGCCACGAAACGGCCCCCGTCATCTTCATAACGAACCTGGGCTATCGCCGAAGTCTTGGGTTCCAGCTTGCCGGGAATGGTATCCAGCCGGAGAGTTTGTCGCAGGTCATTGCCGGTTTGCGTATTCCCGATACCGATGTGTGCTCGAATATTTCCCGTGGGCAGTCGCTCTTCCATGTAGGCGGACACGCCATCTGCGGCCAGCCCAAGCGATCGGGTGCGGTCGAAGTAGATAGATTGCGGGAGCAGGATACTCGGGCGGGTGAAGGCTACATCCCGGGTCTGATTATAGAAGCCGAACGGGTTCTTGAAGCGACCGACCTGTACGCCAAGGGTGCGATGCTGGTTCGAAAGCATCTGGTAGTCGATGATGCCGTAGTCCAGCTTGGGGCGAGCTTCGCCCCCGTCACTTCCCGCACGCCGACTAAGCACCTGGGCAGCGATCAGCACATCCTGGTGCGGACGTAGCGATGCGTTGGCACCTATTTCGGTGTACTTGAAACTGCCTTCACCGCTGCTGCTGGGGCCGAAGAAATCATTATGATCGGTGATCACTAGGGCCTGGCTGAGAAAGCCATGCAACTGGAGGGAGTCGAAATCTTCCTCGCCGCGTGAATGGCTGCTCACCCCTGCCAGCAAGAGGCCTGCCAGTAAGATGGTGGTCCTTACGTCATTCCATCGAAATGACTTGGATGCGATCATCCAGATACTCCCTTTCTAGATAACCCAGCGCACCCGGAGTCGTCGCGATCCGTTGCTGCATTTCCGACTGAGTCGTGACGCGATTGGGTGCCTGGCCGGTACCTGAGAACACCATGCGATCCCATGCCAGCTGTAGTTGGTGGGGGTAAACGTTCAAGTTTTGCTTGACGAAACGGGCATGCACCGGGTGGTCGTTGCCGAGCACGAAAACGCGTGTGGCCTGTCCATCGGGCCAGGTGCGTTGACGCATGGCGAAGATGGCCCGGGCAGTGTCACGATTCAAGTGCTGTGTACTGACATCGGCATGAGCGACGAGAAAAACCGCTTCCTCGGCCATGGCAGGCGCCCCTGCCAGCGTGAGGAGAGCTAGCAGAGATGTCAGCCATGCCATGAGGCGGGTTCCCTTCCTGCCACAGCGTCTTGAACAACCGCCGCGAGAAACACCATTGAGATGAAAGCAAAGGGGTGCCATAACAGGTTCGGCGTCGCAAGAAGGGCTTTCTTGGGCTGATTCACGTCAGGGGGCAAGCATGGTGCGATGGGCTTTCGCACACCCAGTGTGGATGAGTCGATGACGTTGTCTCCCTGCAATCCGCAACGCGGTTAATGTCGATGACTCAGTGCGGCTAAGAAATTTATGCTAGATCATTTCGTTACGGTAAAGGATTATGTTATTTCACCATAACTCGATAGGACTCGTCACGTGAAGTCATGAAAGAAGATGGAATTTCTACGCGCAAATGTTAAGCGCCCGACAATCAGAGTTGTCGGGCGCAGGCGTTGATGTCAGGAAAGCGTCAACCGAAGACGGTGAAACTCTCGGCGTTCAGCCATAGGTGGGTAGCGACACTGGCGATGTAGCCCAAGGCAATCACCGGGGTCCAGCGCAAATGGCCAATGAAGGTGTAGTTGCCACGGGCCTGGCCCATCAGGGCGACGCCGGCTGCCGAGCCGATCGACAGCAGGCTGCCCCCGACGCCCGCGGTGAGTGTGATCAACAGCCAATGACCGTGCGACATGTCCGGCTCCATGGTCAGCACGGCGAACATCACCGGGATGTTGTCGACCACCGCGGAAATCACACCCAGGGCGATATTGGCCCAGGTAGCATTCCAGCCGGTGTAAAGCGCTTCCGACAGCAGGCCGAGATAGCCCATGAAGCCGAGTCCCCCGACACACATCACCACGCCATAGAAGAACAGCAGGGTGTCCCACTCGGCGCGAGCCACGCGGTTGAACACATCGAAGGGCACCACGCTGCCCAACTGCTCGAGTTTCTTCTGGTCGCCGCGCTGGCTGTACCGAGTCCGCTTGCGTTCCAGCGAGCGCGGCAGGCTGCGGCGCAGGTAGTAGCCGAAGAACTGCAGGTAGCCAAGCCCGGTCATCATGCCCAGCACCGGTGGGAGGTGCAGCAGGGTATGGTAGGCGACGGCGGTGGCCACGGTGAGCAGAAACAACAGCACGATGCGCCGAGCGCCCCGCTTGAGCCAGACATCCTCATTGAGGCTGTCGGGTTTGCGATTGTTGATGAAGACACTCATGACCACGGCGGGAATGATGAAGTTGACCAGCGAGGGCACCAACAAAGCAAAGAATTCCTGAAACTCGACGATACCGGCCTGCCAGACCATCAGGGTGGTAATGTCGCCGAAAGGGCTGAATGCACCACCGGCGTTGGCCGCCACGACAATGTTGATGCAGCAGAGGTTGATGAAGCGCTTGTCGCCCTCGGCTACCTTGGTTACCACGGCGCACATCAATAGCGCCGTGGTCAGGTTGTCGGCGATGGGCGATATGCAGAAGGCCAGCACGCCGGTGATCCAGAACAGCGAGCGATAGCTGAAGCCTTTGCGCACCAGCCACGAGCGCAGGGCGTCGAAGACGCGCCGCTCGTCCATGGCATTGATGTAGGTCATGGCCACCAGCAGGAACAACATCAGCTCGGTGAACTCGAGCAGTGTCACGCGGAAGGCCTGCTCGGACGCGTCTGGCATGCCGGCTTGTACGTACACCCAGCCGATCAGCGCCCAGATAATCCCTGCCGCGATCAGCACCGGCTTGGATTTGCGCATATGGATCTTTTCTTCGGCCATCACCAGCGCATAGGCGAGGACGAAGATAGCCACGGCGATGTAGCCAACCAGAGAGTCGGTCATGTTCAACTCGCCGGTCACCGCAAGGGCGGTTGGACTGACGAGCATGGCCAGGAACGCAAGCACAAGGAAGCTCGACCACCGGGCAGGTTGCCAGGGCCGGGAGGGGAGACGGCGGGTCGTCGGCATGACTGAAATGTCCCGAAGAGAAGGCGGAAGAATGGTGAGAAAATCGCGCACACTCTAGCATGAAATGTTGCATTGCAGTATCGGCCTGCGCGCTTTCCCCCTCTCCTTCCAGGGGCTTTCCTGGAGGTGCCCGGTCGATCATGGCCGGGTGTCCAGGGCCTCCTGCCACTTCCTGGGCGTTGCTTTATCCAGTGTCAATTCCAATGCCGCTGCTTCGGGCGGACGGTTCGCCTCGTACCATTGCCTCGGTTGCAGCAGGCGTACCCGGGGGTCGCCGTTGTCGAGCGCCACGCCAGCGGCCAGAACGCCCAGACGTGCATAAAGGGCGCCATCGATTGCCTCGTCCCTGAAGATCAGGTCGGCAAGCATTTCCAGCTCACCCCCGGACAAGCGGGCGTCGCGCAGTTGCAGGGTGTCATCGCCAAGGCGCAGGTCGGCGACGCCACGCAGATCCTTGATGGTCAGCCGGCGACCCAGCCACGCCCACTCTCTGGCACGAGCCAGAAACAGCCGTATCAATAGGCCGCTGTCGCGCATGGCCATGTCGACTCGGGCCTCCAGCTTGAGCGGACGCGTCCATTCCAGACGCCCATCGATCAGGGTCAGTCGGGCCCACCAGCCGACCTCTTGGCTGTCGGTATCGCGGCGCTGGACATTGTCGAGCCGCAACTGGGACCCAGAGGCATCGAAGCGGCGATGGGTCAGGTTGCCATCGCGCAGTTGCGCGTCGAGTCGTAGATCGCCGGATAGTTGCTGCTCGCCCAGCCGCAGCGCCGCACCGAAGGCCTGCAGAGTGATTTCTCCGCGGGCCTGCTTTCCTTCCAGGCGGAGGTCCACCTCCAGGTTGGCTCGGCCATCCAGCAGTTCGATGCCTGCATCGTCCGGCAAGTAGGCGTTATAGCGCGAGAGGTCAGCGACCTCGGCAATCGGCAGTCGAATCCGCGTCGTGAAGTGATCCAACGATCGGGCCTCGGCGTCGATACCGAAACGCGAGGTATGGGTCTCAAGATGGAAGTGGCGGCCGGTAACGTAAGCGTCCTGCTCATCCTGGCGGCGCAGGGCGAAGTGGGGCAGAGTAAGGTCTAGTCGCGCTCCAGGTGTCTGGTCATCGCCGTCGAAAACCGCTTCCAGGGTGCCTCGCCCCTCAGCATTGAAATCCAGGAAGCCGACCGCGAGGTCGTCGGCCTCTACCCGCAGTGAGCTTTCCGGCAGCAGGTGGTCGTCGGCAAGGCGCATGTCGGCTCTGAAGCGGCCACTACCCTGCAAGGTCAAGCCATGCACCTCCGGCAGGAAGGCGTCGAGCATGCCCAGGTTGGCGACCATCCCCTCCAGCTCCAGCCGGCCGTTGAGTCCGGTGGCAGGGTCGGTCTGGCCTGGAAGCGACAGTGGACCTACCCGGGCACGCCGGGCAATGATCAGGGTCTGCAGCCGCTCTTCGCCCATGCTGCTCGCCTCGGCTGCCTGCATGTTGAGCCGTGTCCCTGTGAGGTCCAGTTGGCTGCCGTCGAGCTGGCCTTCGCGGATCACCAGATCCAGGTCCAGTTCGCTGACCAGCGATTCTTCCATGACCCGTGTCGCGATACGCCGACCTGTCAGCTCGAGTCGACCACGTAACAGGCCCGCCTCGGTGACGATTCGCCCGGTGGTCGCCGCTTGTCCAGAAAGCAGCTCAACCGATGCCGCCGGTGGTATATAGGCCTGGAGCGCGGTGATATCCGGCATTTCTGCGTCCTGCCAGTTTAGCGATATCCGCGGTGATGCCAGCGGTGCCGTCAGGCTAAACTCTCGACTTTCCGCGATCAGGTTGAGCCGGCCGCCGCGCATCAGCAGTTGCGAGTCGGAGAGGCGAGCCACCTGCGAATCTTCGAGGTGGGCCTCAAGGCGGGCCTGCGGGCCTTGCAAGGTATCGAGCCAGGTGGCGGTAAGGCTGCCTTGGCCCCAGGCGGCGAGGTCGAGGACACTGACACGCAGCGAGTCTGTCTCCACGGCCAGTTGGCTGCCCGAAGTGACTCGGCCACCCGATACCTGCAGGCTGGCGGCGAGCTCGCCGCCGCCTTCCAGACGCAGGCCATGACCATTCACTGCATCCACCAGAAAATCGTCCAGCACGCTCAGGTGTCCGATATGCCCGCGCAGGGCGATTCGTCCATCCAGCGCGGGCGGCCCGCTGGTGCCGACCAGGTTGGCCAGCGGCTCAGTCGTCTCCAGGCGAGCATCTTCCAGGGTGAGCTCGGTGGTCAGGGGTAGCGTATCGACCTCGCCACGGGCGGAAACCTTCAGCCGAGTGCCTGACAGATCCAGGCGTCGTTTCTGCGGATCCAGCTCGGCCAGCGCCAGGTCCAGTGTCAGCTCGCCGAGCAGTGGTTGGCCCAGCAGCGTCAGATCTACCTCATTGCCCGCCAGACGGAAGTGCCCATCGAGTGCGTCATCCCGGTAGTTGAGTTTCCCTTCCAGACGCGCGCTGCCGCTTTGCAGGGACAGGGGGCCACCCTCGGGCAGGTAGTGTGAGAGCTGGCCCACATCAGGCAGACGTGCCCCTTTCCACTCGAGGCGGGCTGACTCAAGTCGGCGCGGAGCCCCGGCCAGATCGGCACCTGGTAGACGGGCGTACAGCGCGAAGCGCTCGCTGGTCATGAAATCGCCGGGCAGCCCAGCCCGCTGCATGGTCATGTCATCGAGGATCACGGCGAGCGTCGCCGTCGGCCCGTGGTCGCCCGACTCGACACGGCTGATGATACGGCCGGCACCGATCAGGCGGTGAGACTCTGGGGCCTCATTGGCAACCGTCCAGCGTATCTCGTCGGTCTGTTGGTGGCCGGGCGGCGAGAGCAATCGCCGCTCATCCAGTTCCACCCATAGCGACGGCGAATCCAGCACCAGTTCGCTGCCCGGCGCCAGTACGCCCTGCTCGATCCTCAGCTGACCGCTGAGGTCACCATGTCCAGCCAGCGCCAGCCAGTCGAGTTCGCGCAGATAGGGCTCGAAGACATCCCAGGCATCGGCGCTGGCCTCGAGCGACAGGTCACCACTCAAGAAGCGAGTCAACGCCATACCCGACGTATCGCCCGGGCGGAATGGGGCGAGCTGGAGCTCGGCGTCGAGTCGGATGTCGCTGGCCAGCACCGCGTTGCCGCGTTGCACCTCGGCCTCGTCGAGCCTAAGGGCCAAGCGCTCGATGGCCAACTGTCCCTGCGCCAGGCTCAATCCCGACAGCTCGACCCGGCCACTTCCTTCCCCTTCCAGACGATGAACGCCGTAGGCCAGGGTGCCTAACTTGTCTGCAGTGAAGGTGTCGATCATCAAACGCCCCGTCAACAGCGCCAGAAGCGACACCTCCAGTTCGGCTTGCGCTGCCTCCAACAGTAAGGCGGGGCCGGCGTCTTCGCGTTGCAGGCGCAATGACTCGACCTCGAGACGTCCGGGCAGCCAACTCCAGCCCGACCCCCAGCGAAGCGACAAGTCGTTGTGTTCGGCCAGCCGGTCCTGTGCCCAGTCACTGTTGAGTAGCCAGTTAGCCACGGCCAGGTAGCCGAGAATCAACAGCAACGGCAGGGCGAGAAGCCAGGCCAGGCGCCGCCGTAAGCAAGAACGGGGGCGATGACGGGACGGCTTGTTAGCGTGCGAGGTCGGCATGCGGTACCCGAAAAACGACGTCAGGTCATGGTACAGGCAGGTCGGTCTGCGTTGCTGCGGATTTTTATGGCATCATTTGCACATTCCGGCGATTCAAGGCAGCACCAAGCACATGTTTCTCGATGATTTTCATACCCCTGTAGAGGGGCGTATTCGCATTTCCGCTCAGCAGGCGAGCCTCTTTGCCAAGCGCATCGCCGGTGACTACAACCCCATCCATAACCCGGAAGCACGGCGGTTCTGCGTGCCAGGCGATCTGCTGTTCGCTCTGGTGCTGGCCCACTACGGCCTCGCCCAGCGCATGAGCTTTCGTTTCCTCAGCATGGTGGGTGACGGCACACTGCTGAGCTTTCGTGAGGGTGACGACGGCAAGATCCGCGTTGTCGATGAGGCCGGGAAATGCTGCCTGGAAGTCGAACGAAGCGGCGAAATTACCCATGACGAAGCGGTCGTAGAAGCCTTCACGCGCTGTTACGTGGCCTTTTCGGGCAAGAACTTCCCTCACTATCTCAAGCCCTTAATGGAAGACAAGCAGGTCATGTTCAACCCGCGACGGCCCCTGGTGATCTACGACAGCATGGGGTTCTCACTGGACCGGCTGGATGCCCCCTCGCCGGGGCTGGAGCTGGCGGATTCGTCCATGGAAGTGATCGGCAAGCGGGCGGATGCCTTGCTCGATTTTCGTATCCAGGCCGGGGGTGAGTCGATCGGCAGGGGAAGCAAGAAACTGGTGGTCAGTGGTCTTTGCGATTACGACGCCGACGCCATGGCGGCCATCGTCGCCGAATTCTATCGCCTCAAGGCGGCCTTCGAGGGATAACCCCCGTCAGACCACTCGCAGGCGTTTGCCCAGCAGCATGCTGCTCCAGTCAGCCTGATTGGCGAGGTTGTTGAGGAGTATCGATCCGCCCATGCCGACTACTGCAAGCGCGAGGACATAGAGCCATAGCGGAAGCGCCACCTGCCAGGTGACGAAGTCCACCACCGAGAAAAACAGCGGGTGGGCGAGATAGATGCCGAAGGAGTTCTCGTTGACCTTTTTGACCAAAGGACTGGCCTTCCTTCCGGCCAGCCAGTTCATCGCCCATAACAGCGAGAGAATGAACAGGGGCACGACCCAGGTTTCCTTCGAGGAATAGGCAAGCTCGCCGCGCAGAGTGAACATCACGATGCCGGCCACCATGGCGATCAACCAGCCAGGATGCGAGAAGCGGCGAATCCACGGCTGCGCCTGTAGTGCCGGATAATACTTGACTACCAACAGTGCCAGAAAGAACAGATAGAGCCAACCCACCGGCGCGATCCAGTGCAGGTAGCCCGGTGGCTCGATGGACTGCCAGCGCCAGAAGGCCCAGTAGGCAATGCTGATCACCGCACTGATCAGCAAGCAAGGTCCGGCGGGGAGATAGCGTTGAAGGTGGAGCCGATTGTAAAGCCAGAACAGCACGTAGAATTGCATGGCAATGATCAAGAAATAACCGTGCCAGCCGGCGAAGACCAGATATTCGATCATGTGGTCGATAAACCCCACTCGCGCATCGTCAGCGTAAAGCCGCAGATACTCGGCGAGGGAGTAGATCAGGCCATAGACGACATAGGGCACCATCACGTACTTGAGTCGACTGGCAAGGAAGTTATGTGGAACATCGTTGCCATAACGCGCGGAGAACAGAAAAATCGAGATGAAGATGAAAATCGGGGTGCCGAGCACGGTGGGAATGAACGCCAGGTCCAGGGCTAGGTGTGGAGCGTAGTTCTGCTCGACGCGCTGAATCAGGTGGAAGACGAACACCGCCAGGCAACCGTAAAAACGTAGCCAATAAATTTCCTCGATGCGTTTCATGGGGTCTCCAGACCTTCAGGGTATACGCCAGGCACCAGCCGGCCGGCCGTTGGCCTAAGGGAACTCACCACCCTGACGGGGCGTCTGACCGCGCGATAGCTCATGAATTCCCTCTCACCCGTATTGCGCCGTCCGCTGGTTGCGGATGGTCACATGGAGAAGGCAGATGTCGATGAAATTCAGCGTTATCGCGCTTGCCCTGTTCGGGTTGTTCCAAGCGGGCCAGGCGAAGGCCGCGGGGCAGATCAGCGAGCAAGCATTCTTCTCGGAAACCCTCGGGCGCGATTACCCCTACACCATCTATCTGCCTGAAGGCTATGCGGTATCTCATCAGGCCTATCCGGTGATCTACCTGCTGCACGGCTCTTTCGGCAGCGAAACCGACTGGGCACGCGGTGGTCGCCTGCGTCTGAAGGTCGACCGGCTGATCCGTCGAGGGGTGATTCCCCCGTCGCTCATCGTCATGCCCGGCAGCCAGAGCTGGTGGATCGATGGCGTCAATGAGCAGGCCCGCACCGCGTTTCTGGAAGATTTGATTCCGCATGTCGAGAGTAGCTGGCATGTGGTGGCCAAGCGGGAATGGCGGGGGGTGGCGGGCCTCTCGGCGGGTGGCTTCGGCGCGGTGAACTTCGCCCTCGAGCACCCCGAGCGCTTCGGGGCGGCGGCGGCCTTCAGCCCGGCGATCTATCATCCGCTGCCTCCCGCCGACTCCTCGGCCTGGTATCACCCAGCCTTCGAACGTGATGGCGAGTTCGATCAAGACCTCTGGGAACAGCGCAATTACACTGCCCATCTCGACGATTACCTGGCAAAGGACATCATCGTTCCTCTCTACCTCACGGCGGGCCATCGTGACAGGTTCAACACCGAGCATCACGCGCGCCTGCTGAAGCGTTCACTGGACCCGTACCAGCCGGGCCAGGTCTCCATGGACGTGTTGCCGGGTGGGCACACCTGGCGCGTGTGGCGGGCCAGCCTGCCGCGTGGATTTGATTTCATGTTCCGCTACCTCAATGGACCGGTGACGCTTGAAGGCGACGACACACCGGACGATAGCCAGAGCGATACCCAGACGCTGGTGTCCTCAACGCCAGCGCAATAATGCTGAGGCGTTCAGGTATCACCCACGCCGAGCAGCATGCCGCCCAGCGCGCAGACCAGCACCACCATCCACGGCGGCAGCTTCCATACGCTCAGTAACGCAAAGCCGACCAGCGCCAGGGCGAACTCCGCCCGGCCAAGGATCGCGCTCGTCCACACCGGGTCATACAGCGCCGCCCCCAGCAGACCGACCACGGCCGCATTGGCGCCCCGCAGCCCCGCCTGGATGCCTGGCCGGGCACGCAGCTCGTGCCAGAACGGCAGGGCGGCCAGCAGCAACAAGAAGCCGGGGATGAAGATGACCAGCAACGCCAGCAGGGCGGTGATCATCCCACCACCTTCAACGAACGTCCCCAGGTAGGCGGCGAAGGTGAACAGCGGTCCCGGCACCGCCTGGGCGGCACCGTAACCGGCCAGGAAGTCGTCGGCGCTCATCCACCCCGATTGCACCGTCTCCGCTTCCAGCAGCGGCAACACCACATGGCCGCCGCCGAACACCAGCGCCCCGGCGCGATAAAACGCATCGACCACTACCAGGCCCTGGCCGGCCCCGGCCATCACCAGCAGCGGCAAACCGACCAGTAACGCCGCAAAGATCGCCAGGCAGATCATGCCGACGCGTTTCGAGATCGGCATGGCCAGGGTGTCCGCATCACCAACGGCGCCGTCGCGGCAGCACCAGAGACCGGCCAGTCCACCCATCAGAATCGCCGTGACCTGCCCCAGGGCACCGCCCACGCCAATCACCAGTAACACCGCTGCGATGGCGATGGTGGCGCGCGGCCGATCCGGGCAGAGCTGGCGCGCCATACCCCACACCGCATGCGCGACGATGGCCACGGCCACGATCTTCAGGCCATGCAGCAAGGCGCTGCCCAGCGGGCCCTCGAAACTTGCCGCGCCCATGGCGAACAGCACCAACAACAGCGCTGAGGGTAGGGTGAACGCCACCCAGGCGGCCAGCGCGCCGATTGGTCCGCCGCGCATCAGCCCCAGGGCGAAGCCTACCTGGCTGCTCGCCGGACCGGGAAGAAACTGGCAGAGCGCCACTAGATCCGCGTAGGCCTTCTCGTCCAGCCACTGTCGCCGGGCGACGAACTCGCCGCGAAAATACCCCAGATGCGCGATGGGCCCTCCGAAGGAAGTCAGGCCCAGCAACAGGAAGGCACGAAAGATCTCGCCGATTCTGCGGCGGTGGTCGGGCATGTCGCGTCTCCATGTGAAAAGGAGAAAACTGGGCAAAGCTCAAGCGCTTGCGTATCTTGCCAGTCATTGTCTCGTCCGAGGATGACCAAACGATGATACGCACGCTACTGCTCGACAACGATGGCGAGGTGACCCAAGGGGGAGAGGAGCTGCTCGCGCGCTGGCGCGAGACCCCCGACAGCCAGCTATGGATCGACCTTCAGGGCGAGCCACAGGCACGCGAGCGGGAGCTGCTGGAGGCGTTCGGTTGCCACCCACTGGCCATCGACGACGCCCATCGCGAACGTCATCCGCCCAAGATCGAGGAGTTCGAGCAGCATACCCTGATTCTTTATCGGGGGATTTCCTCGTTCGATGCCGAGCTCAACTTCGTCCCCCAGCAGGTCGCCTTCTTTCTTGGCGAGCGCTTTCTCATCAGCCTGCATCCCGGCACGGCGTTGAGCATCGATCGCCTGATGGCGCACGAGGGCAGCAGGCTACTGCGTCGCTCGCCCGAGCATGTCGCGCTCAGGGTCATGTACGTCTCGGCGGGATTCTACCTGGACAGCCTGCTCGAGTTCGAGAACGCACTCAGTGACCTGGAGGACGAACTCATCGATGCGGGAAGCGACGCCCTGATGCGTCGGATCATCGCCTATCGCTCGCGGTTGGTGAAAATGCGGCGGGTCTTCAACTACCATGTCGGCATCACTCAGGAGCTTACCGCCTACGACTACTCGCATCTGCCGCGCGACAACGAGGACACCCTGCACGCCATCAACGACGTGCATGAGCGCTTCGAACGTCTGCACAGCCTGACCCAGATGTACTACGACATCTGCGGCGACCTGATCGACGGCTATATCTCGCTGTCTTCGCATCAGCTCAATATCACCATGCGGGTTCTCACGGTCATCACTGCGATCTTCGTGCCGCTGACCTTCCTCGCCGGCATCTACGGCATGAACTTCGCCCACATGCCCGAGCTCGGTTACCGTTATGGGTACTTCATGTTAATGGGGCTGATGCTGGCTATCGGGCTGGGGCTACTGTGGTTGTTCCGGCGCAAGCGCTGGCTCTGAGCGCATGGCGCCAGCCTGGCTTGATGGATGTTGATGAACAGGACGTTCATCAAGAAAGGGGTTATCAACGAAAGAGCCGCCGATCATCGATCGGCGGCTCTTGGCGTTACCCTCTCAGCGCACCGGCATGGCCGGCGCCTGGGTCAGGCTGTTTTGGCAGTCTTGGCGGCGGTGTCGGTCGCCTGCTTGACGTTGCTCTCGGCAGCCTTCCGGGTCTTCTCGACGTTCTCTTCGGCAAGCTTCTGGCTCTGCTTGACGTTCTCTTCGGTCAGTTTCTGGCTGTCCTTGACGAAGTCCTGCTGCAGGGCCACAACCTTCTCGGCATCGCCTTTCAGGCGCTCGGTCAGGTCCTTGGCGACTTGCTGCTGGCCTTCCATGTAGTCGCGGAGGCCTTCGGCATCCTTGACGTTCATGAGGTTGCGCAGCTGGGCCAGGCTGGTGTCGGAGTAAGCCTTGCCAGCGTCGAGCTGGGCGTTGATCAGCTTCTCGGTGTAATTCACGGAAAGCTCAGCGTAGGCACGAGCCGGAGCGAAGAACATGGATTCAAACTGCTCGGTGATCTGCTTGGTGTCGAAGTTTTGCATGATTGACCCTCCTGAGGGTTCTAAATATCTAGAAGGCCCTGGGTGTCTCCCGATGCCTTCCTCGTCTCTGTTGCAATGCACAATAGCAAAGGAATTGGTGCAGTGCAACATGAAGGGGTCGAATTTCTCCAGGAAAGCGCAGGATCTTCTTGCCTCAAGCCTTTACCGGCGCCCGAGGCACCCTGTTGAGCGGGGCAAAGTTTGCTATTGTCACGCCTAGAGACACTGGCCAACGCAAGGAGGCAGCAGATGGCATCCGATACGCCCAATACTATTCCCGAGACCATGGCAGCCATGCTGTTGACCGGTCATGGCGGCCTCGACAAGCTCGTCTATCGGCAGGACGTGCCTACGCCCCGGCCCGCCGAGGGCGAGGTACTGGTGCAGGTGACGGCGACAGCAAAGAACAATACCGATCGCAAGGCGCGCGAAGGGCTCTATCCCACCAAGGACAAGGGCGAGGTGGCCTCATTCGCCATGGGGGGCACACCGACGCTGAGCTTTCCACGTATCCAGGGTGCCGACGTGGCCGGGCGCGTGGTCGCCGTTGGTGAGGGCGTGGATGTCGAGCGCATCGGGCATCGCGGTCTGCTGGACTTCAACCTTTATGCCGATGCGCGGCGCGACATCAATCTTAGGCCCGATTACTACGGTCATGGCACTGATGGCGGGTACGCCGAATATATCGCCGTGCCTTCGGAGCAGTTCCATCGGGTGGAAAATCCCGAGCTCGGCGATGCCGAACTCGCCGCCATGGGCATGTGTTCCTACCAGACGGCGCTGCACATGCTGACGTCGGCCGGCGTGAAGGCCGGCGAGCGGATACTGGTTACCGGCGCCAGCGGCGGGGTGGGTACGGCACTGATCCAGCTGTGCCGGATCATGGGCGCGATACCCTATGCGCTCAGCCAGCCGGACAAGGCCACGGCATTGCTCGAGCTCGGCGCCGAAGCCGTGCTGGATCGCTCCTCCATGGACGATTTCACCGACAAGGTGCGCGAGCTGACCGACGGCCGTCCTTTCGATGCCGTGATGGACCTGGTCGGCGGCGAGATGACCGATCGCTTCATCGACGCCATGATCTTCGACATGGCGAGCCGCGAGAGCTATCCACGGTTGAGCATCGCCGGGGCCAGTGGCGGTAACGTCAGCGAGATCATGTGGACACGTATCTATCTTTACCAGGTGCAGATCTTCGGCGTCTCGCACGGCACCCGTGAAGAGGCCGAGCAACTGGTAACCTGGATCCGCGCCGGCCAGTTGAAGCCAGTCCTGCACGCCGCTTTCAAGCTTTCCGACCTGCACGAGGCCGAAACCTACTTCGTCAATCGTGGCAGCAACTACCTTGGCAAGATCGTGATCGTGCCGGATTCGCAGTGGCAGGAACACGGCGCGCCCTATTCATTATCCGCTAACGCTCGCTGAGGGCTCTGTTTTACCGGCTATCGCCTGCTATAAGGCTTTGAAACGCCCGTTATGGACACTCTGTTAACCCCGTTAAGGACTTCGATGCGTAATGAACTGACGCTGCAACTGATCGATACCCATGCCGGAGGCGATGTCAGCCGCATCGTGGTCGGCGGCATCGACCCGCTGCCTGGCGCGACGGTCAGGCAGCAGATGGAATACCTGCGCGACGACGCCGACGGCCTGCGCAAGCTGTTGCTGGACGAGCCCTATGGAATACCCGAGATGTCGGTGGACCTGATCGTGCCCGCCACCGACCCGAGGGCCGAAACGGGCTACATCATCATGGAGGTGATGGGCTATCCCATCTACTCCGGCTCCAACACCATCTGTACCGCCACGGCGGTGCTGGAAAGCGGCATCGTGCCCAAGCAGGAAGGGCGTCAGCGCTTCATGCTCGAATCCCCGGCCGGGCTGGTGCAGATCGAGGCCCTGGTCGAGAACGGTGTGGTCGAGGCGATCACCTGCGAGGGCCTGCCGAGCTACATCGACACCTACCGAGACAGCATTCATGTGCCTAACGTGGGCGACGTGACCTACAGCATCGCCTACAGCGGTGGCTTCTATGCCTTGGTGGACGCCACCGAGTTGGGGTTCTCGTTGATCAGGGAGGAAGAGCGCCGCCTGAGCGATTGCGCCTACGCGATCGTCGAGGCGATTCAAGCCGAGAAGGGCTTTTCTCACTACACCCTGGGCGATGTGGGACCGCTGCCGTTCCTGCATTTCATGGGGCCGGTCGAGCAGGTCTCCGATCATTTCTATCGCTCGCGGTCGACGACCTACGTGCACCCGGGCGTGATCTGTCGCAGTACCACCGGCACCGGCACCTCGGCGCGCCTGGCACTAATGCACTACGAGGGCCGTCTGCACAAGGGCGACAAGCTTGAAACCGTCTCGCTGCGCGAAACGGGCTTCATTGGCGAGTTGACCGGCTTACACCGTGAGGGCAGCCATCGGGTGGTGGAAAACACCATCACTGGCAAGAGCTATGTGCTGGCGCGTTCCGATATCGTCGTCAACTGCGAGGACTCGCTGGTGGACTGCGATGGCCTGCATCACATCCTCAGCAGCAGTCACTCCGACTGAGCGGGGTCAGCAGGTACCTCAGGTCGACACCTTGCCGCGTAGCGCCTTGGTCTTGCCCTTGCGGGTCTTGTTATCCACCCGGCGACGCTGTGAACCCTTCGTCGGCTTGGTGGGCCGGCGAGTCTTGTGTTGCTTCGCGGCGCTTCGGATCAGCGCCTTGAGGCGATTCAGCGCATCTTCCTTGTTCAATTCCAGCGTGCGAAAGCTCTGCGCCTTGATGATGACGATGCCTTCCTTGCTGATGCGCTGGTCGGACAGCGCCATCAGTCGCGCCTTGTAGAAGGGCGGCAGGCTGGAATTGGGGATATCGAACCGCAGGTGCACCGCCGAGGCGACCTTGTTGACGTTCTGCCCGCCCGATCCCTGGGCGCGGATCTGGCTGATGTCGATTTCCCAGTCGCCCAGTTCCACCGTGTTGGAAATGGTAAGCATGGTGTGTCTCGTCTTCGTCCTGAGGTGATGCGCGCCGCCGTTTAAGGCTTTTGACCAATAGATAGCGACGATCGAACGCGTATTGTAGGGCATATGCAGGATCGGATCCTTCCGAGTCGCGCGGGCACGGTTTTGCGCCCTACGGCGGGCGGCGCGCCTTCGCCCTTACGACCCAACAGCTAAAAGAATCCACATGGAGCTTGGACTTATCATTCTGATCCCCCTGCTGGGTGCCTGCCTGGCCGCCTGGCAGCGTGAAGGGACCTCACGTAATCTGGCACTGATGGCGGCGCTACCCGCGGTACTGAGCTTCGTCCTCTTGCTGGCGTGGCTCCCCGAGGTGCTGGCGGGCGACACCCAGGTGCAGCGGCTGGCCTGGATTCCCTCGCTGGGGCTCGCGTTCAGCTTTCGCCTCGATGGCCTCAGCTGGTTATTCGCCATGCTGATCACCGGCATCGGCTGCCTGATCGTGTGGTACGCGCGGTACTACTTCGCCGGCAAGTCCGGCGCTGGCCGCTTCTATACGCTCATATTGCTGTTCATGGCGGCCATGCTGGGCATTGTACTGTCGGAAAACCTGCTGTTCATGCTGGTGTTCTGGGAGCTGACCAGCCTGGTGTCCTTCCTGCTCATCGGCTTCAATACCGACAGCCAGGGCGCACGGCGGGGCGCGCGGATGTCGCTGGTGATCACCGGCGGCGGTGGCCTGATGCTGCTCGCGGGGCTGGTGCTGCTCGGCCAGGCGGTGGGCAGCTACCAGCTGACCAACGTGCTGGCCGCGGGGCCGATGCTCCGGGACCATGACCACTACGGGTTGATCCTGGGCCTGGTCCTGCTCGGCGCCTTCACCAAGTCTGCCCAGTTCCCGTTTCATCTCTGGCTACCCCATGCGATGTCGGCACCCACGCCGGTGTCGGCCTATTTGCACAGCGCCACCATGGTCAAGGCCGGCCTGTTCCTGATGGCGCGACTGCATCCGGCGCTCGCGGATACCGAGCTGTGGTTCGGACTGGTCACCGTGACCGGCATGCTGACGCTGATGGTCGGGGCGTTTGTTGCCATGTTCATGCATGACATGAAAGGGCTGCTGGCCTATTCCACCGTGTCCCATCTGGGGCTGATCACCCTGCTGCTGGGTCTGGGAACCCCCATGGCGATGGCGGCCGCGCTCTTTCATCTGGTGTGTCATGCCTTGTTCAAGGCGCCGCTGTTCATGATGGCGGGGTATGTGGATCAGGCTACCGGTACGCGGGACATGCGCAACATCAATGGCATGTGGCGTTTCATGCCGGTGCTGATGGGGCTTTCCGCCATCCCCGCGGCCGCCATGGCCGGCTTGCCGCTGATGAGCGGCTACCTGAGCAAGAAGATGCTGTTCAGCGAGAGCCTGCAACTGACCACGCCCGACTGGGCCGTGACGGTGATTCCGGTCTGGGTGACGTTGGCGGGCCTGTTTTCCGTGGCCTACTCGATTCGTATCTTCCATAACGTCTATTTCAACGGCAAACCGATCGATCTGCCGGTCTGGCCACCCCGGGAGCCGCGTTACCCGGCGCTGTCGCCCATCGCGCTGCTCGCCGTGCTGAGCCTCGTAATCGGCCTGATGCCGGCCGAGGCCTATCGGTGGCTGTTGCACCCCGCAGTACTGGCCGCTCGCCAGACCGTCCTGCCGCAGTACGACTTCGGCCAGCTCGGCGCAACGCTACCCTTGGTGATGAGCCTGTTGGCGATGGCCGGTGGCCTGCTGTTCTATTGCATCCGCAAGCCGCTGTTCCGTTTTCACGCCCGCCTGCCGGAGGTGGACGCCAAGGAGATTTTCGACTGGATCATGCGCTGGGTCATCGAACTGTCGCAGCGCCGCGTCTACCAACTGGAAAACGGCTCCCTACAACGCTACCTGATGTTCCTCCTCGTCACGGCGGTGATTCTGGTGGGGCTAGAATTGATCCGACTGCCGGACTGGCGCGGCCCCTTGCCGCTCACGGCGGTCGATCCGCTGACGGCGGTGGCTGCCGGAGTGCTATGCCTGTCCGCGATCGGGGTCGTGCTGTTCCATCATTCCCGGCTACTGGCGCTGCTGCTGTTGGGCGTGACAGGGCTGTTCGTTACTCTGACGTTTGCTCGTTTCTCGGCCCCGGATCTGGCCCTGACCCAGCTGTCGGTGGAAGTCATGGCCGTGGTGATCATGATGCTGGCGCTGTCTTTCCTGCCACAGCAGTCGCCCAGGGAGTCGTCGGGACCCCGTTTCGGCCGCGATATATTGATTGCCGGACTCGTCGGGGCCGGCATCGCGACGCTGAGCTTCGCCATCCTGACGCGGCCGCACGAAAGCATCGCCGCGTTCTTTCTTGCCAATAGTGTGCCGGGCGGCGGCGGGACCAATGTGGTCAACGTGATCCTGGTGGACTTTCGCGGCTTCGATACGCTCGGCGAGATCACCGTGCTGGGGATCGCCGCGGTGGCGGTCTATGCCTTCACCCGCGATCTGCATCTCAAGGAGCGGGTCGCTGACTCCAGTGCTGGCCACTGGGTCGCCGAGCCCCATCCGATCATGCTGAGTATGATCGCCAGGCTGGTGCTGCCGATCGCCCTGCTGGTGTCGGCGTATATCTTCCTGCGCGGGCACAACCTGCCCGGGGGCGGCTTTATCGCCGGGTTGATCACTGCCGTCGCGTTGACGCTGCAGTACATGTCGGGCGGTCTGGTGTGGGCGCAGGAGCGCATGCTTACGCACTTCCGGCCGTTGATAGGCGGCGGGGTGCTGATCGCCACCTCCACCGGCCTGGGGAGTTGGGTGTTCGGTCGGCCCTTCCTGACCTCTGCGTTCGGGCATTTCGACTGGCCGCTGGTCGGCGAATTCGAACTGGCCACGGCGATGCTCTTCGACCTGGGGGTCTATACCACTGTGGTGGGCGCTACGCTGCTGATCCTGGCCAATCTGGGCAAGTTGATGACCGTTTCCGGGCCCGGCAAGGAGGTCGGCTGATGGAGCTCTTGTATGCCCTTACCCTGGGGGTGCTCACCGGCTGCGGAATCTACCTGTTGCTGCGCGCCCGGACCTTCTCGGTGATCCTCGGCCTGACCCTGCTGTCGCATGCCGTGAACCTTTATCTGTTTGCCTCGGGGCGTCTTGCCACCAGTGCCCCGGCGATCGTCGGCCTCGCGGATCATTCGGCTGACCCGCTGCCCCAGGCGCTGGTGCTCACCGCCATCGTCATCGGCTTTGCGATGACTGCCTTCGTGGTAGTGCTGGCTCTCAAGGCCGCGGTTGAACTGCGCAACGACCATGTGGACGGGGAAAACCCCGATGAGGATCGGCCGTGACGCATCTGGTAATTCTGCCCATCCTCATTCCGCTGCTGACCGGGGCGAGCCTGCTGCTGCTCTATCCGACGCCGGTCGGGGTGCAGCGACTGGTGAGCATCGCCAGCACCCTGGTGCTGACCCTGCTGGGGCTGTGGGCCGTCAACACCGCCGGCTCAGGCGAGCTCACGCTCTATCACCTCGGCGACTGGACGGCCCCGTTCGGGATCGTGCTGGTGCTCGACCGGCTCAGCGCCATCATGCTGTTGCTGACCGCGGGGCTGAGTCTTTTCTGCGTGCTGTATGCCAGCCGCGGCATCGACCGGCAGGGCGCGCATTTCCACGCGCTGTTCCAGTTCCAGCTGGCCGGGATCAATGGAGCCTTCCTGACTGGCGACCTGTTCAACCTCTTCGTGTTCTTCGAGATCCTGCTGATCGCCTCCTATGCGCTGCTATTACATGGCGGTGGCCGGGCGCGCAGTCGCGCCGGACTGCATTATGTGATCATCAACCTGGTGAGTTCCGCGCTTTTCCTGCTGGCGCTGGGCACCCTCTATGGCCTCACCGGCACGCTGAACATGGCCGACCTGGCGCTGGCGGTCGCGGCGACACCCGTGGCAGGGCAACCATTGCTGTCTGCCGCCAGCATGCTGCTGCTGGTGGTGTTCGGCATCAAGGCCGCTGTCCTGCCCCTGCTGTTCTGGCTGCCGCGCGCCTACTCTGCCTCGAGCGCGCCGGTGGCGGCGCTGTTCGCCATCATGACCAAGGTCGGCATCTACGCCATCCTGCGGGTGTTCCTGCTGGTGTTCGGCCTGGGCGAAAGCCCGGCCAACCAGGTCGCCTGGGGCTGGCTTTGGCCGCTGGCGCTGCTTACCCTGGGACTCGGGGGCATCGGCGCGCTGGGCTCGGCGAGCCTGCGTACCATGACGGCCTACCTGGTGATTCTGTCCGTCGGCACGCTGCTGGCGACAATCAGCTTCGTCACCGCCGCCACTCTAGGCGCCGCGCTGTTTTATCTGATTCACAGCACCTGCATGACCGCCGTGTTCTTCCTGCTGGCCGATCTGCTGGGCCAGCAGCGGGAACAGGGCTACGACCGCTTCTCGGACATCGCCCCCATGGGACATCGCTGGCTGCTGGGCAGCGTCTTCTTCATCGCGGCGATCAGCATGGCGGGCTTGCCACCCTTCAGTGGCTTTATCAGCAAGCTGTGGATCCTGCAGGCCACGTCAGGCCAGCCGCAGGGATTCTGGCTGTGGGGCGTGCTGCTGGCGGCGGCCCTGCTGATCCTTGTCGCGGTCAGCCGCGCCGGTAGCGGCTGGTTCTGGCGGCCGGGAACGATGGCCGCGCCGCGCCCACTGGACCGGGTCTGTGTATGGCTGGTGTGCCTGATGATCACCGTCAGCGCCGGCCTGTCGGTCCTTGGCGAGCCGGTGATCAACTATCTTGAACTGACGGCAGAGCAGTTGCTGGCTCCGCACGCCTATATCGACGCGGTGCTGCCGGAATCGGCCCGTCTCACCAAGGAAGTGATGCCGTGACCCCGAAGCCGCATTCTCGACGCTTGCTGTCTCGAGACATGATGTCTCGGCAGTTCTGGCTGCCTCGGCCGCTCTTTTCGCTGTTCCTGGCGCTGCTCTGGCTGCTGCTCAATCGCTTTACCGTCGCTCACTTGCTGCTGGGGCTGGTGCTGGGCGTGGTGATTCCCTTCGTCACCCATCCTTTCTGGCCGGAGCGCTCCAGGATCAAGCGTCCCGGGCGGGTATTGCGCTATGTGCTGTTGCTGCTGGTGGATATCTTCTGGTCCAACCTGATTGTCGCTGTGCGCATTCTTCGCCCCGAGCGACACCTGCAACCGGGATTCTTCCGCTATCCGCTGGAGCTTGACGACGAGTTTGCCATCACCATCCTGGCCAGCACGATCTCCCTGACGCCGGGGACGGTGTCGGCCCATTACGATGCCGAGGCGCATACGCTGCTGGTCCATGCGCTGCATCTTGAAGATGAAGCCGCCACCATCGCCGGCATCAAGCAACGCTATGAACAACCGCTGAAGGATATCCTGCGATGATTTCCACCGTCATACCGATTGCCTTGACGCTGTTCGCGCTCGGCGCCTTGTTGAATCTCTATCGGTTAGTCATCGGACCGGACATCGTCGATCGGATCCTGGCCCTCGATACCCTGATGATCAACAGCATCGCCTTGATCGTGCTGGCGGATATCCGCATGGGCCTGGGCATTCTGTTCGAATTGGCGCTGCTGATCGCGCTGATGGGGTTTGTCGGCACCGTCGCCATGACCAAGTACCTGCTGCGGGGGGATGTCATCGAATGAACGCTATCGATATACCCTGGCTACTGGAGCTGGTGATTGCCGTATTTTTGTTGTTCGGTGCCGTCGTGGCGCTTGTCGGCTCCTGGGGCCTGGCGAAACTTCCCGACCTGTTCATGCGCCTGCATGGCCCCACCAAGGCCAGCACGCTGGGCGTGGGCTGCACCCTGATTGGTTCGCTGCTGTATTTCAGCCACCAGCAGGGTGGGGTCTCCATCCAGGAAGCGCTGGTCACGATGTTCCTGTTCGCCACCGCGCCGGTCAGTGCCCACATGATGGCCAAGGCCGCCTTGCGGCGGCACCTCAAATGCGTCACCCGCACTCGAAACCCGCCGAGCCCCTGAACGAGACCATTAACACGGCCAGGAACGCGCCCATCAGCCCAGGCCTGCAGACACGATGAATGACACTCTGACGGAAACCGACACCGACACTGGCAACCCCGCCTCGCTGGCCGAGCGGGTCCGGCAGACGCTCGTGACGACCCCCGAGGCGCAGCTGCCGCTGACCTACCAGCAGTTGGCTACCGCCCTCGGGCTGCGCCCGCCCGGCACCATTCAACGTGTCGCCATGGCCCTCGAGACGCTGATGCGTGAGGACGCCCGTGAGGGGCGAGCGTTCGTAGCGGCATTGGTGGTCAGCCGCCGTGGGGAGGGCGTACCCGCCGCGGGCTTCTTCGAGCTGGCCGTCGAACTGGGCCGCTTCCCGGTGCAGCCGAGCGAGCAAGCCGCCGCCTACCGGCGTGAGTTTGCAGAGGCCCTCCGACATCGCGGACATGGCGGTCTGCCAACATGAGCCAGCACTCGATGGCTTCATCCGCCATTGCTTCACTCTCAATCGCCTCGCCGATCGGGGTGATCGCCGATACCCATGGCCTGCTGCGCGACGAGGCGCTGGGCCTGCTGGCCGACTGTGAAGTGATCCTGCATCTCGGCGATGTAGGTCACCGCGAAAACGATGAGTGCCTTCTCCAGCGCCTGGAAGCGATCGCGCCGCTCTACACCGTGCGCGGCAATATCGACACCGCGGCCTGGGCCGAGCGCCTTCCCGAGACCCTGGACCTGGTGGTCAACGGCTGGCGGCTACATCTGGTCCACCGGCTCGCCGATTACGACCCCCGCACGGCCTGCGACGCCGTGCTTCACGGTCATTCGCACAAGCCGCGTTGCGAATGGCGGGACGGGAAGCTGTTGTTTAACCCCGGCGCGGCCGGCAAGCGGCGCTTCTCGTTGCCGATCACCCTCGGCAAGCTATGGGCCGATGCGCGCGGGCTGCGCGGGGTGATCCTTTATTTGCCGTTCTGAGCCAGGTCCGCTGATCAATAGCTCGACGCTGCGTCACGTCGACTCGACGCGCTGTGCCAATGCCGCCAGGTACGCCCGAATTCGCGCCGCATTCGTGCCCACGTCACTGCCGCCGAGACGCGAGGCGGAGCGCATATCTACGCGTACCCCGTCGCTCGTCTCGCTCAGGCGTATCACCACGTCGTCCTTGAAGCCGAACCAGGTGGTGGTGGCGGTGGCTTCGATGGTGTCGTCGGTGACCGAGGCGATTTCCCAGCCCGCCTCGCGTGCTTCGGCTTCAGCGGCCTCAAGGACGTGGGGGAGCGGGGCGTCGATCTCCCATGATTGGATATCCGGATAGGACTCACGCTGTTGTCGGGCGGTCGCCTCACCGGGGTAGGCCACGGCATTGGGCGCGGCTTCGCGCGCCGCGGCCAGTGTTTCGAAGGCGGGCGGGTCGTTGGTATCCGTGGTGATGTCATGGATCGGCGGCACCGACTGGGCGCGCTGCAGGTGCATCCAGGGCACGGCTACCATAGTGAGGCTGGCGATGATCACCAGAGCGCTGAGCAGGGCGGGTCTCAAGCGTCGGTACAGCGCGGCGATGATCAGCGCGACAAGCCCCACCGCCGCGGCGCCGATGGCGATGTAAGCGCCGTAGCGCAGCATGCTGAAGGCGTCGCCCAGGGAGAGCAGCTCGGTGCGATAGGCGGGGCCGGCGCCGGCCATCGACAGGGCCGCAACGGCGGCGAGAATCACTCCGATCAGGGTGATGCGGAAGGCGAGCCATTTACCTCGGGGGGGAGCGTTGTGACGGCTTGTGGTCATGCCGGTTCCTCGCAAAAAACGGGTGAACGGTCAGGGGAGGGCGCAGGGGTGAGCTCAATGCCGGGCGCCGGCACGAGCCGGTTAGCCCATGTCGAAAAGCAGCGCCTCGGCCGGCGAGGTCGCCTGTATCACGATACGCGCCTCGTCGGTGATCGCCATGCCGTCGCCCGCCTCGAGAGCTTGGCCGTTGACCTCAAGCGAGCCATGGGCCACCTGAATCCAGACCTTGCGGTCGGGCGTGGTCTGGTGCTCGACTTCGATCCCTTCGGTGAGCCGCGTCGCGTAGAGATCCAGGTCCTGGTGGACCACCAAAGACGCCTCGCGGCCGTCCCGGGAGGCGACGAGGCGCAGGCGGTCGGTCTTCTCCTGTTCCGGAAAGCGTCGCTCCTCGTAGCTCGGCGGCAGGCCCCGGCGCTCGGGATGAAGCCAGATCTGCAGGAAATGCACTCGCTCTTTGTCGGAGCCGTTGAACTCGCTGTGGGTGATGCCGGTGCCCGCCGAGAGACGCTGGACATCGCCCGGCCGGATCGTCGAGCCGTTGCCGAGGCTGTCCTTGTGAGCCAGCCCGCCATCCAGCACGTAGGAGATGATCTCCATGTCGCGATGGCTGTGCGTGCCGAAGCCCTGGCCGGGCTGTACCCGATCCTCGTTGATCACGCGCAGCGGGCCGAAGCCCATGAACGCCGGGTCGTGGTAGTCGGCGAACGAGAACGTATGGTAACTCTCGAGCCAGCCGTGATCGGCGTGTCCCCGCTCGTGTGCATGGCGGATCTGAAACATGCAGGTCTCCTGAAGAAAGTTCGCGTGCTGACGATACCTCTCAGCATGCCACGCCCTTTCTCTTTTTACTCGGCCCGGTTTTACTCGACCCGGTTTTACTCGACCCGGTTGCGCCCCTTGCCTTTTGCCGCATAGAGGGCCCTGTCGGCGGCCCGCAGCAATGAGTCGCAGGACAGATCGGCCGACGCCACAAATTGATCGCTGCCGGCCACACCAATGCTCACTGTCACCGAGATGGACTTGCGGCCCAACGTGAATGACAGCGCCTCTATATCCTCGCGCATACGCTCAGCCATGACGCGCGCACCAGCACTCGAGGTATGGCGGAGGATGATGGAGAACTCCTCCCCACCGTACCGACAGACGACGTCAGCGCTGCGGGAAAGCCGATTCAGTGCGTTGGCGACACCCTGGATCACCTTGTCGCCGAAGGGATGCCCGTAGGTGTCATTGATCAATTTGAAGTGATCGATATCCACCATCGCCAGGGAAAACGCATGATCGCTTCGCTGCAGGGTGGAAATTTCCAGGCCCAGCTGATCGTTGAGGTATCCCCGATTCCAGAGCCCGGTCAATGCATCGATCTGGGCCTTGGTGGTCAGGAGGTCATGGTAGCGCTTGGTACGAAGAGCCGCCCTGACCCGTGCCTTGAGTTCGATGGCATCGAAGGGCTTGGTGACATAGTCGACGGCACCGAGTTCGAAGGCCTGGACCTTGGTCGCGACATCGAGGATGCCGGTGAGAAAGACTACCGGGATGGGCGACAGGTCCGGGTCCTCCTTTAACTGGCGGCACAGGGTCATGCCGTCGATGTCCGGCATGTCCAGATCGAGCAATATCAGGTCGGGCAGGGAGTCGTTGGCGATCTTCAGTCCCTCTGTCGCGTCCTGGGCGTGCAGGAGAGTCACCCCTTCGGATCTCAGGTGCGCACTGACGAGCCGGTGAATATCCGGGGAGTCATCGACGATAAGCACCGTCTGGGGCAGGTGTTCAAGTGTCATCACTCGATTCCTGCACGTCGTCATGGCATAGGCGAGAACAGGTAAAGGCAAGGCGCTCCATGGCCGCTGTGAGCTCGATGGGCGGGGCTTCATTGCGCACGACCATCTCCAGGGCCTCGGCATCCCGGCTTACCGGCATGAAACCATAACCACCAGCCGCCCCCTTGAGCTGGTGGGCCAAGCGCTGAAGCCGTTCCATGTCGTCTGCCTTCAGGGCCGCCTGGATATCCTCGAGTGTCGCGGAGAGGCGCTCAATGAAACCGGCAATCAGCTCGTCCATTTCCGGATCATCGGCAAAGTCACTGTAGAGGGGGCCGGCTGCCTCTTCCGTCTTGTCGGTTACGGCTGCTGCCTCCGTCATCGAGGGAGTTTCTTCTCCCCGAATGCGCCGCAGGTGCGACTCCACGGCACCGAGCAGCACCGCCCGTTCGATGGGCTTGGTCAAGTAGTCGTCACAACCGGCAGCAAGACAGCGTTCCCGCTCCCCCGCCATGGCGTGTGCCGTCAGGGCGACGATGGGCCCCGCATAGCCCTTGCGGCGGAGCTTGGCCGTAGCACCATAGCCATCCAGCCTGGGCATCTGCATGTCCATGAGGATCACGTCATAGGCCTTGTGGTTGGCCAATGCTTCCAGCGCCTCATTGACGGCGATTTCGCCATTTTCGGCAACCTCTACCACAAGCCCTTGTCGACGCAGTATCGTGGAGATAAGCAGTTGATTGTCGATCCCGTCTTCTGCCAGCAGTATCCGGCCGTAGAGCGAGGGCGATGAGTCCGATCGGGTCGGTTCTTCCCGTAATGCATCGAGTGCCAGGCAGTGCTCTGTGACCATTTCCGCCTGCGCGTCGATCGGCTGGTGGAAAACGAAGGTAAAGGTGCTGCCGCTGCCCGGTGAACTTTCAACTCGAATTTCGCCCCCCAAAGCCTCGGCCAGGGATCGGCATATGGTCAGGCCCAGGCCGGTGCCGCCGAACTGGCGGGTCGTCGATGGATTGGCCTGCTGAAAGGGCTGAAAGAGGCTATCGATCTCCACCTCGTTCAGGCCGATTCCACTGTCTTTCACGGCAAGTTCCACCCGAGACGTATCTCTGCCCGGATCGAGGCAGGAGGCCGTCAGCCGGACCGCGCCGCCGGGGGTGAACTTGATGGCATTGCTGAGCAGGTTGAGCAGGATCTGGCGGATACGCATGGGATCGCTCTGGACATGTCGCGGAATCGGCGTGGCATACTCCACCTCGAATGTCAGGCCCTTCTCGTGGGCTCGAACCTGCATGATCGACGCCACCTCGTGGAGCAACTGGTGCAGGGAGCAGTCGATGGTCTCGACGATCATCTTTTCCGCCTGCAGCTTCGACAGATCCAGTACATCATTGATCAGGCCAAGCAGGTGATGGCCGTTGCGCCGAATCGCTTGAATGTAGTTGAGCTTGTTGCTCTCGTTGAGGTCGGCATCCATCAGCAGATCGGCGAAACCCAGCACGGCAGTCAGGGGCGTGCGAATCTCGTGGCTCATATTGGCGAGAAACTCACTCTTGGCGCGCGAGGCCGACTCGGCATCATTGCGCGCCAGGCGCAATTCCCTTTCCACTGTCTTGGCTTGCGTGATGTCGTGAAACACCACCACTCCCCCGATCTGCTCTCCTTCATTGTCCGTCAGCGGCCGGGCAGTGGCCAGGATATGGACGTCTTCGGGACGTCCCGGTGTTCGCACCACCAGTTCCTCGCCGTCCACGGCTTCTCCCTGCATGGCGCGGGTTAGAGGCAGCTCATCGGAAGGGCAGGACGTACTGCCATCCGAGTAGAAGAAGCCGTACAACTCGCTCCAGCTCTCGGGGTCGACCTCGATGGGGCCCTTGCCCAGAAGCTCTCTAGCGGTCGAATTGAAGACGAGCAATCGCCCCTGCATGTCGGCCACGACCACCCCTTCGACCACGGACTCCAGCACGGTTCGGAAGATCGCCTGCTCCCTCAGGGCCGCGAAGATGTCGCGGGTCGAGTCCTTGGCGGGAAAGAGCGCCTGTAGCTCCTCTTCCAGGGTGGTGACATCGGCAGTGAGCCCTTCCAAGGTGCCTTCGACCCCGGCGCCCGTGTCCTCATCGAGCCAATGCCTGATGCGGCGCTGCATCTCGTGGATTTGTGTCTCGGTATCGACATTCACTGACGCGTTCCTCTGATTACATCCCTGGACATGCCCAATCATGGTTCAGCGTAGTACTTTTTCATGTCAATACGGGCGCTTCCTCCTTAACACACCTTCTGCCATCACTCACCTTCCGCCAAGATTCACCTATCCAGCTGGCGGTGTCTGCGTCTCCCACGATGACGCTGTTGTACCGGTAACAGCCGGCGTGTACCCACCTGCTAGTCTGTGGCAATGAGTCGCCAGACATCGACAGGACACTCCATGGCGCATGCCCCCTCCATGATTCACGAACCCAAGAGTCCCGTGCCTGCTGTGCTTGCCGTGGTGGCTCGCGGGGACCGCGTGCTGCTGGTGCGTCGCGCCAACCCACCGGACGCCGGCTGCTGGGGCTTTCCCGGCGGTCATATCGAGTGGGGCGAGACCACCCAAGCGGCCGCCGTTCGTGAACTGCAGGAAGAAACCGGTGTGCGCGCACTGCCCGGCGATGTGCTCACGGTCCTGGAGGTGATCACGCCCGTGGAGAGAGGGCGTCAGCATCACTTTGTTCTCATCGCCGTGCGCTGCCAATGGGTGGCCGGGGAGGGTGTCGCCAACGACGATGCCTTTGACGTTGGCTGGTTCTCGCCACAAGAGATTACCGACATCGGCGCGACCGCAAGCGTCGATGTCGAGCGCCTCGCCAGGATGGCGCTGGCACTCGACGAGCCGTAGTCGCGCCGCAGCACTTGGCTGGCCCTTGTCGTCTTCTGGGGTTAACTTGTGTTCTCCGCGATGCCTGGAAGGGCGACAGCCTCCTGCCGCTATTCCGGCCGCCATTTCGGCCGGCGAGAGGAGAGCGTCGCTGGTCGCCGGTTTCAGGCGATAGTCATCCACGTTTGCGAGCTACCATGAGCCACGTCATTGAATTACTGAAATCCCATCGTTCGGTCCGCAAGTTCAGCGACCGGCCGATCCCCCGTGAGCTGCTGTTGGAGCTCATTCGAGCCGGCCAGGGCGCGGCTACCTCCAGCCACGTCCAGGCCTACAGCGTCATCCACGTCACCGCCCCGGCGAACCGCGAGACGATTGCCGAGCTTGCCGGCGGCCAAGGTTATATCGCCAGCTGCGCGGACTTCCTGGTGTTCTGCGCCGACATGAAACGCCCCACTGAGGCCTCCGAGCGCACCGGCGCCAATGTCGTGCGCGGCATGACCGAGCAACTGATCGTTGCCAGCGTGGATACCGCGCTGATGGCGCAGAACGTGGCGATCGCCGCCGAATCCGAATGCCTGGGCATCTGCTATATCGGGGGTATCCGCAACAACCCCCAGGCGGTCAGCGACCTGCTTCGCCTGCCCGAGCACGTCTATCCGGTGTTCGGCATGTGCCTCGGCTACCCGGCCCACGACCCGGACGTCAAACCGAGACTGCCGGTCGAGGCGATCCTCAAGAAAGACTATTACACCGACGATCGCGAGCAGGTCGAAGCCTTCGACGCCACGATGCAGACCTACTATCAGGCGCGCAGCAGCGGCAACAAGAACACCGACTGGTCACACAACCTCACCCCACTTTTCGATACCAAGTTGCGTCCGCATATGCGCGACTTCCTGGTCAAGCGTGGCTTTGAGATGAAGTGATAACCGCCTGGAAGATGCCAGCCAGGCATTCATAACCCCACAAGGATTATCGAACATGTTCACCGGCCTGAGTGCATTTCCCTTGACCCCGATGAGTGAGCAGGGTCTTCAAGAAGAGGCATTCACCCGCTTGATCGAGCGCCTGGCGGTAGCGGGCGTGGACGACATCGGGGCGCTTGGCTCGACGGGCAGCTACGCCTATCTCACCCGCGCCGAACGCGCGCGCATTGCACAGCTTGCTGTGGCGAGTGCTGGCGATACACCGGTCATGATTGGCATCGGTGCACTGCGTACCCGCGATGTGCTGGCCTTGGCCGAGGATGCCCAGAACGCCGGCGCCAGCGGAGTGCTGCTGGCACCCGCGTCGTACCAGAAACTCACCGAGGATGAAGTCTTTGGCCTTTACGAAACGGTGTGCCGCGCGCTCTCCGTACCGCTGTGTGTCTATGACAACCCCGGCACCACCCACTTTGTCTTCAGCGATGAGCTGCACGGCCGCATCGCCCAGTTGCCACAGGTACGCTCGATCAAGATTCCCGGTGTGCCGGCGGAAGTTGAGAAAGCCAAGGCGCGTGTCGAGCGACTGCGCCAATTGATTCCCTCCGACGTGACCATTGGCGTCAGCGGTGACCCCTTGGCTGCCACCGGACTCGCCGCGGGTTGCGATGGTTGGTACTCGGCGATTGGCGGGCTCTACCCGCGGATCATGCTCGCGATCACCCGCGCCGCCCAGGCAGGCGACTCCGATCAGGCTCTGGCCCTATCGGCACGGCTAAACCCACTCTGGGCGCTGTTTCAAACGTATGGTGGCAGTCTGCGCATCATCGCGACCGCCGCCGAGCTTCAGGGGTTTGTCAGCCGTCCCAGCCTGCCGCTACCGCTCAAGACACTGGAAGGCGCCGACCGACAACGGCTGGCGGATGTGCTGGAGAGGCTTGACCTGGCGTAGCGCCGTGCATGGCTGCTGGTGCAGAGCGACATCAACCCCATCGAACTCCACAAGCTGGTGCACCCGCCGCGGGAGTCTTCTCCCTTTGAAGATGTGCATGGAAGGTGTGCATGAAGTGTCGCTAGCAACTTGGCGTGATCGGCGAATAACTCCTAAATTGTCGGAAAGGCTCGGAGAGGCATGACAATGGATTCACTTGCGAGAAAGCTGGGTCTCAAGACGGATCCCACCATTTTTTTCACGTCTGCAGGGATCATGATCCTTTTTTTAGCCGCGCTTTTAATTGCGCCAGGCCCAATAGGGGAAGCCTTCGGCGCGGGGCGAGAATGGATCGTTACTAACCTTGGCTGGTTTTTTATTTTCGGGGTGACGAGTTGGGTGGCGTTCCTGCTATGGGTGGCGATAAGCCGTTTCGGGTCGATTCGCCTGGGTGGCAATGATGCGAAGCCGGCCTATGGCAACCTCTCGTGGTTCGCCATGCTGTTTGCTGGCGGCATCGGCACGGTGTTGATGTTCTGGGGCGTAGCCGAGCCTATTTCCCACTTTGCAAATCCCCCTAGGCCGGATGTCGAGCCCTTCACTGTGGAAGCCGCCGACGATGCCATGAGTTTTTCTATCTATCACCTGGGGCTGCATACCTGGGCGATTTTCGCCATGCCGGGGCTGGCTTTTGCGTATTTTATCTATCGCTATAACCTGCCGATGCGTTTCAGCTCGGTGTTCTACCCGCTGATTGGCGACCACATTTATGGGCCCGTCGGTAAGTCCCTCGATATCTTCGCCATCCTCGGTACCCTGTTTGGCGTAGCGGTTTCTATCGGCCTGGGCACCCAGCAGATCAATGCGGGGCTAACGGCATTGTTTGGTGTCCCGGATGCGGTGATTACCAAGGTGCTTATTATCGCCGTTCTGACGACTGTCGCCGTGGGGTCGATCGTGGCGGGGCTGGATTCAGGGGTGAAACGGCTTTCCAATATCAATATCGGGATGGCCGTCGGCCTGCTGATGTTTGTGCTCTTTACCGGGTCGACGGTCTTTCTTCTTCGTGCCGTTGTCGAGACCTTTGGCCTCTACATCTCGAACCTGCTGCCGATGGCTTTCTGGAATGACACCCTGGCGAGTTATTCCAGCGACGGTGGCACCTGGGGGTGGCAGGGCAGCTGGACGGTGTTTTATTGGGCCTGGACAGTGACCTGGTCGCCTTTTATCGGGATCTTCGTGGCGCGGATTTCCCGCGGGCGGACCATCCGCGAGTTTGTCCTTGGTGTGCTGTTCGCCCCATCCATCTTTACCCTGATCTGGTTTGCCATCTTTGGCTGGTCTGCGATGGAGATTGACGGAATCGGGGCAGGGACCCGGGAAGCAATGGGGGATCAGGCCGGTGTCTTGTCCGCTGCCGTAGTCGAAAGCATCCCACTGGCCATGTTCGCGTTTTTCGAGAACTTCCCGGCCGCGACATTAATTCAGGGCCTGGCGGTTGTCATCGTTGCCATCTTCTTTGCCACGTCATCGGATTCCGCGTCCCTGGTGGTCGATATGCTGTGTACCGGCACCCCAGACCCGGGCCCCTGGCACCAGCGCGTGTTCTGGGGAGTCTCCGAGGGCATGCTGGCTGCCATGCTCATCGTGCTTGCCGGCGATGCCGGGCTTACCGCCTTGCAGGAGGTGATCACCGTCGTCGGCTTGCCGATGTTTATTCTGGTGTTTGCCATGATGTTCGCGTTGTTCCGCGGCCTGTCCCATGAGGATCTCGGCGAAGTGAAGGTGGGCAGGCCACCCCGGCCGGAGGAGTTGTGATCGGATGACCAGCGGGATTCACGCAGCGCTTCCCTAAACGTTTGTACGATTCCTTACCGCCTCCCCTCGCGATCGGGCTACTCTCGTGGGATGTCAGCAAACTTTCCTTGGACTGTGTATGCCCACTGACCCGCAAGCACTCTACCCCAAACTGATTAATCTGATGCTGGACACGGTCTTTGTGGTCGATGGGGACAACCAGATCATCTTTGTGAGCGAGGCATGTGAGGCGCTGCTCGGTTACCGTGCAGACGAGCTGACCGGCACCTCAATCGTCAACTATATACATCCTGACGACCTTGCGGCCACGCGGGTCTCCATGCTCCGGGTCATGAACGGTCAGCCCCACGTCGATTTCCGCAACCGTTATCTCCGCAAGGATGGCGGCATCGTACATATCCTGTGGTCTGCCCGCTGGTACGAGGCTGAGGGTGTGCGGATCGGTGTCGCGCGGGACGTGACGGCACTTATGCAGGCCGAGGCAGAATTACGCTTTCTTGCACACCATGATCCGCTGACAGCGCTGGCGAACCGATCGCTGTTTTACGATCGACTGGAATCGGGTCTGCGGACGGCCCATCGTCACCAGAGCCGTCTGGCGTTGCTGTTTTTGGATATTAACGATTTCAAATATATTAATGACGTTCACGGACACGCGGTGGGTGACAGTGTGCTCTGTAAGGTGGCACGAGGGCTGGAAGGCTGCGTACGCGAGACGGACACGGTGGCCCGGATGGGCGGGGATGAGTTTACGGTTCTGTTAACGGATATACAGTCTACGGATGCCGTTGCGGCAAAGGTGGAGCAGATCCTCATGGTCGTGAACGCGCCGCTGGGCGCTGAATTCGGTGGGGTCAGCATGCCGTCATGCAGCATCGGCGTGGCCTGTTATCCCACAGACGGGGAAGATGCCGATACCTTGCTGGGCCATGCGGATGGCCATATGTATCGGATAAAAAGGCATCGTTCGCTAGTGGGGTGACGAGCCTGCAGAACAGCGTGCGCAGCGCCACGTTGAACACTGGCGCCAGGAAGAGACTGCCGTTTGACCCCATCGCCGAGGCTCAACGGCTACGCAGAGCTGCCGGCCCTGAACAGCGAAACGAGGAGGCAATATGACGACCTTGGTGATTGGGGCCAACGGACAGATCGGCCAACAGTTCTGCGAGCTGGCCCGAACAAACGGCGAGCCCATCCGGGCCATGATCCGCAATGCCGTCCAGCAACCCTGGTTCGAGACGCGTGGCATCGAGACGGTAATCGCCGACCTGGAGAGCGATTTCGCGCACGCCTTCGACGGCGGCTGCGAGCAGGTACTCTTCACTGCGGGGTCGGGCCCGCATACCGGCCCCGACAAGACCCTGCTGATCGACCTCTACGGTGCTATCCGCGCCGTCGACCTGGCACGTGAGGGAGGCGTGGCGCGATTCCTGATGGTCAGCGCCATGCGCGCCGAGGACCCCCAGGCCGCCCCCGAAAAGCTGCGCCCCTACATGGCCGCCAAGTTCGCCGCTGACGCCTACCTGCGCGCCTCCGGCGTGCCTTTCCTGATCATCAAGCCGGGACGCCTCACCGATGAGCCAGCCAGCCAGCGCTTGGCCACTTCGCTCGAGGAGACCGGCGGCGAGAACAGCGCCTCCCGGGCCAACGTGGCCCTTGCTCTCGAGCATCTGGTGAAGGCGCGCGAGCTGGTGAACCGAGAGTTCGTGCTGCTCGACGGCGAACGACTCATCGCCGAGGCGCTCGCGTGACCCCCTCGGTGTTGAGTGTGCAGCGCATTCGGTAGGCCATTGTTCGTTTCTTGAACTAGCATGAGGAAAAACAACCGCCGGAGACATTCCGATGGCTGAACAAACACGCCAGCCGATAGAGTATGAGCAGTCGCCAATCCTGCTGCTGGTCACCGCCGTGATCACACTCGTGCTCTTCCTCACCGAGGTCACCAGTCACATGGCGACTGCCGCGACCTCCATTCCCGTGCTCGGGGGAAGCGTACTCGACGTCATCGGGATCACCTTGATCACCTTGTTCTTCTTTTACGTGCTCGGCGGCGTCGCCCTCGGGTTGCAGTTCTGATGCCAGGGGGCGGGCGCTTTTGCTGCGACGAGCCGCTGTCTGGTTCGGCGCAGCTCCACCCGTTTGCCCCGCTGACGCTGACGACATGGCTGGTGGCAAAGCGGTATCGACGCCGCTGTCGCCGCTAGGAAAAGCGAGTAACAACGAGTGAGGAAAAGCATATGGCCGACGATCTACGCGACAGCGCCCTGCAATACCATCGATTCCCCCGCCCCGGCAAGTTGGCGATCCAGGCGACCAAGCCCATGGCCAGTCAGCGAGATCTGTCGCTGGCCTATTCGCCTGGCGTGGCCGCGGCCTGCGAGGAGATCGAACGTGACCCCCTGATGGCGGCCGAGTACACCGCCCGCGGCAATCTGGTGGCCGTGGTCAGCAACGGCACAGCGGTGCTGGGGCTGGGTAGCATCGGCGCCCTGGCCTCCAAGCCGGTCATGGAAGGCAAGGCCGTGCTGTTCAAGAAATTCGCCGACGTGGACGTGTTCGACATCGAGGTCGAAGAGCGCGACCCGGACAAGTTTATCGAGATCGTCGCCGGTCTGGAGGCCACCTTCGGCGGCATCAATCTGGAAGACATCAAGGCACCGGAATGCTTCGAGATCGAGCGGCGTCTGCGCGAGCGGATGGATATCCCGGTCTTCCACGACGACCAGCACGGCACCGCCATCGTAACGGCGGCCGCCCTGCTCAATGGCTTGCGGGTGGTCGGAAAGAACCTCGGTGACATCCGCCTGGTCTGCAACGGGGCGGGCTCCGCGGCCCTGGCCTGTCTGGATCTCGCGGTGGCTCTGGGGGTACGCAAGGAGAATATCCTGGTCTGCGACCGCAGCGGCGTGATCCACACCCACCGTGACGGCTTGGACCAATACAAGGCACGCTATGCGGCCCAGACCGAGGCCCGCACCCTGGCCGATGCCGTCAACGGGGCCGACGTGTTCTTCGGTCTCTCGAGCGGGGGCGCGCTCAAGGCTGAGATGGTGGCGACCATGGCCGATCGGCCGTTGATCCTGGCCATGGCCAACCCCCACCCGGAAATCATGCCGGAGGATGCCAAGGCGGTACGCCCGGATGCGGTGATCGCCACCGGACGCTCGGACTACCCCAATCAGGTCAACAACGTCCTGTGCTTTCCGTTCATCTTCCGGGGCGCCCTGGACTGCGGCGCCACCACCATCAACGAGGAAATGAAACTGGCCACCGTCATGGCCATCGCCGACATGGCGACCACCACGGTGCCGGAAACGGTCGCGGTGGCCTATGGCGGGCAGGCGCTGACCTTCGGCCCGGAGTACATTCTGCCCAAACCCTTCGACCCGCGCCTGATCGACACCATCCCGCCGGCGGTGGCCAAGGCCGCCATGGACAGCGGAGTGGCCGCTCGACCCATCGAGGACCTGGATGCGTATACCCGTACGCTGTCAAAACTGGTCTACCGCTCCGGCAACGTGATGGAGCCGGTGTTCGAGCGGGCTCGACAGAATCCACTCCGCTTGCTGTATGCCGAAGGCGAGGACGAGCGCGTCCTGCGTGCCATGGAGGTCTGCGTCAGTCAGCGCTATGCCAAACCCGTACTGATCGGTCGCCGGGCTGTCATCGAGGCACGCATCGAGGAATTGGGCCTGCCGGTGACGCCCGGCGTCGATTTCGAGCTGATCGACTCGCAGGACTATTCCGGCTACCCCGAACTGGCCAGCGAGTACCACATACTGATGGGAAGGCGCGGCGTACAGCCGGAGGCCGCCGAGAAGCGAGTCCGCAGCCGGTCCACCATCCTGGCCTCGATGCTGCTGCGCCGGGGCGATGTGGACGCCATGATCGCCGGCCCGGTGGGCACCTACGGCGAGCACCTGGGCCTGGTGCTCGACGTCATCGGCCTGCGCGAGGGCGTCAACACGGCGGCCGCCCTGCAACTGCTGATCCTCGAACGGGCCACGCTGTTCATCGCCGACCCTTTCGTCAATTACGACCCCGATGCCAATCAGATCGCCGAAATCACCCTGCTGGCTGCGGAGCAGGTTCGCCGCTTCGGCATCACGCCCCGGGCTGCTTTGGTCTCCCACTCGAGTTTCGGCAGTTCCGACTTCGACAGTGCCGGGAAGATGCGCCAGGCACTGGCGCTGATCCGGGAGCGTGCCCCGGATCTTGTGGTGGACGGCGAAATGCAAGCCGACGCGGCGCTGTCCACGGGCGTGCGCGGGCGCATCCTGCCCGATTCGCTTCTCGACGGCGAGGCCAATCTGTTGATCATGCCCAGCCTGGACGCGGCGAACATCGCCTTTACCGCTCTGAAGGTACTGGGCAACGGTGTATCAGTGGGACCCATCCTGCTGGGGGCCGCCAAGCCGGTTCATGTGCTCAACCGCTCGGTCACCGCCCGGGGTATCGCCAACATGAGCGCCTTCGCAGTGGTCGAGGCACAGACCGATCGATAAATAAAACAATTCCGACCCAACCAAGGAACACGACCCATGGCATTTGAAAACTACGATGACTTCGATCCACAAGAAACCCAGGAATGGCAGGAAGCCGTCGACGTGGTGGTGGAGCGGGTGGGCGCCGAGCGGGCCACCTATCTGCTGCACAAGGCGGTGGAAGAAGCCTACCGAACCGGTGCCGAAGCGCCCGACACCACCCGCACGCCCTATGTGAACACCATACCGCCCGACAAGGAGGCCAAGTTCCCTGGAGACGAGGCGTTACTGCAAAGGCTGACCGCCTACCTGCGCTGGAACGCCATGGCCATGGTGGTACGCGCCAACAAGAAACCCGCCGAACCGGGCGGGCATATCGCCAGCTATGCGTCTTCGGCGGTGATGTACGAGGTGGGCTTCAACCATTTCTGGCATGCCCCCAGTGAGAGCCACGGCGGCGACATCATCTACGTGCAGGGCCACTGCGCGCCGGGTATTTACGCGCGGGCGTTTCTGGAGGGACGGCTCTCCGAGGAGCAGTTAGAGAACTACCGCGTGGAAGCGGGCGGCAAGGGGCTCTCCTCCTATCCCCACCCTTATCTGATGCCGGACTTCTGGCAGGTCTCCACTGTGTCCATGGGTCTGGCGCCGATCATGGGCATCTATCAGGCACGGTTCATGAAGTACCTCCACCATCGGGGTCTGGCCGACACCGAGGGACGCAAGGTCTGGGTGTTTCTGGGCGACGGCGAGATGGACGAGCCCCAGTCCCAGGGGGCCATCGCCCTGGCCAACCGGGAGAAGCTGGACAATCTGATCTTCGTGGTCAACTGCAATCTGCAGCGTCTGGACGGTCCGGTGCGGGGCAACAGCAAGATCGTCCAGGAACTGGAAGGCAACTTCCGAGGCGCGGGGTGGAACGTCATCAAGTGCCTGTGGGGTTCAGGCTGGGATGAACTGCTGGCCAAGGACACCAAGGGGCTGTTGCGCCAGCGCATGGAGGAATGCATCGACGGCGAGTATCAGAACTTCAAGGTCAAGGGCGGCGGCTACATCCGCGAGCACTTCTTCGGCAAGTATCCGGAGCTCAAGGAAATGGTCGCCCACATGTCGGACGACGACATCTATTACAAGCTTATCCGCGGTGGCCACGACCCGCAGAAGGTTTACGCGGCCTATCACGCGGCGGTCAACACCAAGGACAAGCCCTCGGTGCTGCTGATGAAGACCGTCAAGGGCTACGGCATGGGCGAGGGCGGCGAGGGCCAGAACATCAGCCACCAGAAGAAGAAGCTGGGTGAGGATCACCTCAGGTACTTTCACAAGCGCTTCGACCTGCCCTTCAGTGACGAACAGGTCACCAAGGCGGCGTTCTTCAAGCCGCCCGAGGATAGCGCCGAGATGCAGTTCCTGCGCGAGCAGCGCAAGGCACTAGGCGGCTACCTGCCCCAGCGCCGGCTCAACGGCGATGTGCTCAAGGCGCCCCCGCTGGACATGTTCAAGCAGGTGCTGGGGGACACCGGTGAGCGCACCATGTCCACCACCATGGCCACGGTACGCATCATGGTCTCCCTGGCCCGCGACAAGACCCTGGGGCCGCGGCTGACGCCGATCGTCGCCGACGAGTCGCGCACCTTCGGCATGGAGGGCATGTTCCGGCAGATCGGTATCTACGCGCCGGAAGGGCAGAAGTACGTGCCCATGGATGCCGAGGAGATCATGCCCTACCGGGAGGACCAGAAGGGCCAGATCCTGCAGGAAGGCATCAACGAGGACGGGGCCATGTCGTCGTGGATCGCCGCGGCCACGTCGTACAGCAACAACGGGATCACCATGATCCCGTTCTACGTCTTCTATTCCATGTTCGGTTTCCAACGCGTCGGTGATCTGGCCTGGGCGGCCGGCGACATGTTGGCGCGGGGTTTCCTGATCGGCGGCACCTCGGGACGCACCACCCTGAACGGCGAGGGCTTGCAACACCAGGACGGGCACAGCCAGCTGTTCGCCCAGTTCATCCCCAACTGCATGGCCTACGACCCCACCTTCCACTACGAGGTGGCGGTGATCGTGCGCGAAGGCCTCAAACGCATGTACGAGGATCAGGAGAACGTCTTCTACTACATCACCACGCTGAACGAGAACTACCACCATCCAGCACTGCCCGAAGGCGCTGAAGACGACATCATCAAGGGCATGTACGCGCTCAGCAAGGCCGAGGGAGGCAAGGGCAAGAGCAAGAGCCCGCGAGTTCAGCTGCTGGGCTGTGGAAGCATCCTCCAGGAGGTCATCGCCGCGGTGGATCTGCTGCGCGAAGACTGGGGGGTAGCAGCCGACGTCTGGAGTTGCCCGAGCTTCAACGAGCTGGCCCGCGACGGCCACGCCGTCAAGCGCTGGAACCGGCTTCATCCCGGCGACACTCCGCGCAAGAGCCATGTCGAGGAGTGCCTGGAAGGCACCGAAGGACCGATCATCGCCTCCACCGATTACATCCGGATGTTCGCCGAACAGATCCGATCCTTTGTACCGCGGCGTTACGAGGTGCTGGGCACCGACGGTTTCGGCCGCTCAGACGGCCGCGAGGCCCTACGCAGCCACTTCGAGGTGGATCGTCATTACGTCACCGTGGCCGCGCTGCAGGCCCTGGTCGACGAAGGCAAGCTCAAGAGCGCCAAGGTCAAGGACGCCATCGCCCAATACGGCATCGACCCCGAAAAGCCCAACCCCCTGTACGCCTGAGCCGGAGGAGAAGAAAAGTGGCCATCCAAGAAATCAAGGTACCGGACATCGGCGACTTTACCGATGTCCCGATCATCGAACTCCACGTCCAGGCTGGCGACAGCGTCCAGGTCGAGGACCCACTGATCACCGTGGAATCCGACAAGGCCTCCATGGACGTGCCCGCGCCTGCCGCGGGGACGGTCAAGGAGGTCAAGGTCAAGGTCGGTGACACGGTCTCCGAGGGGTCGACGATTGTGATGCTGGAGGCGGAGGGTGAGGGTGACGCTCCCTCATCCCCTGCCCCTTCTTCCGCCGAGGAAGGAGGAGAGGCACCGGCACCGTCCGGTGGCGGGGTCGAGGAGATCACGGTCCCCGACATCGGCGACTTCGACGATGTGCCGATCATCGAGGTCCATGTCCAGGCCGGTGATAACGTCCAGGCCGAGGACCCGCTGATCACTCTGGAATCGGACAAGGCCTCGATGGACGTGCCCTCGCCCAAGGCCGGCACCGTCAAGGAGGTCAAGGTCAAGGTCGGCGACAACGTTTCCAAGGGCAGTCTGGTGTTGCTGATGGAGAGAGGGGCGGGAGCGGGAGAAAAGCCTGCGGCTCCCGCCGGGGACGAAGAGAAGAAACCGCAACCGGCGGCTGCCCCCTCCAGCGCACCGTCGACCAGCCAGATTGCCGATTTCAGCCGGGTTCACGCCAGCCCCTCGGCTCGCCGCACGGCCCGCGAACTGGACGTAGACCTGAACCGCGTGCCGCCGACCGGCCTCAAGGGCCGGGTCACCAACGAGGACATCCAGGCTTTTGCCAAGGGCGGCGCACCGGCGGCTCAACCGGCCGCGGCGGCCCCCTCCGGCGGAGGAGAAGGCCTGGATCTGCTGCCCTGGCCCAAGTTGGACTTCAGCAAGTTCGGTGAGGTGGAAACCAAGCCGCTTTCCCGGATCAAGAAGATCTCCGGCGCCAACCTGCATCGCAACTGGGTGAAAATTCCCCACGTCACCAACCACGACGAGGCCGACATCACCGACCTGGAAGCCTTCCGGGTGCAGTTCAACAAGGAGAACGAAAAGGCGGGCATCAAGGTCAGCATGCTGGCGTTCATGATCAAGGCTGCGGTCGCGTCCCTGAAGCAGTTCCCCGAGTTCAACGCCTCGCTGGACGGCGACAACCTGATCTACAAGCATTACTACCACATCGGCTTCGCCGCCGACACGCCCAACGGCCTGGTGGTGCCGGTGATCCGCGATGCGGACCAGAAAGGGGTGGCCGAGATCGCCCAGGAAATGGGGTCGCTGGCAAAGCTGGCCCGCGACGGCAAGCTCAAGCCCGACCAGATGCAGGGCGGCTGTTTCACCATCTCCTCGCTAGGCGGGATCGGTGGGATCTATTTCACGCCCATCATCAACGCCCCCGAAGTCGCCATCATGGGTGTGTGTCGGTCTTACTGGAAGCAGGTCTCGCCGGATGGCAAGCAGTCAGACTGGCGCTTCGTGCTGCCCCTGTCGCTGTCCTGGGATCACCGGGTCATCGACGGCGCCGCCGCGGCCCGTTTCAACGTCCATTTCGCCAACCTGCTCGCCGATATGCGGCGCATGATGATGTAAGGGGAAACGACACCATGGCAATCGAAATCAAGGTTCCCGATATCGGTGACTTCAAGGATGTCGAGATCATCGAGGTGCTGGTCAAGCCGGGTGATGCGATCGACATCGAAACCCCGCTGATCACCCTGGAGACCGACAAGGCCTCCATGGATGTGCCGTCCCCTGAATCGGGCACGGTCGGAGAACTCAAGGTCAAGGAGGGTGACAAGGTCTCCGAAGGCTCGACCATTCTGATGCTGGAACCGGCCGAGACCAATTCCCGGGTCGCGGACCACGACCCGCATCCGGCGGTGCATGGAGAAGGGGAAGGCTCTGCCGCACCCGGCGATGCCGGTGGGGGTTATGGCGGCGGCAGCCTGGAAGAGGTTCGAGTACCGGACATCGGCGACTTCAGCGATGTGCCGATCATCGAGGTGCTGGTGCGCGCGGGCGACACCATCCGTGCCGAGGATCCGCTGATTACCGTGGAGTCCGACAAGGCCTCGATGGACGTGCCCGCGCCCAAGGCCGGCAAGGTCAAGGACGTGCTGGTATCGGTCGGCGACAAGGTTTCGAAAGGCTCGGCGATCCTGATGCTGGAAGCGGAGGGAAAATCCCACGCGTCCCAACCCGCCCCGGCACAGGGCGCGGGAGAGAAGGCCGCTGCGCCCGCCCCCCAGGCGGCCACCCATAGCGGCGGCGCCGACATCGAGTGCGAGATGCTGGTGCTCGGCTCTGGCCCGGGCGGCTACTCGGCCGCTTTCCGGGCGGCCGACCTGGGAATGAAGACCGTGCTGGTGGAGCGCTATGCCACTCTCGGCGGGGTGTGCCTGAACGTCGGCTGCATCCCCTCCAAGGCACTCCTGCATGTCGCGTCGGTCACCGACGAGGCCAATGCCATGGCCGAGCACGGCATCGCCTTCGGCAAACCGGACATCGATCTCGACAAGCTGCGCGGCTGGAAGGAAAAAGTCGTCGGCAAGCTCACCGGGGGGCTTGCCGGCATGGCCAAGGCACGCAAGGTCCAGAACGTGCGTGGGGTCGGTAAATTCCTCGACCCGCATCACCTGGAAGTTACCCTGACCACCGGCGATGGCCAGGAGCAGACCGGCGACAAGCAGGTGGTGAAGTTCGACAAGTGCATCATCGCCGCCGGTTCGCAGTCGGTGAAATTGCCGTTCGTTCCCGACGATCCCCGGGTGGTCGACTCCACCGGCGCCCTAGAGCTCACGTCCATCCCGAAGCGCATGCTGGTCATCGGCGGCGGCATTATCGGCCTGGAGATGGCCACGGTCTACGCCAGCCTGGGCACGCGCATCGACGTGGTCGAGATGCTCGACGGGCTGATGGCCGGCGCCGACCGCGACCTGGTCAAGGTCTGGGAGAAGGTCAACACGCCGCGCTTCGACAAGGTGATGCTCAAGACCAAGACCTCCGAGGTGAAAGCCCAGAAGAATGGCCTCAAGGTCAGCTTCGAGGGGGACAACGCACCCGCTGAGCCGCAGATGTACGACATGGTCCTGCAATCGGTCGGGCGCACCCCCAACGGCAAGAAGATCGGCGCCGAAAACGCCGGGGTGGCGGTCGACGAACGCGGGTTCATCGCCACCGACAAGCAGTTGCGCACCAACGTTGGGCACATCTTCGCCATCGGCGACATCATCGGCCAGCCGATGCTGGCCCACAAGGCGGTGCACGAGGCGCATGTCGCGGCGGAAGCCGCCGCCGGACAGAAGAGCGTCTTCGACGCCCGCCAGATCCCCTCGGTGGCCTATACCGACCCGGAAGTGGCCTGGGCCGGCAAGACCGAGACCGAATGCAAGGCCGAGGGTATCAAGTACGGCAAGGCGGTTTTCCCCTGGGCCGCTTCCGGTCGTGCCATTGCCAACGGCCGCGACGAAGGTTTTACCAAGCTGCTGTTCGACGAGGAGACCCATCGGATTATCGGCGGGGCCATCGTCGGTACCCAGGCGGGGGATCTGATCAGCGAGCTCTGTCTGGCCGTCGAGATGGGCTGCGACCCTGTCGACATCGGCAAGACCATCCACCCGCATCCGACCCTGGGCGAATCGGTGGGCATGGCCGCCGAACTTTTCGAAGGCGTGTGCACCGATCTTCCACCGCAGAAGAAGCGTTAGGGAGGACATACAAATGGCCGAACAACCAAGCAAACAAGAAGGGTACGAGGAATTGTCCGGGGGTGACGGGCCCGGCGGGCGATCCGCGAAGATGACGTGGGGCCTGCGCGCCTTCGGCTTGATCATGGCGTTGCTGGTTTGGGTCGCCATGGGCTTCGCCGAGAACCTGTCGTCGGACGCGCGCTGGGTCGCGACGATCGCCACCCTGATGGCGATCTGGTGGATGACCGAGGCGATCCCGCTATCGGCCACATCCCTGCTGCCGATCGTGCTGATCCCGATGCTGACGGCGCGGACCGTGGGTGAGGCCACGGCGCCCTACGCCAGCTCCATCGTGTTTCTGTTCCTCGGTGGCTTCTTGATCGCCATCGCGATGGAAAAATGGAACCTCCACCGACGCATCGCGCTGCTGACGCTCGCCCGGGTCGGCGTCGAGCCCAAGCGGATTGTACTCGGGATGATGCTCGCCACGGGCTTTCTGTCGATGTGGGTCTCGAACACCGCGACGACACTGATGATGCTGCCGATCGGGCTATCCGTACTCCGCCTGGTGGCGGAGCGCAGCGGCGAGTCCGCGGTAACGCCCTCTCCAGGCCACGACCCCGCTGGCCACGAGCACGATCATCATCGGGCCGGCCACGTGGACTTCATTTTCGACGACAACATCAAGCGGTTCGGGGTCTGCCTGCTCCTGGCGATCGCCTGGTCGGCGAGCATGGGTGGCCTCGGCACCCTGCTCGGCAGCCCGCCGAACGCCATCGTCGCTGGTTACGCCGCCGACGAGTTAGGCCGTAACATAGGCTTCCTTGAGTGGATGATGCTCGGCTTGCCGCTGGCCTTCACCTTCATCCTGGTAGGTTGGGTGCTGATGACCCGCGTGCTCTACCGGTTCGACATCGCCGATATCCCCGGCGGCAAGGAGATGATCGACGGCGAGATCCACAAGCTTGGTCCGCTCAGTCAGGGCGAGAAGATGGTGATGATCGTCTTCGGCTCGGCGGCCTTCCTTTGGGTCGTACCCGGACTGCTCGCTACCCTTCCGGGGGTGGGGGAGATGATGGGGCCGCTGGGCGATCTCGACGACACCGCCATCGCCATTGCCGCCGGCATCGCGATGTTCATCCTGCCTGGCAGAGGCCGAAGCGAGGCGGTACTGACTTGGCAGGATGCCGAGGACGGGTTGCCCTGGGGTGTGCTGCTGCTGTTCGGTGGCGGCCTCAGCCTCGCCGGTGCGGTGGCAGCGACAGGCCTCGACAGCTGGTTCGGCGAGCAGATCACCGGGCTTCAGGTGCTGCCGATTCTGCTGCTGGTCGCTGCGGTAACTACGCTCGTGCTCTTCCTCACCGAGGTGACCAGCAACACCGCCACGGCCGCGACCTTCATTCCCGTGCTTGGGGGTGTGGCGGTGGGCATCGGCGCCGACCCAATGACGCTGCTCATCCCGGCGGCCTTCGCCGCGACCTGCGCCTTCATGCTGCCGGTCGGCACGCCGCCGAACGCCATCGTCTTCGGCACCGGCGCGGTCACTATCGCTCAGATGGCGCGTGGAGGGGTTGTTCTCAACATCATAGGGATCGCCTTGATCACCTTGTTCTGCTACATGCTCGGCGGCTTCGCGCTCGGGTTGCAGTTCTGACCCGGCTTCGGTGGGCAGTGGCGGGCCTGGCGACCCGGCGCTGTCCACGGGCGCATCCTACTCGACGGCGTTGCCTCACGTTCCAGACGAGGGCGGCAGTTCCAGCAACAGCTGATCGCCAGCAAGCGCTTGTTGCAAGCGGGTCGTGAGGATATCCACGATGGCGTCGTTCTCACCCACCAGCCGCGTCGTGGTGACGCTCAGGCCGGGCGATCGGGACTTTGCCTGTTCGCACATCTCGGCAATATCTCCCCCTTCGCCGGCGTGGCGTCCCGGGGAGAGAAACAGCATGGATAGGATCACGTCGCTGTGGGCCAGCGCCGGCGAAACCAAAAGGTCTTCCAGTAGCGGCTCGTTGAAGCGATAGGCCTCGCCGTCGCGGCGCTCCATGGAGGCAAACGTGACGCAACTCGCCTCATCGGCCAGCAGTACGCTCAATTGGCCGGCAAGGTAGTTGCGCACCGCCGTGACCTCCGGGATCGGGCTGCCGTGATCGACCAGCACGACCGTCGGCCGCGAGTCCTTTTCTACTAAGAGCCCCGACATGCGCTCGCGCACATTGTCCGCCAGCAGCTGCGCCAGGCGCAGGTCCACCGTTGCCTGGCTGTCGACCAAGGGCAGTGCCACCTTGACGCTCAGTTGCGGATATTTGGCCTGTACCTCGGCCAGGCGTTCGGGCAGGTAGCCGGTCAGCGCCTGGCTGGGGCCGAAGAAGAAGGACAGCACCAGCAGTTCGGTAACCCCCTCGGCCGCATAGCGTTCGGCCAATGGCCCTAGCGACACGGCCTTATGACCATCGAGCTTCTCGGCGGGAATCTTGTACGAGTGCAGCAGCGACGCGGCCTCGACCGCCTCGCCGGTGGCCTGGCTCAGGGAATGGGCGAGGCGACGCAGATTGAGCGTGGCCTGTGGGCGCAAGGAGCCGTTATCGACAAGGACGATTTTTCGCATAGCAGGGCTTCGCATATCAGGCCTCGGCGCGCTCAGGTGTTGTTCGCTTCGCTGATTGTCTGGATGACCTCGAACCCCTCGAACTTCGGCGGGCCGAGATACAGCCCCTCGCGGCGACTCTGGCCCGCATTGGCGTGCGCAGCGCGAAACGCTTCGGAGTGCGTCCAGGCCTCGAAATCCTCTCGCGAACGCCAGATGGTATGGGAAGCGTAGAGCACGTGATCCTCCTCCTCAGGGCCGCGCAGCATATGGAACTCGACGAAACCGGGCAGGCCCTGCAGGTGGGTTTCACGCTCCAACCAGATCTGCTCAAACTCTTTCACTCTCTCGGGATTGACCCGGAAACGATTCATGGCGATGAACATAGCGCACGCTCCAAATGTTGAATTGATAGGCATTCTCGGTTCGTGACATCTTACCTGACGAGGGCAAGCAAGGGGAAAAGCGAAAGCCATCCCTGATGTGCCGTTGCGACGCTCGGTGCTTCAGTGAGTTTTCGGACCAAGCCCAGACGATGACCGGGAGCACCGATGCATACACATGATATAAGCGCTTGGAAACATGACCACACCTTTGGCCAAGACAAGGTACGCTCGGGCGAGCGTCGTACGTTGATCGTGGTGGCCATGACCATCGTGACGATGGTCATCGAGATTGTCGCCGGCGTGGTGTATGGCTCGATGGCGTTGCTGGCCGATGGCCTGCACATGGGGTCACATGCGACGGCGCTGGGAATCGCAGTATTCGCCTATGCTTATGCTCGCCGACATGCCGGGGATCATCGCTTTAGCTTCGGTACCGGGAAGGTCAACATGCTGGGCGGGTTCACCGGCGCGGTACTATTGATGGGCTTTGCCGTTTACATGGGCATCGAGAGCATCAATCGCTTCTTCAACCCGGTCGCTATCGTTTTCGATAACGCCATTCTGGTGGCGGTGGTGGGGCTGGCCGTCAATGGAATCTCTGCCTTGATCCTTGGTTCGCACGACCACGACCACGGTCATGAACACGGCGAACATCAACATCACCATGAGCATGACCATAATCGCCGTTCCGCCTATTTCCATGTGCTGGCTGACGCCTTGACCTCCCTCCTGGCTATTGTCGCCTTGTTGGCGGCGAAGTATCTGGCATGGCAGTGGATGGACCCGGTGATGGGCATCGTGGGGGCCATCCTGATTACCCGATGGTCGTGGGGATTGCTTCGCGACACCAGCCAAGTGCTGTTGGACTGCCAGGAACACGATCTTGTTGATGAGGTGCGGGAGGTCATTGAAACCGGCTCGTTCGATAGGATCAGTGATCTTCACATTTGGTCGATCGGGCCGGGTATCTATGCCGGGATCGTTGCGCTGATCTCTGACGAGCCGGCATCCCCACATGTCTATCGGGACAAGATCCTCCAGCGACTACCACAGCTCGTTCATCTCACTTTCGAAGTGGAGCAATGTCCTCGCCATCACCATTACGATTTCAGTAGCCGACGTAGTGCCCGATGACCAAACCGACCCAGGCGAGCATGTATACCAGCACCATGAAGGGCAGGATCGCCTTCAGCCACTGCACGTAGGAGACCCGCCCGAGAGCCAGCATGGCCAGGGTGCCCCCGGACGTCGGTACGATCAGGTTGGTCAAGCCGTCGCCCACCTGGAAGGCGGTGATCATTAATTGGCGGCTCATGCCTACCAGATCGGCCACGGGTATCAGAATCGGCATGGTCACCAGGGCCTGGCCGGAGCCGGAAGGCACAAAAAGGTTGATCACCCCCTGCACGATACTGGCCATGATTGCCGACATGGCGCCGGGGATCCCCTGAATAAGGCCGCTTAGCGCATACACAATGGTATCGATGATCTGCGCTTGATTGAGGATCACCTGAATGGAGGCGGCCAGGCCGATCACCAGCGCTCCAGGCGTGACCTTGGAAGCCCCCTCCATCATCTGAGCGACGATCTCGTTGGCGGAGAGCCGGTTGACGATACCGATCACGATGGCGATCAACAGGAACATGCCGGCAATCTCATTGATATACCAGCCTTGCGTGAAAACCCCCACCAGCATCGCCGCCAGGCCCAGTATGAACACGGCCAGAGTCAACTTGTTGCGCTTCGAGAGCCGGTACTCATCCAGGGATTTGGTCATGGCCTTGGTGTCGTCCGGTTCCTCGAAGTCCATCTTGACCACCCACTTGCAGATATAGAACGCGAGCAAGGCCAGCGAAGCGACCACCAGCAGGGTACGCAGCCAGGCGCCGGAGAAAGTGGGTAGCTCGGCAATGCCCTGGGCCACGCCCACGGTGTAGGGGTTGATTGGCGAAAGTGCGAAGCCGATCCCGATGCCGCCGACGGCCATGGAGGTGCCGACCAGGCTGGAACAGCCGATGGCGCTGGCGATCAGCACCGCGATGGGCACCAGGGCGATGTTGTTCTCGAAGCCCACGGCCACGCCGAAGAAGCCATAGATAAAGGTGCCGGCCGTGATGATGACATTGCGACGTTCGACACCGACGCGGTTCACCGCCACGCCTATTGCATTCTCCAGCGCCCCAGTACGTTGCAGGATATGGAACAGGCCACCGGCGATGAACACAATGAAGAGATACAGTGACGCTTCATTGAGGCCGCGCGGAACCGCCACGAAGATATCGAACGGCGAGATGGCGCCCACATCGGGAAGGTACTCGAAGGAATCCGGGACCACGCGTGTGCGGCCATCCTCCTCGACCCGCTCATACTCACCGGCAGGCACCACGAAGGTGAGGACATAAGTGGCCAGCAGGATCATGAAGATCAGGACCATGGGGTCGGGAACCGTCTGGTACCACCTCTTCTTGCGCTGCGGCAGCGACTGCTCAGTTTTGTTCATGTTGTTGTCCCTTTTTCGCCGCGCGCTGGAGAGAGCAATACCGACGCCTTACCTATCAACGTATCAGGAGAAATGGGTCGGTCAAGGAACTATGAATACAGTGCTGGGCAAGATCAGATCCCCAAGATTGTCAAACAGCCAGTCCCATGTTGCCACCCATGCTAGGCTAAGTGATGGAAGGCGATATCGATCAGGTTCCCGGAAGGCCCCCTATGCTGAGGTAGCGTAAGATGAATAGAATCAAGGCCTTGAAAGTGTTGCGAGAGCACCTGCCGTCGCTGTCCAGCGAGTACGGTGTAACCTCATTAGCGCTTTTTGGTTCCATGGCCCGTGACGAGGCACGAGAAGATAGCGATATCGATATCCTGGTGAGTTTCGACGGCCCGGCGACTTCAGCCCGCTATTTCGGGGTGCAGTTCTACCTGGAGGATTTGCTGGGCCATCCCGTGGACCTGGTAACCGACAAGGCGCTTCGCTCCGAGCTCAGGCCCTACATCGAGCGGGAGGCGCTGGGTGTCTGAGTCTCGCGAGTAACCGGCCCTGATTCCGCCAGCGTCAGCGCTTCAATAGGCCTTCGGCGATCGCCTCGCCGAGGCGGTCGACGGCCAAGGCCAGCTTTTCGTCGATGGCATGGAGGTATTCGGTCCAGTCGTCGATGTGTTGCAGTTCCGACTTGCCGTCGGAAATGCCGCGCAGGACGACAAGCGGCACGTCGAAGCGCATGCAGGCGCGCAGGCAGGCATAGCTTTCCATGTCCACCATGTCGGTGGCGATGGCGTCATAGGCTGAGCCCGAAACGATATTGGCGCCAGTCGACAGCGAGGCCTTACGGATGCTGGGAACGCGCAAAGGCAGCGGGACGGTCGCGGGCAGGTCGAGAAAGGGCGTGACCCCCTTCTCGAATCCGAGTGGCGAGGCATCCATGTCGCGGTAAGACACAGAAGTCGCCTGATAGATCTCGGTCTGCTCGAGAACCCGGCTACCGGCCGAGCCCAGCGATACCACCAAGTCCGGCAGGCGCTCGCGCTGCTCAAGCTCGGCAAGGGCAGCGGTGAGCTGGACGGCCGCCTCGACGGGCCCGACGCCGGATATCAAAGGGGCGAAATGCTGCTTGAGGTGCGGGCCGTATTCGGCGTCCGCCGCCATTACGAAGAGGACGTTACGGCCGCCCAATACTGTTAGCCTGGCTTCGCCCAAGGTATCGGCGTGCGAGTAAGGGAGACGTGGCTTCATCATCGACGCTGCCTGCCTTGCCATGGGTGACTCTGTCTCAGTGTACTGGCTTGACGCGGTGTCCACCGCTCCTGGGTAAGATCACTCCCAGCCATTCCATTGATCCTGCGCATGGGATAAACCATGCTTCAGTGCTAGGCTGCGTATTAGCTAAATATAACGATAACGCCGATACGCAAGGAATGACCGTATGACGACGGATTCTACCGAGCCCCGCCTGCACCCGCACGAACGCCGGTTGCAGGTGAAAATCGACGGCACCTTGCTCGCCGACACCACCCAAGCTATCGAACTCCGCGAACGCGGTTACCCGCTGCGGCAGTACCTTCCGCGCGAAGAGGTGCGGATAGACCTGCTGACGCGCTCCGAAACCGTGCCCCACTGCCCGTTCAAGGGCGATGCCTCGTACTTTTTGTTTGATGAATGCAAAGATGTCACTTGAAGTTATAAGGATAGGTTGGAAGAGGTGAATACATTTGCCGGGAGGTTTGTGTATTACGAAAGTGATTATCTAACATTATCAGCAAGCGAGCTAGTTGGCGAAATATCGAAAACTTATGTTGTTTTTTATGACTTTTTAGTGGAGTTGGAATGGAAAGTTTAGGTTTCAGTCTGAGCGGTGTTGCAGCCCAAATTGCGCATTGTATAGAACGCCAGGAAATTGGTGAAAAACCTATCAATAAACTGATTTCGGGGGGTAATTTTTGTCCGAAAGAGGGGTGGCTGTGGGATTATAAAGGAGGCTTTGAAGACAATGAAGTGGCTTTGGCAAAACGTGTAAAGCAAGTGGTTAGCTTTCATAATTCATTCGGAGGTTATATTATTTATGGTGTTCATGAGTTGGTTAAGGATAAAGTTTTCGCACCGGTAGAAATTGATGTTGATTCATTCAATTTGGCGCAGTTGAGAGACAAAATTAAATATTTTACCGGCTCCGATATTGATTGTACTTTTGGGAAAGTTGAGAGGGATTTCGACGGAAAAAGTTATGAGTTTGGTCTTCTGCTAATACCTAGGCGTAGTGCTGGAGAGGATCTTGTAAAAGTAATAAGAGATGGGCCTTCTAAGGCGGGAAAAAGTGCAAAGGTGTTTTCCTCTGAAGATGTGCTTATGAGATCCCTTGATCAGTGTGTTAAAGCGGAAAAACCAGAGGATTATAAATTTCTATTCTCCCCTAGAAATTTTGTAAATAGAGCCGGAGGGTTGAGCGATCAGCAAGTAAGATTATTGGAGCATAATCTTCCAGACAAACAGCTAATTTGCCCAAAATTCGTAGGAAGACAAGAAGAGATTACCCTGCTCTGGCAGTGGATGGCTGAGCCATTTGACTATACTAGAGTGTTAGCAGGAGATGGAGGGAAGGGTAAGACTTCTATAGCATATAAGTTTTGCGAGGAATTTTCTAGAAGCTCTCCGCAAGGATTTGAGAAAGTTATCTGGCTAAGTGCGAAAGAGAAGCAGTTTTCTGGAGCCGCAAATAGCTATTACGATTTAAGTGAAGCGGATTTTTCAACTGCATATGACTTTTTGATCTCTCTTGCTGGGCACTGTGCTCTCTTAGAAGAAGATGTAGATGGGCTTTCAGTTAATGGACTAAAATCAATTATAAAACAGTCTATAGATCTTTTTCCAAGCTTAGTAATTGTTGATAACATCGATGCTTTGGAAGAAGATGAGCAGAAAAAAATTGTTGACTGTTGCCGCCATTTAGCAAGTGAGCGGGTGCGTTATTTGATCACTACTCGGAAAAAGTTTTCATATTCCAGTGACTCATGTATTGATGTTGCGGGGATGAATATTGTTGAATACAAAGAATATGTTGAGTCGTTGATAGAGAAGTATAGTGTAAAAAACATAAAAAATAATACCGTTGAGAAGATGCATGAGATTAGTGATGGATCGCCACTGCTAACTCAGTCGATAATAAGGCTCCACAAATCGGGCTTGCCTTTGGATAAAGCCATATCCGAATGGAAGGGTGAACTAGGGGAGGATGCGCGAAATGCTGCAGTTCGAAGGGAGATAGACTCCCTTAGCCCTGAAGCCAAGCGTTCCTTGTTAGCTATTACTTATTTTGGAAGTTGCTCATTTACCGAGTTGAAGCAGGTTTTGGCCTATCCAAGAACAAAGCTCATGGATGTAGTTGAAGAACTGAAAGCGCTTTTCTTGGTTGATGAGCCGAGGATAGTGCTAGGCGAGGACCGTTTTACTGTTTCATCAACCACTTCTCTTTTGGTTGGAGGAATAAGTAAGGAAATGGCCGGGGATTACCAAGCTCTGTTAAAAGAAGTTAGACGCCAGAGGTCATCAGATAATGAAGGAAAAAGAGGCAATAAGCACAGGGTGGGTATGGCGATTAGTCAGGCTAGAGCCCTAAAGCGTGAAGGGGATTTTTCGAGGGCATTTAAAACTATTGATAATGAACTCGCAAGGCAAAAGCAGCATCCAGACTTAATTCTTACAAAGGGATGGCTTTATCTTGAGGCAACGCTCCCCGATTATGATGAAGCAAGAAAGAATTTCAGGTTGGCTCACACAAAAGGCGCTACAAAAAAAGAGTTTCTTTACGATTGCTGGTACCGAGCTGAAGAAGGAAAGACTTATCCTCAAGGTATGATAGATGTGGCTAGACACGCGCTAGGAAGCGGTGTGTGCGATGAGCAGACTTGGAATTATAGGCTCGCTAGAGGGTTGATTTATAAGTCGAAGCACAGGAAGGGCGAAGATAAGATAAAAGATTTGATTGAGGCGAGTGAGAAACTTTCTTCGGGCTTGACGTCTCTTGATCAGCTAACTCGAAAAGTCAGGCTTAATGAAATATTTGAGTTGAATAATTACATTTGTAAGCTGCTCCCGTCTGCAGAAGGAGAGAGGCTTTCATCATTTGATATAGTATCAAAATTAATTGATAGGGGAGACGTAAGAACTGTTTTGTTCGATTTCGGGTATAGGCTTCTTAGTGATGAGAGGCCCAACATAAGAAAGCCAAGTCAAGCATCTGCTTATAATATCCGCATCGGGAAGCATAACTCACTGTTAAAACAGAAAGTAAAAAAATCAAGTGGGATGGAAATTTTTGAGTCATACGTGTTGGAAGAAGTCTAATTATTGCGGATATTAACTTTAAGGATGAGCTTAAGAAGATAACCTGTCATCGCCATTAGTGGTGATGACAGGTAATGAAATCCTCCCCAGCCCATTCACCCACGCAGCTTAATTCAATACGGCGTCATCTAATATCTCATGTACGTTTTCTACTAATGCAAAACGATGCTTGGCTCGGTTAACGACTGTGGAGACTAATACTCTCGTCAAGATCGGACTAGTCCCGTCGGGCAGCAACAGCGCTGTGTGGGTAAATTCCTAGCCTTGCGACTTGTGCACCGTCATGGCGAAGACGGTATCCACCGCTTGCAGGCGGCTGGGCAGTATCAACTTGATGGGCTTGTCGGCGTACGCCGTGGGAAAGGCGACGCGCAGCACGCTTCTGCTCGGGTCTTCCGGGTGTGGCAGGACGAGGGTGATGCCGATGTCGCCGTTCATCAGGCCGAAGCCATAGTCGTTGCGGGTGACGAGCACCGGGTGGCCGAGGTACCAGCCGCGTTCGAATTCACAGTCGTTGGTGACAACTAGCCTCTCAAGCCGCAGCGCCTTGCTGATGCGCTGCCAACAAGAACCTCAATCGGGGCTTGTCCCATTGAGGGAAAGTGTCATGTCGTTTTGTCGCGCCAATACTTGAGGAAGAGCACGCAAGCCGATGGGAAATGCGCGATTCCAAAGCCGAGCAAGAACATCGCCAGCTTGTCGCTGCCCTCCGTCATTGGGAAGTAGCGAGCACTGAGCGCCCAGCCGACGCCCAGCCCGAGAACAATAAGGAAGATACGCGTGGGCCAGAGCGTGGTTTTTTTCGCTGCGTGCTGCGGCAGCCGGTAATGGGCATAAACCGCCAACAACAAGCTCATTAACACCACTATCCATAGCATGGTGCCTCCAGGGTCCGAGCGCTTTCTGCACGATCGAGCGACATAAACGATTGGGTGTGAGGCCAGTTTATGACAGCCCCAGCCCACTCACGCGTACGACCTCCCTGGTCACCGCTTCATCCAATATCCCGCGCCCGCTTTCCACCAGGGTAAACCAATGCTTGGCGCGGGTGATGCCGGTGTAGACAAGCTCCCGGGTCAGGATCGGATTGGGCGCCTCGGGCAGCACCAGCGCGGTGTGGGTGAATTCCGAGCCTTGCGACTTGTGCACGGTCATGGCGAACACGGTATCCACCGCTTGCAGGCGGCTGGGCAGTACCCACTTGACGGGCTTGTCGATGTTCGCCGTGGGAAAGGCGACACGCAGCACGCTTCTGCTTGGGTCTTCCGGGTGCGGTAGGGCGAGGGTGATGCCGATGTCGCCGTTCATCAGACCGAGGCCGTAGTCATTGCGGGTGACGAGCACCGGGCGGCCGAGATACCAGCCGCGTTCGAGTTCCCTGTCGTTGGCGGCGATCAGCCTCTCGCGCCGCAGCGCCTTGGCGATGCGCAGGCTCAGGCCTTCCACCCCCCACGGGCCCTTGCGCAGCGCGCACAGCAACTGGAAGCGGTTATGCGCGTCGAGTACGGCCAGCGCCCAGTCGTCATGGCGCGCTTTCACTTGGTCGAACGACGCCTCGCCCGGGGCGCGTTGGTCCGGCCTCTGGCGATGCAGCACGTCGAGATAGTGGCGATAGCCGGTGGCCGGGGCGAGGTCGTTGCCGCGATGCTGCCGGCCGATGCCGCGGTGCTTGAAGCCGGCCGGGTAGCCGTCGACCACCAGCCGTTCGAAGGCGGGGTCGTCGGCGTCCGCCAGGGGCAGGCGGGCGATATCGGTGTAGCCCGTTGTGAATACCTCACGGATGGCGCGCTTCTTTGCCTGGCCGTCGTGCTCATGGCGCAAAGGGCGATTGACCGCCTGCGCGAGCTGGCCGATGCCGCTGCTTGCATCGAAGCGGTGGCTGACGCGCAGCATGGCGATGGCTTGATCCAGCGGCTGGCCTTCCGTGTTCTGGTAATGCTCGGGAACCGCCGTGCCGGTCGCCTGAGCCAGCCATTGGCAGGTCGCGTGATGGTAGTGGCCGCCCTCGGCGCGCTGGCACAGGTCGCCGAGCACGGCGCCGGCCTCCACCGAGGCGAGCTGGTCCTTGTCGCCGAGCAGGATCAGCCGCGCCCGCGGAGGCAGGGCGCCGAGCACGGCGGCCATCATCTCGATGTCGACCATCGAGGCTTCGTCGATCACCAGCACGTCGAGCGCCAGCGGGTTGCCGGCGTGGTGGCGGAAGTGACGCGTGTCCGGCCGCGAACCCAGCAGGCGGTGCAGGGTCGTCACTTCCTGGGGGATAACGCTGCGCAGCGATTCGGGGTCGTCGCTCAGGGCGGCCAGTGCCAGGTCCGCCACCTGCCCGGCGATCGATTCGTTGAGCCGCGCGGCGGCCTTGCCGGTGGGCGCGGCCAGGCGGATTCGCAGCGCTCGGTCGGCCTGGGCGAGCTGTTGCGACTGCAGCAGGGCGAGCAGCTTGACCACGGTGGTGGTCTTGCCGGTGCCGGGGCCGCCGGTGATCACCGCGAAGGGCGAGCGGGCGGCCAGGGCGCAGGCAGCCTTCTGCCAGTCGATCTCCACGGTGGTGGGGAAGAGGGCGTCCAGGGCGGCGGCCAGGAGCGCCGGGTTCCTACTGGCAGGGTTCTTATCAGAGGAAACGTCATCCAGCCGGGCGGCGATGCGGACGCGAATGTCCTGCTCGTACTGCCAGTAGCGGCGCAGGTAGAGCCGGGCGCTACCGGGGCCTGTCAGCCTGACCAGCGGCGTGCTGCCGGGCTGATTATCGTGGCCGTCGGCGACCAGCAGCGGGTGGTCGAGCGCTGCGCACCAGCGTTCAAGTTCCAGCCCTTCCAGCACCTGACTGGGCAGCGGCGGCGGGTCGCTGAGATCGTCGCCTTCCGGCGGCAGCGAGAGCGCCAGGTTGGGCGCGGCCAGCGTCTGCGCCAGGTCAAGACTGACATGGCCGCGACCGAGTTGGTGGCTGGCAAGCGCAGCGGCAAGCAGCAACAGCGGCGGGCCGTCGTTGATCTCGCGATGCAGGAAGACCACGAGCGCCCGGTCCAGCGCGCGCAGCCAGCCACGCGCCACCCAGCGGTCGAGCAGGGCGATCAGCGCGTCGATGTCCTCAAGCGCCGGGTGGGTTTCTGGCGGTCCGGGTTTCAAAGATCCGGGCTCCAAAGGTCCGGATTCGAAAGGCTCGGGCAGGTCGTCGAAGAGGTCCTTGGTGTCGTTCATGCTAGGGCCTCCGGGGCGTGAGCAGGGACTGGCTCGCCGCGAAACAGCGCGTCCATCGCCTCGATCAGCTCGCGGGGCGGGCGCTCGGCATGCACGCCGCGGCTCTCGGCATTCGCGCCCCTCAAAAAAACGGTCAGCGAGCCACCGATATGGCGGTCGTAGTCGTAATCCGGCAGGCGCGACTTGAGCAGCCGATGCAGGGCAAGCAGGTAGAGCGCGAACTGCAGGTCGTAGCGCTTCTCGGCCACCGCCAGGCGCATCGCCTCCGGGCTGTAGGCGGCGTCGTCCGGGCCCAGGTGGTTGGACTTCCAGTCGGCGACGTAATAGCGCCCCTCGCACTCGAACACCAGATCGATGAAGCCCTTGAGCATGCCGTTGAGCGTGTCGGCGTCCAGCGGCGAGCGCGGTGTGTTGAAGTGCGCGCCGCGGAGCGTGTATGCGCTGACGAGGGCGTCCAGCCGACGGGTATCGACGCGGTTGGCAGCGAACCAAAACTCCATCTCGACCTGATAGGTGGCAAGCGACGCCAGCCGGCACGGCGTGCCCGTCTCTGGCAGGGACTGGGGCAGCGGCTGGGGTAGTGGAAGAGGCGCGCTGAGCAGTGAGCCGAACCATTCGTGCAGGGTGGGCAGCCAGTGCGACCAGCCGCGCAGGTTCAGGCGCCGCGCGAGGGCGTCCTCCCGGGCGGCGGGGTCGGCGGCCACGCGGGCGAAGCCCTGTTCGCCGGCCCATTCCAGTATTCCATGTAAAAACGTGCCGGGGCCGGGGCCGCGCGGGAAGCGATGCAGGTTGGCGGTGGGTTCGCTGCTGCCGCTGTCGCGGGGCTCTTCGATCACTTCCAGCGCGGTGGCCTCCCGCGCTGTGGCCGGCTCGGGCAGTGCCGGGCTGTCGCCTGGCGTCTCAGGTGTGTCAGCGCTTACGGGGGCGGGAGGTTCGAGCGCGTCCAGCGGCGCGCCGTCGGCGGAGACGCGCAGCGCCGAGTAGCTGGCGATCCACCAGTGCTCGCGGGCGGGGCGCTTGGGTGTGCGTGCCGCGCCGAGGGGCTGCTCGGCGCTGGCCAGGTTAGCGACCCTGGCATGGGCCGGCGGCGCGGGCTCGATATGGATGCTCGGGCAGGCGTCGCCTCCGTGCCCCTTGAGCCGGCCGAGGGCCTCGCCGAAGTCGGCGGAATCGATGGCGGCGCCGTCGTTGAGCAGTTGGCCGATGGCGCTGCCTTCCAGCCCCTTGAGCAACGCCATGCCCAGCCAGGCAGCGTGGCGGGCGCGGGTCAGCGCGACGTAGAGCTTGCGCAGGTCCTCGCCCAGGCGTTCGCGATCGACGATGGCCAGCCTCTCGTCGTCGGCCTTCAGGCTGATGCGCAGCCGACCCTTGGCGTCGTGCCAGCGCAGCGGTGAGTCGTCCTTCCTGGTCGGGCGATGGCCGCAGATGAACGGCAGGAACACCAGCGGGTACTCGAGTCCCTTGGACTTGTGGATGGTGATCACCTGCACCAGGTCGGCGTCGCTCTCCAGGCGCAGGCGATGGGTATCGCCCTGGCCCTCGGGGTGGGCGATGGACTCGGCGAGAAAACGGATCAGCGCGTGTTCGCCGTCGAGCTCCTGGCTGGCGTGTTGCAGGAGTTCGCCGAGGTGCAGCAGGTCGGTGAGCCAGCGCTCGCCTTCGCTTGCCGGCCCGCCCTCGAGCAGCCGCGTGGCGATGCCGAAGTCGTTGATCAGTCGCCGCACCAGTGGCAGCACGCCCTGGGTCTGCCACAGGCGATGGTAGTCGCGAAACTGCATGACCCGGCCTTCCCAGGCCAGTTCATCTTCGTTCAAGGCCGAGAGCGTGGCGATATCCAGCCCCAGCGCGGGCATGGCCAGCGCGGTGTGCAGCTTGCGCGCGTCGTCGGGCTCGGCGCAGGCGTGCAGCCAGGCTTCCAGCTGCGAGGCCATGGGCGAGGCGAACACCTTGTCCTTGTCGGAGAGGTAGACGCTCTTGACCCCGCGTCGCGCCAGCGCCTGGCGGATCGCCTTGGCTTCGCCCAGGCCGTTGACCAGCACCGCCATGTCGGAGGGTTTGAGCGCCTTGAACGCGTCGTCAGCGATGAATCCAGCTCGGCCGCGTTGGCCCTGTTCGAGCAGCTCGACCATGTACGAGGCGCAGCGCTCGGCCATCACGCCGTGGTAGGCGGTCTTGGACAGCGGTTGCTCTTTCGACCCTTCCGGGGCATCGAGCTGCCATAGCGTCATGGCCGGCTGGGGCCGGCCGTCCACGATCAGCGTGTCCTTGCGGCCCTTGGCGTCGACACCCACGAAGGGTACGGGGTTGCTCTCGTCGGGTTCCTTGAACAGGAAGGCGCCGGGCGGGTGCGCCTCGGCGTGCGCGAAGCAGCGATTGACCGCGTCGACCATCTCGCTGCTGGAGCGGAAGTTGGTGCCCAGGGTGACGTGGCGGCCCTCGGTGTCGCGGCGCGCGCGCAGGTAGGTGTAGATGTCGGCGCCACGGAAGGCGTAGATCGCCTGCTTGGGATCGCCGATCAAAAACACCCCGCACTCGCGGCGGTTCTCACGGATGCGGTAGACGCAGTCGAAGATGCGGTACTGCACCGGGTCGGTGTCCTGGAATTCATCGACCAACGCCACCGGGAACTGGCGGCGGATCTGCGCGCCCAGCGCCTCGCAGTTGGCGCCGGCAAGTGCCCGGTCGAGCTGGGTCAACAGCTCGTTGGGGCCCATCTCGGCGCGGCGTTCCTGCTCGCGGTCGAGCCGCTCGCGACACCAGTGCACGGCGTGGGTGAGCAGGTCGGCGTGCGGGTCGGGCAGGGCGTGGAGTTCGTCCTGCAGGCGTTCCAGCGCGGCCAGCGCCGGATGATCCGGTGGCTCGCCCTTGAGCCAGATCTCGGCCATGCCCTGCGGCGTCAGGCGCTTCCAGGCGGCGGGAGTCAGGCCGGGCCAGGTGGCATCGATCTGGCACCACTCGCGCAGCGCGCCCAGCCAGTTGGCACGGCTCTTGGCGTTGAAGCTCTGGCCCTTGAAGGCCTTCTGCTTGGCGGCGTCCTCGAACAGCGCCTCGCACTCGTCCACCCATTTCGCCCAGGGCGCCTTGAGTTCGGCCAGGCGCCGGGCGGTTTCCTGCTGGGCGCGGGCCACGGTCTCGCCGGGGGGCGGGGCGTGCTTGTCGAGTGCCGCGCATTCGGGCATCAGGTCGCGCACCGCCTGGTGCAGCGCTTCGGGCGAGTCCCAGTGGCGCACCACGTCGGCCAGCGCGTCGTCGCCGAGCGGGTAGTAGAAGCTGCGCCAGTAGTCGCGCACCACCTCGAGTTCCAGTTCGGTCTGGTCGTTCTCCAGGTTCAGCGAGAACAGGCTGCCGCTGTCGAAGGCGTGTTCGCGCAGCATGCGATAGCACCAGCTGTGAATGGTCGACACCGCGGCCTCGTCCATCCACTCGGCGGCGAGCTGCAGACGCCGCGCGCAGGCCGGCCAGCTGGCCTCGGGGTAGTCGTCGCGTAGTTGAAGCAGCAACGAGTCGCCCTCGGCGCCTTCCGCCGGTTGCAGAAAAACCCCAGCCGCCTCGACCAGCCGCGTGCGGATACGCTCGCGCAGCTCCTGGGTGGCGGCGTTGGTGAAGGTCACCACCAGGATCTCCGGCGGCGTCAGCGGACGCTCGAAGGCGGCCTCGTCGCTATCCGAGCGGGCGCCGAGCACCAGGCGCACGTAGAGCAGGGCGATGGTGAAGGTCTTGCCGGTGCCGGCGCTTGCCTCGATCAACCGGCTGCCATGCAGCGGCAACTCAAGAGGGTTGAGCTGGGTGACAGCGTTCATTTTCCGCCTCCCTTGACCGCGTCATGTACGGGTTTCAGCAGTCGCTCGGCCAGCTCGGCGAAGCTGTCGGGCTGGTGGCGGTTGGCCTCGACGAGGGCGTGGAAGTTTGGCCAGCGGTGGGCCAGGTAGGGGTTGCGGCTGACCTCGCCGGGGTTGAAGTCGTCGCCCTCGTAGTGCTTGCGCGCGGCCTGCCAGGCGTCATGGTCGGGGGTGATGTCGGCCGGGGTGTCGTTGGGCCCCCGCTTGCTCAGCCAGACGAATGCGGTGCCGATGGCTAGCGGTAGCGGGGCGCGCATGCCGGCCTGCCATGCGGCGGCCAGCTCATGCAGTTGGGCACGGGCCGCGTCGGGGTCCCGCGGCGGCAGTGTCACGTGGCCGGCCTTGGAGAGCAGCCGGGTGGTCAATGGCTCGCCACTCAAGTGGCCTGATAAATGCGCGACCCAGGGCCGCAGCAGGTGGTGCCAGTGGTACTGGTGCTTCTTGATCAGGCTACTGGTGGACAGCAGCAACCGGCAGCGGTTGCCGTCGGCGTCCCGGCGCAGCTCGTCCAGCCAGTCCTCGATCAGTAGATCCGGCGCCACGTCCAGGCGGATCGGCTCCGGCTCGTCGACGGCCTGCGGCCAGTCCTCAAGCGCTGCTTCGTAGGCCTCGAAGAGCGCATCCATCGGTTCGATGAGCTGCTCGCGCATGCGGCTGCCGAACGCGCCCAGCGCCAGCACGCCCTGGCCCTGAAGGCGGTCCAGCGTGGCGAGCATGGCCGGCTCGCGGGGCTCGCCGTCATCGATGGCGCGGCGCTGCGCCTGGATCAGCATGTCCTGCAGCTGCCAGTTGCCCAGGCCGTCGAGGGCGAAGGGTTCCTGGTCCAGGCTGGTGAGGTCTTCCCGGTCGAGGAACACCTTGAGCCGGGTCGTGAAGAAGGCTTTGGCCGGGTCGCGCAGTAAGTTGCCGAGTTGGATCAGTGTGAGCGGGTTTTCCTGGGTGAACTCGCCGAGGTCGCCGGTCGCGGCCACGGGAGCCGATTCGCCATGCACCTCGTGCCACTCGTGGGCATAGGTGAACAGTCGCTGGTCGGCGATGGTGCGCGCGGCTTGCTGGCGACCGTCGGGAAAGTAGGCGCGACTGAACGGTTGCAGCGGATGCACGGTGGTCAAGGCGTCGAGCAGGGCGCTGTCGTTCTGCGCCTGCCAGCCAGCCTTGAGGTGGTCGCGTAGCTGGCCGACCAGTACCGAGGGTGGCTTCTCGACGTTGTCGACGATGCTGCGCCCCACCCAACTGACGTAGAACTGGTCGCGGGCCGAGAGCAGCGCTTCGAGAAACAGGTAGCGGTCGTCCTCGCGGCGCGAGCGGTCGCCGGGGCGGTAGTCGCCGTTCATCAGGTCGAAATCCATCGGCGGATGGCTGCGCGGGTAGTCGCCGTCGTTCATGCCCAGCAGGCAGACGCGCTTGAAGGGGATCGCGCGCATCGGCATCAGCGTGGCGAAGTTGACCGCGCCGGCCATGAAGCGCTGCGACAGGCTGTGCTCGTCGATCTGCGCAAGCCAGTGCTCGCGGACCACCGACAGCGGCAGTTCGCGGGTCAACCCGGCTTCCTCGGCGCTCTCCTGCCAGTCCTGCAGGGCCTGTTCGAGCTGGGCCAGCATCAGGCTGTCCTGGGCGTCGTCGCCGCTGAAGCTTTCCTCGAGCAGTTGGCGCAGGCGCTGCACCCAGCCGTTGACGTCGGTGGGCTCGCGCAGCGCGTGCCACTGGCGCTCGAGGGTTTCCAGCAGGCCGGCGAGCGGCCCGGCGAGCTGCGCTTCCAGGCCGCCGATGTCGTCGAACGGTTCGATGCTCTGCCAGGGGCCGGCGGCGGCCTCGCCCACGGTGTAGCCGAGCAGCAGCCGGCGCAGGCCGAACGCCCAGGTGTTCTGCTCCATGCCCTCGGGCAGGTCGAGGCTCGCCCGTTGGCGGGCGTGCAGGCCCCAGCGGATGCCGGCGCCCTCGATCCAGCGGCGCAGGGTCGGCAGGTCGTCCGCGTCGATGCCGAAGCGCTCGCGCAGCGCCGGCACGTCGATCAAATCGAGCAGTTCGCTCACCGACAGGCGCAGTTCCGGCAGGCGCAGCAGGGTTTCCAGGGCGATCAACAGCGGCAGGCGGTGGCGGCTGCCCTGGTCGGAAAGCGTGTAGGGGATGAAGCGCGGGTCGTCGCGTTCGTGCTGGCCCTGAGGGGTGTGACTGCGTTGATATTGACCGAAGACGGCGAGGATATGCGGCGCGTACCGGTCAATGTCCGGCACCATCACGATGATGTCGCGAGGTCGCAGTTCGGGGTCGGCGCTGAAGGCGGCGAGCAGCTGGTCGTGGAGGATCTCGATCTCGCGCTGGGGGCCGTGGGCGATGTGGAAGACGATCGAGTCGTCGTGGCGGGGGTCCATCGCCGGCCAGGTCGCGCGGGTCTCGTGGGGCGGGCGCAACTCGCGGATATCGTCCTGCAACTGGTTGAGCAGGCGCTGCTCGCCGCGGCTGTCGACGAACGGCTCGAAGAGGTCGATGCGCAGCGAGTCGGCGGCGAACAGCCCTTCGTACTGCTGGGCGTCGTCGTGCTCGTCGAGCAGGCGCAGGTAGTCGCGGCCCTGCTTGCCCCAGGCGGCGAGCAGCGGCTGGGCGTGCAGGTGCAGGCCGGCCTCGCCGTCGCCATCGCCGAGTACGTCGAGGCGCGCCGGCATGCCCGTCTTGCGGTATTGCCGGTAGCGCTCGGCGCGTAGCAGGTCCTTGTGCTCGATGATGTCCGCCCAGTAGTGCTGGCAGGGGTTGTGCACGCACAGCACCACCTGGCTGCAACGGGCGATGGCGGCCAGCGCCTCGAGGGTCTGCTGGGGCAGTGACGAGATGCCGAACACCATCACCCGGCGCGGCAGGCCGGGCGGGCATTCGTCGGGCGTCAGGGCGTTGGCGGCGGCGAGAAAGCGCCGGTGGACCATGGCGCGGCTGGAATCGACGCCGTCGTCACCGACGTCTGCGATAAGCGCCCGCCACAGGGCCGGCTGCCAGCGCTGGGCGTCGTCGATCGGGTGGGTCTCGCCGCGGGCGCCGATAAGCACGTCCTCGCCACGGCCCCAGGCGTCGAGCCAGTCGGCGCGATAGACCTGATACTGGTCGAACAGGTCGGCCAGCCGCTCGGCGAGCTGGTGGTGCTTGCGCAGGTCGTCGTCGCCCTCTAGGAACTGCTTGAGTGGGACGAACTCGTCACGTCCCATCAACTCCGGCAGCAGGCGCAGCAGGCGCCACAGCAGCCGCGACTTGTCGAACGGCGAGGTGGCCGGCACGGCGTCGGGGTCGTTTTCGACGTGGGTGAGCACCGCGCGGTAGGCCTGCCACAGGAAGCGCGCCGGCAGGGTGATGTTGAGTGCCGCGGCGATGCCCGAGCCGCCGGTGCCGTCGTCGCGTTCGTCGGCCGCCAGCGCCAGCTTCATCCACTGGCTGATGCCGTTGCTCTGCACCAGGATGACCTCGTTCTCCAGCGGTGCGAGCGGATGCCGCTTCATCCACTCCACTGCCAGGCCACGCAGGTCTTCCAGGCGATTGCCGTGGACCACCATGAAGCCGGGGGGGAGGGCGGAGGCCTGGGCGGCATTCATGGCATCTTCCTTCGCGGCAGATAAGCGGGCTTGATCGACAGGACCAATCGAGAGGACCATATGGTGCCGCAAATCGCCCCACATATGAATCGCGGGCAGGGCGCCTGTCTTGTTGAGATGCACTTTTCCATTGTCCGGCTGACGGTCATACCGCCCAAGCAGAAAGCCGGGAGGCCATGATGGCGAAGCTCCCGGCGGTGGTCATGGGCGATCGTTAGTCGACCCATCGCCCGACTAACTGGTAATCACGATTTCCAGGTACTCCGAGGGCACTACCATGGTGCCGTCCGTGGCGCGGTTGTGCGCGTCGATCAGGGCAAGGATGTCCGCGCGCAGCGCCTGGCCGGCCTCGGCATCCAGCGCTTCCAGGGCCTTCAGCGTCGGCCCGTAGTAGGTGCTGAAGACGTCCAGCCAATGTTGCGGTGACTGGTAGCGGAAGGTGAAATGCCGCGGCTGGACCTCGATCGCCTGCACGTGCGGACCGAACTGTGCATCAAGAAAGTCTTGTGTGCCCCAGGCGGCCGGTGAGTTCACGCCCGCCGGCGGCGCCACGTAGCGGCCGACGGTCTTGAACAGTTGGCCGATGAAGCCCGTCGGGGTCCAGTTGGCCAGCCCGATCTTGCCGCCGGGCTTGCATACGCGGTGAAGTTCCGCGGCGGCTTGGCCCTGGTTGGGCGTGAACATCACCCCGTAGGTGGAGATCACATTGTCGAAGGTGGCGTCGGCGAACGGCAGATTCTCGGCATCCGCCGTCTGGTAGTCGATCGCCAGCCCTTCCGCTTCGGCACGCCTGGCGGACTTGGCCAGCAGTGCCTCGACGTAGTCGGTGGAGACGACCTTGCAGAAACGCCGGGCCGCGGCCAGCGAGGCGTTGCCGTTGCCGCCGGCAACATCGAGCACTGACTGGCCGGCGCGCAGGTCCATGGCTTCGCAGAGCTGTTCACCGACGATCTGCAGGGTGACGCCGATGCGCGCATAGTCACCGGCGCTCCAAACCACTTGTTGCTTGGCCTTGATCGCCGTGTAGTCGGGAGCGGCGACCTGCGATTTGAGTGAGGATGTCAGGGTCATGGCAGAACTCCTTGGGTTGGCTTGTGAAGGTGCCGTCGGAAGACTGCCTTGGGGGCGCTGCCCGAACGGTAGTCTCAGCCTAAGCAACGCCACCGCGCCCGGCTTGCGGGCCGCGTGGGAATTTGCGGGGGATTTTGGGGGGATGGGGTGACAAGAGCGTGGCGAGAAACATGGCGGCGACTATATCTACAACGCCATCAGCCGTGCGCCATGCTTCTGCCCGACCAGCGCGACCACCTGCTCGGTCGACAGGTCGGGTTTGATGCGATAGGCATCGCTCAGCGCCTGGCGCGCGAGATCATGCCTGCCGTCGAGCCGGTGGATGGCGGCCAGCACGATGCGCGGCATGTAGCAGCGATCGCCGCGCTGGCAGGCCAGTTCGGCCTGCTCGCGGGCGGCGACGCGGTCGCCGAGGAGCAGGTGAGCCATGGCGAGCACCGCGCCCCAGATGGCCAGGCGGCTATCGAGCGGGCTGAGGCGAATACCGTGGCGTAGATGAACGATCGCTTCGTCCGGGCGGTTGCCGGCCAGATACCCCGAGCCCAGTGCCGCCCAGGCCTGGGCGTTGGCCGGGCTGAGCTCAATGGCATTGCGCAGAAGACGCACGGTGACGCGCACACGCTCCGCGTCCTCGTCGGGCCGGGCCTGCACGCTACCTTCCAGTACGTAGTCGACCCCGAGCGCCTCGTGAATCTCGCGAGCGGTCGGCGTTACCGGACGGTCGAGGTAATGTCCGCTCCGGGCGCCCAGGCGCAGCAGTGGTATACGCGTGAGGATGGAGCCCAGCTCGCCGGTGAGCGCATCGGCGAACCGAACAAGCTCGGGCATGTCGGCAAGCGCACGCAGCGGAAGAATGAGCAGAGAGGGGTCGTCACTGCCGGCGGGCGGAGAAGCGGCGATCTGGGAAGCGGGGGTCGCAGACCGTCTCGGCGAGGCATCGTCGGATTCGGTGACGTTCGCGGTAAAGCGGAAGCCGCGGCCACGCACCGTCTTGATGTGGGCCTGGTTGTCGCGCTGTCGCCCAGCGCGCGACGTGCCTGCTTGATGCAGGAGGCGACCGTGGCATCGGAGACGACCCGCCCCGCCCACACGGCATCGATCAGTTCGTCGCGACTGAAGACCCGATCCGGATGGTGGGCGAAATGCACCAGTAGATCGAACACCATTGGCTCCACACGACGCAACTCGCCACGTCGACGCAGTTCGTAGTGCGCCGTATCGAGTTCGAAGTCATCAAACCGGAGACTCATGGCGTTGCATCGTCCCAGGCGTTCACGGAACACCCTGTTTTAACGTTATGGAGCCCCGAGAGGTGAAGCGTCGCATATGCCCTTTATGTTGGAGGGGGTGTCGGTCCAGCGGGATGGCATCGGCTGCCAATTGCGGATGCGTGCAGCGCCACGTAAAGCGTCACTTGTCGAGTCGACGCCTGGCAGACTCAGCAGATGTTCGACGATCATGCTGCCTCTCCGCATGGCGTATCGTCTCTCCGACACTGGATTTAGTATAGTCTGCCCACACGAGGCATCGCGGTCTCCCGTTGCGGTCGTTCCAAGGCAAAGGCGGGCGTCAAAACACCCGCCTCTGTGTAAGCTGCCTATGGATCAGACGCTACGCCGGCATGGGTTGTCGAGCAGAGCGCCCGTCGTTGGGTCATATTAACGGGCGCACTGATACACACCAGGCAAGCCAGTATCAGCGCGATGCCAACCCACCCCATTGCCGGCAGGCGTTCGCCGACGATAACGACCGCCAGGCCGGCAGCGACCACGGGTTCGAAGAGGGTGATAGTCGTGGCGGTACTGGCAGGAACCCGGGCCAGGCCGTGCCCAAAGCAGAGATATCCCAGCAGCATCGGCACCAACGCCATGTACAGCCCTACCGAAGCATTCCCCCAGGAGGCGAGCAGCGGTGCCCCCGTGAGGAACAGCACTGGCATCAGCATCAAACCGCCAATACCGAAGGTGGCGCCCATGGCAGCCCGAGAGGTAATGCCACGCTGCATCAGGCGACGTGCCGTCCACGAATACAGGGCATAGCTGAAACCGGCCAGTAATCCCAGCAGTACCCCAGGAATAACGCCTGAATCGGTCCCCGTTGGCACATGGCCACTTCTTTCGGCCAGGCAAAGCATCACCATGCCCGCTAGCCCGAGCCCCGCACCGCTCATCCAGCGCTTGGTGAGTCGTAGCCCATCCAGGCGATACTCGATCAGTGCCGAGAGCAGCGGTGCCGAACCGATGGAGACCGCCGTGCCGATGGTCACGCCGGCCAGGCGCATGGAGGCATAGAACGCCAGCGGATAGATCGCCACGGCGACAGCCCCCAGCAATAGGCATCGCCATTGGGCTCGCAGCAGGCTGGCATGGCGGTGGATTCGCCTCGCGGCGAGCAGGGCCTGCATCAGTCCACCGCCGCCCATGGCCACGGCACCGATCGCCACGGCGCTGACGTCGGGCGCGAAAGTCGCCGCAGTACCGGTGGTCCCCCAGAGGATGGCGGCAATGAGCACGGTCGCTATGCCCAGCAGACTTTCATTGGCCGTCCGGTTCATGACATATCCAGCGGGGCTGCCCGCCTCACGGTGGTATCGACACCCGTTGCGGTGATGCCGTGGCTGTAGAACAGCGTGGAAGCCGCATGGTGGAGACGGTCACGAGTGCTCTCGGGCGCCTGGGTGGGTGATGAGGTCATGCTGGCGCCTCAGTCTATCGCAAGGGTAGGTAGCCCAATCTACCTACCCTTACCGTAGCGTCAAGCCTCCCTCACGGCCTCGCCGATGCCATGCCGCCATGTCTCCGAGGATCGACTTCCCGATCGCCAAGGCATTGAGGGTTTCGCTCTAATGACCTTCAGATGGTGCTATCGGCCCAGCGGCGAAAGCCGCACGTTACGGCGTCATCACCACCTTGATGCACCCGTCCTGCTTGGCGTTGAACTGGGCATAGGCCTCGGGCGCCTGTGTCAACGGGTAACGGTGCGTGATGATGAACGAGGGATCGATCAGGCCCTGTTCCACCGTATTGAGCAGCGGCTTGAGGTACTGCTGCATATGGGTCTGCCCGCTCTTGACCGACAAGGACTTGTTCATCAGCGCGTGGAGCGCGAAGCCATCGACCTTGTCGGTATACACCCCGGGCAGCGACAGACGGCCGCCCTTGCGCACCGACATGATCATCTCGTTGATCGCCGTCGGATGGTTCTCCTCGGTGGAATCCGCGCTGCGGCGCTCGGCTTCGGGATCACCCTGGCCGTGGGCCTCGGCACCGACGCAGTCGATCGCGCAGTCCGGTCCGCGCCCGCCGGTCATCTCGAGCAGCTTGGTGTAAACGTCGTCGCTCTCGAAGTCGATGACTTCGGCGCCGCCCTTTTCGTTGGCGAGCTTGAGCCGCTCGGGTACCCGGTCGATGGCGATCACCCGGCCCGCGCCGCGCATCCAGGCGCTGCGGATGGCGAACTGGCCGATTGGGCCGCAACCCCAGATGGCCACGGTATCGCCGGCTTCCATGTCGCAGTTGTCCACAGCCATGTAGCCGGTCGGATAGATATCCGACAGGAACAGCAACTGGTCGTCGCGCAGATCGGATTCGACCTTGATCGGGCCGACGTCCGCATAGGGCACGCGCACGTATTCGGCCTGGCCGCCGGGAATACCGCCCAGCATGTGCGAATACCCGAACAGCGCCGACGGTGAGTGACCCATGGCACCGGCGGCCATGTCTGCGTTGGGGTTGGACTCGTCGCACAGCGAGTAGAGATGCTTGTTGCAGAAGAAGCAGCTGCCGCAGGCGATGGTGAAGGGCACCACCACGCGATCGCCCTTTTTCAGGTTGCTCACTGCTGAGCCGGTCTCGACGACCTCGCCCATGAACTCGTGACCGATGATGTCGCCTTCCTTCATGCCCGCCATCAGGCCATTGTAAAGGTGCAGGTCGGAACCACAGATCGCGGTCGCGGTGACCTTGATGACCGCGTCGCGCGGCTCCTGGATCTTGGGGTCATCGACGTTGTCGACGCGAACGTCATGGGTGCCGTGCCAGGTCAATGCTTTCATGGTGACTCCTTGTCGCTAGGGACTCCGTGTCTACAGGCCACAGCCGGCTGTCGCCAGACGCCAAGGCTCCTGAACGCAGCAGAAACATTCTTTAAACTTAGAAGATTGAATGAAATGCCGGGGCTTACGGAGGGTCCCCTCAAGCTAGGAAGTGTCCACCAGCCTGTCAAGCGGGCCGCGGCGCGGTCGTCGCCGTTTGTCGCGCGCCGTATCAAGCGCGAAATCGTTACATCGCAAGCTATTATTTTCAATAATGAGTCGTGATTGAATTGGCGAAGTATCGAAGCATCCAGTGGCTCACTCGGGGTCACGTGGATGTCGCACCATGAACTATGCTGGGAAGGAGGCTGCGATATGGCCCGAACGTACACGGAAGAGCCAACGGGAGGTATGTTATGACGCGCGCGAATCCCCTCAGCAAGGAAGCCGCATGCCAGCTGGCCGTCGTGCTATTGCTCGCGGCAGCCCCTACCTTTGCCAGCGATGGCCATGATCTCACCTTTGTCGGCGACGGCACCTTTAACTTGCCGCATGGCGAGCAGGCTATTCACGTGGCGCTATACGACGTGGCGGCCGGGGAGGTCGTGGCCACCGATTCCGGCAGCGTGTCGCCGGACCAGGAACCGGCTTTCTCCTTCACTTTTTCTGGCGCGCTCGAGGAGGGCAATCTCTACGACGTTCACTACTGGATTGACTCCAATTTCGGCGGCGGCAGTGAGGGCAGCTGCGATCCGGTGAACGTCGACCACCAGTGGCGCGTTGCCCTCACGGACATCAGTGAACCGGTGAGTCTCGAGGTGAGCCATGATCCAGATGAGCAGGCGCCCGTATGCACCAGCTTTGAATAAGGCTCCTCGCGGCCACTTGGACAAACAAGCCCGGCGGAGGGACACTCTTGGACTCGATCCATGAAACGAGCCCACATCATGAGCGACTACCTGCTGGAGGAACACGGGCTGAGCCCCGGCAAGATCTACCGCCTTTTCTCGGGGTCGATCTGTCCCCGCCCGATCGCCTGGGTCTCGACCCAGGACGCCAACGGCAACGCCAACCTGGCGCCGTTCTCGTTCTTCAATGTCGTCAGCGTGGCCCCGCCGGTGCTGGGCTTCTCGCCGCTACTGGGTGGCGAAGGCCAGCCCAAGGACACGATCCGCAACCTTGAGGCGGTGCCGGAGTGCGTGGTGCATATCGGCGGCGAGGCATTGGTCGAGGCGCTCAATACCACCAGCACGAGCCTGCCCCACGGCGAAGATGAGTTCACGCTGGCGGGGCTGGAGAAGGCAGCGATGCCGGGTATCTCGGTGCCGCGGGTGGCCGCTGCACCGGTGGCCTTCGGGTGCCGGCTGCGCGAGATCATCCGCTTCGGCGACCAGCCGCTGGCCGGCAATCTGGTGCTTGCCGAGGTGGTGTCGATTCATGTCGATGAGGCGGTCTGGAACGGGCGTCATGTCGACCTGGAGGCCTTGCGCCCCATCGGGCGCATGGCCGGCAGCGACTACGCACGCACGACCGATCTCTTTGCGCTGGAGCGTCCGACCTGATTCCGGGCTGATCCGTTCTATTATTCTGCTATCTCCGTGACAAGGAATCCCCTTCATGCCACGTCCGTTGACGCTGCACAACCGCCCGCAGAAGGTGCTCGACGCTATCGCCACGGCCAACACGGCCCTCGGTGACGACGATCGCCAGGCCAAGTACGCCAAGCTTGCGGAGTCCCCCTACCGGTTCTTTCGCGGCACCAATCACCTTTACTGGGACGATGTCTGGCACGACTGGCGTTTTGCGCTGTTCGGTGGCCTGCCGGAGACTCAAACCTGGCTGCAGGGCGACGCCCACGCCTACAACTTCGGGGCCTACGGGCATCACGATGATGCCGTACGCTACGGCATGGACGACTTCGACGATGCTCTGATCGGCGACTATCAGTACGACCTTTGGCGCCTGGCCATCAGCCTCGTGCTGGACGCTCGCGAGAACGTCGAGCTCTCTCGCAAGGGGACGCGCAAGGCGCTAAAGGCGCTGGTCGAGAGCTATCACGACGAGCTGGCGGGCCACATACGCGGTGAAGTGCCGGGGGCGGTCACCCTCGAGACCGCCAAGGGAACCCTCGCGCCGTTTCTCGAAAAGGTCAGCCAAAAGCAAAGCCGCGCCAAGATGCTCGAAAAGTGGACACAAATGACCGACGAGGGGCGCAGTTTTGCCGAGCGGCCGGGAAAGCTCGCCCGGCTGCCCGCCCATCTGGCCAGCCAGCTGCGCAAGGCCATCGAGGAGGAGTATCGTCAAACGCTGGCAAATGCCCAAACCACGACCGATGACGCCCATTTCCGCGTCAAGGATATGGCGCGCCGCCTGGATGCCGGGACCGGGTCGCTGGGCGTCGAGCGTTTTTACGTGTTGATCGAGGGTGGGCGAGACCATGAGCACGACGATGTGATCCTCGACGTCAAGCAGCAGACGCCGCCGGAAGGCTGGCGATTGATGAACGCCACCGAGAAACGCGCCTGGCGCGCTACCTTTCCTCATGAGGGGATCCGGCATGCCGCGGCGTTCTGTGCTATCGCCGAACATCCCGATTCCTACCTGGGCTGGCTACACCTGGACAAGAGGGTCTTCTCGGTGCGTGAGCGTTCGCCCTTCAAGGAGGATTTTCCGACCCACAAGCTGGACGGTGCCAAGCCTTATCGCAAGCTGGTCAAGCAGTGGGGACGGATACTGGCGCGTGAGCATCTGCGCGGCGCGCGGGCCTTGCACCCGGACGACCCGGCCCGCTTCGCCAGAAGCATCTGCGAACGGGTCGACGGCCGACTCGATCACTTCGTCGAGATAGTGACCCTGCTGGCCGTCAGTTACGCTGACTGCGTGAGCCAGGACTATCGCACCTTCGTCGAGTCCCTGGAGGAGAAAGCCCCGGCCTCATGACAGGGCTCACCCGGCGAGGTTGGTGACCGGCCGTCCCGCGTCGAACGCCAGCAGGTTGTCGAAGGCGTCGCCGAAGTAGAGCTCGTAGCTGTCCTTCTCGACATACCCCAGATGCGGGGTGGCCAGCAGGTTGGGCAGCTCGAGCAGGGGATGGGTGATCACCGGTTCCTGCTCGAAGACGTCCACCGCCGCCTGGCCGGGCCGGCCGTGGCGCAGCGCCATTTCCAGAGCGCCGGCGGCAATCAAGGGCGCGCGACTGGTATTGACCAGCAGGGCAGTGGGCTTCATGGCGGCGAGATGCCGGGCGGTGACGATACCCAGCGTCTCGTCGTTGAGGCGAAGATGCAGGCTCAGTACATCGGCGCGCTCGAACAGCGCCTGCTGGCTCTCGGCGACTTCCAGGCTGGCCTCGGCGGCTCGCTGACGAGTGCTGTCGCGGCCCCACACCAGCACCTGCATGCCGAAGGCCTGGCCGTAGCCGGCCACCAGACGCCCGATCTTGCCGTAACCGAAGATGCCCAGGGTGCGTCCCTTCAGGCCGGTACCCAGGGTACGCTGCCAGCGGCCGGCCTTGAGGTTGGCGACCTCTTCGGGGATGTGGCGCATGGCAGCCAGCACCAGTCCCCAGGTAAGCTCGGCCGCCGCATGGGGCGAGCCGGTGCCGCCCAGCACGGTGACGCCGTGGCGTTGGCAGGCTGCCTGGTCGATGTGGGCGATGCCCCCGCCGGTCTGGCTGATGACCTTAAGCTCGGGGAGACGGGCGAGCAGATCCTCGCTAATCGAGGTGCGTTCGCGGATCAGCACCAGGGCCTCGGCACCGGCGAAGCGCTCGGCCAGGGTGTCGAGGTCGCTGACGGTGTCATGAAAGACCCTGACCTCATGGCCCTCGAGCTTGGCAAAGGCCGCCAGGGTAAGGACAGCGTTCTGATAGTCGTCGGGGATCACGATCTGCATTCAGCACTCCAGCTGGTCGGCCAGGTGGTGAAAGTCGCTGGCGACCAGGTCGAAACAGGGATCGGCGCTCAGGTCCGGATCGGCGTCCGGGCCGTGTTCGAGCGGGCGCATCACGAAGGCGGTGCGAAAGCCCTCGCGATGGGCCGCCTGAAGATCGTCCTGATGGGCGGCGACCATCATCACCTGCGCCGGCTCGAGATCGAGCAGGTTCGCGGCCATGCGATAGACCTCGGGGTCGCGCTTGTAGTGGCCAGCAAGTTCCGCCGAGAGCACGCAGTCCCAGGGCAGGTCGGCGTGCTTGGCCATGTTGACCAGCAGCGACATGTTGCCGTTGGAGAGCGACGCCAGGATGAAACGCTGGCGCAGGCGCTGCATGCCGGCCACCGAGTCCGGCCAGGGCGCAAGGCGATGCCAGACGCGATTGAAGTGTTCCTTGTCGGCCTCATCGAGTTGCTCGGCGATGCCGTAGTCGTCGAGCAGCCGGTCCAAGGTCATGCGATGCAGCTGGTCCAGGCGGGTCCAGGGCAGCTCACCCCGGCGAACCCGGTCCATGGCCGGCGCGTAGCCGCCTCGCCAGGCATCCGCGAAGGCGGCCCAGTCCACCTCCAACTGGTAGCGACGGCCGAGCGTCTCGCCCTCGTGGATCACGCTGCTGCGCCAATCGACCACGGTGCCGAAGACATCGAAGGTCAGTGCCCTGACATCGGCCAGGGCTGAGGGAATTGAGGACATCAGGGGCTCTCCATGCAGTGGCTTACCCACTGGGGCTTACCGGGGGTACGACGTAACAATGTTATGACTTGCCAAGGTCAAGAGAAGAACGTCAGCCCGACGATGTGGAACGGGATGGACACGAATAGCAATACCATACAGTAGCCTAAGATGCGCTTGGCCTTCATCCCAAGGTGGAATACACGTTGATCGAGACGGGAGTTGCGCTCGGGCTTTCCATTGAGGCGCTTATTGACTAGGCCTTAATGCGCCGCGAAGCGCTTGGCCATCACCCTGAGAACGCATGAAGAGGGGCAGCCCTGGTGCCATGTAGCGGTACCACAGGGCTATGCCATAGCACCACCGCCAGCCCCCACCTTCTACGAAACCTGATCAAAACCAGGCACGTTGTACTCGCGTTGGTCGCGACCGCTAGTCCGCTCTCGATAGCTGCAGCGCTCGATCAGTCGCGGTGGCTCATCCGTTCATCACGCGCGACAAGAACGCCTGGTGCAGCCAGCATGGCGTCGCCCACGTGAGGATCACGAGGGCCTTGTTCGCCCAACCCGTCACGACGCTGATGCGCCCGGCCTGCAAGGCGTGGATACCGGTGCGCACCACGGGTGCTGGCTGCATCATCAACTGATTCAACGCGGGCGTGATCTTCTATTGCGCCGCGGCGGCGAATCCTGTGTTCGACCTGCCCGGGCAGAGTGTTGTCACCGTGATGCCATCGCGCTTGAGTTCGCGATGAAGCGCTTCGCCCAGACGCAATACATAGGCCTTGGCGGCGGCATAGACGGCGAAGTTCTCTATACCTTGGTAGGCCAGCAGGCTGGCCACCAGCAGGACCTTCCCATCCTCGCCGCAGGCCACCGAACATGTCGATTTCCCAGCCCGCATCGAGGTTGGCCTCGTAGGCGCTGCCACTACGGTCGAAGTCGGGCGTGGCAGCAAGCACCTGCCCCAGCGGGGTCTCGACCGACTGGTATACTTCTGCACCGTGAGCGCTCACGCTGGCCGATGGAAGCAGCGCTGCATCGGCCTGGCGCAATGAGGCACGCGATAGGGCGACACGTGCCGCCGCTTGCGCGATATCCAGATTCTGCTCGAGGGCGAGGAGGACGAAGCGCGTCAGCAAGGGATCGTCGAAGGCGACCCACCAGGCGTGGAGGTTCGCCTTACCCTGAACCTACCGCTGCTCGATATCCTCCTGACCGAGGAAGCGAGCCGACAAGGCGGTCTCGGGTGGTCTGTAGTCCGGGCCGACCGCGCAGCCCGTCAAGACGCTGACACTCAACAAAAAGGCGAGAGAGCGGGGGCGGGCGTGCATGAGAGCCTCCGGGAATAGAACTGTCGAAGTGACTATAATCCAATATAGTCACTAGTTGTCAAACCAAAAATATCGAGGTGTGGAATTCTCATGAGCGAAAACGCGTCTTCTGCCCCCCAATCGCGCGGCCCCTCCGACCACAGCGTACGCGAGCAGATCGTGGAGGCTGCCGAAGAGCACTTCAGTCACTACGGTTACGAGAAGACCACGGTCTCCGACTTGGCCAAGGCGATCGGTTTTTCCAAGGCTTACATCTACAAGTTCTTCGATTCCAAGCAGGCCATCGGCGAGGCCATCTGCTCCAAAGTCTTGAACGCTATCGTCGAGGCGATCGAAGAAGCCGTAGCTGGTGCGTCCACACCTACGGAAAAATTCCGCAAAATGTTTAAGGCGTTAGTGACGACTGGCTCGGATCTGTTCTTCAATGATCGCAAGCTGTATGACATCGCTGCACACTCCGCTGGCGAGGGCTGGCCCTCTGCTCGCGCCTATGCGCAGCACATTAAACAGATGCTGCTGGAGATCATCCGCGAAGGACGCGAAAGCGGCGAATTCGAGCGAAAAACCCCGTTGGACGAGACGGTGCATTCCATCTTTCTGGTCATGCACCCCTATGTGAACCCTCTGCTTCTTCAACACAATTTAGATCTTGTCGAGGATGGGCCGGTGCAGCTTTCGAGCCTGGTGCTGCGCAGTCTGGCTCCCTAGCGAGCCGCTGAGTGACTATTGACGATATTGGTCACCAGTAATAAGCTGGAGATATCCGTCCTCCCGGAGATCTCCATGCTCAAGCGTCGCGATATCTCATTCCTCGTCGTCATCGGTCTGTTGCCCCTTGCCCTGGCAGCGTGCAGCGATGCCACCTCTTCAATCGATCCTCGCACGCAGAGCCCTTATGTACGGGTAGCGGAGGTGGAGGTCGATGGAAAGGCCGAGCGTTCATTTACCGGTATTGTTGCCGCGCGGGTGCAAAGCGATCTCGGCTTTCGCGTACCTGGCAAGATACAGGAGCGTTTAGTCGATACAGGTCAGGCCGTCGAGCGCGGCCAGCCACTCATGCGCATCGATCCCACGGATCTGATGCTCGCCGCGCGCGCCCAAGAGGAGGCCGTGGCTGCCGCCAGGGCGCGCGCGTCAGACCGCTGAGGACGAGGTGCGATACCGTGACCTGGTCTCTCGAGGCGCGGTGTCAGCATCGGCCTACGACAGCGCCCGCGCAGCCGCCGAGACGGCTCGGGCGGATCTCATGTCGGCCGCGGCTCGGGCGGGCGTTGCTCGCAATGAGACCGATTATGCAGTTCTTCTCGCCGATGCTGACGGGGTGGTAGTGGAAACGCTGGCAGAACCCGGCCAGGTCGTTGCTGCCGGCCAAACCGTGGTGCGGGTGGCCCATGCTGGGCCCCGCGAGGCACTCATCGACCTCCCCGAGACTCTGCGTCCGGCGATCGGCTCCACAGGCAGTGCAACCCTCTATGGCAACGGGCTCACGGGCGCTGCGACGCTTCGCCAGTTGTCGGATGCCGCAAACCCTCTGACGCGAACCTTCGAGGCACGCTACGTACTGGAGGGCAATCTTGCAGATGCCCCCCTGGGATCGACCGTTTCCGTCGACATTCGGATCGACCCTTCCGCTTCAGCATTGCAGGTGCCGATAGGCGCACTCTTCGATCCAGGTAAAGGGCCCGGCGTGTGGCTGATCGAAGGAGAGTCGCCCCGGGTCACTTGCCATGCTGTGCAGGTGGCCAGCCTCAGCGATGAAACCGCCTCGGTCGTTGGCGACCTTGAAGCGGGCGATCGCATCGTGGCGCTCGGCGCGCACTTGCTGCACGAGGGCGAACAAGTGCGGTTAGATGAGCGTGCGGTTACCACGGGCTTGGCCGCCAATCGTGGAGAGTAGCCATGAGTGCCTTCAACCTCTCTGCCCTCGCAGTACGCGAGCGCTCGGTCACCCTGTTTCTGATGGTGGCGATTTTCATCGCCGGCATTGTGGCCTTCCTGACGCTGGGCCGAGCGGAGGATCCTGCGTTTACCGTCAAGCAAATGACCGTGGTCACTGCATGGCCCGGCGCTACAGCTAAGGAGATGGAAGAGCTGGTCGCCGAGCCCCTGGAAAAACGCATGCAGGAACTGGGCTGGTATGACCGTACTGAAACCTTTACGCGTCCGGGCCTGGCCTTCACCACGGTGTATCTGCTCGATAGCACGCCGCCCGCCGAAGTCCCCGAGCAGTTCTATCAGGCGCGTAAGAAAATTGGCGATGAGACCAGTAGCCTGCCCAGTGGAATCATTGGCCCCATGGTGAACGACGAATAAGATGATGTGACCTTTGCACTCTATATTCGCAGCAACCGGCAGGATGGACTGGCACCTTTCGACGCAGTGGTCGAAGCGACGGTACAGCGTGCTCGCCCGGTCATCTTGACCGCACTCGCCGCCATTCTGGCGTTCATACCGCTCACCCAATCGGTGTTTTGGGGAACGCTGGCCTACACCCTGATCGGTGGCACCTTCGCAGGGACAATTCTGACGCTAATGTTCTTGCCGGCGACGTATGCCATCTGGTTCAAGATCAAGCCCACACCTAGGGGCGGGAATACCGCATCTAAAGGTGGAGTGAACCCTGTTACACAGGGTCAAACAAATAATTAGCAATAGCTAATAAGGAGCTAAGCATGCGTAGAGTTGTTGTGACCGGATTGGGGCTGGTTTCCCCTTTGGCTGTCGGAGTGGAAGCTAGCTGGTCAAGGCTTTTGAATGGCCAGTCAGGTATTAAACGGCTGCCTGAAACCATGGTGGATGACCTGGCGGTCAAAATTGCCGGGGTGGTCCCGGATCACCTGGAAGATCCAGAGGCTGGCTTCAATGCCGATAACTTTGTGCCGGTTAAGGAGCAGCGCAAAATGGATCGCTTTATGCTGCTTGCGCTGGCAGCGGCGGAGGAAGCCGTTACCCAGGCAGGATGGCATCCCCAGCAAGCCCAACAGCAAGAACGCACCGCAACGGTGATTGCATCCGGGGTGGGTGGCTTTCCAGCCATCACAGACGCCGTTCGCACAACGGACACCCGTGGCGCACGCCGCCTGTCGCCTTTTACCGTGCCTTCGTTCTTGGTCAATCTGGCTGCTGGTCATGTTTCTATTCGATATGGCTACAAAGGCCCTATCGGGGCGCCGGTAACCGCTTGCGCCGCCAGCGTCCAGGCGATTGGTGACGCAGCAAGGATGATTCGGGCCGATGAGGTGGATGTCGCCATCTGCGGTGGAGCCGAGGCCTGCATCAACAAAGTGAGCCTGGGGGGCTTCTTAGCCGCTCGCGCGCTGTCTACGCATTTCAACGACACGCCGGCACAGGCCTCCCGCCCTTTTGATACCGCTCGGGATGGCTTTGTGATGGGCGAAGGCGCGGGACTTCTGGTCATAGAGGAGCTTGAACATGCGCTTGCTCGTGGTGCGACTCCCCTCGCTGAAATTGTCGGCTATGGCACAACGGCTGATGCTTATCACATTACGTCAGGCCCCGAGGACGGCAGTGGCGCCCAGCGAGCGATGTTAAACGCGCTAGCGCAGGCAAAACTGCGCCCAGCAGATATTCAGCATCTCAACGCCCACGCCACGTCCACTCCATTAGGAGACAAAGGCGAGCTCGCGGCCATCAAGAGCACCTTCGGAGACAAGGTGGCCGTAAGCGCGACCAAGTCGGCGACCGGTCATTTGCTAGGAGCGGCCGGGGGCCTGGAGGCGATTCTGACCATCCTGGCACTGCGTGACCAGATTGCGCCTCCCACCCTCAACCTGGAGAATCCCGATCCTGCTAGCGAAGGGCTTGATTTAGTGCGGGGGTCAGCGCGTCAAATGTCGATGGAGCACGCTATATCCAATGGCTTCGGCTTTGGTGGCGTCAACGCCAGCGTTATTTTTCGGCGCTGGGAATGATGCCGAGGGAGGTCACGATGCCAGTTGATGCCGACTGTAAAAATAGGCCTGGCTCAGCCACGTGCAGGCGCTCTGGCCCGCTGCCGGCGTGAAGTGGACCCCTCCCTTCGGACCACCTGACAGGCGATCTAGGCTATTGATTTTAAGTGTTAAATGTCTTTGTGACATATTTTAGGATTTATTCGAGGGGGGAAACCGACCATTTTTGTGGGTAACTGGAATAGATAGTTGACGCTTGCTCAGAAAAGATGGAACACAGTATAGGCCCTACGAATTGTTTGGTTGACACTCCTCGAAAACAAGAACCTGAGATCCAAAGATGCGCTGCCGGAGCATGGTCTTGGCTCGATGCTGGCAACGGCGAGAGGCTCGGACATTATCTAGGTGGCACATGATAGCCCTCCGACATTCCTGCGTCCTATGCAGTTGTTAAGTGCAAATTTAACTGTTGCCCTCAGTCTTCGTTTTGTCGAACATTTTCATAAAGCTTATTTCGATACGGAGGAAGGCATGGCACACGAAATCCATATCACCAAAACAGGAAGCCCTGATGTCCTGCAGCTTCATGAGGTCAGTCGCTCGAAACTTGCTCCGGGAGACGCTTGGATCGCACAAGAATCCATTGGCGTTAATTACCTTGATGTGATGCAACGTAGTGGCGCTGTTCCAATTCCCATACCCGGAGGAATAGGACTTGAAGCTGCGGGACGTGTCTTAGAAGTCGGTCGCAATGTCACCAATGTCAAAGAAGGGGATCGAGTCGCCTATGCCCTTGGTCCACTGGGGGCTTACGCGAGTGAACGTGCTTACCCAGCTAATCGATTGATTGCGCTTCCCGAGTCTCTATCCTTTGATGATGCGGGCGCTATTACTTTCAAAGGGATCACCGCTCAATATCTTTTGAAAACCACCTATCCCGTTGGGTCTGGAAAGGTGTTGCTGATCTATGGTGCTGCAGGCGCACTCTGCCAATTCATGATTCCTTGGGCGACGCATCTCAACGCCTATGTGATCGGAGTCGTTTCCAAAGAATCAAGCGTAGAAACAGCTCGCCAGCGAGGTTGTGACAACGTTCGCGTTTGGGGTAAATGCGATTTACCGTCAGAAGTCAAAACTCTGACAGGGGGCGAAATGGTCGATGTCGTTTACGACGGCATAGGCAAAGATACATTTGATGCATCACTATCAAGCTTGCGCACTCGCGGCACCATGGTCTCCATCGGAGCCTCAAGCGGTGTACCACACCCGGTCGACGTCGGCACCTTGAATAGCCGTGGCTCCCTGTTCCTGACTCGGCCCTCAATTGCTGCACATGCAACGGATATCAACGAATACCAAGCGCGGGCAACGGAGGTCTATGCCACTGCCGAGGCCGGCATCATCACTGGGGATATCTGGAAAACGTATCCGCTAACGCAGGTAAGTGACGCGCATCAGGCATTAGAAAGCCGAAAAGCCATGGGTCCGATCGTTCTAAGGCCTGAATAGTGGAAGCCATTATAGTCATAGTGCTCGAAGCAGGCCGGAGCGCTGTCGATGTTGCCCTCTATACACTGCTGCCTATCATGGTAGTGACGATGGTTCTGCTTCGGTTTTTTGAAGTCAGCGGTTCGCTAGAGAAGTTTCTGACCGTGATGGCTCCCATTGCCCGTCCCTTTGGCCTGAACGGATTAGGCGTGTTGGCGATGCTGCAGATAAGTTTCGTAAGCTTCGTCGCGCCGCTCCCAACTCTGGTTCTGATGGAAAAAAGAGGCGCTTCCTACAGGCATCTTTCTGCGGCACTTGCCGCCATACTTGCCATGGCACCTGCCAATGCTGTTTTTCCACTCTCAGTGATGGGGCTGAATGCCGGTGAGGCGCTAATAATTTCTCTACTCGGCGGATTGACGGCAGCAGCCACGACCTACTGGCTCTGGGGAAGAAAGCTATCCAGCGAACCCCATAATGCTGAGAATTCGGAACAGAAAGCTACGGAAAAATTTTCAGTCCTCAAAATAATTAACACAAGTGGCGCTGAGGCAATTCAGATTGTCATTAATATAATCCCCATGCTGTTACTGTCTCTCGTCGTGGTGACAGCGCTGAGGCATATGGGAGCCATCGGTAGCCTACAGGCATTAATGGCTCCCGTTATGAACATAATAGGCGCGGAGCCAGAACTCCTATTACCGTTTTTGACTAAATATTTGGCGGGCAGTACAGCGTTAGTGGGTGTCATGCATGATCTAAACGCTCAGGGCCAGCTCAATTTATCGTTGGTGAGCTTGACCAGTGCGGGGTTGTTGCTGCACCCACTTGATTTACCGGGAGTCGCCATACTGCTATCCGCTGGTGCGCGTTTAGGCAAAACCGCTCTCCCTGCAATTTTAGGAGGCGTTATCGGTATCACGCTTCGTACTTTTCTTGGCACCATAATTAGTTAGAACGACAGCCTCACCTGGTGACGTTACCGGGAGATCCAAGGCGGTCCGTTTTCGAAGCAACCGACGATCCATTCAATAAATGCTTCTGTTCGAGCGGGCGCGAAATCTGCCGACGGGCGTACCAAATATATTCCACCGCTGGCGTCAAAAGACCAGTTGGGCAACACTGGCACAAGAGAACCTTGGGCAAAGTCCTTTGCCATTAGCCAATCGCCTGCGCCTAAAATGCCAATGCCCTGGCGTGCGGCCTCCAGTAGCGCGAGACTGTCGTTAGACAGCAAAGAACTCTTCGTTATGACTGACTCTACATGATCTCCATTTGAGAGCTGCCATTCTGGAAACGTTGCCAAGGCGGGAAACGCCAAACAGTTGTGATGGATGAGGTCTCTGGGTTCGCTTGGCAACCCATGTTTAACCACATACTTCGGCGACGCGCCAAGCACCCGTCTTTGATGCCAAAGCTTGCGGGCCTTCAATCGGCTATCCTGAAGTACACCAATTCTAATCGCAGCATCGAACCCTTCTCCGACCAGATCCACGTACTGCTCGCTGTAAAAGACTTCAACTTTCAGGGCAGGGTACATCTTCAAAAATTTGGGAAGAATTGGTGCAAGCCATAAGCGCCCCATCGTGGCTGGAAAGGCCAATCGCAACTTGCCCCGAAGGTGTTCTGCGCCATCGCTAGCCTCTAGCTCGGCATTATGAAGAGAGTCGACCGCCGATTCCGTTTTGTCTGCCAGCCGTCGCCCAGCATCGGTCAGCCGGATTTGACGCGTTGTTCTTTCTACCAGCCGCACCCCAAGCCGAGCTTCAAGTGAAGCAATACGTTTGGAGATGATAGTGGCATGACGATGTAAACGACGCCCCGCTTGAACGAAAGACCCCTCGTTAGCGACGGCAAGCAGGGCTGTAAGCTCATCAATCTGTCGATTGTCCACTATATAAACTCTTTGTAGGGGTTAATGTGCCACGTCAATCACAACCTTGCCGACATGACTACCGCTTGCAAGACGCTGGTACGCATCACGGTATTCCGCGAACGGGTAAACCCGATCAATGACCGGTTTCACTTCATGCTGGGCCATCGCTGCGAGCAGCGCTTCGAAATTAAGCCGAGGGCCAATGGCCGTGCCGGCAACTCGAAGAGAGCGTGACAGTATGTCGATGGGTGGCAGTCCACCACCGACACCGCTTGTGAATCCAACTAACGCAATCTCCCCACCGATTCGACACGAGGCCGCAGATTTGACGATGGTTTTCTCACCCGCGATATCGACGACTTTGTCGACACCCTTACCATGGGTCAGTTCGAGAATCTCGCGATCCCAATCCGGGAAAGTGCTGTAGTTGACAACCGACTCTGCACCCAATATTTTCAGTGTCTCGGCCTTTTCATCGGTAGAAGTGATTGCCAGGACGCGAGCACCGAACATCCGTGCCACCTGGAGCGAAAATAGCGCGACACCGCCAGTGCCCTGTACCAGAACGGTTTGACCCGGCTGAAGGGGGGATGACAGATTGAGGCCTGTCCAAGCCGTAACGGCTGCGCATGGCAACGATGCCGCCTCAATGTACGATAGGTAATCAGGCAAATGCACAATGGCGTTTTCATGCATGAGAATATATTCAGACAACCACCCATCTGCCGATATTCCCAGGCTATTCAAATGATACTCCGCTTGCATGGGTCCACCGACCCAGTGTGGGTTGCAGCTTGCGGATACCCGATCACCGACGTTAGCCCTGGTGACATCATCGCCAACCGCTACAACTTCACCTGCCCCATCAGATAGAGGGATACCGTTTTTCTGGGTGGGCCCACCATATTGACCATTCAATATCACCTGATCACGAAAGTTCAGTGAGGCAGCATGAACGCGAACGAGCACTTCATGGTTTGTTGGGGTCGGCGTTGGTTCGTCATGGTGTTCCAGGTCTGGCTTTTCAGCAGACGTCCATCTGATAGCTTTCATCTATCTTCTCCTTGCGAGGAATAGTTGGATATATCAACACTCGAATCCACTTGGTTTCCGGGTATTCAAATACCGGTCTGCCAAGTTAGTCAGGCCAATTCAAAGATCGGTTAAGAGCGACGACATCGGCATGGGTCGGGTTCGACCCGAGCGCAGCAAATTGCTCAGGCAACTGAGCGCGCTTGCGAGGTGCCTCGCCTTCCACTGCGGCAGTCAGCGCTTTGCGCATGGCCTCAGCACCCCAGTCACAGCAGTAGCTGGGCGTTGACGGCTCTTGTCGCCAGGATTCACTCAGAGTTCCGCCATCAACCGGGTCAAAGCCGATCTCATCGACGAGCTCCATGACTTTTTGTTTCTGATCAACGTCATCACCGGCCACCGCCACCGCAAGCCGGTCTTCTGCTCCTCGGGGCCGGCCCAATTCGGCCAGGCAATAAGCCAAAATGTTATTGAAAGCCTTGATTACGGGGCGGCCAAGCTGCTCCGAAACCCATGCGCTCTCCACCTGTCCCGCATCAATATCGGGAATACGCGGATCGCCTAGCTCTGGGTAGTAGTTGCTTGTGCTGACGATAGGCGTCGTTTGAGGCGTGTTTTCAAAGAGCGTTTCAGGAAACTTTGCAATGGCTGATATCGGGATCGCCAGGATAACCAGTTCCACTCCGTCGACCGCGCCGTGAGTGTCGACCGCCTCAGCGCCGATTTTATCCGCGAACGGCCGAACGTCGTCCGGACCCTTGGAGTTTGCGACTCGAACCTGATGTCCCGCAGCGGTTAACTTACGGGCAAGCGTGCCGCCGATACTACCGATACCGATTACGCCAATTTTCATTTCTGTACCTAGCCTTCTAAGTTGCTTTTCAAGCAAAATAGAGACAAGCGAACGTAAGAGCAAGAACCTACTAAAAAGTGTAATACCCACCAAGAGGTAAGTATGACGGATCGAGACTGGCGTTGCGAAGACCCTGAACAGCAGCTCGTTTGGGCCTCCGCGACAAGCGAAGCCTTACGAGTACTTGAAGGGAAATGGAAGATTGTCATTATTATTCAGCTCTTTGCTGCTAAATCGCCTTTGCGTTTTTCCGAATTGGAGCGGCGTGTTGAGGGAGTTAACCAGAAGATGCTAATTCAGCAGCTCCGACAGTTGGAGAAAGACGGCATTGTTTCAAGGATGGTTTATCCGCAAGTTCCGCCAAAGGTGGAGTACACGTTGACCGAGATGGGGATAGCGCTCGGCCCCTCTGTGGAGGCGCTGATTGACTGGGCCTTTATGCGCCGTGAAGCTCTTGGCGATCAATCAGAAAAAGGTACCGTCAAAAATGTTTAATACTCACCAAAAGGTAGGTGTGATCGAAGAAAACGATTGAATAGCTAGTAGGGAGAGGGCTATCAGGATGATCGCCCGCTCTCGGTCAGCATTGTCTCTCGCCAGCGATCCCAAGGTGGAACGGGGGTCAACGACGCGAACAGATAGTCGAGAAAAGCGCGGACCTTGCGTGAGCGAAGGCGCCGTTCAGAGGTCAGCACATGGATATCACGGCGCCCCGGCATGACCTCGCAGCGCCAGAAGTCGAGCAGCGCGACCAGCGCGCCGAATTCGAGCTCGTTAGCAATCAGCCAGGTCGGAAACATCACCAACCCCTGACCCAGCAGGGCAGCTTGGACCAGGCTCATGGCGTCGTTGCTGTAAAGATTGCCGGTGACCTCGTATGGTACGGCGCTGGTCTGATCCGGCGTCTGAAAGTACCAGCGCTGGCGGCCCATCTCGCCTTGATAGAGCAAGCAGTTGTGATTGGCGAGTGACTCCGGCGACTCGGGCTCGCCATGCGCCTGAAGATAGCCAGGCGCTGCAGCGATCACGTAGTTCATCGGCGCCAGGCGACGCGCTACCAGCGACGAATCCGACAGATTACCCACGCGGAAGGTGATATCAAGCCCTTCGCGAACCGGGTCGACCACGCGGTCGTTAAGCTGCAGTTCGGCGTTGAGCGAAGGATAGCGACTCTGAAAGCGATGCAGCAGGGGTACGATCTGGCGCTGACCGAACGCTACCGGCGCGTTGATGCGCAGGATACCGCTGGGCTCGGCATCTGGGTGAGCCAAGGCCTCCGTAGCGAAGTCGAGCCGCTCCAGAATGTCGCGCACCTCTTCGTAATAACGCCAGCCAGCCTCGGTAAGCGTCACTGCACGGGTATGCCGATAGAGCAGCGGCTGACCCACGGCCTCTTCCAATCCTCGGATCTGCCGGGAAATGGAGGAAACAGCGCGCTGGGAGTGGCGGGCGGCAGCAGTGAAGCTTCCCGTGGCGGCGACCCGCTCGAAGGCGCGCAGGGCATTAAGGTCCATCGAATTGATATCCTTTGAGTTGCGTTTGACGCAATAAAGATTTGCACTCCTTTCGATTGTAGCAATGAACGACCGCTACCAGAATGCCTGCATTGGCTACCCATCAGGGAGCCAGACAGCATTCACGCAAGGAGATAGCGCATGCGTAAAGGTACCGCACTGGTCGTCGGCGCCACCGGGATTACCGGTGGCAATCTGGCGTCCTACCTGGTAGCCAGCGGTTGGACGGTCTACGGGCTTTCGCGCCGCGCAACCCAACAGAGCGGCGTGATTCCGGTTGCCGCGGATCTGCTCGACGAGTCAGCTACGCGAGAGGCGCTGGCCGGCCTGCCGATCACCCATGTCTTCTACTGCACCTGGATCGGTCGCGAGAACGAGAAGGCCAACGTTAAGGCCAACAGCGCCATGATGCGCCACCTGTTCGCGGCGCTCGCTGACGCTGATCTGCAGCACGCCTCGCTGGTCACGGGAACCAAGCAGTATCTCGGTTCGTTCGAAGCCTACGGCAGTGGTCGCATCGAGACGCCGTTCCGCGAATCCGAGCCGCGCGTCCCCGGCGATAACTTCTACTACGCGCTGGAAGACGTCCTGTTCGAAACCGCCGAGCACCAGGGCTTCGACTGGAACGTACATCGTCCACATACGGTAATCGGTTACGCCCGCGGTAACGCCATGAACATGGGCACCACGCTTGCCGTCTACGCCTCGATCTGCCAGGCGACCGGCAGGCCGTTCGTCTTCCCAGGCTCGCAGATTCAGTGGAATGCGCTGACCGATATGACCGACGCGCTGGTGCTGGCGCGCCAGATGGAGTGGGCCGCGACGACGCCGGGGGCGGCGAATCAGGCCTTCAACACGGTCAACGGTGACGTTTTTCGCTGGCGCCGCATGTGGCGCGAGATCGGTGAGTACTTCGGTCTGGAAGTAGCGGACTGTCCCGAGACGCCGCAACCGCTGGAAACGCAGATGTCCGAGGCCGACGCGACCTGGCGCGACATAGCCGAGAAGCATGACTTGATCGAGCCGGACGTCGCCAAGCTCGCGTCCTGGTGGCATACCGATGCCGACCTGGGTCGCGACCAGGAGTGCGTCAACGACACCGCCAAATCACGCGATTTCGGTTTCGACCATTTCCGCGAGACCCGCGGTGCGTTCTTCGACCTGTTCGATCGTCTGCGCGCCGAGAAGATCATTCCCTGATCGCAAAAGCTCGGTAAGGCGAAAGCTCGTCAAGTAGGACCTGGCGTCGACAGGCGCCGGGTCTCGTCGTTTATGGTGTCCGTCCGGTTTCGTGCAACGGTAATACTAGAAACATTAAAACCGGATACCCAGTTGTTTTAGGGTGAGGATACGCCGGCATCGGATGGCCGGTGCGTGGGGGATCGGTTCTAGCGCTCGACTAATGCCTTTTCCAGCAGGTCGAGGCGGTCCTGGCCCCAGAAGGGCTCACCGTCCAGGTCGTACCATGGCGAGCCGAAACAGCCTATCGCCAAGGCCTGTTCGCAGGCGGCATCGAGGCGCTGCTGGCCACTTTCGGTCTCCGAGGCGGCGAGCAGGGCCGCGCCGTCGAGTTCGTTGGCATCGGCGATCGCGTTTAGGGTGTCGAGATCGGCGATATCGCGCTCCTCGACCCAGGTGCCGCGCAGCATGGCCAGCGACAGCGCGGCGATGTCGTGCCCCTGCGCCTTGGCGGTCAGCGCCAGTCGGGCCGCCGGACGGTCATCAGTGGGGAAGTGCTTCGGCTCAAGGTTGAGGGGAATGCCGAGCAGACGTGGCCAGCGCTTGAGCTCGGCCATTCGATAGGCCTGGCGCTCCGGGGCACGCTTGGCCAGCGGGAGGCCGCCAGTCTTGGGAAAGATCGCACTGAGGGTGATCGGCACGTAGTCGATCGTCGCACCATGGCGGGCGGCGATCTCGCCGAGCCGGGCATGGCCCAGGTAGGTCCAGGGTGAGACAGGGGTGAAGCAATAGGTGATTCGCTTTGCCATGGGGTGGCTCCGGCAAGGAAGCCATCTCCCCAGCGTCGGGAGAGATGGCGACAAAGCTTGGTCGTTCAGCGATAGATGTCCTTGAACTGCTCGCGCAGCTGGTTCTTCTGGACCTTGCCCATGGTGTTGCGTGGCAGAGTGTCGGTGAAGAAGACCCGCTTGGGCTGCTTGTACCTGGCCAGCTTGCCGTCGAGAAAGCCCAGCACCTTGGCCTCGTCGAGATCCGAATCTTCCTTGGGGACCACCACGGCGGTGACGCCCTCGCCGAAATCGGGATGCGCCACGCCGATCACCGCGGACTCGAAAACGCCATCGAGTTCGTCGATGACCTGCTCGATCTCCTTGGGGTAGACGTTGTAGCCGCCGGAGATCACCAGGTCCTTGTCGCGCCCGACAATGTGCACGTAGCCGCGCTCGTCGACCATCGCCAGGTCACCGGTGATGAAGAAGCCGTCTTCCAGCAGTTCCTCACGGGTCTTTTCCGGCATGCGCCAGTAGCCGATGAAGACGTTGGGGCCGCGTACCTGGAGCATGCCGATCTCGCCTTGTGGCACTTCCTCGCCCGTCTCGCGGTCGGTGATGCGGACCTCCACGCCGGGCAGCGGCATGCCCACGGTGCCCGCACGGCGCTCGCCGTCGTAGGGGTTGGAAGTGTTCATGTTGGTCTCGGTCATGCCGTAACGCTCGAGAATCGCATGGCCGGTCTTCTGCTCGAAGGCCTGGTGGGTCTCGGCGGTCAGCGGGGCCGAGCCGGAGACGAACAGCCGCATGTTGGCGGTCGCCTCGGGGGTCAGGCGTTCGTCCTGGACCAGGCGCGTATAGAAGGTCGGCACGCCCATCATCACGGTGCCGCGGGGCAGCTCCTCGAAGATCACGTCGGCATCGAACTTCGGCAGGAAGAGCATGCTCGAGCCGGCCATCAGGGTGACGTTGCAGGCAACGAAGAGGCCGTGGGTATGAAAGATCGGCAGCGCGTGGATCAGCCGGTCGTCCTCGCTGAACTGCCAGGACGACACCAGCGCCTCGGCATTGGATCCCAGGTTGCGATGGGTGAGCATGGCGCCCTTGGAGCGTCCGGTGGTGCCCGAGGTATAGAGGATGGCGGCCAGGTCATCGGCCTCGCGCGGGGCGATGTCGTCGTGGGGCGTGGCACGCTCGGCGGCCTCCATCAGGCTGCCGTCGGCGGCCTTGCCGAGCGTCTCCACCGCCGGGCAGCCGCTCTCGGAAGCGATCTTGCGCGCTTCCTCGATATTACCCGGCCGGCAGACGAATAGCGCCGGTTCGGCATCGCCGAGGAAGTAGCGAATCTCTTCCCCGGTGTAGCCGGTATTGAGCGGTAGATAGACGCCACCCACGCGCAGGGTGGCGAGGTAAAGCAGGATCGCCTCGGGGCTCTTGTCGGTCTGCGCCGCGACGCGGTCGCCGGGGCGCACGCCAAGCTCGGTCAACGCGCCGGCCAGGCGCGCCGTGGCGGCCAGGGTCTCGGCATAGGAATAGCCGCGACCTTCGCGGGTGGTGATGAAATCGGCATCGCCGCGCTCTTGCATGCGTTGGGCGAAGGTGGCGAAGAGGTTATGATTCATTTTGTGTTCTCTCCCTTGGCCAGCTTCCTGGCCTTCCGGGCGAGGTCCTTGACCTCACTCGAACGAGCCACGGTGGCGTTGGCGGTGTAATTCTCATGGTTGCGCTCGATGTCATCGAGCACATAGAGGTAGTTGACCATCATGCCGGCGCCCTGCTTCAGCCCCTTTTTCGACACGTCGCCCAGCCAGTTGATGCGGTGCAACTCGGCACCGTTGCCCAGATGGAAGCGGGCGACCGGGTTGAGCGGCAGGCCACGGGCGTTCTTCTCGTCGACCAGGTAGTGCGCGGCCAGCGGCTTGATGACCGCCTTGAGCTTTTCGACGCGTTCGGGGTCGCGGTGCCAGTCGGGGTCTTCCAGTTCGGCGAGGCTCTTGCGCACAAAGTCGGGCAGATTTTCGTCCTCGCGCCGTTCGGCCAGCCAGGGGCCGAAGCCGGGTACCGGCGAGAGCGTCACAAAGTACTTGAGCTGGGGCAGTTCCTGCTTGAGCTCCTGCACCACCTGCTTGATCAGGAAGTTACCAAAGGAGATGCCGCGCAGGCCGGTCTGGCAGTTGCTGATGCCGAAGAAGGCGGCAGTGTCCGCCGATTCGGGGTCCTCGATCTCGTGCCGCTCACCCGAGAGGATCGGCTGGATCTTGTTGGGCAGCCCCTTGTGCAGGGCGACTTCGACAAAAATCAGCGGCTCGTCGCCGATCGCCGGGTGGAAGAAGCCGAAGCAGCGGCGATCGCGGGCATCCAGGCGCCGGCGCAGGTCGTTCCAGTCCTGGATCTCGTGCACCGCCTCGTAGCGGATAATCTTCTCGAGGATCGAGGCCGGGGTGTTCCAGTCGATGCGCTTGAGCATCAAGAAGCCGCGGTTGAACCAGGAGCCGAACAGGTGCGCGAAGTCGGCATCGATGCCAGAAAGCTCATTCTTTTCAAGGCCTGGCTTCTCCCGCATCAGCCTGAGCAGGTCCTCGCGCATGCGCACCAGCTCATAGGTGCCGTCGGGGGCCAGGTTGAGCCGCCGAAACAACTCCTGGCGGCGCGGCTCACAAGCCTCGAACAGCGCCTGCAGATTCGCATTGTCACGGTCGTGCTGGTAGGCCGCATAGGCTGCGTCGATCGCGACTGGGTCGGCGGAAAATTCCGTTGCCAGACGCTCGAAGAAGCGAACCTCCTGGGTTTCGTCCAGTCGGTTGAACATGGCCAGCACTCGGCTGGCCAGGGCGATGCTGGAAGCCTCGCCGTCGCTCTCCAGCAGCGCCCGGCAGGCCTTCAGCAGCTGGTTGTGGTCCGTCGTTTCCGAATCGCCTCGGCGACGCCGCCGCAGGGCGTCGCGCTGGGTGATGGAGTTGAACATCTCTTGCAGGAACGTCATGTTCATGGTGTGGACGACTCCTTCAGCCCATGATGAGATCGGGTAGCCATGTCACGATCCCCGGGAAGAAACACAGCAGCAAGATACCCAGCACCATGCACAGTGCATAGGGCAAGCTGCCCATCAGCACGTTACGCAGCGAGATGTCGGGCGCGATGCTGTTGATGATGAAGAGATTCAGCCCCACCGGTGGCGTGATCAAGCCGATCTCCAGGTTGATGGTCAGGATGACGGCGAACCAGTAGGGGTCGAAGTTCGCGGACAGGATGATCGGCAGCAGGATCGGCGCGGTCATCACGATCACCGCCACCGGGGGCAGGAAGAAGCCGGCCACCAGCAGGAAGAGATTGATGACGCCCATCAGCACCCAGCGGTTGACCTCCAGGTCGGCGATGGCGCCGGCCACGGTCTGGGTGATGAACAGCGACGACAGCGCATAGGCGAAGACCTCGGCCGCGGCGATGATCAGCATGATCATCACGCTTTCGCGCAGGGCGTCGCGCATGATCAGCTTGAGCGGCTTCAACTGCCACATGCGGTAGACGAGGATAGCCAGCGCCACACAGAAAAAGGCGCCGACACCGGCGGCTTCGGACGGTGTGGCGACCCCGCCATAGAGCGCGAAGAGGATACCAATCACCACGGCCAGGAAGGGCAGCACACGCACCAGGGCCTTGAGATTGCCCTCGACGTTGTCCTTCATGCTCGCGGCGGCCGCGGCCACCGGGTTGGGGCTGTTGTAGCCACCCGCCAACTTGCAGGCGATCAGTGTCCAGATCATGAACAGGCCGGCGAGCATGAAGCCCGGGACTACGCCGGCGATGAACAGACGCCCGATCGAGGTCTCGGTGGCGATGCCGTAAATGATCATGGTCACCGAGGGTGGAATCAGTATGCCCAGGGTGCCGCCCGCCGCGATGCAGCCCGCGGCCACGCCGTCGGGATAGCCACGCTTGCGCATCTCGGGAATGCCCATCTTGCCGATCGCGGCACAGGTCGCCGGCGAGGAGCCGGAAAGCGCCGAGAACACGGTGCAGGCGCCGATGTTGGAGATCGCCAGGCCGCCGGGTAGCTTGCCCAGCCACAGGTCCAGCGAGCGATAGAGGTCGCGCCCGGTGGGCGATGAGGCGACCGCGGCGCCCATCAGGATAAACATGGGAATGGCAACGAAACCGAATTCCGCGATGCGATCGAAGAAGGTTTCGCCGAAATAGGTCAGTTCGGCAACGCCGCGGTCTGCGACCAGGGCAATCAACGAGATGCCGCCGAGCGCGAAGGCGATCGGCGTGCCGATGGCCATCAATACGATCAGGCCGATGGCGACGAAAATGCCGGCTGTAACTGGATCCATGATCAGTTCTCCCCGCGCAGAATTTCGGCGACGTATTGCAGCGTCAGAAGGGTGGCACCCACGGCCATGGGAAGCAGCGCCGGCCACAGGACCGGATTCCAGACGGTGCCGGTGGTCCAGCCGCCATGCCAGGCTTCCAGAACATAGATCCAGGAGGCGTAGGCCAGGGCGAGACAGAAACCCAGCCCGAACAGGGCCGCGACGAGCCGCATCATGGTTCCGATCACGCCGCCGATGGCGTCCGGCAGCAAGGTGATGGCGACGTGCCCGCCGGTCATCAGCACATAAGGGCTACCGAGCAGCATGGCACCGGTCACGGAAAATATTGTGAACTCGGTCTGCCAACTTGAGCTCATGCCGAGCACGTAGCGCACGAAGACCATCTGACATACGACGATAACCCCGGCGATGAATAGCGCCGCGGCAAGATAGGCGGTGAGGCGGGAGATCTTGTCCATCAGGCGAATGTAGCCGCCTACGAGCCCGCCGGGGGTCGTGGCGTCAGTACGGGAGTGTTCCATGAGGCCCTCCGATAAGACTGGATGGCCGCCCCGAAGAAGGGGCGGCCAGTGTCGTTGTCTGACTCATTGACACGTCATCATTCCACTGCGAGGGCGGCGTCGATCAGGGCCTGGCCTTTCTCGACGTTCTCGGCGAAGGTCTTGTAGGAGCTTTCCTTAGCCACTTCGAGCCAGGCGTCGTAGTCCTCCTGGGACATGTTGACCACCTCGACGCCGTTCTCCTTGAACACCTCGACCATGGTCTCGTCGAGACCCGCGGCTTCGGCAGCGAAGAACTCTTCTGCGGCCTGGCCGGCTTCGGTCAAGGCCTGTTGCTGCTCCTCGTTGAGGCCCTGCCAGCTCTGCTCGGAGATCAGGATCGGCTCATACATGAACCACAGCGCGTTCTCGCCGGGGGCGGTCAGGCAGGTGACCTGCTCGTAGATCCGGTAGGAGACGAAGGAGCCCGAGGAGGTGTTGGCGCCGTCGAGCACGCCGGTCTGCATGGCGGTGTAGATCTCGGAGGAGGGCATGGAGGCGATCGAGGCCCCGGCGGTCTCGAGCATCTCGTCGAAGGCTGGGCCGGCGGCACGCAGGCTTTGTCCTTCCACGGTGTCCGGCGAGGTAATGCAGCGCTCGCTGGAGGCGAAGCCGCCGGCCAGCCAGGCGTCGGCCAGCACGCGGGCGCCGGCATCGTTGATGATCTCCTTGATCATGTCCATGAACTCGGAGTCGTTGAGGCGCTGGGCTCGCTCATGGTTACGTACCAGACCGGGCATCAGGGTGGCGGAGAATTCCGGGTGACGGCCGCTGGCGTAGTCGAGCGGCAGGGCGGTGATGTCGAGACGGCCACGTACCAGGGCACCCCACTGCTCGTCGGCCTTGAACAGCGACTGGCCGGGGTAGACCTCGATTTCCAGGTCGGCGCCGGAATCCGCGACGTGCTGGGCCATCATCTGCACCATCTCGTCGCGGACGTCGCCCTGGCCGCCGGGGAACTGGTGGGACGCGCGCAGAACAGTCTGAGCCGAGGCGGCACTGCTGAAGGCAATGGCAGCCAGGGTCAGGGTGGCGATAGCGGGCGTGAGTGTGCGTTTCGGCGTGAGTGTACGTTTCATAGTATCTCCAAATACGTTGTTCTTGTGACGCGAAATCTGTTCTTGTGGGTGCAGATGTCTATCAGCGAGGCTGATGTATACATCATTAGACCCCTGGCTATACTAGTGTCAATGTTGCGGGGCTAGACATAAGTCGCAGCTTCGCCGTTCACGACAAAGAAAAACTCAGGGAAAAGAAGAGGGTAACGGCATGAAACGATCTAATGCCCAACGACTCCGCGACGCCTTGGAAGACGACATCATCAATGGTCGCCGGGTACCCGGCGAACGTCTCGAACCGCTCGCCCTGTGCCGCGACTTCGAGGTCTCGCGAACCCCGGTGCGCGAGGCGATCCATCAGCTGGTGGCGAGCGGCCTGGTCACGGTGTTGCCGAAGCGGGGCACCTTCGTGGCCCGTGTTGGTCTCGACCAGCTGATCGAGATGTTCGAGGTGATGGCGGAACTTGAGGGCATGTGTGCCCGGCTGGCTGCCCGGCGTGCTACCAAGGAAGAACTCGTCGACCTGAGCCAGGCGATGGCGCGCTGCGAGGCGGCCGCCGAGGCCGGCGACACCAATGAGTACTACTACGAGAACGAAAGCTTCCATCTGGCCATCTATGCGGCGAGCCACAATGGCTTTCTGGCCAGCGAAGCCAGCCAGCTCAAGCAGCGTCTCAAGCCCTACCGTCGCCTGCAGCTCAAGGTCCGCCATCGGATGGTCAATTCCCTGGCCGAGCATCGCGAGATCCTGGCGGCCATTGAGGCCGGCGACGACGTGGCGGCCGAGCAGCGGATACGCGAGCACGTGTTGATCCAGGGCGAGCGCTTCAGCGACTTCGTGTCCAGCGTTCGCCAGCTCGATGGCGCCCTGACCCTGACCGGTTGAAGGCTGCCATCAACGCGTCACCTGCGGTACTCTCTTGTCCCGGATAACGAACCGACCGGCCCGCCAATGCTGGATTGACAAGGGGCATTCATGAATCGCATCAAGACGCTCACCCTCGCCGTGGCGACTGCCGCCCTGGCCGCTTCGACGCTCTCCGCCCAGGCGCGTGACTTCCGCCTGGGACTGATCACCCCGCCGCAGCATCTCTGGTCCACCGAGGCCGAGGCCTTCGCCGCGACCCTGGCCGAGCGCTCAGATGGCGAACACAGCGTCAGCGTGTTTCCGGCCCAGCAACTGGGCAACGAGGCGCAGATGGTTCAGCAGCTGCAGACCGGTGCGCTGGACATGGCCTTTTTGACCATTGCCGAGATCTCCAACCGCATCCCCGACTTCGGTGCCCTCTACGCACCCTACCTGGTGGACGACGTCGACCACGCCGCGAGGCTGTTGCGCTCCGAGACGGCGGGCGAGCTGCTCGAGTTGATGCCGGCGGGGGTCGGCATGGTGGGGCTGGGTTACGGGATGGTTGGCATGCGCCAGGTGCTCAGCCGCGAGCCCATCGATACTGCGGCGGATCTCGAGGGTCTGCGCCTGCGCATCACCCCGTTCGAGCCGATCCGCGACTTCTACACCGCCGCCGGGGCGGCGCCGGCGCCGATGCCGCTGCTCGAGGTCTACGATTCGCTGGCCAACGGCCAGGTCGACGCCATCGACATGGACTTCGATTCGATCCTGATCCTCAAATTCTACGAGCAGGCCGATAACCTGCTGATCTCCAACCACATGATGTTCCCTATGGTCGGGGTGGTGTCCGGGCGGGTGTGGAGTGAGCTCTCCGAACAGGACCGTGAGCTGATCGAGACCGCCATGTCGGAACACCTGGAGAACGTGCTCACTGGCTTCCAGCAAAAAGATGCTGCCCAGGAAGCGGAGATTCGTGAGCTCGATCTCAATATCGTCGAGGCCGATGTCGAGTTCTTTCCCGAAGCCATCGCCGAATGGGAAAGCGTGTGGGCCGACAAGGCGCCGATGCTCGAGGACCTGCGCGAGCAGGCCGACCAGTTGCGCGAATAGGGGTGCCGTGAGCCGATGCTGTCCCGTCTATCCGACCGGCTCGCCAAGCTAGAGGAGATCGCGGCCGCCACGCTAGCGGCGGTGATCACCCTGCTGATCCTGACCAATATCGCCTTTCGGGCCGCCGGGAGTCCGCTTTACTGGATCAGCGAGTTGTCGATCTACGCGATGATCTGGATGACCTTCCTGATCGCCTCGGTGGTGCTCAAGCGCCGCCAGGGCGTCGCGGTGACGCTGCTTAGCGATGTCCTGCCGCGTCTCGTGCGTCGTGTCTTGACGGCCGGCGTCGACGCCATGGTGCTGGCCTTCGCGCTCCTGCTGTTGTGGTTCTGCTGGCGCTGGTATCAACCGCTGGCACTGGCGCGCGCCGGCTTCGACGTGCAGGCCTTCCAGGCCGAGACCTTCAACTTCATTTACGCCGAGACCACCTCGACGCTGGGCATCGCCAAGTTCTGGGTGTGGCTGGTAGTGCCGTGGTTCGCGCTCTCGCTGAGCGTCCATGGGCTGGTCAATCTGGTGGGTGCGCTGCGCGGGCTGGGTCGTACGCGTGACGGCTCGACACCCCCGGAGGCCTCGTCATGACGGCGGTGGTATTTGCGGTGCTGCTGCTCGGCGCGGTGCCGATCGCGCTGGTACTGGCGCTGACCGCCATGTTTTATATCCAGAGCTCCGGCAATAGCGTGCTCTTCGCCTCCTATCCACAGCAGCTTTTCGGGGCGGTCGAGAGCTATGGGCTGCTGGCGATTCCGCTGTTCATGCTCGCTGGCGAACTGATGAACGAGGGTGGCGTGACCCGCCGGCTGATCGACCTGGCGCGGCTGCTGGTCGGCGGATTCCGCGGCGGGCTGGCCTACATCAACCTGGTGGCCAACATGATGATGGCGGCGATCATCGGTTCGGCCGCTTCGCAGATCGCCATCATGTCGCGGGCCATGGTGCCGGCCATGGAGGCCGAAGGGTACGACCGACCCTTCAGCGCCGCGATTACCGCCGCCGGCGGTCTGCTCTCGCCGATCCTGCCGCCCTCGATGCTGTTTGTGCTGTTCGGCGTGATGGCCCAGGTGCCCATCGCCGAGATGTTCCTCGCCGGCATCCTGCCCGGGCTGTTGCTGGGTTTCACCTTCTTCCTGACCATCGCCGTGGTCGGGCTGGTACAGCAGTATCCCAAGGGGCGCTGGCCGGCCCGACCGGAAGCACGGCGCGCGCTGCAAATGGGCCTGCCGGCGATGGCAATCCCGCTGATTATCATCGGCGGCATCCTGCTGGGACTGGCCACCCCGACCGAGTCGGCGGCGCTGGCCTCGCTGGCAGCGCTGCTGCTGGGGCGCTTTCTGTATGGCGACCTGAAGTGGGCGATGCTGCCCTCCGTGCTCAGGCGCACCGCGGTCAATGCCGGGCTGGTGATCATGCTGATCGCCGCCGCCGGTGTCTTTGGCTGGGTGGTGACCTACGAGCGATTACCGCAGCTGGCCGCGGCCTGGATCGCCGCGCTGACGACCGACCCCTTCGCCTTTCTGCTGTTGCTGATCGGGGTGCTGCTGCTGGTAGGGATGATCATCGATGGCATCGCCGCGTTGATCCTGGTGGTGCCGATCCTGCTGCCGATCGCCCAGGACCAGTTCGGTATCAGCCCTTACCAGTTCGGGGTGGTGGTCTGCCTGACGCTGGTGCTGGGGCTGCTCACGCCGCCAGTGGGTGCGGGCTTGTTCATTGCCTCGTCGATGACCGGCACGCCGCCGCTGCGTATCTTCCGCGCGCTCCTGCCGTTTCTGGTGGCGAGTCTTGCCACCCTGGTGCTGCTGGCCTGGCAGCCCTGGCTGACCACGGCCTTCATCGGTCGATAAACCTAAAGTTGAGTCTTATACTGGGTCTTTGACGAGGACAGGCTGCGCCCGCGCAGCCTCGACTGGAGGCGCCATGTTTCCCGATTTTACCCTTCGCTACGCCCGCCTGCCGGCGCACCTTTTCACGCGTTTCGACCCCGAGCCGGTCACGGCCCCGCGATTGGTTGCGTTCAACCGCCCCTTGGCGGAAGAGCTGGGCTTCGATCTTACGGCCTACGACGAGGCCGAGGCCACCCAGTGGTTTTCCGGCAACCGGGTGCCGCCCGGGGCCGAGCCGCTGGCGCAGGCCTACGCCGGTCATCAGTTCGGCAATTTCGTGCCGCGACTGGGTGACGGCCGTGCGGTGCTGCTTGGCGAGGTCACCGACCGCCATGGTCAACTTCGCGATATCCAGCTCAAGGGGGCCGGGTGTACGCCGTTTTCCCGTGGCGGCGATGGCCGTGCACCGCTGGGGCCGGTACTGCGTGAATACCTGGTCAGCGAGGCGATGCATGCCATGGGCGTACCGGCGACCCGTGCGCTGGCCGCCGTCACCACCGGTGAGCGGGTCTTCCGGCGGACGCCCGAGCCGGGGGCGGTGCTGACGCGTGTGGCCAAAAGCCATCTGCGCGTGGGCACCTTCCAGTATTTCGCCGCCCGTGGCGATACCGAAGCATTGCGGGTTCTGGCCGACCTGGCGATCGAACGCCACTATCCGCACTTGTCTTCGATGACGGGTGGTGAGCGCTACCTGGCGCTGCTGGAGGCCGTGCTGGCGCGTCAGGCGGCGCTGGTGGCCAAATGGATGGGGCTGGGCTTCATCCATGGCGTCATGAACACCGACAATACGGCGATCTCCGGCGAGACCCTCGACTTCGGCCCTTGCGCCTTCATGGAGGCCTACGATCCGCGTACCGTTTTCAGCTCAGTCGACGCAGGGGCGCGCTACGCCTATGCCAACCAGCCGTGGATGACCCAGTGGAACATCGCGCGTCTTGGCGAGACCCTGCTACCGTTGATCGAGAAAAACCCCGAGCATGCTATCGAACCCGCCACGGCGCTGCTCGAGGCCTATCCCGATATTTACGAGGCCGAGTGGCTGGCGGTGATGCGCACCAAGCTGGGGCTCGAGCGCGAGGAGACCAGGGATCGCGCCCTGGTCGATGCTCTGCTCGAGGCGATGCACCACGGCCGCGCCGATTTCACTCTGACATTTCGCCAGCTCGCCGACGCGGCAGAGACCGAGGATGACGAGGTGCTCGTCGCGCTCTTCGAGAACCCGGGGGCGATTCGTGATTGGCTGCCACGCTGGCGCGAGCGCTTGACGCTGGAACAGGCGGGTGGGGCGGCGATCGCCTCGCGCATGCGCTCGGTAAACCCACTGTATATCCCGCGCAATCATAAGGTCGAGGAGGCGCTTGTCGCCGCGGCCGAGCGTGACGATTTCGGCACCTTCGCTACCCTGGGGGAGGTGCTGTCCCAGCCATTTACCGAGCAGCCCGGGCGCGAGGCCTATGCTCGGCCGGCGGCGCTTGACGAGCGGGTATTTCGCACCTTCTGCGGTACCTGAATCGCCATCGTCATCATGGTCCCACACAGGAGCACGCTACCATGTCCGTTCGCGAAATCCCCATGGTCATCGACGGTCAGTCCGTTCCGTCACAGAGTCAGGACTGGCGCGATGTGGTCAACCCCGCCACCCAGGAAGTCGTCGCCCGGGTGCCGTTCTGCACCGCCGAGGAGGTCGACCGCGCCGTGGCCAGCGCCAAGGAGGCATTCCAGACCTGGCGCAAGGTGCCACTGGGCAAGCGCATGCGCATCATGCTCAAGTTTCAGGCGCTGATCCGCGACAATACCTCCGAGCTAGCCGCGCTGATCACCGAGGAGCACGGCAAGACCCTGCCCGACGCCGAAGGTGAGGTGGGCCGTGGCCTGGAAGTGGTGGAGCATGCCTGCTCTATCACCTCGCTGCAGCTGGGTGAGCTGGCCGAGAATGCCGGCACCGAGATCGACGTCTACACCTTCAACCAGCCGCTGGGCGTGGGTGCCGGGATCACCGCCTTCAACTTCCCGATCATGCTGCCCTGTTTCATGTTTCCGCTGGCCATCGCCACCGGTAATACTTTCCTGCTCAAGCCTTCCGAGCAGGACCCGAGCTCGACCATGCGCCTGGTCGAGTTGGCCCATGAGGCTGGCATTCCGCCGGGCGTGCTCAATGTGGTGCACGGCGGACCGGAGGTGGCCAACCAGATCGCCGACCATCCGGACATCAAGGCGCTGTCGTTCATCGGCTCGACCCATGTCGGCACGCTGCTCTACAACCGCGCCGCCGCCGCGGGCAAGCGCATGCAATCGATGATGGGTGCCAAGAACCATTGCGTGGTGATGCCGGATGCCAACCGCAGCCAGGCGATCAACAACCTGCTGGGCTCGGCCTTCGGCGCCGCCGGCCAGCGCTGTATGGCCAACTCGGTGGTGGTGCTGGTGGGCGAGGCGCGCCAGTGGCTCGACGAACTCGTCGAAGGTGCGCGCCGGATGACGGTCGGCCCCGGCACCCAGTGTGACGCCGACCTCGGCCCGCTGGTCTCGCCGCAGGCGAGGGAGCGCGTGGAGCACCTGATCGGTGTCGGTGAGAAGGAGGGAGCCCGCCTGATGCTCGATGGTCGCGGCTACCAGGTCGAGGGCTATCCGGATGGCAACTTCGTCGGACCCACCGTGTTCGCCGACGTGACGGCCGAGATGACCATCTATCGCGAGGAGGTATTCGGTCCGGTGCTCTGTGTGGCCGGCGTCGATACCCTGGATGAGGCGATCGCGTTCATCAACGCCAACCCCAACGGCAATGGCACCTCGATCTTCACCAATTCCGGCTGGGTGGCGAAGCGCTTCGAGCGTGACATCGATGTCGGCCAGGTGGGCATCAACGTGCCGATCCCGGTGCCGGTGGCCTACTTCAGTTTTACTGGCTCGCGCGGCTCCAAGCTCGGCGACCTGGGCCCCAACGGCAAGCAGGCGATCGCCTTCTGGACCCAGACCAAGACCGTCACCGCCCGCTGGTTCGAGCCCGAGAACGTCTCCGGCGGCATCAACAGCACCATCTCGATGCATTGATGATCGTCTGATGGTCCGACTTCACGGCCCCGCCTCATGAAGAGGTGGGGCCGATTTATCTAGCGCTCGGGCACCCCGAGGGTAGCGAATAACTCCGCGAGTTCCGGGGCCTCCCGTCTGACCCGCAGGATCGCGGGGTCCATCACCGAAATGCGGCCTGCCGAGGCTTGCAAATACACCTTTCCGGTTGCGTCGTCGATAAAGCGGACCTCCGGCACCTTCGCGATGCATTGCTTGAGGAAGGCACAGTTCCTGCCGATCGCCAGTGTGTCATCGTCGGGATAGACCTCCGCCGGGCATGTTGCCAGGGTGTTGATCTTCTTGTAGCGGTCGATGTTGACCATGCCCAGGGGAGCCAGGATGTGGAGCTCTTCGCGGGTTCCATACGCGATGGTCGTCGGTGGAGTGTGCTTGGGGACGCTATTGTCCAGGAAGACGTACTCAAGCCGGGGATGCCGGCTGTCCAGCCACTTGAAGAGCACCTTTGGCATGCCGTCGTAGGCTTCCACGCAGTGCCCTAGAAAGTCCTCCACCGCCTTGAAACGCCCCCGCGTCAGGCCGCGCTCCCAGCCGCGTTCCACCGTCGCCTCCGGCGGGGTGACAATGAAAAAGAGATACATGGTGGCGACATATTTCGCATAGGTGTCATCCAGGATTCGCGACACCTTGTCCAAAGAGAAACTATCGAAACGAAACCGGTCAATCAGCAGGTTCGGGATGGAGCGGTCCCGCTGAGCCTTGTCGCGGATGTAGCGGTCCAGCTTGACATCGATGAGCTTGACCTCCTTGCCGGCCAGGCGGCCGGCATACTTGTAGGCGCCACCCAGGGCGTCATAGTCAAGCAGGAGTCGACGCCAGATGTCAGGGGAGATGGTGCCGTACTGGTCCGGTTGGATGCCCAGGTCCCGCAGGGTGTCTTTCAGGAAGGGGCGAAGGGAGCTCTTGCCGGCTGCCGAGGCCCCCTTTAGGCTGATCAGGATCGGCTCTCTTGCACAGGGGAGCCGGATGTAGCCCTCGACTTTCATGGCCCGTTCCACATGGGGCGCTATCTTCTGGCCGAGGTGACGGCTGCCGAAGTCGTTACAGACATGCTGGGTGATCAATGTCGCCAACAGCTCCCGGTCCACTCCGATATGGCCCTGGGTGCCACCGATCGAATTCAGGACCCGGTAAGTGCTCTTGTAGATGGCCCTCTCCAGCTCGGCTTGGGTTGCCAGCCCCTTTTCCTTGATACCCCTGATCACGTCATGATGTCGTTCTTCTATAGATCGTAGGTCCGTCAGCCGTGGCGGGGTACGGCGTTTGCCAAACCATCTGGACAGGAAAGAGTCCGGTTCGGGACTGGCCTCCGTCGGTTCGGGAGCAAAGGCCGCGGTGAGAATGTTGACCACCCGGCTGTGTATCTCGTCATACAGGTGGTCATAGTCCTGCTGAAACGTTGGCAGATGGGGAGTCAGGTAGTCGAACAGGATCTTGAGGGTGATGCTGCGAAAATGCTGCCCGAGGAACTCCTCCTCTTCACCCTCGAGGACCAAGACATCGGCCGTCACTTGGACGATCAACTCGTGAAGCACAAGGCGCTCCGCCCGGAAAGCGACCAACTCCTCTTCCGCGAGCCCGGTGAGGGCTCTCAACTCAGAGATGTCGGAAAGACGAGAATAGACGTTGGCCGTTTGATGAATCGTTTCCAGGGGCTTGTAGCGCCTGGGCAGATCGGTCTCCAAGCCGGGGTTCCACGCTGAAAACTCGGGACCATCTCGATCAGCCATATTGGGAGTCCATGCATGCTGCGTCGTGTCGGGGCTTGACGAGGGCCTCGTCGGGCACCGCTTCGTGAGCTTTCCCGACCCTCCTGGCCGGGAAGCATGGCCGGCAGCCATAGAGCGATATTGGCCGACCTTGCATTGTGGGGCAATCCCCGTGGGAGGCCGGTCGCCGGGGAAGGAGGAGCCCAACGTGTTCGCCGACGTGACGGCCGAGATGGCTATCTATCGCGAGGCGGTCTTCGGTCCGGTGCTCTGTGTGGCCGGCGTCGATACCCACGATGAGGCGATCGCGTTCATCAACGCGAACCCCAACGGCAAGCAGGCGATCGCCTTCTGGACCCAGACCAAGACCGTCACCGCCCGCTGGTTCGAACCCGAGAACGTCTCCAGCGGCATCAACAGCACCATCTCGATGAGCTGATTTCTATGCGCAACGCGGCAGTCTTGTCATGCTGCTGAAGAGAGTCAGGCACCCGACCAGCAGGGCTCGGCGAGCCCTGCTACCTCGACTGAGGCGCACAGCAGGCTACCGGCGGCCGGCCATTGCCGCTTTTCTTCCGCATCGAGATGCTGGGTGGCGGTGGTGATATAGAGCGTGCGTAGATCGGCCCCGCCGAAGGCCGGCATGGTGGGGTGCGGGCATGGCACTTCAATGCTGGCCACCCATTCGCCCTCGGGGGAAAAGCGCACGACCTTACCGCCGCCGTAGAGAGCGCTCCAGTAGTGGCCTTCGCTGTCCACCGCGGCACCGTCGGGCACACCCGGCAGGCCCAGCGTCTCGAGATCGACCCAGGGGTGTGGCTCGCCGAGGCTGCCGCTGATCGCATCGAAGGGGTAGCGCAGGATGCGCCGAGTCAGCGAGTCGGTATGATAAAGCCAGCGCCGGTCGGGACTGAAGGCCAAGCCATTGGCGATGCCAATGCCCGCCTGACGCCGCACCAATTCGCCGCCTTCGAGGCTGTAGAGCGCTGCCGTGGGGTGCGTTGCATCGGCATCGATGGTGCCCACCCAGAAGCGCCCGGCGGGATCGCAGCCGCCGTCGTTGAAGCGGTTGCCATGCCCCTCATGCCATTCTGGGTTGGCCGCCAACGGCTCGGGCTTGTTGTCGAAAGGCAAGCGTAGCCTGACCAGGCCCGAGGAGGCCGCCCCAAGCAGCCCCCCTTCGCACAAGGCAACACAGCCCACCTTCTCGTCCAGTGTGATCGTTTCCGGCGGCATCCCTGCCCCGGGACGCCAGGCATAGATCGTCCCATGATTGATGTCCACCCAGTAGAGCGTTTGTCGCGCCTGCGACCACAGCGGGCTCTCTCCGAGACTCATCTCCAGCGGTAGCGCTACCTCGAGGCGGTAATCGGCCATGTCATCACTCCTTGCTAGCCACTGTAATCACTCGTAAACCATCTCTTCGAGCTCTTTGCCACGGGTCTCCTTGACGAAATAGATCACGAAGAATACCGAAGCGACAGCACAGACCGCGTAGAGGCCATAAGCTCCAAAGAGACCGATAGAGGCCAGCATAATGGGGAAGGTCATGGTAATGCCGAAGTTTGCCACCCATTGGAACAATCCGGCAATTGCCAAGCCAGAGCCACGCATCTGATTGGGAAACATTTCTCCGAGCATTACCCACATTACCGGGCCCCAGGACGCGTTGAAGAACAACACATAGAGGTTGGCGGACAGTAAGGCAAGCACGCCCATGTCATCGGATAGGCCCAGGCTTCCATCGACCATGGAGGCGGTAGAGAACGCATACGACATGCAGGTCAGCGTCACCGCCATACCCACCGATCCCATCCATAGCAGAGGCTTTCGACCGATCTTGTCGACCAGCGAGATGGCGAGCAGGCAGGCACCAATACTGACAGCACCCGAGATCACGTTGATCAGTAGCGCATCGCCCTCCGAGAAGCCGACGGATTGCCATAGCACAGCCCCGTAGTAGAACACCACGTTGATGCCCACCAACTGCTGGAAGACCGCCAGACCAATACCAACCCAGACGATACCGTGGACCTTGCCGGTAGTGCGGTTGATCACATCACTCAAGCGTGGCTTGTGATCTTGATCCAGGGTGGCGTTAATTTCATCGATTTTGGTGCCGACCTCGCGTTCGGGCATGACTAGCCCCAGCACACGGCTGGCCTCGCTCTGTTTGCCGGTGCTGATCAGGTAGCGCGGGCTTTCGGGGATGAACAACAGCGCCAACAGGAACACGGAGGCCGGGATGAGCTCGATCCAGAACATCCAGCGCCAGGTAGCGAAGCCAAACCACAACTCGGACGTCGCCGAGCCCGCTACATTGGCCAAGACGTAGTTACTCAGAAATGCCATGAACAGACCAGAGATGATCGCCACCTGCTGGATAGTGGCCAGGCGACCTCGATAGGCCGATGGCGCGACTTCACTGATGTAGGCCGGCGTCATTACGCTGGCGGCGCCTACGGCAAGCCCACCGAGAATTCGATAGATCACGAACTCCATGGAGCTACCGGCGACGCCCGATCCCCAGGCACTGATCAGGAAGAACACGGCAGCCACGATCAGCAGCGTGCGGCGTCCGAAGCGATCGGCCAAGCGGCCAGCGAAAAAAGCGCCAATCGCACAACCGAGCAACATGGAGGCCACGTTGAAGCCCGTACCCGCGCTGTCGGAGTTGAAGGAGGCTTGTAGACCATCGACAGTGCCGTTGATGACACCACTGTCGAATCCGAACAGGAAGCCACCAATGGCGGCAATACAACATATTACTATTATGTAGGAAGAGCGACTTAGCATTCGTTGCTGGGTCATTCTGCGTGCTCCTTGGTGTTGTCGTTAGTGGCTGTTATGGGCGTAACAGGTCACAGTTGTAGTGAAGTGGTTATGCCGGTGGATTTTTTACGATGCGTTGCGATCTTGGGGATGGCCGTGGTTAACGCCATCCTGCGATACATACGAAAAATGGCATGTCATGGCAGTCGACTGTCTTGGCGCGAGTTCGATGAGCCCATGACGCGAGGGGGAGTCAAAGTGATGCGCATCGACTTCATGGCTGACCGGTTCGAAGCAGAAGAAGTCGGCATGCTTGCCTGGGGAGAAGATCAGGTGTCGCGACATGCAAGGCTTCGTGCTGATTTCCAGTGCCACACCACGCTCAGGCCACTCGAGGCGGGCCTGGCCGTTCCAGCCGGTGAATAGATTGTCAATCTGCCCGTCGGGTAGCGGTCTGCCGCGAGAAAAGTCCCACAGATCTCGTCCCACAAGCTGTCGCCAGTCGCGTGGAAGTTGCTCCTCATCGACCTCCCAGACGCCATCGGCCGACGCGATGATCCGAGTATCCGCTGAACGCGGAAACCAGGGGTGCACGCCCAGACCGTAGGGCACTGAGCTCTCCCCCAGATGGGTCACCGTCAGGCTCACCTCGAGGCCGTGGCCCATCAGGCGGTAGGTGAGTTCTGCGCGGTAATCGAACGGCGGCTGATCGCGCGAACGCAACACAAGGCGAAGCTCGTGCGCGGTATGCGCCTCGACGCGCCAGGGTCGTTGCCAGCCATCGCCATGAATCGGCAATGGTTCGTCAATATGGTTGGCGTCCAACGCATAATGGTTTCCCCCCCACTCAAACCCTCCAGCCGAGATACGATTCGACCAAGGCACTAGCGGGTACATGGCTAGCCGATTGGGGTCGTACTCTTGTTCAGTACCCGGGCGCATCAGCGCCAGCGGGCCATCTTCAGTCAGGGCATCAAAGCGCACCACTGAACCGCCGATGTCAGGATTGACCAGCAGACGCAAAACGCCGTTTTCTAGAGTGATCGTCATGCCACCCTCCACATGATTGCCAGGCAATGCCCGCGTTGCCATTGAAGTGCCAAGGCACGAGGTGTCGAATCAGGCCCAGCCACCGTCGACTGCCAGTTCCTGGCCGGTAATGGCCGCACTGTCGTCACTGGCAAGGAACAGCGCCGCCGGAGCGATATGCTGGGGTTCGAGCCGCAGTTTAAGGGCTTGTCGAGCCTGAATGGCGGCCTCGTCTTCCGGGCCAATCCACTTTTCGAGCTGTCGCTCGGTCATGACCGAACCAGGCACCAGGGTGTTGACCCGAATGTTATGCACGCCAAGATCACGCGAGAGACTGCGCGTGAGTCCATGCACCGCTGCCTTGGCGGTGACGTAAGCAGGCAACCCGCCAAGCGCCATCTGTACGCTGACTGAACCGAAGTTGATAATCGAACCGCCACCGGCCTCAATCATTTGTTCGGCAGCCGCCTGTGCGGCAAAAAACATCGGCCGCAGGTTGAGGGACATTCGCTCGTCCCAATAGGCCACATCCACTTCACGCCACGAGTGGCGATCATCGTTGGCGGCATTGTTGACCAGGGTGTGTATCGGCCCCAGAGACTGGCCGACCTCAGCGATGATGCCCTGCAGGGCTGCCACATCTCGAATGTCGCAACGATAGTAGTGGGGAGCCTCACTGCTCTCTGTGTCCAGTTCCTCTACCAGTGCCTGGCTCGCCTCATCATTGATGTCGACGAAAGCCACTATGGCTCCCTGGCGATGGAAGGCACGGGTCATGGCCGCACCAATGCCGCTCCCTCCACCGGTTATGAAGACCACACGCTTATCGAGACTCGGATGACGCGCCGAATTGTGATTCATGTCACCTGCCACTTAGTTAGATATATTTACTAAGTAGAGGATGAATGGCGCATAGCGATTCTTCAATGAGACCTTGGTATAGGCGCGGAAAAAATCGAGGAAAAAGGGTAAGCTGGCGCGTCGATACCAAACGATAAAATCAAGTAGCCAACGCCAAATGCGGCATATGGCTTCTTCTGTTCCGCCAGCAACGTTCCCGTAGCAAGGGACGCGAGCTCGATCCTCGAAGGAGGGCTTGCCGCTGGATTCGTACCCTCTGAGACCTACGTCCACCATGAGGATCTGCCACTAGCGATAGCCATGTTAAACACTGCGCCGCTAAGCGCGTATGGCTCTGAGCAGTCGCAGGATGCAAAGGCTTCATATCTGTTATGTCAACGAATTTCCAGCAACACAGAGCGGGCGATCTTCATTTTCTCAAACGGCTCAACCGTAGCGCCATTCTCGAGTCGGTTCGCCGATCCCCTGGCTTGACCCGGGCTGATATTGCCACCCAGGCACAACTGACCAAGGCCACCGTGGGGGCAGGGGTGCAATCACTGCTGCAACTAAACTGGCTGCGTGAGGGTGAATTACAGAAGAGCAGTGGAGGCCGGCCGGGACGTGCTCTGCATCTCAATGATCAGCACTTCGCCATGCTGGGTGTTGAGGTGGGGGTACATGGTCTGCGCCTGGTCGCCTGCTCCCTCTCGGGCGAACAAATCGCCTCTCACCATGAGCCATTGGCCCCCACAACACCGGAGATCACTGCCAAGCGACTTGCCAAGCGACTGCAGGCTCTGATGACATTACCCGAGCTCGCCGGTCGTCGCTGTCTTGGCATCGGGGTTGCACTGCCAGGCCCCATCGCCCCCGGCGAACCCGTGCTGAGGCTCGCGCCGAATCTGGGCTGGCGCGATGTGCGCTTTCTTGACTTGCTGCGCCCCCATCTGCCCCAGCTAGAGGGTGCATGGCTGGTCGACAACGAAGCCAAGTCAGCCGCTTTCGGTGAAATCTACTTCCGTACCGGCCACATCCCTGACTCGTTAGTCTACGTTAGCGCCGGTACTGGTATCGGCAGTGGTTTGGTCGAAGGTCATCATCGACCCCTCGTCACTCGAGGTATCCAGGGCCTGGCGGGGGAGATCGGTCACACGGTGCTGCAGCCCGGCGGGCTATATTGCCACTGCGGCAATCGTGGTTGCGCCGAGACCCTGGTCAGCGGCTGGTCGATACGCGCGTCGCTTTCCATTGGAGAGGACGAAAACCTCGTCGAGGCGTTGTTGCCGCGTCTGCATGAGGACGAAGTCCGGCGCACCCTGCACCGTGCGGGCGAGGCACTGGGCGTACTGCTGCTTAACCTCCATCATGCCCAGAACCCCTCCGAAATCGTTCTTGGCGGGTCGCTTGTTCAGTTGGGTTCACCGCTTCTCGATCCCGCCCTGGCCTATTTCAAGAGCAACCAGAATCGTCTATTGGGAACGTCTCAACAGATCCCTTTACGCTTGATCGACGACGCTACCTTCATCGCCGCCCGCGGGGCGGCTGCCCAGGTATTGGCAAGTGTCATCCAGGGGCCAAACGACCTTCTCTAATGTCCTCGTTCAATGTTCTTGTTGGCATGGTTTCATTGACTCGCTTAGTTTAGAAATTGAACGTACTGCGGTATCTCCCAGGGTAGTCGCCTGTGGCTCATCGAGCTTGGTTCATCGAAAAGTCGTCGGTCGCGATGTCTGAGCCCCACGGCTACCCCTGAATTGACACCCAATTGCCCCCCGCCTGTGTGCCCCACTGGAACCGCTTCGCATGGGCGGTGGTGATGATCCTGGCCAGTGGCGGCATTCTCATCACCCTGTAGCTCACATCGCCATCCGTGCCGAACAGGCACTATCACGTTAGCCGATACTTGATACGGTAACGCTCAAGACATAAAGCACTTTGCTGACAGCATTCTCCACCTGATGCAATTTCACGTCCTTGGTTCGAAGGTGTAAGAGCATGATCTTCACTACCCAGGTGAAGCTCCTGAGTCTGTAGCCCGCGAGCAATGCGGCGACGATCTATGAACCTTCTGGGAGGATCAAGAGGTCGGAAGAGCAGGGAGGTATCGTCTATCAATTAATCCAAACTAATAATGCGAAGCGGCGGCCGAGGTGATCGGCCGCCGGATTCATTTCATCAGGTTGCTGGCTCGAATGAACAGCCCTCACTCGGTCTGGGAGACCGTGATGGGCTCACCGGTACGGCCGACATTAAAAACAATGAACTTGGCTCCCTCGGAGCTTGCGGTTCTTCCGACCATCGGCGTGTCGGGACGCTCATAGAAGGCTTCTCCGGCCGATACGAGCTTTGGTTCATCGCCTTCCACCGCGACCTCTACGCTACCTTCCAGCACATAGACGAAAAGTTGCCCCGGATGGGTATGGCGCTCGGTGACCCAATCAGAGTCAACCTCGAAGAGCATGATTTTGGCTTCCATTCCCTCCATGCCTTCCAGTTCGGTCGAGAGGATTACCGAATCATCCGCTGTGCTCGATGACATGAAAGTGAGTGCGGCGATGAGGATTGAACCGACTCCTGTGGCAATACGTTTTATGTTCATGACGGCTTGCTCCCACACCACGTTGGTTGCAGGAAAGAGGTGCCTGAGTAGGGCCTGAACGAGAGCGAATACTGGCTTCTGATCAAGTAATCCTTTCCACTGGCTATTTCAGTATAGTTCTGGTGCGTTGCGATTACCGGTGGTTTTCGGCCACGATTATTCGGTCACGACTGTCAGGCAAGAATCACTCTGAACGCGGCCCCGCCTCGGAAGAGGCGGGGCCGCCGCGCGTGAGCGCCCGGTTACTGGACGATGGCTGGCATTAGGGCCGTCAGGGCTCTGATCACTCGGCGTCGGTCGTCCTGCTCAAGTCGGCCAGCCTGGCGGATGATCAGACGTTCATCCAGGGTGAAGAGCTTCATGCGTACGATGGAAGTGGCGGGTAGGCCTGCGGCGTCGAGGTCCTGGATCTCGGTGTCCAATGGCCAGGTGGAGTTCCTGGCACTGGTGATCATCGCCAGCACGGCGTGAACGGTTGGTCGGCTGAAGATTTCGGACGAGGAGAGGACCAGCGCTGGCCGGCGTTTGGTAGTCGATCGGTCGGTAAAGGGGAAAGGGACGACGACGACATCGAAGGCCTCAAAGCTCACGGTAGGCTTCTTCGTCGGTGTCGGATTCCCACTCGCTCAGGGTGCCCTCGACGGCATGCGTGAAGGCCAGGTCGAGGGGAAGAGCCTTGTGCAGACGAATCTCGCCATCCTCGATCTCGAAGCTGATCGCATCGCCGGCGTGCAGGCCCAGCTCCTTGCGCACGATGCCGGGGATGGTGGCCTGGTATTTACTGGTAAGCCGACTGGTTGCCGTGGGCATGGCGATTGCCCTCCTCGCCATGGAGTAATACGGTAATACTAGTTGACGCTGCGGCGCGGCACAACGAGGGGCCTTTCCTCAACGTGAATCCTCCAACTGCATCAGTTTGCTGCGTGGTTTGCCCAAGGCATTCAAGACACTGCCCCGTCTCGGGAGAGACGTGGCAGTGTCTTGTCGTCAGTGACCGGTGATTCGATCATCGCACCGGTCAGGCCGGCGCGATATTCTGGTTAAGGTGGAATAGGTTCTGCGGATCGTACCGTGTCTTGATCCTGGCGAGCCGTTCGTAGTTCTCCCGCCCGAAACCGGCGATGATTCGCTCCTTGCCCTCGTCGCCGATGAAGTTGAGGTAGACGCTGCCGGTGGCCCAGGGGCTCAGGTCGCGACGCAGGCGTTGAGTCCACTGCCTGCCGCGCTCATCATCGGCAGAATTCTCCCATAGGCCGAATGGGTGAACGGCCCAGGGAGCGTGTCGCCAGGGAACCGGGAAGTCCGACGGCCTATTGCCCACCGCCCCCCCTTGGGGAATCAGCACTTGCTGGGAAGGGGAGGGCACGATCATGTCGCTCGCCCGTTCGCAGAACAGCGCGATCGCCTCGTCGGGGAAAGTCTCCAGGTACTCGGCCGACCAGTAATTGCGATAGCCGGGCGGATCGTCGAGCATGCACTGCAGGTCGGCGTAGGGCATCTCGGCAATCATCTCAGCCTCATGGCCGAGCGCTAGTAGCGGGGCTACCACCTCGCGTGCCTCGGCTTCCGGTCCGGCATAAACGACCAGCACGGCGAACGTAAGCTTGCTGACGAAATGCTCTGGCACGAAAGCCTCTGGAGGGGCCGTAATGTATAGGGCACCGCCGCCTACCTGATCCGGTGCCGCTTCCAAATAATCGCGATAGGCTCGAAGAACTTCCGATGCCTTATCGGGCGACCACACCAGCAGCAGGGCAGTTACCTGCTTTAGTTCGTGAAGTCGGAAGGTCAGCGATGTGGCGACCCCGAAGTTCCCACCGCCGCCATGTAGCGCCCAGAACAGCTCGGGGTTTTCTTCCTCGCTGGCATGGACGATGCTGCCGTCTGCGGTTACCAGTTCGGCGGCCAGCAGATTGTCGCAGGCCAGGCCGAACTTGCGGGCCAGCCAGCCGTCGCCACCGCCCAGGGTGTAGCCGCCGACACCGGTGGTCGACACCCGCCCGCCCGTTGTGGCCAGGTCGTGGGGCTGGGTGGCGCGGTCGAGGTGGCTCATGGTCGCGCCGCCGCCGACGGTGGCGGTGCGCGCCTCCGGGTCTATCGACACGGCGTTCATGCGCCGCAAGTCGATCACCAGACCGCCTTCCGTCGATGCCTTGCCTGCAACACCATGTCCACCGCCGCGAACCGCGATTTCCAGCCCCAGCTGCCTGCCGAAGTTGACGGCGCTGACGACATCCTTCACTTCGGCGCACTGGGCGATGACGCCCGGGTGGCGGTCGATCATCGCATTGAACAGGCGTCGCGACTCGTCGTAACCGGCCTCTTCGGGGAGCAGGATCTCGCCGGAGAAGTTCTTGCGTAACGCCTTGAGTGAGGTGTTATCGATATGAATGGCCATGTCATCCTCCTTGGGAGGGCGCGGCACAAGGGACTCGACTGCCTATGCTTCACCATTCCCCACCTGACATCATCAGCCGTTGACCCGCGGGCCTGTCCGGCGTCAGGCAGCCGGAGCCGGCCATTGTCGTTCGGGCAGGGTCAAGGGGCTCGTGCTCGAGCATCAATCGTGACAGGGCGCTATCGAGTCTCAGGGCTCCGTTACGCTGATGCCGGCAATCAAGTGGCATGATCCTGTTCGGGTGGTGGGTCTCATTCAGTATAGCGTTACAGGCGTGAGCTCTCGGCTTTTTCGTCACGAAAGCAGAAGAGTTGTTGCGTTAGAACCGGTGCCCGGAAACGATGACGAGGGCTGTTTCACAGGTCTATGGAAGGAAATGTAACGTTGACGTTAACGTAAAGCCGTGTCGATATTCGAAAATCTTGCCCAAAAGGCCACTATGACCGAAGTGGTCCTTATCCTTCGGACCACTTCAGGGGGTGATGCTCGCTAAGGAAATTCACACTTACTGAAACGCCACCCAATTGCCCCCCGCCTGCGAGGACTCCAGTGCCCGGGTAATGAACATCAGGCCATCGACACCATCCGCCACGCCTGGGGTATGGCGCGCCAGGCCATGGGCTTCGCGGTTGGCATGGCGGGCGCGGATCTGCTCGGCGAAGTCGCTGTAGAGCTGAGCAAAGGCTTCCAGGTAACCCTCGGGGTGGCCCGGCGGAAGACGCACTGCTTCCATGGCCGCGTCACCGAGCCCTGGTCCGTTGCGCGTCAGGAGGCGGGGTGGTTCGCCCTGGGGGGTATGGATCAGTTGGTTGGGTTCCTCCTGGTGCCACTCCAGGCCGCCTTGGCTACCGTAGACGCGCAGCCGCAGGCCGTTCTCCCTGCCGGGCGCCACCTGGCTCGACCAGAGCATGCCACGGGCGCCGCCCTTGAAACGCAGCATCATGTGCACGTTGTCGTCCAGCACGCGTCCTTCCACGAAGGCGTGCAGGTCGGCGGCGAGCGACTCCACTTCGAGCCCGGTGACGAAGCGCGCCAGATGATAGGCGTGGGTACCGATGTCGCCCAGGCAGCCGGCCGGGCCGCTGCGCTTGGGGTCGGTTCGCCATTCCGCCTGCTTGACGCCTTGATCTTCCATGCGCGTGGCGAGCCAGTCCTGGGGATACTCGACCTGGACGACGCGCAGCTCACCCAGTTCACCGGCGGCCACCATTTCGCGGGCCTGGCGCACTAGGGAATAACCGCTGTAGTTGTGCGTCAGGCCGAAGAAGCGTCCGCTGCGCTCGACGAGATCGGCCAGGGCGCGGGCATCCTCGAGGGTGGTGGTCATCGGCTTGTCGCAGATGACGTCGATGCCCGCTTCCAGAAAGGTCCTGGCCACGTCGAAGTGCAGGTGATTAGGCGTGACGATGGCGACCACATCGATGCCGTCCTCACGCTGGCTTTCGGCGTCGGCCATCGCCCGGTAGTCCGCATAGGCGCGCTCCGGCGCCACGTGGAGCGTGGCCGCCGAGGCTCGCGCGCGGTCGGGGTCGGAGGCAAAGGCGCCGGCGACCAGTTCGAAGTGGTCGTCGATCCTGGCGGCGATGCGGTGTACGCCACCGATGAAGGCGCCCTGGCCGCCGCCGACCATGCCCAGGCGCAGCCGGCGTGGGGCGTTGTGCTCGTTGCTCATGTCGTCGTGCTCCTGCGTGTCTCAGTCGAGTCCCAGAATGCGTCGATTGGCTGCCTCATCCGTGCCGCCACCGGCGAAGTCGTCGAACGCTCGCTCGGTGACCTCGATGATGTGATCGCGAATGAAGGCCGCCCCCTCGCGCGCGCCGACCTCGGGATGCTTGAGGCAGCACTCCCACTCCAGCACCGCCCAGCCGTCGTAGTCGTTGGCGGCCAGCCAGGAGAAGATGTGCTTGAAGTCGATCTGGCCGTCGCCCAGCGAGCGGAAGCGTCCGGCGCGCTCGGTCCAGGACTGGTAGCCGGAGTAGACCCCTTGCTTGGGGTTTGGCTTGAACTCGGCATCCTTGGCATGAAACATCTTTATGCGGTCGGCGTAGACATCCAGGAAGCCCCGGTAATCGAGCTGTTGCAGGATAAGATGGCTGGGGTCGTAGAGGATGTTACAGCGCGGATGATGGCCCAGGCGCTCCAGGAACATCTCGAAGGTAACGCCGTCGTGGAGGTCCTCGCCGGGATGGATCTCGTAGCAGAGGTCCACGCCGGCTTCGTCGAAGGCATCGAGAATCGGACGCCAGCGCTTGGCCAGTTCGTCGAAGGCGCTATCGATCAGCCCGGCCGGGCGCTGCGGCCAGGGGTAGAGAAAGGGCCAGGCCAGCGAGCCGGAGAAGGTGCCGTGCTCGGTCACCCCCAGGTTGCGTGACGCCTTGGCTGCCAGGTGCAGCTGTTCCACCGCCCAGGACTGGCGGGCGGCGGGGTTGCCCCTGACCTCGGGTACGGCGAAGCCGTCGAACATCTCGTCGTAGACGGGATGCACGGCGACCAGTTGCCCCTGCAGGTGGGTCGAGAGCTCGGTCAGCTCGACGCCGTTCTCGGCCAAGATGCCCTTGATTTCGTCGCAGTAGGTCTTGCTCTCGGCGGCGCGCTTGAGGTCGATCAGGCGCGAGTCCCAACTGGGAATCTGCACACCCTTGTAACCATGTCCCGCCGCCCAGGCGGCAATGCTGTCCAGGCTGTTAAACGGGGCGTCGTCGCCGGCGAACTGAGCGAGAAAGATCGCCGGCCCCTTGATGGTCTTCATATCGGCCCTCCTGAGGGTGTCACGCTTGATGATGGCGTCGCGGTGGAAGGGCGGCCCTGTATGGCCCGCCCGGCGAGGCATGCGGCTTAGAAGGGGGAATCGGGATAGTAGTACTGTTCGGCATTCTCCTCGGTGATCAGCGGCGAGCCGAGGATGTACTCGCCGAGGACCGGTCCGTTGGAAACGAAATGCTGGACGGTCAGGTCCATGGCGGTAGCGATCATGGCGGGTGGGTAGAGCACATCCACCGGTACCAGGTCGTCGCCTTCCATGACGCGCTCGATGATGTCCTTCATGCCCGCGCCACCGACGATGAACAGCTCATCTTCGCGCTCGGCCTGGCGGACCGCCTCGATCACGCCGAGTGCGATGTCGTCATCCTGGGCCCAGACGGCGTCGATGTTATCGAAGCGCGAGAGGAAGTCCTGCATTACCTCGAAGCCGTCGTCACGGTTCCAGTTGGCATGCTGCATGTCGAGGATGTTGATATCGGAGCCCTCGATCGCCGCCTGGAAGCCCTCGACGCGTTCATCGTCGATCACCGTGGGGATGCCGCGCAGCACCACGATGTCGCCTTCGCCGTCGAGCTGTTCGCGGATGTACTCACCGGAGACACGACCCAACTCGTGGTTGTTACCGGCGACGTAGAGGTCCGAAATGCCGTCCTGGGTCAGGCCGCGATCCACCACGGTGACGAAGACACCTTCCTCTTTCACCCGGCGCACGGGGTCGGTCAGCGGGCCGGACTCGAAGGGCAGGATCACCAGTGCATCGATGTCGCGCAGCGAGACCAGGTCTTCAAGGTCGTTGGCCTGCTCGCCGGGGTTGCTGGCGGTGGAGATGGTAATCGAGATATTCGGATGGAGTTCCTCCAGTCGCTCCTTGGCCTGCTCGGCGTGGAAGTTGACCCCGCCGGTCCAGCCGTGAGTCGCCGCGGGTATCGACACGCCGATGGTGTAATCCTGGGCCACGGCGATGGCGGGAACGCCCAGCGCTGCCGTGGTGGCAAGGGCGGCCAATCCTGTCTTGAGGTGTCGCATGGTCATGCTCCTTTCCTGCTCATGTTGTTGTCTTGCTGTTGTCGTGCGGTTTTTGTTGTGCAATTTGCGTTGCGGGGCCTTTCAGGGGCCCGTTTTCCTCCACGACGCGCGTTGCAGGTACACCGCGACGATGATGATGATCCCCTGCACCGTGCCGTTGAGATAGTTGGAGATGGCGTCCGTCAGGTTGAGAATATTGCCGATCATGGTGAGCATGATCGCGCCCACCACGGTGCCCCAGATACGCCCGTGTCCCCCCTTGAGCACGGTGCCGCCGATGATCACGGCGGCGATCGCCTCGAGTTCCCAGAGCACGCCGGTGGCGCCGGAGGCCGAGCCCAGTCGCGGCACGTAAATGATGGTCGCCAGCGCCACGCAGATGCCTTGTAGAACATAGGTCAGCGTCTTGACGCGGTCGACATGAATGGCGCTGTACTCCGCGACCTTCTCGTTGGAGCCGATGGCAAAGCAGTAGCGTCCGAAGCGAGTGAAGTTGAGCAGTATGTAGCCGATGATGGCGACGACCAGAAAGACCCAGACCGGAATCGGGATACCCAGCAGGCTGTCGTAGTAGACGGGTCGATAGATATCGCGCACGTTCCAGTCCAGCGTCAGGGTGCCGCCATCGGCGAGATAGGTGACCAGCGAGCGATAGATGCCCATGGTCCCCAGGGTAACGATGAACGCCTCGATCTTGCCCTTTGTGGTGACGACGCCGTTGATGAAGCCGGCGCCCATGCCCAGAATCAGCGACGCCCCCACCCCGAACAGCACGGTAGTCAGGCCGGCTCCGAACTGCTCGACCAGGCTGTTCATGATGATGATCATCACCCCAGCGATGAAGGCCGCCATGGAGCCCACCGACAGATCCAGCCCACCGGCGGTGATCACGAAGGTCGCACCGATCGCGATGATGCCGATGAAGGCACTGCGGGTGAGCATGTTGCTGAGGTTGTCCAGCCCCAGAAAGGCCGGGTTGATCAGCACCCCCAGGATGGCCAACACCACCAGGGCGATGAAAGGCCCCCAGGTCTTCAGGTCGATGGCCATTCCGCCTCCCTTGGTAGCCTTGCGTTCAGGCGCGACGTTGCTCATCCGCTCCTACCCCCTTGATTCCCGATGCATACTGCATGATTTCCTGCTCGTTGATCTGCTCGCCCTCGAGGATGCCGGTCAGCACGCCGGCACACATCACTGCCACCCGGTGGGATAGGCCGATCAGCTCGCCCATCTCCGAGGAGATCAGGATGACCGAGCGGCCGGCATCGGTGAGCTCGCGGATGAAGAGATAGATCTCCTGCTTGGTGCCCACATCGATGCCACGGGTCGGCTCGTTGATGATGACGATCTCGGGGTCGATGGACATGACCTTGGCGAGTAACAGCTTCTGCTGGTTGCCACCGGAGAGTTCGGCCGCTGTAAGCGCCTCGGTGCGCAGACGAATGTCGAACCGCTCGATGGCCTGCTGAAAGGCCTGCTCCTCACGCTTGCGGTCGATCAGCGGATGGCAGTAGGCGCGCAGGTTCAGCAGTGTCAGGTTGGGGCGCAGCCCCATGTTGAGCACCAGACCCTTGCCCTTGCGATCCTCGGTGAGGTAGGCGATACGGTGCTGCACGGCGTCCCGCAGGTGGCGCAGGTTCACCGGCGCATCGTGGCGGCGAACCTCGCCAGCGGCGCGATAGCGCAGGCCAAGGATCGACTCGATCAGGGCCGTGCGTCCGGCACCGACCACGCCGCCGAAGCCGAGCACCTCGCCCTTGCGAAGCGTAAAGCTGGCCCGCCGGACTGCGCCGGGGACCACGATATCGCGTGCCTCGAGTACCGTGGGGGCGTCGTCGGGCACCTGGGTCCGCGGCGGATACATCTCGGTGATCTCGCGCCCCACCATGAGGCGGGCGAGTTCCTCCTTGCTGCGGCCCTCGAGGGGGCCGCTGTCGATGAGGTGGCCGTCGCGCAGTACCGTGACGCGATCGGCGATCTGCTCGATCTCGCGCAGCTTGTGGGAGATATAGAGGATGGCGACGCCACGTTCGCGCAGTCGGCCGACGAGAGCAAAGAGGACTTGCACCTCGCGCTCGGTCAGCGAGGCGGTGGGTTCGTCCATGATCAGCACCCGCACGTCGCGGGTCACTGCCTTGGCGATCTCCACCATCTGCTGGTCGGAGGTGCCCAGGTCCTTGACCCTGGCGGTAGGCGCCACGGCGGTCTCGAGCTCGGCCAGCGCCTCGCGGCAGCGCTCGCGCATCGCCCGGCGATCGAGAAAGAGTCCACGGCGCAGCTCGCGGCCGAGGAAGATGTTTTCCTCGACGCTTAACTGCTCGGCCAGGGCCAGTTCCTGGTGGATCATGACGATGCCATCCGCCTCGGCCTCGCCGCTGGAGCCATAAGCACGGCGCTCGCCTGCGACCAGCACTTCGCCAGAGGAAGGCGGTAAATAGCCGGAGAGGATGCGCACCAGGGTCGACTTGCCGGCGCCGTTCTCACCGAGCAGGGCGTGGACCTCACCGGGGTGCAGCGCCAGGTCGACGTCGAAGAGCACCTGGTTGCCGCCGAAGGCGCGCGAGATACGCTTTCCTTCCAGCAGGGGCGTGTTCCGCGAGTCCATTATCCCCACCCTCCATCGACCGGGAATTCCTGGCCGGTCAGTTGCGCGCTGTCGTCTGCCGCCAGGAAGAGCACCGTGGGCGCCACGTGAGCCGGCTCCAGGCGTACCTTGAGGCATTGGTGCTGCTGGATCTTCTCCTCATCTTCGGGCGAGATCCACTTGTCTAGCTGGCGCTGGGTCATGATGCAGCCAGGCAGCACGGTGTTGACGCGGATGTTCTGCTCGCCGAGATCCCGCGCCAGGCTACGCGTCAGGCCATGCACGGCGGCCTTGGCGGTGACGTAGGCAGGCAGGCCGCCGAGAGCGAGACGCACGCTTATCGAGCCGAAGTTGATGATCGAGCCGCCCCCAGCCGCCGCCATGCGGTCGGCCACTGCCTGGGCAGCAAAGAACATGGGTCGCAGGTTGAGCGACATGCGCTCGTCCCAGTAGTCGACGCTGACCTCGCGCCAGTCGTGGCGGTCATCGCTGGCGGCATTGTTGACCAGGGTGCGGATCGGCCCCAGGGCCTCGCTTACTTCGTCGATCGTGGCCTTCAGCGCCTCGATATCGCGAATATCGCAGCGGCGGTATAGCGGTGCTCGGCCGGTCTCCGTCTGGAGTTCATCGCATAAGGCCTGACTGGCCTCATCGTCGATATCCACGAAGGCGACTTGAGCGCCCTGGCGATGAAAGGCCCGGGTGAGTGCGGCGCCGATGCCACCCCCGCCGCCGGTCACGAAGACGACTCGCGCCTCGAGGCTGGGATAGTGGGCAGTCTGGGCAAGCATGGGCGTTACCCCTTAGGTTTATGGGATATTGTCGTTTTACTTTAGGCGCTAAAATAAAGTCTTTCATATTCAACTTAGGTCTCAGGATTGCGGGGCGATGTCGCCTCGTGTGTGCTGAGTGCTGGCTGAGAGCGGGTCGACTTGGTCATCGGAGGCCCAGGATCACGACTAAAGGCGCAGGGTTTTCGGGCTATTGACCGTGTCAGCGTTGATATACTTTTTTACTTGAAATAAACAAGGCGAAAATCGCCATGGCTATCCCATCAAGCGAAAGCTCTCGACAGGACAACACCCTGGCCGTCATCCGCGCGTTGCGCTCGCAGGGGCCGATGGCACGCGTGGACCTGGGCGCGAGCAACGACATCAGCTCTGCCACCGTTACCGCGATCACCACGGAGTTGCTCGGTCAGGCGCTGGTCAGCGAACTTCCCCCCGGCATGCATCGCGACAACGGACGCGGTCGGCCCAAGACGCTGATTCAACTCAACCCCGACGCGGTCTTCGTCGTTTGCGTGAAGCTCTCGATCAACGAGGTGCAGATCGTGGTGGGCGACTTCGTCGGCCAGGTTCGCCACAGCGAGCTCCATTCGCTCGCCACCCTGGCGCTTACCCAGGAAGAGCTCTGTGCGTTTCTGGTAGACAAGATCGAGGCACTGAGCTCCCAGCTGCGCGACACTTACTCGCGTTTCGCCGGTATCTGTCTGGCCGTACAGGGCATCGTCTCGCCCCACAATGGCACCATTATCTGGTCGCCGGCGCTGCGATTCCGCAATGCACCCATCTCGTCACGCCTCGCCGCGGTCTTCGGCTGCCCGGTGCTGCTGGAAAACGATGCCAACTGCATCGCCAGGAGCCTCGCCAGCCAGCCCGAGTACGCGGCCTATCCGCACATGGTGGTGATCATGCTGGGCTATGGGATCGGCATGTCGGTGCTCATCGATGGCCAGCCCTTTATCGGCGCCAACGGCTCGGCGGCGGAACTCGGTCACAGCAAGTATGAGCCTGGAGGGGCGCTTTGCTCCTGTGGCCGGCGCGGATGCATCGAGGCCTATGTCGGTGATTACGCCCTGTATCGCGAGGCGCGAACCATGCTCTCCCTGCCCGCAGGCGACAGCGCCCACCCCTCCGAGGAACAGATGCAGGCATTGACGCAACTCGCCATGCGCGGGGACCCCGTTGCTCGTCAGATCTTCGGCAAGGCCGGTCGCGCCCTGGGGTATGGCATCGCCAATGTCATGGCGCTGTTCAATCCCGATCTTGTGTTGATCACCGGTGCCGGGGTGCGGGGATACCCGGCCATGCGCTCTGAGGTCGAGCAGGCGATCGATGACGCTCTGGTCGAAGAGCTGATCGGCCTGACCCGGGTCGCGACCTGTCCATGGGACCGCGACATGACCTGCCTGGGCGGTATCGCGATGACGCTGCATGCCACCGACCCGGCGACATTGTCAGCTCCGTCGAGCCTCCTTCGATTGCAGGATTGAGCCCGCGCCTCGCCCGTACACGGTAGGTGCCGCCGGAGAGTCCCGCTTCGCTGCATGACGAGCGGGGCTTGCTGACCGGTGGCATCATCGTGGGGGCAGTGGCTGCAGCAGCATGCTCACCGCTGAAGGAAGAGTTCTACCTCATTGGTCGGCTGATGGGGGAGAGGTGAGCAAGAGTGGCGCTTCCCTAATGCTTCAAAGTAGGCTCGGAAGATAACAATTCGGGGGCAAACATGGCATCGGAAAGAAAATCATGGGCGGATCAAGACCGACTTTTGGTGCTGGCACTTTATTGCCGGCTGACGTTTGGGCAACTGCATCATGGCCGGCCCGAAGTCATCGAGCTGGCAAAACACCTGGGCCGGTCAGCCAATTCGGTTGCTATGAAACTCTCCAATTACGCGAGCCTCGATCCCGAAGTGCTGGTCTTGGGTAAGAAAGGGCTCTCCGGCGCCTCCAAACAAGATAAATTGTTACCTGATTACTCATGTTGATCAGCCATCGCGCCAACCTGAGGGCTATACTGGATTTACATGGGTCGACAAGGAGT
>NZ_JAHCLU010000060.1 GCF_018448785.1 Halomonas jincaotanensis | reverse complement strand
CCAGCGCCAAGACTGCCAAGTCTGCCTGATCCAGGCGCCGGCCATGCCGGAGCACTGACAGGGTAAACCCAAGGGCCACCGATCCATTGATCGGTGGCCTTTTGCATGCATGGATGACGATGGCTGGACGGGGTTTGTCATGACGCGCATCAAGGGGAAGGCGATGTGCTGCTCGACGCTTCGGCTTCCACCCGGTTGCGGCCCCCTTCCTTGGCCCGGTACATGGCCTGGTCGGCTCGGGCGACCAGGGTTTTCCGGCTTTCGCCGGGTCGCCAGGCGGCCACGCCAACGCTGATGGTCACGCTACCCAAGTTGCCCAGGTCTAGTGCCTCGGTGCGCTGCCTGAGGCGTTCGGCGAGATGCATGCCGCCAACCGCGTCGCAGTCACTGGACAGCACGATGAACTCCTCGCCGCCCCAGCGGCCCAGGCTGTCGGTGGGGCGCAGAATGCGCTGCAGGACACTGCATAGCGTCACCAACACCTCATCGCCGGCCTCGTGACCGTGGGTATCGTTGAAGTGCTT
>NZ_JAHCLU010000006.1 GCF_018448785.1 Halomonas jincaotanensis | reverse complement strand
GTTCCGATGAAAGAGCACTGATAAAAAACGGACAATCTAAAGTGATGAAATCCGGACAGCCTTCATTGGCGTTGACACCCGCCATCGATGTTTCTATCCGCGCGACCCGTGCGGGCCGCGACGCGCGTAATAGCCTTCCGCCCGCACGATGAGGGGTTTCTATCCGCGCGACCCGTGCGGGCCGCGACAACACTGTTGGATCGACGCCGGCCAGGTTGCCGACGTTTCTATCCGCGCGACCCGTGCGGGCCGCGACCAGTTGAAGGGCGCACTCACCCGCAAGATAAACCGTTTCTATCCGCGCGACCCGTGCGGGCCGCGACGCCGTAATCTGAGCCTCGCCATCACTATCCGAATCGTTTCTATCCGCGCGACCCGTGCGGGCCGCGACTCAGCGCGGTCTGGGCGGCGGTGCGCATCATCTCCGTTTCTATCCGCGCGACCCGTGCGGGCCGCGACCAGACCGCCGCGTCTGTCGAGCATGGCCCGGTCGTTTCTATCCGCGCGACCCGTGCGGGCCGCGACGGAATACGCGATCACAGGGGCGGCTTATACGCTGTTGTTTCTATCCGCGCGACCCGTGCGGGCCGCGACAGGAGGGTCGGAAGCCCGCCAGTCCTCTCCAGTGTTTCTATCCGCGCGACCCGTGCGGGCCGCGACAAGACGAGCTTTTTGGCGCCGCCCATCGGCTGATGTTTCTATCCGCGCGACCCGTGCGGGCCGCGACGGTCCCCTCCGATGTCGTCCAGTGCCCGGTAATGTTTCTATCCGCGCGACCCGTGCGGGCCGCGACCATCGTGGGCGAGGGCGTTGACGCGGGTCGTCCTCTGGTTTCTATCCGCGCGACCCGTGCGGGCCGCGACACCAGTCCACGATTGATGACTTTGAGCAAGATATAGTTTCTATCCGCGCGACCCGTGCGGGCCGCGACCAGGTTTTGTGTTGTACTGGATCGAGGACGTGCTAGTTTCTATCCGCGCGACCCGTGCGGGCCGCGACGAATGTAGCTCAAGCTCGTAGCGCGTCCAAGGCGTTTCTATCCGCGCGACCCGTGCGGGCCGCGACTGCCGTCCGGTGACGAGGATACTGGCGTACCTGCTGTTTCTATCCGCGCGACCCGTGCGGGCCGCGACACTACCGCATCGACGTGGTGGTAAGCGTCGATGACGTTTCTATCCGCGCGACCCGTGCGGGCCGCGACCCGGCCCCGGCCAGCGCGGCGAGCTGTTCGAGCAGTTTCTATCCGCGCGACCCGTGCGGGCCGCGACTGCTTCTTTATAACTCATTGATAGCTTAGGCGAAATCATCATCACCTAGCGAACCCACACGTTTTATAGGCATAGGAGTACTGCTAATCACAATGTCAGAGGAAAAGACAATAAAAACATATTGTTAAAGAGCCGCGAACCTGCCCGTAAAATACCGGACACTTGTGGTTCGCAAGCGCGCCGGGAAGTCAGAAAACGAGGGGCCCGTTCATATCGAGGGAGGGCTTGGCACCAATATGTTCGATGCGACTCTTCCAATTCCTACCGAGAAAATAGAAACGCAAGCTATCGACATCATCATCTATCAGGTCGATCAGCCTTTGACGAACACGCACCCATTGATCGGGATCAACTTCGATCTCGAAAACCGAGAATTGTACGCGCTGCCCCACATCACGACAGGCCTTCGCGACACGACGCAACCGCCCCTCACCACCATCAGAAGAAGTGCTAACGTCGTAGCTGACCAGAACCATCATTGCCTCTAACTCCTTATCGACAACCTATTTCCACAGGAAGGGTGGGTATGCATCCAAGTCTCCACGCAAATGGCGCGCAAGCAGTTGGGCTTGTAATAGAGGCAATAGTCCAATCGGCGCCTTCTCATCGATAAAGGCATGTTGAAGTTCTTCACGCTTCCGCTCCTGGTAGGCTGTTAGCACGATTTTACGTGCCTCATCCGCCAGGACTACCCCACCGCTTTCTGCGATAACGAAGTCCTTTTCCCTTAATTGACGACGATTGACCAATGACAACGCCAAGCGGTCCCCCAATAGCGGGCGAAATTCCTCGGCAAGGTCTAATGCCAGGCTGGGCCTGCCAGGCCTATCGCGATGCAAAAAGCCCACGGCAGGGTCCAGCCCGACGCTTTCTAACGCGGAGCGGCAGTCGTGAGTTAGCAGCGTGTAAAGAAATGATAGAAGAGCATTTATACGATCCCGCGGTGGGCGTCGGTTGCGACCACTGAATCGGAAGCCCTCACCCTCATGACGAATCAGCTGATCGAAAATACTAAAGTGGACTTGCGCGGCCTCGCCTTCCAGTCCACGCAGTTCGTTGGTCGTCTCGGTGCTCAATAAATTGCGTGCGATACGCGTCATCCTCGTACGGGCTTGCTCGAGTCTTAGACGATCCGCTTCAGAAAGCTTCGCGCCATAATCACGCAATCCTCTTGCTAACACAGCGCGCTGATTATGCACTTTACCTATTAGTACACTGCGCACAACTGCTGCACAGCTGACGTCATTATCGCTCACACGATACTGAGTTCGCCGTAGCAACACATTACCGGATACCGGCCCTTCGATACGTGCAAGAAACTTTCCATTGGGTGATAAATGGGTGATGGTCACGCCCTGCTCGGCACAGAAACCCATTAGCGGCGGAGAGATCAACACGCGCCCAAAGCAGACTAACGATTCAAGCATGTGAATTGGCAGTCGAGCACGCTCCTTGCCTTCAACCTGCATGACAATATTAGCGCCATCTTTCTTTAGCCAAGCACCTTCTGTAGATATATAGAGCGAGTTGAGTTGACGGCGCATGCGGTTCACTCATCCAAGGATTGCAATTGATTTGCCAGCCAACGGCTCGCCGAGCGCTGCTTCCCCATTACTTGCGGTTGGCAGATATCGATCAATGAACAGCGGTCGCAACGCTTAGGCTCATAAGTGGCAGGTGGTGTGCAGTTGACATCGAAGAGATCTCGGGTGTCAGCGATGACGCCCTGGGTCAATTCTCGTAACTCATCATCGAACACGACGACTTTGCGTCGTCGCGTCTTGCCATAGTAGAGCGCGCCTTGCTCGATCCCGACGTTTAGCATTTCTTCCAGACACAGCGCCTGTGCACAGAGCTGCACTTCATCGGCGCGATGGGTCTTGGGCCGACCACGCTTGTACTCAATAGGTCGGATCACAGCAGTTTGCTGTGACTCATCGAACTCGACAACATCGGCAACCCCGGTCAAACCCAGCGCCTCACTGACCAGCGGAAGTGCCATGGCGGTATGAATGCCCCTTCGACGCTCATGGCCTAGGTGGTCGGCACGCTCATGGAGGATACGTCCCTCCGCTGTGTAGCGATTTTCCGCCCACTGCTGCTCCAGGTGGATCAGTGCGCACTGGCGTGGGCAGAACAGCAAGTGCTGCAGCGCCGAGATCGGGATTAGGCGAACGTCATCCTCCATTCCAATCGCCTATAGCTTCTCTTCGACGCTGACGCCGGCCGGCAAAGCCTCTGCATCGACAGAGACGCGATAGTCGCTATAGTGACGAGCCGGTGTATCCTCCTCGCCTTCGACACGTTCGACTTTCACGCTATCGAACAAGACATGCGCCGGGGCATTGCCCATTGGATGATCATGTTTGAAGACGATCAGCTTGCGTGATGACATCTCGCCCCGGGCAGCGGAACGGTCATGCTCGAACATATTAATCAGCGATCGCCATATCAGATCGAGATCATCATCCGAAAAACCGGTTCGCTCGGCGAGTTTGGCCGATATGTAACCATGTGCCCGATAGAGCCCATAGGGAATAATGTGCTTGCGGCCCATGGTACGATTATCCCCGCGCTGCTTTTCAGCTTCAGCGTCAGTAGTTACTGCCATTCGTGTGATAGAAATTTCCATAGGCACAACTGGGTCGATAGAACTTGCGAAGGCCATCTGCACTGGGCCACGCACCTGACCCGAGTTGACTCCAGTCGTCATCACAGCACCAAAGGTACGCACGTCGAAGAAGTTCCGACACATCCAAGCAGTCAACTCACGCGCTTTGGCCTCGTCTTTAGGTAGCTTTCCTTTTTCTACCTCAACACCAATAGCGTCATATGCTTTTTTATGCTGCTGGTTGAGTACAGCTTTCTCCTGCATATAGATGGCGTAGCCGGCGTCTTCTTCCTTCTCCAGAGCGACGTAGTTGCGGATCTTGCGCTTGAGGCAGACATCGGTCACTAGACCTTGGTTGGTCTCTGGGTCCAGCCTGGGCAGGTTGCCGGCATCCGGGTCACCATTGGGATTGCCGTTAGTGACGTCGAACAGCAGCACAAATTCGTAGCGGTTAGTGATGGCACTCATTCTGACTCTCCCTGCTCATCTTCTGCATTTTTAGCGGCGCTATCTTTCTTGGCAAAGCGGGCTTGAGACTGATGGTAATAACCAATCGCAAAACGCCCCTGGTCTTCAATGCGAAAGCTCCTAGGAAACCTGTCGCCCAAGCCGTCGATGATGGAGCCTATCTCGCCCTCAATCTTATGCGCGAGCCCTCCCTTATCCTTCTTTCGCATGTTCGACAAATGATGCTGAACATTACGCAACAGCATGGGGAAGACGCTGGCCGGCGTTGCCGAGGCGGCGCCGTAATAGCGATCACGAATGGTGGCATTCACCTCGTTACCGAGAGCACCACGCTGTGCATTTTCTAATTCGGCAAATAGCCTGCCCAACAAATAGCCTGGATGAGTGGAATGAGGATCGAGACCCACGGGCACCTCCTGAGTGGTTGAGTTCGAATGCACTGCGTGGCGGGCCTCGCGCGCGAGCACGGCCTTGCAGAGTGCGACTCGAATGCCGCTGATTTTGCCGTCATTGCGAAATCGCATGACGATGTTGGTGAGAAGTGAACGTGGATAACGAGAGCCGGTAAGAATGGAGCGCATCAACTCACCAGCGAGCTGTGGAAGCAAATCCTCAGCTTTCGCCCTATCGCCATGAATGGGTGCTGTCTGGAGTGCAAGCCGCCACGTGCCCGGCGTCATTCCCTTCCAAGGGGAGGGCTCTAGTGACATGTCTTGGTGGTGGTGGGCATAGTGCTGAGCCAAGTTCTCCAGGCTATCGATATGCCAGAAACGCACCGATAGGCGTGCCGCGTTAGGCGCCAAACCCAGCACAAAGAACTGGGTGGCCGGTTCCAGCATTGGGTCCAGCTCTGCCAGAGGGCGCCCTTCGGCAACCTGCGCCAGTAGGGTGCCAAGCTTGGCAGCCTCCTGTTCATCGCTGGGCGGTTCGTTGAGCATGGCAAAAAAGCCTTCGGCGGCCTCGGCATGTGCCGTGTCCCTGGCTTTGGCCCAGAATACCACCGTGGCATCGCCAATCTGGAGGCGCTGGCGGTTATCGGCATCGCCCCGAAGCAAATGATTCAGCCCCGTCGAATAGCCGAAGATAGCCGCCTTGGATATCGAGGCGTTTTGATTCTTGCTGTAGCCGTAGGACTCATAGGCATCGCTATTAAATGAAACGAGCGATGCACCAGACGACTGCGCGTCCCTGACACCCCGAATTGCAGGGTGGTCGGTGCCCAACGGGGCAATCTTGCCGGTGATCAGGCACTGCCCCGACTCCCCTTCGCTACTTTCCAGCGCAGCGCCCCATAGCCGACATGCTTCTCGGTTTTCATGCAGATACTGCCGCTGGCCATCGAGCCGGAATATGACATTGGTATCCAATACCTCTTCGCTGTAACCAGGAAGTTCGACGAGCTGCTCCGGCCTCCACTGATCGAGTAGCCTCAGAAAGGCCATCAGATCGGGATCATCGCTCTCACCGAATAGTGCAAACTGACGCGCTGTGAACGCCTCATGCTCATCCACCAGACGCTTGCCTTCACCGTCAGAGAAACCAAGGGCATAGGCGGTCTTATCCCACAGCGGATAGGCATGGATGCCCGAGGTGCGCCGCTTGTCCACAGGCACCTGACAAGAGCTCGGCCGTGGCTTCTTGCCGGTGGTATCGCGTAGATCATCGATCTGTAGCGGCTTCCCCTCTTGGGAAAAAATCAGGCAGAAACTAACTTTCTCACTGCTGAAGCCTGGCAGTGGCACCTTGTCGTCGTCTGCCAGCCGCTGGTAGTAGTCATTGAGAGCTGTAAGGATCATGCCAACGTCTCCTCGAAAGGCGGCACCTTAATCACGCCATCCTGCATCGTGGCCCGAAAAAAGTGTGGCGTCTTGCCGTTGGCGAAGTCGATATCGTGCAGCATATAGCCGAGGTCACGTTCACCGCGTAGCTGGCTATCGGCCAGCGGTAATTCATCTTCCGTTTCGATGAGCTCAAATGCAGCCGGAAATTCCCGGTTACCCAGGCACGGCATATGGAAGCACTGCCCCTGACGGGAGCGGCGGTTGAAGATATCAAGATGTTTGCCAGGCGTATCGCTCTCGTCGGCACGCGAGGTGAATTCGAAGTGCGCCTCGATGACATAACCGACGTCACGCAGGATCGTAGCAGCGCGCTGCTGACGATTCTTGTCGACGTAGTAGGCCACATCGTCGACACGACCTGCCTTCATGGCCTTGGTAACGGTCGAAGCGGGCAGCTTGCCCGCGACTTCATTACGCCGCAGCGATTCGAAGCGGATCGGTTTAAGCACATGAATGCGATCCACACACCAGCGAATTGCTGGTTTCCAGTGGATAGCCTCCAGAATGCCTCGTGCCGCCGACGGGGTAATCACGTCGTAGGACACCCTCTCTACCTTCATCTCAGGCCGCGTAAAGCAAGCCCGCTCCCCCCAGATATGCAGACGAACCCCATATGCCATCTGGTGCTCCTTGTTCTCGGATAATTAGTATTGGCTTTACCAAATATTAGATTCGCCTGAACGAAATGTCGGATTGCTCCAGTTCAGCCCCACTCGCTTGTCATAGAGATCCTCATTAACCAGCACCATAAATTGGTCACCGAACTTATCGGGCTCAACAGCCGCGATGGCACCAACCCGCTCCAGCGCTACGAAGCCTTGCTGCGGAACCTGAACCGTATAGGGCTGCAACTTGCGGGCGATACCCCCGACCCCCTCGGCATACGCCAGCTCTCTCAGAGCACCGCTAGCAATACCGTCTTCATCAACGGGAATGATCACTGCACGCTGGCTGTTCTCAATCATGCGGAATTTCTGTTCGAGGGTATCGAAGGGCAATCCTTCGATGCGGCCGTCTTCTACCAGCTTCAGCAAGCCATGTTTATCCAGCTGCTGAGCACCTTGTTGCCAATACAGCAATCTGAAATAGGCCTCTATCGCCTCCAACGATAGGGGGTCGTCGCTGTGGTGCCTGAGCACTTCCCGAGTCACCTGCGCAAACTTCTTGAGCTCAGGCGGAGGTGCCCACTCATCATTCGCGGTAGCAAACATCGCCACGTCGCTATCCGCCGCAGAGCGCATCCCCTCTCGATTGCAGCGCCCGGCCGCCTGGGCAATGGAGTCCAGCCCAGCCTCAGCACGCAAGACACGGGGGAAGTCGACATCGACGCCAGCCTCTATTAGCGATGTCGATATTACCCGACAAGGCTGGCCAGCCTTGAGAGCTTGGCGTATCTCGACCAGTACCCGGCGCCGATGTACGGCGTACATCGAGGTGGTGAGGTGATAGACGCCAGGATGATCGGCTATCGACTCGAACAGCGCCCGAGCATGACGACGGTTATTGACGATGCAAAGCACCTGATCAGTCGCGAGCAGTTCGTCACGCAACTCCCCATCGTCAAGCGAACCGATATGGCGCACGGAGACGCGCTTAAGGACGCGATAAAGCTTTTTGGGGCATTTCGCAAGTTCGCGCATGTCCCGAAAGCCACCCTGAAAGCTGCGCTCGGGAACGTCGGTTTCGGCCAGCGCCGGCTGGGTCGCCGTGCACAGAACGACGCTGGTGCGATAGTTCAACGCCAACTCATCCAAAGCTGCCACACTGGGTCGCAGCAACGGCAAAGGCATGGTTTGCGCCTCGTCGAGAATCACCACGCTGCCTGCAATGTTGTGCAGCTTGCGGCAACGCGAAGTCTTAGCGGCAAACAGGCTTTCAAAGAACTGCACCGCCGTGGTGACAATGATCGGCGCATCCCAGTTCTCGCTGTCGCGGCGCAGCTTGTCGACGCTATGGCGGTCGCGCTGATTGCCGGCATCGAAGGCGCTGTGGTGCTCCAGCACTGACGCCTCGCCATACTCCCCTAAGGCATCGCGAAACACCGCGGCGTTCTGCTCGACGATACTGGTGAAAGGAATCACGTAGATCACCCGATCCATCCCGTGAGCAATGGCATGATCGAGAGCGAAAGCCAGCGAGGCCAGCGTCTTGCCCCCACCGGTCGGTACCGTCAGCGAAAACCTGCCAGGCGGGAGCTCGGCTTGAGCGCGAACGTGGGAGAGGATCTCACCACGCAGGCGATTGACGTCGCTGTCTGCCTTGAAGGTGGCCAAGCGCTTATCGAGGGCATCACGCAACACGTCCAACGGCGGACCGCCACCACGCGCATGGGGCACGCCTTTTTCATGCACTGCATAGAAAGACTCGGTATCGATAAAATCGGCATCGACCAGACAGGAAAACAACATCCGTACAAGGAAGGCATATTGAAAATAACCCCTGTCGCGACGCGGATGGAAATGTGAGGGTGGCACCAGCGCGTCGGGCAGGGTGATCTCATGCTGCCACTCTGGATCGAGCTGAGGCAGATCCGCTTCCAAACGGTTCTTCAGCGGCGAACGTTCCCCGACGTCGCGACCATTGGCCAGGCCCGCGTGGTGTCCGGCTATTAAGTAGGCAAGCAAATAGCCAAGTTGAGGGTACTTCTCGATGGCAATATGGGCGCCAGCCGTGGAATGATCCACTCGTTCCGGTGAGCCCTCCAGGCGTCTCTGAAAGGGAATGGTATACTTGCCGAGATCATGCAGTAGCCCAGCGGCTTCGCCCCATGGTCCAGCCCCAAAGCGACAAGCCCGTTCAGCAGCGAGGCCAGCAACGGCCTTCAGATGGTTTTCAAGGGTTTGCCAGTCTGATTTTTCTGGATCAGCAGATGAGTGAGCAAAATGCATTTTCCCTGCCACCTCACTTAATGCTTATTTACTAATAGCTAACCACCCCTAAGCTTCCTTTGCTACCTTTTCTCATCTTAGATTTAGCTATGATTCATGTAAGAGAATGCGCACGCTTCTATAGCGCTTATCTCACACGCTGTGCTCTATCTTCTACCAAGCGGCCGAGCTGCGCGGCTCCATTGACAGCTTGGCCGCATGAGCCGGCACAGCGAGTCCAGGAAGACGATCCTCTACACCCACGCATCGACTCAAGATGTGATGAGACAAGCCATGAGAAAAGGTGGTATCTGGTAACATGTCGTTGGCATGGGTTGCCGCCTCCCTTCGAGCTGGCCTACACCGGCAGCTATTCAGTACCGCTGGTCACCCTTTCTTTGCTCATTGCCACGCTGGCTGCCTTCGCCAGCATCAGCCACGTGGAACTCATGCGCTCGACCCATTCCTCATCGGTGCGCCTGCGCTGGCATTTGATTGGCGCAGTGGCGATGGGGGCAGGGGTCTGGACCATGCACTTCGTTGGCATGGTGGCGTTTCGGTTACCACTGGAGGCGATGTATTTCGACCCCACAATAACCGTGCTGTCGGTGCTGCCGGCGATAATCGCCGGCTATATCGCCTTGGCTGTCCTCCAAAACCCGACTCCCAGCGTTGTTGCCACCCTCTCTGGAGGCGCCCTGATGGGGCTTGGCATTGGTGCCATGCATTACCTCGGGATGAGCGGCATGCGTGTCGAGGCGCGCATGCTCTATCAGCCCGGACTTTTTGTACTCTCCCTTATCGTCGCCGTTGCCATGTCGAGTGCCGCCCTCTCGATACCTAGGCTGATGGCGGTTCTCAAACCAGCGAGCCAAATCCGCAGTAATCGTCTCTTGTTCAAGCTCCTAAGCGCTTCGCTGATGGGGCTCGCCATATCCAGCCTGCATTATGTGGCCATGGCCTCGACCGCTTTCCTGCCGCTGAGTGAGGCGCCTAGCGCGATGCCAACTCAGAGGCTGGATGAAACGCTCATCGCAATGCTGGCGGTCATTGCCAGCGTCTTCATCCTGGTGATTTCTACCATCAATGTGATATTTCGATTTCGACTCGACACGTTAGACAAAGTCGCCGAAGCATCAGTGAAAGGGCCAGGCGACTTGAGGATCGTTTCAACAAGATCGTCTCCCGATTGCCGGGCATGGTGTACCAGTTTCAGCTGGCCCCCAACGGTCACATGTCATTTCCCTACGCCATGCGACGGCTTTCAGGGCTACTAACTGGGATGGCCTGTCGATCTGCAATCGCTGGACCTATCTCTTTCATGGGAAATTCCGGCTTAGTGTTCACCCTTTCTCTGCGCCAACCCTCCTGAGCTGAGCGGCAAGATTGGTGAAGACCTCGACTATCGCCTTGTTCGCCTGTGGTCTTGGTTAACCCGTACTATCTGCATCAGTCTCACAAAGCAAGGCACACCTGATGGCCATAAGAGTGCCATCATGCCAGGGTGCCCACTGGTGCATGTCTCCCCTGTCAACGACCCGCAAGGATGCAAAAGGCCATGAACCAACACTTCGATGCAATCATTGTCGGCGGCGGTATGGTGGGCTCGGCGCTGGCCGCCGCCCTGGGCCAGGGCGGGTTCAGCGTGGCGTTGGTGGAGAGCGGCAGCGAGCCGAGCGCCATCGAGGACGATAGCTTCGACCTGCGGGTGTCGTCGTTGAACCTGGCGGCCCAGCGACTGCTCGAGTCGGTGGGCGCGTGGTCGCATATCCCCGCGGAGCGCCGCTGCACCTTCCGGCATATCCATGCCTGGGACATCAGCGGCCACGGCGAGACCCACTTCGATGCCGAGGCGCTACAGCTCGATGATTTCGGTAGCTTCGTCGAGAACCGGGTGATTCGTAAGGCGCTATGGCAGTCGCTGGCAGCGCTGCCCGGCGTGGAGCCCATCTTCGGTGCGCGACCGCTAGCATTGCTCACCGGCACCGAACGGGTACTCGTGGAGCTGGACAACGGCCAGATGCTCAGCGGCTCGCTGGTCGTGGGGGCGGATGGCGCCCGCTCGACGATCCGCGAATTGGCCGGTATCGAAGTCGATACGCGGGACTATGGCCAGCGGGCCTTGATCGTCAACGTGGTCACACAGCTTCCCCAGCAGGACGTCAGCTGGCAGCGCTTCACCCCCCAAGGGCCTCAGGCCATGCTGCCGCTTCCCGGCCCGCATGCCTCGCTGGTGTGGTATGGCGAGCCCGAGGCGACCCGCGAGCGGGAAGCCTTGAGCGACGCGGCGCTGCGTGAGGTGATCGAGCGCGAGTTTCCCGCCCGCCTAGGGGGGCTGAAACGGGTGACGGGCCGCGCCAGCTTTCCCATCCGGCGCCAGCACGCCCGCCACTATACGGCGTCCAGGCTGGCCCTGGTCGGCGATGCGGCCCATGTGATCCATCCCCTGGCCGGCCAAGGCCTGAACCTCGGCCTGCAGGACGTGACTGCCCTTGCCGATCTGCTCACCAACGCCAACCACGCGCATCAGGACCTCGGGGCACCCGGGCCGCTGCGCCGCTACGCCTGGCAGCGCCGCCCGCAGACCCTGGCGATGATCGCCGCTACCGAGGCCTTCCATAGCGTCTTCACCGGCAATGCCACGCTGCGCAACGCCGGTGCCGCCGGCCTGGCGGTGGCTGAGCGGCTCGGCCCGGCCAAACAGTTCATGATGCGCCGCGCGCTGGGGCTTCGGTAGACGGGGCATTGGCCCTGGCTTGCGCCAGCTCCCGGTTCATCATGCGGTCGCTGTAGGCGACGCCATACTTCGCTCGGGACCAGGCGTACATGGCCAGGCCGAGCAGCATCCAGCCGGCGAAGAGGGCCCATTCCACTGGTGCCAGCGCCGACGGGCTTCCCGGCATGTAGAGGCCCAGCATACCGATCGAGAGGATCACTGCGACCACGCCCACCAGCTTGCCGTTGTAGACCTTGAAGGGGCGCGGCATGTCCGGCTCGCGATGGCGCAGCACCAGAAACGACAGCGCCACGAACAAGTAGGCGATCACGATGCCCAGCCCACCGGCGACCACCAGCCAGACCAACGCAGGCCGGCCGAGGAAGGGCGCGATGCAGGAACAGATACCCATCAGGAAGACCGCATTGGTGGGGGTCTTGTGGGTCGGGTGCAGCTTGCCGAGAAACGCCGGCAGCATGCCCGAATGGGCCAAGGCGTAGATGGCCCGTGAGCCCCCGACATAGAAGGCGTTCCAACTGGTCACGATGCCCGCGATACCCGCCAGCACCATCAAGTTGCCCGCCCAGGGCGCCTGGAACACCGCCTGCATGGCGTCGGGTACGGCCAGGGAGCTTTCGCCCAGCGCCTCGGGGTTGAGCATCAGCGAGGTGCCCAGAATGATCAGCGCATACCAGAACACCGCCAGGACGACCGACACCATCAAGATCTTGCCGATCTCCTTGAAGGGCAGATTGATCTCCTCGGCGGCCTGGGGAATCACGTCGAAGCCAACGAACATGAAGGGCACCATGATGATGACCATCATAATGCCGCCCATGACGCCTTCCGAGGTGTTGAACAACGGCTCCATGGTGGCCCGCTCGCCCTCGAAGAGCGCGCCAGTGATGAACATGACACCCACCACCATGATCAATAGGGTCACGATCTTCTGCACCAGCGCGACGGTGCGAATACCGCGGTAATTGACCCACATCATGATCAGCGACCCGATGACTCCCACGGCCACCCAGGTGGCGTTTACTTCCCAGCCGGCGATGGTCCACATGTGCCCGACCGAGTAACCCGGAAACAGGTGCTCAACCACCGTAGGCAAGGCCACCGCCTCGAAGGCCACCACACTCACGTACCCCAGTGCGATCGCCCAGGTGCACAGGAAGGAGGAGAAATGCCCCAGGGCACGATAGCTGTAGACGTGTTCGCCGCCTACCTGGGGCATCGCCGACGCCAGCTCGGCATAGGTGAGGCCGACCAACACGATGGCGAGGCCACCGAACACGAAGGCGGTGATCGCGCCGAGGCTACCGGCCGACTGGATCCAGCTGCCGGTCATCACGATCCAACCCCAACCGATCATGGCCCCAAAAGCGAGTGCAAGAATATCCTTGCGCGCCAGCACGCGTAACAGCTGACTATCCGAAGATGATGCGTTGTCAGTCATGACATTATCCTTTGCTTGTTAGGTGACTGAAGGTGTTGGCGGTACCAATCGCCATTGAAAGGAAATACCCGAGACTGTATCGATTCATCACCGAAAATACTTGTGAGCATTGCAATGCAACAACTCTAGAAGTATCCGTTATTTCAACACTCCTGCCTTGAAAGATATCGAGGCGGAAAGAGCCCCGTAAGTCAGCTAACCTGATCAGTAACTTGCACCTGAGCGGTCTCTTGTCGTGACGCTACCCTGCCTGATCATCCGGCAGGCCAGACGTGGCACCATCAGATAACACGGCAGGAGTCCTAGGAATAACGCTGAGCAAATCCGGGAGGACCCCATGGCGCAGAGCGAATCGACCCCCCTTTCACCCCAGACTCTCCGGGACGTTTCAAGCGATGCCGGACATTCTGTCGGCAAGCGGCCCCTCGCCCCTGTCGTGTCGACTATCCGGGACGAGGAGCCCGAACCGGGCGCGATCATCGACGAGACAGTCCCAGACTCCCCTGAATCGAGCCCGTTCGCTATCTGGGACCAGCGAGCCCATGCGGCCCTCGCCCAGCTGACAGCCGGCATTTCGCCCGCCTCGATCCTGCAGGCCTACGGCGACTGGTGGTTGCACCTGATGCTCTCACCGGGCAAGCAGGCAGAACTTTTTTACGAGGGGCAGCACCAACTGGCTCGCTTGGCCGCCTACCTGCCGAACGCCATGCTGGAACACGAGGGCGGGCTCTGTATCGAGCCGCTCGAGCAGGATCAGCGTTTCGATCATCCGGAGTGGCGGCAGTGGCCGTTCAATCTGCTGCATCAGAGCTTTCTGCTCAACCAGCAGTGGTGGGCCGACGCCATGACCGGCGTCCCCGGGGTCAACAAGCACCACGAGCAAGTGGCCGATTTCGTCACTCGCCAAATGCTCGATATTGTCTCCCCGGCCAACAGTCCGCTGACCAACCCGCGGGTATTAGAGCAAACCGTGAAGCAGGGTGGCCAAAACCTGGTTGACGGCGCCATCCACGCCTTGGAGGATGCCGCGCGTATCGCCTCGCATCGCCCTCCTGCCGGGGCAGAGCAATACCTTCCCGGCAAGACGGTGGCGATAACCCCCGGCAAGGTCGTCTACCGTAACCAGCTCATGGAGCTGATCCAGTACAGCCCAACTACGGACAAGGTCCAGGCAGAGCCCCTGCTGATTGTGCCGGCCTGGATCATGAAGTACTACATTCTCGATCTTTCCTCGCACAATTCTCTGGTGCGCTGGCTCGTCGAGCAGGGCCACACGGTATTCATCATTTCCTGGAAGAACCCAGGAAAGGAGGAGCGCGACCTCGGACTGGAAGAGTACCGGAAGCTCGGCATCATGGAGGCCCTGGAGGCAGTCGAGGCAATCGTTCCCTCACAGCGGATCCATGCCATCGGCTACTGTCTTGGCGGTACCCTGCTATCCATCGCCGCCGCGGCCATGGCACGTGCCCGCGACAACCGCCTGGCGTCCCTGACCCTGCTGGCGAGCATCACCGACTTTGCCAAGCCCGGCGAACTGGAACTCTTCATCGATGACAGCCAAGTGCACTTCCTGGAGGACGCCATGCGCCAGCAAGGGTATCTGGAAGACTGGCAGATGAAGGGCGTCTTCCAGTTACTTCAGTCGGAGGATCTCATCTGGTCGCGCATGGTGTCTGAATACCTCATGGGCGAACGCCTGCCCACCTTCGACCTGATGGCCTGGAGCACCGATGGCACCCGCATGCCCTATCGCATGCACTCGCAGTACTTGCGCCACCTCTATCTCGGCAACGAACTGGCCCTGGGACGCTACCGAGTGGACGACCATCCGGTGCGGCTCAGCGACATCAAGTTACCCGCCTTCATCGTCGCCACACGCAAGGATCATATTTCCCCTTGGCGCTCGGTCTACCGCAACCAGCTGTATCTCCATGGCAATATCACCTTCGTCCTCACCAGTGGCGGTCACAATGCCGGCGTGGTGAGCGAGCCAGGTCATCGCAAGCGGGTCTATCAGATCGCTGACAAGCCGAGGGAGGCCCACCCCACCAATGCCGAAACCTGGCGAGCCGAGGTTCCCGAGCGCGAGGGCTCCTGGTGGCCGGAATGGGAGGCTTGGCTAAGCGAACACTCCAGCGGTATCGTCGACCCGCCGACCATGGGCAATGCGGACAAGGGCTATCCTCCTCTTCAGGAGGCGCCCGGCGGTTACGTTCTCGAGCGTTGATCGCAAACTAAGAAGCTCTCCTGCTGCCGAGTCGATGATTTTCATTGGCTCGGCACGCTATTGTTATGTTATAACTTTCGCGAGATTTCCCCAGGAGCCTCCATGGCACATCGCACGCACCGGCATGACCCCGAAGGGCCCTGCCATTTTTCCCTGATGTCGCTGTCGACAGCGCGTCGTCTGACGCTGGTGGCCGCACCGCTGGCCGCTTTGTGGCTGGCCGTCGCCTGGGCGGCGGAGTGGTGGCTCTGATGACGCGGCTACAACTCGAGGATCTGCAACTCGCCCGTGGCGGACAGACGGTGCTTGAGCACCTCAATGGGCGCTTTATGGACGGTGCCATCACGGCGTTGATCGGTGCCAACGGTGCCGGCAAGAGCACCCTGATCCAGGCGATGATGGGGATGTTGCGCCCTGTGGCGGGCAAGGTGCACTGCGAGGTACCCAAGGAGCGCCGCGCCTGGCTGCCCCAGCAGCTGGCGCTGGATCTGACCTTCCCGATGAGCGTGGAAGAGCTGATCATGACCGGCAGCTGGCCCAGCCATGGCGCCTTCACCGGCTACTGCGCCGCCCACTATCGGCGTGGCCGCGACATCATGGCGCGACTGGGCATCTCGCACCTCGCGCACCGCCCACTCGGCGAGCTCTCCGGCGGCCAACGGCAGCGCGCCCTGCTCGGCCGCACCCTGATGCAGGAAGCCAAACTGCTGCTGCTGGACGAGCCATTTGCCAACGTTGATGCCGAGACGGTCGACGTGCTGATGAACGTGCTGCGCGAGATGGCTGACAACGGCGCCACCCTGATCGTGGTGCTGCACGACATGGAGCAGCTCTCGCGCCTGGCCGACGACGTGCTGATCCTGTCCGGCGGCCATGGCCGCTGGGCCAGCCCCGAGGCGCTGCTCGAGCGTTATGCGGGCCAACCGCCCAAGGCGCCACGCCTTCCCCTGACTTTCCCGGATACCTTTCATGCTGGCACTGCTTGACGCCTGGCTGCTCGCTCCCTTCGAGTATGGTTTCATGCGCCGCGCCGTCGTGGCGGGCCTGGCACTGTCGCTGGCCGCCCCGCCGCTGGGCGTGTTCCTGATGCTGCGCGGCATGAGCCTGATCGGCGATGCCATGGCGCATGCCATCCTGCCCGGGGTCGCCCTGGGCTTTCTGATGGCCGGCTTCTCGCTGCCGATGATGAGCCTCGGCGGCGTGCTCTCGGGCCTGCTGATCGCGGTGCTGGCGGGCAGCGTGTCGCAGATGACCGGCCACCGCGAAGACTCGGCCATGGCCAGTTTCTTTCTGATCTCGCTGGCCGCCGGGGTCATGCTGGTGTCGCTGGGCGGCAGCAGTGTCGATCTCACCCATGTGCTGTTCGGCTCGATACTCGCGGTGAACGGCACCGCCCTGATACTGATCGCCGGCATCGCCAGCCTGATCGTGGTCGCGCTGGCGGTAATCTTCCGCGCCCTAGTCGTCGAGTGCCTGGACCCGCTGTTCCTGCGCGGCCAGGGCGTCCACGGCAGCCTGGTACATGGCGTCTTCCTGGGGCTGGTGGTGCTCAACCTGACTGCTGGGTTCCAGACCCTGGGCACCCTGATGGCGGTCGGCCTGATGATGCTGCCGGCGACCACCGCGCGTTTCTGGAGCCAACGCCTGGAAGGACTGATCGGCATCGCCGTGGTGCTGGCGATGATCGCCAGCACCGGCGGGTTGCTGCTCTCCTACCATTTCAGTCTGCCTTCCGGTCCGGCGATCATTCTGCTGGCCGGCCTGGCCTATGTGCTCTCCGCCCTCTTCGGCCGACATCACAGCCTGACGGCCCGGCTGCGCCGACGCGCCGCCCCGTTGGCCGCCACCGATTCCCCCTGAAAGCCACGACGATACCCCACGAACGGAGCATTGATCGATGCGTCTTGTTACCTATTCCGCGGCCCTCCTCGGTGTGGCCAGCCTGCTGGCCCTGCCCGCCGCCATCGCCGCCGAGCGCGTGCAGGTCGTCACCAGCTTCAGCATCCTGGCCGACATGGTCGAGAACGTCGGTGGCGATCACGTCGCCGTCACCTCGCTGGTCGGTGCCGACGGCGACACTCACGTGTATTCGCCCAGTCCGCGTGATGCCCAGGCCGTGGCCGAGGCCGACCTGGTGGTCTTCAACGGCCTGCAATTCGAGGGCTGGATGGAGCGGCTGATCGACGCCAGCGACCATGACGGCCTCCTGGTCATTGCCACCGAGGGGGTCGAGCGTCTGTCGCGCGGCCAGGCGCATGACGATCATGCTCACGACGATGACCATTCCCATGACGACGAGCATGGACACGACGAGCACGCGTCGCATGACGATCATGGCGACGATGATCCCCACGCCTGGCAAGATTTGGCCATGGGCAAGGTCTATGTGGTCAATATTCGCGACGGGCTGATGGAAGCCGACCCCGACAACAGCGACGCCTACACAGAAAATGCCGAGCGTTATCTCCAGGCGATCGAGGCCACCCATGCCGAGATTCGCGAGCGGCTGACCGAGATCCCCCCCGACACGAGCGTGATCACCGGTCACGATTCCTTCGGCTATTTCGCCAATGCCTACGGGCTGCGCTTTTTATCGCCGGTAGGGCTTTCCACCGAGGGCGATGCCTCAGCTGCGGACATGGCTCGGTTAATCGACGTGATCCGCGAGGAAAATGTCGGGGCGCTGTTCCATGAGAATATGACCAGCCCCGCCATGATCGAGCAGCTCGCCGAAGAGACCGGCCTGCCCATCGCCGGCACGCTCTATGCCGACGCGCTGGCCAGCGAAGGCGACGCCAGCACCTGGCTGGGCATGATGCGTCACAATGCCGAGGTACTTCACGAGGCCCTGGCGGCTCCTGGTCATTCTCCCAACGACGACCACGCACATGGCGATGATGACCATGACCACTGAGCATCTCCATCACCGACTGCCAGGGCAACCCCCGCAAGAGGCGCCGAATGGCCCGGTCTTGGCATTTCTCGCCGCTCCTACCTAAAGTGAAAGGCCTACCTAAAGTGAAAGCGTTCATTTTCACCATGGAGCGGCGAATATGAAGACATCTAGGCATGCCATCGGCCTGGCGGCAGGCACCTTGGTCATTCTTTCGGCCGGCGCCCTGCCGCTGGCTGCCGCGGACAACGCGGACGGCAGCGGCGAGGATCAAGCGGTGCCAGGCCAGCAGGCCGAGGAGGCGTCGAAGGATCTCGACAGCACGCCCGAACCGGTCGCCCAGGCCCGGCTTGAAATCCGCGAGCAGTCTCCCTATGGGCGCTACCTCACCGACGTCGACGGTATGAGCCTGTATCTGTTCGAAAAGGACGAACCAGGTTCCGACTACAGCACCTGCTACCAGAGCTGTGCCATTGCCTGGCCGCCCTATATCACCGAGCAACCGCCAGAAGCCGGTGAGCACGTCGATGGCGACAAGCTGGGCACCTTCGAACGTGAGGACGGCAGCCAGCAAGTGACCTACGACGGCTGGCCACTTTATTACTTCAGCGGTGACAAGGCCGCGGGCGACGCCCTTGGTCAGGATGTGCTGCACATGGACGCCGAGTGGTACCTGCTGTCGCCCGACGGGGAGATGATCGAGAAAGGTGAACGGACAGAAGCCGAGTAAGAAAGCCGTGCCCCCTAGCCGCCCCTAGCCGCCCCTAGCCGCCGCCATTGAGCCACCAGATGGCGGCGTTGAGATAGGCGGCGAAGCTCACCCAGGCCAAGTAGGGCACGAGCAGCCAGGCGGCGAGACGCGAGACCCCGGCGAAGCGCCGGATGGTGAGTACGATCAGCCCCCACAGCAGCAGCAGGTCGAGCAGCGCCAGGGCCATCCAGTGCAGGGCGAAGAACAGGATCGACCAGAGCGCGTTGGCGGCAAGCTGGGCGACGAAGGGCCAGAGGGTCCGCCAGCGTGCACCAGGCGGGACAGCCAGGGTGGCGCGCCAGGCGGCCACCGCCATGAGCAGGTAGAGAGTGCTCCAGGCGATGGGGAAGGCCAGGTCGGGCGGAGTGAGCGGCGGCTTGTCCAGGCCTGCGTACCAGTCGCCGGGCGGGGTGGCGATACCACTGAGTGCGGTCAGCGCCACCAGGGCCAGCCAGCCGAGCAGGATCATCAGGGAACGGGTCGCGGTCATGCGCAGCCTCCTTCGGTTGGCGCTGGTTTTGTGGGACCATCTGACTCTCGTTGCGATGGAAACCACTCATGCTTGAGTTACGTCAGGTGCACAAGGCCTATGCCACGCCCCAGGGCCCGCTTGGCGTGCTCGACGGTATCGAACTGACCCTGGAAGCGGGCGAGAGCCTGGCACTGATGGGCGAGTCGGGCTGCGGCAAGTCGACGCTGCTACATCTGGCCGCCGGTCTCGACCTGCCCGACCGTGGCGAGGTGCGCGTCGCCGGCCAGGCGATCTCCTCGCTGGATGATACCGGCCGCGCCAGGCTGCGCCGCGAGACCCTGGGCCTGGTCTTTCAGCAATTTCATCTGGTGCCGAGCCTGAACGTGGTCGACAACCTGTGCCTTCAGGCAAGGCTCGCCGGGCGCCACGATACCGCCTGGTCGGCGCGGTTGTTGCAGCGGCTTGGCCTCGACGCACTCGAGAAGCGTTATCCGGAGCAGCTCTCCGGCGGTCAGCAACAGCGCCTGGCTATCGGTCGCGCTCTGGCGACGCGCCCCGCCCTGCTGCTTGCCGACGAGCCCACCGGCAATCTGGACGAGACGACTGCCGATGCGGTGCTCGCCCTGCTACTGGAACTGGTTCGCGACACCGGCAGTGCGCTGCTGGTGGTCACCCATAGTCCTCGGGTGGCTGCGCCGCTCGCTCGCTCTCTTCATCTGTCCCATGGCCATCTCGAGAGGATGCCACCCACGTGACAGGACAGTCAGTCTGGGGCTTCCGGGTCGTACTCATCGCCACGGTGATGGCGATCATGTCCGGTATCTGGTGGCTGTTGCAGGGGCTCGGCCTGCCCATGAGCCTGTCGCCGACGGGCATCGCCGCCTGGCTCAACAGCCAGGGTAGCCTCGGACCCATGCTGCTCCTGCTGTTGATGGTACTGGCCGTGGTGGTTGGCCCGATTCCCACCCTGCCAGTGACGGCTGCCGCTGGGCTGGCCTTCGGTCTGGCTCAGGGGGTGCTGCTGTCGATAGCCGGCGCGATGGTGGGTGCGCTGATCGCTTTCTATCTCTCCCGCTTGCTGGGCCGCGAGGCACTGCGTGCCAAGCTGCCGACCAATCCGCTGTTCGGTCACCAGGGCTCGCAGCGTCTGTTGTTCCTGACGGTAATGGTCACGCGTTTGGTCCCTATCTTCTCGTTCGCCCTGGTCAGTTACGCCGCCGGGGTCACCGCCATTAGCGTGGGACGCTACACCGCGGGAACGTTGATCGGCATGCTGCCCATGAGCCTGGTGTTCGCCAGCCTGGGGCAGACCTTCGAGTTGCATCCGCTGCTCTCGATCCTTGCCGCTGTGGTGATCCTCACCATCATGACCCTCCTGCCCTGGTACCTGAGCCGACGGCGCCATTCGCGACTGGCCCGCTGGCTGCATCTGGACACGCACCAAGAGACACCCCGCAGCTAGTGGCTTGCCGCACGCCATGAGACGTGCTCGGCCTGTGCGTGTCCAGCGCCCTGTACAGGAGACGTCCGCTCAGTTGTGGTCGACCAGCCCGGAGTCCCCGGCCTGCTGGGCACAGTGGGCGCAGCAATAGACCGTATCACCCTGCTGGACACCATGTCCGACCACCCGGCAATCGCAATGCGCACACGAGGGCGCTAGCTTGTGAATGGCGCACTCGAAGGAATCGAAATCGAAGCTCCGGCCGTCCTTGGTGATCGTGAACGTGTTGCCGTATTCATTACCGCAAGTCGCACAGATACCCATCATGTACCTCCTGAAGCGTACAGCAAGTGAACTTCCAACATAGCGCACCCGCCCTGATCCCGCCCAAAACGCCGCATCTGCGCAACAAGAACCTGAGCACCTGTTCGCCTGAGCCATCGGCTGTGCGACCATCACTGGGCTATCAAACGCCAGGAAGGCCGCCATGCTCGAGTTTCGCCAGGTCCACAAGGCCTATTCGACCCCACAGGGGCCGCTCAAGGTGCTGGCGAGGGTCGACCCGAGCCTCTCGGTACTCGACAACCTGCGCCTGCAGGCGCCCCTAGCCGGCCATCTGAGGCTGTCGCATGACCGGGTGTCGGGGCAGCATGCATGCGCCTGATGCTTACCGCCCTGGCGACGCTGCTCTCTCACTATCGGCGCCACCCCGGCCAGCTGGCCATGCTACTGCTCGGCCTGTGGGTGGCCAGCGCCCTGTGGAGCGGGGTACAGGCGATCAACACCTCGGCCCGCGACAGCTACGCCCGGGCCGAGGCGCTGTTCACCACCGGACTTGACCGTCTGGAGCGCCGGGACGGCGAGGCGCTGACCCGGGAAGACTTCGTGCGCCTGCGCCGCGCGGGTTTGCCGGTCTCGCCGCTGCTGGAAGGCGAGCTTGAGGCGAGCGATGGCACCCGGCTGACGGTCATCGGTATTGACGCGCTTACCCTGCCCGGCGACAGCACCTTTGCCACGTCCGGCAATGACGGAGATCTCGTTGGCTTTCTGACGCCGCCATGGCAGACGCGGCTGTCGCCAGACACCTTGACCACCCTGGGGGTCGACTCCAATGCTGAGCAGGCCGAGGGCACCGCGCCGCGCTTGGCCGAGAATCAGCGGCTGCCGCCGATGGTCATCACCCCGGCGCTGCCCCCGAACACCCTGGTGATGGACGTCGCCGCGGCTGCTCAGCTGATGGAAAGCGGTGAGACGCTCTCGCGGCTGGTCGCCGCACCCGATACGCTGGCCGAGGCGCCTGAAGGCATGGTGCTGACGCGGGCCGAGTCGCGAATCTCACCGGGCCAGCTCACCGAAAGCTTCCATCTCAATCTCACCGCCATGGCGCTGCTGGCGCTGGTAGTAGGGCTGTTCATCGTGCAGGCCGCGCTGGGCCTGGCCCTGGAGCAGCGGCTGGGCATGCTGCGCACCCTGCGGGCGCTCGGCGTACCGGGGCGGCGTCTGGTCGCACTGCTGGCCCTCGAACTGTTACTGCTGGGCCTCCTGGGTGCCCTGGCCGGCATCGTCAGCGGCGTCTGGCTGGCGCGCGCGCTACTGCCGGACGTGGCCGCCACTCTGGGCAGCCTCTACGGTGCTGGCGTGGGCGCTGAGCTCAGCTTGCCCTGGCACTACTGGCTGGGCGGTATCGCCGTAACGCTGGGAGGGCTGTTACTGGCCGGGGTCGGCGTGCTGTGGCGAGCCGCCAGGCTCAGCGTGCTCGGCCTGGGCCAGGCGCAGGCCTGGCGGGCGGGCTACCACCGCCAGCTGCGACGCATGGCGCTGGCAGGCGTACCGGTGGCTTTCGGCGGGCTGGCGCTATGGGTCTGGCTGTCCCGCCAGCCCACCGGCGAGGGGCTGGTAGCCGGCTTCGTGATACTCGCCGCGCTGCTGCTGGCCAGTGCGCTCTGGCTACCCTCCATCTTGGCCGCGCTGCTGGCCGGGCTCGCCCGCCTCGTCCGGGGCCGGCCGCTGGTGCAGTGGGGGCTAGCGGATCTGCAGTTGCAGTTGCCGAGGCTATCGCTTGCCATGATGGCGCTGCTGATCGCGCTCTCTGCCAACCTGGGCGTGAGTAGCATGGTCGGCGGCTTTCGCCTTACTTTCCTCGACTGGCTGGATCAGCGCTTGGTTGCCGATCTCTACCTGCGTCCGCCCGCCGCGCAGTTCGACGAGATCGACACCTGGTTAGCGGACCAAACGGACGTCGCCGCGCGCCTGGCCACCCGCCACGCCGAGGCGGTGCTCACCCACATCGACCATCGCGAGGTAGAAGGTTCCAGCACGCCCGCCGCGCTCGATCTGCCCGTGAGCGTCTACGGCATCACGCCGGGGGAGGCCCTGACGCCGAACTGGCCGCTGCTGTCGACGCTGGCGGGGCGGGAGGCGGCCTGGCAGGCCTTCCGCGATGGCGAGGCCTTCGTCAATGAACAGTTGGCCATCGCCCAAGGCCTGTTCCCTGGCGACCGGATCGTGCTCACCACCCCGACCGGCAAGACGTCGTTCGACGTCGTGGCCATCTACCCCGACTATGGCAACCCCCGCGGCGAAGTGCTGCTGGCCACCTCGCAGCTGGCGCAACGCTTCCAGGCACCCCCCGGCTCGCTGGGCCTGGTGCTGGCGCCAGGAGCCGACGAAGCGGCGCTTGCCGAGGCACTGACCACCCGCTTCGGCCTGGGCCGGGACGCCTTGCAGGATCAGCGCGAGATCAAGCGCATCGCCACCGGCATCTTCGAGCGCACCTTCACCATCACTCGTGCGCTGAGTGCGCTGACGCTGGTCGTCGCGGCCCTCGCGCTGCTCGCCAGCCTGCTGGCCCAGGCGCGCGAGCGACGCCGCCGGCTGGCGCCGCTCTGGGCACTGGGGGTACCTCGAATACGGTTGATCACGGTGCAGCTCGCCCAGCTGAGCGGCGTGTCCTTGCTTACCGCCCTGCTGGCCATGCCGTTGGGTATCGCCGTCACGGCCGGGCTGGTCGCGGTGATCAACGTCGCCGCCTTCGGCTGGCGCTTGCCGCTGCATCTGTTCCCCGGTGAGATCCTGCTGACGGTGGCGACCGCCGTGGTCGTCGCGCTGCTGGCCGCGGCCCTGCCCGCGCTATCGCTGTGGCGGTCGCCGCCCCGGGCGCTACTCGCCGAGGAGGACGCGGCATGACACCGATGTCGAGGCGTTTTCGGCCACTCACGCTGGCGCGGGTCTTTCTACCGACCCTGCTGCGACTCGTGTTGCTGCTCGTGTTGCTAGGCATGGCAGGGTGCAAGCCGCACGGCGCAGAAGAGGAAGCCGAACCGGTGGGTTTCGCCGATCGATCTGCAAATCGCGGCGCCCCATGTCGAGCGCTGGATGCCCACCTCGGTGCCTTACTGGGAGGGCGAGGTGAAGGTTACCGACCACGCCAACGGAAACGCGCGCGGCGTCGGCTACCTTGAAATGACCGGCTACTGAGCCGGATGACGGTCGGGAGAAACGCCATGCCACTGCTGGACGCCATCACCGCCTTCGTCCGGGTCGCCGAGCTGGGCAGCTACACCCGGGCCGCGGAGGCCCTGGAGCTGTCGCGGACCCGGGTGTCGCGGCTGGTCATGCAGCTGGAAGCCCACCTTGAGGTACGCCTGATCCAGCGCACCACCCGGCGCCTGCACCTGACCGAGGCGGGGGAACGCTACCTGGCACGCGCCCAGGGCATCCTGCAAGCGCTGGAGGACGCCGAGGCCGAGGTCGGCGCGGGCAGTACCGAGGTGAAGGGTCGCCTGCGGCTCAACGGCCCCATGAGTTTCGGCACCCGACACCTGGCGCCCCAGGTCGTTCGCTTCATGGTCGAGCATCCCGACCTGGACGTGCGCTTGGACCTCAACGACCGTCGCGTGGACCTGCTCGAGGAGGGCTATGACTTGGCGATCCGTATCGGCGTGCTGCCGGACTCGAGCCTGGTGGCACGCCGGCTGGCGCGCTGCCGCCTACTGCTGTGCGCCTCGCCGGGCTACCTGGCCGCGCACGGCGAGCCCGAGAGCCTGGAGGCGCTGGCCAAGCACCGCTGCCTGCGCTATCGCACCGGCGCGGGCACCGAGTGGCAGCTCGGGGGGCGGCGCCTGGCGGTGCAGGGGCCGCTGGACAGCAACAATGGCGATGTCCTGACCCTGGCCGCCGAGGCCGGGCTCGGCATCGTCCACCAGCCGAGCTTCCTGGTCACCGAGAGCATCCGCAGCGGACGGCTGGTGCCGATCCTGACCGATGAGGCGCCGGTAACGCTGGGCATCCATGGCGTCTTTCCGGCGCGCCGTCACCTGCCGGCCAAGATCGAGCGTTTCCTCGACTTCCTGGCCGCAGCCTGGGGCGACCCACCGGTCTGGGAGCGGGAGTTGGGATTGTCGCCAATATCGCAACAATGATTTTCGCTTAGGCCAGATTATCTCCTGATGGGTCGCGAGTAGAGTGATGTCATCACCCAACACCAACCCCGACGGAGATGACGACCATGACCACGCAAGCCACTGCGCTTAACCGCACCGAAACCCTGCAGCCCCACGCCATCGCCCTGCTGCGCATCGCGCTCGGCGTCATGACCCTGGCTCACGGCCTGATGAAGGTCTTCCTCTTCACCGTGCCCGGCACTGTGGGTTACTTCGAGTCGCTCGGCCTGCCCGGCTTTCTCGCCTACCTGACCATCCTCGCCGAGGTCGGCGGCGGCCTGGCGCTGATCCTCGGCCTCTTCACCCGCTGGGTGAGCCTGGCCCTGATACCGGTGCTGCTCGGCGCCGCCTGGGTCCACCTCGGCAACGGCTGGGTGTTTTCCAACGAAGGCGGCGGCTGGGAGTTTCCGGTGTTCTGGGCCCTCGCCCTGCTGGTGCAGGCCGGCCTGGGCAGTGGCAGCCTGACCGCCAACCGCCGCTTCGCCTGATCCCTCACCCGCTTCGACCGCGTCGGCCCCATACAGGCCGACGCCTGTTACCAGAGGAATACCGAGATGCTTCCCAGCCTGTTCATTTCCCATGGCTCGCCCATGCTGGCCCTGACCCCCGGCCCGGCCCACGACTTTTTGCGCCAGCTGGGCGACAAGTGGCAGCCCAAAGCCATCGTGGTGGTTTCCGCCCACTGGGAAAGCCGCCAGCTGCTGATCAGCCGCAGCGCGCGGCCCGAAACCATCCACGACTTCGGCGCCTTCCCCCAGGCGCTCTTCGATTGCCAGTACCCCGCCCCGGGCGAACCTGCACTCGCCATGCGTCTGGCCCGGGAACTCAACGCCGTGCCCGTCGAGCGTGGACTGGACCATGGCGCCTGGGTACCGCTGTTGCTGATGTACCCCGAGGCCAATATCCCGGTGGTCTCGCTGTCGCTGCCGGTGGGATGGTCGAATGCTGAGCTGGTGGCCCTGGGCGAGACGCTCGCCGTACTGCGCGAGGAAGACATCCTGGTGATCGGGTCGGGCAGCCTGACCCATAACCTGGCAGCGTTGCAGGCCCGGGAGGCGCCGATGCCTTCCTGGGTCGGCGAATTTGCCGATTGGATCTATACTCATCTGGAAGCCGATGACCGGGCGGCCCTGCTCGACTGGCAGTGCGCGCCTCAGGCCCGCCGCAACCACCCCACCCCTGAGCACCTCCAGCCGCTATTGGTGGCGATGGGCGCCGGAGGGAGAGCCACGCGGTTGCACCACAGCGTAGAGCACGGCGTGTTGGCCATGGACCTCTACGCCTTCGAGTGAGGCAACAAAAAGTTCTTGTCACGGCGCCAGCGCCTTCTACACTAGTTATACATGAATCATCACGAGACGGCGTCATGACTTCACCAGCCTACCAACTCGGTGACCACATCACCCTAAAGCAGCTCGCCACGGCGCTAGACAATGGCCTGTCACCCATCGTGGAGGTAGAGTCGATGGATGGCATCTACACAGTGCGTCTGCATCACGCCAATGGCGTGTCCACCCTGTCGGATGAGCAGGGCAGAAATTGCACCTTCCTGGGGACCGGTGAGATTCGCGACCGCTTGGGTGGCATCGGGCTGACGCATGGGGTGTTGACCTGGGCTGACCAGTGCGGCGATGAAATGATCGGCGTGACGGGCCATGCCATGTCACCGGACGAGATGTTGGCCTACGGCACGCGTATCGCCTTTCGTTGACACGATATGTCGCTGACACGGCCTTTCACCGACACGAACTATCGCTGACGCGCCGAACCGACTAGGTTAGCCAAATCGCCCCTAGTGATTGAGCCGACTGGCCATGCCCGACATCTTCGCGACTTCGCACACCGCCCGACGATCTCCACCGGCAAACAGCCCTTGGTCGTTTATGCGTCTACTACCGCTATGTCTGGTCGTTCTGCTACTCGCCGGCTGTGCTGGACGGGAACTCGCTACCCGTGACGACCCGGGCGAGCTTTCCATCGACCGCGCCCTGATCCTTGCCGAGGCGAAACGCACCCTCGGCACGCCCTACCGTTTTGGCGGCACAAGCGAACACGGGCTGGATTGCTCCGGGCTGGTCCAGTTGAGTTATTCGCGGGCCGGGATTCCGGTACCACGCACCTCACGTCAGCAGTTCGCGAGCCTACCGAGAGTTGCTGCGGCGAGACCCGGCGACCTGTTGTTCTTCGACACCTCAAGCGGCGGCAAGGCCAGCCATGTGGGCATCTATCTGGGTGATGGCCAAATGATCCACGCGCCCGGCCGTGGACGACACGTCACGACGACCTCTATCGATCTGGACTATTGGCAGACGCGCTTCCTCGGCGCGGCAGGGCCGGCGCCCTGATGCGATCCGTTTCGCCTCGAGAGTCCCGCTTCGTCAATATCATTATAAAAAATCATCGTAAAGTTGCCATTCAGTTATATAAAGCAAGACGCTAGACTAGGCGTCAACGCTTTCTGACGGAGTCCCCCTGCCATGTCCTTACGCACACCTCTGGCGACCCTGCTCGCCGGTCTGCTGACGTTTTCCGGCCTGAGCCAGGCCGACGAGTCCACCACCACCTTGGAAGTCGGCTACATGCCGATTCTGCCGGTCGCCCAGCTGTTTGTGATGGAAGGCGAGGGCTGGACCGAGGAGGTGGGCCTGGATCTGGAGCTGACCCGCTTTTCCAGCGGCCCGGCCATGGTCCAGGCGCTGGCCTCCGGCGAGCTCGACGTCATGTACTTCGGTATCGGTCCCGCCATGGTGGCACGTGCCAATGGTGTGCCAATCAAGGTCCTGGCGGCCAGCATCAGCGAGCAGATCGGTCTGGTAGCGCGCGGCGAACTGGCGGGTCATTTCGAGCGCGCTGACGATGATGGTGCGAAGGCCATCGCCAGCTTCACCGACGCAGAGGGACGCAAGCCCAAGATTGCCACTTTCCCGCAGGGTTCGGTGCCGGACACCGTGCTGCGCCATTGGCTGGTCGAGGAACTCGGCATCGGCATCGATGCTGTGGAAATCGTTGCCATGGGGGCCGACCGCGTTCAGCAGGCGCTGCTGGCCGGCGCCGTCGATGCTGCCTCGATTCTTGAGCCGATTCTCACCACCGTGCAGCAGCGTGACGATCGGGCCCGCGTGGTGGCTCGCGCCGATGCGATGCTGCCGGGCCAGCCTGGCGCCGTGCTGGCCGCTCGCGAAGCCGCTCTGGCGGAACATCCCGAGGCAATGCAGGCGTTAATGGCACTGCACCTGCGTGCCACCGAGATGCTCGTCGAGGACCCCGATCGCGCCGCACCGCATGTGCGCGAATTCGTCGGCAAACGCCTGATTCCGCTCGAAACCGTGGAGGCGGCCCTCGCCTCCCCCGCGTCCAACTACGGCAGCGATCCCCATGCCATCCGCGAGGGCACTCGGCGGATGCACGACTTCCAGGTCGACCAGGGATCGCTGCAGAAGCCCGTGGACCTCGACGCTCTGTTCGATACGTCCCTGTATGACACTGTGGTCGCGGAACGCGAGGACCCATGATCGCAGGCCTGTCACGCGCCCAGCGCACCCTTTTCAGTGCACTGGGTCTCATCGGATTCCTGCTGTTCTGGGAACTTTCGCTGCGCAGCGGCCTGCTGCCCGGCAGCCTGGTGCCTCTGCCGTCGACGATCCCCGGCGTGCTGTGGCTGGAAGTGCTTGATGGCATCTGGTTCGATGTGGTGCGCTCAAGCCTCAGCCACTATAGCGTGGGCGTGCTGCTGGGCTCGAGCCTGGGCATCATCGTGGGCATGTCGGCCGCGTTGCTGCCAAGATTCAACGCCGCGCATGCCTGGCTTGCCAGGTTGCTGCGCCCGATTCCGCCTCTGGCGTGGATCCCCTTCGCTATCATCTGGTTCGGTATCAACCCCTCGGCGGCCGCCTTCATCATCAGCATAGGGGTATTCTGGATCAATTACTTCGCCAGCTACAGCGCCGTATACTCGGTGGACCCCGGCTACGAGGAAGTGGCACGTGCCTTTGGGCAGCAGCGTTTCCTGGCCAGGCTGACCAAGGTCAGCTTGCCGGCGGCGGCCCCGGGCATCCTCGGTGGCCTGCGCTCCGGCCTTGGCCAGGGCTGGATGACGGTAGTGGCCGCCGAGCTGTTCGGCATCCCCGGCATCGGCCAGCGCATGATGGAGGCGTCGAGCCTGCTGGCCACTGACATCGTCGTGGTGTACATGCTGACCATCGCCGCTCTTTACGCGACCTTCGACTTCCTGTTCATGCTGATTCAGCGCCGACTGTTGAGGTGGCAGCCGTGACCGCTTGCGGCATGAACAGCGCTCCGGTACTCAGCGTCCGGAACGTGAGCCTGGGATTCACCGACACCACCATCCTGGCCGGCGTCGACCTGACGCTGCATCCGCAGGAGTTCGTGGCCATCGTAGGCGCCTCAGGGGTCGGCAAGTCGACCCTGCTGCGGGCCTTGGCCGGCCTGCTTTCCCCACAATCGGGTCAAGTGGAGATTCCCACGGCTAACACATCAGACACCCGCGCCTGGTCGATGGTTTTCCAGGCCCCGAGGCTCTTTCCCTGGCGCAAGGTTCGAGGCAATGTGGAACTGGGCCTGGAAGGCCTGTCGCTCAGCAAGGCCGAGCGACGACGCCGCGCCTTGGAACCGCTGGCGCTGGTGGGGCTCGATGAGCTCGCTGAACGTTGGCCCCATACGCTCTCGGGCGGCCAGCAGCAACGCGTCGGCATCGCGCGGTCGCTTGCCGTGCGTCCCCGGGTACTGTTCATGGACGAGCCCTTCTCGGCGCTGGACGCCATCACCCGTCGCCGCCTGCAACAGGAACTCATCGCCCTGCGCCGACGCACCGAGGCCGCCATCGTCTTCGTCACCCATGACATCGAGGAAGCGGTATTGCTCGCCGACCGAGTGATGGTACTGGGCAACCAGGAAACGGGGCAGCCGGCACGGGTCGTCGAGACCCTGGGCGTCGACCTGCCACTCGACGAGCGTCGCGACCATCCCGACTTCGCGCCGCTGGTGCAGCGCGTCGAAGCGATCATCGGCAATTATTGACCACGCATCACTCTCGGAGATCGCCATGACACCCCTTCGCGTGCTGCTTCACGCGCCCACGGCAGAGGCCTTGGGCCGTGCCCGGCGTAACGCCGCCAATCTGCATAACGCCCGGCCCGACGCCGAGGTGCTGATCATCGCCAATGCCGGCGCCGTGGCCGCCGCTCTGGCCACGCCTGACGCGACCGACCCACTGCTGCGGCTATGTCGCAATTCGCTCGCGGCCCAGGGCCTCGATAATTCCCGCGAGCTCGTCGAGGTCGAGGCGGCCGTGGTCACCCTGGCCGAGCGGCAGGCCGAAGGCTGGGCCTATATCCGCGCCTGACCCCTTAGCGCCATGCACCCCACAATCTGATACTGGAGGTCACGATGCGTCTGAATCTTTCCCTGTACCTGATCACCGACCCACATCTGTGCGCCGAACATGGCCTGGTGGAGACAGTGGTCGCCGCCGTCCATGGCGGCGTAACAATCGTCCAGTTGCGAGACAAGCACGCATCGGATGGCGAGCTGATCGACCAGGCGCGTCGACTTAAGGAGGCTCTGGCCGGTACCGGCGTGCCATTGGTGATCAACGATCGCCTGGCCGTGGCGGAAGAGAGTGGCGCTGATGGTCTGCACCTTGGCCAGGACGATGGCGATGTGATCGAGGCGCGCCGGGCGCTGGGTCCAAACGCCATCCTCGGATTATCGGTACAGACCCATGAGCAGCTGGCGCACGTTGATCACAGCCGACTGGATTACCTTGGGTTGGGGCCGGTGTTTGCCACCCCCAGCAAGGGTGATCACGCCCAGCCGATTGGGTTTGAAGGCCTCGCTTCTCTGGCCGCCGCAAGCCCCCTGCCGGCCGTGGCCATTGGTGGTCTCAAGGCCGAGCATGCCGATGCTGTGCGTGCCGCCGGCGCCCAGGGTGCTGCCGTAATCTCGGCGATCTGCGGGCAGCCCGACCCTGAGGCGGCCGCAAGGGGGTTTGTCAGGCAGTAGGCCGACGCTTCAGGGTGGTGCGTCGCTCGTGGTAGGCAATCGCCAGGCCGCTGCCGATGATCAGGGCGCTGCCGACGAACACCCAGGCGTCCGGCATCTCGCCCCAGAACCACCAGCCCATCACTACCGCCCACAACATGGCGGTGTAGTCGAAGGGGGCGGCGATAGCCGCCGGGGCATGTCGGAACGCCATAGTGATAAAGGCTGTGGCGCCCACTCCGAAGAGGCCCGATCCTGCAAAGGCCAGCCAGTGCCAGGGATGGGGCGTCTGCCACACCCAGGGCAGCGCCAGGGCAGTAAGGACGAAGGGCACCAGGGTCATGTAGAAGACCATGGCCCAAAGGTGCTCAGTGCCACCCCAGCGCCGTGCAGTGATCATCATCAGCGCATAGAAGACCGCTGCCCCGATCAGTGCCAGGGCGCCAGGGTCGAAGGCATCACCGCCGGGACGCACGACGATCAGCACCCCGACGAAGCCCACCAGCGACGCCGCCAATACCGGTCCCTCGATGCGCTCGCCCAACAGAGGCACAGAGAGCAGGGTAACGAACAGCGGTGCCACGAAGGCGATGGCAGTGGCCTCGGCCAGCGGCAGCAGCGTCAGGCCCAGCACGAAGCAGAACATGGTGCCGGTATAGATCAGCCCACGCAGCAGATGGACCCCGGGACGGCGGGTACGCAGCTTGCGCAGGCCGCCGCCGAAATAGGCCAGCACCGCGATCATGGGCAGCGACACCAGGGTACGGAAGAAGATGATCTGCAGCGGCGAGTGCACCTCGCCGAGCCACTTGGCGATGGCATCGCCGATGGCCAGGCAGAGCACGCCAATACACATGAACCCGATGCCCTTGAACGATGATGTCATGCCACGCATCCTCCCATCGCCGAATCCAAAAACACCACCCCGCCGACCTGTTGGCCGGCGGGGTGGATCGATGAGGCTACGCTAGTCGTCGTTAAAGGCGCAATCGGCAAACACTAGAGACTTGCCTGTACCACCATGCAGTCCATGCCCTCGCGCACCAGGCTACGACAGGCGTCGTGCGCCTGGCTTTCGTTGAGATCTACCACGCGTGCACGGTACACCCCACTGTCGCCTGCGTTGGCCACAGCGATCCGCGCATTGGCCAGCTGGCTGGCCAACCGATCGGCAGCACGGGAGGCCAGGGTGCGAGCATGGTTGGCATCGCTGAAGGCACCGACCTGCACCCCCCAGGTACCGCCAGACCGGATGTCGACACCTTCGGTATTTCCAACATCCGTCATCAGTTGGTGGATGGGGTCACCGGCCGATCCTTGTTCCTGCGGCGGTGACGCGAAGACTGAGGCCGGCGCATCACCCTTGATGGCGCCGGGCGAGGACTCATCAAGGGTCGAGACCGATGCGACTACTGGCGCGGGCGGGAAGGCGCTGGACACCTCACGCAGACGATCGCTCTCTGCGGCGCTGTTGCTGGCTAGCTGCCCCTCATTAGCGGCTGGAATATATGGTGCGCCTTGGGCGTCTGACGTCAACCTGCCACCGGATATATCGGCACTGGCTAACCAGCTATTGCCATCGGCAAGCGCGGCACGCACGAAACTACGGTTGAGCAGGTCAGCCGTATGTTCGTCGCGAGAGGCTGCGGTAAAGCCGCCCATCACCACGGTGAGCAAGCGCCGGCCGTCACGCACCGCCGAGGTGGCGACATTGAAACCCGACGCACGAATGAAACCCGTCTTGAGACCATCGGCCCCCGGGAAGGTCTTCAGCAAGCGATTGTGGCCGGTGTGTGTCTTGCCCCGCCAGGTGAACTGCTGGCGTGAAAAATAAGGGTAGTACTGAGGAAAGTCTTGCATCAGGTGGCGAGCGAGAATGACCATATCGCGGGCCGTGGTAACCTGGCCGGCGTCGGGCAACCCCGAGGCGTTACGAAAAACCGTTTCGTACATGCCGAGCTGGCGAGCCTTGTCAGTCATCATTCGCGCGAAGTTGACGTGAGTACCACCCAGCGCCTCGGCTACCACCACTGCGACGTCATTGGCCGAACGCACCACCAGCGCTTGAAGTGCCGTTTCCACCGGGATGCTGTCGCCGGGTTTGAGCCACAGCTTGGTGGCCGGCATGGCGGCAGCGGCAGGCGAGACCGACAGCGGCTGATTCAGACTCAGGCTGCGCTCCTCGAGGGCCTCGAAAAGCAGATACAACGTCATCATCTTGGTCAGCGAGGCCGGATAGCGAAGCTTGTCGGCATTATCGGCGTAGAGGATCTCCTGACTGTCGGCGTCGATGACGATACCGGCATAACGGGGATTTCCTGCCTGTGCTTGAGCGGTCGTGAACAAGGCCAGGCTGATCAGCAGCATAAGCCCTGTCATGCCATGGCGCCGTTTTGTCATTTTAGTTGCGGTCACCATCGGTGTTCCCTCGTATTCCCTGTTGTAGCGTACATTCGGCACATACGTTCGACTATCATGAACCTACTTTACCGACTGTACAGGCAGAAGCGATGCTTTCCATGCGATTTTCGTGGTTTTACCCCCAATTTGCCTAAATCAATAGTATAAGGTCACGCTAACACTGGCTCTCAGGCTGCCAGCAACCTCTGAACCCCCAGCCAGGTCAAGCGCACGGCAAGCAGGGTCAGTACCCACTTGAAGAGGAAATCGAAGCGATGGTCGGTCACTCGGTGAAGCAGCCGCAGCCCGAGCCAGGTGCCGACAAACCCCGCCGCCACCATGATCAAAATAAGCACCAACCAGTCACGAAAAACGAAGCCGGCCACCCCGAACACAAACGCCTTGGTGAGATGCTGAAGCAACATGCATGCCGAGAAGGTGGCGACACTTGCCAGACGACCCGCCTGACCTTGTTTGATGAAAGCGGCCACCAGCGGCCCACTCGCCCCGACCAGGCTTGACAGCAAGGTAGTGATGGCTCCAGCGACGAAAACCCCAACGCGGCCCAGGGCGCGTTTCGGCAAGCCCGAGCCCCAACAGGTGTAGAGGACGAAGGCGGCGATGCATAACTCCAGTATCCCGGCCGGCAGCCGCACCAGCAGCCAGGCTGCGACCAGCGCCCCCAACATCGCACCTGGGACAAAGGCGGCGAGCACAGCGCGGTCCACATGGCGCCAGGTCATCGCGGCTCGCCCGGCATTGGAGCCCAACTGCACCATGCCGTGCACCGGAATCAACGCTGCAGCGGGCATCACCTGTGCCAGCGCCATGATCATCAATACGCCGCCACCTACCCCGACGGCAGCTGTCAATGCCGACGTTGCAACCGACAGCAGTATCAACACCAGGTTGATACCACCCCCCAGTGGCGAGAGCGCGTCTAGCATCTCGTGCCAGTCAGCAAGGGCGTGCTACAGACTCGCATGGCTGTTATAAAGGTCGAAGCAGGCATTAGATAAGCCAACATTACTCGCACGGACATTGCTTCGGCATTTCCTCTAAAAGCGTCGCTGGGCGACGAAAGGATTATGGCCTCTGAACTCTCCGCCCGACATGGACATATCGTGGCCATAGGGGGTGCCGAAGACAAGACATCCGAGCTTGAAATTCTCAAGCGGGTTTTCGAGCTGGCGCCTGAGGGCAATGGCGAAGTCTCGGTGATCGCAACAGCCAGCAGCATTCCCGACCAAGTACTCCCTGCCTACGAAGCGGCTTTCGAACGCCTGGGGGCGAGCCGCATCCACAAACTCGACATAGAGGATCGTAAGCAGGCGTCCGACCCCGAGAACGTCGCGCTGATCAATCAGAGCGGGGTGATCTTTTTCACCGGCGGTGACCAGCTGCGTTTGACCAATGTGTTCGGCGGCTCAACGGTGCTGACCGCTATCCGCGAACGCTGGATGTCGGGGGCCGTGGTCGCGGGCACCAGTGCCGGCGCAGCGGCCATGCCGGGCACCATGATCTATAATGGGGCGGCAACTGACGCGCTTCGCAAGGGGGCGGTAAACATGACCTTCGGGCTCGGCCTCGTCGATGGCCTGATCATCGATAGTCATTTCCTTGAGCGCGGTCGGTTCACGCGCCTGATGGAAGTCGGAGCGACCAATCCGGAGTACCTTGGCGTCGGCCTCGGTGAAGACGCCGCCGTGATCATCCATCAGAACCAGATTCTTGAAGCCGTCGGTCCCGGGCACGTCATTCTTATCGATAGCCAGGACCTGGCGAGTTCCAATATCGCTGACCTACGGATGGGCGAAGCGGTGGCCGTTGAAAACATGATCCTGCACGCCATGGTCAGCGGTCACGGCTTCGATGTCGAAGCACGACGCTATCTCGTCCCAAGCGAGCTCAGAGCCCTATTGGAGAGTTGATCATGCAGATCCTCGAGCATCGCGCGCTGCGCGGCCCGAATTACTATAGTCGCTATCGCGCTATCTTCATGCGCCTGGACATCGGAGAGTTGGAGGAGCGTCCCAGCGACACCGTTCCCGGCATTGTCGGGCGCCTCACCACCCTGATACCCAGCCTGCAGGAACACCGCTGTTCGGTGGGCCGGCCCGGCGGATTCCTGGAGCGCCTGGAGCGCGGCACCTGGGCTGGACACGTCGTTGAGCACGTGGCGATCGAGCTGCAGAACCTGATCGGCTTCTCGGTGGGCTATGGCAAGACCATCGACAGCTACGACACCGGTATCTACAACGTCATCTATCGTTACCGCGACGAGGCCTGCGGCCTGGCGGCCGGGGTCGAGGCAGTGGATCTCGTCACGCAGCTGTTCAACGACGGTGAGATCGACCTGGAGGGCATCCTCGACCGCCTCAGGCAGGTGCGCGACCACCACATGCTCGGTCCCTCCACCGCCTCCATCGTCGAGGCTGCCATGCGCCGCGGCATCCCCTATACCCGACTCAGCGAGGAGAGCAGCTACATTCAGCTGGGGCACGGCCGCCGCCAGAAGCGCATCCAGGCCACGGTAACCTGCCAGACCGACCTGATCGGCTACAGCATCGCCGATGACAAGGACTGGACCAAGCAGATCCTCGGCGATGCCGGCATTCCGGTACCCCAGGGGAGAGTGTGCGGCTCCTTCGACGAAGCCCTCGACGCCGCTCGCGACATCGGCTATCCCGTCGCGGTGAAGCCGGTCATCGGCAACCATGGCCGTGGCGTGAGCACCAACATCGAGGACGACCACACCCTGCGCGAGGCCTTCGATATCGCCGCCCACCGCAACCCCTCGGTCATTGTCGAGCAGTACGTCCGTGGCGAGGACCATCGCCTGCTGGTCATCGACGGCAAGCTGGTGGCCGCCGCCAGGCGACGCCCGGCGCATGTGGTCGGCGACGGGGTTGCCACCCTGCAGGCCCTGGTGGAGAGGGAAAACCAGGACCCACGGCGCGGTATCGGCCACGAGAACCTGCTCACCCAGATACAGATCGACGATCAATCTCTACGTCTGATCGAGCAGCAGAACCTGACCCTGCAGAGCGTGATACCGGCCGGCGAGATGGTCTTCCTCAAGCCGACGGCAAACCTCAGCACCGGGGGCACGGCCACCGACGTGACCGATGATGTCCATCCCGAGGTGAAGCACGCAGCGGAGCGCATCTCGCGCTTGGTGGGCCTCGACATCATCGGCATTGATCTGCTCGCCGAGACCCTGAGCCGGCCCCTGGAGGATCAGTCGGCCGGCGTGGTGGAGGTGAATGCCGGCCCCGGCTTTCGCATGCACATCTCGCCCACCCACGGCACCGGTCGCGATGTCGGCCACCATGTCGTCAACATGCTGTTCCCCGACCCCGAGAGCAACGCGCGCATTCCCATCGTCGCGGTCTCCGGCACCAACGGCAAGACCACCACGGTGCGCCTCATCTCCTACCTGTTGCGCCAGGCGGGACGCAACGTGGGCATGGCCTGTACCGGGGCCATCGAGATCGACAATCACGTCGTCATGCGCGGCGACTACAGCGGCCCCCAGGCGGCAGCGATCGTGCTGCGCGAACCCACGGTCGAGTACGCCGTCCTCGAGGTCGCCCGCGGCGGCATCATGCGCCGCGGTCTGGGCTTCGACGAGTGCGACGTGGGGGTGCTGCTCAACATCGCCAGCGACCACTTGGGCGAGCACGATATCCGTACCCTGGACGAACTGGCACGCTGCAAGACCGTGGTGATCGATGCCGTCTGCAAGACCGGGACCGCCGTGCTCAATGCCGACGATCCGCGTGTCCTGGCCGGCCAGGAATGGGCGCGTGGCGAGGTCGTCTTCTTCACCATGGATCCCGACTCGCGGCCGGTCCGACAGCATGTCCGCGAACACGGAGTGGCCTTCACCGTCCACAACGAGCGCATCGTGATGCGCCAGGGCCATGTCGAGGCCGAGGTGATCCCGGTGGTGGACGTGCCGATCACCTTCGAGGGACACGCCACCTTCAACGTCGCCAACGCCCTGGCTGCGAGTGCCGCGGCCTATGCCTTGGGGCTCTCGATCGCCGATATCCAGATGGGACTGCGCACCTTCCATCCCACCCCGGGACAGAACCCCGGACGCACCAACCTCATCGAAGCCGACGGTATCAAGGTGCTCATCGACTACGGGCATAACGTGCCTGCCCTCGAGGCCCTCAGTGGGCTGGTCGACCGGATCCCCGCCGGGCGGCGTATCGGCGTGGCCAGCGCTCCGGGGAATCGCCGCGACGAGGACCTGTTCAGCCTGGGCACCCTGCTCGCGCGGATGCATGACATCGTCTACATCTACGAGACCGATTCCCGCGGTCGTACGCCCGGCGAGGCCGCCGGCCTGCTGCGTGACGGCGCCGAATCAGTGGGCGGTACCTGCCGGGTGGAGATCATCATGGAGGAAGCCCAGGCCGTCGACAAGGCCTTCGACGAGGCAAGCCAGGGCGACCTGCTGGTGCTGCTGATCGATGACATCACCGGTGCTATCGAGCGCTTCCGAGGCAGGCGCTTCTCGCCGGCGCATGAATTCGCCGGCGAGTCGATCTGATGGCATTCGACTTGATGGAAGTGACGGACGAGCCCCTGCTGACACTGCTGCGGGTGGGGCGCATTCAGGCGCCTGAGTCGCTTGCAGCCACCGACATCCTGATCGCCGACGGTCGCATCGCCGCTTTGGGGCAGGATATTGAGGTCCCGACGGATTGGCCGGTCAGGGTCGTGGAGGCACGCGACCTGATTGCCGTGCCCGCCTTCATCGATCAGCACGTCCACGTGACGGGCGGTGGCGGCGAAGGAGGCTGCGGCAACCGCTGCCCGGAGATTACCGCAGAGGAGATCGCCTCGATGGGCATCGCCACGGTGGTGGGGGTGCTGGGCACCGACAGCATCAGCCGTTCCCCGGCGGACCTTCTCGCCAAGGTGCGCGGGCTGCGTGCCGAGGGCATCGCCGCCTACATGTACACCGGCGCCTATCGCTTCCCGCCACCGACGCTTACCGGCGACGTGCAGCGCGACCTGGCCTGGATTCCCGAGGTGCTCGGGCTGGGCGAGCTGGCGATCTCGGATCATCGCTCCAGCCAGCCGCGCCAGGACGAGATCGAGCGACTGGTCAGTGAGGTACGAGTCGGTGCCATGCTGGCCGGCAAGCTTGGTATCTGTCACTTCCACCTAGGCGATGGCAAACGCGGCCTGGAGCCGCTGCGCCGGTTGCTCGCTGAGACCGAGATCCCCGCTGACCAGGTCATTCCCACTCACGTCAATCGCCATCGCGCGCTCCTCGAGGAAGCCGCCGACTACGCGCTTAGGTTCGACGCCTGCGTCGACGTCACGGCCTTCGACGAGGTCGGCGAGGAGGACATTTCCGCCTTCGAGGCGGTGTCGTTCCTGCTCGCACGCGGCGTGCCCGCCGAGCGCATCACCATGAGTTCTGACTGCAACGGCAGCCTCCCCGAGTTCGACGCCAAGGGCACCTATCTGGGCATGCGGGTGGCCCGCAATACCGCCCTGATCGCCGACTGGCAACGCCTCGTACACGAGAAGGTCCTACCCCTCGAACAGGCACTCGGCCTGATTGCCGGCAATGTCGCCCGCGTATTGGGGTTGCACGCCGGCAAGGGCCGCCTGGCCGTCGGTTTCGATGCCGATATCACGCTGCTCGATGGCGACTTCCAGCCACAACAGACTTTCGTGGCGGGAAAGTGCGTCTATCGCGTTAACTAGCACGCGGCGTCCCACCATCTCTCTAACTCTCTAAACCCATGTTGTGAAACCCGTCAACGTTGAGGCGTGCTAGCATCGGCTGGATGACTCTAACCATCCACGATGACTGGCACTTATGATGATATCTAGATGAGACACGATACCCTCCTCCTCAGAGGCCTGGCCTGGCTGTGCCTGAGTCTCGTCTTGGCGTCTCCTGCGAGCGGCGCCCAGCTGCAGGTAACCGATGCCAGCACCGGCGAGCCGCTGGCAGATGCCGTGGTCGAGGTGTTGCATCCCGGCACTCCCTCGGCCGCCGGTGACGCGGGCGAGGTCATGCAGCGCGACGCCGCCTTCGTCCCGCGTGTCTCGGTGGTGGCCGTGGATAGCCGCGTCAGCTTCCCCAACCGCGACACCACCCGCCATCACGTCTTTTCCTTTTCGCCGGCCAAGGTCTTCGACCTGGAACTCTATCTACAGGAAACCCCGCCACCGGTGACCTTCGACCAGGCGGGCGTGGTGGTGCTGGGCTGCAATATCCACGACCACATGCGGGCCTTCATCGTGGTCAGCAACGCCCCCCGCATCGCCAGGACCGGCGCCGACGGCCGTGTTGCCCTACCCGGTCTTCCGGCGGGTCGCCATGCGTTGCGCATCTGGCATCCTCGTCTGGAGGACACGCATCAGCAGTGGTGGGAAGGACAGATCAGCCGGGGTGAAACCCGTACCGTGGCCCTCGACCTCGAGGCCAGCCTGCCGGTACGCGCAGAGCCCTCGGCACTGCAGGAGCGTTTCAGGCAGGCACTGCAAGACCGCGAGGGGTCGTGAATGTCGTTTCGCCGCCGCCTTCTGCTGGTGATGCTGGCCGTGGCCGTCGTCGCGCAGCTGGTGGCCGCCGGGGCCACGCTGCGAACGCTTCAGCAGGACACGCTGGCACGCGGCGAGCGCGAACTCGGCGTGGGGCTGGATGTCACGCTTCAGTTGCTTGAAGAACGCGGCCGGCGGCTACGCGACAACGTCGCGATACTCGCCGAGGACTTCGGCTTCAAGAGCGCCGTCGCCACCCAGGACACCGATACCTTGGTCAGTGTGCTCGCCAATCACGGCGACCGTGCCAATGCCGATATGGTGCTGCTCGGCAACCCCGAGGGCCGGCTGCTGGCCAGCAGCCACCATTCACCCGACATCGCCCTGCCCTTTCCCGAGCTCTGGCAACAGGCACGCCAGGATGGCGAGGCCGTCGAGGTGGTCATGCACCAGGGGCGCCCCTATCAGTTCGTGCTGATGCCGGTGCGCGCCCCGGGCCTGATCGGCTGGGTCGGCATGGGGTTTCTGCTCGACGCCGAACTCGCCGACGAGATCGGCGCCCTGACCCGTTTGGAAACCCGCTTCGTCGACGAGCAAGCGCACGAGGCACTGGTCGCCGACGACCGTTATCTGACCCGTACCCAACCGCTTTACACCGGCAGTGAAGGACAGGCCTACGCGGTGGCGCAGCAGCGGCGCAGCGACCTGCTCGCCGTCTATGCGGAGCTGCGCTGGCAGCTGCTGATCATCTTCACCCTGACGCTGCTGTTGACCGCCGTGATCGCCGCGCTGAGCGCGCGCAGCATGGGGCGACCGCTGGCCGTTCTCGCCGACGCCGCCCGCCGCATCGGTCACGGCGAGCATCTGCGCGACATCAAGGTATCGCCGAAAGGCGAGATCGGACTGCTGGCCGATACCCTGCTGACCATGCAGGAGGACATCGCCAGACGCGAAACCACGCTGCGCCATCAGTCGCGCCATGATCAGCTCACCAACCTGGCCAACCGCCATTCGGCATTGCAGGACATCGATGCCGCCATCGCCCAGGGCGAGGCTTTTACCCTGCTGCGCCTCTCGATCACCGATTTTCGCACCATCAACGACACCTTCGGCTACGCCATCGGTGATCAGGTATTGAAGGTCCTCGCCGACCGCCTCGACCGCCTGCCCCCGCCGCAGATCGACGCCTACCGCCTCAGCGGCGACGAATTTCTGCTGCGCCTGGCAGCGCCCGAGGCCGAGCCCGACTGGCTGGCGGCACTGCAGGAGCGCCTGGCCCAGCCGATCGATCTGGAAGGCACGCCGATTCGCCTGACGCTCGCCATCGGCGAGGTGCGCTATCCCGTGCACGGGGACAATGCCACGTTGTTACTGCGGCGTGCCGAAATCGCTCTCGACATGGCCCGACGTGCCCGGCGATGGCATCAGGGCTACCAGGAAGGGCAGGACGAGCTGCACCTGCGTCAGCTGACCCTGGTACGCGACCTGCAGGAAGCCGTCACACACGGCCAGCTGACCCTGGTCTATCAACCCCAGCTCGATGCCCGCACCGGGCGTCTTTCCGGCGTCGAGGCACTGATGCGCTGGCATCACCCGACTCTGGGCTTCATTCCGCCGGACGAGTTCATTTCACTCGCCGAGCAATCGGGGCATATTCACCGCCTGACCCATTGGATGCTGGACACCGTCTGCCGCCAGCTCCGCACCTGGGACCAACAAGGCTGTTCACTGGTGGCCGCCGTCAATCTCTCGGCCAAGGACGTCGCCGATATCAGCCTGCCCGCACGGCTGTGCGCTTGCCTGGCAGAATACGCCATCGGGCCTGAGCGCCTGCGACTCGAAATCACCGAAAGCGCCATCATGCAGGACCCCGAACACGCCAGCCGGCAGCTCGACGAGCTGCGCCGGGCCGGGCTGCGTATCGCCGTGGACGACTTCGGCACCGGCTACTCGTCGCTGGCTCAGCTCAAACGCCTGCCGGTCCAGGAGCTCAAGATCGACAAGTCGTTCATCCTCAAGCTCGAGGAAAGCGCCGACGACGAGATCATCGTGCGCTCGACCATCGAGCTCGGCCACAACCTGGGCCTCGAGATCGTCGCCGAGGGCGTGGAAACCGCCGCCGCCCGGTCGCTGCTCGAACGTCTCGGCTGCGACACTCTCCAAGGCTATCTGATCTCGAGGCCGCTGGCGGCCGAGCGTATCGTCGACTGGGCCATCCACCATCAGGCCTCCCCATCCGAGGAGCAGATCCCATGACCCACCCATCGCGGCTCACCTCCCCTCTCTTCATCCCGCTCTCTATGGGGAAGATAGGGTTGTGGAAGGCTATGGGAAAGATAGGGTTATGGATGGCATTGTGGATAGGCCTGCTGCTCTGGGCGACCATCGCCGCCTCCCCCGCCTGGGCCGGCAGTCGACTGCTGGGTACCGGTGGCGTGACGCAGATCGAGGGTGCCGCCGGTGGTGGTCTCTCACCATGGGGAGTGCTGGCCGGCACCGCCAGCGAGGGCGAATGGGCCATCACCGCGAGCCGCAGCGAGGCACGACTCGACGACTACCGGCTCACGGCCAGTGGGGTCGCACTCAACTGGCAGGACCGGCTCGAGGTGTCGTTTGCCCGACAACGGCTGGGCCTGGACACCCTGGGCGGCGAGCTGCAACAGGACATCCACGGCCTCAAGCTGCGTCTACTCGGCGACGTGCTCTATCATCCCTGGGGCGTCTGGAGCCTTGGCGTGCAGCACAAGCGCCTGGATGACGGCAGCCTGGCCCGCGCGGTAGGCGCCGAGTCGACCCAGGGCAACGACATCTACTTGAGTGGCAGCAAGCTGCTGTTCGACGCCGTGGCCGGCCGCAACCTGCTGGTCAACCTCACGCTGCGCTCGACTCGGGCCAACCAGGGCGGCCTGCTGGGCTTCGGTGGCGACCGGGAATCGAGCCGCTCGCTGGTCGCCGAAGGTTCCGTGGGCCTCTTTCTGACTCCGAACTGGGTGGTGGGCGTGGAGTATCGACAAAAGCCCGACAACCTCGACTTCGCCCGCGAGGATGACTGGCAGGATCTCTACAGCGCCTATTTCTTCAACAAGCATGTGTCGCTGACCGGTGCCTGGCTCGACCTGGGCTCGATCGCCGGCCTGGACCAGCAGCGCGGCGGCTACCTGTCGCTGCAGGTCGCCTTCTAGACAGGAGTCCTTCATGAGCCTCGTCCATCGCCTTATCGTTATCGCCTTGTTGGCCCTGCTGCTGAGCGGCTGCATGCAGCGGCCGACTCCTCCAACGCCGACCCTGTACGCCCAATTGGGCGGCGAGGCGGGCGTAGCGGCGATCGTCGAGGATTTTACCTATCGTCTGGCAGGCGATGACGAGGTCGTCGTGTTCTTCGCCAACTCCAATATCGACCGCTTCGTCGCCTCGCTGGAAGAGCAGATCTGTCACCTCAGCGACGGTCCCTGTGTCTACAGCGGACCGCCCATGGATCGCGCCCACCAGCACATGGGCATCACCGACGCCCACTTCAACGCCTTGGTCGAGCACATGCAGCAGACGCTGATCGATCAAGGCGTTCCCCCTGGACCACGCAATCGGCTGCTAGGGCGCCTGGCCCGCCTGCACGCAGACATCATGTCGCTGCAGTAGAGGCAGTGGAACCGCTCTTATTGTTGCTCACTTGCGGCCAGACGCCTCTCGGCAAAGCGGCCGTGTCTTGATCCAGACCATGAAAAACTGTGCAACCTCGCGCTATAGTGTCATCTGAAATGCATCAAATAACCGGGCCACGTTTCAGGTGCCCGTCAGACATAAGGATGCGAGGTGACTTCCATGTCCAACACCCTGGTCCAACAGTTTCCCGATCAACTAGACAAGGCCGCCAGCGGGCGCGGTGCGGCCATCATCGTCTACATGCTCTTCCTGGGCAGCGTGCTCGCCGTGGTCACCGCCCCCGTCGGCGTGCTGATCGCCCACCTCAAGCACCGCCGCGCCGAGCCTTGGGTGCAGAGCCACCTGCAATTCCAGATCCGCACCTTCTGGCTGGGTGTGCTGGGTGGCGGCCTCTTCGTCGTTATCTGGCAGCTGCTGGGGTTGGTGGGCGTACCGCCCATGGCGCCCTGGGCGCTGGGCTATATCTACTTCACCGCCTGTCTGATCTGGATGGTGGGTCGCTGTGGCGTGGGCATCACCCGACTGACCTCCAACCAGCCGGTAACCAACCCGCGCAGCCTGGCCTTCGGTGGAGCCCGGGTGACCCTGCTGGACGAATGACATCCCGCGATCTGCCCAATCCCGGCTGGGGGCCCCTCTCGGCGCTGCCCGGAAACCCACTGATGTGGGTGCTGATCTTAAGCGAGATGCTGGTCTTCAGCGCCTTTTTTGCCCTGTACGCCGTGGAACGGGTGGCGTCGACGGCGCTGTTCGACGCCTCCCAGCGCGAGCTCGACCCGCTGATGGGCGGGCTCAACACCTTGGTGCTGCTGACCAGCGGGCTCTGCGTCGCGCTCGCCGTCGAGGCCGTGAGCGCCGAGCGGATCCGCCGTGCCCGCCAGTGGCTGGGAGCTTCCATGGCGTTGGGCGTGCTGTTCGGCGTGATCAAGGGGGTCGAGTATGCCGGCAAGTTCGAAGCCGGCATCACCCCGGAGACCAACGCCTTCTTCGGCTTCTATTATGGGCTCACTGCCTTTCATTTCGCCCATGTGCTGTTCGGCCTGGCGCTGCTGGCCCTGGTGACCTGGCGCACTTCCACCGAGAACGTGGAGACCGCCGCCGCCTTCTGGCACATGGTCGACCTGATCTGGATCCTGCTTTATCCGCTGCTCTATTTATTGCGCTGAAGGCTCACTATCTGTTGCGCTGAGGGCTCCCTACGGCACTGAATCGGAGATGCCATGACGACGCTGCCCGGTACCCGCCGCCTGCTGACCACCTGGGCCCTGCTGATGGCCCTGACGGTACTGTCGATGGTCTCGGCGCGCCTCGATGCCGACGACTGGCAAGCGTTGCCGCTGTGGTCGGCGGGCCTGGTGATCGCCGCCACCGGCTTCAAGGCCCAACGGCTGCTGATGGTCTATCTCAACCTGCGCGCCGCCACACCGGCCTGGAAGGGCGCGTTTGTGGGGTTGGTACTGCTGACACTGACGCTGATCGCCGGCGGTTACCTGGCGGCGCGGCTGAGCTGAGACAGGCTTGATGCCTCACTGTTCCGATGGCGGCGACGTTGCCCGTGCCCAGCCTTCCAGGAGGCGACCCAGGCGCAGCAGCCCATACACCGCGAACGGCACCAGCAGCATCAGCGCCACGCCCCAGTCGCGGTTGTTGATCAGCCACGCTAGCGGCAGCATCAGCGCTACGGCGGCCAGGCACCAGGCCACCACGGCCAGCAGGAGTCGTGAGCGGGGGGACATGGTGCAATACCTCCTTGATGCGCAATGGCTCAGCTAGCGATAATCTGGCGATAGATCCCCGGCAGCGCCAGGGAGAGGTGTTCGGGGCGCTGCACGATGGCGTAGCCGCCACGGCCGAAAAGGTGCGGGATGTAGCGCCCCGCCTCGCGGTCGATGGTCACACCGAACACTTTCACTTCCTTGCGACGTGCTTCGAGTACCGCCTTGCGGGTGTCCTCGATGCCGTAGCGCCCCTCGTAGTAGTCGTTGTCGTTGGGCTTGCCATCGGTGAGCAGCAGCAACAACCGATGGCGATTGGGCCGCTCGGCGAGCTGCCCGGTCAGGTGACGAATCGCCGGCCCCATGCGGGTATAGCTGCCCGGCTTGAGCGCGGCGATGCGCCGCGAGACCCGCTCCCCCATGGGTTCATCGAAGTCCTTCAGGGTATTGACCCACACCTTGTGTCGCCGCTGGGAGGTGAAGCTGTGGATCGCGTAGTCGTCGCCGCAACCGGCCAGGCCATGGCCGAGTACCAGCAGCGCCTCCTTGGCGACGTCCAGTACCCGGCGATCCTCCAGCCACGCCTCGGTGGATAACGACACGTCCACCAGGATCGACACCGCCAGGTCGCGGGCCTGGGTACGGCTGGCCAGGTAGAGCCGGTCGCTGGACTCGCCGGTGGCGGCCAGGTCGCAGTGGGAACGGATTACCGCGTCCATGTCGAGCTCACCCCCGTCCATCTGGCCACGCAGGATCTCGCGACGCGGGCGCAGCGCCTCGAACTCGCGGCGCACCCGGCGGATGCGTCGGCGCGTCACCTCGTCGGGCGCCCAGTGCTCCCCCTCCTCGCTCTGCACGTCGCTTAGCACCACGCAGTGGTCGGGCAGGTAGACCTGCTTGCGATGGTTCCACTCGGGGTAGGTATGGCGCCCCTTCAACCGGCCGCCGGTGGCCTCGTCCGGGGCCAGGTCGAGGTCGAGCTTTAGACGGGAGGCCGCCTTCTCACGGTTGGGCGACAGCACGATCTCGTCGATCTGGTCGGCGGCCTTCCTGGCGTCCTCCTCTTCCTCGTCTTCCACATGGCGATTGAGGTTCACCATCTCGGCCCAGGAGAGCATCTTCTCCATATTGTTGAGCATCAGCGGGTCGTCACGGTCGGCCTGGTCCTGCTCGCGACGGTCGGCCTTGCGCTTGCCTTGGTCCTCATCGACCGAGGCGGCGGCGCTGGCCATTTCCTCGTCGTCCACGCTCTCCTCGCGAGCGCCGTCGCGGGTGCCCAGGGTCACGGCCTGTCCCCATAGCGGCACCGGCAGCGGTGGGCGATAGCCGCGCGGCGCGCGGAAGTCGTCCAGGGAGAAGGTGGCCTCGCGGATGGCCCGCTGCATGGCCTGACCCCATCGCTCGGCAGGATCGGGGGCGCCCAGCTCGGCGCACAGGGCCGTTTCCAGGGCCGCCTCCATGGGCGGCAGGTGCTTGCGCCGGGGACGAATGGTCAGCAGCTCGCCGCACAGGCGAACGTAGCGGTCCGACATCCCCAGGAAGCGTGCCAGGGCGGCCCCTACAGTGCGACGTGCCTCACGCAGGCGCTGTAGATCGGCCTGCAGCGGGTCCGTGGGCCGCGTCACCGGCCGGGCCTCGGCCAGGAAGGCGGTGAGCCAGAGATAGAGATCGTGGTTGAGGGCGGCCTCGGGAAAGAGCGCCAGCCGCGGCGGCAGCAGCAGGTTCTCCTCGTCGCGGCGGGCCAGGTCGAGGTCCTCCTCGTCGAGTCCCAGGCGCTGGCGCAGGCTCAGCCGATGGGCGGAACCGCGCCGGGCGATGGCGGCCACCTCGACCCCCGCCTCGCCGCCGCCGGCGCGGAAGAAGACGCCGAGCATGGGGCGCAGGCTCTCGAGGCTGACCGCCGCCTCGGGATGGTCCGGATAGCTCGCCGCGCCGGAAGCCCAGCGATGCCAGTGGCGGCCGACGAACTCCTCGACCTCGAGGAAATCGAGCATGGACATGGGAGATACCTCAGCCGAAGGTGGCGCGAATGGCTTCCATGAGTCCTTCCTGGACATCCGCGTCGTCGGAGAGCGGTTCTACCAGCGTCGCGCGAGCGGCTTCCAGAATCGGCATGCCGGCCTGGACCAGGGTGGCGCAGTAGACCAGTAGGCGGGTGGAGACGCCTTCCTCCAGGTCCTGGCCCTTCATGTCGCGCAGGCTGGCCGCCAGGTTGACCAGGGCAGCACACTGGTCGGCCGGCAAGCCGCTCTCGCGGGCCACGATCTCGCGCTCCACCCTGGGGGGTGGGAAGTCGAAGGACATCGCCACGAAGCGCTGACGTGTACTGGGCTTCAGGGACTTGAGGATGTGCTGGTAGCCGGGGTTATACGAGACCACCAACATGAAGTCGTCGGGTGCCTCGAGCAGCTCACCGGTGCGCTCAAGCGGCAGCAGCCGCCGGTCGTCGGTGAGCGGGTGCATCACCACGGTGACGTCCTTGCGCGCCTCTACTACCTCGTCGAGGTAGCAGATACCGCCCTCGCGCACAGCGCGGGTCAGAGGGCCGTCGACCCAGCGGGTCTCGCCGCCCTGCAGCAGGTAGCGCCCGGTGAGGTCGGCGGCGGTCAGGTCATCGTGGCAGGAAACGGTGAACAGCGGCTTGCCGAGTTTCGCCGCCATATGGCTGACAAAGCGGGTCTTGCCGCAGCCGGTCGGCCCCTTGAGCAGCAGCGGCAAGCGTTGCTGGAACGCCTGTTCGAACATGGCGCACTCGTTGCCGACGCTCTCGTAGTAGGGAGTCTCTTGCTCGCTGGCGTTGGCAACCACGGAGGAAAGGGGCATGAATGTCACTCTCGTCAGGGTGAACGGAAGAGGCCCCCGGTCGGGGCCCTCGGGTGGTCAGGCGTGTCCGGGGCCTGCGGTCAATTGGGTGCCACCGGCCGGCACCTGCTGGCGGGCCGGACCAAAGAAGGCATACAGCAGCATTGCTGCGCCGATGGCCACCGCGATACCGGCGCCCAGGCGCATCGCATAGAAAAGACCGAGCTGGCTCTGCACCTCCATGAAGTTCATGCCCAGCACACGCTGCAGGTGGGTCTGGACGACGCCGGCGAAGGTCAGCGTAAAGGTCATGAAGCACATGGCGCTGGTCATGATCCAGAAGCCCCACATGTTCAGTATCTGGTTGTAGGGCTGGACGCGGCGCAGCGCTGGCATGGCGAAGGTGATGATACCGAGGAGCAGCATCACGTAGGCCCCGTAGAAGGCCAGGTGGCCATGAGCGGCAGTGACCTGGGTGCCGTGGCTATAGTAGTTGACCCAGTGCAGGGTGTGCATGAAGCCCCATACCCCGGCGCCGAAGAAGGCCACGGTCGGGCAACCCAGGGACCACAGCATGGCGGCCTTGTTGGGGTGGTTACGGCTACCCTTCCAGAACATGGTGAAGGCGAACACCACCATGGCGAAGAAGGGGATCACCTCTAGAGTGGAGAAGATGCTGCCGATGGGCTGCCAATAGCTCGGCGCGCCGATCCAATAGTAATGGTGGCCGGTGCCCAGCAGGCCCGAGAACAGCGCCAGGCCGACGATGACGTAGAGCCACTTCTCGATCACCTCGCGGTCGACACCGGTCATCTTGATCAGCAGATAGGCGAGCAGCGAGGCCATGATCAGCTCCCAGACCCCCTCGACCCAGAGGTGCACGACCCACCACCAGTAGAGCTTATCCACCGCCAGGTTGGAGGGGTTATAGAAGGCGAACAGCCAGAATACCGCGGCCAGCCACAGGCCCAGCATCAGTACCAGGTTGATGGCGGTCCTGCGACCCTTGAGCAGGGTCATGCTGGTATTGAACAGGAACATCAGGAAGGAGATGGTAATCAGCACCTTGACCCAGAACGGCTGCTCCAGAAACTCGCGCCCCTCGTGGATACCGAACTGATAGCCGACCAGCGCCGCGGCGCCGGCGAAGGCGAAGATCGCCAACTGGATATAGGCGATGGTAGGACTGTGAGTCTCGCGCTCGGCCTCTTCCGGCATCAAATAGTAGGTGGAGCCCATGAAGCCGATCAGCAGCCAGACGATCAGCAGGTTGGTATGGCTGACGCGCATGATGTGGAAAGGCATGATCTCGGCCATGAAGTTAGGCCAGACGTAGACGGTGGCAGCCAGCAGCCCGAAGACGACCTGCAGCGTGAATAGCGCCATGGCCACCATGAAGAATGGCAGGGCGACCTTCTGGGTTTCGTATTTCATCGTTGTCGTTCTCCTTGATTCATCCACCGAGGCTCACGGTAATCATCGGCTCAGCCGGAGGGGTGCGGCGGCCAATCCTGGGCGTCGATACCGTCGGTCCACTCGAGAAAGTCGATCAGCGCTTGCATGTCTGCGTCGCTGAGGTCGTAGGCTGGCATCTGGCGGCGTCCCTCGGACCCCAGTGGCTGGGCACGGATCCAAGCCTCGAGACCGGCGCGTGCGGCCTCGGGATTGGCATGACCGCCGTAGCGTTCCCAGACATTGCCCAGCTCGGGGGCGAAGTAAGCTCCCTCGCCCAAGATGGTGTGGCAATTGATGCACATGTTCTTTTCCCACACTTCCTTGCCGTGCTTGACAGAGTCGGTGAGCCCCTCGCTATCGGTGGAGGTGTTAACCATGTACCAGTGACTGTGGGCCGTCAGCGCGGCGAACAGCAGAAAAAAGAACAGCGACCCGCCATAGAAGATATTGCGGGCCGCCGACTTGTTGAGACCATCAGCCATGAGCCATCCCCCTTGCTCTTCTAGTCTGATTTTCGGCCGATGCCGAAAAACCTTATTAGTAAGATGTATATATTATGCCTCTTTATGCTAGCAGAACTCTCATCACTCATGTCTTGACGAAGATCAAGTCGGAGTGGACAGAGTGTCGCACCGCGAAACTCAGGGCGGTCTCTCAAGGTCAACGCAGATGCGTCATGCCACATAGCTTAGGCCAACCAGGAAAGCGGGCTGTGGCGGATCGCCGTGCCCAGCATGTAGATAAAGATAGCCACCGCGGCCAGGGCGGCAATGGCTCTCGTCGTCGGCGTGCGCCCGCGCTTGATCGCCACGGTGCCCAAGCCAATGTAGAACAACAGGGCCACCAGCTTGGCGCCCAGCCACGGATGCTGGTGGGGCCAGAAAGAGAGCATCAACATCAACACGACGCCCAGCACCAGCAGGAGGGTGTCGATCAGGTGGGGTGCCACCTTCACCCAACGCCGCTGCAGCACCGGCGCCTCGCGCACCGACCACCAGGCCCTCAGCACGAAAAAGAGGATGCTCAGAATGGCGGCGGCGACATGCAGGTGCTTGATCGGCAGGTAGTACTCCAGCACGGCTTGCTCCTTGGCTTCGGGCAGAAACGTAGCGCACGGCTATCCATCCTGGCCATCGGGGCGTGGGCTCAGTAACGGCCCGGTATAGTGAAACAGGAAGATCAGGTACGCCAGGCACCAGAGAACGATAGTCAGGCTGTACGTCCAGTGAGTCAGCTGCGGTAACAGGGCAAGCAACGGAGCACGCAGCAAGGCCGACGCCAGTACCAGCCCGAGGGCCACGCCGATACCCGGCAAGGTACGGATCGCACGCCCGGTATGACCCAGCGAGACTCGTGCCATCATCGCCAGCATCATGGTGCTCATGCCGCCGATCGTCAGGGCATGCACCGCCAGTTCGGCCCGGAACAGGCCCAGCATCGCCAGGGCCCACATGGCCAGGCCCACCGGAATGAAGGCATAACTCGCATGCAAGCCCCAGAGCAGCGGCTCGCGCCAGCTATAAAGCCCGCCCCAGCGCGACAAGCGCACGGTATTGGCCACGGCGGCCAGGCCCATCAGGGTCGTCAGCAGTTCGCCGGGCAGCGACACCCCGAACGTCACCAGTAACTGGCACAACACCACCAGCACGACGCTGCCGAGGCTCGCGTACTCCAGCGCCGGGATAGGGGGCTTGCGGGTCAACCCCAGGCGATTGGCGGTGAACATGGCGATCACCCGGCCGCCGACTACCACCATCAGCAGCGCGATCAGCAATACCGCCAGATAGGAAGCCTGACGGATCAACTCGGCGTCGCCGCTCGATACCCCCAGGTGCATGACCAGGTTGGCGATGGCCAGCAGACCCAGGGCCGGCAGGAAGATCAGGTTGCGCCAGCGCTTCGCCTCGATCACCAGCATGGCCATGACCCCCGCCACTACCGGCAGGAAAGCAAGGTCGACCAGCACCGGCAGCCAGGTCGGCAGGCCCAGGGGAAAGGCCATCAGCAGGCGCCCCGCCAACCATAACCCGACCAGCGCCAGCAGCGATCCTCCCTTGAGGCTGGGCAGCCCGGTCCAGTTCTGCACCGCGGTGAGCAGAAACCCCGCTACCACGGCGGCGGCGAAGCCGAACAGCATCTCGTGCTGATGCCAGAACATCAGACCACCGTAGGGACGCAGCAGGATGAGGCCGTGCCAGAAGGCGAACCACACCCCCAGGGAGAGCACGCCGAACAGCGCAGCCAACAGGAAGAAGGGGCGAAAGGCCAGACGCGCCACCGGCAAGCGTGTAAGGGTGGAGAGGCGGACGAAAGAGGAAGAAGATGACGGCATGGCGCTATACCCGACTGGAACGCTTGGATATGGCCATTGTGCGCCACTCTCGTTGCTCCTTCCATGACAAGTATCAAGAATACTTCTTATGTCACAGCCTTCATGCTCGACCGACGACACCTCCGCAAGGTCATCAGAGAGTCAGTAGATCTCGAGCCGGGCGATATCTCGGCTCTGCAAGCGCGCTTCTGCATCCTGATGCGTCGCTAACTGCTGAAAGAGCTCAGCTTCCTCTGGCATCTCAGCCAACTCGGCGCGCAGCAGGTACATATCCTTGAGAAGTTGATGAGCGGTCATGACGTTGGCCAGGATATCGTGCACATCGTGACAACCCGTACAAAGGGGCACGCGCTCCAGCAAGCTTGGATGCGCGAAATTCTGGTGGTCGATTAACCAGGTGGTGAGCAATCCCTCGTCGGCATCCTCGAGATAGCGGGCCATGGCGTCGCGCATGCGCTGCTCGCGACCAGCCAGGAATATGAGTGCCATTTTCATACGCTCGTCCGGCTGCTGGTCCGCCAGGGTCGTGTATTGATCTGACAGCCGAGCATGAAAATCGTGAATCCATTCGAGTAGATCCTTTACCTGTCGAAAAGCCATGTCGCTTCTCCAAAAATATCGGTGATTGAATAGTGCTCAGCTTCCCCGCGACAACAGCATCGCCTGTATCAGACCGGCCGGGCCGCCCGTCTGGCAGAAATGGCCGCCAGTGGCTTATCGCGGCCGGCGACGAACTCCCCAACTACCGATTACTGGTGCGACTATCTGGACTAATCTGTATCAAGGCGACCCCACTGGTGGCAACTACGTTGGCCAAGCCCGAGCCATGAACACGAACCAAAAAGGGAGATCAGTCATGTTGTATACGATTTTGATACGTTCAACACCTACCCATTGCGGTCGTGGCCGACGTGCTGCCATTACCCTCGGCACGCTGGTGGCGCTGGGCGTCAGTGCTGTCAGCCTGGCCGCGGAGCCCGTCAGGCCTGGGTTGACGCCCAAGCTGCAGGGCTTGCTGATGGAGGAAATGATTCAGATCGAGCTGGCAATGCAAGAGGTCTTTAGCGCCATCGTGCAGGGGCGGCACACCACGGTCGCCGAGAAGGGGCAGTCGATTCACGACAGTTTCATCCTGGATCAGTCCATGACCGATGAAGATCGTCAAGATTTGAAAACCGCCGTGCCAGCGGAGTTCCTGCAGATGGATGCGTATTTGCACGAGCTCTCGGCATCACTGGCCGAGGCTGGCCGTGCGGAAGACACGCCCCGACAGGTGGAGCTCTTCGGGCGCATGACCGAATCCTGTGTGGCGTGTCACAGCACCTACGTGACCGACCGCTTCGAGGGCCTGGAAACTTCGGATGTCCCGGCAGAGTGGGGGCTGGGTCCTCTTCCTTGATGCTGAGACGGGCTGATCATCTTGGCAGAGTCCTGGGCATACTTTGATCCCAGCCACTCGGGCTGACTCCTGTTGGTCAGGATTCACTCCACCCTGTCGATACCCAAGGCGCTGGAGGCTTCTCCCCCTTACTTATTAGGTAAGCCAGATAAATGTGAGCTGGGTGGATTCTCGCGCAGAAACTTATCCCTACAGTCTCCCTACAGTCATTCGGGCCGCCAGCTTGCGTGACGGCCCTCGTGCTAGTGACTGGTACCCTCCTCATAGCGCGTCTTGTTCCAGACGTTGTACTTGCCCGACGGCTTGCTCATGGGAATGCGTTTTTCTTCCTCGAGTGTCTTGGCGTCATAGACGATCACAGCGCCGTCTTCTTCCCAGAGGCTGAGCAGCAGCTTCTCGCCGTCGCGGTCGAACTCCACGTGGGCAGCGGTCTTGCCGGGCTCGGGAATCAGCGTCTCGACGATCTCCAGGCTGGCCTTGTCGATGACGTGGACCCGGTCGCGATGGGGGCCGAAGAACACATCCACCCAGACGTAGGGTGAGTTGGCGTGGCTGCGCATGAAGAAGCCGGGACCGTCGGTCTCCAGGGTCTTGACTACCGTCCAGTCCTTCATATCGATGATCGACACCGCCGCCCGAGTCAGATGGGGCGTGGCCATGACGCGGCGTCCCTCGTGCTCCCAGGTGATGCCGGAGCCGAGGTGGGGCATGCCTTCCAGCGGCAGGTCGGCGACCTTGTCGCCGCTGTCCAGGTTGACCACCATGCCGCCTTGGCCGTCACTCTCCCCACCTCGGGAGGCGCCGATCACGTGGGCGTACTCCATGTCGAAGAAGAAATCGTCGAGGTAGTCCGGCACCGGGATGCGCCGCACCCGGAAGCTGGGGGTATCGTGGCTGCGTGTTGGCGCCAGGGGTGTCGCCATATGGCCGGTGGAGACCACCGGCTCGGTGGGCAGCGGCCAGGGGATCTCCCACACCTCCTCGATATCCTTAAGCGCAGCGATGAAGCTGCCCCGCGGCGGTGCGGCATAGACGGCGCTGACCCGCGAGCTCGCACCGTCCTCGCCCACCGCCGGATAGACCTTCATCAGATCGAGGTTGTGGGCATCGAACAGCACCAGGCTGTGAGGCAGGTAATTAGCGGCCATCACATAGCGGCCGTCGCCGGAGACGGCGATGTTGCGCATGTTGATGCCGGCACGCACCTCGGCCACGACCTCCATATTGTAGATATCGTACTTGGTGATCCAGCCGTCCCGGGAGCCAAAGAAGACATGGCGCCCGTCAGGCGTGTACTTGGGCCCACCGTGCAGGGCGTAGCGGGTCTCGAAGCGGTGGATCGGCTCGAAGCTGTCGCCGTCGAGCAGGGTGGCGTGGTGATCGCCGGTCTCCACCACGATGAAGAGGTTGAGCGGGTCGGCGTCGAAGCGTGGTGCAGCGGGCAGACTGCCCGCGGGGTGTCGCACGATCTGGCTGGCCAGGATCTCCTTCGTCCCCCAGACGGGCTCGACCTCCGGCTCGCGGTAGATCCACTCGGCCAGCGAGGCGATCTCGTCCTCATCGAGCTGGGGCGCGAAACCCGGCATCTGGCTGGCCGCGCGCCCGTCGCGGATCACCGCCTCCGCAGCCTCAGGCTTGAGCCGCGAGAGGTTTCCCGGTAGCAGCGCCGGGCCGATGCCGCCCAGACGATCCTCACCGTGACAGGAAGCGCAGTGGGTCTGGTAGAGCGCTCGGGTATCGTCGCCACCGGCCGGCGCCATGGCCGTGATCAGCAGCGTCGCGGCCAGTGCCTGCAGGGATAGTAGGGATCTGGGAAAAGCAATGACGCGCTTCACAGGGCAACTCGCTCCCGCGCCAGCGCCAGGGTCTCGCCTTCGGCGAAGGTTGCCAGCTTGGGGGCGGGCTGGGCCAGGGAGTCGGCCAAGCGTACCACCTCGCCCACCACGATCAGGGTCGGCGGCTTGAGCCCTTCCCGTGCAATGGTCTCGGCCAGCTCACCGAGACAAGTCATTACCTGGCGCTGCTCGGGCGTGGTGCCACGCTCCACCAGCGCCACCGGATGCTCGGCCGGCAGGCCGTGGTCCTGTAGCTGCCGGCTGATCAGCGCGGCGTTGGCCAGCCCCATGTAGAACACCGCGGTCTGGTGAGGGCTCGCCAGGGCGGCCCAGTTGAGAGCCAGGTCGCCGTCGCCCTTGCAGTGACCGGTAACGAAGGTGACGCTCTGGGCATGATCGCGATGCGTCAGCGGGAAACCGCCATAGGCGGCACAGCCCTGGGCGGAGGTGATGCCCGGCACCACGCGAAAGCCCACGCCATGCTCGATCAGCGCCTCGGCCTCCTCGCCGCCGCGACCGAAGATATAGGGGTCGCCGCCCTTGAGGCGCACCACCCGCCTGCCCTCCCCGGCCAGGCGCACCAGCAGGGCGTTGGTCTCGTCCTGGGTCAGGGCATGGCAACGCGACGCCTTGCCCACATAGAAGCGCCGGGCCCGGGGGCTCGCCAAGGCCAGCACCTCCCTGGAGACCAGGCGGTCGAAGACCAGGCAATCGGCCTGCTCGAGCAGCGACAGGGCGCGCAGGGTCAGCAGGCCAGGATCGCCAGGGCCTGCGCCGACGATGGCCACCTCACCGGGCGCCAGTGGCGCCTCGGCGAGATCATAGGAAACGCGACGTGACGGCATGGCGGTATTCCTCTCGTCAGCCTTACGGAAGTTCGACGGCCTGGATGGCCTCATAGGGGGCACAGATCCGGCGCGCGCCCTCGTCGACGACCCCGATCTCGCGGTTGGTCAGGTAGCAACCGGGATCTTCTTCCCAAGGATCACCGGTCACCTTCCAGGCGCGTACCCGGGTATTGCCGTTGCAGATCGACAGGAAACGGCACTCGGCGCAGCGCCCCTTGAGCGGACGCGGGCGCTGGCGGAAGCCGGCCATCAGCGGATCCCGGGGGTCGCGCCAGATCTCGGAGAAGGGCCGGTCGCGGACGTTGCCCAGGTCATGGTCCCACCAGAAGGTATCGGGGTGAACGTTGCCCAGGTTGTCGATATTGGCGATATGCTCGCCGGAGGCGTTGCCCCCCCAGTTGAGCAGCCGCTGCGCCAGGGCCTCGGCCTGCTCGGGGAAGTGCTCACGGGCCCACATCAGCAGGAAGGGGCCGTCGGCGTCGTTGTTGCCGGTAACGTACTCGCGTTCCACGCCACGCTCGAGTTCGCTGCGGCAGTGGTCGAACAGCTGGGTCATGGCGTCGCGGGTCATGCGATACCAGGCGTCCTGCTTGCTGTGGCGCCGGCCTCGGCCGCCGTAGTTGAGATGCGAAAGGTAGAACTTGTCGACGTCGTGCTCGTCGATCAGCGCCAGGATGTCGCTGAGTTGCTCGACATTCTCGCGGGTCAAGGTGAAGCGCAGGCCCACCTTGATGCCGCGCGCCTTGCATAGTTTGACCGCGTGCATGGATTCGCGAAAGGCGCCCTGGCGCTGGCGGATGGTGTCGTGAGTCTCTTCCAGGCCGTCGATGCTGATGCCCACATAGTCGTAGCCGACTTCGGCGATGGCGTCGATATTCTCCTCTGTAATCAACGTGCCGTTGGTGGAAAGCCCGGTGTAGATGCCCAGCTCCCGGGCGCGGTGCGAGAGCTCGAAGATGTCGGGGCGCATCAGCGGCTCGCCGCCAGAGAGAATCAACGCCGGCACCCGGAAAGCGTGCAGGTCTTTAAGCACCGCGTGGGCCTCGGCGGTAGAAAGCTCGCCGGCGAAGTCGATATCGGCCGAGGTGGTGTAGCAGTGCTTGCAGGTCAAGTTACAGCGGCGGATCAGGTTCCAGATCACCACCGGGCCGGGCGGCTTGCGGGCCGGTGGGATGGGGCCCGGTTCGATCAGCGACTTGATGTAGCGGGTGACGCGGAACATGGCGTACTCCTGCTGAGGTTTGCTGAGCTGTGTAATACAAGCGGGCGCGACTCAGCCCCGCCCTTCGGTGGCTGTAGAAGCTGTGCCCGGTCGAGCGCCGGCCAGGCGTAGCCCGGTCTTCTTGAGGATGCGCGAGCTATAGAGGATGCGGTGGTCGCGACACGCCTCGCCCAGGCGCTCGCGCAGCGCTGCCGCCTGGCGCTCGACCTCGTCACGGCTGCGGCCGTGGAGCATGGCGAACAGGTTGTAGGGCCAGTGGGGCAGGTGGCGCGGGCGACGATAGCAGTGGCTGACGCCCTCGATGGCGGCCACCTCGCGGCCCAGGCGGGCGATCTGGGCGTCATCCACGTCCCACACGGTCATGCCGTTGGCCACATAGCCGAGCCGGTAGTGGTTGGGTACCGCGGCGACCCGGCGGATCACCCCGCGCGCCTGCATGGCCCGCATGCGCTCGAGCACCTCCTCACCGCTCATGCCCACCTCGCGACCCACCGCGCTCCAGGGGTCGGGCACCAGCGGCAGGCCGGTCTGGGTGGCGAGCACGATGGCGCGGTCGGCGGCATCGAGCCCCCGGTCGTCGCGTTGCTGGGCGTCGCGATTATGGACATCGCTATTCGGGGCCGGCCTAGACAGGGAGGTGGAGACGGACATGGAATTCCTCCTCCTTGGGCATGTTGAAGACGGGAAGCCCCGTGGCCGCCTCGACCTCCTCGATCACCTCGTTGATGCGTTCGGGCGTCTCGGTGGCCAGCACGAACCACATGTTGAGTTCATGCTCGCGACGATAGTTGTGGGCCACCTCGGGGAGGGCGTTGACCGCCTCGCTGACGCGCCCGAAGTCGGCCTCGGGCACCGCCAGCGCCGCCAGGGTCAGGCCACCGCCCAACCGCTCGGCGTGGAACATGGGGCCGAAACGGCTCAATACTCCCCCCCCGCACAGGCGCTCGAGGCGCTCGAGTAGGTCGCCCTCGTCGATACCCAGCTCATCGGCCACCGCCGCATAGGGGCGCGCCACCAGCGGCAGGCCATCCTGCAGGCGATTTAGCATGCGACGGTCCACGCCATCCAGGTCGTCGAGTGTCATGCCACTCCCTCCTGCACGTAGCGGCCGCCGCACTGGCGATAGGCGTGAGTGCTGAACAGCACCCGGTGCTCGAGTTCGCCGAGTGCCAGACGTTCGGCGATGGCCGCGAGCTCCGCCAGCACCCGCTCGCGACGGGCGCCGTGAATCATGCAGAAGAGGTTATAGGGCCAGTCGGGCAGGCGCCGCGGACGGCGGTAGCAGAGTGTCACTGCGGCTTCCTGGGCTAGCCGGCGGCCTACCTCGTTGACCCGATCGTCCGGCACGTCCCATACCACCATGGCATTGGCCTCGATCCCCAGCCGGCGATGACGCACCACCAGTCCCAAGCGCTTGATCATGCCGTCGGCCTGCCAGCGACGCACACAGGCCATTACCTCTTCCTCGGCCATGCCGGCCTGTTCGGCTAGTGACTTCCAGGGCCTCGGGGTGAGCGGCAGCCCCTGTTCCAGCACTGCGCGTAGGCGGCGATGGGCGGCCGGCTCGTCGAGTGAGCAGACAGCATCGAGGGGCAGTGGGGTCGCGGCGCTCATGTGCACTCCAGTTCGGCCCAGGGAATGGGGAAGGACAGGTCGATGTGATAGCCCTCCAGCATCGGCAGGCGCAGGATCGGCACGCCTAGATGCGCCTCCAAGGCATCGAGCCGCGCCTCGAGTTCGGGTTCATCGGGCGCGGTCATCACAAACCACAGGTTGTAGCCCTGCTCCCGGGCCAGACCTTCACGTGCATAGTTATGATTGACGCCGGGGGCGGCGTTGATGAGCGCTGCGAAGGCATCGCGCGTCTCCTCCGGTACGGCCACCGCCGCCAGCAGGCTTGCGCCGGCCCGAGCATGGTCGAACACCGGCCCCACGCGGCTGAGCACGTCCAGCGAATGCAGGCGCTCCAGTCGCGCGATCACCTCGGTCTCCGAAGTGCCCAGACGCTCGGCCACGCTAAGAAAGGGGCGGGTACAGACCGGCAGGCCGCGCTGGTAAATGTCGATCAGGCCTCGATCCAGGCTATCGAAGTCTCGGGGATGGCAATGCATCGGCACAGCTCACTTAATGTGTCGGATAGGCAGGCGGGACATAGGTAGGCCCGCCGCCGTTTTCGGTCAGTAGATATCTTTCTGGGTATTGATCACGTTGAACTTGCCGGTCGGCGTGACCAGACGCTCGTCCTTGATCACGTGTTTCAGCTCGCGGGTCTCGTCATCCACTATCACCAGCGCGGAGGTCTCTTCCATGGTGTTCCAGACGGAGAACCACACCTCGTCACCGGCCTGATTGTACTCTGGCTGCACGACCCGCTTGACACCCTCGCCCACGTCGGCCCACTCGGCGATCGGCAGGACTTCGTAGCCGGCCTCCAGGTCGTTGATATCGAAGACCGCTACGCTCTGGCTGGGCCCTTCGTTGGGGTTGAGCGCGGTGTCCACATAGAGGTTGTCGGACTCCGGATGGGTCTTGATGAACAGCGAACCGCCGCCCTGACCTTCCAGGGTACGCACCACCTTCCAGGCATTATCCGGATGACCTTCCGGATCCGTACCGATCAGCGAGATAGTATTGTCGCCCAAGTGGCTGGTGGCCCACACCGGACCATGCTCGGCATCGACGAAGTTGGCGCCGCGCCCGGGGTGCGGGATCTTGCCCACGTCGATGATCTCTTCGAGCTCTCGCTCCTGGGCATCGATGACCACGATCTGGTTGGACTCGTTGGCCGCGGTCAGGAAGTAGCGTCCCGAGGCGTCCCAGCCGCCGTCGTGCAGGTAGCGGGAGGTTTCGATCTCGACCGTGGAGAGGGCGTCGAGGTCCTCATAGTTGACCAGCTGGACCTTCCCGGTCTCCTTGATGTTGACGATGAACTCGGGATGCTGATGTGACCCCACGATGGCCGCCACGCGGGGCTCCGGGTGATATTCCTGGGTGTCGACGGTCATGCCACGGGTGCTGACGATCCTGTTCGGCTCCAGGGTCTGACCGTCCATGATCACGTACTGCGGCGGCCAGTAGGCACCGGCAATCGCATACTGATCTTCATACCCCTCATACTTGGAGGTTTCGACGGAGCGTGCCTCCATGCCGATCTTGATGGATGCCACGATCTCCGGCTCCTCCATCCACAGGTCGATCATGTCGACTTTGGCATCGCGACCGATGACGAAGATGTAGCGCCCGGAGGCGGACATCCGCGAAATGTGCACCGCGTAACCGGTGTCGAGGACCTTGACGATCTCCTTGGAGTCACCGTCGATCAGCGCGATCTGGCCGGCGTCACGCAAGGTGACCGAAAAGAGGTTATCAAGGTTCAGGTCATTCATCTGCTCGGTGGGGCGATCCTCGGGGGCGACCAGCACCTCCCAGGTGTCCATCATCTCGGGCATACCGAACTCCGGCGGCACCGGCGGCTCGTGCATGATGTACTTGGCCATCAGCTCGATTTCTTCGTCGGTGAAATCGCCCGATGTACCCCAGTTGGGCATGCCGGCCGGAGAACCGTAAGTGATGAATGCCTTGAGATACTCGATACCCTGCTCTTGGGTAATGTCGGTAGTCAGCGGCTTGCCGGTGGCCCCCTTGCGCAGCACGCCATGGCACCCGGCGCAGCGCTGGAAGTAGATCTCCTTGGCCTTCTCGAACTCGGCTTCCGTTATGTCCGGCGCCCCGGGGGTGCGCACCGACTTGGCGGATTTCGGATCCACGGCAGACTCGGTGCCCTGATAGGCCGTCTGTGATTCGTCCAGGTTATGTTGTTCCTGTTCATCCTGGGCGTGAGCCGCGCTGATGCCCAGCGCGACGGTGGTCACTGCCACCGCAAGGGGCTTGAGATACCAGTCTTTTTTCATCATCGTTCCACCTCTGTCATGATCCTTGAATACACTGTCGCCAGGTCATGGGCGAGTCGTTGTTGTCGTTCGCCGAATGGCTAACCGGTGCTGCCCGGCCGATGACCTCCCTGCGCAGAGCGTGGTTCAGTAATACGCATTTTTCCTGCACCTTTGGCGGGTCTTGCGTCGCTTTCCGTGACAAGATTGATCTACGTCAAAGAGGCACTGACCCGACGCCAAGCAAACATTGCGAGCCCGAATGATTAATGCTTCATGTGGCTTTCAGGGCACGCATTGAACCCTGTTAAGCACGACCGGCCGCCAGCATGAACACCGGGAGCCGCCATGCCAATTGCAGACGCCATGACCCAGCCCGCCTCCCGCCGCTTGCTAATCCTGGCGCTCTGCTGGTTGCCGGTCGCGGTTCTTGCCGACAGCTCGCTCTCTGCCGAGCGAGTACAGGAGCTCAAGACCTTGCTCTATCAAGACTGCGGCTCCTGCCATGGCATGACGCTGCGTGGCGGACTGGGCCCGTCACTGCCCGAGTCGCGCATGAACGCCTACAGCCGCGAGGGCCTGGCAGCATTGATCCTCCACGGCATTCCCGGCACCGCCATGCCTGGCTGGAAAAGGCTGCTGACCGAGGAAGAGGCCCTCTGGCTCGCCGACCACCTGCAGAACGACAATCCTTTGGATGAGTGAGCAATCTCGATGACCCCACAAGGAATGGCCATGATTCCCCTAGTCCTTCGCAAGGCCCTCGTCGCCATCGCACTGCTCGCCCTGCTGGCCGGCTGCCAGGCCACGCCAAGCGCGGAGTTGCGCGGCACCGGTGACCTCGGCGTGATCGTCGAGCGCGCCACCGGCAGCCTGGCGGTGGTAGACACCAGCCACCACCGAATCCTCGACCGCGTGGAAGGGCTGGGTGATCTTTCCCACGCCTCGGTGAAGTTCTCCCGCGACGCCCGCTACGCCTTCGTGTTCGGCCGCGACGGAGGGCTGAGCCGCGTCGACCTCCTAACCAGCGAGATCACCCACCGGGTGATGCAATCCGGCAACAGCATCGGCGGCGCCGTCTCCCAGGACGGCTCACTGGTGGCGGTGGCCAATTACGATCCGGGCGGCGTGAAGGTCTTCGACAGCGAGACGCTTGAGGAGGTGGCAGAGATTCCAGCGACGTATCGGGACGATGACGGCGATGAGCAGCGCTCCAAGGTAGTGGGGCTGGTGGATGCCCCCGGTAACCGCTTCGTCTACAGCCTGTTCGAGGCCGGCGAGATTCATCTGGTCGACATGCACGGCGACACCCCGGAGGTGAGCCGCTTCAGCGATATCGGTGAGGCGCCCTACGACGCCCTGATCGGCCCCAACGGGCGCTACTACATCGCCGGCCTGTTCGGCGAGGACGGCCTGGCGCTGCTCGATCTCTGGCATCTCGAGGAGGGCGTGCAGCGCATCCTGCCCGACTACGGCCGCGGCGAGGAGCGCTTACCGGTCTACAAGATGCCGCATCTGGAGGGCTGGGCCATGGCCGGCGGCGAGGCCTGGCTGCCGGCGGTGGGCCGGCACGAGGTGCTGGTCGCCGACAGCGGCGGCTGGTCGCTTTCGGAGCGCATTCCAGTCCACGGCCAGCCGATCTTCGTGATGACCCGCCCGGATGAGCGCCAGGTATGGGTCAACTTCGCCCACCCCGACAACAACGTGGTGCAAGTGATCGACACCGAGGGCCGCGAGATCGTCGCCACCCTCTCGCCCGGAGAGTCCGTCCTGCACATGGAGTTCACGCCGAAAGGCGAGCATGCCTGGATCTCGGCTCGCGACAGCGACCGGGTGGTGGTCTATGACACCCACACCCTGGAGGAGGTCGCCCGGCTCGACAGCGAATCGCCCAGCGGCATCTTCTTCACCCACCGGGCCCATCGCATCGGGTTGTAGGTTCTTGACTGGGGCAGCGGCCTCGTGGCGCATCAGTCACGCCAATAGTCGTTGGCCGCGGCAACGGTCTGGAAGTGAGTGGCGATGACGTGGGAGACCGCGATCAGTCATGGCCGCGACAAAAGCGATATCCCTCTTGGTGTCGGTCGTAATGGAACTTCATATAGACAATGCCCGGCGCCATCACCAGCCGCCATGCCAACTCGACCTCGTCAGTGAGGCGATCATCGAAACGGCGAACCGTATCGATCAGTGTTTCGAGCCAGAGGTCATAGAGCCGAGGGGGAATGTCGAGGTGAGTACGGCCATGGCTCAGTGCCACCTGATGCAGGTAGTAATCGGCATGACTCGAACCATAGAACGCCAGAAGGTGATAGAAAGCCTTCTTCAGCATGGAACGCTGGCGCTGCATATCGGTATGGCGAAACTTCATCGCCACCTCCGGCGAGGCTGCGATAAAACCATCATAAAAAGCGGCAAAAAACGCTTGACCATCGACCTCGCGTTCCAGCACGCGCCGATAGCTGTTTTCGAAGAGCTGCTCTACGTCCATAGCGGCTGTCGCATGGCGATCCTATGCCAAGACTAGGCGAGATAGCCGCTTGCGTCGTTGGCTACCGTTCCTTACGTACGCATCATGTGACGTGAGTCAACAGAGGCGACTCACGCGCCGCCTCCTTCATGCCTCAGCCGCACTTCGACCAGCCACAGCCGGCATAGCAGGTCGGGCAGCCGTCCATCATGATCAGCTCTCCGCGACACTCGGGACAGTGGCCGACCACCGTGGGGCCGTCGCCTTTTCCTTTGCTGGTGGCTTCACCGACACCGATCGCGGACACGGCGCCAGCGGCCTCCGGTTCTTCCTCATGCGCGGGTGGCTGCCAGGGGTGGCCGTGGGTCAGGCGGTGGGCGTAGCGGCTGACCAGCTCCTCCGCTGGCACCTGGTTGCCGTCCTGGTCGAGGAAGCCGCGGCGATAGAGGATCTGCTGGATCGACCAGGCGATGGCCGCGACCTCGGAATCGTGGAACATCGGCTTGCCCCAGCGGTTCATGCCGCAGCGCACCAGGCCCTTGTCCCAGGCCACCTTGCGCAGATCCGCCACCGCCTGGGTGACGTAACCGCCGCGTGCGGCCAGCGACAGGCTGCGCATGGTGGCGGTGATCCACTGGTGCTCGCTGGAGAGCTGGCCGGAGGGGAAGAAAAACTCCACCGGGCGCTCGACGATCACCCGCTTGCCGTTCAAGACGCCTTCCACCGGCATGAACGACACCAGCAGGTAGACCTTCTTGCGCCCTTCGGCGCCCACGTAGGAGATCTTCTCCGACACGGCCTCGAGGGTGCCCTCGGGGCGCGAGGGAATGCGCACCGTGAGCGGGTTCTCGTCGGCCAGCGGCGGCGGCTCGACCGCCTTCTTGACGCTGTAGGAAACGATCTTGGACTTGATTTCGACGGCCATCAGCGGGCTCCTTGAATGCTTGTCTTCATGACGCATGAAAAGATCGGGCGATTACCACTTCCCATAAGTTCCCTCTTTTAGTGCGTCATACAGGTTCGCCGCGTTGTGCTCCTCGCCGTCGTAGATCACCGTCTCGTCGCCGGTCAACTCGACGGTCTCGCCGTTGTCCAGTTCGAAGACGTAGGTGGTATTCTTCAAGTCATCCTCACGCACCAGCACCCCCTGGAAGGCCTCGGGATTGAAGCGGAAGGTGGTGCAACCCTTGAGTTGGCTGGTGTAGGCGTCCAGATAGAGGTCCTTGAACTCGTCGAAGGCGAACTCCGTCGGCACGTTGACCGTCTTGGAGATGGCCGAGTCGACCCAGCTCTGGGCGGCGGCCTGCACCGCCACATGCTGAGGCGGCGTCACCGCATCGGCGGTGATGAAGTAGTCGGGCAGGTCGCTCTCCACCGCGTCGGCGGCAATGAAATGCCGATAGGCGGCCAATTCGAAGGAGCACACCTCGACCTGCTCCTTGGTCTTCTTGCCGGCCTGGATGACGTTGCGGAAGTAGCGATGCGAGAACGATGGCTCGATGCCGTTGGAGGCGTTGTTGCCCAGCGACAACGAGATAGTGCCGGTCGGGGCGATGGAGCTGTGGTGGGTGAAGCGCGCGCCATGCTCGGCCAATGAGGCGACCAGCTCCGGCGCCACCTCGGCGACCTTCTGCATGTAGCGGCTGTAGCGCGCATGCAGGATGCGTCCCGGCACCTGGTCGCCGATCTCGTAGCCGTCCTGCTTGAGCTCCGGCCGCTCGCGCATCATCTTCGGCGTAAGCTCGACATCCTCGGCGAGGATCGGCGCCATGCCCTTCTCGCGGGAGAGCTCGAGGGCCTGTTTCCAGCCCTCGATGGCGAGGTTGCGGCTCACCTCCTCGGTGAAGGCCAGCGACTCCGGCGAGCCGTAGGGAATCTTGAGCATGGTCAGGGTCGAGCCCAGGCCCAGAAAGCCCATGCCATGGCGGCGCTTGGCCTCGATCTCCTTGCGCTGACCCTCAAGCGGCAGGCCGCTGATCTCCACCACGTTGTCGAGCATGCGGGTGAAGATGGCCACCACCTTGCGGTAGCGCTCCCAGTCGAAGCGCGGCTTCTCGGCAAAGGGGTCGATGACGAAACGCGTCAGGTTCACGGAGCCCAGCAGGCAGGCACCCTCGGGCGGCAATGGCTGTTCACCGCAAGGGTTGGTCGCCCGGATCTCCTCGCAGAACCAGTTGTTGTTCATGCGGTTGACCTGATCGATCAGGATGAAGCCCGGCTCGGCGAAGTCGTAGGTCGACTTCATGATGGTGTTCCATAGCTCGCGGGCCTTGATCACCTCGACGATGCGACAGGCCACGCGGCCTTGTTCGTCGACGGTATAACCGTCCTCGACCACCGGCCAGTCGCGATAGATCAGCTCGTCTTCCTTGACGTCGGCTTTCTCGCCAGCATGCAGCGGGAAGGCCAGCGGCCAGTCGGTGTCATGCTTGACCGCTTCCATGAACTCGTCGGTGATCAACAGGCTCAGGTTGAACTGGCGCAGCCGGCCCGCTTCGCGCTTGGCCTCGATGAACTCGCGCACATCGGGATGGCCGATATCGAAAGTCCCCATCTGGGCACCGCGGCGCCCCCCCGCCGAGGCCACCGTGAAGCACATCTTGTCGTAGATATCCATGAACGCCAGCGGGCCATTAGTGCCGGCACCGGCGCCGAATACAAAGGCGCCCTTGTGGCGCAGGGTGGAGAACTCGTAGCCGATGCCGCAGCCCGCCTTCAGGGTCATGCCGGCATCCACCACCGAGTCGAGGATGTCGTGCATGGAGTCGCGAATGGTGCGCGAGACGGTACAGTTGATCAGGCTCACCGCCGGCTTGTAGTCCTCGGCGCCGGCGTTGGACATGATGCGCCCGGCGGGAATGGCGCCGTTCTCCAGCGCCCAGCGAAACTTCGTGAGCCAGGCCTCGGCCTGATCGCCTTCCACCGCGGCCAGCGCCCGTGCCACCCGCTCCCAGGTCGCGCCCACGTCCTTGTCGACGGGGCGTCCGTGACGATCCTTGAGCCGATACTTGGAATCCCAGATATCACGGGAAGGCAATTGCAGCGGCACCTCTTGGGAGGTCTTCACGGCCTTGGTGGGAGTGCTCATTGGGGGGGCTCCGACAGTGTCTGGATGGACGGTTTACAGGCGTAACAGAAAGTAGGCGCTAGGGGGGCGAGCCGATGTCCACGCCGCTCATTGCATGGTCTCGCGGACAAGAAACAGGGGACTCCCCTCAACAACTAGCGGGAAACAGATAAACCGTATTGGCGGCGTCAGCATACCATATATAGTCCACTCACCCGCTTCAAGCACAAGATGCGCGAAAAAAATCGTTCAACGAGACAGGCCCGCTAGTGGCGGGCCTGCTGGCGAGAAAGGGTTGAGTACGGCCGAGGGGCGTCGCTAGACGGTCCGCGAATAGCGACCCTCGCTGCGTGCCAGATAGGCGTCGAAGGCCATGGCGGCATTGCGCATCATCAGCCGCCCGGCCGGCCGCATCTCGATCTCGTTCTCGCGGATCGCCAGGAGTCCATCGGCTTCCATCTCGGCGAGTTCGTCGAGGGCGCCGGAGAAGGTGTCCTGGAAATCGATGCCGTGGGCCGCCTCGATGGCGGCAATATCGATGCGGCCATGACACATCAGGGCGTTGATCACGTCGCGACGCAGCCGGTCGTCGGCGTTGAGGCGGTAACCGCGCATCACCGGCAGCCGTCCCGCCTCGAGGCGCGTCTGGTACTGGGCGGTCTCCTTGACGTTCTGGCTGTAGCTGTCGCCCACCTTGCCAATGGCGGTATTGCCCAGGCCTATAAGGTCGCAGTCGGCATGGGTCGAGTAGCCCTGGAAGTTGCGCTGCAGGGTGCCGTTCACCTTCGCTAGCGAGAGCTCGTCCTCGGGCAGGGCGAAATGGTCCATGCCGATGTAGACATAGCCTGCCTCGGTGAGGCGGCGAATGGTCAGCTCAAGCAGCTCGATCTTGCGCTCCGGCGGCGGCATGTCCTCGGGACGGATCAGCCGCTGGGCCTTGAACAGCGCCGGCAGGTGAGCGTAGCTGTAGGCGGCGATGCGGTCCGGGTGCAGTCTGATGATCTTGTCCAGGGTGGCGTCGAAACTCGCCACGGTCTGCAGCGGCAGGCCGTAGATCAGATCGACGCTCACCGACTGGAAGCCGGCCTCGCGGGCCGCGGTCACCAGCTCCACCACCTGCGCCTCGCTCTGGATGCGGTTGACCGCCTCCTGGACCCTGGCGTCGAAGTCCTGCACGCCGAAGCTCAGGCGGTTGAATCCCAGGGCTTGGAGCTCGTGGATCTGCTCGGGGGTGACGGTGCGAGGGTCCACCTCCAGGGAGAACTCCCGTGCCTCGGGCTCGGCGAAGTGGAAGGCGGCATCCAGCGCGGCCATCAGCTCGCCGAGCTGGTCGTTGCTCAGGTAGGTGGGGGTGCCACCCCCCAGGTGCAGCTGGGTCATGCGCCGGGCGTCGTCGAACAGCGCCCCCTGGAGCGCGATCTCCCGCTTGAGCCAGGCGAGGTACTCCGCCGCCCGCTCGCGGTTGTGGGTAATGATCTTGTTGCAGGCGCAGTAGTAGCAGAGGCTTTCGCAGAACGGGATGTGCACGTAAGCCGACAGCGGCTTGGGCGCCGCGGCCCGGTTGCTGCGCTGGGCGGCGGCGCGATAGTCGTCCTCGGCGAAAGCTGCCTGGAACTGCGGCGCCGTGGGATAGGAGGTATAGCGTGGCCCCGGGCGGTCGTATTTCTCGACCAGGGGGCGGATGAACGGCAGGGTGTCTTGCATGATCGAATCGAGCCTCTGGAACCGTAAGGCGGCGGCCGGGGCCGCCACCGCATGGGCGAATTATGCCAGCCAAGATCGGGCGCGTCGGTACCCTTCAAGGGATAGCTGACCCAGATCAAGCGAGCGGGCCTTCACCGTCGAAGGCCGGCTGATTGCCGAGCGCACCCGAGCGTGATGGCATCATAAGTAAAATGGTAGAATGAAGGATTAATCGGCCGATCCAACAACCAACAGACGCTAACCGCGCGGAATTTTTTTAATGCGCTTGACCCGCTACACCGACTATTCGCTGCGCGTATTGATCTTCCTGGCGACCAAGGGCGAGCAGCGCTCGACGATCGGCGAGATTGCCGAGCGCTTCAAAATTTCGCGCAACCACCTCATGAAGGTGGTCCAGGAGCTCAACCACAAGGGCTACATCACCGCTGTACGCGGCAAACATGGTGGCCTGATACTCAAGCGCCCCCCTGAGGATATTATCCTCGGCGAACTGGTCCGCGATACCGAGCGCGACATGGCGCTGGTCGAATGCTTCGCTGACCCCGCTGCCTGTGCGATCACTCCGGCCTGTCGGCTGCGACCGATCCTCAGAGAGGCCCTGGAGGCCTTCCTCGGCGTGCTGGATCGCTACACGCTGGCCGATATGCTGGATCCGCATAGACCGGAGCTGATCAAATTGCTGCACTTGGAACCACCATGATGCCTCCGTCGAGCCCTGTCCCACCCCCATACGCTCTGCATTAGCCGTTCATTTGCCTTTTGTGCCTCTCGTTCTAGGCTGAACATGACGCACGTCAAGCCTTACGCGGACGTCGACTGGCATCATGGTTTTAACTGACTTGCGAGGCTGCTGCTCGATCCGAGTCTTTTCAGGTACTTAAAGATGCATCTTGGAGGTATGTTATGAAGTCACTCCTCGTTGCCACTCTCTTGAGTGGCGCTTTCCTCGCCTTGGAGACGCAGGCTGCCGGTGATCCAGAAGCCGGGGAAGGCAAGATTTCTACCTGCGCCGCCTGCCATGGCACTGATGGCATTGGCACCGCGCCGATCTACCCCAACCTTGCCGGCCAAAAAGCCACGTATCTGGAGAATTCCATGAAGGCGTACCGTGATGACCAGCGCGGCGGCGCCATGGCCGCCATGATGACTCCACAGGCCAAGGGGCTAAGCGACGAGGACATCGCCGACATCGCCGCCTACTACGCCAGCTTGGAGCCCTGATCTCCGGCCTGCCTTCAGTATCCTGAGGGATGTCTTTGAGCCTGCCGCCTGAGCTGAAGCGAGCGGGGTAGCCGTATCGACGAGGGCATGGAGGACACGCACGGCCATGAATAGCGAGGGCGCGGAGTGCCGGGGATAGGCCGGCTTCCTCCAGCATGCTAGCCTCGGGCTGATCGTCGGCCCGAAGAAGCCTCTCGCCATGCCCTGCATCTCCCGTCTCGTCTCTTACCTGTTATTGCCGCTCTGCCTGGCCCTGGCCGGAGCGGCATCGGCTACCAACTTCAACACCAGCGAAGTCCAGCCGCATGGCGCCTGGCATTCGCTGGCCCTGACCCTGGGCGACGAGCGCCACTGGCGAGCCATGGAGGCGCAGAGCTACAGCGACTCGATCCTCAGCGTTAACGCCACCCCGGGCGTCTGCGAGCTGCCCTGGCTGGAGCTGCGCGTCGAACTCGAGGCGTATCAGGACGAGAGTCGCGCGGTGAATGTCGTTCCCGCCGACCTGCGGGTCGATGAGGCCACCATCCACAGCGGACGTGCCGAGTTCGTCACCGAGCGCGGCGACCGGGGCTTCTACGTGCATTTCTATCTCGAGCAGCAGGCGCAATTACTCAAGGAGATGCGCGCCGGCGAGTCGCTGCGCCTGCGCCTGATGCGCGGCGAGGACGATCCTTGGTTCATGACCTTCAGCCTCGACGGCGCCGACGCCGCTATCGCCCGCATGAGCCAGCGCTGCGCCGCGGCTTCCCTCCAGGCGCCATGAGCCCCGCCGTCAGATCACCTTGCGTCGCAGCAGGCTGGTGATCGCCTCGCCGATCAGCACCAGTACCACGATGGCGATCAGGATGGTCGCCACCGTGGTCCAGGCGAAGGTATCGATGGACCCCTGCAGGATGACCCCGATGCCCCCGGCGCCGACCAGCCCCAGCACCGTGGACTCGCGGATATTGATGTCCCAGCGCAGGATGACGATGGCGAAGAACGCCGGCATCACCTGAGGCACCACGGCATAGGCGATCACCTGGAGCTTGGAGGCGCCGGTGGCCTGCATGGCCTCGACCGGCCGACGGTCGATCTCTTCGATGGCCTCGCCCATCAGCTTGCCGATAAAGCCCACCGAGCGGCACATGATGGCGAGTATCCCCGCCAGCACGCCGGGGCCGAAGATCGCCACGAACAGCAGCGCCCAGATGATGGTATTCACCGAACGGCTGGAGACCAGGATGAAGCGTCCCAGCCACAGGCAGGCACGGTTGGGGGTGGTGTTCTGGGCGGCGATATAAGCGACCGGCAGCGCGATGAAGATGGTCAGCATCGTCGACAGCGTGGCGATATGCACCGTCTCGATCATCGCATTGACGATCTCTTCCAGGCGGCTCGGGTCGGGCGGCCACATGCGCGCGCCCAGCGACGAGATCTGGTTCGGCGCGTCCCACACCCAGGGCCAGAAGATATCGATGTCGCGTACCGCCCAGACCACCACCATCAGCGTTACCAGCATCACGGCGTAGCGGATGAGGCGTTCGCGGCGGTCGTAGCGTTTCCAGACGCGATCCGCCAGGGCACCGGCTTGATCTACCATATCTTCTTCCTTACCCAGCCGCTGACACCCTCACTGACCAGGATCACCGCGATGATCACCAGCAGGATCGCGAAGGCGAACGCGTAGTCGTAGCGCCCGAAGGCGTTCATCAGGGTGCCGCCGATGCCGCCGGCGCCGACGATGCCGACCACCGCCGAGGCGCGCAGGTTGCTGTCGAGCTGATACATCGAGAGCCCCACCTGGCGCGGCAGGATCTGGGGAAAGACGGCGTAGACGAGAATCGCGAAATAGCCCGCGCCGGTCGCCTTCATCGCCTCCACCTGCCCCCAGTCGATCTCCTCGATCTCCTCGGCGAGCAGTTTGCCGACGAAGCCGATCGAATAGAGTGTCAGCGTGAGGATGCCCGCCAGCGGACCGAAGCCCACCGCGGCCACGAAGAGGATGGCGACGATCACCGGATGAAAGCTGCGCGAGAGGATGATCACCGCGCGTCCCAGGAAGTACACCGGCAGCGGCGCGACGTTGCGCGCCGCCATCACCGCAAAGGGGATCGACAGCAGCACGCCGAGTAGCGTGGCCAGCACGGCGATTTGCAGGCTCTCCTTGAAGCCGGTGAGCAGCAGGTCGAAACGCTCGAAGCTCGGGGGAAAACCGCCCCCGAAGATACGCCCGGCCCGCGGCAGGCCCTCAGCGATGCGCGCCCAGTTGAACGGCAGGCTGCCAAAGGCCCAGACCAGATAAACCACCAGCACCGCCAGCAGGCCGTAACGTAGCAGCGGGTTGGCGATGAATGGCGGCTTGCGCCAGGTACGTGGCGCTGCCTTGGCGCCTGCCTCAGGTCGCGTCATGACCCACCCCCTGAGCCGCCGCCGGCGACTCGGCGATCGCGTCATCGGGGGCCTCGATTCCCCCGTAGATGGCGTCCAGCGCGTCCTTGTTGAAGTCGTCGGGGGCGCCATCGAAGATCATCTTGCCATGCCGAAGACCGACGATACGCTCGGTGTAGGTCTTGGCCTGGGCGACATTGTGGATATTGATCAAGACCGGCAGCGACAATTCACTGGCCAGGCTCTGCAGCAGCATCATGATCTGCTCGGAGGTCCGCGGGTCCAGCGAGGCCGTCGGCTCGTCGGCGAGCAGCAGCTCCGGCTCCTGCATCAACGCCCGCACTACGCCGACCCGTTGGCGCTCGCCGCCGGACAGCTCGTCGGCCCGCTTGTTGCCGTACTGGGCGATACCGACGCGCTCCATCAGCGTGAAGGCGCGTTCGATGTCGGCCTGCGGGAAGCGTCGCGAGATCGCCTGATAGAGGCTGACATAGCCGAGCCGGCCGGCCAGCACATTCTCCATCACGGTCAGGCGGTCGATCAGGTTGAAGCCCTGGAAGACCATGCCGATCTTGCGCCGCGCCCGTCGCAGGGCGCCACCGCGCAGCGCGACCAGCTCCATGCCGTTGAGGTTGATCGAGCCCGAGGTGGGTTCCACCAGGCGGTTGATACAGCGCAGCATGGTGCTCTTGCCGGCACCCGAGGCGCCCACGATCGCCACCACGCTGTTGTCTTCCACGCGCAGGTCGAGCCCCTTGAGAACCGGCTCGTCGTGTCCGTAGCGCTTGATCAGATGGGAAATTTCTAGCATCGCGGATCCAGGCTGGGAAAGGGGTCATGACAACCCCGCCGCCGGCCCTGCGAGGAGGGCCGCCGGCGAGGTCAGGCCGAGAGAGCTGAACCGAGTGCTTGGTTCGGCATCTACTCCTCGAGGTTGTCGGGGGTGTACTCGACCCCGTTGGCCTCCTGGATCGTGCGGATGACCTTCCAGTCTTCCGCGTAGTTGATCGGAATGAATTTCTCGACGCCCTCGAATTCCGCGCCCAGCTCGGTGCCCGCGAAGTCGAAGCTGAAGAAGGCCTCTTCAATTTTCTCGACCAGATCGGGATGCAGATTGTGCGCGTAGTTATAGGAGGTCGTCGGGAAGCGGTCCGATTCGTAGATGATCTTTACGTCTTCCTCATCGTAGAGGCCGCGTGCCGCCATGCGCTCGACCACCTCGGAAGCCACCGGCGCGGCGTCGTAGTCCTGGGCAACTACGCCGAGCATCGACTGGTCGTGGCTGCCGGAGTAGACCACCTCGTAGTCCTCGTCGGGCACGATACCCTCCTCCGGGAAGAGCGCGCGCGGCGCCTGGTTGCCCGAGTTGGAGGTCGGCGAGGTGTGGGCCACCCGCTTGCCCTTTAGGTCCGCCATTTCGTCGATGCCGGAATCGACGTGGGTATAGAGCTGCAGAGTATAGCCGAAGCGGCCATCGTCGGAGCCCATCAGCGCGAAGGGCACCGCACCGGCCAGGTTGACCGCGAAAGGCGTCGGGCCGGTGGAGAAACCGGCGATGTGCAGGCGACCGCTGCGCATGGCCTCGACCTGGGCCGAGTTGGACTGTACGGCGAAGAAGCGCACGTCACGCTCCGTCACCTCCTCGAGATGATCGATGAACGGCTGCCAGATATCCGAGTAGATCGCAGGATCCTCGACCGGGGTGTAGGCGAAGATCAGCGTGTCGGGATTGGCCCACTCCGACTCATCGTCGGGACGGTCGGCGACCATATCGCCATCCTCGTCGCAGTAGATATCAGCCAGAGCGCCTCGTTCACAGTCCTCTTGCGCCTGCGCCGGTGCGGTGATCAGCATCGAAAGCGGCAACAGGGTGGCAGCGGTCAGCGCCGCCAGGGGAAACTTTCCAGCCGGTAGTGAGATTGTCATGGCGTGCCTCGATTTATGGTTATTGTTGACCTTGAAAGGAAAAGGCCAGGCGGATGAGCGAAACCGAACGTATCTCCGCGTAAACTCTCCGCATAGCGAAACTGTCGACCAATTCAGGCTTTATGACAAGCAAATGACATACGACGCTTTAAACGCCCTCTCGCCCAGGGCCAACCGCTACCTGCTGATGCGCCACGGCCACAGCCAGGCGAACGAACGCGGCCTGATCATCAGCGACCCGCGCCACGGCCTGAGCGACTACGGGCTCTCGCGCGTCGGCGAAGATCAGTTGTCGCGGCTCGTCGAAGGCTGGCAATGGCCCCGTCCGAGCCGCATCGTTCACTCGGATTTTCTGCGCACTGCCCAGACGGCTGCTCGCGTAGGCGAGCGCTTCGGTATCGTCCCCGAGCCCGAGGCACGTTTGCGCGAGCGCCTCTTCGGTGACCTCGAGGCCGGTCAGGCCAGCCGCTATGAGGAGGTATGGGCATTGGATGCCCGTGATCCGAGTCACGGCCAGCATGGGGTCGAGCCCGTAGCGGCCGTGGCCGAGCGAATGCGTGCGGTGATCGAATCGCTCGAGGCATCGTTCAGCGGGGAGACCATCCTGCTGGTCAGCCACGGCGATCCGTTGCAGATCCTGCTGACCGCCCTGGAAGGCCGCCCCTTGAGCCAACACCGCGACCGCCCTGCTCTGGCACCGGCCAGCGTCACCCTGCTGGCGTGAGCCTGCATGGCATACTGACTCTTCAGACACGCGGGAGATTCTGGTGGCAACCCTACTGTTTCGCTTGAACAATGTGCCCGACGAAGAAGCCGACGAGGTTCGCGCCCTGCTTGACGACCATGGCTTCGACACCTACGAGACCCGGGCCGGCTTCTGGGGGCTGGGCGTGGCAGCGATCTGGCTGCAGGACGATAAACAGTTGGCAAGCGCCCGTCAGGTGATCGACCAGTACCAGCAGGCGCTCGGCGAACGCGTCCGCCGCGAACACGACGATCTCGCCGCCAAGGGCCAGGCGCCCAGCCTCTGGAGACGCCTTCGGCACCATCCTCTTCGAGTTCTCTTCTTCACCACAGTCGCCGCTGTCGTCCTCGCCCTCTCGCTGCTGCCCTTCGTGTGGCTGATCGATTGACATTTCTCCCGACCCAGGGAGACCGGTGAATTCGTCTCGATGACCGATTTTCTCAGCCGGAACTGGCAAGAATCCACCGAGCGAGTTTCACTGAAGAGACGCTGTCATTTCATGAGGAGGCACTATGCAGAGCGAACCGGTTTTGTTTGCCCTGGAGGGCAGCCAAACACTCGGTGAGTCGGTGGCTTCACGACTGGGCATCAAGCTCGCCTCTCACGAGGAACGCCACTTCGAGGATGGCGAGCACAAGGCACGCTCCCTGGTCGATCTCCACGGGCAGGATGTCTATGTTCTTCACACCCTCTTCGGGGACGCAACATCCAGCGCCAACGACAAGCTGGTGCGTCTGCTGTTCTTCATCGGCGCGGCGAAGGATGCCGGGGCCCGCCGCGTCATCGCCTTGGTTCCCTATCTCGCCTATGCCCGCAAGGATCGTCGCACCAAGGAACACGACCCGGTAACCACCCGCTATGTTGGCCAGCTCTTCGAGGCGCTGGGCACGGACTGCATGGTGGCGCTGGAAGTCCACAACCGGGCCGCCTTCGACAACGCCTTTCGCTGCCGGACGGAGCACCTCGAGGCCCATGAGCTCTTCGTGGACGCTCTGCACGACCACCATGATAGTGACGTGGTCATCGTTTCCCCCGATGCCGGCGGCGCCAAGCGCGTGGACCGATTCCGTGACGTCTGGGACGCACGCACCGGCAGCCAACCGCCCAGCGCCTTCATGGAAAAGCAGCGAAGCGAAGGGGTGGTATCGGGCGAGGCCGTGGTCGGGGACATGTCGGGCAGGGTGGCGATCATCGTCGACGATCTGGTCGCCGGCGGTACCACCCTGTTGCGCGCCGCCCAGGCATGCCGGGACAAGGGCGCTACCCAGGTCTACGGGGTGATCACCCATGCCCTGTTCGGGCCGGGCTCGGAAAAGCTCTTCGATGCCGAGGAACTCGACCAGTTACTGATCACCGACAGCGTCAAGCCCCGGCTGGAGATGCCCACGGAGGGCAAGGGCAGGGTGACGGTCATCCCGGTGGCCGACCTTTTCGCCCGGGCGGTCGAGACGCTTCACGGGAAGTAGGCACTCCCAGGGACAGGGGGCGTCTCACGAGCCCAGGGCCCTTAGTCCCCGTCGCAGATAGTCGCGGGTGATGCGGCCCCAAGGCTTGCGGTGGTCCTCTCGCTCCAGGTGGCGGGCGGCGAGAACGGCCCAGAGAAGGGCACGATACGCCGTATAGAGCGCTACCAGGGCCTCAGGGGCAGGGTCCCCGGTCTCCTCCCGGTAAACGTCGAGAAACTGACTGCCAATCCAGCCGCCGTCCCGCCTCTCGCACTCCATGGCGAAGAAGCTCAGCTCCTCCAGCGGATCCATGAGGCGCAGCTCGGGATCGAATTCCAGCCGGTCGATGAACACCGGCTCCTCGCCGAGATAGACATGCTCGGGGCGCAGATCACCATGAACGTCCAGCTGGTGTCGCTGCTCGAGCGGCTGGCGCTGGGAGCGGAGCGCTTCCCGCAGGGCAACCCCCAGGGCCGTCATCTCCTCATCGACATCGACCGGCAGATCCGCCAGCTCCTCCAGACATTCGCCGACCTTATCCTCGATGTCGTCGGCCTTGACCCGTCTTTTGGCGTCCTGGCCGGCATAGAATCGCGCCAGCTGCCTGGCCGCCTTCTTGACATCCCGGGCCCTGACCCGATCCTCGCCCAGGCGGTTCTCAAGATTCCACTCATCCGGCAAACGCCGCATCTTCACCAGGGTCTCGATCGGCTCACCTCGCCCCTCAAGGTTGAGGCCGTCATGAGGATCCTCGGCCAGGGTCACCACACCCTCGTAGATGGATGGCGCCAGCTCGGCATTGAGCCTGACCTCGGTTTCGCAGTTGCGCCGCCGTGCCTCGAGGGTGCTGAAATCCAGGAAGTCATAGCGTAGGGGCTTTTTTAACTTGTAGACGGACTCATCCGTCAGGAATACGCAGGAAAGGTGCGTCTCGCGAAGCTCCACCTCCGAGGTCGGCTCGGGGTAGCTTTCCGGGCAACTCAGGAAACGCACGACAGCGGATCGAACGTCGCCGTCACCCTTTTCCTGATCTTCCCCGTCTGGTGGTCTTGCTGCCATCGATGGTGGCTCTCCCTGGAGGCGTATCACGACGTCCCGGTGATCATGGCAGGCCGGCCTCCATACTGAAGCGCATCTCCTCGCGTAATGCCTTCAATCGGGGACGAAGATCCTCGCCCAGCGACTCGACAACCGGCCGCGCAAAGTAGAAACCTTGTTGACGATTGATTCCCAAGCGACCCAGCCACATGGCTTCCTCGTGGGTTTCTACCCCTTCAGCGATCAACCCAATGTTCAACTCGTCGGCGAGGCCTTTAACAGCGCGCACCAGCGCCTGCCGGCGAAAGTCGGTATCGCAGCCCATGACCAGCTCGCGATCGATCTTGAGCCGATCCGGCATCAAGTCGGTCAGCAGATCCAGATTGGCATAGCCGTTGCCGAAGTCATCCAATGCCGTGGTGAATCCCATGGCATGGTAGGCATTGATGATATTGCGCAGATGCCGACGGTCCCTGACCTTTTCCGTCTCGGTGATTTCAAACACGATACGGTCGGTGGGCCAACCCACGCGCTCAGACACTTCGAGTGTAGCCTGGATACACGCCTGGGGCTCATAGACCGCATTGGGCAGAAAATTGATCGACAATGTCTCGCGCATGCCCAGTTCGCTGGCAAGCTCGATGGCTTTCACCCGGCAGGCCTGATCGAAGCGGTAGAGCATCTCGTCGGTCACCTGGGAAATGATGCTCCAGGCCGATTCGCCCTGCCTTCCACGCACTAACGCTTCATAGCTCACTACCCTGGCCTCGGCCAGATCCACGATCGGTTGAAAGGCCATGGTGAAGTCGAAGGGCAGATCGCCCTCACAGCGGCCGCAGTGGCCCACGACCCTTGCACAATAATCCATCGTTCGTTGTCCTGTTCTTGATTCCCTAAGGCGGCACTCACACCACGACCCGCTGCGCAAGGAATTCCTCCAACCGGGCGAGCGGCATCGGGCGGGCGAGCAGAAAGCCCTGGAAGACATCACAACCATAGCGCAGCAACAGGCCATGCTGCTCGCTGGTTTCGATGCCCTCGGCAACCACGTCGAGTCCCAGGTGATGCGCCATGGAGATGATGCCCTGGGCGATCGCAGCATCGTCGGCGCGCCGCGCCAGCTCCTTGACGAAACTGCGATCGATCTTGACCTTGCCGATGGGCAGGTGCTTGAGATAGCTGAGACTGGAAAAGCCGGTGCCGAAATCATCGATGGAGACCTCGATGCCCATGCCGCGAAGGGCATGCAGGATCTCGATGGCGGCCTCGGTATCGTTCATGAGGATGCCCTCGGTGAGCTCGAGCTCGAGACGCCCGGCCGGCAGTCCAGTGGTCGTGAGCGTCTCACTCAGCGTCGTCAGGAAACCTGAGCGATGGAACTGCAGCGGAGAGAGGTTCACTGCCACACGTAGAGCACCGTAGCCACTCGCCTCCAGATGGCCCATATCCAGACACGCGCGCTCCAGTACCCATTGACTTATCGGCATGATCTGGCCGGTTTCCTCGGCCAGCGGAATGAACACGTCCGGCGGGATATAACCCTTGGCAGGATGCTTCCAGCGCAGAAGCGCCTCGACGCTCACCACCTCGCCCTCACGATCCAGCAGCGGCTGGTAATGCAGTTCCAGTTGTTGCTTGTCGATCGCCTCCTGTAGCTCGTTGCGCAATGCGACCCGCTCGTTGACCTTGGCGGTAATCTCGCGGGTGAACCATTGATACGCATTACGCCCCTGCCGCTTGGCCCTGTACATCGCCATGTCGGCCTGCTGGATCAGCATCATGGAATGTTCAGTATCCCCATCGCTCACAGCGATACCGATGCTGCAGGTGAGGTGTAATTCCAGATCATTGATGCAGTAGGGTTGCGCGATCAGGGACAACAAGCGCTCCGCCATCTGCAGTGCCTGCTGCTCGTCGGTCAGGTCGGGGAGCAGCACCACGAACTCGTCGCCCCCCAGGCGCGCCAGCGTATCGCCGGTGCGTATGCCTGTGGTGAGCCGGTTCGCTACCTCGATCAGCACCTTGTCGCCCAGGGCATGCCCCAAACTGTCGTTGATCGGTTTGAAGTCGTCGAGATCGACGAATAGCACCGCAAGACAATAACCATGGCGACAGGCAAGAGCGAAGTCGTGGGCGAGTCGATCCTCGAACAGGGAGCGATTGGCCAGCCCAGTGAGTGCATCGTGGCTGGCGTGGTGGGCTAGCTGCGCTTCATATACCTTGCGATCGGAAATATCCTTGGCGATGCCGTAGACGCCTTGGATGCGTCCCTCCACCATAATCGGCAGAATAGTAAGGTCGAGCATCCGCTCCTCGCCGTCTCGATTGATCAGACTCAACTCGAAACGCGCCGTCTTCCCCGCGCACGCTGTCTCGAATTGCCATTGGCTGCGAGCAACGTCTTCGGGCTGAATGAGCTGGGAAAAGTGCGTCCCGATGATCGCCTCGTTGTCGAGCCCGGTGATCTCGCCACAGGTAGCGTTGGCAGTGTCGACGTGACCCATGGGGTCCAGCGAGAACACGGCATCGGGGTTGTAGGCGAACAGCGAGCGGTAGCGCTGCTCGCTCTGCCACAACGAATGGCGATCCTGCTGGCGCTCGATGGCCAAGGCTACCAACTCCGCCGCCTTGTGGATTTGCTCGAGTTCGTGCTCATCCGGACTCCCGATGACGCGATAATAGGTGGCGAAGGTGCCCAGCACCCGACCGTCCGAGGCGATTACCGGGCAGGACCAGCAGGCGCGCAACTCGGCGGCGGCGGCAATGGCGTGAAACCCCTGCCAGCGAGTATCCGAGAGGATATCCTCGCAGATCACCGTTTCGCGTCGGAAGGCCGAACTGCCACAGGCACCCACATCGGCACCGATCTCGATCTCACCCAATGCCTCGCGAAACGCCGGCGGCAGACTGTCGCCCGACATCAGCACCAGGTGCTTCTCACCACGGCGCTGCATGACCGAACACAGCGCCCCCGGTATCTGCTGCTCAAGCATCCGACAGACCCGACGCAGTGTCTCCTCCAACGGTGCATCGCGGGCGATCGACGCCTGAATGCCTTGCTGTGCCTCCAGATAACGGTGTGCCGCGGCGAGCTCACGTGAGCGGCCAAGCACCAGCTGCGCCAGCCCCAGGCTGTAGGCCAGCAGGTAACTCAGCATCAGCCCGGCAATCCCCACGCCACCAGGTACCAGGTCGGCCTCGAGCATGTCCCGCGCCGAATCGGGGAACACTTCAAGCGTGAGCATGATACCGCCCGGCAATCCGACATGGCGTTGTTCCAGGCGCGGAAACAGACTCTCGCTCGGCGCTGCCGTACGACCCGGCGCTCGGATCTCGAGCAGCGTCTGGTCATCCCGGTGAATGCGCACGAGATGCGTGCCCAACTGCACCCGCAGCTGCTCATCGAGCAGGATGGCCATATCCAGACTGGCCACCAGCCGATGGCCCGATGTCATGACCGGCATCGCCATCAGCGCCATCTGAGCGGCCTCGTCGTCAGGAAGTAGCAAGCGCGGCTGCGGAAAGTCGAGATCAAGCCAGGCTTCCACCCGGCTGTCGATGAGTGTCCGGCCTAACCAGTCCCACGCCGGATCATCGCGACCCTGTCCCCAGACCCTGGCGCCTTGAGCATTCAAAAGTCCGATAGCCTGGAGCCCCGGGGCATCCCGAAGGTAGTTGCGGATATCCCGCTCCAATACCGTCTGTTCGAAGCGGCCTTGCGCCGCCTCCAGCCGTTCGGCCATGCGCTGCACCAGCAATAGCTGCGAAGCCATCATCTGTTCGGTGTTCAACTGGATATTGTCGAGGACGTAGCTCGCCTGCTGGCGCTTGCTGTCCTGATACTGCCAACTGAGCAAGTACCAGGCCGATCCGCTCAGCACGATACCCAGCAGCCCCGCCAGAATGGCCATCCTGCCCACCTGCAGCGCCTGTCGCTCGCCACGCTGTGCCATCAATCCCATGGCCAGGCCGCAGATCAACAGACACAAGGTGGCCGCCATGGGCGATGAAACGTAGACCTCGGTCCAGAGGTTGTCACCGCCCAGCAAAAGTACGCCTAGCGATATCACGCCGAGCCCGGTCAGCGTCAGCCCCACCCCCGCCCATAGCCTGCGAAGAACGCGGCCTCGAATGCCCAGCATCAGACACAATGCCACGCCGAGCAGCACGCTGGACGCTGCGGGCACAATACGCTCACGACCGGTCAGCCAGGAGCCGCTCTCAGGGACGATGAGCTCCTGGAATAGCGAGTACAGGACCAGCACCATCAGCACGGCGCCGGCGAGGCGCCGGGTACGATGCCAGGCAAACGTGCAGGCTAGAAGGCCGGTCCCGCCCAGCAGGGCCGCCAGCGCCGCATCGGGTACCAGTACACTGCGCAGGGGATAGGACAGGCCCACCGCGAACGCCAGCAGACCCAGCATGCCCAGCACCATGAAGGTGGCCGCCGTCATCGCCAGTGCCGTTTCCAACGCGATGTCGCGCGCCCTGTAAGGCATCGCTGAGCCCGCGCGTCCTTTGGTTGGGTGGCGGCCGGTCATCTGGAAAACCCCAACTCATCGGCAAGCGACTTGAGCGCCTGGGTGCGGTTCGAAAGATAGGCGGCGTAATCCTCGAACAGGCGCATATCCACTCGGGTACCGAACTCGTGCTCGAGCCGTTCGGCCAGCGCGTCGTCACCCAGGGTGACGGCAAGGGCCGAGACCACCGGCTCCAGTTGTTCACGAGGCGTGCCCAGCGGAGCGAATAACCCTCGGTTGGTGGTATTGATTACCGCGATGCCTTGCTCCTCAAGGGTCGGCACCTCGGGTAGGCCCACAAGGCGTTGATCAGCCGCCACTCCCAGCGGGCGGAGCATGCCCTTCTCGTACATCTCGCCCGCCGAGGGCAGATTGAGCATTGAGAAGTCGATCTCGTGACCGAGCAATGCCGCTACCTGGGAGACAGTGTCGGGATAGCCCACCATCTGTACCGCCGCGGGCTCGACCCCCACTGCCTTCAGGAATTGCAACCAGAAGAAGTGATCGGTCGATCCCTTGATCATGCCGATACGCACCGACCGCGCGCCCTTCTGCGTCGCTTGCGACTTGACATGCTCGGCGAACCCGGCGGCAGACTGCACCAGATGCTGCGAGTGGGTAGTGGGAATATTGATCGTGCGCATCAACAGCGCCACCGGGACGAAGTCCTGGAATTCATGCGCCGAGATGCCCGACAGGAACGAAAGGATCAAGGTCTGATGGCTACCCAGCAGTGTGCGACCATCCGGGGCCGCCTCCCTCACACGCTGGGCGCCGCGCGTCGCGGCCGCCCCGGAGACGTTCTCCAGCACGATTCGCCGACCCAGTCGCTCGCTGACGGGCCCGGCGATCTGACGAAACAGCACGTCAGTTGCCCCACCCCGGCCGAAGGGGATCACCAGGCGTATCTCGTCGCCCCCGTGCAAGGATCGCGCTTGCGCTTCAGGGCTTTCCTGCGCCCATCCACCGAGACTCACCCCTACCAGAAAGGCCAGACTCCACCGCCACCCGCCAATCGACATGGCCGCCCTCCCCTCGTTCCCTGGATGCCAGGTGCCTGGAACCTTGCACGGTTATCTAGCGCTCAAAAGCACGCCGCCCCGTTGTCCGCCGGCGCCGCGCCGCTTACCCGTGTGAATCGATGAGAATAAAGTAAGCTTTAATGATGCCATGATGGCCCTAGGGAAACGCCAAAAAACTCGTATACCTGTGTATCATCCTAACGCATGAGATGACCAGCTATGGTGGCATTGCAAACCTTGCTGCCGGGCGCCGTGGGCATCCCCGTGCACAATCCAACCCTCGAGGCACCCTCGCCATGAAGCTGCTTCGCCTGTCGCTCGTCAGCATCGTTGGCTGCTTGCTGGGACTTGCCATGCTGGTATTCATGGGTGTCCACAGCCTGTCATCGATGCAGGACAGGCAAGACGAGATCGCCTCCTTGATGGCACTTCAGGGCCGCATCGACACTTCCTCCTTGGTCAGCGACAGCCAGGTCGTGAGCCGGGTGGCCGACCTGGGCACCACCCTGGATACGGCCCTTCAGGAGGTAGTGCATCAACACCAGGCGAGAATCGCCCGAGATACCCGATGGCTCGCCATGGGGTTCGGGGTGGCCGCGGCGCTTTTCGGCGCCCTCTGTATCCTCGCCTTCGGCGTGATCTTCCGACGCATCAACGGTCCCCTGCGGGCGCTTTCCCACGCCACCCGGCGAGTGGAAGCCGGTGATCAAGACACTCGAGTCCCGGTCACGGGGTCGGACGAGTTCGCCGACCTCGCGCGCACCTTCAATCGGATGCTCGACCAGCAGGCCGCCATGGTCGAGTCACTCTCCGACGCCCTGACCGACCGCCGGGCGCTGATCAATTCACTTCCCGCCCACATCGCCCTGCTGGATGGCGACGGCAGGATCCTCGACGTCAACGACCAGTGGCGACACTTCGCGACCAACAATGACTTCCGGGACGCCAACTTCGGCGTTGGCAGCAACTACCTCGAGATCTGCCGTGCCGCTACCGGCGATTGCGCCGAGGAGGCTCTCCAGACCGCCGAGGGCCTGCAGGCCGTGCTGGCTGGCGACCAGGAAACCTTCGCCCTGGAGTATCCCTGCCATTCCCCGGACCAGCCACGCTGGTTTCGTATGATGGCCACCCGGCTGGCACCTGGCCATGAAACCGAGGGCTTCCCGGGGGCCGTGGTGATGCATGTGGATATCACCGAACGCAAGCTGGCCGAAGAGGAGCTGAAGCGACAGGCCTATCAGGATTCCCTGACTGGCCTCGCCAATCGACCGGGCTTCAGCGCGGCATTTTCGAGCCACATCGGCCGGTACGGATGGAATCCGCAGGATATCATCGCCCTGCTGGACATCAGGGAAATGCGCAACGTCAATGATGCCCATGGCTATAACATCGGAGACCGCCTGCTGATCAAGCTGGCGCGCCGCCTGGAAAATCACCTCTGCGACCACGCTCTCATCGGCCGTATCAGCGGTGACCAGTTCATCCTCTTCCTGCCCGATGACCACGCCAGAGACCATCCCGAGCGTCTCGATTCACTGGCCAAGATGTTTCAGCGGCCGTTTCGCATCGGAGAGATCCTCATCGAGATCTCGGTCTGGGGGGGCTATACCCTGCTCGGCGAGGACGAGCGCAGCGCCGAAACTCTGCTGCACGAAGTGGAGATCGCCCTGCACGAGACCCGCCTGCGCGACAACAGCAAATTCTATCGCTACAACCGGGAAATGGATCGGATCGCCCAGCACCGCCTCGATCTGACCCGTGACCTTCGCCGGGCCCTGGAGGAAGATCAGTTCGAGTTACATTACCAGCCCAAGGTGAACCTGGCCAGCGGCGAGGTAATCGGCTGCGAGGCGTTGATCCGCTGGATGCACCCGCAGCGCGGCATGCAGATGCCCGGCCAGTTCATTCCCATCGCCGAGCAGAGCCAGTTGATCGGCCCGATCGGTGACTGGGTGCTCTTCCAGGCATGCCACCATCTGCGCGAATGGCAGGATGCGGGCCTCGACCTGGTCCGGGTCTCGGTGAACGTCTCGGTGGACCAGTTCCGTCTAGGCGACTTCAACCACAAGGTGCGCGAAGCCCTCGAGACCCATGCCATCGACCCGGCCGCGCTCACTCTGGAGATCACCGAGAGTGTATTCAGCGAGGAGTCCGAGTTGCTGCGCCGACAGATCAATGACCTGCATGCGCTTGGCGTCAGGCTGTCCCTCGACGATTTTGGCACCGGCTATTCGTCACTGCTCTACCTCCAGCAATATCCCTTCGACGAGATCAAGATCGACATGGGGTTCGTGCGGGGAATCCTCGACAAGCCCTTCAACCGCAATATCGTGTCGATGATCCTGGGCATCAGCCAAGTGCTCGGGGCCGACACCGTGGCGGAGGGGGTAGAGAATACCGCCGTGCGTGATGTCCTGCTCGAACTGGGATGCCGTATCGGCCAAGGGTACTATTACAGCATGCCGCTGGAAGTAGAGGACTTCCGCTGGTTGCTGGCGAAACACTCCCGTCTACCCCTGGTGCCACTCCCCTCAGCGAGGATGACACAAGACGACGCACGATGAAGCAAGGACCCTTGCGGTTTCAAGATTGGCAGTTTGGAGACCTGATGAACGACACCACAGCGGGGCACGGACTCGTCAAGCGAGCCACCGGTATTCATCACCTGGATACGGTCACCCACGGGGGGCTACTGGCCGGGGGCGCGACCCTGGTGATCGGCGAGCCGGGGTGCGGCAAGACCATCATCGGCCTCCAGATACTGGCCAGCGTCCTGGCACGGGGGGAGGGCGGGGTCTTCATGAGCTTCGAGGAATCCCGCGAGCAGATCCTGCGCAATACCGATTCCTTCCGCTGGGGGCCGCGACTGCGCGAGTCACGCTGCGAGATCATCGACGGCCAGTCGATGAAGGGAGCCGAATTCTCGGGGACCTTCGACATCGACGGACTGCTCGCCGTGCTGGACCTCTGCGCCAGGCGTGTGGAAGGCAACTGGATCATCCTCGACGGGATCGACCAGCTGCTGCGTCGCCAACCCGACAGCCAGAGCGCCATCGACCAGATCGCCCAGCTCAATGACTGGAGCATCGAGAAGGGGTATTCACTGCTGCTGACCGGCAAGCACACGGGCAACGACAGTCCCCACCCGGATCACCTCACCGGCATCGAGTTCATGCTGAACACCATCCTGGTGCTGTCGAGCACCCTGGTGGACAAGCGACTCAACCGACGCTTTCGCATCGCCAAGTACCGGGGCACTCGCCACAACCCCAATGAGCTTGCCATGCTGATCGACGATGCCGGCATCCATCTTCCCTATGCCGAGCCCTTCGTCGCCGCGTCGGTGCCGGCCGCCGGTCAACGTATCAGCACCGGCATCGAGCGCCTCGACAAGATACTCGAGGGTGGTGTCTATCGTGGCTCGACCACTCTGATCTCCGGCCAGCCCGGGACGTCCAAGACGACACTGGGGGCGGCCTTTGTTGCCGCCGCCGCCCAGCGAGGCGAGCGAGCACTACTGCTGAGCTTCGATGAGTTCGCCCGCCAGATCGTACGCAATGTCGCCACCCTGGGCATCGACTTGCAGTCGCCCATCGACAGTGGCCAGTTGAGCGTCGTCGCCCGGGCAAGCTGGGATGGCCTGGTGGAGGAGCATTACATGGCCGTGCTTGCCCTGCTCGATGATTTCCAGCCGGAATGCCTGGTCATCGACCCGGCCTCGGCCCTGCTCAAGTCGTCCGGTGCCGAAAGCGCCTTCCTCGCCCTGGAGCATCTCCTCGCCGTCACACGCACCCGGGGCATCACCACCATGCTCACCTCGCTGTCCGAGGCCGATGACCCCTTCGGTGAATCCAGCCTGAGCCATGCCTCGACCCTTGCGGATACCTGGATCGTGCTGCGCTACCAGATCAACGGCGGCGAGCGCAATCGCTCGCTGTCGGTGGTCAAGTCGAGGGGCACGGCCCACTCCAATCAGGTCCGCGAGATGATTCTCTCCCCTCGAGGCGTCGATCTCGCCGATGTCTACCCCTTCGGCAGCGAGGTCTTGATGGGCACGGCGCGCGTCCAGAAGGAGAGCGAGGAAGCCGCCATGCGACAGCGACAGGTCAAGGAGCGCGTTCGCCAGCAGCAACGACTGGAAGTGGAGATAGAAAGGACCCGCACTCTGATCCAGCAGGGCCAGACAGAGCTTGAGCGCCTGCAGGAGGAACTGGTGACCGAGCATCGCGACCAGACACAAACCGATCGCGGGGCGGACCGCCATCAGGACAGCATCCTGAGACGCCGGAATCCCAGCCAGGGAGGGCAGGACCAGTGAACCGCGCACTCGCCGACGACAACCACCAGCACAATGCCACTCTCATCCTCTTCGTGACCGGTGAAGCGCCCCGCTCCCGGCGGGCCCACCACAACCTGACGGCCGCCCTCGAGGCCAACAGTATCGACGACGCCCCAACCCGCGAGATCGACCTCCTGCGTGAACCGCAAGAGGCCATCAGCTTCGGCATCTTCGCCACACCCGCCCTGATGCACATCGATGCGTCGGGAAAGCGCCGAGTGCTCTATGGAGACCTCTCCGATGAATACAGCCTGAAGAACTTTCTCTCGGCGCTCTGATAGCAATGGCAGATGGCAATGGCAGCGCCAATCCCCCGCCAGGCCACCTTGATGATGCCGTAACCCGAGACCTCACCTTCCAGCCTATGACAACACATGGTACAAGCGACATCTTACCTTTCACCTTTACCTGAGGGTTGCCAACACCTTGTGTTCACTGCTCGCACGATTGCGCGAGGCCACGCACCATGACCACCACCGCCTCGACCGTCACCCCAGACTGAGTCGCTTGCTGAAGAGCGACCTCGACCCGGAAAGCTATGTAGACGCCCTGGTGGGCCTGCATGGCGCCCAGTCGAGCCTGGAAGATGCGGTGCGCCGAGGCCTCGAATCGCGGGTTGTCGTCCTGCCAGCAGGCGAGGGCTATCGTCTCGACGAACGCGCCCCGGCGCTGCGTGACGATCTTGAACGCCTGGGCGGCAAGCCGTTCGATGGGGCGTTTGCCCCCCTGGCAGTTCCTCGTCTCGAGACCTTGCTTGGCCTGCTGTATGTGCTGGAAGGCTCGCGCCTGGGCGCCCGCGTCATCGCCAAGCATGTGCGCGCCTCGTTAGGCCCGACGGTTCCGCTGCGCTTCTTCGCCGAGGCCCACGGCGCCACGCACTGGCCGAGCTTCATTACCTTTGCCGAGCGTCTCTTTTCTGAACGCGCCGTTGCTGAGCCTCGTGGCCCGGTGGCAAGCGCTGATGAAGCGGCACTCGGCGCCAGGGCAGCCTTCGCGCTGTTTCAGCACTCGCTGGACACCAGCCCGGCCATTCTGAGCCGCAAAGACCACCTCGGCCGACCGCTTGTCGGCCTCGAGGGCGCCAAGTGAACCAATCCATCCCCTACTCTCGGGCGCAGATCGACGCCGCCCTGGACGCCTGCGCCCGCGAGCCGGTACACATTCCCGGCGCCATTCAATCGGCGGGCTGCCTGATCAGCCTTGACAGCGAAATGCGTCAAGTACGCCAGGTCAGCGCCAATATAGAAATTTTTCTCGGCGTCAGCGTGGCCGAGGCCCTGCAAGCACACCCCAGCGACCTGATCGGCAAGCGGCTGCTGACACGCTTGCGCCAGGCTCTTCTCGACCAGGAGTGCCTGCCCAATGCCCTGACGGCCCAGCGCCGGGTCAAGGAGCGGATGCGGCGGTTTCATGTGGTGGCCTACCGCAGCGGCTCAAGGGTCGTGGTGGAACTCGAGCCGCTGAATCAGCCAGGCGAGCGACGCCTGCTCGCCACGGTCAATGAATGGCTGGTTCAGGTCAGCCAACTCGACGACCTTGATGCACTGCTGCAAGCGCTGACGCGCGGCGTACAGCAGCTGACCCGCTACGAGCGTGTGATGGTCTATCGCTTCGATGAGCAGTGGAACGGCCAGGTAGTGGCGGAGCACCGCGTGGCCGAGGCCGGCGCCTTTCTCGGCCATCACTTCCCGGCCAGTGACATCCCCGTCCAGGTGCGAAGGCTTTATGACATCAACCGCGTGCGTAGCATCCCCGATGCCGCCGCAGCGCCCGTGGCGCTGATGCCAGCCCGCGACCCCCAGGACGCAACGCCCCTTGATCTTTCCCGGGGCTCGCTGCGCGCCGTATCACCGATCCACCGGGAATACCTCGCCAACATGGGCGTGAGCGCCTCGCTGTCCATCGCCATGCACGATGAAGGGCGGCTCTGGGGATTGCTCGCTTGCCATGGCTTCGGCCCACGCGAGCTCTCACCCGCCGTGCGCGATGCCGCACGCGCCCTGGTGCAGATCACCCTGCCCCGAATGATGCTGCTGCGTGCCAGGGCCGAGGCACGCTTACTGCACGACGTCCATGACAGCCGTGACCTGCTGGCCGGCGAGCGCGGCCAGTTGGAAGACCCCGAAGCCATGCTGCAGCGCCATGGCCAACAGTGGCTCGACTTGCTGCGCGCCAGCGGCGTGGCCTTGGTGCTGCATGGCCGGGTGAGTGGCGTAGGGCGACTGCCAGACGCCACTCACCTGCTGGGCATGGCCGAGTGGCTCAACCGCCACCAACAGCACGACGCACCCTGGTATAGCCAGCGGCTTGTCGACACGCCGCTCGCCGAGTGGCAGCAGGGAGATCTTTGCGGGCTGCTCGCCGCCCCGCTGCCCAGCGATACCCGGCAATCCCACTGGCTGATGCTGTTTCGTACCGAACAGCGCGAGACACGCCGCTGGGCCGGTAATCCCGAGGATATTCCCATGGAACGCCACGGCCAGCTGATCATGACCCCGCGCCGCTCCTTCGGCCAATGGCAGGAAGAGATAAAGGGCCGCAGCCACGGCTGGAGCGAGATCGAACGCCGCGCCGCCGGCGATCTCGCCGAGGATCTCGCCGTGCTGGTCTCCGGGCGCGAAATCGCCAAGCTCAATGGGCGCCTTAATCAAGTCAACGCCCAGCTTAAGTCCCTGGCCTACAGCGATGCCCTGACCGGGGCCTGGAACCGCTACCGCATGGAACAGGCCATCGACGCCGCCTTGAATGCGGCCGAGCGCCATGCCCAGCCCTTCACGCTGTTGCTGTTCGATATCGACCACTTCAAGCACTTCAACGACACCCACGGTCATGAGGCGGGCGACCGCGTGCTGGTCGAACTGACCCGGGCCGTGCAAGCCGGCCTGCGCGACAGCGACGCCCTGGGCCGCTGGGGCGGCGAGGAATTCATCGCACTGGCGAGCCACACCGACCTCGAAGGTGGCACCCGCCTGGCCGAGCGCTTGCGCCAGTGCGTTGAGGCCCTCGCGTTCGACGAGCTGGGCCAGGTGACCATCAGCCTCGGCGTGGCCAGCTGGCAGCCCGGCGACACGCGCAAGCAATTGGTCGTACGCGCCGATCAGGCGATGTATCGCGCCAAGCACGGCGGACGCAACCAAGTGGCCGCATCAAGGCCGCGTTGAATCTCGCCGGGCGGCCGGACGCACTGGTGTCAGTCCTGCCGCATGGCGCTACCCCACTGCTCGAGAAACGCCTCGCCCGTGACCGGCCGGCCGAAGTAATAGCCCTGGGCCTGGTCGCAGCCCATCTCGGCCAGCGCCTCGGCCTGCTCGCGGGTTTCCACGCCTTCGGCCACGGTCTTGAGCCCGAGAGCGCGGGCCATGGCGATAATGGTGTCGACGATGGCGCGGTCGTGATGGCTAGTGAGCATGTCGCGCACGAAGGAGATGTCGATCTTCAGCGCATCGGCGGCGAAGCGGCGCAGGTAGGCCAGCGACGAATAGCCGGTGCCGAAATCGTCGATGGACAACGCAAAGCCGGCCTGGCGCAGGGCGCGGGTGATCTCCACGGCCTGCTCGGGGTCGCGCATGAAGTCGCTCTCGGTGATCTCCAGGGCAATCGAGGCGGCCTCGGTATCCTTTATCAGCGTAACGATGTGCTCGGCGAGCTCTGGGTCGTCGAACTGCTGTGCCGAGACATTGACCGACAACCGACCTGGCAGGCGCAGCCCGGCGCGACGCCAGGTTACTCGTTGGCGGCAAGCCTCTTGCAGCACCCAGTCGCCGAGCGGGCGTATCAGCCCGCGCTCCTCGGCCAGTGGAATGAACTCGCCGGGGCTGACCCAGCCCCACTCGGGGTCATACCAGCGGCACAGCGCCTCGGCGCCGATCAGCTCGCCGGTAGCCAGATCGAACTGTGGCTGGTAATTGAGCTCGAGGCCATCGCCATTCAGTGCGGCCAGGAAGCGCTCGGTCATCCGCTGACGATGGTGAAGCTCACGCGCCATGGCATCATCGAAATGGCTGCTGCCGCTGCCGCTCTGCTTGGCGTGCTGCTTGGCATGAAAGAGCGCAATGCTCGCGGCGGTGAAGAGATCATCGGGCGTCAGGGCATCCCGCGGATATTGGGCGACGCCGACACTGACCTCGAGCGTGAAGCTGCGATGCCCCAGCGCAATGGGCCTGGCGAGGGCTGCCGGCACGCGCCGGAGCGTGTCCTCTATTGTCGCCTCGTCGGCATCGGCAAGCAGCAGCGCGAACTCATCGCCGGCCAGGCAGGCGAGAAACTCGCCGGTGGCGAGCACTGCCTGAAAACGCCGGCCTACCATCGCCAACAGCTGGTCGCCGACCTGGTGGCCGTGAGTGTCGTTGATCTCTTTGAAACGGCGCACGTCGAGACATAGCATTGCCAGCGGGCGCTGGCGCCTCTCGGCAAGCGCCCGCCATTCGGCCAACACCTCCATGAAACTGACGCGGTTGGGCAGGCCGGTGGTCAAATCGCGATAGGCGAGCTGCTGCATGCGTTGATGATCGCGGCGGCGCTCCAGCTCGGCAGCGGCACCGGTGGCGAGAATGCGCAACACCGAAAGGGGAAAGTTGTCATCTTCCAGCGGGCGGCGATACAGCACCATCATCACGCCGATGGGGAGACCCTTGGCGTTGTCGAGCCGCCGGCCAATCCAGGCCTGGGCCGGTAGCCGGTCGGGCGCGTCACAGGAAAACGTAACAGCCTCACCGGCGGCCTCCAGGCACTCCTGATCGGCGAGCACCTGCGAACACTTCGAGCCCTCCCGCAGATAGGTGACGTTATCGCGCCGTTGACCGTCGACCACCAAGCTCTGAGTGGTCAAAGTTGTCTCGGATTCATCAATCGCGTCTAGCGTCGCCACATAGCCGGCATCGGCCTCGAGGATCTCGACCAGGTTGCGCACCAGCTGGTGGAAATAGTCGTCGCCGAGCCGGGTGGAGACGGTGGTCGCAACCTGCATCACCGCCTGCTGGATACGCTGCGACGCGTGCTGCTCGGTGATGTCGGTGATGAAGCCCTCAACCCACTCCACTTCGCCCTCCCCACCATAGACGGCCTGCCCCTGCTCCCATACCCAGCGCATCGCGCCGTCCGCCGAGGCGAGGCGATAGATCACGCGAAAGGCCACATGGCGCGCCACGGCGTCCTGCACCTCGTCGAAGACGCGGTCACGGTCGCCGGGATGAATCAGCCTGGCGAAACTCGTCGCCTGGTTGCCAAGCAGTGCCTCGGGGCGGTAGCCGGTCAGCGCGAGCGCGCCATGGCTGACGAACTGCATGGTCCAGTCACGGTCGTTGCAACAACGGTAGACCATGCCGGGAAGCTGGTGCATCAGAGCGTCGAGCCAGCGCTCGCTCTCGCGGGCACTGGCCTCGCTGAGCGTCAGCGCGCGTTCGGCATGGCGCCGCCCCAGCTCGGCCCCGGCTTGGGCGGCAGCGATACGCAGCACTTCGTGGGCCAGGGGGTCGAGCTGCATCGAGTGGTCGTGGAGCAACGCGAGCCACCCCGGCGAAGACCCATCACTCGCATACAACGGCATGCCCAGATAGCTTTCGATCGCCATGGTCTGAAGCAGGCTGTCGCCGGGAAATAGCTTGCCGACATTGGCGGGAAAGAAGCAGACCTCGTGGCCCACCACTCGTTCGCAGGGGCTGCCGGCCAGCGCATAACGAAAGTTCGCCTGCAGTTTATCGCCGGACCACACCGCGAGCGTCTGGGCATGCTCGCCCGGCATGACTTCGGCGATCATCACGTGGCCGACCCGCAGCAGTGTGGCCAGACGCTGGACCAGGGTCTCGAAAAAATCGTCAGCGCCGCTGCGCCCGAGACCGTCGGCCAGCTGTCGAAAGGCCTCTTCGGCTGTCACCATGGTTCGCTTCCCCGGTGAACGATGAAACGCCGACGCTCTCGTCTATTCGACGGACGCTGCCGACGCCAATGGGCGCTGTCCTGTAAAAAGGATGACGTTGACTAGACGCATGGTTACGCCTTTTATTAGAAAAATGCTACCCCTGCGCTTCGAGGCGGTCGCGGCCCGCCTCCTTGGCGCGATACATGGCGTCATCGGCGCGGGAGAGCAGGCTCTTGCGGGTGTCGTCGCGGCGCCAGGCAGCCACGCCAAAGCTGGCAGTGATCCGGCACGGCAGGCCGGGAATCGCCATAGCGCCGATCCGCTGCTTGAGGCGCTCGGCCAAGCCCAGGCCGGCGTCGAGATCGCTGCTGGTCGCCAGCACCACAAACTCCTCGCCGCCCCAGCGGCCCAGGTAATCGCAGCCGCGCAAGGTCGATTCCACCTCACGAGCCAGCATGGTCAGCACGCGGTCACCCATCTCATGGTCATGGTCGTCATTAATGCGTTTGAAGTGATCGATATCGAACAGCAATACCGCCATGGGCCGGCTACAGCGCTCGGCAGCGGTAAGCTCGGCATCCATGGCCTGCTCGATGCGATAGCGGTTCCATACTCGTGTCAGGGCGTCGTGGTGGGCCAGGTGCTCGAGCCGGCGGTTAGCCTCGGCCAGCGCCTGCTGCTCCTGACGCAGGCTGCAGTAGAGCCGATTGATCTCCTGGGCCGAGGCCACGACCGCAAGTTGCTCGGCGAGATCTCGGGCTGCCAGACGCTCGATTCGCTCCCAGGCGGCGCTATGGCCGCTGATTTCCTCCTGCCACTGGCTGAACAGCCGCCCCAGCAAGTTTTGTTCGTCAGGAAGGGCTTCGCCCGGGCAGGCGGCTTCAAGCCCGCTGTCAGGCAACCCCACCCAGGCATAGGTCTCGCGCTGCTCGGGGCGAAAGAGCAGCAGCCAGCCGCGCCGCCACTCCCCCAGCGAAAAGGCAACGGCCAGCAGGCCGCAGGCGCCATCAAGCGCCAGATCGGAGGTAAGGGGCTCGTGGCCCAACGCCTGGCTCACCCAGGGGCCGGGACGGTGATGAGTGGTCTCGAGACGCTCAACCAGCAACGCCAGGCTCGCAGTTCGGGGAACCTGGCCAAGCTGCCCATTGCCTTCAGGCATCACCAGCACCAGCCCTTGGGCACTAAATAGCTCCAGCCAATTGTCGCCATGACGCCGGAGCAATGTATCCGGGACCGACAGCTCGGCGTCCAGCAACGCGCGGCTCTCCTGAACGCGCTGCAGAAATCGCGCCTCGGAGCGCGCGCGCAGCAGAAACAGCCGTTGAGTGGCCATCTGCACCAGACCGAGGGCTGCATCGCGCACTGCTGGCGACAAGGCATGCGGCGCCATACCGTGGCACAGCACCAGACCCCAGAGACCGCCATCGCCGTGCATGCCGATCGACAACAGCGACGCCACACCCATACCCGTCAGGTAGCGCTGCTGCTCGGGCGAGATACTGCGCAGCAAGCTCGTCGACAGATCGGCGCGCGTCTGGCGGCAAGGATCGAGGGCCGGTATCAGTGGCACCGCAGCTGCCCTGACATCGGAACGTTCGCGCATGTGCGGGGGGAAATCACTGGCGGGAAAGCGCATGCCAATGAACGATGGCACGCCAGGGGCACATCTTTCGGCGACCACCGCCCCGTGGCCGTTTGCGTCAAAGCCGCACACCAACACTCGGTCATGGCCAGTGAGATCGGCCACCCCGGCCACTAGCGAATCGAGGAGTTCGTCGGGATGATCGGCGGCGGCCAGGCGCATCAGCCAGGCATTAAGCGTCGCCAACAACCGCCGCTTGCCTTGCCGGATCAACGGTTCGATTTCAACCAGAACCCGATCACCGCTGCGTCGAGCATCGAGCTGCAGGCTGCGCAACCCGCCAGCCACCCGACGCTTGATCGACAGGGCGCCAGGGAGGCGCTGGCGGCCCTGCAACTCGCGGCGCAGGCGTCGAGCCAAGTCATGACCCAGCAAGCGCCCCGGCCCTTCTGCCAGCGCCGCATCGACTGATACACCCAGTATCTCCGGCAGGTTGGCACTGGTCTGCAGGACCCGCGAGGCATCGGCATCGAGAATCAGCACACAGCCGCTGGGCTGGGTCGCGCTCACCGGGCCACGGATGCTTGGTGACGCGGTAGGCATAGTGGCCTATCTCCGAAAAGGGCTGGCCACGAAAAGGGCTGGCTACGAAAAGATTGATCAACCATCACCTGCACCGGCCAATACCCGGCAGCAGGCATAAAGACGGCCTGCTGGCCGCCGGTGTGGCTTACCCGATCAATCCTGCCCTCGTTGACATCGCGGCGAATCCTCGCACGCTCTCTCAAGCTCGGCTATTAGCCACAGGTCCAAGACCCGAGCAGCCGGGTCAGCTACGGATCAAATGGTCGAAGGCGCCCAGCGCCGCACGCGACCCTTCGCCCAGGGCGATGACGATCTGCTTGTAGGGCACGGTAGTGACATCGCCGGCGGCGAAAATACCGGGCACCGAGGTCATGCCTCGCTCGTCGGTAATGATCTCGCCATGCGGCGACAGCTCGATGGGCGAACCCTTTAGCCACTCGGTGTTGGGTACCAGGCCGATCTGCACGAACACGCCCTCCAGCTCGACCTTGCGGATCTCACCACTAGCGCGTTCTTCGTAGGTCAGACCGTTGACGCGCTTGCCATCGCCGTTGACCTCGGTAGTGCGTGCGCCCTTGATGACCTCGACGTTGGGCAGGCTGGCGAGCTTCTTCTGCAGCACCGCATCGGCGCGCAGCTCGTCCATGAACTCGATAAGGGTCACCTTAGCCACCAGGCCGGCCAGATCGATGGCCGCCTCGACGCCGGAGTTGCCGCCGCCGATCACCGCCACACGCTTACCCTTGAACAGCGGGCCGTCGCAGTGCGGGCAGTAGGCCACGCCCTTGTTGCGATACTCGGCCTCACCGGGCACCCCTATCTCGCGCCAACGGGCGCCGGTCGCCAGCACCAGGGTCCTGGCCTTGAGGCTGGCGCCGGACGCGAAGTGAACCTCGTGCTCGCCGCCGGCTTCAGCTGCTGGTGCCAGCGCCACCGCGCGCTGCAGGTTCATGATATCGACCTCGTACTCCTTGACGTGCTCCTCCAGCGCCGCGGCGAGCTTGGGCCCTTCGGTATGGGGCACGGAGATGAGGTTCTCGATGGACATGGTATCGAGTACCTGGCCGCCGAAACGCTCGGCAGCCACACCGGTGCGGATGCCCTTGCGCGCGGCATAGATCGCCGCCGCGGCGCCGGCCGGGCCGCCCCCGATCATCAGGGTGTCGAAGACCGGTTTCTCGCTGAGCTTGGCGGCCTCACGCTCGGCGAGGCCGGTATCGACCTTGGCGAGGATCTGCTCAAGGCCCATGCGACCCTGATCGAAGGGCTCGCCGTTGAGGTAGATGCTCGGCACCGACATCACCTCGCGCGTCTCGACCTCGTCCTTGAAGAGTGCGCCATCGATGGCCACGTGGTGGACGCCCGAGTTGAGGATCGCCATCAGGTTCAGCGCCTGGACCACATCGGGGCAGTTCTGGCAGGAAAGCGAGTAATAGGTCTCGAAATGCAGCTCACCCTCGAGACCCTTGATCTGCTCGATGACTTCTTGAGAAGCCTTGGGCGGATGGCCACCGACCTGCAGCAGGGCCAGCACTAGCGAGGTGAACTCGTGCCCCATGGGGATGCCGGCGAAGACGATGCCGGTTTCTTGCCCTGAGCGCTTCAGGGTAAAGGAGGGCCTGCGAGTATCGTCACCGTCGGTGGTCAGAGTGATCTTGTCGGTCAGCCCGACGATGTCGGTCAGCAGTCGGTGGAGTTCCTGAGACTTGGCGTCGTCATTGAGGGACGCGACGATCTCGAACGGCTGAGTGACTTTGTTCAGATAGGCGCTAAGCTGGCTTTTCAGATTGTCGTCCAACATGACAGCGGCGGTCCTTGATGTCGGGGTAACAGAATCGGAAACATGGCGCCATCGCGCGCCCACCATGCGGGACATGGCGTATCGTGTTTCCTGGGAAAAAACCCGGACGGGCGTCATTGACACCGGACCCGGGCGTGAACGGACGAAGCGAGAACGGGCTTCGTCGGCAGGTCGAATCGCTTAGATCTTGCCGACCAGATCGAGGGACGGTGCGAGGGTATCTTCGCCTTCTTCCCACTTGGCCGGGCAGACTTCGTTCGGGTTGGCCCGCACGTACTGAGCGGCCTTGACCTTGCGCAACAGCTCCTCGGCATTGCGGCCGATATTGCCGGCATTGAGCTCGACAATCTGGATCTTGCCGTCGGGATCGACCACGAAGGTGCCGCGCTCGGCGACGCCATCGGACTCGATCAGCACCTCGAAGTTGCGCGAGAGGGTGTGGGTCGGATCGGCGAGCATCGGATACTGCAACTTGCCGATAGTCTCGGAGCTGTCGTGCCACGCCTTGTGGGTGAAGTGCGTATCGGTGGAAACGCTATAGATTTCGACGCCCAGCTGCTTGAATTCCTCGTACTTGTCGGCGAGGTCACCCAGCTCGGTAGGGCAAACGAAAGTGAAGTCGGCCGGATAGAAGAAGAAGATGTTCCAATTGCCCTTCAGGCTATCCTCGGTGACATCAATGAACTCGCCATTATGGTAAGCCGTAGCACTGAACGGTTTAACTTCGGTATTGATCAGAGACATTGGTGGTGTCGCTCCTTGCGATTGACAGAGTGTAAAAATGTCCTGGCAGCGTAACGGCATTAGCCGAAAGTCTAAAATCAACCGATCCTACTTTATCGATAGTCATTAACTATAACAAGGCATCGCAACAGGCTGTCGAGACGCCTTGTCGAGTGGCTCAACCCAGCATGTCGAGGGTGGTCGCCACGGCGTCGAACAGCCGTTCGAGCTCCTCGGGTGTGGTGGCGAAGGGAGGGCCAAACTGCAGGGTGTCGCCGCCGTAACGCACGTAGAAGCCGGCCTCCCACAACGCCATGTGGGCATCGCGCGGGCGAACGGTCGGGTCACCATCGCGCGGTGCCAGCTGGATCGCCCCGGCCAGGCCGTAATTGCGGATATCGACCACGTGCGGGCGCCCCTTCAGGGCATGCAGCTTGTCCTCGAATACCGGGGCGATGTGGCGTACCTGACCCGGGAAATCCTCACGTTCGGCCATCCCCAGGGCGGCCAGCCCGGCCGCACAGGCCACTGGGTGGGCGCTATAGGTATAGCCATGCGGGAACTCGATGGCGTGGCGCGGCCCCCCGGCGTGCATGAAGGTATCGAAGATCTCGCCGGAGGCGACCACCGCGCCCATGGGCACGGCACCGTTGGTCAATTGCTTGGCGAGGGTCATGAGGTCCGGCGTCACGCCGAAGGCCTCGGCCCCGGTCCTGGCCCCGCTACGCCCGAAGGCGGTGATCACCTCGTCGAAGATCAGCAATATGTCGTGGGTGGTGCAGATCTCGCGTAGCCGATCAAGATATCCCTTGGGCGGCACGATCACACCCGCCGAGCCGGACATGGGCTCGACAATCACCGCGGCGATGTTGGAGGCATCGTGCAGGGCGATCTGGTCGAGCAGTGCATCGGCGAGCGCCGCGCCCGACTCGGCCTGGCCGCGCGTAAAGGACAGTGTCGGCTGGAGCGTATGCGGCAGGTGGGTGACGTCCATCAGCTGGCCGTAGTGCTTGCGGTTGCCACCGATGCCGCCGAGGCTGGTGCCGCCGACATTGACCCCGTGATAGCCCTTGGCACGCCCGATCATGCGGGTCTTCTCGGGCCTCCCCTTGAGCCGCCAGTAGGCCTTGGCCATCTTCACGGCGGTATCCGCGGACTCCGACCCGGAGTTGGTGAAGAACACATGATCGAGACCCGCCGGGGTGAAGCTCGCAACCTTCTCGGCGAGCTGAAACGCCAGCGGATGGCCGAGCTGAAAGCCCGGTGCGAAATCCAGGCTGCCGAGCTGAGCGGCCACCGCCTGCTGGATCTCGACCCGGTTGTGGCCGGCGCCGCAGGTCCACAGGCCCGAGAGCGAGTCGAACAACCGCCGTCCCTGATCGTCGATGAAGTAACGCCCATCCGCCGCCGTGATCATTCGCGGGTGGTCGTGGAAATCGCGGTTGGCGCTGAACGGCATCCAGTAATGATGATTGAGCGCGGCGCCGCCGGCGTTGCTGGGCTGCGCGGCGTGATCATTGGCAGATGAGAGATGGGTGCCCAGATCGAACATGGTCCTGTCCTCTTGCGGGTTCGCGGTTATTGTCATGAAAACAGCATGGACCGGGTTAACGGTTAATAAAATGAGACCTTACTGTCTTAAACGTTCAAAAATTCTCACCTGAGGGGAAGAGGGTCATGGCCGAGCCAAACAGTGGAACGCATTTCCGCATCAAGACAGTCCCGTCGCGAGGCGGTATCCTGTCACCCGGCATCAAGACGGCTCAAGGAGAAAGCAGGTGAGTGAAAGCAAGCGCAGAACGGCGGGGCGGCCCGCCGGCTCAGGCAAGAGCACCAGCGGGCATAGTCAATCGCTGGTACGGGGCCTCAACCTCCTTGAGCGTCTATCACTCAGTCCCGGCGGCCTGGTGCTCTCCGAAGTGGCAGAACAGACCGATCTGGCGCCCTCCACCACCCATCGCCTGCTGCAGGCCTTGCAGAGCCAGGGCTTCGTCACCCAGGACAACGAACTCGGCGTCTGGAAGATCGACGTCAAGACCTTTCGTATCGGCAACAGCTTCCTCGAAGCGCGTGACTTCGTCGGCGCCAGCCGCCCCTTGCTGCGTCGCCTGACCGCCCGGACTGGCGAGACCGCCAACCTCGGGGTGCGTGATAGCGGCACGGCGGTATTCCTCGCCCAGAGCGAGTCGCCGCAGATGATGCGCATGATCACCCGGCTCGGCTCGCGGGCGCCGCTGCATGCCTCGGGGGTCGGCAAGGCATTGATGGCCTGGCTGCCAGACGACGAGCTCGAGCACATCCTCGACGAGCACGGCCTGGAAAAGCTCACCGCGAATACCCTGCACAGCCCTGAGGTGCTGCGCGAGGGTCTCCTCGAGGTGCGACGCCAGGGCTATGCCTGCGACCGTGAAGAGCATGCTATCGGCCTGCACTGCGTGGCCGCCTGCCTGCACGACGAATACGGCATCCCGCTGGCCGCCATCTCGGTGTCCGGTCCGGTCGCCCGCATTCCGGAAGCGAGGCTGCCGGAACTTGGGACAATGGTGCGCGATACCGCCGCCGAGATCACCGCGCGGTTCGGCGGCCGAGTGCCACCGACCACCTGACACTCATACGACCCCGACAAAGCCCTGCACGATTCGTGAAGCCAGCGCGGGGTAGCGTTACACTAGCCCTCGTTCTCCGTCTTAAGCCGAGGCCGCCTCGATGAGTTCCCACCTGCTGTCCGTTGATTCCCTGTCCCGCGATCATGTCGATCATCTGCTGCGGGTCGCCGCGCGCATGGAGCCCATCGCCCAGCGTCGACAGGTGACACGGGTACTGGAGGGGGCGGTACTCGGCAACCTGTTCTTCGAGGCCAGCACCCGCACCCGGGTAAGCTTCAATGCAGCCTTCTGCCGGCTGGGTGGCAGCGTCTGCGACACCACCGGCTTCACGTTTTCGTCGATGGCCAAGGGCGAATCGCTCTACGACACCAGCCGCGTGATGAGCGGCTATTGCGACGCCATCGTCATGCGCCATCCCGACCAGGGCTCGGTGGCCGAATTCGCCGCGGCAACCAACGTACCAGTGATCAACGGGGGCGACGGCCCCGGCGAACACCCCAGCCAGGCTTTGCTCGACCTCTATACTATCGACAAGGAATTTACCCGGCTCGGCAAGCGGCTGGCCGGTGCCCATGTGCTGCTTACTGGCGACCTGAAGTACGGGCGCACCGTGCATTCGCTGATCAAGCTGCTCTCGCTCTACGCACCCATGCGCTTCACGCTGGTCTCACCGCCGGGGCTCGAGATGCCAAGCCAGGTAATTGACCGGGTCGTGTCACGCGGCCACCGGGTAGAGCAACGCGACAGCCTGGCCGGCAATTTCAGCGATCTGGACGTGATCTACGCCACCCGCATTCAGAAAGAGCGCTTCACCGCCGAAATGGACGAGAGCTTCGGTGGGCTCAGCCGCGACTTCACCGTGGATCGCGCCTTTCTCGACAATCGCTGCACGGACAGCACCATCGTCATGCACCCGTTGCCCCGCGACAGCCGTGCCGATGCCAACGATCTCGATACCGACCTCAACGGCGACCCGCGGCTGGCGATCTTCCGTCAGACCGACAATGGCATCCCCGTGCGCATGGCGATCTTCGCCACCTTGCTGGGGGTGGACGCGCTGATCGAGCATGACCTGCGCCCGGTACGCTGGTTCGTGCCGCCCACTCTTGGCGTTGACGACCCGGCGCTATAAGCGGTACCCGGGCGCGCCGAGATCGCCTAAGCTAGTGACCCATCGAGGAGCGAAGGAGGCGGCGCTGGTGGTGATATCGCCCGCATTACGAGAAGATACCTGCTGCGAATGGCAAACCGATAACAAGGAGAGAGAATCTCATGAACCTGCAACGCGCCTATATTCTGCTGGCGGTATTCTACAGCGCCTTGATTGTCGTAGGCCTGATCGCCCTGACGCTGGGAGCCGGTTCGCTGGTATCCATTGCACAGCTGCTGGTGGGTGCCGTGGCAGTACTCGGTCTCTGGGGCTATATCCTCGGCAAGGGATTCATGAACTCTCATAGCTGGCGGCCCTTTACCGCGCTGCTGGCCATCGGGGTGGTGCTGCAACTGCTGGCGGTGTTCACCATGCCGGTCACCAATGCCGACATTACCTGGCTGCTCAGCGGCGCTATCTTCTCGGCGATGCTGCTCGCGATTCTCTATCGCTATGGCGATCGCGACCAGGAACTTTGGGCGTCGGATGAGGAAATCGAGGAAGGCGCGCATCTGGGGCAGCTGCTGGAAAGCCAGCCGGAGCTGGTCGTCGAGAAGCAGGAAGCCGATCGCCAGGCAAAAGTAAGAATGGTCAAGACAGGCGATCGCTATCGCGCCAGCGTGACACGCCGCTACGGCGAGCAGGAAGAGTCCTTCGAGAAGAGCTTCAAGCGTCCCTCGACACTCGCCTACTTTATACAGACGTTCACGTGCATCACGCTTCAGGATCTTCGCGCCCAGCACGGCAACGACAAGGCGCCGGCCGCCTGAGCCCGCCCGGGCTGACTGACCACGCCGCCGATGTGGCTCATGCGCTCGGCGGCGCTCCCTCATGCCGGATGAACCAGTTCTCGAGAATCAGGGCGGCCGCGATCCCATCCACACCCTCCTGCCGATAGTTGCCCTGATGGCCCTCCTCGCGGGCAATCGCCTTGGCCTCACGTGTCGATCCGCGCTCATCGACCATATCGCAGGGAACGCCGAAGCGGCCGAACAGGCGCTTGCCGAATTTTCGGGCGCGCAGGCATATCTCGCGCTCGCTGCCGTCGAGCTCAAGCGGCAGGCCCACGACGAACAGATCCGGTTGCCAGGTCGCGACCAGCTGTTCGACCACCTGCCAGTCGGGAATACCATCGCGTGCGGTCAGCGGGTCGAGCCGGCTGGCGCTACCGAGCAGCTCGTTGCCCACCGCCACGCCGATGCGTCGAGTGCCGAAATCGAAAGCCAGCACCGTGCGCTGGCCCGGCTCAGCCATCGGAACCCTTCCTCCTGGCCATCAAGCCCACCCCGGCACGACCCTCAAGAGTGCCTGTCCTCAATCATCACGAATGTCCTGCCTCGCGGGTCATCAGGTTGAGGTCGACCCCGAGAATGCCCGCCGCGGCGCCCAGGCGCTGCTCGGCCGGCACATCGAAGAGGATGTCGGTGCGCCCGTCGACGGTCAGCCAGGCGTTGTCCAGCAGCTCCTGTTCGAGCTGACCGGCTTCCCAGCCGGCACAGCCCAGACAGACGAGGAACTGCTCGGGTCCGGTGCCCGCAGCCAGCGCCTGGAGGATGTCCATCGAGGTGGTCAGGGCGATATCCTCGGCGACCTGGATGCTGGAATCCCAGGGGGTGCTGTCACCACGATGCAGAATGAAGCCGCGGTCCTTGTGAGCCGGGCCGCCATAATAGACCGGCGCCTGACGATGCGGGCTGTCGTCGCCCTTGAGCTCGAGTTGCTCAAACAACGCATCGAGAGTCAGCTCCAATGGACGATTGACGATGACGCCCATGGTGCCGTTCTCGTCATGGTCGCAGAGATAGCTCAGGCTACCGGCGAAGTTGGGATCTTCCAGGTGCGGCATCGCCAGCAGGAAATGATTCTTCAAGCCGAAGTTTTGCAAGGATTGCATGAGACTCCTCGGCGGTCCTAACGCACGCCGTAATGGTTGCCTTGGCCGAACCGCCAGACGCGGGTAATCGACAGGCTGTCAAGATCGCCCATACCCGGATCGAAGGGCCGGTAGGGCGCCGCGCCGTGCACGGTATCCAGTGCCGCCTGGTCGAGTTCGGCGTGTCCTGACGATTGTACCACCTCCGCCTGGCGAAGCTCGCCATCGCGACCGACCACGACCCGAATACGTAGCTGGCCGGAAAACTCGCGGGGCGCGGGATGCACGCGGTTGCCGTAATCCTCCACCCGTCGGGTCCAGTCATCGATATAACGGGCCTCGGCGGCACGCCGCGCGGCCTGTTGGTGAGTATCGCCGCCGGGACCAAGGGTCTCGGCGGCCAGCCCCTGCTCGCGGATGCTGGCGGTTGCCTGGGCCAGCAGATCGCGACCCGACGCCGAAGGCGCCGCCGTGGGCCGCTCAGCGGATGCGACGGTCGGGGGGGCGCTGACACTCGGCTCGGGCAGCGTCTGGGTCTCGCCGGGCGACACGTTGGCCGCGGGCAGCGCGTCGGGGTCGGCCCGATCGGGCTGCTGCGCCAGCGCCTGGGTGGCAGGGTCGACGTCGCTGGTCGCAGCTCGCGTCTCGGCCGGGGCCTGCTCCTGCTGTTGGCCCGCGGCCCGCTGATCGGCGTCGGCGATGGCCTCGGCCTCCGTGGGCGGCGCGGTGGGACGCGTGACCAGCACCACATCGAGGCTAGTGCGCTCGGCCGGCGCGGGGGTGAACTGCCAGCTCGCCACCACGCCGATGACCACCAGGTGGATCAACAGCGCCAGCGACACGGCCAGCCAGCGGCGGTAGGGCCGCGTGACCGGGGCATAATGGGTGGGGTCGCTGATGAGAACCGACATGCCTTACCCCAGGCGGCGCTCGATGGCGTCCATCAGCAGGCCGGCGATATCGGTGCCGCGTTGGTCGTCGATCTCGCGCACACAGGTGGGGCTCGTGACGTTGATCTCGGTGATGTAGTCGCCGATCACGTCGAGGCCCACGAACAACAGTCCCTTGTCGCGGATCATCGGCCTGACCTGGTCGACCAGCCAATGGTCGTGATCGGTGAGCTCGCGACTGATGCCGTTACCCCCTGCGGCCAGATTGCCGCGAGTCTCGCCGGCCATGGGGACTCGGGCGAGGCCATAGGGCACAGGCTCGCCATCCACCAACAGGATGCGGGTATCGCCGTCCTTGATCTCGGGGATGTAGCGCTGGGCCATGATCTGGCGCTGGCCGCGCTCCGTGAGCGTTTCAATGATCGCGCCGAGATTGCGCCCCTCGGGCTGCACGTGGAAGATCCCGCTCCCGCCCATGCCGTCCAGCGGTTTGAAGATCACGTCGTGATGCTCGGCGTGAAAGGCGCGCAACATCGCATCGCGGCACGACACCAGCGTCGGCGTGCAGCACTGCGGAAACTGCTGGGCGAAGAGCTTCTCGTTGCACTCGAGCAGCGCCCGTGTTGGGTTGACCACCAACACGCCTTCACGCTCGGCAAAGCCCAGTAGATGCACGGCGTTGAGAAAGTGTGCATCCACCGGCGGGTCCTTGCGCATCAGGATGACGTCCAGATCCGCCAGGGGCATGACCTCGGACGCGCCCAGGTCATGCCAGTGGCTCGGGTCGCGATGCACCTCGAGGTCACGCAGGCGGCCGAAAGCACGCCCCTCGCGCAGAAACAGATCCTCCTGTTCCAGATAATGCAGCGACCAGCCACGGACCCGCGCTGCCCACAGCAGGGCCATGGTGGTATCTTTCTTGTAGGTGATGTCGGCAATGGAATCCATCACCACACCCACCCGGAGGGTGCGTTCGCTCATCGGATCAGCGTTCCTGACTTGGCAAGTGAATAGGGTGAGTATGCCGCAGGGCCATGAGCAACACCAAGGGCACTCAACGCTCGCCTGATTCCTGGCTGCCGGGCACCAGCCGAATCCCGCCCCCATCGATGACGATACGCTGGTGCTTGTAGAGCCGACCGATAGCCTGCTTGAAAGCACTCTTGCTGACCCCGAGCCGGCGCTTGATCTCCTCCGCCGAGCTCTTGTCAGAGAGCGGCAGATAACCACCGCTCTCGCGCAACGCCTTGAGGACCGAATCACCGACCACGTCGAGGCGCGCCGAGCCGGGTGGCAGCAGCGAGAGGTCCAGGCGGCCGTCGTCGCGCACGCGCTTCACATAGCCGGAGAGGCGCTGGCCCCGCCGCAGTGGCTGGGTGACATCGTCACGGTAGAGCAGCCCCCAGAAACGATGCTCGACCACCGCCTTGAAGCCCAGATCGGTCTGCTCGGCGATCACCAGCCGCACCGCATCACCCGGCGCCAGTCCGCATGACTCATCCTCGATGTGCCGATCGAGTCGCTGGGAGGCCACCGGGCGGCCCTGCTGATCGGCATAGACGACCACCAGCACGCGCTTGCCGACATCGGGGCGGAAACGCTGCTCGCCGTAGGGCAGCAGCAGGTCGCGGGGGTGCCCCCAATCGAGAAAGGCGCCCGTCTCATTGACGGTGACCACCTCGAGGTAGGCAACATCGCCCACCGCCACCCTGGGCGCGCGATAGTTGCGCGTGCCTGCCGGGCGTGCCGGGGCGGAACACGGCGGGCGACGATCTCGGGAATCGGGCATGGCGGACCTCCGGTGCAATATATAAAGAGTATGGAGTGAGGGGCGAAGGGCAAAGGGAAAAGGGAAAGGTTTTGAAGCGAGTCCGCGTTCACAGATCGCCGAAGCGGTACTGCAGCAACGACAGCGCCACCACCGGGGCGGTCTCGGTGCGCAGGATGCGCGGGCCGAGCGACAGCGGCGAGAAGCCGCTGGAAAACGCCGCCTCCAAATCATCTACCGAGAGTCCGCCCTCGGGGCCGATCAGCAGCGCTGCATTGGCGGGCGACTCGGCCTGGCCCAGAGCGCCAGCGGCGGCGCCGGGATGCAGTACCAGGCGCAACGCCTCGTCGCGGTCGGCGAGCCACCGGGCAAGCGGCAGCGGCGGATGCACGGGCGGCAAAGTGGCGCGGCCGCACTGCTCGCAGGCGCTGGCGGCCACCGCCTGCCAGTGGGCCAGCTTCTTCGCTGCACGCTCGCCCTTGAGGCGCACATCGCCATGCTCGGTGTAGAGCGGCGTGATCGCCGCCACGCCCAGCTCCACCGCCTTCTGGATCGCAAAGTCCATGCGATCACCCTTGGAGATCGCCTGGCCCAGGTGAACCGCCAAGGGCGACTCGCCGCGACCGGCTTCGACGGCCTCGACGCGTGCCACGACCCGCTTGCGGTCGGCCTCGACGAGCAGCGCCCTGGCGATGCGTCCGTGCCCATCGAACAGCACCACGGGCGCCCCCGGCGACAGGCGCAGCACGCGTGCCACATGGCGGGCCGGGCCTTCGGGCAGAACGACGTCGCCGCCGACGGTGAAGTCGGCGGCGACGAAAAGGCGTGGGGCTTTCGTTGGCGTCTTCATAGCGGGCCCCGAAACGCTTACTGAGTCGTCTGCTCGCCCTGCTGCTTGGCCTGTTCGGCCTGGCGCTTCTTCTTCTGGGCGTAGATCGCCTCGAAGTTGACCGGTGCCAGCATCAGCGGCGGGAAACCGCCCCGGTTGACCAGGTTGTCGATGCACTCGCGGGCGTAGGGAAAGAGCACATTGGGGCAGAAGGCGCCCAGGGTGTGCTCGAGCTGCTGCCCTTCGATGCCGCTGATACGAAACAGGCCCGCTTGCTCGATCTCGGCCAGGAAGGACGTCGTGCCTTCCTCACTGTGAGAGACCTGAGCGGTGACCTTGATCACGACCTCATAAAGACTCTCGTCAATCTGCTGGCTGGAGGTATTCAAATCCAGGCCGACCTTGGGCTTGAACGGCTTCTGAAAAACCGCCGGCGAGTTCGGCGACTCGAAGGAGATGTCCTTGACGTAGATACGCTGAAGGGCGAACTGCAGCTGCGGCTTGTCCTGCTGTCCGGCCGCCGCACCAGCGTTCTGGTTGTTGTCTTCCGCCATGGGGAAAGGTCCTTTGAAACGATAATACGAAATAAGAAAAAAGGGTCGGTTATTTCCTGACCACCGGCAAGCCATCGGCCTGCCACTGGCTCATACCGCCCTTGAGCTTGACCGCGCGCTCGAAACCGGCTTTCACCAGCTTGGCAAGTGCCGCACCGGAACTCTGGCCGTGCTTGCAGACCACGATGACCGGCTTGTCCTTGAACTTGTCGAGTTCGCTGAGGCGCGTGTCGAGGCGGCTCTGAGGCAAATTGCGTGCGCCCGCGATGTGGCCGGCCTTGAAGTCGCCCGCTTCGCGAATGTCGACGACGATCGCATCCTCGCGGTTGATCAGCTGGGTGGCCTGGCTGGATGTCACACCACTGGCGCCGCTGCTGCGGATCTCGTAGGCGATCCAGGCGGTCAGCACCAGCAGGAAAGCACCCACCAGCAGCGGGTGGTTCTGCACGAAGTCGATCAGCTGGTCGATCATGGGTCCTGATAGCTCTCGTCGGGGGTCTTGATGGATATTGGGCCGACAGGGTGCCAATGCACCTCGCCGGGCGAAAACCAGTATACACGAAGCGCCAGCGCGCCACGGCCGTGGGGTCGGTCATGACGCCCGACGCTACCGTGCGATATGATGCCGCATGCAGCCACAAGTCGCGACCCCGATTAGCGTCCCGTATTCTTCGTGGGGTCGCCCCCACCACGAGGCACCTCCCATGACCGATTCCGCGACCTCAGCGCCACGTCCCGTCGCCCTGATTATTCTTGACGGCTACGGCCACAACCCGGATGCCGAGAACAATGCCGTGCTGGCCGCCCGCACGCCGGTCATGGACCGGCTTTGGCAGTCGCACCCGCACAGCCTGATCCATACCGATGGCCACCACGTCGGTCTGCCGGACGGCCAGATGGGCAACTCGGAAGTCGGCCACATGAACCTGGGCGCCGGACGCATCGTCTACCAGGACTTCACCCGCATCACCAAGGCCATCGAAGATGGTGAACTGGATACCATCGACGTCCTGACGCGGCCCATCGATGCCGCCGTGGCCGCGGGCAAGGCAGTGCATCTGCTTGGCCTGCTGTCGCCGGGTGGCGTGCACAGCCATGAAGATCACGTTCTGGCCATGGCCGAACTAGCCTCTCGCCGCGGTGCCCAGCACATCTTCGTGCACGCTTTTCTGGACGGGCGCGACATGCCGCCCAGAAGCGCCATGAGGTCGCTGGAACGCACCAATGCACACTTGGCCGAACTGGTGGGTGCCGAGAACGGTTTTGTGGCCTCGATCATCGGCCGTTACTTCGCCATGGACCGCGACAATCGTTGGGATCGCGTCGAGAAGGCCTATCGCCTGGTCACCGAGGGTGTGGGCGAGTTCGAGGCGTCCAGTGCGGAAATCGGGCTGCAAAATGCCTACGCCCGCAACGAGAACGACGAGTTCGTCACCGCTACCAGTCTGCGCCCCAACGGCGCCCCGGTCACGATGGAGGACGGCGATGCCGCCATCTTCATGAACTTCCGTGCCGATCGCGCCCGCGAGTTGACCCGCGCCTTGGTGGATGAGGATTTCGAGGGCTTCGAACGCCGGGTGCGCCCGACGCTTGCCGCTGACGGCCTGGTGACGCTGACCCAGTACGCGGACAACATCTCCGCCCCCGCCGCCTTTCCGCCGACGGCGCTGCACAACACCTTGGGTGAGGTCATGGAGCAGCGCGGCCTGACCCAGCTGCGCATCGCCGAGACCGAGAAGTATCCTCATGTAACCTTCTTCTTTTCCGGTGGCCGCGAGGACGAGTACGTCGGCGAGACGCGCATCCTGGTGCCGTCGCCGCGTGACGTGAAGACCTACGATGAGAAGCCGGAGATGAGTGCCGTCGAAGTCACCGACAGGCTGGTCGAAGCCATCGACTCGGGCACTTTCGACCTGATCGTCTGCAACTACGCCAATGGCGATATGGTCGGGCACACCGGCGACTTCGACGCCGCGGTCAAGGCCATCGAGACCGTCGATGCCTGTCTCGGCCGGGCCGTGGAAGCCCTGCAGCGCGCCGGTGGCGCCTGTCTGGTCACCGCCGACCACGGCAACGCTGAACAGATGGTCAATCCCGAGACCGGCGCGGCGCAGACGGCCCACACCACCTTCGAGGTGCCCCTGGTCTATGTTGGCACCCGTGAGGCATCGCTTCGCGACGATGGCCGCCTGTGCGACCTGGCACCGACGCTGCTGGCGATGATGCGCCAGCCCGTCCCCGAGGACATGACCGGCCGGGTGCTGATCGACGTCTCTTGATGCCGCGAGCCGATGACCAAGGGAGAGCGAAGCGTATCAACAGGCTTGCCGTGCTGCTGCTTGGTATCGGCCTGGGCTTTGCCATGCTAGCTCAGCCCACGCTAGCCCAGACGGGCTCGCCGCCCGACGAGGCGGCAGCCCGGCAGCGACTCGACGCCATCGGTGAGGATATCCAGGCGCTGAACCAGCGCCTCTCGTCCACCCAGTTGGCTCGCGATGAGGCCAGCGAGGCGCTGCGCGACGTGGAGACTTCACTGGCCGAGACCCACCGGCGCCTGGACGCCCTGCAGGCCGAGCGTCGCCAGCTCACCGTCGAGATCGAGACTCTTCAGGCCAGGCGCGACGACCTCCAGGCCGAACGCGCCGAGCAGGTTGAGGCGCTTGAAGGCCAACTGAAGGCGCTCTATCGCCTCGGTCCGACTCCGCAGCTCAAGCTGCTACTGAACCAGGACGACCCCGCCCGGCTAGACCGCCTGCAGCGCTACCTCAACGCCTTGGCCGAGGCCCGTCACCGGCGCCTCGACCAGCTGAACCAGTTGGATGCCGCGCTGACTGACAATCGTCGCAACCTCCAGACCCAAGGCGAGCGTCTCGATGCCCTGGCCGCCGAGCTGGCTAAGCGCAGTGCCGAGCTGGCCGAGCGCATGGCGGAGCGCAAAACGCTGCTGGCTGCGCTCGAAGGCCGCTATGTCTCCGAGCAGGCACGCCTCGAGGACCTCAACCAGGACCGCGCCCATGCCGAGCGGGTGCTGCGCCAGGTACAGGAGGAGCTGGCACGCCTGGAGCGGCCTCCGCCCTCCACCGCCATCGAGCGGACCCGCGGCAAGCTGCCCTGGCCAGTCCAGGGTTCGCTGGCATCGCGCTTCCAGAACGGTGAGGGGGTGCATCGCAATGGCATGCTGATCCTGGCCGCGGAAGGCACACCGGTCACGGCGGTGCATGCCGGCCGGGTGGTCTTCAGCGACTGGATGCGCGGCTTCGGCAACCTTTTGATCATCGACCATGGTGATCAGGTGATGACCTTACATGCTCATCTGCAGCATTTCGTCGTGCAGGTCGGCCAAGCAGTTTCTCGCGGCGACACACTCGGCGGTGTCGGCGTCAGCGGCGGCCAGGATCGTCCCGGCTTGTACTTCGAGGTCCGCCGCGATGGCGACCCCATTGACCCGCAATCCTGGGTCGCCAGCCGCTAGCGCTATTCCCTTGTCGCCCGGGGGCGGGCTATGCTGGGCAACCTTGTTGCTGGAACTGCGGAGTTTGCATGTATTCACGTCCCGCCGGTCCTACCCTTGCGCGACTGCGCCCGAAGCGACGACGTCCGACGCGACGCCTGTTGACGACGCTGAGCGCTGTTGCTCTGCTGTCCCTGCCGTTAGCTGCCCTAGCCCAGCAAGACAGGGCCCAGCAGAATGGGGGTCAGCAGGGCGAGGCTCGACCGGATGAGCTTCCCGTGGAAGACATCCAGACCTTCGCCGAGGTGTTCGAGCGCATCAAGCGCGCCTATGTCGAGGAGGTCGATGACAGCACCCTGCTGCGCAACGCCATGCGCGGCATGCTCAGCGAGCTCGATCCGCATTCCGCCTTTCTCGACAAGGAGGAGTTCGAGAGCCTGCGCGAGTCGACCCAGGGCGAATTCGGCGGCGTGGGCATCGAGGTCGGCTTGCAGGATGGCCAGCTCACGGTGATCACGCCCATCGACGACACCCCAGCGTCGCGGGCCGGTCTGCAAGCCCAGGATGCGATCCTGCGTATCGACGATACGCCTACCGACCGGCTGTCCCTGCAGGAAGCCGTCAACCTGATGCGCGGTGAGCCAGGCAGCGAGATCCGGCTGACCATCCTCAGCCAGGGCGCCGACGCGCCGCGCGATGTCACGCTGACCCGCGAGATCATTCGCACCGAGAGCGTCAAGAGTGAACTGCTGGAATCCGGCTTCGGCTACCTGCGGGTCAGTCAGTTCCAGAACCGCACCGGCGAGCAAGTCGGAGATGCCATCACTGACATGCAGCGCGATGGGCCGCTCGATGGTCTGGTACTGGACCTGCGCAACAATCCCGGGGGCGTACTGCAGGCGGCGGTGGACGTCGCCGACGCCTTCCTCGATGAAGGCCTGATCGTCTACACCGAGGGACGCCTGAACGACTCGGGTATGCGCTTCTCGGCCAACCGCGCCACCGTCGCTGCCGATGTCCCGCTGGTAATATTGATCAATGGCGGCAGCGCCTCAGCGGCGGAAATCGTCGCCGGCGCCCTGCAGGACCAGCGCCGCGGCGTGGTGATGGGTACCAGCAGCTTCGGCAAGGGGTCGGTTCAGCAGGTCATGCCGCTAGGCAATGACGAAGGCCTCAAGCTAACCACGGCGCTGTACTTCACTCCCAACGGCCGTTCGATCCAGGCCCAGGGCATCGAGCCCGACGTGGAAGTGGTGCGCGGACGGATCGAAGTCGCCGAATCCAGCCGCCTGGAAGTGCGCGAAGCAGACCTGCAGGGCCATCTCGAGAACCGCAACGGCCCCCGCCGGCGCAGCGAGATGAGTGAGCGCCTGCGTGAGGATTATCAGCTCGGCGAAGCACTTAATCTACTCAAGGCGCTGAATGTGCTCAGCCAGCGCGATCGCTGAACTCAGCGGCACGAGGCTGGCAGCCTGCCGCGATGGCCGATCGCCTGCTGCATCAGCAGGCGCTTGAGTGGCACCAGGTGATCGACGCCGGACAGGCCGAGATTGCGTGCCAGGCTGATCGCCGGATGGCGCGCGCCGAACAGCAGTCGGAAAGCGTCCATCAGTGCCAGCATGGCGGCGTTGTCACCGCGCCGACGGCGCGCATACTGCGCGAGCACGCGCGCATCACCTAACGGGACACCTCGGCGGCGGGCCCGGCACAGTTCTTCCGCCAGCACAGCAGCATCCATCAAGCCAAGATTCACCCCCTGGCCGGCCAGGGGGTGGATGCTGTGCGCGGCATCGCCCACCAACGCCAGCCCCGGCATCGAGTAACACTCGGCGTGACGCTGGGTCAGGGGCACCGTGACGGCGCGGTCGATCACCTCCACCTCCCCCAGCCGATATTCCAGGGCGGCGCCCATCTCGGCCCCGAGCGCCTCGAGCATCAGGGCCGCCAGGCGTTCGGCGTCCTGCGGCGAGGTCGACCAGACGATCGAGCAGTGATGCTGGGCATCATCGACGAGCAGCGGCAGGAAGGCGAGCGGCCCGGTCGGCAAGAATACCTGACGCGCCACTTCGCCATGGGGGCGCTGTGTGCGGACCGTGGTCACCAGCGCCGAATGGCCGGTCTCGCGGCTCTGCACATCGATACCCGCCAGGTCACGTAACGGTGAACGAGCGCCATCGGCGGCGATCACCAGCGGTGCGGCCAATCGGTCGCCATTCTCGAGACGCACGACTCGCTTATCGTCACCCCCTTCCAGCGCCGTGACCCTGGCGTCGAAGCGCGGGTGGACCGAGGGCAGGCCGGCGAGGCGCGCCTCGAGGCCAGCGAGGATCACGTCATTTTCGACGATATGCCCCAGCACCGAAACCCTGGCCTGATCGGCGGAGAAGTTCACCTCTCCGCTGCCCTCGCCGTCCCATACCTGCATGAACCGATAGGGGCTGGCACGTCGGGCTTGTATCCAGGGCCAGGCGCCGATGCCCTCCAGCAGCCGTTGCGACACTGGGGTCAGTGCACTGACACGTTGACCTGGATTGCCCTTACCGACTGTCTCGGCGGCGAGAGGAGCGCTTCGCGCATCCAGCAGCGCCACCTCGATACCTGCCTCGCCCAGCAGGCAGGCCAGACAGGCGCCCACCATGCCGCCGCCGACAATGACCACAGCGAAGGTGTCTGGATTCTGAGCGGGGTGCTGCATCTCGTGCTACCTCATGGTGTCAAAGGTCCGTTGCCGGCATTGCCCTAATGGGCAACCTCAATCGACATGTTATGGCCCTAGCACTAGCGTTCCAGCCCCATGGCCCGCCTGGCCAGGGTGCGTCTCATCGGCCCCACCAGGTTGAGCCCCACCAGCCCCGCCGCGCGGGCATGGGAGAGCATCGGGCTATCGATGCCGAACAATCGTATCAAGCCATCGCTGAAGCGGATCACATTGTGCCGATCGGCGCTGCGCCGAGCATCGAAGTCGTTCAGCACCGCCAGGCTACCCACGTCCTCGCCCTGCGACAGCCCCGAGTCGAGCGCGGCGACGAGATCCATGACCCCGCGCAGGGCCAGGTTGAATCCCTGCCCGGCCACCGGGTGCAAGGAATGCGCGGCATTGCCCAGCACGGCAAGCCCGGGGCGTATCGTTTCCCGCGCGGTGATCAGAGACAAGGGATAGGCATGGCGCTTGCCGATCCGACGAAAGCGCCCTGCCCGATCACCGAAGGCTTGCTGTAATTCGTCGAGCAGGTCGCCATCGGTCAGCGACAGGCGGCGCCTCTCGCGGCCGGCCTCGTGGGTCCAGACCAGTTCCATCGCCTGGCCCTGCAGCGGTAGCAGCGCAATCGGTCCTTCCGGCGTGAATCGCTCCCATGCCGTGCTGTGATTGAGCTCACTGGTTTCAACGCTGGCGATGATCGCCACCTGGTCGTACGGTTTCTCACGGCTATCGATGCCGAGGCGCTCCTTGAGGCCCGATCGCCCTCCGTCGGCCAGCACCGTCAACCCGGCCTGCAAGTGCTCACCGGTGGAGAGCCCTAGCCGGTAACCCCTCGCCGCAGGAGTAATTTCCTCAACCGCGGCGGGGCAATGCCAGTCCAGGGGCAGCGTCTTCAAGCGGCGGTGCAATACCCGTCCCATCCAGGCATTGGGAATCACGTACCCCAGCGCGTCGACGCCCAGGTCCTCGTGACGCAATCGCGTGGCACCGAAACGCCCCTGCTCGCTGACGTGGATCTGTCGAATCGGTGTCGCCTGGTCGCGCATGTCCGGCCATACGCCCATTCTGGCAAAGTGGATCGCCGACCCTTGGGCGATGGCGCTGGCCCGGGCATCGAAGCTGGGTTGCCAGGGCGCCTCAACCCGCTGATTCAAGGACGCGGGTTCGATGACCGCCACCGTCAATTCCAGTCGCTCGATCAGGGGTGCCAAGGCGCAGCCCAGGCTGGCCCCTACCAGCCCGCCGCCAATAATGGCGATATCTACTTGCGTTTCAGCCGTCACGTGCATCACGGCTCCCGATAATTTCATAATGTACATTACGTAAAGGCATGATAGGCCCTTTACCCATTGGTCATTTCTTGATCATTAATGCCTCAATCTCAGCCACCTGCTTGGGGACCGAAGCGGTGAGAATGTCATGTCCTGCCTCGGTCACCGCGACGTCGTCCTCGATGCGAATGCCGATCCCACGAAAGGCCTCGGGAATATCTTCGTCAGCGGGGATGTAGAGACCGGGCTCAACCGTGAGGACCATGCCAGGGCGAAGCGGCAACGGGGCACCATCACAACGGTAGGGCCCGACGTCATGCACATCGAGCCCTAGCCAATGCGATGTCGAATGCAGATAGAAGCGCCGGTAGCTGTCGTCGTCAATGCGCGCCTGCACCTCCCCCTTGAGCAGCCCCAGGCTGATGAGTCCTTCGGTGAGACCGCGCACGACGGCGTCATGAATCTCGAGCAGCGTCACCCCGGGGCGTACGGCGTCCACGGCCTGTATCTGCACACTCAGCACCACGTCATAGAGTGCACGCTGCGCTGCGCTGAAACGGCCGTTGACCGGGAAGGTGCGGGTGATGTCGCCGGCATAGAGATCAAACTCGGCCCCGGCATCGATCAATACCAGCTCGCCGTCGCGGAGGACATCGCGGTTCTCGATGTAGTGCAGCACACAGGCATTGCGACCGCCGCCGACAATACTGGCGTAGGCGGGGCCACTACCGCCCCGCCAACGGAACTCGTGCTCTAGCTCTGCCTGCAACTGGTACTCGGCAAGGCCCGGTCGAGAGACATGCATGGCACGCCGATGCGCCTGCGCTGAAATCAACGCGGCATGGCGCATCAAGGCGAGTTCCGACTCGCTCTTGATCTGGCGACGTTCGTGGAGGTGGGGAGCCAGGTCGGCGAAGACCTCGGGAGCCCGAGCACCGCGTCGTGCCCGAGCGGCGAGGCGCTGGCGCATGTCTTCGGCCAGCGCCAGCGCCTCGCCGTCCGCCAGCGGGAGGTAAAGCGTGGTACGCCCGTCGAGCAGCGCCTCGAGACGCTCTTCACGCTCGGCGTTCTCGAAGGCCTGGTCGAGTCCATGTTCGCGAACGGCCCCGTCGGCACCCAGACGAATGCCGGTCCAGGCCTCCAGCGCCGGGTCACGGTCCTGACAGAACAGCACGCTCGCCCCTTCCTCGCGGCCTGGCAACAGGACCAGCAGGGCGTCCGGCTCGGGAAAGCCGGTCAGGTAGTGCAGATCACTGTCCTGACGAAAGGTAAACTCGCTGTCGCGCGAGCGTGTCATCAGCGACGCCCCGGGCAGCAGCACTGCAGTATCGGTGGGCAGCGAAGCCATCAGGGCCTCACGGCGCTGGCAGTATTCCGCATTGCTGATAGGGGCGGGGCGGGGCAGACTCTCGGGCAGCATCGCGGCTCCTCGATGGCGAAGGATGAAGAGAAGTTCTCAGTGCTGGGTCGGGGCGTCGGTCTGCTCGACCTGGGGCATGCCGGGATGCTGCTCGGTATAGAGCAACATGGCGGCCATACGAGCATGCTCGGCCAACGCGAACAGGTCGTTCTCGTTCTCGGGGCTGTCGTCGATATCGGTGTCCATTGCGGCCACTCCCTCCAGGTCTGCCAGGGCCTCGCGCAAGGCGCTCGACCAGGCATCGCGGGGCGTGTCTCCAGCGTCGCTGACGACCTCAAGAAAGCCAAGTGTCCACTCCTTGAGACCCTGTGCCCGCTCGCCGAGTGTGAAAAGCTCGTCCGGCCACAGCGGCTCGAAATCGAGCTCGACCGCGGCGAGCGCGTCAAGCGTCTGTCGGCGCCAGGCCAGGAACCGCTCGGCGGCTTGTTCGTCGCGTGGTTGCTCCACACCCAGCGTCAGGCAGACTTCCTGCAACCAAGCCTCAACGGAAATATCGTGCAACGCCAGTGCGGCGCACAGCCTGCCATCGAGAAAGGCCGGGGACTGCATGCTGCCGTGCAGCAGGAACAGATCGGCGATGGTGGAAAAGTCGAGGCGTTCATTGATCAATGACATGGAAAAATCCGTGATGAGGCCACACATGTTGAGAGCCATGGTGGTATCCTCCGGCGGCAACGCGCGCCGTTGACCGGCCGAGAAAGGCTCTCTTATAGTGGCGTTTGAATCGCTTACACCCATTGATGTTAACGCATCGGGACGCCGGGACGCGCGGCAATCGCCCCGACCGGACCGAACCGGAGCCAGTCATGAACGACGCCACGCGGCCGACCACCGAAATCACCTTGCTCGGGCACAGCTACGTCATCGCCTGCTCTCCCGACGAGCAGGACAAGCTTGAGCGCTCGGCTCGCTACCTGGACCGTGCCATGCAGGGCATTCACGCCCGCGGCAAGGTACTGGGGTCCGAACGAATCGCCATCATGGCAGCGCTTAATATCACCAATGAACTCCTCGAGGCACTGGAAACACAGCGCAGCGACGAGCAGCAGCTGAGCCAGCTCAGCAAGCGACTCGACCAGGCACTGGTGGACACACCGCAACGCTGACCGCGCATTCATTGCTTTGGACCCCACTCCCGCTCTGTTAGGATGAAGGGGTTCCCTGGGGTGTTTGCCAGTCGTTATCGTCCCTCGAGCCTATGCGCAATACCCAGGGGGCCAAATGCTAGCCGGACCCGTGTGCACGTCCGTGCGTCGGAAAGCCTGACGGTTCGGCTGCGGCCACCCACCTTGAACCAATGGGTTCAAGGGCCAGAACGACAGCGGCACTCTGGGGAACCTTATCCGACATGCCTACCATGAAGGAAATCGCCGCTCCCCTGTCTCACGACAGACCTCGTCATGACCTGCGCCGCGAACTGCGTCGCCGGCGTCGTGCGCTGACCCTCGAGCAACGCCGTGAGGCCACCGAACGACTCTGCCGGAATCTTCGTCAGCTGCCGGAAATCCGACGCGCCCGTCGTGTCGCCCTTTACCTGCCCAACGATGGCGAGATCGACCCGACCCCATTGATAACCTGGTTCCGGCGGCGCCACGCTCGAGTCTACCTGCCGGTGCTGCGACCGCTATCCCTCAATGCCCTGTGGTTCGTCCATTATCATGCCGACACACCGATGGTGACCAATCGCTTCGGTATTGCCGAGCCAATGACACGTCACGGCGCACATCGTGCGAGGCGTCTTCCCGCCTGGGCGCTGGACCTGATCCTGTTGCCGCTAGTGGGGTTCGACGATCACGGGCAGCGTATCGGCATGGGTGGCGGCTTCTACGATCGCACGCTGGCGTTTACCCGCCGACCAGGACCTCGCCCCCGATTATTCGGCCTGGCCCACGATTGCCAGCGGGTAGAACGCCTGCCAATCGCACCCTGGGACGTCCCTCTGGATGCCATCGTCAGCGACAAACGCGTGATACGCCCTACCAAAAAGGCCGACGGCCGATGATGTACATCGGCCGTCGGTTGCGTATCGGGACGCTCGTCGAGGGGCTCGGGTTGCCTCGAGGGTCAGCTACCCACCAACGCCTGGGCGTAGCCGGTCGCCACCACGCCGATGCCAAACAGCAACACCAGAGTCATGACCAGATCGGGCTTGCGCTTCATTGTCGACTCCATGGAGACATGACCGCGGTGGTCGGTGTAATGCCTGAAAGTTGACGGGGCCATCATTGGTATGGCACCCGATCCGTAGGGAACTATAGGGCCAACACCGATCATGTGACAACCGTCACTCATTAAGTATTACATTTTTAAACAATACTGAATGCGACGGCTTGCCGGTAAGCCACTGCTCACTCACGCCATGAACAGTCGGTAGGCGGCATTATCGCTTTCCTTCCAGTAGCGATAGCCGATCTCATCGAAATATTCCTCGACGTGTAAGCGATCACCGTTGGGCACCTGCATCCCCACCAGCACGCGGCCATAAGCCGCGCCGTGATTACGATAGTGAAACAGGGAAATGTTCCAGTCCTGCGGCAGGTGAGTGAGAAAGTTCATCAGCGCGCCGGGCCGCTCGGGAAACTCGAAGCGATACACCTCTTCCTCGAAATGCTCCTTCGGCCGACCGCCGCCCAGATGGCGAATATGCAGCTTCGCCAGCTCGTTGTCGGTCAAGTCCTCCACCGGATAGCCCGCATCCCGCAGCTTGTCGATCACTCCCTGGCGGTCTTCCCCCCCCGGCTTGACCTGCACGCCGACGAAGATATGTGCCTTCTCCGGATCCGCATAGCGATAATTGAATTCGGTGACCATGCGCTTGCCGATGGTCTTGCAGAACTTCTTGAAGCTACCGGGCTTCTCGGGAATGGTGACGGCGAGGATTGCCTCCCGCTGTTCGCCAAGCTCGGTACGCTCGGCAATATGCTGCAGGCGGTCGAAATTGGTATTGGCGCCTGAGTTGATGCAGACCAGTGTCTCGCCTTCGACGCCGGTCTGCTGGACGTATTTCTTGAGGCCGGCCAGAGAAAGGGCTCCAGAAGTCTCGGCGACCGCCCGGGTGTCCTCGAAGATATCCTTTACCGCCGCACACATCTCGTCGGTGGTGACGGTGATGACGTCGTCGATCAGGTCGCGCATGATCGCGAAAGGCGCCTCACCAACCTGTGCCACGGCGACGCCCTCGGCGAAGACACCCACCTGATCCAGCACCACCCGGTCGCCTGCCGCCAGTGCCGCCTTGAGGCAGGCGCTATCCTCGGCTTCCACGCCGATCACCTTGATTTCCGGGCGCAGGTACTTGATATAGGCGGCCATGCCGGCGATCAGGCCGCCGCCGCCCACCGGAATGAAGACGGCATGGATGTGACCGCTCTGCTGACGCAGGATCTCCACGGCGATGGTGCCCTGGCCGGCGATCACATCGATATCATCGAACGGTGGCACATACGTATAGCCGTGCTCCTTGATGAGTTCCTGAGCATGCGCCGCCGCCTCGGCAAAGGCATCGCCCTTGAGCACCACTCTGGCACCGCGGGCCCGCACGGCCTGGACCTTGATCTCGGGGGTGATCCGCGGCATCACAATCACCGCCTTGACGCCCATCAGCTTGGCCGCCATGGCGAGCCCCTGGGCATGGTTGCCTGCCGAGGCGGCGATCACGCCCTTGGCCTTCTGTTCCTCGCTGAGCTGCGCCATCTTGTTGTAGGCGCCGCGAATCTTGAAGGAGTAGACCGGCTGGAGGTCTTCACGCTTGATCAGAATCTGGTTGTTGAAGCGTCGCGAGAGGAAGGGTGCCGGCGATATCGGCGTTTCCACGGCAGCCTCGTAGACCCGGGCCTGGAGAATCTTCTTGACGGTAGCTTCTAGCATCCTGATGTCCCAGAGGAATGGCGCGAAAGACGAACTGCGGTGCTGCAGTGCAGAGAACCCCTATTGGTAGCATTACCGTTGCCATGGCGTCCAGCACCCGTCATCGGCAGCGACGCTCTGCTGACTTATAATGGCACGCCAACGATCGCCCCCATTCTTCGCCGGAGCCAGACGCATGACCCAGGATGCAATGAAAGACGCCGTAGCCGCCGCGGCCATTGATGAGATCCGTCCCCTGCTGGATAGAAACTACGTGCTCGGTATCGGTACCGGTTCCACCGCCGATCGTTTCATCGACCGCCTGGCACCCCTGCGCCACGATTTCCAGGGTGCGGTGGCCAGCTCCGAGGCCAGCTCCGAGCGTCTGCGCCGCCACGGCATCGAGATATTCGAGCTTAACAGCATCGGCACCGTCCCGGTTTATATCGATGGTGCAGACGAAGTGAATGCTCACTTGCAGATGATCAAGGGCGGGGGTGCAGCCCTCACGCGCGAGAAGGTCGTCGCCGCCTGCGCCGAGCGCTTCGTGTGCATCGCCGATGACTCGAAGAAGGTCGAACGCCTCGGTGACTTCCCCCTGCCCGTAGAGGTGATCCCGATGGCGCGCTCCTATGTGGCTCGTGAGCTGGTCAAGCTCGGCGCCGAGCCGGTCTACCGCCAGGGCGTGGTCACCGACAACGGCAACCAGATCATCGACTGCTACGAGTTCATGATCGATGAGCCGGTGGCCATGGAAGCGCGGATCAACGCCATCGTCGGCGTGGTCACCAACGGCCTCTTCGCTGCCCGCGGCGCCGACGTGCTGTTGCTCGGCACGCGCGACGGCGTGCAGCGTCTATTGCCTGTCTGACGGTTACCCGCTTGAAAGCGCCGAAGCTGGTTCAGGCGGGCGGCAGCAACCGCGCCAGGCCCACCAGAGTGCGGTCGAGCGCCCCGCGATTGGCGGTGACCACGCTGCGCCCGGCCGCTGCCAGGCGACGGCGTTCGCCAGCATCGGCGAAGAGTCGCCGCAGGACATTGACGAGTTCATCGACATCGGCCACTTCCACCAGCGCCCTCGCCTCGCGCATGACCTCGGCGATGTCGGCAAAGTTGTCCAGCGCTGGACCACTGAGCACCGGCACACCCAACGCCGCGGGCTCCAGCAGGTTATGGCCGCCGATTGGCACCAGGCTGCCGCCGACGAAGGCCAGATCGGCAGCCCCATAGAGCGACAGTAGCTCGCCCATGGTATCGCCCAGGTAGACTGCCGTGTCGGCCGCGGGCCACTCGTCTCTAGAGCGTCTTGCCAGGCTCATGCCCTTCTGGGCGCAGAGCGCGGCAACGGCATCGAAGCGTCGCGGATGACGCGGCACCAGTATCAGCAGCGCATCGGGACATGTCTCGATCAACCGGCCATGGGCGGCCAGCAGCTGCTCGTCCTCGCCTTCGTGGGTCGAACCGGCTACCCAGATGGACCGATTTCCCAACCGAGTGCGCAAGTGCTCACTTACCTGCTGATCCGCGTCATTGATCGACAACGCGAACTTCAACGACCCCACGACATCGATCCTGTCGGGTGCCATACCCAACCCCTGGAAGCGCTCGGCATCGTCACGGGACTTGGCCGCCAGCCAGTCCACCTGGCCTAGGGCCTCGTGCATCAAGGGCGCCAGACGACGATAACCGCGATAGGCCCCCGGCGAGAGGCGTCCGTTGACCACCGCCACTGGCACGCCCGAACGGACGCAGGCGGCCAGCAGGTTGGGCCAGAGTTCAGTTTCGAAGAAAAGCGCAAGCGCCGGGTGCAAGCGAGACACGAAGCGCCTCGCCGAAGCGGGGAAATCCAACGGAATGAAGTGATGACTTACTTCGCCCAAGACGCCCTGTTCACGCAATCCATTCGCCAGGGCCCTCACCCGTTCAGCACCGGTAGCGGTCATGGTGGTGATGACGAGACGATAGCTCGGATAGAGCACGAGCAAGGCCTTGATCAACGGCCGGGCCGCCTGCACCTCGCCCACCGAGGCACAGTGCAACCAGATGACACGCTGCCCCTCGGCGGTCGGCGCAATATAGCCCAGCCGCTCCCGGCGCGGGCTTGCTGAGAGGTGCTCACGCCAGACTCGCCAAACGATCAGCGGCGCGAGCAGCCAGAGCGCGACCCCGTAGAGCGAGCGGGCCCAGGGGCTGCGCTTGCGGGTAACTGGCGGACGGGACATCAGCGCTCGCGGTCGAGAATGGTGGAGATCATCGCCGTGGTGGAAACGCCATCCTCGAAGCCGAGCACCTGCACCTCGCCTCCCGCCCTGCGCACGGCCTCGCCGCCAGCGATCTCTTCGGGGCGATAATCGCCGCCCTTGACCAGTACGTCCGGCAACACCGCCTCGATCAGACGCTCGGGCGTGTCCTCGGCGAAGGGTACGACCCAGTCCACCGCGCCGAGCCCAGCCAGTACCTGCATGCGCCGCATCAGCGGGTTGATCGGGCGGCGGGGCCCCTTGAGGCGGGCGATGGAGGCGTCGTCGTTGACCGCCACGATCAAGCGGTCGCCGAGCTGGCGGGCGTGCTCCAGGTAGGCCACATGGCCGGCATGCAGGATGTCGAAGCAGCCGTTGGTCATGACGACGCGCTCGCCGCGCGCCTGCGCGGCCTGCACGGCCTCGATGAGCGGCGCCTCCTCGATAAGACCGAACTCGGCCAGCTTGTCACCGTGCAGGGCGGTATAAAGTTCGGCAATGGAAAGCGTTGCGGTGCCGGGCTTGGCCACGACCAGACCGGCTGCCAGATTGGCCAGGGTCATCGCCTCGGGGAAGCCATGACCTGCTGCCAGCGCCAGCCCGAGCACACCGATCACGGTGTCGCCGGCACCGGTGACATCGAAGACTTCGCGGGCGCGTGTCGGCAAATGCAGCGGCTCATGCCCTGAGCGGATCAGCGTCATGCCCTTCTCGCTGCGGGTGATCAGCAGCGCCTCGAGATCAAGCTCGGCACGCAGCGCCTCACCCTTGGCGGCGAGTTCAGCATCGTCGCGGCAAGGCCCCATCACCGTCTCGAATTCGGTCAGGTTGGGCGTGATCACGCTCGCCCCGCGGTAGTGGCGAAAATCGCTGCCCTTGGGGTCTACCAGTACGCGCTTGCCGCTGCGACGGACCAAGTGAATCAGGTCCTCGACCCGGTTGAGGGTGCCCTTGCCGTAGTCGGAAAGAATCACCAGATCGCAGTCGGACAACGCGTGTTCGACCCGCGCCAACAGTCCTGTGGTATCGACGTCGCCGAGTCCTTCCTCGAAGTCCAGGCGGATCAGTTGCTGGTTGCGACTCATCACTCGCAGCTTGGTGATAGTGGGAACGCCGGGGCTACGCTCGAAGTGAGTGCTCACTCCGGCGCTTTGGAGACGACTGTCGAGGCGCGTGGCGTTGTCGTCATCGCCGACCAGACCGGCCAGCGCCGCATGAGCCCCAAGCGAGGCGATGTTGAGGGCCACGTTGGCGGCACCGCCCGGGCGATCCTCGCACTCGTTGACACTGACTACCGGGACCGGCGCTTCCGGCGAGATACGCGAGGTGCCGCCGTGCCAATAGCGATCGAGCATCACGTCACCCACCACCAGCAGGCGCGTGTGTTCCAGGGCTGTGAGATCAAGCTTCATCGGCGCGGGTCTCCGTGTCCTGTGGGGCTGGCGGTTGCGCGAGCAGGGCGTCGAGGCGTTCGATCACCTCTTCGGTTCGAATCAGCGACATGGCGTCGGGATGGCGAACCCGCTGACCCCAGTTCAGCTCCTCGGGCTCCTTGTGCATGTAGGTACGCACGGCTTCGGGGTAGCGATCAACTGCGAAGGTTCGCCAGAGATAGGGACCCGTCCGGTCGACGTTCGAGGTGGCGTAAAGGCCCAGCACCGGCGTGCCGAGTGCATTCGCCATGTGCACGGGCCCGGTATCGGGTGCCACCAGCAGACGCGCGCGCTGTATCAACGCCAGCAGCCCCTTGAGCGACGTGCCACCAATGGCATCGATCACCGTATCAGGACGGCACAGGGACTGAATGCGCTCGCCAAGTTCGCGCTCCTGGGTGCTGCTGCCCCCCGTCAGCAGCGTCTTGAGGCCATGGTGCACCCAGGCATGCTCGATCACCGACGCATAGCCCTCGGCGGACCAGTTACGAAAATTGCGCAGTCGCATGCTGCTGCACGGATTGATCACCAGGTAGGGGGCCTCACCGCTCAACGCTCTGGCTTCATCGAAGGCCACAGCCGGTATCGGCAGCTGCCATTCCAGCGACAGGTCCTCGACCCCGAGCAGGCGCGCGAAGTCCAGGAAGGACTCCAGCACATGCGCTCGGGGATGAGGGTCGAGGTGGTGATGGGTGAACCAATGCTGGGCGTCCTTGGCCCGTGCCTTGTCGTAGCCGACCCGGAAGTCCGCCTTGAGACCCAGCGACAGCAGACTTGCCCGCAACGACTGCTGCATGTGCAGGAGCACATCGAAGCGAGTGTCGGCCAGCTCACGACACAGGGCGCGCATGCCGGCCACCCCCGTACTCTTGTTATAGACGACGAACTCGACCCCGGAAAGACCGGCCAGTAGACTGTGCTCGCTCTTGCCGATGATCCAGGTAATGCGCGCCTCGGGCCACTGGCGCTGCAGTGCACGAACCGTCGGCACCAGGTTACACACATCACCCAGGGCGGAGAGTCGCAGCACACCGATGTGCCGGGGTCGAGCAGGCAGAGGATGCTTCATGCACTTGGCAACATGTCGAACGGGTAGATCGTTCATTCTATATGAAGCAAGCGCTTTATGTGACGCTCTCACGACACCCCCTACCGATCCCAGATTCTTCGACCCCGACCATTGGCGACACAGCGGCCAAGTCATCGGCGAGGCCCCGGGACGCGGCGCCAGCCTGTTTCTTAATGTTGGCAAGGCACAGTGGGTACTGCGCCCTTATCGCCGTGGTGGCCTGATTGCCCGGCTCAGCGAGCGCCGCTACCTATGGACCGGCCTAGAGCGTACCCGTGCCTTTCGTGAAATGCGCCTGACCGCCGAATTGTACGAGCGCGGCCTGCCCGTGCCACGCCCGCTGGCCGCCGGCGTCACCCTCCATGGCCCTACCTATGAGGCTGCGCTGATCACCATCAGAATCGCCGGCGCCCGAGCCTTGGCCGAACTTTTGCTAAGCGGTGAGGCCGACGCGGTCTTGCTCGAACGCGTCGGTGCCACCGTACGCCGCTTCCATGACGCTGGCCTCGATCATGTCGACCTCAACGCCCGGAATCTGCTCGTCGACCCGCAGGGCAAGGTCTGGCTGATCGATCTGGATCGCTGCCGACAACGTCAGCCGGGCAAGTGGCGGGAGGCCAATCTCGAGCGTTTGCAACGCTCGCTCGGCAAATTCGACGCCGCCGAGTCGATGCCCGCCATTCGGCAGGGGTATAGCGGCGCTCGAGGCTAGCCTTGGTAAGCCCGGCGCAGTGCCTCTACGTGAGCCGTTAGTGTGAAGTGTTGCTCAATCCGCTGCTGGGCAGCAGCACCGAGTCTCTCGCGAAGTGCTGCATCGGTGGCAAGCTCGGCCATGGCCGTTGCCCAGGCGTCGGCATCACCCGGCGGTGCCAGGCGTCCCGTATCGGCATCGATCAGCTCGGGAATGGCCCCGCTGGCGGCGCCGATGACCGGCTTGGCGGCAGCCATGGCCTCGATCACGGTGAGCCCGAAGGCCTCGTTACGCGACGGCACACAGACAATATCCAGCGCCTCGAACAATCGCGGCAAGTCTTTCCGAAAGCCGGTGAAGGTGATCCTGGTGTCCAGCCCCGATGACGACACGCGTTCACGCAGACACGCTACATAGTCTTCGTTGCTACCCTCGTCGGCATGCAGACCCCCGATCAGCACCCCTTGCCAGGCCAGGTCGGGCGCCTTCTCGTGAAGCGCTTTCAAGGCTTCGATCCACTCAGCTTGTCCCTTGCCGGCGGTCAACCGTCCCGGCAGGCCGATAGCCACCGCGCCGGGAGGGATGTTCAAGGCATCGCGCAGTGCCTGGCGCGCCGGCGCAACCAGGCAAGGGGCATAGGGCGTCGGATCGATACCGAGGTAGAGCCGCTGTATGCGTTCGGCCGGTAGCGGAAACGCTACGAGGTTGCGCTGCCGGGTCGCTTCGCTGATCGAAAAGAGCGTGGTCACGCGACCGTAGGCCCAACGATGGTAAAGATCCTTCTTGGGCCGTGTGACGCCCATGTGATCGGTAAAGAAGAGCTTCAGCCCCGGCATGAGGGTCACCAGCAAGGCCCCCAACCGCAAGTCACTGGATTTGTGGCAGTGCAACACGTCGATATCCTGACCCCGAAGGTAGCCGAGCAGCTTCGGTACGGCGAGCAGGGCACGCGCCTTCGATGCCACGGTCACCGGCGTCACGCCCGCTTCGGCAAGGCTCGCGGCGACGCGCGACCCGGCCAGGGCCAGGCCGTGAACCTCGCCCCCCTGACGCCTCAGCTCGGGTATAATCCGCGCAGGATACATTTCCAGTCCGCCCCAGCCAGAGGAGAGGCAAATGTGCATGACCTTGTGGGACAAGGTTGGCTCCTTTCAGGTCGCGGGGCTCGGGAGCCCGAATGGCAACAACGTCTAAAGCGGCTATGAATGACAAGGCGCCTCGCCTGCTGGTGGTCCGCAACGACAAACTGGGCGATTTCATGCTGGCCTGGCCAGCATTGGCCCGCCTGAAGACGGCAAACCCTATGATGCATGTCAGTGTCCTCGTTCCGCCCTACACGGCCCCAATGGCCAGGCTATGCCCATGGATCGACGCCATCATCGTCGATCCGGGCGAGGGTCGGGGGGCCAGGCGCGAACTGCTGGGCCGGTTGCGTAGTGGCCGCTTCGATGCGCTGCTGACGCTCTTCTCCACCCCTCGCGTCGGTTGGCTGGGCTGGCGAGCCGGCATTCCCCTGCGGCTGGCACCGGCCACCAAGTGGGCACAAGTATTCTACAACCAGCGCACCACCCAGCGCAGGTCTCGATCCGAGAAACCCGAATACGTCTACAACCTCGAGTTGGCCGAGGCGTTGCTCGACGCCATGGGCTACGCTCTGCCGGCACGCCCCGCGCCGCCCTACTGGCCGCTGTCCGACGAGAGCCGCAAGGCCTGGCGGGCGCGGCTACGCGAGGAGCGCGGACTGGATACAACGCGCCCCTGGGTCTTCGTGCATGCCGGTAGCGGGGGTTCGGCGGTCAACCTCTCAGCCGAACAGTACGCCCGTCTGATAACGACCATCGACGCGCGCTTGGCACCATCCTGCAGGCCCCTCTGGGTGCTGACCGCGGGTCCCGGCGAGGAGCCTGGCGCACGAGGGCTTCATGAACGGCTGATCGCCGCGGGTCTCGAGGCGACTCTGCACCCGCCTCGGCAAGGACTCGACGAATTCGCCGTGAGCCTGTCGGCCGCCGACCTGGTCATCGCCGGCTCTACCGGCCCGCTGCATATCGCCGGTTGTCTGGATATCCCCACGGCGGGTTTCTATCCGGCCAAGCGCTCTTCCACGCCGCTGCGCTGGCAGACATGCAACCAAGCCGACCACCGCCTGGCCTTCTGTCCTCCTCCCACTGCGGGAGAACAGGACATGTCACGTCTCGATGTCGAATCGGCGGCCCAGAACATCGCCTCGCTTCTTGTATCGTCAACCTCTCGTGAGCCTATCTCATGACGCCCATCACCGGTATTGTCATCACCCTAAACGAACAGTCGCGTATCGCCGACTGTGTGGAATCCCTCAAGCAGGTCTGCGATGAAATCCTCGTGGTCGATTCGCTGAGCCAAGATGACACCGTTCATGTTGCTGAGGCCTGCGGTGCTCGCGTCCTGACCCAGGCGTATCTCGGTGACGGTCCTCAGAAAGCCCATGGCGTCTCCTATGCTTCACACGACTGGATATTGGCGCTGGATGCCGATGAACGGCTGGACAACGATGCCGTGGCGGCCATTCAGGCGCTGCCGCTGGACGACCCGAACATCGCCTATCGCTTCAACCGTCGGAACTTCTGCGGCACCCATTGGGTAAAGGCGGCAGGCTTCTACCCCGACAAGGTCGTCAGGCTTTATAACCGGACCACCTCGGGCTACCTGCCGAAGAAAGCACACTCCTCGGTAGCATCTCCACGTGTCGAAGACACCGGCACGCACATTCGCCATTTCACCTACGAGAACCTGTCACACTGGATGCAACGCATCGATCAGCTGTCGACTCGCGATGCGTGGGCCATGAAGGAGCGGGGAGTCGGCCCCTCGCCATGGCGTCCAACGTTGCATGCAAGCAGTGCCGTGATTCGCAAGTTGTTCCTCAAGGGTGGCATTCTGCAAGGCACTGATGGCATGACCGTCACGATCACCACAGCATTTCATGCTTTCATGAAATACGCCAAGCTCAATGAACTACACGAGCAGGAACGCCTCGAGCGGAAGTGACTCGCGTCGATGGCCACCGGCCGGGACTGCCCTATACCGCCCGGCCTTGGTAAGCTGACAGGAAATTCATTCCGGCGCCATGGTCATGCCTCTCCCTGCAATATTTTCTTGTGCTCGCCAACCACGCTGGTGGGCACTCCTGATCATTGGCTCATGGATTGCACATTCCGTTGCGACCCTGAGCCTGCTACCGCCCTGGACAATGGTGCCAGTACTGGCTGGCTGGCTCGGCCTGGGCTGGCTGTTTCGCTGGGGGGCACCACGTCGTCCACGCGAACCGACCCGCGTCTGGCCCTGGTCATTGTTGCCGATCGCGATCGGGGGGCTCTATGTCTATCTGGCCGACAGCTTCGGTGATGTCGATCTCGGTGCGGTCTTTTTCCATCTCCAGGCCGGTATGGAAGATCATGGCGGCGCCGATCGCAATATCGCCGCTGTGCTCTATACCTTCTCCATGGTCTTGCTGCTGATCGCATTTACCTGGCTGATCCGGGTCGACCACCGTTGGCGACTAAGCGAAAGACCATTAGCCTTGCTTTTATTGGCCAGCAACCCGCTGTTTTATGGGGTAGGCCAGCGCAGTGCTTCGATCGTCACCGATGACGGCGCCTGGCTGGAACGGCGCTATGTCGCGCCAGTCATTAACGAGGCCCCTGCTGACCCTCCCAACCTGCTGTTACTGTATCTGGAAAGTATTGAGCGCACCTATGCCGATACCGAGCGCTTTGGCGATGCCTATGCTGACCTGGCCGCGCTTGGTCAGCGAGCGCGCGTCTTCGAAGGTATCCAGCAGCTCGATAATACTGGCTGGACAATGGCCGGCATGATCGCCACCCAGTGCGGGGCACCCCTCATGCCCGCTGGCCTGCTCCATGACAGTCAGTTCGAGCCCCTGGGCAAGGTGGTGCCCGGTGTGGATTGCCTCGGTGACCTGCTCGATGAGCAGGGCTACCATCTCACCTATATGGGAGGCGCCAGCACCGCGTTTGCCGGCAAGGGCATCTTCTACGAGGATCATGGCTTCGACCGTGTAATGGGCCGAGAGGAGCTGTCGCCTCGACTGGACGACCCCGACTACCTCAATAACTGGGGATTATACGACGACACGCTTTACGACATCACCGTGGAAGAAGTGCGTCAGCTCAGCCAGGGCGAGGCCCCGTGGGCCATCGTCAACCTGTCTCTCACCGGCCATGCGCCGGAAGGTTATCCGGCGCGTCGCTGTGAACAGCGCCAAGGGGACTACGATGGCATCGACATTCTGTACTCGGTGAAGTGTTCGGCCTGGCTAGCGCGTGATCTGATCGACAGACTGGAAGACGAGGGCTTACTGGAAAACACGCTGGTGGTGATCGCAAGCGACCATTTGACGATGCGGGTTTCGGCCTGGGAGCAATTGGTCAGTGGCGAGCGCTACAATACCTTCATGCTGCTCGGCAATGATGTGCCACCAGGTAACGTCGATCGCTCCGCGTCGACGCTCGATGTCTTTCCTACCATACTCGAGGCGATGAGCTTCGAAATCGATGAGCATCGCGCCGGCCTCGGCGTTTCACTGTTGTCTCCTTACCCAACACTGGTGGAGCAGCATGGCGTCGAGAACGTCAATACTCGAATGCGCGAGGAAACTGCGCTTCAGAATCGGCTCTGGGAAGGTTTGGTACCGGAACAACAACACGATGAGGAGGCTTCTACTACCGAACAGGTCGTCGAGACTCCGGAAGACGCTACCGGCGAGCAACCCGCCGACGTTCAGTAATCATCACGTCTCAGCCACGGGCGATGACCGACCCGGAAGACAGAATCGACGCCAGGACGCGTTCAGGGGGCATCTGGACTAGGCAATGGGTATGGCCCAGCGGGCAGGTGCGAGCGAAGCAGGGAGAACAGACAAGCTCAAGCGTGTGAATCTCGGCACTGCGTGTCAGTGGTGGCGTATATCTCGGTGAAGACGACCCATACAATGCCTGGATCCGGGTGCCCACCGCCGCGGCAACATGCATCAGGCCCGAGTCGTTGGTCACCACCTGCCAACAATCTGCCAACAGATCGACAGCATCTTCCAAGCGGGTGCGCCCGCACAGGTTGTGCACATGGGGCTGCCCCTCGCTGATCAGATCGCCAGCCGCAACGTCCTTCCCCCCCCCCAATACACGCACCTCGAAGCCTTCGGCGCTGAGTCTGCCCGCCAGCTCACGGAAATAGGCGAGTGGCCACTGCTTCGCCGGGCCATATTCCGCACCAGGCATCATGCCAATGGCCGGGCGTGACGACAGCCCAAGGGCCAACCGTTTTTCCACCAGGTTATCGGGATCCACCGTCAGCCACGGATGCGGGAGGGGAAAGTTTCCCGTTGCGGCCTCATCGGCAGGGACCCCCAAGGCCACGAAACGCTTGACGGTCTGGTCCAGCACCGTCTTGTCCAGAGGGCGACGATCGTTGAGCAAGCCGTATCGCTGCTCGCCAGTAAACCCGGTACGACGAGGAATACGGGCCAGGTAGGGGACCAGCGCCGACTTCCATGAACGCGGTAACACGATGGCACGCTCGAAGCGGCCACGCAGCTGCCGGGCAAGCAAGCGCCGAGCCCGCCAGCCAAATTCACCGTGAGCGGCCTCGAGGCTGGCCACTTCGTCGACTTCTGCCATGCGCGCAAGAATAGGCCTCGACCAGCCAGGCGCGACCACGCCAATAAAGCAACCGGGATGTCGAGCCTTCAGGGTCATCAGCAGGCTCTGGGCCATGACCATATCCCCCACCCAGGATGGCCCCACCACCAGAATCCGTTCACCCGATGCGCTCGATGAAGGATCAAGCAAGGATGCGGTTGCATCATCCATGCAACCACTCCAGATAGGCTTTCACCCCCTCCGCCACGGTGCGAAATTTTCCGTCGTAACCGGCCTTGCGCAGCTTAGTGATATCGGCGCAGGTATAGCTCTGGTAGCGCCCCTTGAGCTCCTCGGGAAAATCGATGTAATCGATCTTCCCACGGCCATAATAATCAATTACTGCCTGACCGATCGCCTTGAAAGGCTCGGCGCGGCCGGTTCCCAAGTTGAAGATCCCCGACACCTCGGGGTGGTCGAAAAACCAGAGATTAACGTCGACCACGTCGCCCACATAGACGAAATCCCGGCTCTGCATCCCGGCGTCGAAACCATCCCAGGCCCCGAACAGCTTCAGGTCTGCCCCGGCGCTGATCTGGCTATGATGGTGAAAGGCGACGCTCGCCATCTTGCCCTTGTGCTGCTCTCGAGGGCCGTAGACGTTGAAGTAGCGAAACCCCACCACTTGGCTAGTGAAATCGTCGTGCCGGGTACGTACGTACTGGTCGAACAGGAGCTTGGAATAGCCGTAGACGTTGAGCGGCTTCTCGTGCTCTGGCGCTTCGACGAACACCTCGCTGCCGCCATAGGTGGCGGCCGACGAGGCATACAGAAAGGGAATGCCGACGTGCTGGCAGTAACGCAGCAAGACCTTGGAATACTCGAAATTGTTCTCGAGCATGAAACGGCCATCCCACTCGGTGGTATCGGAGCAGGCTCCTTCGTGGAAGATCGCCTCGATGGGCGGCAGGCCAGACGGCTGGCCATGCAGTACCGCCTTGACCCTCGCTAAGAAGTCGTCCTTATCGAGGTAATCGCCAAGGGTGCAATCGGCCAGGTTAACGAATTTGGTGCCGTCGCTGAGGTCGTCGACCACCAGCACCTCGTGGCCACGGGCAGTGAGAGCCTTGACCAGATTGGCGCCGATGAAGCCGGCACCGCCTGTCACTACGATCATGGGGAGTCCTCGTTGCGGCGCAGCGGCCTGCGCCTATAACCGATCTGCCTGTGATTGTATACTTGACGCCCAGTGAATTCATGGCCAACGGTGCTTTTGCAATGACACAGTCAACGCCAGACGTGGCAACCTTCCAGGGCCTGATCCTCGCCCTGCAACAGTACTGGGCCGAACAGGGTTGCGTGATCCTGCAACCCCTGGACATGGAAGTCGGAGCCGGCACCTTCCATCCGGCCACTTTCCTGCGCTCCATCGGTCCCGAAACCTGGAACGCCGCCTACGTGCAACCCTCCCGTCGGCCTACCGATGGTCGCTATGGCGAGAACCCCAACCGCCTGCAGCACTACTATCAGTTTCAGGTCGTCATGAAACCCTCCCCCATCGACCTTCAGGAGCGTTACCTGGGCTCATTGAAGCACCTGGGGCTCGACCCGCTAGTCCATGACATCCGCTTCGTCGAGGACAACTGGGAATCGCCTACCCTCGGCGCCTGGGGCCTGGGCTGGGAGGTCTGGCTCAACGGCATGGAAGTGACCCAGTTCACCTACTTCCAGCAGGCCGGCGGCCTCGAGTGCTACCCCGTCACCGGCGAGCTGACCTATGGGCTCGAGCGCATTGCCATGTACCTGCAGGATGTCGATAGCGTCTATGACCTGGTATGGACCGTGGCGCCGGATGGCACCCGCGTGACCTATGGCGATGTCTATCTACAGAACGAGCGTGAGCAATCGGCCTACAACTTCGAGCATGCCGACGTGGACTTCCTGTTCGCGGCCTTCGATCACCAGGAGCGTGAATGCGGCAAGCTGCTCGAGGCGAACCTGCCGCTCCCCGCCTACGAACAGGTGCTCAAGGCCTCGCATACCTTCAACCTGCTCGATGCCCGCCACGCCATCTCGGTCACCGAGCGTCAGCGCTACATCCTCCGCGTGCGCACGATGGCACGAGATGTAGCCCGCGCCTATTACCAGTCGCGCAAGGCCGCCGGCTTTCCGCTGGCCCCCGCCGCACTGCGTGATGAATGCCTCGCCGAAGAACCGCTTACCGAAGAGGGAAATGCTTGATGGCTGCCAACACCCTACTGGTTGAACTGGGCGTCGAGGAGCTGCCACCGAGCGCCATCGACCTGCTCTCTGACTCCCTCGCCGACGGCATTCGCCGCGGACTCGACGAGGCCGACGTCCAATACGGCGCGGTGAGGGCCTATGCCAGCCCGCGCCGCCTTGCCGTGCAGATCGTCGAGCTGGCCGACAAGCAGCCCGACCGCGAGGTCGAGCGACGCGGGCCCGCACTGGCAGCCGCCTTCAAGGAGGGCCTGCCCACCAAGGCCGCCGAGGGGTTCGCGCGCTCTTGTGGCGTCGCGGTTGACCAGCTGATTCATCTCGAGACCGACAAGGGCATCTGGCTCGGCTATCGTGAGCAGCAACGAGGCGAAACGACCTCGAGCCTGCTGCCAGGCATCGTCGACAAGGCCTTCACCTCCCTCCCGGTACCCAAGAACATGCGCTGGGGCAGCTCGCGGGTAGAGTTTTCTCGTCCCGTGCATTGGCTGGTGATGCTCTACGGCCATGAGGTGGTCGAAGGCGAGTCGCTGGGTCTGAGCGCCGGTCGGATGACGCGTGGTCATCGCTTTCATGCTCCCGAGCCCATTGAGCTGACGCACGCCGATGATTACCTGAGCGTGCTCGAGAACGCCTGGGTACTGGCGGATCGCGGCAAGCGGCGTGAACGGATCCGCGAACAGGTCCTCGCCGAGGCCGAGGTACAAGATGCCACGGCGGTCATCGACGAGGCATTGCTCGTCGAGGTAAGCGGTCTGGTGGAGTGGCCCGTGGCCCTGACCGGCAGCTTCGACGAACGCTTCCTCGAGGCGCCGTCCGAGTGCCTGATCTCCTCGATGAAAGCCAACCAGAAATACTTCCACCTTCTCGATGCCGATGGCCGCCTCAGGCCGTCATTCATCACCATCTCGAACATTGACAGCGAAGATCCGGAGCAGGTGATCCAGGGCAATCAGAAGGTGATCCGCCCCCGCCTGGCCGATGCCGCCTTCTTCTACGCCACCGATCGCAAACGCCCCCTCGCCGACCGTGCCCCGGCGCTTGCTGGTGTGGTCTTCCAGAAGCAGCTCGGCTCGCTGGCAGACAAGGCGCACCGCAATGCCGAGGTAGCGGCCTTCATCGCCGAGCGCATCGGTGGCTCTGCCGCCCAGGCACGCCGCGCAGCGGCGCTCGGCAAGTGCGATCTGGTCACCGAGATGGTGCTCGAGTTTCCTGAGCTTCAAGGCATCATGGGCCACTATTATGCCGCACAGGACGGTGAGCCCCACCAGGTCGCCAAGGCACTGGAAGAGCAATACCTGCCGCGCTTTGCCGGTGACACGATCCCCGACAGCGACACCGGCAAGGCCCTGGCGCTGGCTGACCGGCTCGACACCCTCACAGGCATCTTCGGCATCGGGGCACGACCGAGCGGCACCAAGGACCCCTTTGCGCTGCGCCGCGCAGCGATTGGCGTGCTGAACATTCTCGTCAAGGGCGAGCTGGACCTGGATCTCCGCGAGCTGCTCGAGCTGGCCGTCGCTCAGCATCAAACGCTCGTCGATACCCACAAGCTGGTCGATGAGGTTCTCGATTATATGCTCGATCGCTTCCGTGCCTGGGGACACGAGGAAGGCATCGAGACAGAAATTTACTTGGCTGTTCGCGCCCGGCCCGTGACCCACCCACTGGATTTCGCACGGCGGCTGCGCGCCGTTCAAGCCTTCACCCAGCGCGATGAAGCCGCGGCACTCGCCGCTGCCAACAAACGCGTGTCGAACATCCTCGCCAAGCAGGACGTTGGCGATGTCGCTGACGTCGAGCCGGGGCTGTTGCAGGAAGCCGCCGAGAAGGCTCTCTACGAGGCCGTGATGAGCTGCCAGCACTCGGTGATGCCCTTGTTCGCCGAAGGACGCTACCATGAAGCACTGGACGCTCTGGCCAGTCTGCGCACACCTGTCGATGATTTCTTCGATCAGGTCATGGTCATGGCCGATGACGAGGCCGTTCGCCATAATCGACTGGCCCTATTGGCAAGCCTTCAGGCGTTATTTTTAGAAGTGGCCGATATCGCTCAGCTTCAGCAATAACGACTGACTAAGTCGATCGACCGGGCCATCGAGGACAGACTTCGGTGGCCCTTTTCATGAAGCTTCATCCCGCCTCAGTTAGCCCTCCGACACCTCCTTCGCTGTTTCACGTGAAACATTGCTTCGTATCTTCACGGTCGAGGGATGCCCTATATCGCTCCGCTATAGCACCAAGATGTTTCACGTGAAACACTTTATCCATTCCTTCCATATCAAATGCAGTGACGACTTTATGCATTCTCGCACTCCAGAGAGACTGGTTATCCTCGACCGCGATGGTGTCATCAATCAAGACTCCGACGAATACGTCAAGTCATTCGAGGAATGGCATCCTTACCCGGACGCCATAATGGCTATCGCCAGGCTAAGTCAGGCTGGCTGGCATGTGGCAATCGCAACGAACCAATCCGGCATCGCACGTGGTTATTATGATGTGGCAACACTTGAAGCCATCCATACAGAATTGAGGCGCCGCGTTGGCGACGCTGGGGGTGAGATTGCTCACATCGCCTACTGTCCACACGGGCCCGACGATCATTGCGAATGCCGGAAACCACTCTCCGGTCTTCTCGTGCAGATACGCGAGGCGTTGCACCTGGAGAGTCTTGAGGGTTGTTGGATGGTCGGTGACAGCCTTCGCGACCTTCAGGCCGGCGAATACGAGGGGTGTCAAAGCGTACTGGTGAGAACCGGGAAGGGGCGGCGCACAGAGGTCAATGGAAAAGGCCTGGGGAAAACGATGATCTTCGATGACCTATCCGCTTTTGTGAACTGGCTGCTGGGTGATGGATAAAGCCAAGGCTAATATTAATGCCTAAACAGAATCCGGCCCGTTGTGACGAAACGGGCCGGATTCTATTGATAAAGCGATCAATGTTCCACGTGAAACATCATACCTGTCGGGCAGGGCTCAAACGTCCAGATTGGCTACCAAGGCAAACCGCTCGATAAAATCCCGACGAGGCTCGACTTCATCACCCATCAACGTATTAAACATCATGTCGGCGGCGACGGCATCCTCGATGGTAACTCGAAGCATGCGCCTCGTTTCGGGATCCATGGTGGTATCCCACAGCTGATCAGGGTTCATTTCACCGAGCCCCTTGTAGCGCTGGATGGAAAGCCCTCGCTGCGCCTCATTCATCAACCACTCAAGAGCGTCGTAGAAGGTCAACACTGTCTTTTGCCGCTCGCCGCGGGCAATGTAGGCGCCTTCTTCCATTAATCCGTCGAGAGTTTCACCCAGACCAGTGATTGAACGGTAATCCGCGCTGGTGAAGAAATCGATCCCCCATACGTAGTCAGTGGTAACGCCGTGTGCAGCCAGTGTGACCGCTGGCAGGAACAGCCCGCGTTCTGCATCTTCCTCGATGTGGAAGGTATAACGCGGCCCGCCTTCGTAGGCGACCAGGGTATCCATCTCGGCCTGTAGGTCTTTGATCCAATTCTGGATCGTCACACGATCTCGCAACGCGGCTTCACCATCGAGACGAGCGGCATGCACGATCTTGCGCAGCACCTCGTTGGGATAGACGCGTGAGAGACGATCGATCCGCTTCATGACGTCGCGGTACTGGTTGACGATGGCTTCGAGCTGAGCGCCAGCAATACCCGGTGCGTCCGCGTTGACATAGAGACGCGCACCATCCAGAGCGGTGGCCGTCAGGTAGTCGATCATCGCCTGCTCGTCCTTAAGGTAGAGCTCCTGCTTGCCACGCTTGATCTTGTAGAGAGGCGGCTGGGCGATGAAGACATGCCCACGCTCGATCAGTTGGGACATCTGCCGGAAGAAGAACGTCAGCAGCAGGGTCCGGATATGCGAGCCATCGACATCGGCGTCCGTCATGATGATGATGGAGTGATAACGCAGCTTGTCGGGGGTGAATTCCTCGCGCCCAATCCCGCAGCCAAGCGCCGTAATCAAGGTTCCCACTTCGGCCGACGACAACATCTTGTCGAACCGCGCCTTCTCGACGTTAAGAATCTTGCCCTTGAGCGGCAGGATCGCTTGGGTACGCCGGTCACGGCCCTGTTTAGCGCTACCCCCGGCCGAATCACCCTCAACCAGAAACAACTCGGAGAGGCTTGGGTCCTTCTCCTGGCAGTCAGCCAGCTTGCCGGGTAGCCCAGCGATATCCAGGGCGCCCTTGCGGCGCGTCATGTCGCGCGCCTTGCGGGCGGCTTCGCGGGCACGGGCCGCATCGAGCATCTTGTTGACGATCGATTTGGCCTCGTTGGGCTTCTCGATCAGATACTCCGAGAACAGACGACCCATCTCCTGCTCCACCGCTGTCTTCACTTCGGAAGACACCAGCTTGTCTTTGGTCTGAGACGAAAACTTGGGATCGGGCACCTTTACCGAAATAATCGCCGTCAGGCCTTCACGCGCGTCATCGCCCGAGGTGTTGATCTTAGACTTCTTGAGCAAGCCTTCGGCCTCGATGTAATGATTGAGGCTACGTGTCAGCGCAGCACGAAATCCGGCCAGGTGAGCACCCCCGTCGCGCTGAGGTATGTTGTTGGTATAGCAGAAAATATTCTCGGTAAACGAGTCGTTCCACTGCATTGCCACTTCGACACCCACACCATCGTCTCGCTCGGCATTGAAGTGGAAAACTGGATTCAACACTGTCTTGTTGGTGTTCAAGTAGTCAACAAATGCCTTGAGCCCACCGTCGTAGTGAAAGAGCTCTTCCTTACCGCTACGCTCATCGAGCAGACGGATAGCAACACCAGAGTTAAGGAACGAAAGCTCTCTCAACCGCTTGGCCAAGATATCGTAGTGAAACTCGATATTGTTAAAAGTGTCTGTCGAGGGTCTGAAGTGTACCCGTGTACCACTTTTCTCGGTTGTTCCGACGACTGATAGTGGTGAGATCGGGACCCCATGGTGATAGATCTGCTCATGCACCTCGCCTGCACGCCAAATCGTCAGTTTCAGCTCTTCCGACAGCGCATTGACTACCGAAACGCCGACACCGTGCAGACCACCGGATACCTTGTAGGAATTGTCATCAAACTTACCCCCTGCATGGAGAACCGTCATAATGACCTCTGCTGCCGAGACTCCTTCGCCCTCGTGCATATCGGTGGGAACACCGCGACCGTTATCGCTGACAGTGATCGACTCGTCGGGATGAATTAATACACGTATTTCACTGCAATGCCCCGCCAACGCTTCATCGATGGAATTATCCACCAGCTCGAAGACCATATGGTGAAGCCCGGTACCATCATCAGTATCGCCGATGTACATTCCCGGTCGCTTGCGTACTGCATCCAATCCCTTGAGCACTTTAATGCTCGTTGAGTCGTAAGCATGTTCGCTCATTGACTACTCCATCATAAAGTCTGTCTGTCAAAGGGCAGCAAGCGTCCTGCTCCTTTCTCGGAGTGTTCCACGTGAAACATCTCCACTGATGTGTCGGATCGCCATAGGTCTGTCAGCACACCATGTTCAACACTGGTGATGAAAACCTGGCAATGCATTCTTTCGAGCCAACCGCAGAAGGCACGCCGATGATGGCCATCGAGTTCCGCGGGAAGATCGTCGATCAAGTAAATGCAGGTGCGACCAGTGCTCGCTTCGAGGAGCCGTCCTTGGGAAAGCTTCAAGGCACTAACGACCAGCTTCTGCTGACCGCGAGACAATACCTCAACAGCGGGACGCCGCGCCAAGCGTATGCGTAGATCCGCGCGTTGAGGCCCCTGCTGCGTGAAACCCATCTGACGATCTGTTTCACGTCCCAGACGGAGGATGTCGGCGAGCTCGCGTCGAGCATCCCATCCGCGGGAGTAACGAAGCTCGAGGCCTTGCAAGGGCAACAGACCGTCTAAGGTATTCTCGAAGACCGGCAGGAAAGCCGCCATCCAATCACGGCGCATGGCGTCGATCCGCTCACTCCAATGCACCAACTCATGCTCCCAAACCGACATAGAAGCATCGTGTATTCTACCATGCCTGAGCAGGGCGTTCCGATGTTTGAGAGCCCGGCGAACCCGATGCCAGGCATCAAGGAACTCATGTTTCACGTGAAACACACCCCAATCGAGAAACTCCCGCCGAGCAGACGGGGCACCTTCCAGAAGGCGGAAAGCATCGGAATTGATCAGCTGAAGCGGCAGAAGGTCGACCAGTTCGGCAATGCGGTTGATTCGCTCACCGGCAATGCGTATCTCGAGTTCACTGGCCTTGCGATGACGGCGTACACCGAAGGGAGTTGGTGGGTCGCCGACGAATCGTCCATGAACAGTCAAGGCCTCAGCATCGTGGCAGATGGCATGGCGAAGTTGGCGGGTGCGGAAGGAGCGACCCATGCCAAGTATATGAATACCTTCGAGAAGGCTTGTCTTGCCGCTACCATTGGGACCACTAACAAGGTTGATCCTCGGCCCGGGTCTCAGGTCGAGGATCTCAAGATTACGCAGGCCCTGGAAAACAAGACGATCGAGAGGCACGAGGAAGTCCGTTAGGCGACGCTGGGGAAGCGCCACTATTCCACTTAGAGGCGCATTGGCATGACGACATACAGCGCATCGCCGCCGCCAGGCTCTTCTAGCAGAGCACTACTGTTGGAGTCGGCGAGCGTCATCTGGACGCGATCCTCGTCCAATACACCCAGCACATCGACCAGATACCCGACATTGAAGCCAATTTCCATCGCCGGGCCTGAATACTCAATGGCCACATTCTCTTCGGCTTCTTCCTGCTCAGGGTTATTCGCCATCACCTTGAGGTTGGCCTCCTCCAAGTGAAGGCGGACACCCCGATACTTTTCGTTGGACAGAATCGCCGTGCGTGACAGCACCCGACGCAACTCGGTACGATCGGCAATCAGCACCTTGTCGCCGCCCTTGGGGACCACACGTTCATAATCGGGGAACTTGCCATCCACCAGCTTAGACGTGAACGTGAAATCACCGGTGTGCGCACGCAGGTGGTTGGAGCCTAAGGTCAGCGTAACGGGCTCATCACTGTCGTCCAGCAGCCTGGCGAGCTCGATAATGCCCTTACGCGGTACGATCAATCGCTGTGGCGTCTCAACGTGTATTTCCGCCGGACGCGCGCACACGGCCAGACGGTGGCCATCGGTGGCCACAGCACGCACCAGATTGGAACGTAGCTCAAGCAGCATACCGTTGAGATAATAGCGAACATCCTGCTGCGCCATCGCAAAGGACGTCGTGTCGATCAGCTGCTTGAGTGTTCCTCGCGGCAGACTCAGCTCGGTACTCCCCTCGCTCTCTTCAATGTTGGGAAATTCGGCGGCGGGAAGCGTCGACAAGGTAAATCGCGAGCGACCGCTACGCAGTACGGCACGCCCATCTTCCAGTGCGAGCTGAATATCGGCCTGCTCCGGCAACGACTTGCAGATATCCATCAGTTTGCGAGCTGGCACTGTAACGGCACCGGGGGTCTCTACCAGGCTAGCGACGGTGCGCCCGATCAGCTCGACCTCAAGATCGGTGCCGGTTAGTGCCAACTGATCGTTATCGACCTGAATGAGCACATTGGACAACACCGGCAAGGTCTGGCGACGCTCCACTACGCCGGCAACCAGCGTCAACGGGCGCAGCAGAGCTTCTCGGGAGATGGAAAATTTCATGTCAGCTCCACATCTTGTGCTGATAGGGGTGATGACCGGTACATAGCGGCCAACTGAGCGGGGTTACTGATGTTCAGCTCGTCAATAACCGCAGCAGATTCTTGTAGTCTTCGCGGATATCCGCGCTTTCTTCCTGCAAGGATTTCACTTTGCGGCAGGCATGCAAGACGGTGGTGTGATCACGCCCCCCAAAAGCATCGCCGATCTCCGGCAAACTGTGATTGGTCAGCTCCTTGGCTAGCGCCATGGCGACCTGACGAGGCCTGGCCACTGAACGCGAACGCCGCTTGGACAAGAGATCGGAAAGCTTAATCTTGTAATATTCGGCTACGGTACGCTGGATGTTATCGACGCCAACCTGCTTGTCTTGTAACGCCAACAGATCCTTGAGTGACTCACGAATGAAATCTTGAGTGATCGGTTTACCCATGAAATGGGAGTCGGCAATCACCTTTTTCAGGGCGCCTTCCAGCTCACGCACGTTGGAGCGTATTTTCTGAGCAATAAAAAAGGCTGCATCATTTGGCAGATCGACCTTCGCCTGGTCGGCCTTCTTCATCAGAATCGCCACACGCGTCTCGAGCTCGGGAGGCTCAATGGCAACTGTTAAACCCCATCCAAAACGTGACTTGAGACGTTCCTCTACACCGCTGATTTCCTTGGGATAACGATCCGAGGTCAGGATCATTTGTTGGCCACCTTCAAGAAGAGCGTTGAAGGTGTGGAAGAACTCTTCTTGTGAACGCTCCTTACCGGCGAAGAACTGAATATCATCGATCAGTAAAGCATCGACACTACGGTAGAAACGCTTGAAGTCATTGATGGCGTTGAGCTGAAGTGCCTTGACCATGTCGGCCACGAAACGCTCGGAATGCAGGTAAATCACTTGCGCATTCTCACGTCGAATGGACAGAGCGTTGCCCACTGCATGCATTAGGTGCGTCTTGCCCAAGCCTACGCCACCGTAAAGGAACAATGGGTTATAAGCTCCGCCGGGATTCTCGGAAACCTGTCGAGAAGCCGCTCTGGCAAGCTGATTCGATTTACCCTCAACGAAGGTTTCGAAGGTGAAATTAGGATTAAGGCCACTGTGATGCTTGAGGCCACCCTCCACCTGTACCTGCCGCTCTGCGGGCCGACGCGTCCCCTCCTGTTCCTCGCGTAGCACGTCTATCTCACGCTCATCATCTCTCGTACCCCGCCTCGGCGTTCGCACCGAGGGCGTTCCGGGTTGTTGCTGGACTGGTGGTGTCGCTGATACGGGGTTGCCGAGATCGCGCGGCTGAGGGGGGGTAGTTCGACGGCGACTGCCCACCGTCAACACTACTTTCGGGGGCTTGGCCGGCGAGAGATCTCGCATCAGCTCACTGATACGCTTGGCATACTTGTCGCTGACCCAGTCACGGACAAACCGATTCGGCGCCAGCAGACACAGCTCATTGGCCTCGCCTTCTTCCGCCTGCAGGGGACGGATCCAGGTATTGAACTGCTGTGAGCTCAATTCGTCCTGTAGGGAGTCCAGACATTGTTGCCAAAGCGCAAGCGACACGCGACCTCACCATTGATCGGAAAACGGCCGAGTATTGTATCGTCCAGCAGCAAAGTTATCCACACGAGCCCTGCCTTGCGATAGATTGTGGAAAACGACATCCTCTAAAAGCCGCATCCTAAGACAAACCAGGCACCTCTCTTCGATTACGCACCGCCTCACGTGTGAATCACATTCACCGCTCAGAGCATCGGATAAGGATGGTCAAGCTACAATTGTATGCTTTGTTCACAAAACAAATAACACATTAAATTACTGATAATTAAAATATTTTACGCTTTATCAACAGAAAAGATCCCCAGCATTGTCCGTGCAGCCACCTGTGCCGGATGCCGAGCCAGCCTTTCACTCGCGGGTTTCGTCGATGTTTCTCCTGGCCTGATCTCAGCATATCGACAAGAAGAATTGCACCCGCGCAGCGAAATCACTACAATTTCCGGTCTTGAGTCAAACGACCCCTGATACCCTAACGGGTAGCTCAGATGTCTCGAACTTGCCGATTTGTCTAAAAAATCACGTGGGAATAACCAGTTATGAAGCGCACTTTTCAACCTAGCGTTCTCAAGCGCAAGCGTGTGCACGGCTTTCGTGCTCGCATGGCAACCAAGAACGGTCGCGCCATTCTGGCACGTCGTCGCGCCAAGGGTCGCAAGCGTCTAAGCGCCTGAACGCGGCTCATTAGTGTCTCGTCAGAGCTTCCCTCGGTGTCTTCGCTTGCTGAACGCCGAGGAGTACAGGAATGTATTCGACAAAGCTGTTTACAAGGTTCATGGCAAAGGGCTAATGGCCTTGGCCATGCCCAATGAATTGGGTCATCCTCGGCTCGGGCTGATCGTGAGCAAGAAGAACGTTCGACGTGCCGTTGATCGCAACCGCTTCAAACGGTTAGTCCGTGAGTCGGTGCGTTTGCAACAAGGCCGTTTGCCCGCTGTGGATATTGTCGTATTGGCCAAGCGAGGGGTCCAGGAGCTGGATAATGACACCTTGCATCGTCAGATCCACGGTATGTGGCGACGCCTTGAGCGTGATGCACGCAATGCGTCATTGATAACGACCTAAAGCGATAAACCTCGTGCGACCACCGTTACCACCACGTCTCAGTCAAGCCAATCGACAGCCTCATGGAGACTGTATGACGGCCCTTATCCGGAACCGCCTGTTTGCTAGCGCACCAAGCGAAGTATCGTCGCGACCGACATGCAGCCTGCCCCTGCCAGGCTTTTGCGTCTATCAGGCATGCAGCCGCAAGATGGCTATCGGAATGTTAACCCCCCATCGGGCAGATCCCTCATGGACGTAAAACGACTCCTATTGCTGGTTCCTCTGGCACTGCTCGCCTATTTGCTGGTGGTGCAGTGGAATCAGGATTACGGGCAAGTGACCACGCTGCCCGACGCCCCGGCCATTTCCGGCGACGAGCAGCGCGAACCTGCTGACACCAACGGAGGTGACCTGGCGGTCCCCTCGACCTCCTCGAGCCAGGATCAAGGTGCCGAGGCAATGCCCGACGCCCCGGCCACCGACAATACCCGCGATCTGGTAGCAGTGGTCACTGATGTGCTCGACGTACGAATCGACCCTCAAGGGGGCGATATCGTTTACGCGGCGCTTCCCGACCATCGCCTCACGCTGGACTCCGATCGGCCTTATGTTCTGCTCTCCGACAGCCAGACGCGCAGCTATGTGGCCCGCTCCGGCCTCCAGTTGGAAGGCCACGAGGGACGCATCGCGTTCAGTGCCGAGCAGAACGAGTATCGCATGACGCAGGATGACGATCGCCTGGAGGTGGATCTGACTGCCGAGGTAAACGGTGTCGACATCACTAAACGGCTGACGTTCGAGCGCGGGGACTATGCAGTTGACGTCGAATATTTTCTGACCAACAACACCGAAGAGGCCCTGACGACCCGCTTCATTGGCCAGTTGGCCCGCGATGAGAGCCCGGATCCCACCAGCGGTCCTGCCATGGGGATGAGCTCCTACCTGGGAGCCGCCTATTCCTCGCCAGAGGACCGATACCAGAAGATCGACTTCGATGCCATCAAGAGTGGCGACTTCCCCAACCGGGATGCCGAAGGTGGCTGGGTCGCCATCATCCAGCACTACTTCGTGTCCGCCTGGGCACCACCCCAAGATCAGCAAAACCTCTACTACGCGACGACCGACTCGCAGAATCGTAATGTCGCCGCCTTCGCTGGTGCGACCCAGAACCTGGCAGCCGACGGACAGGCACGCCTCGGCGCCACCCTGTATATGGGCCCCAAGGTTCAGGACTATCTCGAACAGGTGGCGCCCAACCTTAAACTGACCGTCGATTTCGGTTGGCTATGGTTCATTGCCAATCCGTTGTTCTGGCTTCTCGATCAGATCCATGACCTGCTCGGCAATTGGGGTTGGTCCATCGTGGTTCTGACTATCGTGGTCAAGCTGGCACTGTGGCCTCTCTCCGCCAAGGCCTACAAGTCCATGGGTCGCATGCGCAAACTGGGTCCGGAGATGCAACGTCTCAAGGAACAGTACGGCGACGATCGCCAGAAGATGTCCCAGGAGATGATGAAGTTCTACCAGAAGGAGAAGATCAATCCTCTGGGTGGTTGTTTGCCGATCCTGGTGCAGATGCCGGTCTTCATTGCCCTGTACTGGATGCTGCTGGAATCAGTGGAACTACGTCATGCGCCGTTCATCTTCTGGATTCAAGATTTGTCGGTGAAGGACCCCTACTTCATCCTGCCGATCCTGATGGGCGCCTCGATGTTCGTCCAACAGCAGCTCAACCCGACGCCGCCGGACCCCATGCAGGCGAAGATCATGAAGATGCTGCCAATCGTCTTCACTTTCTTCTTCCTGTGGTTCCCGGCTGGTCTGGTCATCTACTGGGTGGTCAACAACTGCATCTCGATTGCCCAACAGTACGTGATCACGCGCAAGATCGAGAGGGACCCCAGCATCGGCAAGGGCCTAAAGACCAAATAGGCCTCACCCTGCTGTCCACCTCCAGGCCCCCGCCTTTGTGCGGGGGCCTGGTGTTTGTGACAAACGATACCGACAATGGCGCTGCACCCCGAGGAGAAGACGATGCCGGACATGCTTTATCGTCAGGACACCATCGCGGCTCTCGCCACCCCGCCGGGACGCGGTGGTGTGGGCATCATCCGTGTTTCCGGACCGACCTGCAGCAAGATAGCAGCGGCCATGCTGCCTCATACCCCAACCCCTCGTCAGGCGCAGTACGGCCCCTTCTACGGCGAGACAGCCATTCTCGACGAGGGCATCGCCCTGTTCTTTCCTGGGCCTCGCTCCTTCACCGGTGAAGACGTGCTGGAACTGCAGGGCCACGGGGGCCCCGTGATCATGGACCTGCTGCTGGAGCGCTGTGTTCAATTAGGCGCGCGCCTGGCGCGCCCCGGCGAATTCTCCGAACGCGCCTTTCTCAATGACAAGCTCGACCTGGCCCAGGCCGAGGCCATCGCTGATCTCATCGAAGCCAGCTCACGCGCCGCCGCCGAGAATGCCTTGCGCTCACTGCAGGGTGAGTTTTCACATCGTGTGCAGGCGCTGGTCCAGCGACTCATCGAACTGCGTATTTATGTCGAGGCGGCCATCGATTTTCCCGAGGAAGAGATCGATTTCCTGGGCGATGGCAAGGTCGCCGAAATGCTCCAGGTTGTCATCAAGGAACTTGGCCAGGTGCGCATCGCCGCGGGTCAGGGGGCGCTGATGCGCGAGGGTATGAACGTGGTGATTGCCGGACGCCCCAACGCCGGTAAGTCCAGCCTGCTCAATGCGCTGACCGAACATGAAACTGCCATCGTCACCGCAATCGAGGGCACCACGCGTGACGTGCTTCGCGAGCAAATTCACCTCGACGGCATGCCCTTGCATATCATCGATACGGCCGGGTTGCGGGACACGCCAGACGCCGTCGAGAAGATCGGCGTGGCCCGCGCCTGGGCCGAGATCGAAAAAGCTGATCGTATCCTGCTGCTGGTGGATGCCAGCACCACGACGGAAATCGACCCCAGGGCCATCTGGCCCGACTTTGTTGATCGCCTGCAGGACGCCTCACGTCTTACGCTGGTGCGCAACAAGATCGATACCAGCCGAGAAGCGCCGGGAGTCAGCGTATCAGCGGCAACGCCGATCGTGCGGCTCTCGGCGAAGACCGGCGCCGGGGTGGAAACGCTGAAGGAGCATCTCAAGGCGGTGATGGGCTATTCCATGACCACAGAGGGTCGCTTCTCAGCCCGGCGACGCCACTTGGACGCCTTGGACCGCGCGAAGCAAGCGCTGACTAACGGCGAGAGTCAATTACGTGGCTTTGGCGCCGGTGAACTGCTCGCCGAGGATCTGCGAGATGCCCAGCAAGCATTGGGCGAGATCACCGGGGAATTCAGCGCCGACGACCTGCTCGGCGAGATTTTCGGAAGTTTCTGCATCGGCAAGTGAGGCCATCTGGCTACTCGACTACCCACCAATCATGCTGGTAGCGAACCGCTTCGCCGAGCAGAAGCGTGATAGCGCTCATGGCCGTGACAAGGCGCTCCTCCAGTCCCCAGGGCGGATTGATCACCAGCATCCCGCTACCCTGCATCCCATGCTGTTGGCCCAGGGACGCCGGGCGGATAAGCTCGCTGCGCCACACCTTGCGCAGGCCGCCTGTTCGCAGGGCATCAAGCAATTCCCGGTGCCGGCCTGATGGCAGTAGTGGATACCAGATCAGCAACACTGCATGGCGCACCTTGGCCATGGCCTTGATGGCTGTCCTGGCCACCTCGTCATACTCGTCCTTGCGCTCGTAACTCGGGTCGATCAGCACGCACAGCCGTGGCGTCTTCACCGGTAGTCGCCGATCCAGTTCCTTGAGTCCATCGCCGTGCAATCGCTGCACGTTGGATGGCAGGGACTGCTGCATTAGATGACCATGCTCCACTGGGTGCAGTTCGATGAGCTTGAGACTGTCCTGTTGCCGCAGCCGATCGGATAACCACCAAGGTGAGCCGGGATAGTAGTCGAGCCGGTTATCCTGATCCTGGACCCGACCCAGCGCCGAGAGCCACTCGCCGAGCAGCGGCGTCTCGCTGAGACGGTTCCGCGCCTGCCAAAGCCGCACGACGCCGTCTTGGTATTCCTGGAGCCTCGCCGTCTCCTCGGCTGCCAAGGGATAGAGACCGCGACCTGCATGGGTATCGATATAGGTGATCGGAGAGGCTTTTCGCAGCAGGTGGTCGATGACAGCAAACAGCGTCAGATGCTTGTGAACATCGGCGAAGTTACCGGCGTGGTAGGCATGCTGGTAGGAAAGCATGTATGGATACTCATATAGCGGAAAGCGAAGGGGCCCGCCACTTTGATAGTGGCGGGCCCCATGCGTCCAGTCTTTCTGGACCCAATTATTGCTGCTCGAAGCGGTCCTGAATCGGCGTCAAGGTAATCTCGACCCGACGGTTCTGAGCACGCCCCTGCTCATTGTCGTTGCTCGCCACCGGCTGGCTTTCCCCGTACCCGGTCATATTGAGACGATCGCGTGTAACACCGGACTGAGACAAATAGTTACCCACCGCCTGGGCACGACGCTCGGACAACTGCTGATTGTAGCTGTCATTGCCAGTACTGTCGGTATGCCCAGCAATATTGACACGCGTATCCGGATACTGCTGAAGGACCGACCCCACATCATTCAAGGCAGTGCGTGCACTCGAGGTAAGTTCGCTGGAATCAAAGCCGAAGGTCACGCTGCTCGGCATGTTGAGCACAATATCGTCGCCGCGACGATCCACCTCGATTCCGGTGCCTTGCACGCTTTGGCGCAGTTGGTTTTCCTGGCGATCCATGTAGGCGCCCACACCGCCGCCGGCAGCGGCACCCACGGCCGCCCCGATCAGCGCACGATCACGGCGGCTCGTGCTGCCGTCGCCACTAAGCGCACCGGCTGCCGCTCCCACTGCCGCACCAACCGCCGCCCCGACGCCAGTCTTGTTGCGCTGGGTCTGGCCGGAATAGGGGTCGGTGGTGGCGCAACCGGCAATCAGAAGCGCGGCCGCCAGCGGGGCTATCAAGCGTAATACGTTGGTCATGAAGTCAGTCTCTCTCGGGTTGACGAATGTCTCGCGTTGCTGACCGGCTCGTCACTGATCATGGTCAGCAAATCGTTCAAGAATAGTAGTCCCTGCGGGGATGTCTGCAGCCGGTCGCTGTCTTGCACCAGAAGTCCTTTTTCACGAGCCGACACCAGACGCTTGGCGAGCTGCGTCGCTTCACGGCCAGTATATGCTTCCCAGCTCGACATGGGCACTCCCTCAACAAGGCGCAGCGCATTCATGGCGAACTCCAGGGGCAGCTCATGCTCGACGACAGGCTGACTCCCGGCAACGAAGCCTCGCAGATCGTTCAGGCGCTGCAGGTAGGAATCCGGTTGTCGCACCTTCCAGCGCCGCTCGATATGCAAGCCATCTACACCAGACATGCTGAGCTTGCCATGCGCCCCGGCCCCGATACCGAGATAGTCGCCGAACTGCCAGTAATTGACATTGTGCTGCGCGCGTCGCCCCTGACGCGCATAGGCGGATATCTCGTAACGCACCAGGCCAGCCTCATGCAGACGTTCATGGCCCAGATCCTGGATATCCCACAACACTTCTTCTTCCGGCAGCACAGGGGGCGAGGAATAAAATTCGGTGTTGGGCTCAAGCGTCAGTTGATACCAGGAGAGATGTTCGGGCGAGAGTGACAACGCATGTTCGATGTCGTCCAGCGCCAACTCAGACGTCTGACCCGGTAGCCCATGCATCAGGTCCAGATTAAGGTTATCAAAGCCAGCCTGGCGAGCCTCCCGCACAGCTACCACCGCGTCGTCACCGGAGTGGATGCGGCCCAGCGCATACAGCTGGGCATCCTGAAAGCTCTGAATTCCTAGCGACAGACGATTGATACCCGCCGAGCGGTAGCCCGCAAAACGACCGCGCTCCAGAGTGCCGGGGTTGGCTTCGAGGGTAATCTCGCACCCTTTGGTCAAGGGTAAGCGGCGCTTTATGGCAGTAATAAGCTGCTGGTAGAAGTCAGCCGACATCAAGCTCGGCGTTCCCCCACCGATGAAAATGCTGACCAGCTGTCGACCCGTCACCAGCGACAAATCAGCATCTAGATCGGCTATCAAGGCGTCAAGATAGGCCGTCTCGGGAGGCTCGGCGCCACGGCCCATTCCATGGGAATTGAAATCGCAGTAGGGGCACTTGCGCACGCACCAAGGCACGTGGACATAGAGCGAAAGCGGGGGTAGCGGGGTCAACTCAGTCATGCACGACACCTGATAAAGGATGGCCCAAGGCTTGCACCAATGCCTGAAGCGCTCGTCCACGATGACTCAGCCGGTTCTTTTCATCAGCCGAGAGTTCGGCGGCACTCATACCAAGCTCCGGCAACCAGAACAAGGGATCGTAGCCAAACCCGCCATCTCCACGAGGATGAGCGAGAATCTCGCCTTCCCACGCCTGCTGCACAATGCATGGCACCGGGTCCTCAGCATGGCGCAGATACACCAGCACGCACCAATAGCGACCCTCACGGCTTCCCTCGGGAACCTCAGACAACCTATCGAGTAATAGCGCGTTGTTGCGTGCGTCGCTTCTCGGCTCACCGGCAAAGCGAGCGGAGTAGATTCCTGGGCTACCATTCAGGGCATCGACTTCCAGTCCGGAGTCATCCGCTAACGCAGGCAAACCACTAACCCGACAGGCATGGCGAGCCTTGAGCAGGGCGTTTTCGACAAACGTGAGACCCGTCTCCTCAATATCTGTCACGCGAAAGTTTAATTGAGGGAGTACTTCGAGTCCCAGCGGAGCGAGCAGTCGATGGAACTCACGCAATTTACCGGCATTGCCGCTGGCCAGCACCAGAGGATTGGACATCGTCACAGGGCTCTCAGCAGGGACAGAGGGGCCATTCTACGGGCCCGACACCAGCAGGGAAACGTCGGGGCAGCATGAGGGTGTTACTGAAAGCGACTTGGACGAAACGATAGGGGCCGTTGGCCAGGCACAAAACGGGATAGAATGAGGGCGAGTCACAAAAAAGTTCAACCATTTTTGTAACAACCCACCTTAAATCAATTTTTCTAATATAATGTTAAGCATATGATTTATAATGAATGTTTATCGCCATAGTGCTTTTTTATCATTCTATACTCCCTGCTTATGAAAAAAAAATAGTTACATTAGTTAACAAAATGACCAACACTTCACTACGGTTATCCACTTCACAGCGCAGCTACGTCACTACGCAGGGCCGACTGGCGCACAACCAGCAGGGAATGCATGATGAATCAAGATAAAAACTTGGTGTTGTTGGTCACACTCAACAATCCTCAGACCCAGTTATTCACGGATTACTTGCATAAGCAGCTTGACTGCGACGTTACGGTCGTGACTCCGACCATGGAATGGCAGCCCACTGAGGCTGAGCATACCGTGATACTGGTTGATGCCGACCATATTGACGAAACCAGTCTACAGCACTGGCACACGAAGGCGGCAGACGACGAGACCCTATCGCTGGCAGCCTTCAATCTACGTGACGAAGATCATGCCGCCGATGTGCTTTCGGGAATCAATTTTCAGGGCATCTTCTATCGAAGCGACTCCTTGCTCTTGATCTGCAAGGGGATTGATAACCTGATGAAGGGCCATCTATGGATGTCGCGCTCCTTGATGACACGAATGATCCTGTTCTTTCGCCGCCAGCAGCTCAATTCCTACCGTCCCGTCTGTGGACTGACCCACCGGGAATTGGAATTGATCGCCATGTTGGGCACCGGGGCTTCAAATACCGAAATTGCCGATCGGCTGTTTGTCAGTGAACACACTGTCAAGTCCCACCTCTATAACATTTTCCGCAAGATCAAGGTCCATAACCGTATCCAGGCAGTGAACTGGGCAAGGCAAAACCTGGGGGCTCCGCCTCCCCTGAGCCGGGGTCGCGGTCGGAGCCGGGGTAAGGACGATCCGTCATGAGAACCCTGGGGCCTATCAAGGCTTCTTCTCTATTGCTCGTGATCGTGACCATCGCAGGGCAGCCCGTTCAGGCACAGCGGCCCTCGTCGCCGGGAACGAGTTCTGCAGGAGTTCCCGGTAGCGGGGTCGAAGAACAAAAAGCTATCGATGAAATGGGGTTCTGGTATGGATTGACCTGTCAATGGTTCGGTTATCTCCAGTGCATTCGGTTTCCTCAATGCCTACGGGTCAGGAAGCGAAGGGCTATCAGCGACGGTGGATCTCTCTGGTATTCGTGGGTTGGGTACCGACCTGTCATCACTTCGTCGCGGAGCTACCCAGCTCTTCGTTCGAGGGTCATCCTGGCCCGGAAGGCAAGGGCCTCATAGAACCGCCAGGGGGTCTCCAACCGGCCCGACGCTCCCTGACACGTAGGCACTGGGACGTGGCCATCATGCCGTGGCTCGGCTGCCGTGAGGTTTGCCCATGACCTCACAGGCAACCGCCCACAAGAACCCCATCAGCTCTCGCGCCACCGCCGTCATGACCTGCTGCTTGATCTTGCCTGTGGCCATCAGCCGGCGGTAACGCCCGCACAGGCGCTTTTGTGCCTCCCAGGCGATGGCCTGGATCGTCGGCGAGGTTCGCTCGGCTCGCTGCTGGATGATGCGTGTCTTGCGCGCCGGGAAGCGGTAGCGCCGGCGGCCTCCACCAACACGCGTCGTACGTGACCGTTGCCGGTCTTGGTGATGCCGCCCTGGCGCCGTCTGCCGCCACTGGAGTGCTCGCTGGGCACCAGGCCCAGGTAGGCCATCAGCTGACGGGGCGAGTCGAAGCGGCTGATGTCACCGAGTTCAGCGAGCACCGGCATTGCCGTGATCAGGCTCACGCCGCGCATCGCCATCAGCGCCTCGACCACCGGGGCCAGCGACCAACTCGGTAATGCCGCTGCCATCTGCTTTTCCAGGCCAGCCACGCGGCGCTGAGCCTCCTTCACGGCATCGACATACTCCTCCAGCACGATCTGCTGAACGGGGATGTCGAATCGAACCGTTTCCAGCCAGTGGAAGTGGGCCTGCGTCCACTTGCTCTTGCCGGCATAGACCTTGCCATGACGCAACAGGAAGGCACCCAGGCGTTGCCGGGCCTTGAACTCGATCGCCTTCATGTCCTCACGGGCCCGCGTCAGGTCGCGCACCGCCTCCTGCTCCGGGGTGGGGACCCACACCGGCGTCAGTTCACCGGAACGCGATAGACGTGCCAACATCTTCGCGTCTCGCCGGTCGGTCTTGACGCGATCCCCGGCACGCTGGGGGATCAAGGACGGGGCGACCACCTCACAGTCATGGCCACTGGCCTGAATCTGGTGGTAGACCCCATAGCCGCAAGGGCCGGCCTCGTAGCTAAACAGTAGAGGCTGCCCCTCGAAACGCTGGCTCAGTTGGCGGACCAGTGTGTCGATCGCCTTGGGCGCGTTGGGGATCTCGCCACGAAACTCGGGCTCATGCCGCCCTGCCTCGGCGAGGGATACCGCAATGGTGGCCTTGTGCACGTCCAAGCCAATATAGGCGGCATGGACGTCGCTGGCGGCGCTGAGCCGCTCGGCGTCAGTGCGCTCAACAACGGCTTGATGCGTTGCGTTAGACTGTGTCATGACCTGCCTCCCTCAATAGTGGCTCTGGGTTTAGGTGCCCCCACCTCAACGTAACCCACGACGTTGAGGTGAGGCAGGTCAATCCATCATGTCTTCGACGTTTCATGTGGATTTGGCTTGATCAAGCAAGCGGCCCACCGGGCTGCCGATCAGGTAAATCATGGCGATGAAGTTGGCCTCGTTCCGGTAGCCGCGTGCGCGTGACCGGGCGTCTTGGAACAGACCGTTCATGCCCTCCAGACGGGCGTTGGTCAGGCCGGACATCCATCGCCTTACCACCTGCTCGGCGTGCCGCTCCAGTGTCGCCAGGGCCTTCGCCATCGGCTTGAGCAGTGGCTGTTCGGTGACCGCCTCGCGCATGATCTTAGAAGAAGAGAGGCCTCAGTGTTACCCCTCTGCTTCACTTGCCGATTGAAACCATTGTCAAATAATATGCCGCTGAATCAACGTCACCAAGGTGTCGGTGGCATTATCGGCAGTGGTGTCGAGATGTACCAGATGTAGCCGTTCCTCGTCGCCGAAGGCTTCGAACAGCGCCATTTGACGCGTGAGTATCGACAGACTCTCTTCCACCGGCAGCTGATGACGGCGTGCGCGTTTCTCGATACGTCGTCGTAGAGAGGCCTCGTCCACCTCGAAGCTGACCATCAGACACGGTAGCCCTCTGGCTTCGGCTTGCTGACGCAGCAGGTCGCGTTGCCAGCGCCGCAGAAAGGTTCCATCCACACAGACCGAAAGGCCGGCATCCAGTGAGATGCCGGCGAGCTCGGCGAGCCGTTGATAGGTCTGCTCGGTAGCCCCGGCGGTAAAGATATCCACAGGAGGAGGTGTCGACTCTGCCTGTGGATCGATTCCAGCAAGACGGCGACGCTCCACATCGGAACAGAGGCGTATCGCACCCAAGCGCTCGACCAGGTTCACCGTGAAGCGACTCTTGCCGCTGCCCGGGACACCGACCGAGATCACCAAGGGCGGAAAGCGGAAGTTGGCATAACGCTCAGCCAGGGTGAAGTGCTGGCGGCATTCCCCCATGATCTCGGCAAGCAACGCCGGGTGCTCAGGATCCTGACCCGGTGACGACAGGCGTTGCAGGACACGCCTTGCGCCAGCCAACGCCTGGCAGACCCGGAACAGCGACAGCACCTGCGTCAGCTCATAGTCGCCAGTAAGACGCAGATAGCGATCCAGGGCCCGATGAGCGAGGAGAGGTTCTCCGCAGAGTTCCAGCCGTACCAATAGTGAAGCCAGATCATTCGCAGCGTCCAGCATTACCCCTTCGCCATCCCCCGGGAGATTCTGTCCAATGGCGTTGCACAACAGCGACCTCCCCTGATGACAAAGCCGGCTGTTCGGATACTCCCATGCCCAACTGCGGCGCCGATGATCATTGCGTCTGGCCATTACCGGCGCAAGACGTCCAAGCTCTTCTTCCAGCCAGTGCTCGAGATGTGCCAAGCGTTGACCATCCTCAGCACCAGCAAGGTGTTCCCGCAGAGCGGCGATCTCACCATGGACAAACTGGTTCGTCGCCTGTCGTCCGTCATCAGCGGACACACCCTGAGCCGTGGGGGTTCGATGATAGGCGACCAAATCGTCGACCAATGCGTCCCACTCAAAGATTACGTCGTGGGATGAGGCGTCGTCCTTTCGAGTCAGGCTCATCGGGCGTTTTCCCTGTTTGTTGAACAAGTGCTGCGATTTATCGCGAGGCGGCTTAGTTCTTTCGATTCAGTCTCGCGAAAGCCTTCTCGGCACCGTCCAGCGTCAGCTGGATATCTTCTGGGGTGTGGGCACTAGACATGAAGCCGGCCTCGAAAGCCGACGGCGCCAGGTAGACCCCTTCGTCGAGCATCGCCGTGAAGAAGCGGCGAAAGGCATCGCCGTCGCAGGCAGTGGCCTGGGCAAAGTTGTCGACACGGCTTTGGCGGGTGAAGAAAAGCCCGAACATCCCGCCAGCGCTTTGCGTGATCATTTCGATGCCTGCCGCATCGGCACGCTCCTGCAACCCGTGACAAAGCGTATCAACCCGCTGTGCCAAGGCGTTGTGAAACCCCGGTGTACGCAGCTTGGTCAGCAGTGCCACCCCGGCGGCCATGGCCAGCGGGTTCCCCGACAGGGTACCGGCATGGTAAATCGGTCCTAGCGGCGAGATATTCGACATGATCGTCTCACTGCCCCCGAACGCTCCAACCGGCATGCCGCCGCCCACGATCTTGCCCAAGCAGGTGAGGTCCGGCTTGACGCCGTAATGCGCCTGGGCGCCGCCCAGAGCAACGCGGAAACCGGTCATCACCTCATCGAATATCAGCACGCTGTCATGGGTATTGCAGACCCGACGTAACGCTTCCAGAAAGCCGGGCTGGGGGGGAATGCAGTTCATGTTGCCGGCGACCGGCTCGACGATGATGCAGGCGATCTCGCTGCCGATTTCTTCGAAGCATTGCTCCACGGCATCGATATCGTTGTAGGGCAGGGTGATGGTCTGCTCGGCGAGAGAGGCCGGTACGCCCGGTGAGCTCGGCTCACCGTGGGTCAGCGCTCCCGAGCCCGCCTTGACCAGCAACGAATCGGAGTGGCCATGATAGTTGCCTTCGAACTTGACGATTCTGTCGCGCCCCGTGACACCGCGCGCCAGGCGAATCGCCGACATCGTGGCCTCGGTGCCGGAGCTGGTCATTCTCACCATCTCGATGGAGGGAATGATCTCGCAGACCAGATCGGCCATGGTGGTTTCGAGGGCCGTGGGTGTGCCGAAGGAGAGCCCGTTGTCGAGGCGCTCACGCACCGCCCCAAGCACATCCGGGTCGGCATGGCCGGTAATCATCGGTCCCCAGGATCCGACATAGTCAACGTAACGCTTACCCTCGACGTCGAACAGACAGGCCCCCAGAGCACGCTCCATGAACACCGGCGGACGATCCATCCCCTTGAAGGCACGTACCGGCGAATTGACGCCACCGGGAATATGGCGACAAGCCTGTTCGAAGAGCTGAGCGGAAGTGGTCATGTCTACCTCAAGTTGTGGATAAATCTCTGGACAAGTTGCGAGCAAGCAGTGAAAAGACGTTAAAAAGCCTGCCCTGACGCGAACTATTTTCCCATTCTCGGTGCTTGCCGCAACGATGGCCAGCTCTCAATTGCGTAGCGTCTGGGTGGCAGATTCTATCACCGCCGGAAGCCGCCAGAGCCGCCTTGGTAGCGACTGATCTCGTCCCGGCTGCCAGCCATGGGCCAACGCCTGCCAGGTGAAGGCTTGAGCCTGCTCGCAGGCCGTCACCAAGGATTCGCCAGCGGCGAGTCGTGCCGCCAATGACGACGCCAAGGTACAACCAGAGCCGTGAAACCGGCCTTCCAGACGCGGCCAGGACCATTGCCGACTGATATCGGGCGCATGCAACGTGTGCTCGACGCGGTCAGCAGGAACCCGCCCGGTCGGGTCGTCGGTGCCGGTCACCAACAGCGCCTGACACCCCTGTCTCATCAACTCCACCGCACGATGCGTATCGTCTTCGAGAGCGTCGCGACAAAGGTGCGCCAGCTCGTATCGATTCGGCGTCAGGATATCCACAAGGGGTAGCAATCTATCGCGAAAGGCATCGACCAACTCGGCGGTGGATAACTCACTGCCACCGCCGGCTCTGAGTACCGGATCTACCACGACCGGAACGCCGGGCCGGCGTCGAATAACGTCGGTCACGGCATCCAGGGACGCCATATCCGCTATCAGGCCGACCTTGATGGCGGCGATCTCGAATTCCCCCAGCGCATCGGACGTGCGCCTGATGGCATCCGGATCCACTGCCATCACCTCGGTGACATTTCGGCAGTTCTGCACCGTGAGGGCGGTAGGTATCGTTAACGCCCAGCCTCCGCAGGCGGCAACCGCCTCGGCATCGGCGACCAGGCCGGCCCCGCCGGTGGGATCATGACCGGCCAGTACCAGAACGACCGGCAAGTGGGCCTCCACCTCGTTCACCATCACCATCAAAAGGGCTTGAGCACGGCCAGGAAAACGATCAGAAGCAACGCAATCACTGGCACCTCGTTGAACCATCGAAAGAACACATGGCTCCGCGCACAGCGCCTTTCGGCGAACTGTTTCAGGTACGCCAGGCAGAGGTGATGATAGCCCACCAGCAGGACTACCAGCAGTAACTTGGCATGTATCCAACCCTGGGCCAGCCAGCTCGGATTGAGCACCAGCAGGGCGCCACCGAATACCAGCACGGCGATCATCGACGGCGTCATGATGCCGCGGTAGAGCTTGCGCTCCATTACCGCAAAATGCGCAATGGCCTGTTGCTCATCACGGTCCCGCGCCATGGCATGGTAGACATAGAGACGCGGGAGATAGAACAGGGCGGCGAACCAGGTCACCATGGCGACGAGGTGAAGGGCCTTAATCCACAGGTACATTAATGCTCCTCAAGAAGGGGAATCCGAATCGGGGGATCGGTCGTTGTAGCGATAGTAACGTTCGATAGCACCGCGTGTGATGATACCCGATATCCGCTTCTGTTTCGGTCGGTAACCGTGCTCGACGTAAAGCGCATCCAGTGCCTGATCGTTGAGCCTGGAAAAGGCCTCGGACAAGGTCGCCTGGAGATGGATCGGCGCCATGTCCAGTCGCAGGCCAGGAATCTCCAGCAGATCGATCATTTCGCCGTCTTCACCCTCGGGTGGCAGAGGGTGTTCCATCAAGAAGCGCGCCAGGTCGGCTGCCTTGAGCGCCAGGGTCGGCTTGTCGTCACGGGAACGCTCGATCAGTATCCATACCGGCTTGGCTTCGAGCAGCCGCCGCGCCTGCTCATGCGTCACCATGCGCAGCGTGCGCACCAGGCTGCGCTCCATGACTGCCGGTACCGACACGCGCGAAAGGGCCTGCATCAAGGGTTGCTGAAGAGGGTGCAGGCCGTGACGCGTAACGCTGATGAAGTAACCATCACAGCGGCACAGCTGACGCGAGGTCAACCCGGAGACCACCACGGCCAACATGCCGGGCAGAATGATGTTGGGATTGTGCGTGAGTTCCAGCAACGCCATCAACGCGCCCAACGGCGCCTGCAGTACCGCGCCCATCATCGCCGCCATGCCGAGCATGGCATAGAAGCCCGGATCAGCCGCGTTACCCGGCCACATCCAGCTGCCCGCCATGCCCATCAGCGCACCCGCCGCAGCCCCCACGACCAAGACCGGGCCGATGATGCCGATCGGGATGCCGCTGGCCACGGTCAACGCGGTAAGCAGTAGCTTGGCCACCACCAGCACCACCAATACGTCGATGGCCAGTTCACCGGAAAGCGACGCCGCCAGGCTGTCGTAGCCGATGCCCTGCACCTCGGGGTACCACCAGGCGACCCCGGCGGTGGCCATGGCGACCAGCGACAACCGCCACGAGACGGGCAGGTCGGCGATTTTCTTGTTCTTGGCCACATGGATGAAGAGCCCGGCCAGCAGGCCGATCAGCAAGGCCGTCACCACGATCCAGGGCAGGTTGGCCATCGAGCCCAGGCTTACCGTCGGCACCTGGAAAGCCGGTGCAGAACCATAGACCAGTTGCGCCACCACCGCACCCATGGAAGAGGCGAGAATCACTGGCATGAAACCGGCGATAGTATACTCCATCATCACCACTTCCATGGCAAAAATGACCCCGGCGATGGGGGTGTTGAACGAGGCCGCGATCCCCGCCGCGGTCCCGCAGGCCACCAGCACCCGCAGGCTGTTGTGCGGCAACCTGAGCCGCTCCCCCACCCCGCTGGATGCGGCTGCCCCCAGGTGAATCGCGGGTCCCTCACGTCCGGCCGAAAGGCCACCGAGTACCGAGACCACACCGACCCACCACTGATTGAGCCAGTTGCGCAGCGGAAAACGGCCCTGGTGGTAGGTCAACCGCTCGATGACATGGCCGACGCCGAGCTTGCGCGCCGCCGCCGGTTGGCGCCACAGCAGGCTGCCGATGATCACCACCGCGATCACCGGCATCACGGCTCGGCCCAACGCGGGAAGACCTTCGAATGCCTCGGGGTCCCCTGCCGGCATGAAAGCCATAGCGCCTACCTCGAGCAACAACCGAAAACCCACCATCAATCCACCGGTGATCAGTCCCGACACGACCCCGAGCAGGCAAAGCTGGGGCAGCGCGTCGACGCTGGCCAACTGGCGACGAAAGGCTTCCAGGCTGAGATCGGGGAATGAAAAACGCGGCACGCTGAGGGTCCTGTTCATCCGGGTCTTGATGGGAGACCCTGAGTTGGGTAGGTCACCCAGCTCTTGTGTATCATAATCATCCTCAGAGGTCCCGCCCCGGTTGTCATCGGGCGAGACGACTCTTCCCATCCATCGGGCTCAATGAGTCGCCATAAATCGAACTGTCAGGAAGGAGCAAAACGTGATCAAGGTCGGAATAGTCGGTGGCACCGGTTACACCGGCGTCGAACTGCTCAGACTGCTGGCCCAGCATCCCGACGTTGAGGTCGAGGCCATTACCTCTCGCTCCGAAGCCGGCATGCGTGTCGACGACATGTACCCCAACCTCAGGGGGCATTATGACGGGCTGTGCTTCAGCGAGCCCGACATCGAGCGCCTAGGCGCTTGCGACGCCGTGTTCTTTGCCACCCCTCACGGTGTCGCCCACGCCCTAGCGGAGGAACTGCTGGACAAGGGGACTCGTGTGATCGACCTGTCGGCCGACTTCCGCCTGCGCGATGCCGAGGAGTGGGCCGCCTGGTACGGCCAGCCCCACGGCGCCCCGGCACTGCTCGAACGCGCCGTCTATGGTCTGCCGGAAGTCAACCGTGAAGCGATCCGTAACGCGCGGCTGATCGCCGTCCCGGGCTGTTATCCCACCGCCGTGCAACTCGGACTGCTGCCGTTGCTCGAGGCCGGCCTGATCGAGACCGACCACCTCATCGCCGACTGCAAGTCGGGCGTCACCGGCGCAGGCCGCGGGGCCAAGGTGCCGTCGCTGATGGCCGAGGCCAGCGAGTCGATGAAGGCGTACGGCGCCTCCGGGCATCGCCACCTGCCCGAGATCCGCCAGGGACTCGGCGACGCCGCCGGACGCCGGGTCGGCCTCACCTTCGTGCCCCACCTGACACCAATGATCCGCGGCATACACGCGACGCTTTATTCCAGGCTAAGATCGGGACGGCTGACCACGAAGCCTGGCGAGCTGCAATCCCTCTTCGAAACGCGTTTTGCCGGCGAGCCCTTTGTCGACGTCATGCCGGCGGGCAGTCACCCCGAGACTCGCAGCGTAAAGGGCGCCAACCTCTGCCGACTGGCGGTTCACCAGCCCGACGACGGCGACACTGTGGTAGTCCTCGCGGTGATCGACAACTTGGTCAAGGGCGCCTCGGGTCAAGCGATCCATAACTTCAACCTGATGTTTCACCTGCGTGAAACAGCAGGACTCGACGCACCGGCGATCATGCCCTGAGCCGACTCGACCTCTGCCAGGCATCGAGCCTATCGGGAAAAGTTGACCCTTTTGCTGGGGATTAGGGATAATCACCGGGAGAACATTCATTCAGCAGCCTGCCGGGTCCTGCCCATAGGGCTGCTCGGCTCTGGGGAGGTCCGCCCATGAGCGGTGCAGAATCCTTCGTTCCTACCCCCTTGATGCTCTCCGCCGGCGCCCGAGCGCGCCTGCAGAGCATGATCGAGGAAGAGAACAATCACGAACTCAAGTTGCGGGTCTACGTGACCGGCGGGGGCTGCTCGGGCTTCCAGTACGGTTTCGACTTTGCCGACGCCATTGCGGAGGATGACACCTTGATCCCCTTTGGCGATGTCGCCCTAGTAGTCGACCCGCTCTCCTATCAATACCTGGTCGGCTCAACGGTGGACTACGAGGAAGGCCTCGCCGGTGCTCGATTTCTGGTCCAGAACCCCAACGCCACCACCACCTGCGGGTGCGGGGCCTCCTTCATGGTTTGACGCCTGAGCGTTAACCCATCAGGGAAGCGATTGATTTCCCCCGGCTTGACGCTTACTCGCTAACTCGCCATGGTTGATGACGTACACCACAATAATTTCATCCATTGGGGAAACGTAATGAAACATCAACTGAAAATGGCGTCCTTGGCCTCGTGCATTGCCTTGGGAATGGGCACCGCGCCCCTGGCCAGCGCCAATGACGAGCCGCTGGCGGTGGTCACCGACCCAAGCTTCGTCCCCTTCGAGATGATGGACCAGGAAACCGGCGAGATGGTGGGTTTCGACATGGACATCATCAGCGAAGTCGCTGAGCGTGCCGGGTTCGAGTACGACCTCGAGACCATGGACTTCAATGGCATCATCCCCGCCATCCAGACCGGTAACGTCGACATCGCCATCGCCGGCGTGACCATTACCGAGGAACGCGCCGAGATCGTCGACTTCTCCGATCCCTACTACGACAGCGGCCTGCGTATCCTGGTCAGCGCCGACGACGACAGCGTCGAGGAAATCGAGGACCTGAAGGGCAAGAAGATCGGCACCAAGGTCGGCTCGACGAGCTACGACTATCTCGAGGAAAACCTCGGCGACGAGGCCGACATCACGCCTTATCCGGGTAGCAGCGACATGTACATGGCCCTGCTCGGCGGCAGTGTCGATGCGGTCTTCTACGACGCGCCCAACGTGGGGTATTTCTCCCAGACCCGTGGCGAAGGTCGCGTCAAGGTCGTCGGCCCTCTCTATGAAGGCCAGCAGTACGGCATTGTGCTGGTCAAGGGTAGTGAATGGGTCGAGCCCGTCAATGAGGCCCTGGCCGAGATGAAAGAAGACGGCACCTATGATGACATCCACGCCAAGTGGTTCGGCAGCGACAGCGACGAGTAAGCTCGCACGTTAAACGCCGTACGGGGTCGGGTCGAGTGCCCGACCCCGTTGCGTTTGGTCATCCTATCTCGCCGTTCCTCTCTTTTTACGACGCCTCTTGATGGGAGAACCTTGTGGACGTCACCTTTCAATTCGACTGGCAGGCCGCTTTCGGCTCCATTCCCTTTCTGCTGAAGGGCATCCCCTACACGCTGTTGATCTCGTTTGGGGGCCTTGCCATCGGCTTTCTGATCGGCATCCTCTTCGGATTGCTGAGAATCAGCCCCACCGCCTGGCTGCGTGTGCCAGCCGTGGTCTATATCGAAGTGTTCCGTGGCACCCCGGTATTGGTCCAGGTGCTGTTCATTTTCTATGGCCTGCCGCAAATTATCGGTAGCCCGATCAATGCGCTGGTCGCCGGTATCGCCGCCATCGCGGTCAATTCCGGTGCCTATATCTCGGAAATCGTGCGTGGCGGCGTACAGTCCATCGAGCGCGGTCAACGCGAGGCGGGCCTTTCGCTAGGTCTCTCGCGACGCCAGACCTTCCGCTACATCATCTGGCCTCAGGCGTTCCGGCGCATGATTCCCTCGCTGGGCAACCAGGGCATCATCAGCATCAAGGACACCTCGCTGTTCTCGGTGATCGGGGTCGGTGAGCTGGTGCGCCAGGGCCAGGTCTACATTGCCACCACCTTCAACGCCCTGGAAGTCTATCTGATGGTCGCCATGCTCTACCTGGCGATCACCCTCACCCTCTCGTTTGCGTTGCGCATGCTCGAGCGCAAAGGCTTGGTCGGACAATAAGGAATGCGTGACATGAACCATGACGAGTCCCTTTCCGGCGCCGACCCCATCGTGCGCCTGGACAAGGTCAACAAGCATTTCGGCAGTCTCCACGTGCTGAAGGACATCGATCTGGCCGTCGCTTCCGGCGAGGTCGTGGTCGTCATCGGGGCCAGCGGTTCGGGCAAGTCGACGCTGATCCGCTGCATCAACGGCCTGGAAGAGTTCCAGCAAGGGCATATTCAGGTCGACGGCAACGATCTGGTGCCCCATGGCAAGGCGACCAAGGCACTGCAGAAGATCCGTACCGAAGTCGGCATGGTCTTCCAGCAGTTCAACCTCTTTCCCCACCTTAGCGTGCTCGACAACGTCACGCTGGCGCCGATGAAGGTACGAGGCTGGAATCGGGAAGATGCCACCGAAACCGCCGAGCGGCTGTTGGAGCGCGTCGACATCAGCGATCAAGCGGCCAAATACCCCACCCAGCTCTCCGGCGGCCAGCAGCAGCGCGTGGCCCTGGCAAGGGCGCTGGCCATGGAACCCCGCCTGATGCTCTTCGACGAGCCGACATCGGCCCTAGACCCGGAGATGATCGGTGAGGTACTCGATGCCATGCGCGAACTCGCCAAGGAAGGCATGACCATGATGATCGTCACCCATGAAATGGGCTTCGCCCGCGAGGTGGCCGATCGTGTCGTGTATATTCACAAAGGTGAGATTGCCGAAGAAGGACCTCCCGCACAGGTCTTCGATGCGCCACGCAACGAGCGTACCCGCAGCTTTCTTTCGCGGGTTTTGAAACACTGACCTACCGCTGTTTTTGCAACATCCAAGGCCCTGTCGTTATCGACAGGGCCTTTTTTATGTTTTTATGGCTGTGGATAACATAAACGGCTTTCATCGCCTTATTGCCCTGAAACCGTGATGTCGCAAGGGTTTTGCCACTCAGGACGCGGATGTTCACGACCACGGTGACAAACCAGGTACTCGACGGTGGATAAGCGGTGCGGTTTGGGTGCGGTGGACAAAGCGGCTTTTCGTCCACAGCTTCCCTGCAGGCAGTACGCAGTCCATTCGCCGTTTATCCGTATGATAGTCAACAATGCAAGATGCTGTTAGATAGTAAGTTTACAGGGTTATCCACGGATTTTGTCCACACCAGTAGTTACAACAACAACAGAACTTCTCTTTATATTTTGTTTAATTTAATAATAACGCTGAAGGGCTCGAGAAACCCAAGATCGGATGTGGAAAACCCTGACGTTTACCCACAGGAGGTTTATACTGCCGGGCTGATTTCGTTACTGACTTGCTGCAACACAGGCGCTACGGCGCCCAACGAGGTGTACCTTGGATTACCCCGACCGCTTCGACGTCATCGTCATCGGCGGTGGTCATGCGGGAACCGAAGCCGCACTGGCCTCCGCTCGTATGGGCTGTCAAACGCTGCTGCTGACGCACAACATCGAGACGCTGGGTCAGATGTCCTGCAATCCCGCTATCGGCGGGATCGGCAAGAGTCATCTGGTCAAGGAGATCGATGCGTTGGGAGGGGCCATGGCACTTGCCACCGACCAGGGTGGTATCCAGTTTCGCGTGCTAAATGCCCGCAAGGGTCCCGCAGTTCGCGCGACCCGTGCTCAAGCTGATCGGGTCCGCTACAAGGCAGCAATTCGCAGCATGCTGGAAAACCAGCCCAACCTGACGCTCTTTCAGCAGGCGGCCGGGGATTTGCTCGTCGACGGCGACACCGTACGTGGCGTGATCACCGAAACCGGGATTCGCTTTCACGCTCAAAGCGTAGTGCTGTGCACCGGGACTTTTCTTGGCGGGGTGATTCACATCGGACTCGACATCAGTCGCGGCGGACGTGCTGGTGATGCGCCATCCAACGCCCTTGCTGAGCGACTTCGTGCCTTGCCATTCCGGGTCGATCGCCTCAAGACCGGCACGCCGCCGCGCCTAGACGCCAGGAGCCTCGACCTGTCACGACTCGAGGAGCAGCCAGGGGATATGCCCGTGCCGGTGATGTCCTACCGCGGTTCGCAGGCCATGCACCCTCGCCAGGTGAGCTGTCATATTGCCCATACCAATGAGCGCACCCACGAGATCATACTGGCCAACCTCGAGCGCTCACCCATGTACTCGGGCGTTATCGAGGGTGTCGGGCCCCGTTACTGCCCGTCGATCGAGGACAAGGTCCACCGTTTTGCTGACAAGACGAGCCACCAGATCTTTGTCGAGCCCGAAGGACTGGACACCCATGAGCTCTACCCCAACGGCATCTCGACCTCGCTGCCCTTCGATGTCCAGCTTCAGGTGGTGCGCTCCATCGAGGGCATGGAAAACGCGCACATCACCCGCCCAGGCTATGCCATTGAGTACGACTTCTTCGATCCCCGCGACCTCAAGCATTCGCTGGAGACGAAATTTATCCACAACCTGTTCTTCGCCGGGCAGATCAACGGCACCACCGGCTATGAGGAAGCGGGCGCACAGGGTCTGCTGGCGGGCCTTAATGCCGCTCGACGCGCCCAGGGGCTCGAGGCCTGGTGGCCCCGCCGTGACGAGGCTTATCTCGGGGTCCTGGTCGACGATCTGATCACCTTGGGCACCAAGGAGCCGTATCGAATGTTCACCTCCCGCGCCGAATACCGGCTGCTGCTGCGCGAGGACAACGCCGACCTACGACTGACCGAGGCCGGCCGCACCTTGGGGCTGGTCGACGATCAACGCTGGACCGATTTCGTCGCCAAGCGCGAGGCGATCGAACAGGAAACCACTCGACTCGAGTCCCACTGGGTACAGCCTGGCTCCGCCGCCGCCGCGGTGATCGACGAGAAACTCGGCAAGCCGCTATCCCGTGAGTACCGGCTGAGTGACCTGCTCAAGCGTCCTGAGCTGACCTATGCCGATCTCGCAGATCTGCCGGACATCGCCGGTGAGGCCGCGACGGACCCGGCCGTCGCCGAGCAGGTGCAGATCCAGGCCAAGTATCAAGGCTACATCGACCGTCAGCAGGACGAGATCGACAAGCTCAAGCGCCACGAAGCCACTCCGCTGCCCAGCAACCTGGACTTCAGCCGAGTGGAGGGCTTGTCCAACGAGATCCGCCAGAAGCTCGAGGAGGCACGCCCTGAGACGCTGGCGCACGCCTCGCGGATTTCCGGGGTGACGCCTGCCGCGGTGTCGATCCTGCTGATCCATCTCAAGAAGCGCCGCTTGGTGCAGGACGACCGGGTCGCCAACGGATGACGAGTGTCACGCCGTCGACCGTCGAGCACCGCCTGGTCACCGGTTTAGCGCGTCTCAATCTCGTGGTGAGCGACCGCCAGCGCCAGGACTTGCTGGCGCTGATAGGACTGTTGCACAAGTGGAACCACGCCTATAACCTCACCGCGGTGCGCTCACCCGAGCAGATGGTGTCTCGTCACCTCCTCGATAGTGCCGCAGTCCTGCCGCATGTCATCGGTCCGAACCTTCTCGATGTGGGGTCGGGCGCGGGGTTTCCCGGGCTGGCGCTGGCGATACTCAAGCCGGAGCTCGCGGTCATGCTACTGGACAGCAACGGCAAGAAGGTACGCTTTCAACGCCAGGCCGTGCTGGAATTGGGGCTAACCAATGTCACCCCGGTGCAGGCGCGGGTCGAGACATTCGAGGGACACTTCGATCAGCTGATCTCGCGGGCATTTGCAAGCCTTGGTGATTTCATTGGCCTCACCAGGCATCTGCTGTCGCCCAATGGCCAGTGGCTGGCCATGAAGGGACCGGCTGTGGAGGATGAACTTGCTGCACTGCCCGAGGCCGTGGCACTGGTGTCGCGCCATGCCCTGGCGGTGCCCTTCGAGGAGGGCAACCGTCAATTGGTGATTCTCGAGCGCCAAGGTTCCACTCAAGACCTCCCCTGAGGCCTCTGTTACCCCAAGGATGTCAATTGTGACCAAGATTATCGCCTTGACCAACCAGAAGGGCGGCGTGGGCAAGACCACCACGGCCGTCAATCTCGCCGCCAGCCTGGCGGCCTTGGATCGTCGCGTGCTGCTGGTCGATCTTGACCCTCAGGGTCATGCCACCATGGGGAGCGGTGTAGACAAGCACGAGCTCGATGGCAGCGTGCTTGACATCTTGCTGGGCGATAAGCTGGCTACTGAGGTGATTCTCGACTGCCCCACCGCTGGGTACGCGCTGCTGCCGGGCAATGGCGATTTGACGGCCGCCGAGGTAGAACTTCTCGATCGCGAGGAAGGGCGAGAACGCTGCCTGGTCGAGGCGCTCGGCAAGGTGGCCGGTGAATACGATGTCGTGCTGATCGACTGCCCGCCGTCGCTGAACATGCTCACCGTCAACGCCTTGACCGCCGCCGATGGCGTATTGATTCCGCTGCAATGCGAGTTTTACGCCATGGAAGGCCTCTCGGCACTGCTCGATACCGTCGAGCAGCTCAAGGATAGCGTGAATCCCGATCTCGAAATCTACGGCATCCTGCGTACCATGTTCGATTCACGCATCAGCCTGACGCGCGACGTCAGCAAGCAGCTTCGCGATTATTTCGGCAACGTGCTGCTCAAGACCACCATTCCGCGCAACGTGCGGGTTGCCGAGGCGCCGAGCCATGGCCTGCCGGTGACCAAGTACGCGCGCTTCTCGCGGGGGAGCCAGGCCCATCGGGTGCTGGCCAAGGAATTGATCCGGCGCCTGTCGTTGTAGCACCAGCGCTGACACACCGTCTGCCGTGATGAGGGAAAGTCGATGACGCGTAAACGCGCCCTGGGACGTGGCCTGGATGCCTTGATCGGTGCCAACGCCCGTCGCCGCGAGAGCCTGGACCTGCCGGAATTCAATCCGGCCATAGCGAGTGATGACCGCGAGCCTGACGCATCACCCGTCGCCGAAGAGCGACTCGAGCGCCTGCCGCTGGGTCAGCTGACTCGCGGCAAGTATCAACCGCGGCGCGATATCCAGCCCGAGGCGCTTGAGGAACTGGCTGACTCGATCCGCGCCCAGGGCGTTATGCAGCCCATCGTGGTGCGGCCTATCGGCGAGTCGCGCTATGAGATTATCGCTGGCGAGCGACGCTGGCGGGCTGCCCAGCTCGCCGAGCTCGACACCATCCCGGCCGTTATCCGAGAGGTCAGTGACGAGGTCGCACTGGCCCTGGCGTTGATCGAGAACATTCAGCGCGAAGATCTCAACCCCGTCGAAGAGGCGATGGCGTTCAAGCGCCTGCTCGAGGACTTCGCCTTGACCCAGCAGCAGGTTGCCGATGCCGTGGGTCGCTCGCGGGCCCAGGTCGCCAACCTGCTGCGCCTCCTGGCGCTCGACCCCGAGGTCCAGACGCTGCTCGAGCGTGGCGACCTGGACATGGGCCACGCGCGTGCCCTGTTGGCGTTGTCCGGTGCTAAGCAACGCAAGGCGGCCCATGAGGTGGTCAACAAGGATCTTACCGTTCGCGATACCGAGGCACTGGTCAAGCGGCTGGTGGCGGGCGATACCGCCAAACCGACAACGCCGTCGCCGAGCCCCGATGTGGCCTGCCTGGAAACCCGTCTGGGCGAAGTGCTGGGGGCGCCGGTCAAGATCCAGCACGGGCGCAGTGGCAAGGGACGGGTCACAATTCGTTATGCCAGCCTCGACGAGCTGGATGGCATCCTGGAGCATATACATTGAGCGTAAGTCGGGCATGTCCTGCTTTTGCTCATCCAGGGTGGGCTAGCGTCCCCCTTTGGTCGAAAAAAAACCGTTTAATGCTTGAATCGCCGCCTCTTTGGTTGAATGGTCAGGGGGGGTTCCCTATAATCCGCCGGTGTTTGTTTGCTTGGCGGAGGCCAGATTTTCCGAGCAAGGCGAGGTCGATAAGACTGCCAGATAAGGCGCAGGCACGGGCCGGCAGTCATGCGACGAGGGCCTGATTTTCGACGCTTGTTGCTGAGTCAAGGCTTGGCAGTGTTGGCCATAACTCTGCTCGGTCTGATGTTCGGCGGACCCAAGGCCGCTATATCGTCGCTAGGTGGCGGACTGGTGTGTTTTCTGCCTAACCTGTATTTCGTCTGGCGACTCATCCCCGCCAAGGGTAGACGGCAGACAACACGCTTCGTGATCGATTTCTATCGCGCCGAAGCAGGCAAGTTTGGTTTGACGGTGGCACTGTTCGCTCTAGTATTCGTGTCAGCGCCTCCCTCAAACCCGGTTTTTTTCTTTAGCGCATACGTGGCGGTTCACCTTATGCACTGGCTGTCCCCTTGGCTGCTGCGTGCCTGACCGACCCCAACGAGAGGCAGATCCATGGCTGGTAACAACCCCTCGCCGACGGAATATATTCAGCACCACCTTCAGAATCTGACCTTCGGTTATCACCCCGAGAATGGCTGGTCGATGGCCCATTCCGCTCTCGAGGCTCGCGAGATGGGGTTTTGGGCCCTGCACTTGGATACCATGGGCTGGTCCATCGCCATGGGGGCACTGTTTATCTGGTTGTTCCGCAAGGCGGGCCGCATGGCGACCACCGGGGTGCCGAGCGGCTTGCAGAACGCGGTCGAGATGGTCGTTGAATTCATCGAGAATCTCGTGCGCTCGGCCTTCCACGGTAGAAACCCGGTCATCGCCCCGCTGGCGCTGACGCTATTCGTGTGGATCCTGCTCATGAATACGCTCAAGATCATCCCGGTCGATTACTTCCCCGAGCTCTTCATCCGCCTCGGCGTCGATTACATGAAGATCGTGCCCACCACCGACCCCAATGCGACGCTGGGCATGGCGTTGGGCGTCTTCTGCCTGATCATCTATTACAGCATCAAGGTCAAGGGCGCCGGCGGCTTCGCCAAGGAGCTTTCATTGACGCCGTTCAATCACTGGGCCCTGATTCCCTTCAACCTGGTGCTCGAGGTCATCGGCCTGCTGGTCAAGCCACTAGGTCTCGGCCTTCGTCTGTTCGGTAACATGTTCGCCGGCGAGGTCATCTTCATCCTGATCGCCCTGCTGCCCTTCTGGGCCATCTGGCTGCTCGACGTGCCCTGGGCCATCTTCCATATCCTGGTGGTGACCCTGCAGGCCTTCATCTTCACGGTGCTCTCCATCGTGTACCTGAGCGCTGCTCACGAGCACCACTGATCCCGAGCCACGCTTCTCTGCTTGATCCACTCAACCCCTAAACCCGTCACCCGCTGAACCACAACTCAACATCAGGAGTATCATCATGGAAATGGTCTACATGTCTGCTGCGATCATCATCGGCCTCGGCGCCCTGGCCACCGGTATCGGCTTCGCATTGCTGGGCGGCAAGCTGCTCGAGTCCACCGCGCGCCAGCCGGAACTGGGTGATCAGCTGCAAACCAAGACCTTCATCATGGCCGGCCTGCTCGACGCCGTGCCGATGATCGGTGTGGGCATCGCGATGTACCTGATCTTCGTCGTTGCCGGTTAATGACATGACCGAGCGCCGTGCGCTCGGTTTGTCGGTTTCCGGTCGCCACGAACCTGTCAGAGGTACATCCCTGTGAATATCAACATGACGCTAATCGGACAGACGATCGCCTTCGCGATCTTCGTCTGGTTTTGCACAAAGTATGTGTGGCCGCCGATCAGCAATGCGCTCCACGAGCGTCAGAAGAGAATCGCCGACGGCCTGGACGCGGCCAGCCGTGCCACGCGTGACCTTGAGCTCGCGCAGGAGCGTGCCAACGAGACCCTGCGCGAAAGCAAGGAACAGGCGTCTCAGATCCTCGAGCAGGCCAACAAGCGTTCCTCGCAAATGATCGAGGAAGCTCGCGAGCAGGCCCGTAATGAGGGTGAGCGCATCGTTGCCAGCGCTCGTGCCGAGATCGATCAGGAAGTCCAGCGCGCCAAGGAAGAGCTTCGTGCTCAGGTGTCGCATCTGGCGGTATCCGGTGCCGAGCGGGTCCTTGAAGCCTCCGTTGACGAGAAGGCACACCGCAAGCTGCTCGACAAGCTTGCCGCCGAACTGTGAGGAGGTGATCCATGGCGGAAACATCTACCGTCGCGCGACCCTACGCCAAGGCAGCATTCGAGTACGCCCGCGATCACAAGGCGCTTGATGTCTGGGCCGACTTGTTGGTCAAGCTGGGCCGGGTCGCCGCCGTGCGTGATGTCCAGAAATTATTGATGCATCCCGGCCTCACGGCCGAGCGCAAGGTGGCGATACTTCTCGAGCTGGCCGAGGTCGATACCGACGAGGCGGCCCGCCGCTTTCTCGAGACCTTAGGCGCCAAGAATCGTCTCCCGGCGCTGACGGCCATCGCCGAACAGTTCGAGCGGCTGCGTGCAGAGCTCGAGCAACGCGTCGATGTCACCGTGGTTTCGGCCTACCCGCTCGACGACAAGCAGCAGAACAAGCTCGCCGGTGCGCTCAAGAAGCGCCTGAATCGCGAAATCTCCATTACCACTCAGGTGGACCCGGCGCTTCTCGGCGGCGTTGTCCTGCGTGCCGGCGACACCGTCATCGACGGGTCGGTACGCGGTCGACTAACGCGCCTTTCCGAAGCCCTTTCCGCTTGAGTCAGAGGGACATGGCATGCAGCAACTGAATCCTTCCGAGATCAGCGACATCATCAAGCAGCGTATCGAGAAGCTGGATGTCGCATCTGAAGCCCGTAATCAGGGCACCATCGTCAGCGTTTCCGACGGCATCGTGAAAGTTCACGGGCTCGAGGATGCGATGTTCGGTGAAATGATCGAATTCCCCGGCAGCATCTTCGGCATGGTGCTCAACCTCGAGCGCGACTCGGTGGGTATCGTGGTGCTCGGCGACTACCAGGAACTTGAAGAGGGCATGACGGCCCAGTGCACCGGGCGCATTCTCGAAGTGCCGGTGGGCCCCGAACTGTGTGGACGCGTTGTGGATGCGCTCGGCAACCCCATCGACGGCAAGGGAGATATCAGCACCAAGCTCACCGATGCGGTGGAAAAGGTCGCGCCGGGCGTCATCACGCGCCAATCCGTCGACCAGCCGATCCAGACGGGCTTCAAGTCCATCGACGCCATGGTGCCGATCGGCCGCGGCCAGCGTGAGCTGATCATCGGCGACCGCCAGATCGGTAAGTCGGCCATCGCCATCGACGCGATCATCAACCAGAAAGGCAAGGGCGTCACCTGTGTCTACGTGGCCATCGGTCAGAAGCAGTCGACCATTGCCAACGTGGTGCGCAAGCTCGAAGAGCACGGTGCCATGGAGCACACCATCGTGGTCGCCGCAGGCGCTGCCGACCCGGCGCCGATGCAGTTCCTTGCCCCCTATTCCGGCTGCACCATGGGCGAGTACTTCCGCGACCGCGGCGAAGACGCCCTGATCGTCTATGACGATCTTTCCAAGCAGGCCGTGGCCTATCGTCAGGTCTCACTGTTGCTGCGTCGTCCGCCGGGACGTGAAGCCTACCCGGGTGATGTTTTCTACCTACACTCGCGTCTGCTCGAGCGTGCCGCCCGCGTCAACATCGACTACGTCGAGAAGTTCACCAATGGCGAGGTCAAGGGCAAGACCGGCTCGCTGACGGCCCTGCCGATCATCGAGACCCAGGGTGGCGACGTCTCTGCGTTCGTGCCGACCAACGTGATCTCGATCACCGATGGTCAGATCTTCCTCGAGACCGACCTGTTCAACTCGGGCATCCGTCCGGCCATCAACGCCGGTCTCTCGGTGTCGCGTGTCGGTGGCTCGGCCCAGACCAAGATCATCAAGAAGCTCGGCGGCAGTGTGCGTCTGGCCCTCGCCCAGTACCGCGAACTGGCGGCCTTCGCCCAGTTCGCCTCCGACCTGGACGAAGCTACCCGCAAGCAGCTCGAGCACGGTCAGCGCGTCACCGAGCTGATGAAGCAGAATCAGTATTCGCCGATGTCGGTGGCCGAGATGGCCGTCTCCCTGTATGCGGCCAACGAGGGTCACCTGGAGGACGTCGAGGTCAGCAAGGTGCTGCCCTTCGAGCGCGCGCTGCGTGACTTCATGAAGGCCGAGTACAGCGAGCTGCTCGACAAGATCAACCAGACCGGCGACTACGACGACGAGATCAAGAGCGGTCTGAAAGAGGGTCTCGACAAGTTCAAGGCCACTCAGAGCTGGTAATCCCGTTGGCTCGCTCTACCTGGGCGGGCCCTGGAGCCTTCTGAGTGCCACGAACGGAGTAGATCGCTATGGCAGCTGCAAAAGAGATACGCACCCAGATCGGGAGCATCAAGAACACGCAGAAGATCACCAGCGCCATGGAAATGGTGGCTGCGTCGAAGATGCGCAAGGCTCAGGACCTGATGAAGGCCGGTCAGCCTTATGCGCGTCAGATCCGTAGCGTCGTGGGCCACATCGCCGATGCCAACCCGGAGTACAAGCATCCGTGGATGGTCGATCGTGAGGTCAAGCGAGTCGGCTACATCGTCGTCTCTACTGATCGTGGGCTGTGCGGGGGCCTGAACGTCAATCTGTTCAAGGCTGTGGTCAATGACGCACGAGGCTGGCGCAACGACGGCGTCGAGCTGGATTTCTGCGCGCTGGGCCGCAAGGCTGGCGGCTTCTTCCGCAGCTACGGGGGCAACCTGGTGGCGGCGAAGAGCGGCCTTGGAGAATCGCCAGAAGTCGATGACCTGATCGGCAGCGTGAAGGTCATGCTGGATGCCTATGACGAGGGCCAGCTGGATCGCATTTACGTGGTATCCAACGAATTCGTCAACACCATGGTCCAGCAGCCGGTAGTTCGTCAGTTGTTGCCGCTGTCGCCCGAGATGGGGAAGGATCCTGACGACGAAGAACACAAGCGTCCCGGTAGCTGGGACTACCTGTATGAGCCGGATGCCAAGGCGCTTCTGGATAGCCTGCTGGTGCGTTTCGTCGAATCGCAGGTCTATCAGGCAGTGGTCGAGAACGGGGCCTGCGAGCAGGCCGCGCGGATGATCGCCATGAAGAGTGCCACCGACAATGCGGGCGGTCTGATCGACGATCTGGAAATGGTCTACAACAAGGCCCGCCAGGCCGCCATTACCCAGGAAATCTCCGAGATCGTCGGTGGCGCCGCTGCCGTTTAGCGTCGGGGAGGGCGCGGCCCTCCCGGCAAGCAGGTTTCATTTGCAGGTATTTGAGAGGAACCAAGATGAGCGGACGTATCGTACAAATCATCGGCGCGGTGATTGACGTAGAGTTTCCGCGGGACGATGTTCCCAAGGTCTACGACGCGCTGAAGGTCTCGGAAGTCGGGACCGTTCTCGAGACTCAGCAGCAGCTGGGTGATGGCGTGGTGCGCACCATCGCCATGGGCTCCACCGAAGGTCTCAAGCGCGGCATGGCGGTCGACAACACCGGTGCCGCCATTTCCGTGCCGGTAGGTACGGAGACGCTGGGTCGCATCATGAACGTGCTCGGCGAGCCCATCGACGAGGCGGGGGAGATCGGCGAGGCCGAGCGCATGCCGATACACCGCAAGGCGCCCGGCTATGCCGACCAGGCCGCTGCCGAAGAACTGCTGGAGACCGGCATCAAGGTCATCGACCTGGTCTGCCCGTTCGCCAAGGGCGGCAAGGTCGGCTTGTTCGGTGGCGCCGGTGTGGGCAAGACGGTCAACATGATGGAGCTGATCCGCAACATCGCCACCGAGCATAGCGGTTACTCGGTGTTCGCCGGTGTCGGTGAGCGGACCCGCGAGGGTAACGACTTCTATCATGAGATGACTGAATCCAACGTTATCGACAAGGTATCGTTGGTCTACGGTCAGATGAACGAACCGCCGGGCAACCGCCTGCGCGTCGCGCTGACCGGCCTGACCATCGCCGAGAAGTTCCGCGATGAAGGCCGTGACGTGCTGCTTTTCGTCGACAACATCTACCGTTATACCCTGGCCGGTACCGAGGTCTCGGCGTTGCTGGGCCGTATGCCGTCGGCGGTGGGTTACCAGCCGACCCTGGCCGAAGAGATGGGCTTGCTTCAGGAGCGCATCACCTCGACCAAGACCGGATCGATCACTTCTGTACAGGCCGTCTATGTGCCGGCGGATGACCTGACCGACCCGTCACCGGCGACCACCTTCGCCCACCTGGATGCGACCGTGGTACTGGCGCGCTCGATTGCCGAACTGGGCATCTACCCGGCCATCGACCCGCTGGATTCTACCTCGCGTCAGCTCGACCCGCTGGTCGTGGGCGAGGAGCACTACAACACTGCGCGGGGCGTGCAGGGGGTGCTGCAGCGCTACAAGGAGCTCAAGGACATCATCGCCATCCTGGGGATGGACGAGCTGTCCGACGAGGACAAGCGGTCCGTGTACCGGGCGCGCAAGATCCAGCGCTTCCTGTCGCAGCCGTTCTTCGTCGCCGAGGTCTTCACCGGCTCGCCCGGCAAGTACGTGTCGCTCAAGGAAACCATTCGTGGCTTCCAGGGCATCCTCGACGGCGAGTACGATGAGCTGCCGGAACAGGCCTTCTATATGGTCGGCACCATCGACGAGGCCGTCGAGAAAGCCAACCAGATGAAGTAATCCCTTCCACCCGGGAGACGTCGTCATGACGAAAAGCTTCAAATGCGAGATCGTCAGCGCCCAGGAAGGTATCTTCTCTGGGGAGATTGAGCGGATCATCGCCAATGGCCTGATGGGCGAGCTGGGGATTCTTCCCGGCCACGCCCCGCTGCTCACCGAGCTCCAGCCGGGGCCGGTGCGCGTGATCTACGATGGCGGCCAGGAGGAGAGCTATTACGTCTCGGGAGGCTTCCTGGAAGTCCAGCCCGACGTGGTGACCATCCTGGCCGATGCGGCGACCCGTGCGCATGACATCAATGAAGCGGCTGCCGAAGAGGCACGCCAGCAAGCGCTGAAACACCTGAATGACAAGTCATCCGAGCTCGACTATACCCGCGCCTCGGCCGAGCTTGCCGAGGCGGTGGCGCAGCTGCGGACCATTCAGCAATTGCGCAAGAAGGCCGGCGGCAAGAGCTGAGCGAGCTCTCCGCCGTAGATGACGCCCCCCGGACCCGGTTCGGGGGGCGTTTTTTCGTGCGTTACGGCGTTACTTAGCGCTTCCTGAGGCATCAACGGGCGGACATCACGCCCCGGCTTGTGTATCCTCTTCACGGTCTTTAACACGGGTCTCACCGTCTCCGTTCCTTCAGCAGGAAGCTTCATGGATTGGCTCCAGATCGTCGTTCTTTCTATCGTTCAGGGACTGACCGAGTTCCTGCCCGTATCCAGCTCCGCCCACTTGATTCTGGTGCCGGTCTTTTCCGATTGGGGGGACCAAGGTCTGGCCTTCGATGTGGCGCTGCATCTGGGCAGCCTGACGGCGGTCGTTCTCTACTTTCGCCATGAGCTGGTTGCCATGACGCGCAGCTGGGGTATCAGTGTGGCGGGGAAAGGCACCGACGACGACGCCCGCCTGGCCTGGTGGGTGATCCTGGCTACCGTGCCGGTGGCGCTTGCCGGACTGAGCTTGCACGATACCATCGAGACGGCCATGCGCTCGCCACTCATTCTGGCCGGTGGGTTGATTGTCTTCGGGATTCTGCTGGGGTATGCCGACTGGCGCCATCGGGGTGCCCGTAGCGAATACAGCATGAACTGGGTCGACGTGCTGTGGATCGGACTCGCGCAGGCGCTGGCACTGATTCCCGGCACGTCGCGTTCGGGGATCACCATGACTGCGGCCCTGCTTCTCGGCTTGAACCGCGAGGCGTCGGCACGCTTTTCCTTCTTGCTGTCGATCCCGGTCATCGTGCTGGCCGCGGGCCTCGAAATCTTCAATCTCGTTAACGCTTCCGTATCGGTGAATGTGACCAACATGCTGTTGGGAGCGCTGGTGTCAGGGCTCAGCGCCTATCTGTGTATTCACTATTTTCTGGCCTTCATCCGACGCCTCGGCATGCAGCCCTTCGTGGTCTACCGGCTGATTCTCGGTGTCGCCCTGCTGTGGCTGTTCGGCTAGCCGCTTTTTTTACGCCTTGACGGAGTCTGTTCACGATGTTGTCGATGCGCTGCTTGCCATGGTGTCTGACCCTGCTGCTGGTGTTGCTGGTAGGCTGTTCCGAGCGGGATCGCCCCTTGGAGTCGCCGGTCAAGCTTGAAGGCGAAATCTTCGGGACCTTCTACCAGGTGTCGATCGCCGACCCGCTGACCCTGAGCGAGGCCGAGGTGCTGGAAGAAGGGATTGTTGCCGAACTCGAATCGGTGGATGCGGCCATGTCCACCTGGCGTGACGATTCGGAGCTGATGGTCTTCAATGAGGCGCCGGTGGGAGAGTGGCAGCCGCTCTCCGACGAGCTGATCGAGGTGTTATCGATCAGTCAATCGGTGGGTAAGGCAAGCGACGGCGCCTTGGACATCACCATCGGCGGATTGGTGAACTTGTGGAGTTTCGGCCCCGAGGCGCGGTCCCGCGAGGCGCCGGATGACGAGACCCTGACAACACGGTTGGCCGAGATCGGCCCCGACAGCCTTGAGCTTGATGTCGAATCTCGCCAGGCTCGGCGGACCCGGGAGGTTTTCATCGATCTCTCCGCTGTGGCCAAGGGCCATGCGACCGATCGCGTCGCGAATTATCTGGAGCGCCAGGACATGGAGCATTACCTGGTCAACCTCGGCGGTGACTTGCTGGCCCAAGGGTATCGAGACCGGGAAGATACGCCATGGCAGATCGGTATCGAAAGACCCCATAATGGACCGCAGCAGGCGCGGCATATCCTCCCGCTGCACGATATTTCGGTGGCCACTTCGGGTGATTATCGCAACTACTTCGAGTCGGAGGGACAACGTTATTCGCATACCCTGGATCCGCGTACCGGGCGGCCCATCGAACATCGCCTGGCTTCGGTGACGGTTGCGCATCCCTCTAACGCCTGGGCGGATGCCTGGGCCACGGCCTTGATGGTGCTGGGCGACGAACAGGGCATGAGGGTGGCCCGCGGCCAGCAGCTAGAGGTGCTGATGATCGTGCGCGACGATGACGGTGGCTGGCTCAGTCGTGTCAGCCCCGCGTTCGTCACGCACTTCGGCGAGGCGCTGGTCGAAGAAGAAGACCTCGAGGTCGGAAATGAGACGTGACACCGTCGGGTCGGTGGAAAACGGCCGTCCCGCCTGCAATTCGTTAAACTGGCAACAACGACCAATCGTCAAGGAGTCACGATGAGTCTCGATGTGGTGATCCTCGCGGCTGGGCAGGGCAGTCGCATGCGTTCTACTCGGCCCAAGGTGGTCCATCGCCTGGCCGGCAAACCCATGGTGCGACACGTCATCGACACGGCTCACGGGCTCCAGGCCGAGCGGACCCATGTGGTGGTGGGACACGGCGCCGATCATGTGCGTGAAGCGCTTGTCGACTGTCCGGTCCGATTCGCCTTGCAGACCGAGCAGAAAGGCACTGGCCATGCCGTGGCCCAGGCGCTGAAGGGACTGGGCAATGGCAAGGTGTTGGTACTCTACGGCGATGTGCCACTGATTCGCCGCGAAACGTTGGCGAAGCTGCTCGAGAGCGTCGACGAACAGCATCTCGGGCTGCTGACCGTTACCCTGGAGAATCCGGGGGGCTATGGTCGTATCCTGCGCAATGTCGACGGCGAGGCGGTGGCAATTGTCGAGCACAAGGATGCCAGCGACGCCCAGCGGGCGATTCGCGAGTGCAATACCGGTATCATGGCGATGACCGCCCAACAGTTGCAGCGCTGGTTGCCGCAGCTCTCCGCCGACAACACCCAAGGCGAATATTATCTCACCGATATCATCGCCATGGCCGCTGCCGAGGGCGTCACGATCGTCACTACCCAGCCTGACCGAACGCGAGAGGTTGAGGGAGTCAATAACCGTGCCGAACTGGCGCGTCTGGAGCGGGCGTACCAGCGAGACCAGGCCGAGGCGCTGATGGCGGGCGGTGTGGCGCTTATCGATCCAGATCGCCTGGATATCCGGGGCACACTGACCTGCGGCCACGACGTGGAGATCGATGTCGGTTGTGTCTTCGAGGGCGATGTCGAACTGGGGGAAGGGGTGCGCATTGGTCCATACTGCGTGATTCGCGACAGTCATGTCGGCGCCGAATCGGTAATCGAATCGCACAGCGTGCTCGATGGGGCGGTCGTGGCCGGTCGCAACTATATCGGCCCCTTTGCGCGCTTGCGGCCGGGGTCGCGGCTGGCGGTCGGGGCGAAAATCGGCAACTTCGTCGAAACCAAGAATGTCGAGGTTGGCGAGGGCAGCAAGATCAATCATCTGAGCTACGTGGGCGACGCTCGCCTGGGTCGCAACGTCAATATGGGCGCGGGGACCATCACCTGCAACTACGATGGCGCCAACAAGCATCGCACCGAGATCGATGACGAGGCCTTCATCGGCTCGAACACTGCGCTGGTGGCGCCGGTCAGCGTCGGCAAAGGGGCGACGGTGGGGGCGGGGTCGACGATCAGCAAAGATGTCGCCGATGGTGCCCTGTGCGTGTCGCGCAGCCGCCAGGTCAGCAAGCCTGGCTGGACGCGGCCAACCAAGCGTTCGTCGTAGTCGCTGGTGTATTTCCAGCCCTGCAACAAGGAGAAGTGGCATGTGTGGAATCGTCGGTGCCGTTGCCGAGCGCAATGTTCAAGGCATCCTGCTTGAAGGCCTCAAGCGACTCGAGTATCGCGGCTATGATTCGGCAGGCATGGTGGTTCAGTCGCCCGGCGGCAGCCTGCAGCGCCGTCGGGCGGCGGGAAAGGTGGCAGCGCTAGAGGAGCGTCTCGCTGCCGAACCGTTGTCGGGCCGCTGTGGCATCGCCCACACCCGCTGGGCGACCCATGGCCGGCCCACCGAAACCAATGCGCATCCGCATCAATCCGGCGAGCGGCTGGCGGTGGTGCACAACGGCATCATCGAGAACCATGAAACCCTGCGTCGTGAACTGGTCGCTAACGGTTATGACTTCAGCTCGGAAACCGATACGGAAGTGGTGGCCCACTTGGTGGACCAGGAATCTCGCACCGGCGACGACCTGCTCGATGCGGTGAAACGGGCCCTGGCGAAACTCGATGGCGCCTATGCGCTGGCGGTGATGAACGCCCAGGATTCCGATGTCATTATCGGCGCGCGCAAGGGCAGCCCGTTGGTCGTCGGCGTGGGGATCGACGAGGCCTTCCTGGGCTCTGACCCGCTGGCATTGCTGCAGGTCACCGACCGCTTCATCTATCTGGAGGAGGGTGATCTGGTGCGCCTGTCACGCGGGGGCGCCATCGAGATTCACGATGCGTCGGGTCGGGTGGTAGAGCGCCAGGTGCATACCTTCGAGCATGGCGATGGCGCCGCCAGCAAGGGCGAGTTTCGCCACTTCATGCTCAAGGAGATCCATGAACAGCCGGCAGTGATCGCCGCTACGCTGGAAGGTCGTCTGGGCGAACATGGGGCGCTGGTGGAGAGCTTTGGCCCTGAGGCCGCAGCCCTGTTCGATCGCGTCAAGCAGGTGCATATCGTGGCGTGTGGCACCAGTTATCATGCCGGCATGGTGGCGCGGTACTGGCTCGAGCGTTTCGCCGGCGTCCCTGTCCAGGTCGAGGTCGCCTCCGAATACCGCTACCGCCGGGTGGTGGTGCCCGAGGGAACGCTGTTTGTGACGCTCTCCCAGTCCGGTGAGACCGCCGATACCCTGGCGGCGTTGCGCTTTGCGCGTGAAAGCGGCTATCTGGGCAGTCTGGCGATCTGCAACGTGCCGGGAAGCTCCCTAGTGCGCGAATCGGACCTGACTCTGATGACGCACGCCGGGCCAGAAATCGGCGTGGCTTCCACCAAGGCCTTCACCACCCAGCTCGTCGCGCTGTTGCTGTTGACCCTGTCGCTGGGTCGGATAAAGGGCCTGGACGAGACCGTTCAGGCCGAGCTGGTGTCGGCCCTGAGGGGCCTGCCGGCGCTGATCACGCGGGTCCTGGCGCTTGATGGGCAGATCGAGTCGCTCTCCACTGCCTTCGCCGAGAAGCACCATGCGCTCTTCCTGGGGCGTGGGGCTCACTTCCCCATTGCCTTGGAAGGAGCGTTGAAGCTCAAGGAGATTTCCTATATCCATGCCGAGGCCTACCCGGCCGGCGAGCTGAAGCATGGTCCCTTGGCGCTAGTGGACAGCGAGATGCCAGTCATCTCGGTGGCGCCCAATGATGAGCTGCTCGACAAGCTCAAGTCCAACCTGCAGGAGGTCCGTGCCCGAGGCGGTGAGCTTTATGTGTTCGCCGACGAGCATGTGGTACTGGAGGAGGCGGAGGGGATCCACGTGATGCGCTTGCCGCATGTTCACGAGGCCCTGGCGCCGATCCTCTACACTCTGCCGCTGCAATTGCTCAGCTATCACGTGGCGGTGCTCAAGGGCACCGACGTCGATCAGCCGCGCAACCTGGCCAAGTCGGTGACAGTGGAGTAATCCCCAATGCCGCGCCTTTATCTTGGCCTGCCGATGTGGGCCAACGACGCCTGGCGCGGCAGCCTCTATCCGCCTCACCCCGGCAGCGATGGGTGGTTGGGCGATTATGCTCGGATATTTTCCAGCGTGGAGGGCAATACCACCTTCTACAGCGGCGCCCCACGAGCCGAAAAGGTGGCGGCCTGGGCGAGGCAGGCACCCGCCGGGTTTCGCTTCTGTTTCAAATTGCCGGCACGGCTGACGCATGAACTTCGACTGGTAGGGATAGAATCCGAGTTCGAGGCGTTTCTCGAGGCGCTGGCGCCATTGCACGATCGCCTGGGCCCAATGATGGTTCAGCTGCCCAGGGATTTTGGTGTCGACGAGCTGCCACAGCTGGATCACCTGCTGTCTCGCTGGCCGTCAGCAATCCCCTGTGCGGTGGAAGTGCGACACAGTGAATTCTTCCACAAGGGGGAGGCGGAAACTGCGCTTAACCAATTGTTGATAAGTCAAGGCGTGGATCGAGTAATGCTCGATGTGCGGGCGCTGTTCGCAACATTGGATAATGAGGCCCCGGTAGTGCATAAGGCACGGAAGGAAAAGCCAAAACGCCCATTACACGTGCTTTCCACGGCAGAGAGGCCATTGGTGCGTTTCATCGGTCACTTGGATACTAAGCTCAACGAGCGTTATTTCGAGCCTTGGATCGAGCGGCTCTGCCTGTGGATAAATCAGGGGAAAACCCCTTTTCTGTTTGTGCATACTCCGGATAACCGCCAGGCCCCGGAACTCGCTCAGCGCCTGTATTCGCGGCTTATCGAACGCTGTTCACTGCCGCCTCTCGCGCCCTTCGCTGGGGAGAGTCAGGCTAGCCTGTTCTGAACCGTTTCGTGTGCCGTTGTCCTTCTATCCCCTTCGCCATTCGTTCCATGGCCTTCCTGTTTCAGTGTATTTCGTCTTCTACTGCTTCGTCCTCGGGCAGTGAGGCGAGATGTTGCGAGAGCTGCTTGAACTCCTTGTGTAATTCGATACCTCGCCGCGCGCGTAGATTACGTTGAGCGGCGGTGCGGGAGCGCTGCTCGTGTTCGGCAACTCGCATGCTCATGAAGATGTCGAGGAGTTCCGTCTTCAGGGAGGATAACCGTTCGACATTGCGCATGTTTGACTCTCCTGTCTGCAGTGAATGTGCCGGCATCATGGACGCTGCGCGACACTGCAATTCTTACTATACCTCACTTGACAGAATGATGACGGGGTGGGTGAAAAAGCCACAACGCTGTATTAACGCTGATGAAAATCACACTCTGCATGCGTCACTCGACTGGGCGGTGCCCATCACGGGTCGGCTTGGGGCATACTAGGTGGGCGTATTCGCCATCGTTTTTCGCCGTCTCGCTCGTTATGTGGCGGGAGGCCTGCCTGCAAGGAGTGTCACGTGAGCCGTGCCCTGTTCGATGAGATGAGACGACGCATGGAGCATTTTCGTCGCTCCGAACAGAAGGTCGCTCGTTTCGTTCTGCGCAATCCTGAAGACGTTATCCATATGCGCATCGTCGACCTGGCGACTGAAGCCAAGGTCAGCGAACCAACGGTGGTGCGATTCTGTCGGGCGCTGGGTTGCGGTGGCTTTCAGGACTTCAAGTTGCAGCTGGCTCAGATGTTGGCCACGGGCAATCAGTTTGCCCAGTTTTCGATGAGCGACAGCGATTCGGTGGCGGAGTTTTCCCACAGTATCTTCGATTCCACCGTGGGGACCCTGCTGTCGGTGCGTGACCGACTCGACAATGAGGCCCTCGGCCAGGCGATCAATGCCCTGGCGATGGCCAACCGGGTGGAATTCTACGGTTTCGGCGCCTCGGGAGCGGTGGCCTTCGATGCCCAGCACAAGTTCTTCCGCCTGCAGATCTCCACCGCTGCTCACGCCGATCCGCACATGCAGAACATGTCGGCGGTGACCCTCAAGGAGGGCGACGTGGTGGTGGCGATCTCCCAGACCGGCCGCACGCGCGCCCTGGTAGCCAGCGTGCGCCTGGCCCGCGAGGCCGGCGCCACGGTGATCGGCCTGTGCCCCAGCGGCTCGCCGCTGGCAGAGGAAGTCACCCTACCGCTGTATATCGATGTCCACGAGGACACCGAGATCTACACGCCCATGAGCTCGCGGATCGCCCACCTGGTGCTGGTCGACGTGCTGGCGGTGGGAGTGGCCAAGACCCGCGGGCCACGGCTCGCCGAGCAGCTCCGCGAAGTGAAGAAGAGTCTCACGCCGCTGCGCTTCCCCGAGCCGCAGCGCAAGCCCTGAGCCCGCGCGGCAGGGCGATATGCTAAGCTGGGCGCTCATTTTCGACTCGGCAATCGCTTCCCGCTATGGACGACGTCACGGCCATCCTCGATCACCTCAACACCGCCCAGCGCGAGGCCGTCAGCGCCCCACAGGGCAACATGCTGGTGCTGGCCGGCGCCGGCTCGGGCAAGACCCGGGTGCTGGTCCACCGCATCGCCTGGCTGATGCAGGCCGAAGGGCTCTCGCCCTATGCGGTACTCGCCGTGACCTTCACCAACAAGGCGGCCCGCGAGATGCGCACCCGCCTCGAGGCGTTGCTCGGCATCTCGCTGCGCAACGTCTGGGTCGGCACCTTTCATTCCATCGCCCACCGCTTGCTGCGCACCCACTGGCAGGATGCGCGACTGCCGCAGCATTTCCAGATTATCGACTCCGACGACCAGCTGCGCCTGGTCAAGCGTCTGCTCAAGGACTACCGCATCGATGACGAGCGCTTCCCGCCGCGCCAGGTGCAGTCGTTCATCTCCGGTTGCAAGGAGGAAGGCCTGCGTCCCCACCAGGTCGACGCTCACGGTGATGCCTATCTCGGCCAGATGGTCGAGCTGTACGAGCGTTATCAGCTGACCTGCGATCGCGGTGGCCTGGTCGATTTTGGCGAGCTGCTGCTCAGAAGCCTGGAGCTGATCCGCGACAACCCGGCGCTGCTCGCCCATTACCAGGAGCGCTTCGGGCATGTACTGGTCGACGAGTTCCAGGACACCAATACCCTGCAGTACGCCTGGCTCAAGCTGCTTTCCGGCATGCGCACGCCGATGACCGTGGTCGGCGACGACGACCAGTCGATCTACGGCTGGCGCGGCGCGCGGGTGGAGAACATCCGCCGCTTCGAGCAGGAATTCACCGACACGCGCACCGTGCGCCTGGAGCAGAACTACCGCTCGACCAGTGCCATCCTCGATGCCGCCAACGCCTTGATCAGTCACAACGCCGGACGCATGGGCAAGGAGCTGTGGACCGACGACAGCCGCGGCGAGCCTATCTCGCTGTATGCCGGATTCAACGACCTCGACGAGGCGCGCTTTATCGTCGATAGCATCAAGGAACGGGTCAACGAAGGCCATACGCGTCGCGAGATCGCCATCCTCTATCGCTCCAACGCCCAGTCCCGGGTGATCGAGGAGACGCTGATCCGCCAGGGCGTGCCTTACCGCATCTACGGCGGTCAGCGCTTCTATGAACGCCTGGAGATCAAGAACGCGCTGGCCTACCTGCGCCTGCTGCTCAACCGCGACGACGATGCGTCACTCGAGCGGGTGATCAACGTGCCGGCCCGCGGCATCGGCACCCGCACCGTCGAGATACTGCGCAGCCGAGCTCGCCAGACCAGCGTCTCACTGTGGCAGGCGCTGCACGATGCCCTGCTCGATGCCTCGCTCAAGGGCCGCGCCGCTTCGGCCACCAAGTCCTTCGCCGATGTGATCGAGCGCCTCGACAACGATACCGCCGGCCTGGCGCTCGACGAGATCATCGATCACGTCATGGCACATACGGGGCTGATCGAGCACCATCGCAGCGAACGGGGCGAGAAAGGCCAAGCGCGTGTCGAGAACCTCGAGGAACTGGTCACGGCGGCCAAGGCGTTCACCCAGGGCGATGCCTTCGAGCCGCCGGTGGCCGGTGAGGGCGTGGTGGCGCTGGAGGCCTTCCTGGCCGAAGCGGCGCTTAACGCCGGCGACCATGAAGCCGAGGACTTCGAGGATGGCGTGCAGCTGATGACCCTGCACTCCGCCAAGGGACTCGAGTTCCCGGTGGTCTTCATCGCGGGCGTCGAGGAGGGACTCTTCCCGCACCGGATGTCGATGGAGGAACCGGGCCGCCTCGAGGAAGAACGGCGGTTGTGCTACGTGGGGCTGACCCGCGCCATGCGCAAGCTGTACCTGACCCATGCCGAGCTCAGGCTCCTGCATGGCAAGGAGACCTTCCAGCGTCCCTCGCGCTTCCTGCGCGAGATCCCCGCGGAATTTCTCGTAGAGGTCCGCCTGCGCGGCCAGATCTCGCGTCCGGTGACCACGTCTCGTCCCAGTCAGGGCTGGCGCCAGAGCTCGGTCAACGGCGGCGATACATTACCGTCGCTCTCGTTGGGCCAGCGGGTCAGTCATCCGGTGTTCGGCGAGGGGGTGATTCTTAACGCCGAAGGGGAGGGCGAACGGGCTCGCGTCCAGGTCAGCTTCGAGGGCGAGGGCGACAAGTGGCTGGTACTGGGTTTCGCCAAGCTGACACCACTGTGAGCGAGGGTGATGTGAACGGAGATAGCGCATGCTGAAGAAATGGTTCCCCGAACTGGTGGGTCAGTGGTCGACGCTCTCGGGTTATCAGCGTTTCGAGCGGCTGGTGTCGCTGGTGCTCACCATGGCGATCGGGGCCGTCGTACTGGTGGCTATCTACTACCTGGTCCGTCACGTCATTGAGCTGCTGTTTCTGCAGACTCGCGATCCCTTCGACTATCGCGTTTTCCAGGCGGTTTTCGATATGATCCTGACGGTACTGATCGCGATGGAATTCAATAATTCCATCGTGCGTACTATGGAAGACCGCGGCAGCTTCATTCAGGTCGAGATCGTGGTGTTGATCGCGGTCATGGCCCTGGTCAGGAAGTTCATGGTCATGGATCTGGAGAGCATCGACCCCTGGATGATCGTGGCCCTGTCGTCGGCGGTGCTGGCGCTGGGCATCAGCTATTACCTGATCCGACTCGGTAACAAGATTTCGCGCTGAACCGTTCCTACTGGTTCCGCGCCAGCAGTGCCCTGTAAGCGCCCAGCGAATAAAATGATATGGAGTCACGCCGCATGCAACGACGCAAGTTCCTCAAGACCATCGGCATCAGTGCCGCCGCCGGCGCCACAGCGCCCTTCGTTACCACAGCGAGTGCCCAGGAAACCCTCACTTGGAACATGGTGACCTCCTGGCCCACCAACTTTCCTGCTCTGGGCACCGGTGCCAACGACTTTGCCAAGCGTATCGAGAAGCTCTCCAACGGTCGCATGCGTATTCGCGTGCATGGGGCCGGCGAGTTGGTGCCACCGCTCGAGGTGTTTGATGCGGTATCGGCCGGCACCGCCGAAATGGGCCATTCCGCCTCCTACTATTGGCGTGGCAAGGTGGCCGCCTCGCAGTTCTTCACGGCCGTTCCCTTCGGCATGACCACCACCGAAACCAATGCCTGGCTCTACTACGGTGATGGCCAGGCGCTTTGGGACGAGATCTATGCCAGGCACAACCTCAAGCCCTTCCCGGTAGGCAACACCGGCACCCAGATGGGCGGCTGGTTCAAGGAGGAAGTCAATTCACTGGAGGACATGCAGGGCCTCAAGCTTCGTCTGCCGGGCCTGGCCGGTGAGGCAATGAACGGTATCGGTGTGACCACGGTCAACATGCCCGGTGGTGAGATCTTCACCTCCATGCAGACCGGGGTGCTGGACGCTGCCGACTGGGTCGGCCCCTACAACGATTTGGCCTTTGGCCTGCATCAGGTGGCCAAGTATTACTACACCTCGGTATGGAACGAGCCGAGTGCGATTCTCGAGGGAACCGTCAACCTAAACGCCTGGAACGCCCTGCCAGACGATCTCAAGGACGTGGTCACAGAGGCCGCGCGGGCCTCCAATCTGGCGATGATCAGCGAGTTTGCCTATCGCAACGCCGAGGCGTTGGAGACCCTGGTCAGCGAGCACGGCGTCGAGCTGCGTACCTTCCCCGAGGAGGTCATGGAAGCGCTCTATGCATCCTCGATGGACGTCCTACAGAAGCAGGTCGATGACGATGAGGAATCCAGGAAGGTATATGCGTCCTACCAGGCGTTCCAGAAACGGGTGCGGCCGTTCACCGATGTCGGTGAGTATGCCTACCTGAAGGCACGTGACAACCTCGTTACCGACGGTTGAGGCGTGGGCGCTCGTGACGGCGATTATTTCACTCAGCTTGTCTAGCGAACCGCGCGGATTCGCCCATTGTCATCGAGCGCGACCATCACGAAGCGGGCCTCGGTGACCTTGTAGAGCTCCTCGGGGTCGCGTTCGTGGGGTGGCCGAATCCATACCTCGACATCGACCTTCACCGAACTGTGGCCGATCTCATGCACCTCGGAAAAGATATTGACCATAGAGCCCACGCGCACCGGGCAGAGGAAATCCATCGCCTCGATAGCCACAGTGGCGGTACGGCCCACGGCCTCGCGGCCGGCGGCCAGTTCGGCGGCCTGGTCCATATGAGCAACTAGCCAGCCACCGGCGATATCGCCGTGAAGATTGGCATCCTGGCGGTTGGCCATCAGCTTAAGGGTCAGTTGACCCCGTGGCGCTGGAATGTCATCGAGTTCGGTCATCGGGGAAGGTCCATCTTGTTGTTTTGGGTATTGGGCGTGCGCGACATGTTAGCCGTTGCACCGGCTGCGCCACCAGCCTTGTGACATCATGACTCGGCTCGTCGGTTTCAGGGAGGCGGTATGCCAACCATAGCAAAGCGCTGGCGGTCGAGGCTCGTTGGCATGGTGCTGGCAGCCTGGCTGCCCTTGGCGAGTGCCGATGAGGTCGTCGGTACGCTTGGTGCTATCGGCTCGGACACCCTGGCGGGGCTGATGCTGCGTTGGGGGGAACAGCTCACCGAGCGTCACCCGGGGGTACGGCTGCAGCTACAGGCCAGTGGCTCGGCCAGTGCGCCGCCGGCCCTGAGTGCCGGTACAACCCGGCTGGGGCCTATGTCCCGGCCCATGACCAGTGAGGAGTGGCGGCGTTTCACGGAGCGTTACGGTTATCCACCGACTGAGATCGAGATCGCCCGGGACGCCCTGGTGGTGGTGGTGCATCGTCACAACCCGCTTGCGTCGTTGAGCCTTGCGACCGTGGATGCGATCTTCTCGGATACGCGGCGCTGCGGAAGCTCGCACGACATCACTCACTGGCGCCAGCTGGGCATCGATCGGCCGGTGGGACGCATCGAACTGCAGGGGCGCAATGCCGCCTCGGGAACCCATGACCTGTTCCGACGCCGTGCCTTGTGCGATGGCTATTTCCGCGTGCGTATCGATGAGCATCCCGGCTCGGCTGCGGTCGTCGAAGCAGTGGCGTCATCGTGGTCTGCAATGGGCTATGCGGGCCTCAACCATTTGACGCCGGGCATTCGCGCGCTGGCCCTGCGCGATGACGAGGGTTACGAGGTCGCCCCGCAGCCGGCGAAGGTGCGCTCGGGGGCGTATCCCCTGGCGCGTACCCTGTATCTCTATATCAATCTGCCTCCCGGTGAGGCCTTGCCGACCCCCGAACGTGCGCTGGTCGAGCAGATTCTGTCGGCCGAGGGACAGGCGACCGTGGCCGAGCTGGGGTTCGTCACGCTCCCCGAGGCGACCCTGATTCGCCAGCGTCGCCAGTTGGGGTTGGAGGACGGTGGATAATGCTGTCACGGCTTTGTCATGCGGTTGTCGTATTGTCGGATTGCAGCTTTCCGAGACGACAACCATGAAGGATGCTCTTCGAGCAGCGCGCTATCGGCAGCGCCTGCGCCAGGGCGTGGATCGTCTGGCGACGGCCCTGATTACCGCTGGCGGGATCGGGGTGATTGTCGCGGTCCTGGGCATCGGCGTGTTTCTGGCGGTCGAGGTCGTGCCGTTATTCTGGGCGTCCGATGTGGCAGACACGGTGAATATCGACGCGCTCTGGCTGCCCCAGACCTATGCGGGTCTCGACACGGCGCAATTCCGCTGGCAGCCCGCCGCCGTCGCGCCAGACGAGACCCCGCGCTACAGCATGGCACCGCTGGCCTGGGGAACACTCAAGGCGGCATTGTGGGCGCTGGTCATTGCGGTGCCGCTGGCGCTGGGGGCGGCGATCCACTCGGCCATGTACATGCCGCGGCGCCTGCGCAGTCGCCTCAAGCCGACGCTGGAACTGATGGAGGCGTTGCCCGGCGTGGTGATCGGTTTCATCGCCGGGCTGGTGCTGGCGCCCTGGGTGGAGCGCCACTTGGCCGGTACCTTCGCCCTGGTATTGGTGATGATTCCTGGCCTGTTCGCTGCGGGGATAATCCGAGGGCGGTTGCCGAGGCCCTGGCGCGATCGCCTGACGCTGGGCTGGGCGGGTCTCTGGCTGATGCCCTGGTTGATGCTGCTGGGCATAGCGGCGATCGAGCTGGCGCCTTGGCTGGAAGCGCGCTGGTTCGACGCCGACCTGCGCGGCTGGCTGGCGACTCGTTTCGGTCTCGATTATGCCAGCCGCAACGCGTTGATCGTCGGCCTGGCCATGGGGTTCGCGGTGATGCCCAGCATCTATGCGCTAGCTGAGGACGCCCTCTCCGGGGTGCCGTCGAGTCTCGCCGAGGGGGCCGAAGCGCTGGGCGCCACGCGTTGGCAGGCGTTTTGGCGCGTGGTGCTGCCGGCCGCCAGCCCTGGCCTCCTGTCGGCGGTGATGATCGGTGCTGGCCGCGCCGTGGGCGAGACCATGATCGTGCTGATGGCTAGCGGCAATACCGCGTTGATGAGCCTGAGCCCCCTTGAGGGGATGCGCTCCCTGGCCGCCAGTATCGCCATCGAGCTGCCCGAGGCAGCCCCCGGCGGCACTCATTATCGCTTGTTGCTGATGGCGGCGCTGTTGCTGTTCGTCTTTACCTTTCTGGTCAATACCCTGGCTGAAGTAGTGCGCACGCGCTTGCGTCGACGCTATCACCGCCTGGGAGGCGCCTGAAATGGCAGTTCCGAAACGGCGCGGGTTGCTTCGCGGCGAGGGGCCCTGGCCCTGGTTGACGGCCGGAAGCGTAGCGGTCTCGCTGCTGATGCTGGGAGCGCTGCTGCTCTTGCTGGCAACACGTGGCCTCGGCCACTTCTGGCCTGCCCCAGTGACGCTGGTCGAGCTTGAGGACGGCAGCCGCTTTGCGGGCACGGCGGTGAAGGAGGCACCTTTGCCGGGCGGCGAGGGTGACGAACGGCTCTATCGCACTGCCAATCGCGATCTGGAGGAAAGCCCCTGGACCTGGGTGGAAGTCGCGGCCATCGAGGCCGAGCGTCACCCCGACGATCTGGTAGTGCTGGAATGTCACCGCTGGGGGGCGTTTCACGGTCGCCTGGTGGCGCTACGAGGCGGTGGAGTCGGAGTGGAAGGGCAACGGGAAGAAGGTGGGGAAGACGCCCTGGTCGAGGGCGAGGCCGCCTGGCAGCGGCTCACGGCGCGCCTCGCCGAGCTGGAAATCCTGCGCGATGAGCTGGCCAGGTTGCGCGACGACACCATCCTGCCGCTGGCGGCGCGTCTAGCTGATGGTGGCAATGCCACGCTTGCCGACGAACTCGCCCACGCCCAAGCGCGGTTACGCGATCTCGAGGCGGCCATGGCCAGCGGTGACGTACTGCTGGAAAGCGTCGACGGCAAACGCCTCTGGCAGCCGATCGAGAGCATCTTGCGGGCCCAGCGGCCCAATGCCATGTCGGTCCCCGACAAGCTGGTGGCCTGGGGGCAGGGCGTGTGGCGCTTTCTCGCCGAAGGACCACGGGCGGCCAACAGTGCCGGTGGCGTCTGGCCGGCGATCTTCGGCACCGTGCTGATGGTGCTGCTGATGTCAGTGCTGGTCACGCCCTTCGGCGTATTGGCGGCGATCTATCTCAACGAAGTCGCCCACCAAGGACGCATGACCCGAATGGTGAGGATTGCCGTGCGCAACCTTGCCGGGGTGCCGTCCATCGTTTATGGCGTCTTCGGGCTGGGGGTCTTCGTCTATGGAATCGGCGGCTCGCTGGATGACTGGTTCTTCGCCGACACCCTGCCGTCGCCCACCTTCGGTACCGGTGGGCTGCTGTGGGCCTCGCTGACCCTGGCGCTGCTGACGCTGCCGGTAGTGATCGTGGCCACTGAGGAGGGTCTGGCGCGGATTCCTGACCATCAGCGTGAGGGTGCCCTGGCCCTGGGCGCTACGCGGCTGGAGATGCTCACGCGGGTGGTGCTGCCGATGGCGATGCCGGCGATGCTCACCGGGATGATCCTGGCCGTGGCGCGCGCCGCCGGTGAAGTGGCACCGCTGATGCTTGTCGGGGTGGCCAAGCTGGCGCCTCAGGTGCCGGTGGACGGCGACTTTCCCTTCCTGCACCTTGAAAGAAAGTTCATGCATCTTGGCTATCATATTTACGATGTGGCATTTCACGGCAGTGATGTACAGTCGGCGCTGCCCCTGGTGTATGCCACGGCCCTATTATTGGTGCTGGTAATTCTGGGGCTTAACCTGACTGCAATATTCATGCGTCATTATCTGAGGACGCGCCATGGCCGATTACCGCGTCACTGAATCGTGAGCGCGCCAGGGAGATCCGCTGAATGTCCGTGTTGATGCAGCCCTCTACGTCCTCCTCAGGGACGATCCTTGCCTTCAAGCGCGAGGCGAGCTGTATTGAGATCGAGGAGTTGTGCCTGGCCTATGGTGATAAACCGGCCTTGCGCGATGTGACGCTGCGGGTGCCAAAGCATTGCGTGACGGCGTTCATCGGGCCATCCGGGTGCGGCAAGTCGACCCTGCTGCGCGCGCTCAACCGTCTCCATGATCTTAACGAGGATGTCGTCCGCCAGGGTCGGATACGCCTCGAAGGCAGCGACATCCATGACCCCGATATGGACGTGGCACAACTTCGCCGGCGCGTGGGGATGGTGTTCCAGGCCCCCAACCCTTTTCCCATGTCGATCTACGACAACGTCGCTTTCGGTCTGCGCCTTCAAGGAGGACTGCGCAAGCGCCAGTTAGACGATGCGGTGGAGGAGGCACTGATGGCGGCGGCGCTCTGGGAGGAAGTGAAGGATCGTTTGCGCGCGTCGGCCTGGACGCTTTCCGGCGGACAGCAGCAGCGTCTGGTGATCGCCCGGACCCTGGCAGTCGGCCCCGAGGTGCTGCTGCTCGATGAGCCGGCCTCGGCGCTCGATCCCATCTCGACTCTGAAAATCGAGGAGTTGATCCACAACCTCAAGTCGAACCTTACCCTGGTACTCGTCACCCACAACATGCAGCAAGCGGCACGGGTGTCCGATTACACCGCCTTTCTTCAGCAAGGCGAACTGGTGGAATATGGACCCACCGACAGCCTGTTCACCAACCCGCGCCTGCGGCGCACCGAGAATTATATTACCGGGCGCATGGCCTGAAAGGCCGGCCCCCAAGGAGAGTTTCCATGGATATCACCAGTGAAAGTCACAGTCAGCATATCTCTCGGCAGTTCAATCACGAACTCGAGGAGATCAAGACGCATCTGATGGCGATGGGCGGCCTGGTCGAAAAGCAGGTGCAGGACGCTGTGGGCGCCCTGCTCGAAAGCGACTCCCAACTGGCCGAGCGGGTGGTCGAGAACGATCGTGCCGTCAATGACATGCAGATCAAGATCGACGAGGAATGCACCCAGGTGCTGGCACGCCGCCAGCCGACCGCGTCGGACCTGCGCCTGGTGCTGGCGGTGATTCGCGCCGCCTCGGATCTGGAGCGCATCGGCGACGAGGCGAGCAAGATCGCCCGTAACGCCATCGAGCTGATCGGTGCCGATAACGGGCATCGCGGGTTCGTCGAGGTGCGCATGATCAGTGAACATGTGCGTCGCATGGTGCGGGATTCCCTGACGTCCTTCGCTCGCCTGGACACTGAACTCGCGCTCAAGCTGGTTTACGAGGACGATGTGGTGGATAGCGAATACGGCAGTGCCATGCGTTCGCTGATGACCTTCATGATGGAAGATGCCCGGTCGATCTCGGCGGTGCTCGGTGTCATGTGGATCCTGCGGGCACTGGAGAGGATCGGCGATCATGCCAACAATCTTGCCGAATATGTTGTCTATTTGGTCAAGGGTCTCGACATTCGTCATACCGATCCTGGCGACCTTGACGAGGCAACGATCCTCACACGCAAGAGTTGAACTGAGAAAGAACTGAACGTGGGAGAGACTTGAACGTCGACCGGAGTTGGACGTCAATAACGCAGGCCATCACCCCATGGTGATGGCCTGTGTCGTTTTTGCGAGGACTTCCCCCATGCTCGATGCCTTCACGGCCCTTTCACGCGGGACCCGGCTGGTCTACACCCCAGGCCTGCGTCGTTACGTCTTCCTGCCGATCCTGGTCAATCTGGTGGTCTACGCCGCGATGCTCGGCTATGTGGTGGCTAACTTCGGCGGCTGGCTCGATGGCTGGATGGCCATGGTCCCCAGCTGGCTGGAGTGGCTTTCCTGGCTGATCTGGCCGCTGTTCGTGATCACCCTGGTGTTGATCGTCTTCTTCACCTTCACCCTCGTCACTCACCTTATCGCGGCCCCGTTCTACGGGTTTCTGGCCGCCAGGGTCGAGGCCCAGGTGACCGGGCAAGAGCCACTAGACGACCGCGGCCTGATCAGGACCGGCGTCGATGCCGTGGGGCGTGAACTGGTCAAGCTGACCTACATCCTGCCGCGTATGGCGGTGCTGTTCGTGATCAGCTGGATTCCGGTGATCAACCTGGTCGCCCCACTGCTGTGGCTGGCTTTCTCGGCCTGGATGATGGCGATCACCTATCTTGATTACCCCATGGACAATAACCTGGTGAGCTTTCGGGACATGCGCGGCCGGCTCTCGTCGAGGCGCTGGCCGACGCTGACCTTCGGCGGCTGGGTAACGCTGATCACCTGGATACCCCTGGCCAATCTCTTCCTGCTACCCGGTGCGGTGGCCGGCGCCGTGCTGATGTGGGACCGCCATTATCGTGACCTGGTGCCAGCCCGCGTCCCGTCTTGAGCGGGTATCAGGCCTGGCGGGCCGGATGCGCCTCGGTCGCGGGGCGGTGAAGGCGCGCCGCCGGAAACAGACAGCGAAAACGCGCGCCCTGACCGGGGCGGGAGTCGATCTGAAGACGAGCATCGTGGCGCAGCAGCACGTGCTTGACGATGGCCAGCCCCAAACCGGTGCCGCCAGTGGCGGTGCTGCGCCCCTTGTCGACCCGGTAGAAGCGCTCGGTGAGGCGCGGCAGGTGCACCGGATCGATGCCTTCGCCGTCATCCGCGACCTCCAGGCAGGCGCCATGGAGGTGTGGCGTCCAGCGCAGGGTGATGCAGCGCCCCTCACCGGCGTAGCGCACGGCGTTATAGGCCAGGTTGGATACTGCGCTGCGGATCTCCTGTTCGCTGCCGATCAGATCGCAGGGCTCGTCGACTTCCACCCCGATCCGCTGGCGACCGCCGGACAGCGCCTCGGCATCGCGGCGCACGCTTTCCAGCAGGTCCGGGATGGCCAGGCGCACATGGTCCTCACCGCCCCGGTCGATCTCCAGCCGCGACAGCATCAGCAGGTCATTGACCAGGTTCTGCATGCGCGTGGTCTGCTCCTGCATCTGGTCGACGCCCCGCGCCATGCGCGGTGGCAGGCGGGCGGCGCCGTCCTGGGCAAGATAGCTGCCGAAGGTTTCCAGATAGCCAGTGAGCACGGTCAACGGCGTGCGCAACTCGTGCGAGACATTGGCCACGAAGTCGCGGCGCATCTGCTCCAGACGATGCAGGCGAGTGATATCGCGGGCCATGACCAGGCGTTCGTCGTCGCCATAGAGGGTGATCTGGAACTGCAGGATCAAGCGTTCGTCGATCGGTGAGGAGAGCGTCAGCGGCTCGCGATAGTCGCGGGCATGGAAGTAATCGACGAAGCGAGGGTCGCGCAGCAGGTTGGTGATGTGCTGGCCCCTATCGTGAGCGGCCTTGAGGCCGAGCATGCGCTCCGCCGCGCTGTTCCACCATTCCAGATCCCCGTGGCGGTCGAGCATCACCACGCTGTCACGCATCGCCTCGGACGATTCCTGGATGCGCTGCAGGGTATTGCGCAGCCGTTGCTGGGTAAGGCGCTGGCCCTTCTGGTAGCGATAGAGGCGGTCGAACAGCTCGCCCCACAGGCCGCTGGCAGCGGGGGGTTCCGACTGCGGATTGCGGGTCAGCCAGCGGTGCAGCGCGTGCAGCTGGCGAAGGTGATGGAACAGGCACAGGCCGAGGCCGCCCGCCAGGCCGAGCCCCGGGACCGAAAACGGCCAGCCGACCAGCGCCCCCAGGACGGCAAGCAGCGCAAGGCGCCAGAGTTCGCGTTTCCAGAGGCGCACATCAACCCTTGGCGGAGAACCGGTAGCCGGTGCCACGCACGGTCTGGATCAGGTGGTGGTGGGCATCGCCCAGTGCCTTGCGCAGGCGACGAATATGCACATCCACGGTACGCTCCTCGACATAGACATTCCCCCCCCACACCTGGTCGAGCAGCTGGCCGCGGGTATAGGCGCGCTCCTGGTGCGTCATGAAGAACTGCAGCAGGCGATATTCGGTAGGGCCCATTTCCAGCGACTTGCCCTCGATGCTGACACGATGACTGACCGGATCAAGCATCAGACCCTCGATTTCCACTGGATCTTCCACGCCTCGCGGTGTGGCGCGCCGTAGGACGGCCTTCAGGCGTGCCACCAGCTCTCGCGGCGAGAAGGGTTTGGTGATGTAATCATCCGCGCCGGCGTCGAGTCCCTGGATCTTGTTGTCTTCTTCGCCCTTGGCGGTGAGCATGATGATAGGAATCTCGGCGGTGGTTTCCTCACGCTTGAGGCGTCGGGCCAGTTCGATGCCGCTGGTACCAGGCATCATCCAGTCGAGCAGCACGAGATCGGGTTGATGGTCGACGACCATGGCATGCGCGGTCTGGGCATCGTCGGCCTCTAGGACATGGTAGTCGGCCATCTCCAGCGCCACGGCGATCATTTCGCGTATCGATGCTTCATCATCGACAATCAGAACGGTCTTGGCAGTCATCTGCTAGCCTCGCGGTCAATGACGGGACGATGACGATGACAACACGCTGTTGTGACAATACCGTGACAGAGTACGCCTGTCTTGTTTGATGCCGCGCCCCTCACCCGCCACTGGCGTCGGGCCAGAGACTCAGCGCGATGCCGGCGAACAGCACCAGCCCCGACCAATGGTTGTTGAGGAAGGCCTGGAAGCAGCGCTCACGGTCGCGCTCGCGGATCAACGCCTGCTGGTGCACGAAGGTCGCCGTCATCGCCGCCAGGCTCAGCCAGAAGAATCCCCCCAGGCCGAGGCGCAGCCCGACCCAGGCGAGCACCGCCAGGGTGAGGCCTTGCAACAGACCGATCATCAGCCGGTCAGCGCGTCCGAACAGCACCGCGGTGGACTTGATGCCGATCTTCAGGTCGTCCTCGCGGTCAACCATTGCGTACTCGGTGTCGTAGGCCACCGTCCAGGCCACATTGGCGACGAATAGCAGCCAAGCCTCGGCGGGCACATGGCCCAGCACGGCGCCGAAGGCCATGGGAATCGCCCAGGAGAAGGCGGCACCCAGGAATATCTGCGGCAGATGGGTATAACGCTTCATGAAAGGGTAGATGAAAGCCAGGACGACGCCGCCCACCGATAGCATGACCGTGAACAGGTTGGTGAAGCACACCAGCACGAAGGCGGCCATCACCAGTATCAGGAACAGCGCCTGGGCCTCGCCCTCGCTGATGCGGCCGGTGGCCAGAGGACGGTGCTGGGTTCGCCTGACATGGCCGTCGAAGTGACGATCGGCATAATCGTTGACCACGCAGCCGGCGGCACGCATCAGATAGACACCGGCGATGAAGATCAACAGCAGACGACGCTCGGGAACCCCCTGGGCGGCGACCCACAACGCCCAGAGGGTCGGCCACATCAACAGCCAGGTACCGATGGGACGGTCGAGTCGGGTCAGGTGCAGGAAGTCTGGCACCCGGGCCAGGCCCGTGGGGCGCATCAAGGTTGGGTCCATCTCATCCTCGCGGAAGGCTGGTTTGGGGGTAAGAAAGCACCCAGAGCCTAGCGCGAAGGCAGGCCCAGGTCATCCCTCATGCCGGCCAGGAAATACTCCTGGACCAGCACTGCAAAGTGGTCATGGCGACGCCCGTGGCTATCTTCACGACCCGCCCCGAGACGAAAGACCGAGCGGCGCCCCCAGGGGCCGTCGCCCGTCTGGAACGGCGGCGACGAGGCGGTGACCTCGATGGGGCTGCGCTCGAGCCCCGGCTGACGGAACAGCCAGCTGCCCAGCGAGCCCTCCCCCAGGCGGTCGAGGCGCTGGCCACGCAGCTGCTCGAGCGGTGCGACCGAACGTGCCATCACCCAGGGGCGTTCGTCCAGACACAGGGCGACCTCGCGACACCAGGCATAACGCCCGGGTGGCAGCCCCAACGCCCGGGCCTCGTCGAGCGCCGGGCGGGTCAGACGCTGGTCGAGTAGTCGGACCCGGAAGCGTCGCTCGCCACCGGCGGCGATTAGCCGTGCGGTGAGCGAGTCGCGCGAGGCAATCCATCGCCACCAGGCAACGCTCATGGCCGGTCGCGCGGCCGCCAGCGGTCGCCAGCTCGGGGGGAGACACCAATGGCATAGAGGGCGGGGATCGGGTATTAGACCGTCGTACACCGGCGGGCTCCGCGTCGAATCGAGGGGCGGATAGTGTAACATGTTGTCCCGAAACGCTTCCCTGTCCCACTGCGGTTCGCGGTAGCCACTGCACAAAGAAAGTGCGCGATGAAAGTGTGCGAAGAAGGAGTGCCATGACCCCTACACTGACGATCGTCGGCTCCGGCATGGCCGGCATCGGCCTGCTCCGCCAATGGCGGGCACTGGAGCCCGAGCGCCTGGTGACCCTGATCAGCGCCGACAGCGGCGATGATTACGCCAAGCCGCTGCTCTCGACGGGTTTTTCCAAGGGCTTACTGCCCGATCGGCTGGCGGCGGGCTCGGCACTCGACGTCGCCGACCGCCTCGGCGCCGTGGTGCGCACCCATACCCGGGTCGATGCCATCGATCTCGACAGCCACACACTCAGACTCGGTGAGGAGCGCTTGCCTTTCGGTGATCTGGTGCTGGCCACCGGCGCCGCGCCGGCGTTGCCGTTTGATATTCCCTCGCGGCTGGCGAGCCGGGTCTTTACCATCAACGATCTCGATGATTATCGCCGCTTCCATGCCGCGCTCGCGGCACTCGGCCGGCCCGCGCGGGTGGCGATCATCGGCGCGGGCCTGGTGGGTTGCGAGTTTGCTAACGACCTGACGGCCGGAGGTCATTCGGTGAGCCTGATCGCGCCGGAGAGTGCCCCCTTGCCGCGCCTGCTGCCCGAACGGCTCGGCCGTGCGCTGGGCGAGGCCTTTCAGGCGGCAGGCACGCAGCTGCACCTCGGGCGTGGTCTGGCAGCGTTCGAGGAAGTGGGCGGCCATGTCGGTGTGTCGCTGAGCGACGCCAGCCGGCTCGAGGTCGACCTGGTACTGGCGGCCACGGGGCTTACGCCGCGTTCGGCGCTAGCCGAGGCAGCGGGGCTCGCGGTCAGCGAGGCCGGCATCCACACCGACCGCTTTCTCGCGACCTCAGCCGCAGGCATCCATGCGCTGGGCGACGTGGCCTGCGTGGCGGGCGTCAATGCCATGTATGTCCAGCCGCTGCAGGCCGGCGCCAGGGCCTTGGCGAAGACACTGGCAGGGACACCGACGGCGGTGACCTTCGGTGCCTGGCCGGTGGTGGTGAAGACGCCGCTGCTGCCAGTGGTGGCCTATGCCCCGACGACACTCCCCGCCCGCTGGCGGATCGAAGGCGAGAGCCCGGACCTGGCGGCGTTCGCCGAAGATGTGAACGGTCGTTTGATTGGTTTTGCCTTGACAGGACGCTGTGTGCGTCGGAAAGTCGAACTGGCGCGGCTTGCACCGCCGTTGCTAGGCTATTGACGTTGCGCTGCGTATCAAGTGTGCGAAGATGCTGCCGGTATCCCCTATGTCGAAGAGACGCCTTGTTGCAAAGGCGTCTCTCGTTTCGTCAACAACTGTATCTTCAACAACAGTGTCGTCAACAACAACAGGGGGCGGTGATGACCGCCCTTCCATGCCACATCAGGAGGGCTTATGCGTAAACCAGAACTCGCGGCGGCGATTGCCGAGCGTGCCGATCTTTCCAAAGACAAGGCGAGCCAAGTACTCAACGTGATCCTCGACGAGATCACCGGCAGCGTCTCCCAGGGACAAGATGTCTCACTGATCGGCTTCGGTACTTTCACCGTGCGCGAGCGAGCCGCACGTACTGGCAAGAATCCCCAGACCGGTGCGCCTTTGAACATTGCGGCCAGCAAGACCGTGGCCTTCAAGCCGGGCAAGGGCCTCAAGGACGCCGTCGCCAAGTAAGCGAACCCTCGGTGCGACCCGCCTGTCGGCGGGTCGCGAGATGATGGCTTTTTACCTGCCTGCGGTGGTGGAACCGACATGAAGCTGCGACTGATGCTCTGGGTACTGGGTCTGCTTCTCAAGCGAGCGCTGCGCCGCAAGCCACGCTTTCGTGAGATGCTCACCGAAATGCGCGGTCTGGACTGGGGTATTGCCACCGAAGATCTCGTCGTTGCGCGCCACTATCGCATGTCGCCCCGTGGCATCCAGACCGGCCGCGGTCTGCCCGTCGATCTCGACCTGGAACTGCGCTTCGAAGACGCCGATACAGCGGTTAGCGTGCTGAAAAAGCCCACTCAACAGGCTTTTCTCGATGGCATGATGGCCGGCACCGTGCGTCTAGTCGGCGATTCCGGCGACCTTCAGAAGCTTCAGAAGCTGTTGAAGCTACTCTAACGCCGACAGCGGTGTCGTACCCACATGCGCCGTTTCACTGCGCTTTCTTTCGTTTTATCTCTCTTTTCTACGGCGCATATTCCCGCAGCGCACATACCCACAGCCTGCGAGGTGTCCTGACGCTTAATGCTGCGTTGGTAGAAGCCGCCAGCCACTATCTGCGTTATACTAAAGTCTAACTTCTTCGGGGGTTCATTACCCCAAGGACGATCATGCGCCTCTCGCTGCTCTCCGCACCGCCGTCACTGACCCTGCGGCGTCTCTGGACGCTCGATACCTTCGCCTATGCCCTGCGAGTCTTCGTGGCCTTCAGTGGTGCCCTGGCGATAAGTGGCTGGCAGGACGACGTGACGCTAATGATGCCCTTGTTCCTGGGCATCATCGCCAGTGCCCTGGCGGAGACCGACGACAGCTGGCAGGGACGCCTGCAGGCGGTCGGCGTCACCCTAGTGTGTTTCGCCATGGCCTCGTTGAGCGTGCAATGGCTGTTTCCCTACCCTTGGCTGTTTGCGCCGGCGCTGGTGGTGTCGACCTTCGTGATGATCATGCTTGGCGCGCTGGGACCGCGCTACGCCACCATCAGTTTCGGTACATTAATCCTTGCCATCTACTCGATGATCGCCCTCGAGCACCACGGGGGGGTCCCGGAAGACGGTGCCTGGCGTCAGCCGCTGCTGTTGCTCTCTGGTGCAGCCTGGTATGGGCTGATTTCGATCGTCTGGTGCGCGCTGTTCTCGCGCCAGCCGGTCAAACAGAGCCTGGCGCGTGTCTATCGTCGATTAGGGCGTTACCTGAGTCTCAAGGCGACGTTGCTTGAGCCCCTGCGCGGGCGCGATCTCGACGACACGCGCCTGGCCCTGGCCCATCAGAACGGCGAAGTGGTCGCCGCCCTCAACCAGGCCAAGGACGTGCTGTTTCAGCGACTCGGCAGCCCGCGTGGTGACCGTCGGCTCGACCGCTACCTGCAGCTTTATTTTATTGCCCAGGATATCCACGAGCGGGCCAGTTCGTCGCATTCGCCCTATTCGTCGTTGATCGAGGCGTTCTTTCATCACGATGTGCTCTTTCGTTGCCAGCGGTTGCTCGACCAGCAGGGCCACGCCTGTCGGCGGCTGAGCCGAGCGTTGCTGCTCAACCGTCCCTTCGAGCATGACCAGAGCGAGCAGGCGCTGGCAGATCTGCGGGCGTCGATCACCCACTTGCGATCCCACCAGCAGCCCGAGTGGCAGGCGCTGATGCCGCCGTTGTCGGCACTTGCCGATAATCTCGCCACCCTGGAGGCGCAGTTGGCCAGCGCCGAGCATCCCGAGGTGGCCACGCCCCACGCCGATGCCAGTCTGCATGACCGCTCTCTGCACGGCCCGCGGGATGCCTGGGCGCGCATCCGCGCCGCCATGACCCTGAGTTCGCCGACGCTGCGTCACGCACTGCGGTTGCCGATCGCGTTGCTGGTGGGCTATGTCCTGATGCAGGTGTTTCATCCGACCCAGGGGTTCTGGATCCTGCTGACCACGCTGTTCGTCTGCCGGCCCAACTTCTCGGCGACCCAGCGTTTTCTCGTCAAACGTGTTGCCGGGACGGTGCTGGGGCTGGTGGTGGGCTGGGCTTCGATCTCGCTGTTTCCCCATCCGCTGGCCCAGTCGCTGATCGCGGTGGTGGCGGGGGTGGTGTTTTTCGCCAGCCGCCAGACTCACTATGGCATCGCCACGGCGGCGATTACCCTGCTGGTGCTGTGCAGCTTCAATCAGGTGGGCGACGGCTTCGATCTGATCTGGCCGCGGCTGTTCGATACCCTGGTCGGGGTGCTGATTGCCGGCCTGGCGGTACTGTGGATACTGCCCGACTGGCAAGGGCGGCGCCTTTACCGTCAGGCGGCCACCTCGCTGATCAGCCAGCGTCGCTACCTGGAGGAGATCATCCAGCAGTATGCGACCGGCAAGCAGGACGACCTCGCCTATCGGCTGGCGCGTCGCAATGCCCACAACGCCGATGCCGCGCTGTCGACACTGCTGAGCAACATGCTGCACGAACCGCGCCGCTATCAAGGCCACGATGTCGACGACGCCATGCGCTTCCTGGCGTTATCCCACACCCTGCTGGGGTATCTCTCGGCGCTGGGGGCCCACCGCCATGCGCGGAACGACGACACGTCTGATGGTCAGGGCGATACAGGGGTAACCGCACTCGCCGAACGCGTGGCCACGCTGTTGGGCCGTCTTGCCGAGCATCTCGAGGCCCGTCGGCCGCTGAGTGGGTTTGGGGCTGAGGTGGCTCGGCTTCGCGAGGCGCTCGACGCTCCGGCGACCAGCCGGGCGGACGACGGCGAGACCTACTGGCCGATGCGTCATCAACTGCGCCTGGTATGTCGCCAACTGGAATTTCTCGGCGAGGCCGCCAATCGCTTGATCGCGCCTGCCCCGAGCGATAACCAGGAACACGCCGCCAAGGCCTACACCTGACCGTAAAGACCCGCCTGCTCGCCGAGCCAGCGACGGATCAGCGGACGGCTGGCCTCGGGATGCTGGGCGAGCAGTGCGTCCGCTAATGGCGAGACACGTGGCAGCAGGTCGGCGTCGCGTTCCAGATCGGCGATCTTCATCTGCGCCAGGCCGGTCTGGCGCGTGCCCAGCACCTCGCCCGGCCCCCGCAGCTCCAGGTCCTTCTCGGCGATGCGAAAGCCGTCGGTGGTGTCGCGCATCACCGCCAGGCGCTGGCGTGAATGGGCCGAGAGCGGTCCACGATAGAGCAATACGCAGAAACTCTCGGCGGAGCCGCGTCCGACCCGCCCGCGCAGCTGATGCAGCTGGGAAAGCCCCAGGCGTTCGGGGTTCTCGATGATCATCAGGCTGGCGTTGGGGACGTCCACCCCGACCTCGATCACCGTGGTGGCCACCAGCAGGTCCAACTCGCCGGCGTGAAAGGCGGCCATGACCGCGGCCTTATCGCCGGCTTTCATGCGTCCGTGAACCAGGCCAACCGCCAGTTCCGGCAATGCCTCGACGAGCTCGTCGCGGGTCGCCTCGGCGGCCTGGCACTGCAGGGCCTCGGATTCCTCGATCAGCGTGCAGACCCAGTAGGCTTGACGGCCCTCGGCGCAGGCATGGCGGATACGCGCCACCACGTCCGGGCGGCGCTCGTCGGGCATTGCCACCGTCTTGACCGGGGTGCGCCCCGGCGGCAGCTCGTCGATCACCGAGACGTCCAGGTCGGCGTAGGCGCTCATGGCCAGGGTGCGGGGGATCGGGGTGGCGGTCATCACCAATTGGTGGGGAGTGAGGCCGCCGGCTTCGCCCTTCTCGCGCAGGGCCAGGCGCTGATGGACGCCGAAGCGGTGCTGCTCGTCGATGATCGCCAGGCCCAGGCGCTGGAAGTGTACGTCGCCCTGGAAGAGCGCATGGGTGCCCACGACCATGCGCACCCGACCATCCTGGATCGCCGCCTTGGTGTCCAGGCGCGCCTTGCCCTTGAGCTTGCCGGCGAGCCACGCCACCTCGATGCCCAGTGGCTCGAACCAGGCGCGGAAGGTACGAAAATGCTGCTCGGCGAGCAGTTCCGTCGGCGCCATCATTGCCGCCTGGCAATTACTGGCCAGCGCCGACAGCGCCGCCATGGCCGCGACGACCGTCTTGCCCGAACCGACATCGCCCTGCACCAGTCGCAGCATGGGAATCTCGCGCGCCAGGTCGACACCGATCTCCTCGAGTACCCGGCGCTGGGCGCCCGTCAGGGCGAAGGGCAGCTGGGTCAGGAAGCGGGCCTGGAGATTGCGCCCGCTGGGCAGCGGCGGCGCGCCGTCCTGCTGGATGTGGCGGCGTACCTCACGCAGGCTCAGCCGGTGGGCGAGCAGCTCTTCCAGCGCCAGACGACGGCTGGCGGGATGGCGGCCATCGGCGAGTCCGTCGGGGTCGGCATCCGGCGGCGGGCGATGCAGGGTGATCAGGCAGGCATGGAGCGCGGGCAGGCCGAAACGCTCGCGCAGCGGCGCAGGAATCCAGTCGGGCAGCGCCTCCGGGGCGCTCTGCAGGCACGTCAGCGCCTGGTCGATCAACGCCCTCAGCCGCGATTGGTGAAGGCCTTCGGTGGTGGGGTAGATCGGGGTGAGATGGTCCTCCACCGGTGGGGCGTCGCTGCTCAGCAGGCGGTATTCGGGATGGTAGAGTTCCAGCCCCGTGGCCCCGGCGCGCGCCTCGCCGAAGGCCCGCACGCGCGCCCCGGGATGAAACTGCTGCTGCTGAACCGGCGAGAAGTGGAAGAAGCGCAGGCTGAGGATGCCGCTTGCGTCGCGCATCCGCACCAGCAGGCTGCGGCGTCGGCCGCGTACCACTTCGCCGGCGACCACCTCGCCATCGATCACGGCTTCATTCCCGGCACGCAGGGTGCCGATGGGCGTGATCCGGGTGCGATCCTGATAGCGCAGCGGCAGGTGGAACAGCAGGTCGGCGACGGTTTCCAGACGCAGCCGCGCCAGCTTTAGTGCGAGTGCCTCGCCGACGCCCTTGAGGTCGGTGACGGGCGCGTCAAGCGCCTTAATGTCAGCGCTCATGCGGCTCCGGTATCGGCCTTGCGGCAGGCGTTGATCGCATCGGTGAGGGCATCGATCGCCTTGGGCCGCGGGAAGCTGGCGCGCCAGGCGATGGCCACGGTGCGCGAGGGCGCCGGCGAGGTGAAGGGGCGGCTGATGAGCAGCCCGCTCTCGTAATGCCCGGTGCCGATCGCCGAACGCGGCAGCACCGTGATACCGAGCTTGGAGGCGACCATGTGCCGAATGGTCTCCAGCGAGCCCCCCTCGGCGGTGAGCGTGTTGGAGGGGCTCGCGAGCTTGCGGCCGATGGCCGGGCAGGCCTCGAGGATCTGATCGCGAAAACAGTGGCCCTCGCCCAGCAACAACAGGCGCTCGTCGAGGAGGTCTTCCTTTTCGACGCTGTCCCGCTCGGCCCAGGGATGATCGGCCGGCAGCAGGACGTCGAACGTTTCCTCGTAGAGCGGCTTGGTGACCACGTCGGTCTCGTTGAAGGGCAGGGCGACGATGATGGCATCGAGCTCGCCGCTGCGCAGCTTGCGACGCAAGTTGCCGGTGAAGCCCTCCTCGATGTAGAGCGGCATCTGCGGGGCGCTGCGCGACAGCGCCGGCACCATGTAGGGAAACAGATAAGGCCCGATGGTATAGATGGCCCCCAGGCGCAGCGGGCTTGCCAACTGATCGCGGCCGGCGCTGGCCAGCTCCTTGATGACGCTGCTCTGCTCCAGAACCCGCTGGGCCTGTTCAACGATCTTCTCACCCAGCGGGGTGACCTGGACGGTCGATTTCGAACGCTCGAACAGCGCCACGCCCAGCTCCTCCTCGAGCTTCTTGACCGCCACCGACAGGGTCGGCTGGGACACGAAGCAGCGCTCCGCGGCACGCCCGAAATGGTGTTCCTGGGCCAGTGTCACGATGTAGCGAAGTTCTGTTAGAGTCATCTTGGTGCCGGTGGGCATCCTCTCGAACTGGGTGATTCCCCCGAGGGGGCAGGCCGGTGCTAAGGAACAGGATAATGCCAATAGGGACTTTTTATCAGGGGGCGAGTGAAAGGTGAAGACGACAACTCTGATTCTGGGCTGTGGCGACATCGGCACAGCGCTGGGAAGGCGCCTGCAGAAAGTGGGACAGCGCGTCATTGGCGTGCGGCGCAATGCCGCCGCCCTCAAGGGCAGCGGCATCGAGGCAATCGCCGCGAATCTTGGCGAGGCGGGCGATCTGGCGAGCCTGCCGAATGCTGATGTGCTGGTCTATGTGGTCAGTGCCGACCGCTTCGATGAAGACGCCTATCGTGCCGCGTATCCGGAAGGCCTCAAGACGGTACTGGCAGAATACGTCGGCCGCAAGAAGCGCCCCAAACGCGTGTTGTTCGTTTCCTCCACCAGTGTCTATGCCCAGCAGGAGGGCGAGACAGTTGACGAAACCAGTGACATCGTGCCCTCGGGGTTTTCCGGCGCGCTGATGCGCGAGGCCGAAAAGGCGCTGGAGGAGCACGAATTGCCGGGAACGGTGGTGCGGTTCTCGGGCATCTATGGCCCCGGTCGTGACCGCCTGATTCGCCAGGTCAGCGAAGGGCGTATCGCGGCGGGCAGCCCGGTCATGTACTCCAACCGTATTCACCGCGATGACTGCGCCGGTGTGTTGGCCCACCTGATCGACCTGACCCTGGCCAAGCACCCCGTTGAGCCACTCTACCTGGCGAGCGACTGCGAACCGGCGCCCCTGCACGAGGTGATGACCTGGCTTGCCGGACAACTCAAGGTCGAGTCGACGGCGACCATCCAATCGCCGCTGCGTCGCCGCGCGAGCAAGCGATGCGATAATTCCCGCCTGCTCGATAGCGGTTATGTCTTCCAGTACCCCAGCTACCGCGAGGGCTATGCCCAGGTGCTGCGTGAGGGTGGTTTTCTGCCCGCACAGGTCTGACGCTTCATCCCTTAACTGCCCGTGAGCGGGCCAGCGTCGTATAGCGGCTGCCCCCGGGGCCAGTGACCGAGTGGACCAGCTCGACCTGGCAATATGGCCAGTCGATGCGAAAGGCTGGCAGCTTGGGGGTATCCAGGCGCTCGGCGCGCCGCAGCAGGGTGAGATGAGGTATATAGCGTGACGGCCCGCCCTCGAACCCGAGGGCGGCAAGTTCTTGCCATAGCGTGCTGTGGAGACGCTGCAGCGCCGGGTCGGGGCGAGCCCCGCCGATCCAGACAATACGCGGCGAGCGAAAACATCCCCACTCATCCAGTGTCCAGCTGTCGGCTTGTACCTTCAGTTGGCGCACTCTATGCGCCAACGAATCGAGGCGCGTGGGGCTCACTTCGCCGAGAAAGGCCAGCGTCAGGTGTAGGTTAGCGTCGGGTATGCGTCGCCCGCCACAGCGCGCCTGGGCCAGGTCCGCCAGTTCGCCGAACCGCGTGCGCAGCTCGGGTGGCGGCGTTAGGGCTAGAAACAGCCGCATGCGGTCTAGTCGCCGATGACCATGACCGCCTCGGCCTCTACTTGGCTTCCCTTGGGCAGTGCTTTTACGCCCACTGCCGCCCGCGCCGGGTAGGGCGTGGCGAAGAACTCTTCCATCACTTGGTTGACGATGGCGAAGTTGTCGAGATCCACCAGGTAGAGGTTGAGCTTGACCACGTCCTGGAGGGTACCGGCGGCTTCCTCGCATACGGCCTGCAGGTTGCGGAAGACCTGGCGGGCCTGGGCTTCGATATCGCCCTCGACGAGCGTCATGGTGGTCGGGTCCAAGGGGATCTGGCCGGACAGGTAGACGGTGTTTCCGGCCTTGATGGCCTGGGAATAGGGTCCGATGGCGGCGGGTGCCTTATCGGTATTGATGACGGCCTTGTTGCTCATCAGCGTTCTCCGCGTAGGGGTAATCGTTATAGGGTGTGTTGCTGGACGGTAGTGTGCGTCGATTCTCAGGTACCGAGGCGATTGATCTTCCCGACATTGGCCAGGTTGCGCAGGCGCTTGATGATCCTGGCCAGGTGAACGCGATCATGTACCGCCAGGGTCAGGTGGACCGTGGCAAGGCGCGCGTCGCGCTCCTCGATGTCGATGCGTTCGATGTTGGCGCCGGCGCTAGTCACCAGGGCGGCAAGCTCGGCCACCAAGCCACGGCGGTTTTCCACTTCCAGGCGCAGGGCCACTGGGAAGTCTTCTTCTTCGATGCCCTTCGACCACTCCAGGGCAAAGAGCTTGTCCGGATCGTTACGCAGCTCACCGAGATTGCGACACTCGGTACGGTGTACCACGATGCCCTTGCCTGCCGAAAGGTGGCCGATCACCGGGTCGCCTGGCAACGGATGGCAGCAACGGGCAAACTTGATGACCATGCCCTCGGCGCCGCTGATGGCGATGGGGCGTTGCGAGGCTTGGCTGGATACCGCGCGCTGGGGCGGTTCGCCGCGGTGTAGGTCGATCAGCCGGCGCGCCATCATGTGAGTCACCCGCGTCCCCATGCCGATCATCTCCAGCAGGGCGTCGAGATGCTTCAATGAAAGCTCGTCGAGCAGCGTCTCGATCGGCCCCTTGGGCAGCTCCTCCAGGCTGGTTTCGAACTCCGCCAGGGCCTTGTTGAGCAGGCGACGCCCCAGTTGCACGGCCTCGGTATGCTGCTGGTGCTTAAGCGCGTGGCGGATCGCCGAGCGGGCCTTGGCCGTTATCACGAAATTGAGCCAGCCCAGGTTGGGGCGGCCACCGGGCGCGGTAATGATCTCGAGTGTCTGGCCGCTTTCCAGCCGTGAGGAGAGGGGGGCCAGATGGCGGTCGATGCGACAGGCGATGCAGCTGTTGCCGATATCGGTATGCACGCTGTAGGCGAAGTCGATCACCGTGGCGCCCTGGGGCAGCTCCATGATGTCGCCCTTGGGCGTGAACACGTAGATATCGTCGGGAAAAAGGTCATTCTTGACGTGTTCGATGAATTCCAGCGAATCTCCGGCGTGGCGCTGCATCTCGAGCAATCCCTTGACCCAGGCGCGCGCCCGAGCGTGACTACCCTGGGCGATGGGGTGTTGGGTCTGTCCCGCCTTGTAGAGCCAGTGGGCAGCGATGCCGTTGTTGGCCATGGCCTCCATCTCGCGAGTGCGGATCTGCACTTCGATAGGCATGCCGCCGCGACCGAACAGGGTGGTGTGCAGGCTCTGGTAGCCGTTGGCCTTGGGGATGGCGATGTAGTCCTTGAAGCGCCCAGGAACCGGCTTGTAGAGGTTATGTACCACGCCGAGGATTCGGTAGCAGCTGTCGACGTCCTCGGTGATGATGCGAAAGCCGAACACGTCCATGATCTCGGCGAATGACTTTCGCTGGTCACGCATCTTCTTGTAGATGGACAATAGATGCTTCTGCCGACCGATGACGGTGCCGTACAGCCCCTCGTCGTCGAGACTGTTCTGCAAGTTGGATTGCACTTGGCGAATCGCCGAGCGGCGGTGACCCCGGGCACTCGAGACGGCTCGCTTGATACGCTCGGCGCGCATCGGATACAAAGCCTGGAAAGAGAGATCCTCGAGCTCGACGCGGATGGTGTTGATGCCCAGGCGACTGGCGATGCGGGCGTAGATCTCCAACGTTTCACGCGCGATACGGCGCTTCTTGTCGGGGCGCAGTGCCCCGAGGGTGCGCATGTTGTGCAGCCGGTCGGCGAGTTTTACGATGATGACCCGGATATCGCGGGACATCGCCAGCACCATCTTCTGGAAATTCTCGGCCTGGGCGACGGCCTTGTCCTCGAAGGCGATCTGCGTCAGCTTGGACACGCCGTCGACCAGTTCTGCCACCGGCTTACCGAACTGATCGGCAAGCGCCTCCTTGCCGATCCCCGTATCTTCGATAACATCATGCAGCATGGCGGCCATCAGGCTCTGATGGTCCATGTGCATGTTGGCGAGGATGTTGGCCACCGCCAACGGATGGGTCACATAGGGTTCGCCGGAGCGTCGGCGCTGGCCATCGTGGGCTTGCTCGGCATAGTAGAAGGCACGCTTGACCTGCCGGATCTCGTCCTGGGGGAGATAGCCGCCGAGTCGGTCGGCCAGGTCATCGATGGTAAACATGCAGCGCGCCCTGAGTCCTGCGTGAATGCCCCGCGAGGTGAGGCGACAAGAAAGCCCTCGTGGATCACTCCTCGGCAGCGAATCCCGGTTCGGGTTCGCGGCGTACACGCACCGGCGCCTCGACGGGTTCGTCGAGGACGTGCTCGTCGATCAGACCACCGGCGATCTCACGTAGCGCCATGACCGTGGCCTTGTCGTTCTCCCAGGGCAAGAGGGCGTCGCGAGAGCCGCGCGCCAGCTGACGGGCACGTTGGGTGGAGATCATCACTAACTTGAAGCGATTTTCGACGTGTTCCAGACAATCTTCGACTGTGACTCGCGCCATGGATGCCTTCCTGAATGCTGACGGGAAAACCCCGGAGGCCGATTCGGTCCGAGGCGTCGTCTGTGGATAGATCGTTTAGATTACTCGACGCCGGGCGTCTGTGACAAGAGTGACGCTAATAGCGGGCCGTGGCGCTCGCGCATCCGCTCAAGGGTCAGACGACGCCCGATGACCAGCGATTGCAGCTCGCGCAGGGCGGTGGTGAAGTCGTCGTTGATCACTAGATACTCGTATTCGTCGTGGTGCGACATCTCGTCCACCGCCTCACGCATGCGCCGGGCGATCACGGCGTGCTCATCGGTGCCGCGATTCGACAGGCGTCGCTCAAGCTCGTCCCGTGAAGGCGGCAGAATGAAGATGGAGACCGCATCGAGCAACTGGCACCTGACTTGGCGGGCGCCCTGCCAGTCGATCTCGAGGATGACGTCCTGGCCGGCGGCGAGCATGGCCTGCACGCTGAGCCGCGAAGTGCCGTAGTAGTTATCGAACACGCGGGCATGCTCGAAGAATTCGCCGCGCTCGATCATCGCCTCGAAATCGGCCGCCGCCACGAAGTGGTAGTTGACACCGTTGACTTCCCCTTGCCGCCGCTCACGGGTGGTATGCGAGACCGAGACCTGAATACCATCGAGGCTCTCGACGAGCTCACGCACCAGGCTGGTCTTGCCGGCGCCGGAAGGAGCGGAAACGATGAAGAGCGTACCTTGCGGCATGAGCGTGCGTCCCTGAGATGGCGCCCAGAGTGAGCGGCGATGCGTGTGTGTCGATGCGTGTGTGTCGATGCGTGTGTGACGATGCGTGTGTGACGATGAAAGGGGCGAAGTATCGCATACCCACCCCGGTCCTGCACGAGCTAGCCGGCTGGTGCGGCGGCTGTGGTAGGGCATCGACGCTCCAGGTAGAGTCCCAGGCTGAACACCGCCAGGCCGGCCAGGGCCAGCCCCGCGCCTACCAACCCGGTCGAAGACCAGGGAGCGCCGGCCTTGATGGTGACACCCCCCAGCCAGGCGCCGAGGGCGTTGGCGCCGTTGAAGGCGGCGTGGTTCATCGAGGCCGCCATGGTCTGTGCCTCGCCGGCCACGTCCATCAGCCGGGTCTGCAGCGCCGGGCCCAGGGCGATGCCAGTACCCACCAGGCCGACGAACAGTAGCCCCGTGGCGAGGTGATTGGCGGCGAAGAAGAAGCCCACCTGCGCCGCCAGGCTCCACAGCAGGATGGCGGGTATCGCACGCATCAGGTTGCGGTCGGCGAGACGGGCGCCGACCAGGTTGCCCACGATGCCACCGATGCCGAAGATCGCCAGCACCCAAGGCCCCAGCGCCTCCGGCATGCCGGTCTGGAGGCGCAGGGTGGGTACCACGTAACTGAATACTGCGAACATGCCGCCGAAACCGATGCTGGCCACTCCCAGAGTGAACAGCACCCGCCGACTGACTAGGGCGGCCAATTCGCGTCGCGGGCTGGCCGAGAGATCTTGGGGCTGAGGCGGCACGAAGAGCCAGATCATGGCCATGGCGGCCAACGCCACGACGCCCACGGCGTGGAAGGCGAACTGCCAACCCAGCCACTGGCCGGCCCAGGTGGCGAGGGGCGCCCCTATCACGATGGCCGTGCTCAGGCCCAGCATCACTCGGCCGATGGCGCGGGCACGCTGGTCGACGGGCACCGTTGCCGCGGCGACCAGCGCCGCCACGCCGAAGTAGGCACCGTGCGGCAGTCCGGCGAGGAAGCGCAGCCCGACGAAGGACCAGAAACTGGTGGCCAGGGCGCTGGCGACGTTGCCCATGGCGAACACCAGCATCAGCGTGATCAGCAGGGCGCGGCGCGGCACCCGGGCGGCCAGCGCCGAGATCAGTGGCGCGCCCACCACTACACCCAGGGCGTAGGCGGAGATGGCATAGCCCACGTCGGCGGTGCCCACCGCCAGGTCCGCGGCCACGCGCTCCATCAGCCCCATGATCACGAACTCGCTAGTGCCGATGCCGAAACCGCCCAGCGCCAGGGCGAGCTCGGCCAGGCGCGGGTGGTGCGCCTGAGGCGTGCGGGTGTTCTGCATGACGAGCCCTCCTATAAAGACGGCCTGAGGCAATGAAGGCGGCATGATCGCAGGGTTAGACGAAAGTATAAATACGTTCGTCACAAGTGTGGTGGGAGAGCTAGTCTACGAACAACGCCCTTTCCCGCGACTCACGAACGGGACTTGATCATGAACGCATCGAATATCGAACTTGGCATGCAGGCACTGGCCGAGGCCGACCCCGATATTGCCCGTGCCCTTCCCTTGGTGGGTGTACCCTCGCCTCGCGAACGCGACAAAGGGTTTGGGACTTTCTTTTCCACCATCGTCAGCCAGCAGATATCCACTGAAGCGGCCCGCGCCATCATGGGCCGGGTGAATACGCTGCTGCCGGAACTGCACGCCAAGGCGATAATGGAGGTAGAAGGCCAAGCGCTGCGCGATGCGGGCCTCTCCTGGCGCAAGATCGAGTACGCCAAGGGGCTGGCAGAAGCCGAACTCGCCGGCACTTTCAGTGCCGATGGCTTGGCGCGCTTAAGCGATGACGAAGCCATTGCCGCCATTACCCAGCTACGCGGCTTTGGCCGCTGGAGCGCCGAGATCTACCTGATGTTCTCGCTGAAACGCCCGGACATCTTCCCTGCCGATGATCTCGCCCTGCGCGTAGCCCTCGGCCGGTTGAAAGGGATGGAGACCAAGCCCACGCCCAAGCAAGCGCGTAACATGGTGGAACACTGGGCACCCTGGCGCAGCGTGGGTTCGCTGTTCTTATGGCACTACTATCGCGGCGAGCCGGTGTAGCGACTTTGGTACAAACCTTAGGCGTCCAGCCCGCCAAATTTGCCGTTCTGATAATCCTCGACCGCCTGAATAATCTCGTCGCGGGTATTCATCACGAAGGGGCCGTGGGAAACCACAGGCTCATCAATCACATCCCCGTGGCCAAACAGTAGGCGCGCGTCGCTACGCGCTTCGATGACGACGCTATCGCCGTCCTGGTCCACCTCGATCAGATGGTGAGGCTTGGCTGGCTCGCCGCCCACCGTGACGTCTCCCTCCACCACGTAGAGGAACACCTGCCGCCCCGGCGCAACGGGCAACTGCTCACGCGCACCGGCAGGCAACCGCAGCGTCGACATGAACACGGCCGTCAGCGTGTCGACAGGGCCAACGCACTCTTGCCACTCGCCAGCGATCAGGTTCAGTTCGCCACCGCCCGGCAGCGCAATGGCTGGAATCGATTCCTGTTGCAGCCCCACGTAGCGTGGCTCGCTCATCTTCAAGCGTGCCGGCAGATTGACCCACAGCTGCAGAATCTCCAGCGGGCCCCCGTCGCGTAGAAACTCGGTCGGTGAAACTTCCGCATGCACGATGCCGCTGCCCGCCGTCATCCAATGCACGCCGCCGGCATGGATCACGCTTTGATGGCTGGCACTGTCCGCATGGGCCAGCGACCCCTGCAAAATAAAGGTCACCGTTTCAAAGCCGCGATGGGGGTGTGGGCCGAACGGCAATCCACGGTTATTGGCCGGATAGAGCTGCGGGCCGTGATGGTTGAGAAACAGAAAGGGGTCGAGCTGCTCGAGTTGTGGCCCCGGCAGCGGCCGCCGGGTGACTAGATCGCCGATATCATCCCGCCTGGCCGGGTGCTGGGCAATCAGACGACGGAGCGAATGGTGTGATCGGGTTAATGCCATTGGTGACTCCTCAGCAAATAACCCTAATTCTAAAACTTGTGCCCAGGAATGATGAGCGAATAATTTCTTCCACTTCGTTGCAGGAAATCATGGTATGACGGCGGGTACTTGGCCCAACACGACAACCTGTTGCCTTTTAAGTACTGACGCATAAGTTTTTCGATATAGTGCTCATCATGACAGCCAGCATCAGGATGATGAGCATGAAGTTCCGTTTCGTGGCGACCTTGTCCGACACCGACCTCCAGGTGTTGATGGAGGCTTATCAGCAAGGTGAGAAGCCGGCCTTTCGCCGCCGTGCCCATGCCATCGTGCTCAGTCACAAGGGGCATACCATCGACCAGATCAGCGACATCCTGGGCGCAACCCGTGAAACCGTCGCCAACTGGCTGTCTGCCTGGGAAGCGCATGGCATTGAGGGGCTCAACGACAAGCCGCGCACCGGACGGCCACCGATCTACGATGAAGCGGACCATGAACAGCTGAAAGCCTTGGTCGATGCGTATCCCCATCAGATCCGAACGGTTCAGGCGCATTTCCAGCAAGCAACGGGCAAGAAAGCCAGTCTCGCGACCATCAAACGATGGCTAAAAAAAATGGGGTATAGTTTCAAGCGTGCCCGACGGTCACTGAAGCACCGGCGTGACGAGACCGATTTTCGGAACACCCAAGGCTTGCTGTCAGCGCTCCAGCAGTGGGAGGAGACCGGCGGAACCGAGCTGTACTACTTTGATGAATCAGGATTTTCCCAGTCATCGGCCGTGCCGTACGCGTGGAGTCCGGTGGGGCAACCACTGGCGATGTCCGCCTATTCACGCAGCCAGCGCCTGAATGTTCTGGGTTTTCCGAGCCGCCAAGGGAAGCTGGTGTATCACGCGACGACGGAGACGGTCACCACCTCTGTCGTGGTCGACGCCTTTGATCAGTTTATGGAGCACAAATCCCCCGATACCTTTGCCATCGTGGTGGTCGACAATGCCAGCGTCCATCGCTCGGCACTCTTCCAGCGCAAACGCCTGGAGTGGCTCAACCAGCGGGTCCATGTGGTCTATTTGTCCCCCTACTCGCCGGAACTGAACCTGATCGAAATTCTGTGGCGCAAGGTCAAGTACGAGTGGCTTCCGGTGACCGCCTATGAAAGCTTTCAGGCACTGCAATACCAAGTCCGTGAGATCCTGTCAGGCTACGGCAAGGAAAATCGAATAACTTTTGCATAGGCACTTATGATCAAGAAATGCTTGAAAACATTGAAGCGATTTTCAAAAGAATCTCTGATGAAAAAGATGCAGCTCATTTTGTTGCTGTTTCTTTGTTCTACGATGATTGGGAGGAAGCTATAGGGATGCTTAGAAAGGCATCAGATGTACGCGGCGACTGGGTAGATAACTTTTCCTTTTTAGGTTTCTATAACAACCAAAAAAACGCAAGAATAAGAAGGGAAGAATCTGGCGTAAAGCACGATAAAAAATACCTAGCATTTGATATAGACTTTTGCGAAATATCTGCTCCTGGCGATAGCACTTCAAGTGCAGCAGGAACATCGGGTTCTTGGGATAATGCAATTAAAAGCATGGAAAAATAATTTTAAAAGCACAGCTAGTTTTTTTCTGATGGCCATGAGGCTAATATATTAAATTATTGAGCTTTCTTCACAAGTTGCATTAGCAATACTGATTTCTGGAGCATATGTGTGACATCCATCAAGGATAGCGATACACCTAAATCGGATACCTGCCTAGATGCCGACCTCGACACCCTGCTCAATACCCATTTCGCCGGCCGAGTGGTGCGTAAGGACCTGACCCAGCGGGTCAAGGAAGGCGCCAACGTGCCGGTGTACGTGCTGGAGTACCTGCTCGGCATGTACTGCGCCACCGACGACCAGGAGGTAATCGACGAGGGCCTGCAGAACGTCAAGACGATCCTTTCCGACAACTACGTGCGCCCCGACGAGGCCGAGAAGGTCAAGTCGCTGGTCCGCGAGCGCGGTAGCTTCAAGGTGATCGACCGGGTGACGGTGCGCCTCAACGAGAAGCAGGACTGCTACGAGGCGGCGTTCAGCAACCTGGGGATCCGCGACGCCGAGATCTCCGCCGGCATCGTCAAGGAGCACGAGAAGCTGCTGGTGGGGCGGGATCTGGGTGATCGCCACCCTGAGTTACTACCACGAGGAGGGCCAACGCGGCTCGCCGTTCGGGGTCAGCCAGCTCAAGCCGATCCAGATGCCCCACATGAACATGGAGGCGCTGTTCGAGGGGCGCCGCGGTTTTACCACCGATCAGTGGCGCGAGGTGCTGATCCGCTCCATCGGCATGGAGCCCGCCGAGCTCGATGCCGAGGTGCAGTGGCACCTGCTGGCCCGGATGATTCCCTTCGTCGAGAACAACTACAACGTCTGCGAGCTGGGCCCCCGCGGCACCGGCAAGAGCCATATCTACAAGGAGTGCTCGCCCAACAGCATCCTGGTCTCCGGGGGCCAGACTACGGTGGCCAACCTGTTCTACAACATGAGTTCGCGACGCATCGGCCTGGTCGGCATGTGGGATCTGGTGGCCTTCGACGAGGTGGCCGGCATCTCGTTCAAGGACAAGGACGGCGTGCAGATCATGAAGGACTACATGGCCTCCGGCTCATTCGCGCGTGGGCGGGAGCAGATGGAAGCCTCCGCCTCCATGGTGTTCATCGGCAACATCAACCAGAGCGTCGAATCGATGGTGAAGACCAGCCACCTGCTGACGCCGTTCCCCGAGGCCATGATCGACGCCGCCTTCTTCGACCGCTTCCACGCCTACATCCCGGGCTGGGAGATCCCCAAGATGCGGCCGTCGTTCTTCACCCAGCGCTATGGCTTCATCGTCGACTACCTGGCCGAGTTCTTCCGCGAGATGCGCAAGCGCAGCTTCGCCGATGCCATCGATCAATACTTCCGCCTGGGCGACAACCTCAACCAGCGTGACGTGATCGCCGTGCGCAAGACCGTCTCCGGTCTGCTCAAGCTGCTCTACCCGCACGGCGGCTCTTCACAAGGGCTGGCCAAGGAGGACGTGCGCCAGTGCCTGGCGTACGCCCTGCAGGTGCGCCGCCGGGTCAAGGAGCAGCTCAAGAAGATCGGCGGAATGGAGTTCTACGACGTCCACTTCAGCTACATCGACAAGGAGACGCTGGAGGAGCACTTCGTCTCGGTGAAGGAACAGGGTGGCGGTGGCCTGATTCCCGAAGGCCCCGGCAAGCCGGGGGTGGTGCATACCATCGGCCTCAGCGACAAGGGCATGCCGGGGGTCTACCGCATCGAGCTCCAGGTCACCGCCGGCATCGGCAAGCTCGCCACCTCGGGGCTGTGGAGCTCCACCGCCGCCAAGGAGCAGGTCAAGATCGCCTTCGACTACTTCAAGGCCAACGCCAGCCGCATCAGCGCCTCCGGCAAGGTGCTCGACCACGACTTCCACCTGCATGTGGTGGAACTGCAGAACACCGGTGTGCTGCGTGATCTTGCTCTGGCCAGCCCGGTGGCCTTCTCATCTGCTCTGCTGGGCAGGCCCACCCAGGGCCAGATGGTGGTGCTGGGCGACATGAGCCTGGGCGGCAGCCTCAAGCGCGTGGAGAGCCTCGCCGAGTGCCTGCAGGTGGCCTTCGACGCCGGTGGCAAGCGCGTCACCCTGCCCATGGCCAGCGCCGCGGATATCTCTACCATCCCCGCCGAGCTGTTTACCAAGTTCCAGACCAGCTTCTACGCCGAACCGGTGGATGCGGTGGTTAAGGCGCTGGGGGTGGAGTGAAAAAAGCGAACTGTTTTATACCAGTGGTTCTACGCTCGTCGTTTATTAGTTGTCGGGTCCCGCGTGATTGACATCCACGCCATCATGAAGGCCAGCGGCAGGAGCAGCGTGCCGACGACCAATTGACGGATAGTGCGGCCCTGCGAGATGCGGGCCAGGAACAGCCCCACGAAGGAGCCCCAGGCGATCCACCAGGCCCAGTCGTAGCTTGCCGAAGCGCGACAGACCGATGGCGATGACGAAAATCAGGTAGGCCACCACGGCGACGAAATAGAACCGGCCGAAAGTATTCGAGATCCACCTCAGCACGGCATTGGTGGCGGCACTGGCAGGATCGGTGAAGATCATCGTCCACAGGGCAAAGGCCACGATCGCCATGGCAGAGCCAGAGAAGACAACCGGGTTGATGCGATCCTGCTGGGGAAGAGGTGTCGAATCGTCGGGGGCATTCGCCATGCTACGCTCCTTGTATGACTGAGAATGCCTTCCCCTTGCCACGGCGAAGCTGGCTGCCTCGGCAAGGGGGCAGTCGACGTCAAGCTCGTGTTCGAAGGGTCAGCACCTGACCCGTCAAGGCCAGCGGTCTCGACTTGTGCCTCATGAGGTTAGATGGGGGTTAACAAGGCTGTCCACTGGAGCGGCAGGGAAATCCGCCTCCAACCGGGGCATCGCCTCCCGAAGGTCAAGGGTTGTAGCACCTATGGCTATATTTCTAACGTTGTTTATTCTTTGTGGATAGGGCTCGTTTCCGTCTAGACTGATTGGTCTAAAAACGTGGCAGGAGTGTCATCATGTCCGATTGCTGCAATGATCTGCGACCCTTGGGTCACGGCGAAGTGGACGTGCTCCACATCAGTCGCGACTTCAGCCGTCGCACACTGCTCAAGGGCGCGGCCGGCGCCGCGGGGCTTGCCGCTCTGGGTGGCGTGTTGCCCGCCTTCGGCCAGGATCTCAAGAAGATTCGTCTCGCCTTCTGCAGCCAGCTACTCTGCGTGGTTCCCTACGAGGCCACGCGTGCGGCGGGCTTCTTCGCCGAGGAGGGATTGGATGTAGAGCTGGTCTACACTCGCGGCGGCAGCGCCGCCCTCCAGGCCCTGAACGGTGGGGCCGTGGAGTATGCCGCGACGTCCTTCGATGCGGCCCTGAATGCCTTCGCCAGTGGCGCCGACATTGCGCGTGTCGCGACCACTGGGCGCCTCCCGCTGTTTGCCCTGGCCACCAGCGTCGAGCGTGCCGAGACGATAACCGAGGTCAGTGATCTCGAGGGCCGCACCCTCGGCGTGTCGGCACTCGGCAATGCTGACCACGCCTTCCTGCGCTACCTCCTCGACCGCGCCGGCGTGGACCTGGACAGCGTCGAATTCGCCACCGTGGGCACCAACCTCTATGACGCCCTGCGCCTGGGCCAGTTGGATGCCGGCATGGTGCAGGAGCCGGCGCTGTCGCTGCTTCAGGAGCGCGGTGCGCGGGTGCTGGTCAACGGCATGGATATCGAGGATGCCAACGAGTACCTGGGGGGCGCCTACGAGTTCATGGGCGTGGCCGTGCGCACCGAGGAGCTGGAGGAACGCCGCGAGGAGATCCGTGCCCTGGGCCGTGCCCTCGCCAAGGGCCTGCAGTACGTCCAGGAGGCCGAGCCCGAAGCCTTGGTGGACGCCTTGCCGCGCGAGATCATCACCGGCGGGGATCGCGAGATCGTCGCCGCTAGCCTGGAGCGTTACCGGTCATCGCTCTATCCGCGCGAGGTCGAACTGAACCTGGAGGTCATGCAGCGTGTGATCGATGTTCAGAAGGCCGCGGGTGGACGCGGGGGTAGCGTCAAGCTGGAGGAAATCGCGCATCCCGATGTTCTGGAGTCATGATGCTGGATATTCGTGCCCTGCAGATGAGTTACGGCGCCGAGCCGGTGGTCGAGAATGTCGACCTCGGCGTCGCCGCGGGTGAGTTCGTCAGCCTCATCGGTCCCTCGGGTTGCGGCAAGAGCACCTTGCTGCGCGCGGTCATGGGGCTGCAGAAGCCGACCGCCGGCAATATCCGCTTGGACGTGGAGAAGGCCGAAATCGGCTTCCTGTTCCAGGACGACGCCCTGTTGCCGTGGCGCACCGCCAGAGACAACGTGGCCCTGGGCCTGCGCATTCGTGGCCGAAGCAAGGGCGAAGCGCGCCAAGAAGCCATGCACTGGCTCGAGTCGGTGGGCCTCGGCCAGTTCGGGGATCGTTATCCCCGGGAACTCTCGGGAGGGCAGCGCAAGCGGGTGGCGATCGCCCAGGTCCTGGCATTGCGACCCAAACTGCTGCTGATGGATGAACCCTTCGCCTCCCTGGACGCCATCGTGCGCCACTATCTTACCGAGGACCTGCTCAGCTGGGTGGAGGGCGAGGACCTCACCGTGCTCATGGTGACCCACGACCTGGAGGAGGCCGTCGCCGTCTCCGACCGGGTGGTGCTGCTCGGCAACGGACCGCGGGCTCACGTCAAGGGACGCTGGGAGATCGACCTGGCACGCCCGCGGGATCTCCTGCGTGTCAAGGAGCAGCCCGAATTCGCGACCACCGCGCGTCAGCTGTGGGATGCACTGTCCGAGGAGGTGCGTACTCCCACGATACGCCAACGACCCGAACTCGAGGTGGTGAATCAATGAATCAGGCGAATCTCTGGTTGCAATTGCGTCGTGCCGCGGCGTTGACGCTGGTCCTGCTCGCCTGGGAAGGCATCAGCGCCCTGGGCTGGGTCGATCCCTTCTATGCACCGCCGCCCTCGGCCATCGGCGGCTCCATCGCCCAGCTGTTCATCGATGGCGAGATCTACAAGCACCTCCAGGCGACCTTCGGCGCCGCCCTGCTGGGTCTTTTCCTGGGCCTGATCGGCGGGGCGCTACTGGGCTTCATCGCCGCCTTGATCCGGCCGGTGGCGGAGTTGCTCGAGCCGGTGATGGCCATGCTCAACGCCATTCCGCGGGTCATCCTCGCGCCGCTGTTCATCATTTGGCTGGGCATTGGCATCGCCTCGAAGGTGGCGCTCTCCTTCATCCTGGTGGTGGTGCTGACCTTCTTCGCCGTCTACAACGGCATCCGCGACGTGGATACTCGCCTGGTGGAACGCGTGAAGACACTCGGCGGCGGGCCGCTGGTGTTGCTGCGTGAGGTCTATGTGCCCTCGGTGGTGGCCTGGGTGATGGGCAGCCTCAAGGTGGCAGTGGGATTCGCCTTCACCGGTGCCGTGGTGGGCGAGTTCGTCGCCTCGAGTCGTGGTCTGGGCTACCTGCTGGCGTTTGCCCAGAGCACCTATAATGCCGAGCTGACCTTCGCGTTGATCGTGCTGGTGCTGGTGTTCGTCATGCTGCTGTTCGGGCTCGCCGGTGCCCTGGAGCGTCACTTGCTGCGCTGGAAATACCGGTAGTGGTTGCCAGTCGACCGCTGCGACTGCCTGATTGCCTGGAGCGCGGCCTGCGCACGCGCCGCGCACCGCCGCTACCGATTGTCGGCGACTGGGTCGAGACGCCACAGGGGTTGCGTGCTCGCTTCAGCCTCGCCGTTCACGAGGCGACCATCGCCGAAGCCCGCTTCGAAGCCACCCCCTGCGCGACGCTGGTCGCCTACTGCGAGGCGCTGGCCGAGTACGAGAGCGGCCGGCCGTTGACGGCGGCACCAGGCCTTGAGGCCCAGGGCCTGATCTCGCTGCTGGCCGGCGTGCCGCCCGGCCGCCGCGATCGTGCCTTCATCGCCGTGGCGGCCCTGCGCGCCGCCATTCAGATATCGATTCAGGAGAGCACCTCATGAAAGTCGCCTATCTTTTTGCTACCCAGCGCCACAACATCTCCTATGTGCTCGCCAAGATGATCCTGCCCCAGCTCGAGGAAGGTCGCCACGGCGTCGAGGTGGTGGGTATGTTTTTCTTCGAGGATAACAACTATGTGCTGGTGGACGGCAATCCCATCGGTGAGCGGTTGCGCGCCGTGGCCGAGCAGAGTGGCATGCTGCTCATGGGCTGCGATCAGTGCTGCTACGAGCGCGAGATCGCCGACCGCCTCATGCCGGGGGTGCCCATCGGCTGTTTTCCTGACCTCTACGCAGCACTGGCGGGTAACATGCCGGATCAGGTCATCACGCTCTAGTCGCCTCTCAATCCTCGTAGTGGGTCTCCGAGTAGAGTACTCGCACCCAGTGCCCCGAGCATGGCATCAAGCGCATCGAGATGCCTTGGGCGCGGCCCGGCAGCGACTTCACCCTGCTGTTCGAGCATAACTGCTTGCCGGCCTGATCGGCGAGTCGAGCGAGTCCCGCAGCGTCTTTGCCCTGCACAGAGACAGCACGCTTGACCTCGACTCCCCAGAGCTTCTGGCCACGCTCGATGACGAAATCGACCTCGACCTGGTTCTTGTCCCGGTAGTGGGAGAATCGCAGCTCCGGGTCGACCTAGAAAGCCTGGGCCATCAGTTGCTCGACCACATGACTTTCCAGTAAGGCACCAAAGCGCTCGGCCTCGGTCAATCACTGGTCTGGCGTTAAACGTTCCAGTGCAGCGGCTAGCCCCGTATCGACCAGGTGTGGCTTGGGACTCTTGAACAGCCGCTTGGCCTGGTTGCAGTGCCATGCGGGTAGCTGGCGAACCAGAAAGAGGCGCTCCAGGATGCTGAGGTACTTGGTGTTCTGGCGTGGCCCCAGCAAACAGACCACCGGCGTATCAGCGAGGGACGCCAGCACTCGGTCGCGAATCAGCCGGGGAGATAAGGGGACGGTGCCATTTCCAGCATCGACTGACTCACCCCGCTCATCGTCTACCTATCGCCGGCCACAGCCAAGGCTCTAGATGCCCTGGCCATCTCAACACATGAAAACCGCAGCAAGATCATCAACCGACTGATCCTGGCGGCGGGTGAGCAAACGAAACGCTGACCCATGTGCAGCCGTTCCGCTCTTCACTCCACCCCCGGTTGCCCGTCGCCTGGGTCCGCTCAGACCCGATCCTTCTCGGAAGCCGCGTTACAACGTGACCTCCGGCTCATGGGGCACCGCCATTCCTCGCCCCGGACCCGATGAATCCTCAGTTGAGCGAGCTCTGATAGGGATATCTGGTTCTTTCGCCACCGACTCAATCTCCGGGAACTCAGGAATCAGGATGCCATCCTGACGCATTTTAATGAATTCTTTATTTAAAGATATAATTATTGTAATGATTACGCGTAAATTACGATTTATTCGTAATTCTATTTGTGGATACTGGTGTTGAGGCCTGGCATTGCGCCATGAACCAATTCTCAACATCGAGGGTAAAAGCAGATGGACAACACCAACGGAAAACTGAGCAAAATCGATACGAGGAACCTTCTCCGGCACGCGACAGCGCGGAGTTCCACCAAGACGGTGGCCGCTATGATCGATGTTCCTGGCCCACGGATCTCAGAAGGAAAGAGGGGGGAATGGCAACTGTCGATTAAGGCTGCCGATAAGCTTCGAGAGATGTTTGGTTCACCACTCGCTGAGGCGGGACTTTTCCTGGAATGTGAGGTGTGGGAGACGCTCGAGGACTTGCAAGCCGAGTCAGACAGCGTCGCTCGATGGCGTCAGTGGCAGCGAGTCGTGGCTGCTGTTCGACATCCTGAGCTGCAGCTTATCCTTGCCAGTCTAGTCAGCCCCGAGCAGAGCGCTGGGGGAGCAAGGGTAAGCGAGCCTCTCGGGTCCCTGCTGCAGGACGCTGAATTAGTCAGCTGGTACCACAACAGCAAGATGACATTATCAGACGCTGAGGCTAGCAGCAGAGACCGGCGGAGTAGGAGTTTTCCGCTGTCTCTCTCGTCCCCCGTCCTTTCGGAAAGCGGACTGAAGATCACTGAGATACTACAGCGCCATGGCCTCATGCCTCACTGGGAATGGCATACATCGCCGCTGATGAAGCATAGCCTGACGCTGATCCTGCTCGCGGAACTTGCCTGTAATCGCCAGCAAATCGGCGAGTTATCCAATGTCTCTGAGGAGCTCTATCAGCCCTTCATAACCCCATGGCCAGAGATTGATAAGCCAGATCAAGCGCACCCGATAGAGACGGTGGTCACAGGCGATATCATCTGGCGAGAGCGTGCGTGGATCGCGCCTTCAATGTGCTCTGCGGCCGTCCTGCCCTTGGCAGGCCTGCCTGACGTGACCGCCTGGTTGACCTCAGTTGACTATGAGTTGAGGTGGCTTACGGGCATTCTGCCTGACCGGTTCAACCATCTGGACCTGCAGGTAGCCATGACGGAGAACCTCAACTACCACCTTGTGCTCACCCTGAGCTTGCAGCGTGCCGTAGGATCCGCATGTCATATGGAGGAGGAACGTCTTTTTTCTGCCAACCTCGATGACGACATGTTCGTGGAGTGGATTTCGGCTCGACATATGGTGGTTCGAGAAGTGAAGAGCGGGGACCTCTTCGACACCATTGATCGGATCCATCGTTGGCTCGGGCTGATTCCTCCCGAGACCTATACCCTGAAGCGAGAAATCGCACGTAACGGGGGCTACCTGGCTGGTGTGCTTTACCTGGAGTGAAGATCACTTAGGCATTTGCCGAGCGATCGCCTGCCGTAGATCGGGGTCCTGGGCAGCCGGGATCCAGCAAACCCAAGTCAGGTGATAGTCGTCGTAAGCGGAAGCTCAAGGTCTACGATAATCCGAACACGGGCGAAGTCGTTGAATGCGGGACAACAAAAAAGAAGCACCTGCCCTGGGTGCCACCACAGCGCCTCCTTGAGGGAAGCGCCGTGGTGGCGAACAGGCCGTCAGAATACAGATACCCCAACTCCGCAAAGGACGTGCATCCCTCGCCACCGACCACGATGTGAGCGATGGCGCGGATGTCGACCAGGCCCAGCGCCTCCTTTAGCCGTTGGGTGTTGCACTCAGTTTCTGCGGCCAAGGGGCGCGCTATAGTTTCGAATCGAACGCCCCCGCGCCTCCCTCTTCTCCTGCCGCTTCGAGCTCGACTTCGAAGGCGGCGGCATCGACAAGATAGACGCGGATGTAGTTGGCATGCGTCTGGGACGGGACGAAATCGATGTGCAGGAAGGCGGCGCAGTCGCCCAACCGATCTTCCATATCAAGCCCTATGCGGGGCGCACGATCCTTCATGTAGTAGGAAAAAAACGAGTTGTCGTCGCTCTGCGCCCACATCGATGCCCCATCGAAGACGCGTGAAATGGCATCGACGTCCTTGACCTTCTCGGAAACGATTGGGAGTTGACCGGATCCCATCGCGTTCGAAAAATGCGCGACGCAGGACACATCGGCAGCGCTGCGGTTAGATACAGGCTCCCACCTCCATGAAGCCCTCTCGCCACTCCCCTCGGTAAGAGTGGGAGCGCCATACTTGTCGACGAACGCTGCCCGGATCGTGTCGGCGGGCACGTCGTCGCCGACCGGAATGCGCCTCGCGACACCGATGACCGGCTCGCCCGGAGCATCGGCGGTGTGCAGCGCGAAAGTCTCGGCGTTATCAAGTACGAAGAAGGCATAGCGATCTTGGACAAGCTTGGGATCAGCGGGTGTCACTTTGGCGTGGTAGATCGTCTCGGCCACATCCGTGAGGGCCGCAGCTGCCTCTTCGAGAGGCATGCCGAGCTTGATGCCGACGGCCGAGAGTTCCCTAGCGTCAGTTCCCGTCGGCTCTGGCTGCAGTTCCGGCTCCGGCGGCTGCATTTGCTCTTCTGGCTCCGGCGCGATCCGTGGCATGTCCTCCGGCGCCAGGGCGGCGAGTTGCGCGCCACCGTCCGTCGCCACATTCACTCCGAGAATCTCGGCTTCCAGGGCAAGCGCGTGCCCGCCACGGTCATCCTCC
>NZ_JAHCLU010000059.1 GCF_018448785.1 Halomonas jincaotanensis | reverse complement strand
AGTTCGTCGTCCAGGCTCAGGCGGATCACCACCGCCTGGCCGCAGTAGCTATCGGGCACGCTGTAGCGGTTGCCACGGAAATCGATATACCCGTCCCAGCCAACCTGGCGCAGGTCGTGGTAGCGGGTATCGAAGTCCGTGGCCGGCAGCGCCTGGAGTGCTTCGATGTCGGCGGTAAAGCGCTCGGCCGGGGTTTGACGGAACTGGCGTAACGGCCGCTGATCGGCCACGCGTGCAAGCCATAGCAACAGCAGCCGATTGAGATGGGCAACGCTCTCGAACGCTCGGTAGCGCTGGAAGAAGTGCTGCTTCACATAGCCCACCATGCGCTCAGTCTTGCCCTTGGTGCGCGGGCGCTGCGGGCGGCACGCCTTGGGCGCGAAGCCGTAATGGTTGGCCAGTTGCAGGAAACCGGCGTTGAAGATCACCCGGTGGTCACGGTCCTGCTTGAGCACCGCCGCCTTCTGGTTGTCGACCAGTACCGTGCGCGGCACGCCGCCGAAGTGGCGGAACGCCTGCACCAGGGACTCGTA
>NZ_JAHCLU010000058.1 GCF_018448785.1 Halomonas jincaotanensis | reverse complement strand
TGGCGGGGCAAGCCCACCAGCGGTTGATCGCCTCTGGCATTGTCGATGCTGTCAGTGCATTGTGTCGCCAAGAGAGTATATCTGAAGTCGAAATTGACGGCAGCCTAAGGTAATAAAAAGACCGGCAAAAAAAGTGCCAACCCAACAAGAAAAATACGGCATAAAATCTGCCACAGCAAGTTAAAGCAGCCTATCGGCTTTAAGCCGCCGATGGCATGAACATCCTGAGATAGATTGCCTGGCTCTTTTGTTCGGTTTGACGACAAGCGGATATACGGCGATGCCAGCTACACCGGCATGCGGAAATATCTGGGCGAGAAGAAGGACGCCACAGATTCCTGACACTGTGTGGCCGGGTGGCACCATCAATAAGCTGGAAGACAGCCCCATAAATCTTTGCTGCTGGCGTTCGAGAAATCCAAGGTATGTTTCCGTGCCAAGGTCGAGCACCCCTTTCATGTCATCAAGAACCTCTTCGGCTACCGAAAGGCACGCTATACAGGGCGGGACAAGAACCAGGCCCAGTTGTTCAGCCTGTTTCCCCTGGCCTCACTGGTGCTGGCAGGACGGTGCCAAGGACAGGCTCAGTGTGCTTTGAATATGGCTTGGCATCCGTTAACACGGT
>NZ_JAHCLU010000057.1 GCF_018448785.1 Halomonas jincaotanensis | reverse complement strand
AGCTCGGCCACCAGCTTCTCGCGCAGGCGGTTGGCGGTCTCCTCGCCCACCGGCACCGCCACCGAGATCGCCATGCAGCGCTCGCCGGCGGAGCCGTAGGCGGCCCCCATCAGCGCCCCGACAGCCTGGTCAAGGTCGGCATCGGGCATGATCACCATGTGGTTCTTGGCGCCGCCCAGGGCCTGGACGCGCTTGCCGTGGGCCGACGCCGTCGCATAGATGTACTCGGCGATGGGGGTGGAGCCGACGAAACTCACCGCCTGGACGCGCTCATCGGTGAGCAGCACGTCCACGCTCTCCTTGTCGCCGTTGACCACGTTGAAGACGCCATCCGGCAGGCCGGCCTCCTTCAGCAGCTCGGCCAGGCGCATCGAGGTGGAGGGATCCTTCTCCGAGGGCTTCATCACGAAGGTGTTGCCGCAGGCCAGCGCGATGGGGAACATCCACATCGGCACCATGGCCGGGAAGTTGAACGGCGAGATGCCGGCACAGACGCCCAGCGGCTGCATCATCGAATAGCTGTCCACGCCGGTGCCGACGTTCATCGAATGCTCGCCCTTCTGGAGGTGCGGAATGCCGCAGGCGAACTCCACCACCTCCAGGCCGCGGGTCACCTCGCCCTTGGCGTCGGAGAACACCTTGCCGTGCTCCTG
>NZ_JAHCLU010000056.1 GCF_018448785.1 Halomonas jincaotanensis | reverse complement strand
ATGCGCTGCAGGACACTGCATAGCGTCACCAACACCTCATCGCCGGCCTCGTGACCGTGGGTATCGTTGAAGTGCTTGAAGTGATCGATGTCAAACAGCAGCACGGCGAAGGGCCGGTCGTGGCGTTCGGCGGCATTGAGCTCGGCGTCGATCGCCTTCTCCATGCGGTAGCGGTTCCAGGCGCCGGTCAGGCCGTCGCTGTAGGCCAGGCTCTTGAGCTTGCGGTTGGCATGATGAAGCTTTTCGTTGAGCTGGGCGATCTCGTGGCTGGAGGTCAGGACGGCCAGGGTCTTGGCGAGGTCCCCAACGGCACGGCACTCGATGTCGCGCCAGGCGCGGCTGAGTCCCCTGACGTCATCCTGCCACTGGGCAAAGGAGCGGCGTGGCGTCAGGATCAGCTGCCCGTCGCGGATCATGGGGGTATCCTCGGGCTTGCCGGCCCAGCGCCTGCTGTGTCGCTGCTCGCGGCGAAACAGCATCAGCCAGTGGCTCGACTCGGTGGGCAGGGCCACGGCGAGCAAGCCGCAGAGATCGCCCTCTTGCCAGCCCGCCAGGGGGGTCGTTGCCAATGCCTGGGTGTGCCAGGGCGTGTCGTGCTGCTGGTGGCGGCTCAGCCAGCCGGCCATGGCGACCAGTTTCTCCTCGGCGGGCAGGGTTCCCAGGCTAAAGATCTCTTCCCCGGTGACGAGGGCGATGCCTTCGGCATCCAGTAGCTTGAGCCATTGCGCGCCGTGACGCTGGATCATGCCCTCCGGCCCGAGAAGGCGTCCCCTCTCATCGGAGAGAATCTCGTTGCTGTCGTGGATGTCGTGAAGCAGGCGGCTGTCGGCTTGGGTGCGCAATACCCTCAGCCGCGGCATGGTGGTCTGTACCAGGGCGCACAGCGCATCACGCAGG
>NZ_JAHCLU010000055.1 GCF_018448785.1 Halomonas jincaotanensis | reverse complement strand
GCAACAGCGTGACCTGCGGGTCTACGAGGAGGTGCTGCAATGAGCCTGGAACAGCTACTGACCCGGCTGAAGATGGAGCACCTTCAGGCCTCGCTCGACAGCCTCTGCGAACACGCCAGCAAGCGGGATCTCAACTACCGCGAGTTCCTGGAACAGGCCCTGACCCAGGAATGGGGCGGGCGGCATCAGAAGGGCCTGGAGTCCCGGCTGAAGCAGGCCCGACTGCCGTGGATCAAGACCCTGGAGCAGTTTGACTTCAGCTTCCAGCCGAGCATCGATCACAAGATCGTGCGCGACCTGGCCGGCCTGGGCTTCGTCGAGCGCGGCGAGAACGTGGTGCTGCTCGGCCCGCCGGGCGTCGGCAAGACCCATCTCGCCGTGGCCCTGGCGGTAAAAGCCGCCGAAGCCGGCCACCGTGTGCTGTTCATGACACTGGACCGGCTGGTCAGCACGCTGATGCGCGCCCGTCAGGAGAACCGTCTCGACCGGCAACTCCAGCAGCTGACCTACCCCAAGGTCCTGGTGCTGGATGAGATGGGCTACCTGCCGATGACCCGCGAAGAGGCCAGCCTGTTCTTCCGCTTGATCAATCGCCGTTACGAGCGGGCCAGCACCATTCTCACCTCGAACAAGTCATTCATGGACTGGGGCGAGATCTTCGGCGACCAGGTCATCGCCACGGCGATTCTGGATCGGCTGCTGCATCATTCGACCACCCTGAACATCAAGGGCGAGAGCTACCGGCTGAAAGACAAGCGACGCGCCGGTTTAGTCACCACCCCCACCGCCAAGGAGAGCGACACCTCACAAGAGCCTGAGTCTGTTCCGATGAAAGAGCACTGATAAAAAACGGACAATCTAAAGTGATGAAATCCGGACAGCCTTCATTGGCGTTGACA
>NZ_JAHCLU010000054.1 GCF_018448785.1 Halomonas jincaotanensis | reverse complement strand
GGTTGATCTATGCCCTTACTGGCTTTCTCAGGCTCCTTTCATAACGTTCAGGAATTGATATTGACCGCCGGCGCAGCCGTGCCCGCCGACCCCCGTGGTGGTCGCCTTTCTTGCTGAGTGCTTTGTGGTGGTGTGGGTATCAGGCCAGGGCCGTCAATCGAGGCAGTCCCTTCAGTAAAGTCGGCCACCATTTGTCGGCCGCGTCGCCGAGGTGCACGGTAATCCGACGGGCGTGCACCGTCAGTGTGGCCGCGACCTTGAGCACCTGTTCGCGCATCCTTATCAAGCTCCACCCCTGGTGCGTCCGGCTCTCCAGCAGGCGCCTCAGCCCATGCAGCATCTGGTAGGCGTAGAGGCTCAGCAGCAGGCTGACTTCGTTGCGGTCCATCACGTCCTGGACGGTGGAGGCCCCACGATCCGTCGAGGAGAGGTGCACGTCGAGCGCCGATTTCACCTCGCCCATGTGCGCCTCGGCGCTGCCGCGCTTGCGGTACAGCGCCAGGACCTTCTGTGGCGGCCAATCGAACTTGCGCAGGTTGGTGACCAGAAAGAAGGCATGCAGAAACAGATCATCGGGACGTTCCTGCACCACCAGCACCACGCGACGCGGGGAGGGCCAGGACTCCGCCTGGTAGGTAAGATCGTGGCACCACTCACGAGGTTGCTTGGGCGGCCTTCCGCGTGGGCGGGTCAGATAGGGCGCCGCCAGCTTTTGAAGGCCCGGATGGCCGGGTATCCGGCCCAGGTATTCGATGTTGCGCTCCTCCAGGGCTTCCAGCGTGTCGTTGCCGGTGAAGCCGGCATCGATGCGCACGCGGACGTCGGCCCCGGTGCTCTCGTTGAGCCGTCGCACCAGATGCGGAATCCAGGTGTCGGCGTTCTCGGCGGGGCCGGCGTTGCCCTCACGCAGCAGGCCGCCGACCATGTCGCCGGTCTCGGCCAGCGAGGCGATCAGCGGCGAGTA
>NZ_JAHCLU010000053.1 GCF_018448785.1 Halomonas jincaotanensis | reverse complement strand
CCCTGGAAAATCTGACGAAGATCGACACTCGAACGCTCGCCGATGGCGTCAAAATTCTCATCCAGCCAGCGTGTGACGGTGTCGCGGCCGAGATCGCGCAGCTTGGTGAGAAACTTCCATTCCGTATTCATCTTCGATGAAGCGCCCAGCGGTTTCAGCTCCGCCTCATTTTCCACGACATGCACCCGTACCTGACGGTATTCATCAGCCGAGAGCTTGCCCTGGCGGATCAGCCGGTCGACGAAGTCGATCCCGCTCAGCTCCTTGATCAGGCTGCTGTTGAAACTGATCTCGCTCATCCGGTTCTGAATGTCTTGGGGGTTCTTCGGCGCCCCCTTGCGCTCGATCGGATTGATCTGAATCACCAGGATATCGTCGGTACCGGTCTCGTCGTGAAAGGGAAACAGCGACGGATTACCCATGTAGCCGCCATCCCAATAGGGCACGCCGTCGATCTCGACTGCCTGATAGAGATAAGGCAGACAGGCCGAGGCCATCAACATGTCCACCGTTATTTCCTCGCGAGGGAAGACCTTGACATGGCCGGTCTCCACGTTGGTGGCCGATATATAGAGTTTGAACGCCGTGCAGCTACGCACCATGTCGAAATCGATGCATTTCTTCACCATATCGCGCAACGGATTGATATTCATAGGATTAAGCTGGTAGGGCGACGCCACCCGGGAAAGCGCATCCATCGCGTGATACATGGGGTTGTTCTCCAGCCCCCAGTTGCCCGTCAGAACGTCGTAAGGCGTGCGTTTCAACGGGCTGTTCTTCGCGCCGTCGCCCATGCATCGCCAAAATTGTTCGAGAGCCGCTCTTCCGCCCTCGGGGCCATCGCGGGCGAAGCCTTCGGCCAACGCCACCGCGTTCATCGCCCCCGCCGACGTGCCCGAGACCCCGGCGATCTTCAACCTCCCGTCCTCGAGAATCCGATCCAGAACCCCCCAGGTAAAAGCGCCATGCGCACCTCCGCCCTGAAGGGCGAGGTTAATGAGCTTGGGTTTCTG
>NZ_JAHCLU010000052.1 GCF_018448785.1 Halomonas jincaotanensis | reverse complement strand
CGAGGCTGTGTGAAAACTCCCAAATCCGTTGCCTGTTTCCGCATCCGGCTGTCAGGCCACGTCCAGCGGCCAACGAGACGTCTCAAAGCACTTCCGCCATCGCCACAGACGAGGTTATTCAAGATCACGCGCCCCGAGAAATCCTTCCTAGAGAGCGTCATAGGGCACTACAGGCGCTATTAAAAAGCAGCAGGCACGCTATGCCCGCATCGCCTGAATCAAGCGCTTGGCACCGAGGATGTTGATGACGCGCTTCATATTGTAGGCCAGCACGTGAAGACTCATTTCCGTGCTGACGCTCTTGAGGCTCTTGGTCAGAAAATGCGTCGATCCCATCCAGGCCTTCAGTGTGCCGAACGGGTGCTCGACTGTCTGGCGTCTGAGACGCATCATTTCCGGTTTCTGGTTCAGCCTAGACTGTACCGCCTCGAGCACATCCTCATGCTCCCAGCGCTTTATACGCCTGTGTTTACCAGTGGTACATTTCCCTTTCATCGCGCAGGTTGGGCAGGCTGAACTCCAGTAGCAATGCAGCGTCTGACCCTTTTCGACGCTCTTGAAACGCCAGACCAGTCGCTCTCCCGCAGGGCAGTGGTATTCGTTGCTTTCGGGGATGAAGAGAAATGCCTCTCTGGGAAACATTCCCTTGGCCTGGCTCGGTGAGGTTTTCGGTTTGGGGAGATAGGTGGTGATACCGGCCTTGTGGCACTCGAGAATTTCTTCTCCCTTAAAGTAACCGCGATCAGCCACGACACTGAGATCTTTGATGCCGCTGGCATCACGTGCCTGCTTGGCCATCCGGGAAAGTTGACGGCGGTCACTACCGACGTTGGTGACCTCATGGGCGATGATCAAATGATGCTGACTATCGACGGCCGTCTGTACGTTGTACCCCACTAGCCCGGTGCCTCGCGTCGTCATGGAGCGAGAATCGGGATCCGTCAACGAGACCTGCTGGTCAGGTGCCTGGGTTCTTTGTATCTCAATGGCTTGTAGTCGCTGCACTTCCTCGGTGAGAGCGGCGATCTTGTCCTTCAGCTGTGCTGTCTGCGCCTCTGTGACAGCGGGGTCGCCTTGGTCAGCTGAGTCGAGTTGGCGCAGGTAACGCTCGATGCTCTTCTCGATCTCCTCTGCGCGCCGCTTCATCTTGGCAAACGTAAAGTTGCGGTCACGGTTGTTGACCGCCTTGAACTTGCTACCGTCGATGGCCACGATCGCTTGTGTGAAGAGCCCCAGGCGCCGGCAGAGCACGACAAAGTCTCGGCAGATGGCGCGGATTGCCTTGCCGTTGTGCTTTCGAAAATCGGCAATCGTTTTGAAGTCCGGTGCCAAGCGCTCCGTCAGCCACATCAGCTCGACATTGCGCTGCGCCTCCCGCTCCAAGCGGCGGCTGGATTGGACACGATTGAGGTAGCCGTAGAGGTAGATTTTCAGGAGTACAGCGGGGTGATAGGCGGGCCGGCCTGTAGCATGGGGATCGACACCCTTGAAACCGAGTTGCCTGAGATCAAGGGCCTCAACGAAGGCCTCGATGGCTCGGACCGGGTTGTCCTCCGAGACAAAATCATCAAGAAGCTCAGGGAACAACGTGGCTTGAGACCGGGACTCACCTGCAACGAAGCGCTTCATCGGCACCTCCACG
>NZ_JAHCLU010000051.1 GCF_018448785.1 Halomonas jincaotanensis | reverse complement strand
ACCGTGTTAACGGATGCCAAGCCATATTCAAAGCACACTGAGCCTGTCCTTGGCACCGTCCTGCCAGCACCAGTGAGACCAGGGGAAACAGGCTGAACAACTGGGCCTGGTTCTTGACCCGCTCTGTATAGCGTGCCTTTCGGTAGCCGAAGAGGTTTTTGATGACATGAAGGGGTGCTCGACCTTGGCACAGAGACTTGCCTTGGACTTTTCGAACTCCAGCAGCAAAGTTTTATGGGTCTGTCTTCCATTTTCTTGATAGTGCCTCGCTTGGCCGCAATACAGCATTGGTAGTGCGCATCGGCCTTCTCTGCTTCCAGGTACTTCCACATGTCGGTGTAGCCGGCATCGCCGTATGCCCGATTATCGTCATTCCGTACCAGGAGGCAGGCCATGGTGACCTCGGCGACAGTGGCCGAGATGCCCCGAGGTGGCAACGATACTGTGAGTCAGCACGGTAACCGCATCGACACCAATATGGGCCTTCATGCCGAAATGCCACTGGTTGCCCTTCTTGGTCTGCTACATCTCCGGATCGTGTTGCTTGGCCTTGTTCTTGGTAGAGAGGAGGTCGCTACGATGGTGACCGTCAATGATGGTCCCCTCACGCATGAACAGGCCTGCTCGAGCAGGGGGGCACGGTACTGCCGACTAGGTCGATCATGGCGATGAAGTTAGCCTCGTTCCGGTAGCCGCGTGCTTGACCGGGCGGTCTGGAACAGACCGTTCATGCCCTCCAGGCGTGCGATGGCAGTCCCGAAACCCAGCGTCTCACCACCTGCTACGCATGCCGTTCCAGGGTAGCCAGCAGCTTGGCCTTCAGGTTGCCATTATCCAAGTGCTTCAAGACCGCCCCCCTGGAGACATTGAGATGCTCGTTCTCTCGACGTTCCTTGTTCCAAACCTCGTCCATCACCTTGGTGAATGTCTACAAGATGTGGAACCAATTGTCCGTCACCTCGGCGTTGGGCAGGTTCTCGGCAACCCCACTCAGGAAGGACTGACAGATGTCGCAGACCAGCTCGACGACGTTGCCCGGGTCGCCGCCAGATGCCATCTCTCCTAACCGACTACAAACGCAGCATCAGGTGGTTTGTGATCAATATTCGGTTTGGGTCTTGAGATCGCCATAGGCGATGTGGATCAGCTTCCGCATCGATGCCCCCAAGGCCGCCATCTTGCTTTTGCCATTGTCGGTCAAACGACGAAGAGCCAAAACTTTTCAGGGTGTCTGGAAGGGCGCCAACTATACTAAAGATGCGGCGTTTGCCGCAGTTTGTGATAAGGAGATCGCAAATGAAGACATTTCTTTTGGCTAGCGCTCTCACGCTAGGAATATCCGGCTTTTCTGCCGCCCAGGAGGCACCGAAATTCTTCAGTGAAACTTACCCCGAGCACGCCCTCCAATCGGCGCTTGAGGCTCGCAGCGCTCTCGGAAATGAACAGGCCGCGCTCGATGCCAAGACGCGGGAGCTAATCGGCCTCGCGGTCGCCGCTCAGATCCCATGCTCGTACTGCTCCTATGCCCATACCAATCGGGCGCAGGCTCAGGGTGCGAGTGAAGCCGAGATCCGCGAGGCGGTGGCGGTAGCCGCCCAAGTGCGGCACTGGAGCACGGTATTGAACGGAATGCAGTACGATCTCGAGGCATTCAAGAGCGAATTCGATGAGATGGCCGACGCGAACGAATGACTAATCCCACTGGCGCCGGTCTATCCCGACGGCGCCCTTTTTAAAAAAAGCAAGATACGAATTCCACACCCGACGACGAAGAGCCCTTTTTTGCCGGTCATTTTATTACCTTAGGCTGCCGTCGATTTTGACTTCAGATACACTCTCTTGGCGACACAATGCACTGACAGCATCGACAATGCCAGAGGCGATCAACCGCTGGTGGGCTTGCCCCGCCA
>NZ_JAHCLU010000050.1 GCF_018448785.1 Halomonas jincaotanensis | reverse complement strand
TAATTCACGGAAAGCTCAGCGTAGGCACGAGCCGGTGCGAAGAACATGGATTCGAGTTGATCGGTGATCTGCTTGGTGTCAAATGCGTTGGTCATGGTGAGAACCTCCAAGGTTCTGAACAAACGGGAGATCCCCGCTCTGATGACGTGCACACTATCAGGGAAATTTGTGCAGTGCAACATGGATTCCGGTAGTGACCACCCGGTATCCCGAGGAGTGATGGACCCCAGAGCGCGGTATGAGCCACCGTTCAGCCACCTACATGCAGGTGGGCCTGATGAGCTGTTCGCGGGCAAGGAAACCGTCATCGATGGTATCTTTGGTGCGCTGAAGGCAACACAGCCGAAAATTCTCACAAAAACAGGATAATGGCGCTTCTCTTGCGCTTTCTACCCTCAGGTCCTGCCATGTAGAGGCGTTACGCAGTCCCTCAGATGGGGGCGACAGAAAGACCCTGCACTGCTAAAAAGGCCGGTTTCTCGATGCATCCTGAGCGATTCATACGCGGACGGCCAAAGGTGGCGATGCCGCTGCGAAATCAACAGTAATTTTTAAAGATCTGTCTGAATCAGGTTGACAGGTTCCGGATGCCTTGAAGATAGCATTTTCGATGTAATGTGCTTTATTTCCGAAAATGAGAGTTGGATAATCGAAGGTTGCTACTCAGATATTATTGACTCGATCCTTACAGAGTGTGAAGAGCTCATATTTCTTAACCTTGGGGTTGATGTATGTGTTGCGCACTGCCGTGCGCGGCCATGGGAACCTGAGAAATTCTGCTCGAAAGAGGAGCAAGATAAAAACCTCAACAACCTAATAGAATGGGCTAGCTCCTATGAGACTCGCTGTGATGAGTATGGCCTCGGCCGACATTGGGCACTCTACGAGTCTTTCAATGGTAAAAAACGTGAGTTTACTCATCCAAGCAAGTATGAATCATTATAATAAGGTGTATCAGTGCACGGCAGGTAGTAGCCGTCCGCTTTCGTCGCCCGCCGTTTAATGCTGCATTATATAAGATACGGTTGAAATACCGCTTCTGGCCGACAGGTGAATTTGAGGCTACTATTATCTACAGTATTCGTTACCAGACACCAAAAAGTGCTCATGTCGACACAGGCAGCCAGCGGGCTCATCCATGTTGAACAGTTATGCAGCCGGCACGATGGTTGATCGTTATATATCCTAGCTATATCTTATTTTATGAATATTAGCCGATTAAGTGTTCGAAAGTCACGCGGTATAACCGGATTGGACGTGTCGGCGCTTTCCAGTCGATAAACGAGTTGACTGTTGAATACCCGTCAGACCGCAAACGTGCCACCAACTCCTCTTCGGACGGAAAACCGCTACTCAATCAACACACGGGAGGAAATGCTATGGCCGAGATCACTGGAGGATCCGCCGTCGAATGGCGATATAATAGATAGGTCCTCTCGGTCTGAAGGGGCCTAATACCGCGCATTAGCGGACCCATCGCTGGACGACGGGTCCGCTGACCGCACGCTGTGCGGCCAGCGTCCGGCCGCTTAGCTTCACCGTTAAGAACGTGGTAAATCTGTACTAACCACTTTTCGCCAAGACATTTTGAGCCGAGGCACGATGTCATGAAACCAAAGGCACAAATATCTGACGAACAAGCTATAGAAGCAGTGATAGAGCGACAGTTCAGCAGCTTAAGCTGGACGCCGGGGGAGTCGGCAGATTGGGGTACATTCAAATCTGACTTTTTCCCTGACGCGCCGCTGTATCCAGCGATACGGCCTGTGAAGCAGCAGTCCGTCAACGCATTCATCAAACGGCTTTCTGGGCTGGCAGAAACGAATCTCCGATCATTTGACGAGAAGGTTTTGGGCACGGAAGTCCGCGTATTCGGCAATGTCGCCGTTGCGGTAGCTGGCTGCGAAACGGTTGAAAATGAGACTGAGGTGAATCGGGGAGTGGAGATGCTCTTATTGGTCAAGGATGCTGGTCGATGGAGAATCGCCGGCCAAGCATGGGATTCAGAATCCGACGAGGTAAAGGTTCCTCCTTATCTGAAGGGTGTAGAAGGGACGTAGAAACGGCATGCTCTTAACAACAACTGTTATTCGGAACGGGTGTTCCGCTGGCGCCTCAATTACTGACAGTTAAGCGGAAATTTATATAGGCACAGCTTGAACGTCCGCTGCCGGCCGAGGCTGTGTGAAAACGTGGCTACCGCTATACTCTACCCGTGACAGCTCGTGGAGGTGCCGATGAAGCGCTTC
>NZ_JAHCLU010000005.1 GCF_018448785.1 Halomonas jincaotanensis | reverse complement strand
CGATCCAGAACCCCCCAGGTAAAAGCGCCATGCGCACCTCCGCCCTGAAGGGCGAGGTTAATGAGCTTGGGTTTCTGGATGTTAATGGGTGTAGGTTTCTGATTCATGGGGTCTGTCCTGTTAGGTGCTGGATAGGCCGCCTGCATTATTGCTTGAGTTCAGGTTATAGCCGGGCACATGAGCTTCTCGCAGCATAAAGACAGGACGAGAGAGTTATCTGTTTGGTGGCGAACATACCCACCCGATGCTGGAGAATAAACAGAGGGTTTGGGAGTTCAGCACATACAATATGATCCTAGACATCATCAGCGCCTCGATCGACTGAGGGGAACCTTGCGACAAGAGAGCCGGAACATGAACCGTAAATGTCACGGGTTTTATGAATGACGACAACGATTCCCGGTTATTGCGCCGGTTACGATTCGAGTTCTGCTAAAGCCGTGGTGATAGCTACGGAATACTGGCCTTCCGTCAGTCCCCAGTGGCTAAGCACATCTGGATCGGGTGTTTCATTCGTCGCGGCGCGAAGCTCTTCGGCGTTTTTATCCTCAAAGCAATGCTTGGCATACGTCTTCGCCTGGGGGTCACTTAGCTGATCGATGAGTTGCATGTTGCTCCCTCGTGTTTCGTCCGGCCCAGCTCAACTGGGGTTGAAAACTGACCTCGCCCTGCTTGGGTTTGCTCGGCCTATGGTGCCAGGATGCTTTCGGCTCACCTCGAGCAGCTCCCGGGCTCAGCGCCACCGCGTATAGCGCCAGTCCCACGCAAGCAAGGATGATTCGCGTGCCGGCAGAACCTTGAGCGGTGATAGCCAAGAGCAAGGCTATCGATCCAAGAACTAGGGCAAAAATGGCTTTCACTATTGGTTCCTCATTGGAGTCGGTCAGGTGTTGTGTCTGCAAATCGTTGAGGAGAATTCGGCGAAACCAATCCTCCTAGGCCTCTCGTTCGACCCTCTGCTGGTCAATACCCTTCACGCCGCTCCAGGCCCGGTTCCAATCACTGCTTCTCACCATGAGTGATGAAAGATGAAGGGCCACCATGACGGCATCTGTCAGGCCGAGGGCAGGGGTGACTCGGCATGAACAGCGCCTGGTGGCGCTCGCTGAAGCCAAGGTCAAGATCGAAGCGCGGGCTGCAGAACGAGATACCGTCGAACAAGCGGCCTACGAAGAGAAAGTCGCGCTACGTTCCCTGCAGCGCATAGTGCAACGTCCTGTTCAGGCATATCCATTGCCACACTCGAGCCGAGGATGGGCCTTATGGCACACACTCACTGTGCGCTGACGAACGCAGCGTTGAGAAATCACCAGAAGCGCAGGCTGCGGCCGGGTACTCAAAGCTCTAATGTGAGAATTGTATGCAACATACACCTAAGGTCTAGCATTACAGCGTGGGCTATCTTGTCTAGGCTAGACATTGCATACAACAATCGGGCTTACACCGTGAACAAGGTCAGTCATCTCGATGCCGCGCCCGCCGCGAGGACGGCTACCGCCCAAGTGCATGAGGCCATCAAGCAGGGCATTCTCGATGGGCATTACCGGCCGCACGATTACATCCGTGAGACCAGCATGGCTCGCGAGCTCAAGGTGAGCCGCACGCCGGTACGCGAGGCGCTTCGCGAGTTGGTGTCGGAGGGCTGGCTCGAGGCCATTCCGCATCACGGCGCCCGCGTGGTGGCCTGGACCGAGCGTGATGCCCGCGAGGTATTCGAGTTACGCCTGGTGCTCGAACCCATGGCGGCGGGTATGGCATGCCGCCTCATGGAACCGTCGAGGCTCAAACAGCTCGAGGCGCTGGCGTCACGAATGGAAGTGCTGGCCGAACCGATGGAACCCACCGCGGAGGCGCGCAACGAAATCGCGGTCCTCAACCACGAGTTTCACCGCGAGCTGATCCGCGCCAGCAATAACCAGCGTCTTTATACCGTGCTCGACATGGTGGTCCGCACCTCGATCATTCGCCGCAACTTCGACCTCTACGACCGCGAGGCCATGCAGCGCAGCATGCGCCATCACCATGAGATTCTTCAGGCCATCCGGGCGCAGAGCCCGGGATGGGCCGAAAGCATCATGCACGCCCATCTGCTCTCGGCGAGAAAGCTGCATGAAAGTGTTGCCGACGCAGCGCCCCGCGACCGGCAAGAGCCACTGAGCTGACTCTCCACGAGGTTCATCGACACTCCGAGGAATGATAACAACAATGACCGACCTGACCCCTCTCACCGACCTTCCCCTCGGGGATCTCAAGGTGCTCGAGCTCGGCCAGTTGATCGCCGGCCCCTACTGTGGACAGGTGTTCGCCGACTTCGGCGCCAACGTTATCAAGGTCGAACCCCCGGGCAGGGGCGACGCCATGCGCCAATGGGGCGAGGCGGACCTCGAGACCGGCGAGCCGCTGTGGTGGAACGTCATCGCCCGCAACAAGAAGTCCCTGACCCTGGACCTGCGCCAACCGCGGGGGCAGGACATTCTGCGTGAGCTCGCCCAACAGGCGGACGTGATTATCGAGAACTTCCGCCCCGGTACCATGGAGCGCTGGGGCCTGGGCTACGAGACGCTGTCGCGCTATAACCCGCGGCTTGTCATGGTGCGCGTCACCGGCTTCGGCCAGGACGGCCCCTATGCCTCTCGAGCGGGGTTTGCCTCGGTCTGCGAGGCGATGGGTGGCTTGCGCTATCTCAGCGGTTATCCGGATCGCCCGCCGGTTCGCGTGGGTATCTCCCTCGGCGACACCCTGGCCGGGCTGCACGGCGCCATGGGAGCACTGATAGCCCTGCACCAGCGCGAGCGCACCGGCCTGGGCCAGGTGGTCGACAGCGCTATCTTCGAGTCTGTGCTGGCGATGATGGAAAACCTGATACCCGAGTATGCGCGGGCCGGCAAGGTCCGCGAGCGCAGCGGCAGCTTCCTGCCCAAGATCGCGCCGTCGAATGCCTATCCCGCCCGCGACGGCCGCGACGTCGTCATCGGCGCCAATCAGGATTCGGTGTTTCGGCGTCTCTGCGAGGCCATGGGCCAGCCGACCCTCGCCGACCACCCGGCCTACGCCACCCACCGCGCCCGCGGCGAGCATCAGCAGGCCATCGACGACCTGGTGGCCGCCTGGACCCGTGAGCATGACGCCCAGACCGTGGTCGATCGTCTGGCTACGGCCGGCGTGCCGGCGGGGCTGGTGTTCCGCGCCCCCGACATGCTCGACGATCCCCACTTCCAGGCCCGTGACGCGATCGTCAAGGTCCCGGACCGCCATGGCAAGCCGCTGCCGATGCAGAACGTCTTCCCGCGCCTGAACGATACCCCGGGACGCGTGCGCCATGTAGGACCCGAACTGGGCGAGCACACCGACACCATTCTCTCGGACTGGCTTGGCCTGGCCCCCGACACCCTCGACGCCTTGCGCGCCGATCACGTGATCTGAGCGGAGCATCTTCATGGATCCAGTCATTGTCGTCGTTCTGCTCATCGGGTTGATCGCCTTCGGCGTGCCGATCTTTCTGGCCCTCGGCCTGTCGGGGCTGCTCGGCCTGTACATGGCACGTGGGTCGCTGGCGTTCTTCTTCGCGCCATCGTCGCTGTTCGGTCAACTCAACGCCTTCGAATTGATCGCCCTGCCGCTATTCATCCTGATGGGTAACTTCCTGGGCGCCACCCCGGTGGGCTCGAGTCTCTTCACCGCTGCGGTACGCTGGCTCAACTGGCTGCGCGGCAGCCTGGCCATCTCGTCGGTGGGCGCCTCGGCGATGTTCGGTGCCGTGTCCGGCGTCAGCCTGGCAGGGGTGGCGGCGGTGGGCTCCATCGCCGTCCCGCAGATGCTCAATCGTGGCTACAGCCGCTCGCTGGCCGCCGGGTCGGTCGTCACGGCCGGGGCCCTGGCGATGCTGATTCCGCCCAGCGTACCGTTTATCATCTATGGCGCCGTCTCCAACGTCTCGGTGGCTGACCTGTTCATCGGAGGCATCGTACCCGGCATCGTGCTGGCGCTGGCCCTTTCGCTGTACATCTATATCCGGGTGTCGCTGCGTCCCGAAGAGGCCCCGGCCAGCAACGAGCACTTCACCTGGAAGCAGCGCTGGGCGAGCCTGGCCGGCATCTGGCATGCCACGCTGCTGGTGGTGGCCGTGCTCGGCTCGATCTATTCCGGCCTGGCCACCCCCAGCGAGGCCGCCGGTATCGGCGCCCTGGGGGCTTTCCTGATCGCCACACTGATCTTTCGCAGCCTCAGCTGGCGCAAGTTCCTCGAGATCCTCGGCGCCACTGCGCGGATCAGCGGCGCCATCCTGCTGATCATCGGCTGCGCCAAGATCTTCGGCGACTATCTCAACATGGTCCGCGTGCCCCAGCTGCTCACCGAGGCGCTGACCGCCAGCGGCTTGCCCGCCTGGGCGATTCTGCTGGCCATCATGCTACTGCTGATCCTGCTGGGGATGATCGTCGATGCGGTGTCGCTGATCGTGGTGACCACGCCGGTGCTGCTGCCGCTGATCGAAGCGCTGGGCTACGACCCACTATGGTTCGGCATCATCATGGTGCTGAACCTGGAAATCGCCGTGGTAACGCCGCCGGTGGGGCTCAACCTCTATGCGCTGCGCGGGGTGTGTCCCGAACTTTCGGTCGAGGAGATTATCCAAAGCGCCCTGCCCTTTGTCGCAGTCCAGTTCCTCGTGCTGATGCTGTTCGTGTTCTTCCCCGGCATCAGCCTGTGGTTACCGGGGCTCATGTAGCCCCGGGGTAGCGCGCCCCGTGGCCAGATCCGCGGGTCGCAACGTCAGTGAACATCATGCGCCAGCACAACAACAAACCGGAGACTCACCATGACCCTAACTCGTCGCCAAGTTCTCAAGTACGGCACCTTCGCCACCGCGGGGGCCACCATGTTCGGCGGGCAGAGCCTGTTCTCGTCTCGGGCGATGGCTGCCACCACCATGACCGGCGTGACCTATCTGCCGCCCTCCTACAAGGCCTTGACCTACGGCTCCAACCGCTTCGTCGAACTCCTCAAGGAAAACGGCGGAGACGCCCTGAATGTCGAATTCTATGATTCCGGCCAGCTGCTCAAGGCCGACGAACAGCTGCCGGCGCTGCGCTCGCGCAGCATCGACTTCATGTTCCACACCACCTCCTACATCACCCGTTCGGTCCCGATTCTCGGCATCACCGGCCTGCCCGGCGTGATCGGCGAGCTATACCGCCACCCCGAGCGCCTGGCACATGGCAGCCCGCTGCTGGAACTCATCAACGAGGTGCTGGCCGAAGAAAACCTCTACATGCTGACCGCCGGTGGTGGCGTGCTCGAACCCGAATACATCTGGAGCACCGAGGCCAGCCCGATCCGCAGCCTGGAAGACGTCCGCGGCAAGAAAATCCGTATCGTCGGCTTCGAGGCCACCCAGGCGCTCGAGGACTACGATATCGGCGCCACCCGTATTCCCTCGTCCGAGACCTACATGGCACTGCAGCGTGGCACCGTGGATGCCGGGGTGTTCAACATCTCCACGGTGATCGGACGTAGCCTTCAGGAGCAACTGCAGGTCTGCTACAAGCTGCCTATGACCGCCTTCACGGTAGCGCCCTTCATGCTGCGCGACACCTGGGACAGCCTGGACGACGAGGTGCGGGGCGTGCTCGAGAATGCGGCCAGCTGGTACGACGAGAACTTCATCGACCACTGCAACAACGACATCTACCCCAACGAATACTGGCCTCAAGTCGAGGAAGAAGGCATCGAGGTCGTCGAACCTTCCGATGAGGATCGCGACACCTTCAACGACGGTGCCGAAGCGGTCTGGAACCACTGGAAGGGAGAGGTCGGCGAGGACGTCGGCAGTCGCGCCATCGCCCTGGCACTAGGCGAGGCCTGAGGAGAACCCCATGACTTCATTTGTCATGCGCAGCTGGGACGGCCTGTTGGCCGTCCTGCGCTGGACCTCGATGGCCGTGCTGATGTTCATGATGGTGTCCATCGGTTACGACGCCATCATGCGCTACGCCTTTGCCGCCCCCACCAGCTGGAGCCTTGAGATCAACTCCTTCCTGCTGGTGTACCTGGCCGTGGTCGGGGCGGCCGAGGCACAGCGCGCCGATGCCCATATTCGTATCACCTACTTCAAGGACAAGCTGCCGGTAACGGTGCGCGCCGCGATCAACCTTCTTACCGGACTGCTGGGCGCGGTGTTCTGTTTCATTCTGGTCTGGCGCGGCGGAATCATGGCCATGCAGGCACTCGAGTTTGGCGAGCGCGTTTCCAGCTCGCTGGGCACACCGATGGTCTACCCCTATGGGCTTCTGCCGGTAGGGTTTGCCGCGCTGGGGCTGCAATTCCTGATCGACGCCTTGATTGCCGGCCATCGCCTGATTCACCCCGGCGCCCACGCCGACGAGGAGACCCCCGCCAATGGCTGACACCCTGAGCCACCAGTTGATCGCCGCCCACCGGATCAGCGGCGACATGACCCCGGGCAGCGAGATCGCCCTGACCATCCAACAGGCCCTGCTGCAGGACATCCTCGGCACCCTGGTGATGCTCGAACTCGATGCCATGGGGCTCGACCGCGTGCATACCTCGCCGAGCGTGCAATACATCGACCACACCCTGATCCAGCAGGACAACATCAACGCCGATGCCCACCTGTTCCTCAAGAGCGCCTGCGAGCGGCTGGGCGTCTGGTACAGCGGCCCCGGCAACGGCATCAGCCATCCGGTGCACATGGAGCGTTTCGGTATCCCCGGCCAGAGCATGGTCGGCTGCGACAGCCATACCACCGCGGCCGGGGCGCTGGGCATGTTGGCCATCGGGGCCGGCGGCATCGAGGTGGCCATGGCCATGGCCGGCCAGCCGCTCTACCTGACCATGCCCGAGATCGTCGGTGTCCGCCTGGAAGGCGAGCTGCCCGACTGGGTCAGCGCCAAGGATATCGTCCTCGAACTGCTGCGCCGTCACGGCGTGGCCGGGGCCAAGAACTGCATCCTCGAGTATTACGGGCCCGGCCTGGCCGAGCTCGACGCCATGGACCGCCACGTGCTGGCCAACATGGGCACCGAGATGGGCGCCACCACCAGTGTCTTCCCCAGCGACGAAGTGACGCGCGACTTCCTGCGCTCGCGCGGCCGTGAGGCCGACTGGCGAGCGCTTTCCGCCGAGCCCGGATGCCGCTACGACCGTGATGAGGTGATCGACCTGTCGACGCTCGAGCCGCTGATCGCTCTGCCCTCCAGCCCCGACAAGGTGGTGCCCGTCAGCGAGGCCGCCGGCCAGCCCCTTCACCAGGCGTATATCGGCTCTTCCGGCAACCCTGGCTATCGCGACATCGCGGTGGTCGCCGAGATCGTCGAGGGCAAGAGCGTGTCCGGCAACGTCTCGCTGGACATCAACCCCTCGACCCGGCGGATTCTCACTGCGCTGATCGACGAGGGCCACCTCGGGGCGCTTGTCGCGGCAGGCGCACGACTCCACCAACCCGGCTGCAACGGCTGTATCGGCATGGGCCAGGCTCCCGCAGCGGGACGCAACAGCCTGCGCACCGTTCCGCGCAACTTCCCCGGGCGCTCCGGCACCCGCGAGGACAGCGTCTTCCTGTGCAGCCCGGAAACCGCGGCAGCCTCCGCGCTCGCGGGCGTGATCACCGATCCGCGCACTCTGGACATGCCCTACCCGCGACCGCGCGAGCCGCAGCAGATGCAGGTCGATGACGCCTGGTTCGTGCCGCCGCTGCCCGCCGAGCAAGCCCGCCAGGTCGATCTTCTGGCGACCGACAATACCCCGCCGTTGCCGCTGCTCGAGCCCTTGCCGGCGACGCTCGAGGTGCCCGTGCTGCTCGAGGTCGGCGACAATATCTCGACCGACGACATCATGCCCGCCGGGGCCCGCGTACTGCCGCTGTGGAGCAACGTGCATGCCTCGGCCGAGCATGTCTTCGAGGCCGTGGATCCTGGCTATGTCGGTCGTGCCCGCGAGCAGGGCGAGGCCGGCCACGCCATCGTCGGCGGCGCCAATTACGGGCAGGGTTCGAGCCGCGAGAACGCCGCCCTGGTTCCACGCCTGCTGGGACTCCAGCTGGTGATCGCCGAGAGCATCGCCCGTATCCACTGGCAAAACCTGCCCTGTTTCGGCGTGCTGCCGCTGACCTTCGCCGACCCTGCCGACCGCACGCGTCTCAGCCAGGGCCGACGGCTACGCATCGAAGGCTGGCGCGAGGCGCTTGCCGCCGGCCGCGACGTCACCGCGACACTGGATAACGGCGAGACGCTCACCCTGCACCACGAGCTCAGTGCCCGTCAGCGCGAGATCCTGTCCGCCGGCGGCGTCATCAACTATCTCTCCCAATCCAGCGATGCTTCCTTCACCTCATGACACTCATCTCAAGGACTCAAGAGGCCGCGATATGAACCTGCTCTCGCCTCCCGACATGGTGGATATCGTCGAAGTGGCCCCCCGCGACGGCTTCCAGTCGATCCGCGAACCTCTACCTACCGCCGAGAAGATTCGTTGCATCCAGGCGCTGATCGATGCCGGCGTCACGCGGATGGAAATCGGCTCCTTCGTCAGCCCCAAGGCAATTCCGCAGATGGCCGATACCGGCGAGCTGGTCGCTGCCTTCGCCGACCGGGCTGCCATGCGCTTCTCGGCCCTGGTGCCCAATCTGCACGGTGCCGAGCTGGCGCTGGACTCCGGCGTTCGCGAGCTGGTGTTCGTGGTTTCGGTCTCCGAGTCGCACAATCAGGGCAATGTGCGGCGCAGCGTGGACGACTCCCTGGCCGATCTCGAGCGCATCGTTGCCCTCATGCAACGGGAGGGTAATACCTATCTGCGGCTCGACCTGGGCACCAGTTTCGACTGCCCTTATGAGGGCACCATCGACTGGCGCCAGGTCGATAGGGTGCTCGCACGCGCCATGGCGATCTGCGGCGATATGCCGATGGAAATCGCGCTGTGCGATACCACCGGCCGCGCCACCCCCTACCAGGTGGCAAAGCACTTCTCCCGCCTGATCGACCATCACGGCCGCGCCGGCATGAAGTGGGCATTCCATGGCCACGACACCTTCGGCATGGGTGTTGCCAATGCGCTGTTCGCACTTCATCACGGCGCCACCGCCATCGATACCGCCTGTGCCGGCCTCGGGGGCTGCCCCTTTGCCCCTGGCGCCACGGGCAATACCGCCACCGAGGACCTGCTGCATGCCCTCGACGGCGGCAAGGTCTATACCGGCATCGACATGGCACGCCTGCTGCTGGCCGCCGACGCCATCGCCGCGCTACCCGGCGGCCAGACCGCCAGCCACCTGCGCCAGGTACCTCGCGAGCGGGCGGCATGATCCGCCACCATCGACGACAGGTAGAACTCGTTGGTGCCTCAGGACTTGCCGGCGGTAAAGCCGCCATCGACCAGCAGGTGGGCCCCGGTGACGAAGCTGGCCTCGTCGCTGGCCAGGAACAGGAAGGCGTTGGCGATCTCCTCCGGGCGGCCCAGGCGGCCGATGGGATGCAGGCCGATCAGCCCCTGCAGCATATCGTCGTCCAGGGCCTCAAGCAGCGGGGTGTCGATATAGCCCGGGCCGATAGCGTTGACCCGCACGCCCTTCGGCGCGGCCTCGATGGCCAGGGTCCGGGTCATGTTGACCACCCCGCCCTTGGCGGCGGTGTAGGCAGCGGTTTGGGACTGGCCGAAGACCCCGAGGATGGAGGCGCAGTTGACGATGCTGCCGCCGCCCTGGCAGTACATTACCCGCAGCGCGGCCCGCGCCACCCGGAAGACGCCGTTGAGGTTGATATCGATGACCTTCAGGTACTCCTCGTCGCTGAGTTCGTCAGAGGGGCAGATGCCGCCGATGCCGGCGTTGTTGAACACCGCCTCCACGCTGCCGAGCTCGGCCGCGGTGTCGGTGAACAGGCGGTCGACTTGGGCAGTGTTGGTGACGTCCACAGCCTGAAAGAGGCAGCGGCCGTCGTACCGGTCATCCAGCTGGGCGGCCTGCGCCTTGCCCTCGCTGTCTTCCAGATCGGCGATGACCACGCTGGCACCTTCCTGCAGGCAGCGCTCCACGCTCGCCAAGCCGATGCCGCTGGCCCCGCCGGTGACGATGATGTTCTTTCCCTGCAGCCGCATGTAAGACTCCTCTGATCACGAATTCAATGGCCCTGCCGGGCCAGTGCGCCTGCAGTGTAGTCAATCGAGGTGATAACTCCCCGCTGTCGCGTCGGTTTTCTCAGCGTGTCTTGACCTTCATCAACTCGTCCCAGCGTGTGGTGTAGCGCGACGAACGCCGCTCGCAACGTAGCGCCCAGGCGCTATTGTCGCGCGGCAAGCAGAAGCGCACGGTATCGCGGCCCATCTCGCGATTGAGCCTGTCCACCGCGGCCATCAAGCGCTGGCTGCGATCGTTTTCGGCCTCGCTCTGCGCGGCGTCGTACAAGGTCAGCTGACGGTGCTGCGCATCAACCAGGTCGAGTAACATGACCCCACACTTCTGATAGCGGTAGCCATCGCGAAAGATCGCACTGAGCCCCCGCCGCGCCACCGCGAGCAGCTCGCGGCTGTCGTCTGATGGCCGTACCAGCGGCACGACTACGCTATTGCGGTACTGGGCCTCGCCGGCCACGAAAGGGTTGGTGCGCACCATGACCATCACCGCGCGTGCCAGATGCCGCTGACGGCGCAGTTTCTCCCCTGCGCGGGCGGCATGCTGGCGCACGGCGGCTTCCAGCTCGTGGCGCTCGCCGGTCAACCGCCCGAAGGAGCGCGACACCATGATGCGCTGCCGCGGTTCGCTCATGTCCTCGAGGACGATAGCGCTATGGCCACGCAGCTCCCAGACGATGCGCTCCAGCACCACGGAAAAGGTGCGGCGAATGAGCTTGGAGTCAGCCTCACGCAGTTGCCAGGCGGTATCGATCCCCATCAGCGCCAGCCGCTCGGAGGTGCGTCGGGCCACACCCCATAGTGCCGCGACGGGCAATCGCTGCAGCAGCGCCCGGGTGGCCGGATCGTCGGCATCCAGTCGGCAGACACCTGCGTAGGCGGCGATCGTCTTGGCGGCGCGATTGGCGACCTTGGCCAGCACGCGCGTCGGCGCCAGGCCCACGCACACCGGGAGGCCGGTATCACGACAGACCATCTCGCGCAGCCGCTGGCCACGCGCTTCAAGCGTCGAGGCATCGAAGCCGACGAAACTCACGAAGCTCTCGTCGATGGAATACACCTCCACGTCCGGCGAGAACTCGGCCAGTATCGCGTTGACGCGTCGACTCATGTCGCCATAGAGCGCGTAGTTGCTGGAGAGCAGCACCGCATGACGACGTATCGCCGGCGGCAACAGGTGCATCGGCGCACCCATGGCGACTCCCAACGCCTTGAGCTCTTGCGAGCGGGCCACCACGCAGCCGTCGTTGTTGGACAACACGCCGACCGGCAGGCCTTCCAGGCGCGGCGCAAAGACGCGCTCGCACGAGACATAGAAGTTGTTGCAATCGACCAGGGCGATCACGAGGCGATCCCCGGCAACTCATGCACGACATGGGTGACCACCCCCCATACCTGGCATTCGCGCCCCTCCAGCGGAATCGGGGCGAAGCGCGGATTGCTCGCCACCAGGCAGGTTCGCTCCTGGCGGCACTCGAGTCGCTTGACGGTAGGCTCACCATCCACGGCAACGACGATCACCCGCCCGGGCAGCGGTTCGAGGCTACGGTCCACCACCAGCAGGTCGCCGTGGTGGATGCCGTCGCCGAGCATGGAGTCGCCCTCGGCACGCACAAAGTAGGTAGAGGCCGGCCGACGGACCACATGGGCGTGCAGGTCGATCTCGACGTCGAGATGATCGTCGGCGGGGCTGGGAAAGCCGGCCCGTACCCGGCAGCCCATCAGTGGCTGGGTAACGCTCGGGTAGGCGACCACGGCGCGGCCGAGTGCCCGTATGGCGGGATCAAGGGGGATCAGCGACATCGGCACCTCCATCAATACTATATAAATAAACAGTATCAGGCATCCCTATCCGTCTGGCAACTCTGGCCAGCGTCCTCCGGCGTGCTAACGTGAGCAGACAACCATCAGGACGCCCACCATGCCGCATCCGACCCATCCGCTGCTCAACCGTCGGCCCTTCACCGAAAAGGGCAAGGTCGTCTCCGCCCGGGAAGCCGTGAACCTGATCCGTGACGGCGACGCCCTGGCCACCGGCGGCTTCGTCGGCATCGGCTTTGCCGAGGGGCTTGCGGTGTCGCTCGAGGAGCGCTTCCTGGAGACCGGCGAGCCCCGCGGCCTGACCCTGATGTATGCCGCCGGCCAGGGCGACGGCAAGACCCGTGGTCTCAACCACTTGGGTCACGAGGGTCTCGTGGCGAAGGTAATCGGCGGCCACTGGGGGCTGGTGCCGGCCCTTCAGAAACTCGCCATTGAGGGACGTATCCAGGCCTGGAACCTGCCGCAGGGAGTGATCTCACACCTGTTCCGCGACATCGCCGCCGGCAAGCCGGGCACCCTGACCCGCGTCGGCCTTGGCACCTTCGTCGACCCGCGCCTGGGCGGCGGCAGGATCAACGACGTCACCACTGATGAGCGCGTGTCGTTGATGCCGATCGATGGCCAGGAGTATCTCTTCTACCGCGCCCTGCCGCTGCAGGTGGCGCTACTGCGCGGCACCACCGCTGACACCCTGGGCAATGTGAGCATGGAGCGCGAGGCCCTGATCCTGGAATCGCTGGCGATCGCCACAGCGGTGCACAACTCCGGGGGCGTGGTGATCGTGCAGGTGGAGCGGCTGGCCGAGCGTGGCACCCTGCACCCCAAGGACGTGAAGATCCCTGGCATTCTGGTGGACTGCGTAGTGGTCTGCGATGACCCGGCCCACCACTGGCAGACCTTCCGCACCGCCTACAACCCGGCCTTCTCCGGGGAGATCCGGGCCCCCATGGCGGCGCCCGAGCCGCTACCGCTCTCGGCCCGCAAGATCATCGCCCGGCGCGCGGCCTTCGAGCTGCGTCCCAATAGCGTGGTCAACCTGGGGATCGGCATGCCCGAGGGCGTCGGCGCGGTGGCAAGCGAGGAGCGCCTGCTCGAGCACCTGACCCTGACCGCTGAGCCCGGGGTGATCGGCGGCCTGCCGGCGGGTGGGCTGGATTTCGGCGCGGCGCTGAATACTCAGGCGATCATCGACCAGCCGGCTCAGTTCGACTTCTACGACGGCGGCGGACTCGACATTGCCTTCCTGGGCATGGCCCAGGTCGACGGTACCGGCAATGTCAATGTCTCTCGCTTCGGCTCGCGGCTGGCCGGCGCCGGCGGCTTCATCAACATCAGCCAGAATGCGCGCAAGGTGGTGTTCATGGGCACCTTCGTGGCCACCAAGGAGGCACTCTCCATCGTCGATGGAAGGCTCGAGGCGCCCCCGGGCGGCCAGGGCAAGTTCGTCGCTGAGGTGGAACACCGCACCTTCAGTGGGACCCTGGCCGCAGCAGACGGCAAGCCGGTCTGCTATGTCACCGAACGGGCGGTGTTCGAGCTCACCCCGGAGGGGCTCACCCTGACCGAGATCGCCCCGGGGGTCGAGCTGGAGCGTGACGTCCTGGCGCTGATGGCCTTCACTCCGCGGATGCCCGAGCCGCCCCGCACCATGGACGCACGCATCTTCCGCGAGGCACCCATGGGACTCGTTGACGAGCTGCTCGACCAGCCGTTATCGCAGCGCTTCAGCCTCGACGAGAGCGAAGATGTGCTCTTCATCAACTTCGAGCACCTGCGGGTCGCCTCCCGAGCGGACATCGACGCCATCGAGCAGGAGGTTGAGCGCCGCCTCGCCCCGCTGGGCCGCCGGGTCCAGGCCATCGTCAACTATGACCACTTCCGCATCGACGATGCCCTGCTCACCCCCTACACCGAGATGGTGCACGGCCTCGAGGAGCGCTTCTACACCAAGGTGACCCGCTACACCACCAGCGGCTTCATGCGTCGCAAGCTCGGCCACGCCCTGGAGGCGCGGGCCGTCCCGCCGCACATCTACGAGAGCGCCGAGGAGGCAAGGGAACACCTCAAGGATCCGGACTGAACTCGTGGACACACCCTGATTACCAGGACCTTCGCACCAGAAGCCGGGACATCATGCCCATGGACGACGTCGCCAGCCAGTTCCTTACCGCCAACGATTCCGCCATCCGCCTTGGTGTGGCGCTGCTGCTGGGCGCTCTGATCGGCATCGAGCGCGGCTGGGTAGCGCGGGAACAGCCGTCCGGCGAGCGCATCGCCGGCATCCGCACCCACGCGCTGGTCGGGCTACTCGGGGGCATCGCCGCCCTGCTCTCGGATGCCGTCACCGAATGGGCCTTCCCGCTCGTCTTCGTGACCGTGGCCGCGATCAGCCTGGTCGCCTGGCGAGCGAAACTGGCGGAGCAGCATGACTACAGCATCACTGGTCTGATGGGCCTGCTGTTGACCTTCTGCTTCGGCGCGGTGGCCGTGGCGATCGACCTGGCCCTGGCCGCCGCCGGCGCGGTGATCACCGCGGCGATCCTCGACAACAAGCACGAGATCCACGGTTTGCTGAACAAGCTGCAGGCCCATGAGCTCGATGCCGGCCTCAAATTGCTGCTGATCAGCGTGGTGATGCTGCCGCTGCTCCCTGACCGCGGCATGGGCCCCGGCGGGGCGCTCAACCCCTACGAGATCTGGTGGATGGTAGTGCTGATCGCCTCGATCTCCTTCGTCGGCTACTTCGCCATGCGCCTGGGCGGTGCCGAGAAGGGCATCCTCTTCACCGGCCTCTTCGCCGGACTCTCTTCCTCCACGGCGCTGACCTTGCACTTTGCGCGGATGTCGCGCCAGAGCCGGGAGGTCGAGGCGATGCTGGCCGCCGGCATCCTGCTGGCCTGCGGCACCATGTTTCCGCGCATCCTGATCTATGCGGCGGTAATCAGTCCCGGGCTGCTGCCCCAGCTACTCTTCCCGATCACGGTGATGGGGGGGATGCTCTACCTGCCGGCGCTGACCCTCTGGCGCCGCCACCGCCAGTCCCTCAGGGTCGACAGCCCGACACCGATCCAGAACCCCCTGGAACTGAGCACGGCGCTGCTGTTCGGCGCCCTGCTGGCGGTGATCATGCTGCTCGGCGAGTGGCTGCGCGGCTGGCTGGGAGAGGCCGGTATCTACCTGCTGGCGGCCTCTTCGGGAGTGGCCGATGTCGACGCCATCACCCTATCGCTGACCCGCATGTCGCTGGAGCGCATCGCCCCGTCCACCGCGGTGCTGGGCATCGTCATCGCCGCCGCGGTCAACAACCTCTTCAAGTCGGGGCTGGCCACCGCCCTCGGTACCCGACAGCTAGGCAAGCGGGTCGCGCTGCCGATGGTCGCCTCGATGGTGGCGGGCCTGGCGCTGGCCTGGCTGGTCTAAACCGGCAAACTCAGACCTGCAGGCGGTCATCGATCAGCCGGCCCAGTGTCACTGCTACGACAGCGGCGGGCCCGATGTCGCCCGGATGCTGAGTTCTTCAGCCGCCACGGGCCGGCCGAAGAAATTGCCTTGAAACGCCAGGCAGCCATGCTCGACCAGCCAGTCGCGCTGGGCCGCCCCTTCGACGCCCTCGGCAATGACTTCCAGTTGCAGGCTGTTCGAGAGCGTGATGGTGCTGGCGACGATGGCAGCGCTGGTATCGTCCTCGAGCAGGTCATGCACGAAGGCCTGGTCGATCTTGAGCTGCGTCAGTGGCAATCGCTTGAGGTAGGAGAGTGAGGAGTAGCCGGTGCCGAAGTCGTCGAGCGAGAAGATCACGCCACGCTCCTTGAGCCGCAGCATCTTCTCGCGCGCGTTATCACGGGCTTCCAAAAGCAGACTCTCGGTGATTTCGAGCTTGAGATGATCGGCCGGCGCCCCGGTACGCTCGAGCACCATCATGACGCGCTCGACGAAGTCCGCTTCACGAAACTGCCGGGGACTGACGTTGACCGAGATCGTCAATGCTGACGTCGATGGGTCGCCGGCCCAGGCAACAAGTTGCGCGCAGGCGGTTTCCAGCACCCAGTCGCCGATGGGAAGAATCAACCGATTCTCCTCGGCCAGGGGAATGAAGACACCGGGCAGCACCATACCTCGCTCGGGATGCTGCCAGCGCAACAGCGCCTCGGCGCCCACCGTCTCGCCGGCGGCATTCACCTGGACCTGATAGTGGAGTCGGAACTCGTCTCGCGGCAGGGCCTGGCGCAGGTCGGTCTCAAGGCGCGCTCGAGCTTGCAGGCGGGCGTGCAGGGTGGGATCGAAGAAGCGCAGGGTGTTGCGGCCGGCCACCTTCGCTTGATACTGCGCCATGTCGGCCTGCTGCAGGACCTCATCGATGGTGATGCCCCGATCGCGGAACAGCGTGATGCCAATACTCCCAGTCACCCTCAGGGCCTCGTCACCCAGCGGAAACGCCGTCTCCAGCACGCCCAGAAGCTTGTAAGCGACCAGGTGCGATACGTGAGCCACCGACTCCTCATCGGGTCCGATACCTTGCAGCAGGACCGCGAACTCGTCACCCCCCAGACGCGCCAGCGAATCGGTGTCACGCAGGACCGCATCGAAAGTGTCGGCGATCTGCCGCAGCAGCTGGTCACCACGAAAATGGCCGCGTGTGTCGTTGATCTGCTTGAAGTTGTCGAGATCGATGATCAGCAAGGCGCCGAGCTGCCCGCTGCGACAGCTGTCCTTGAGCGCAACCTCCAGACGATCGAGCAGCAGGCGTCGATTGGGCAACCCCGTCAGAGGGTCGAAGAATGCCAACCGGCGAATCTCATCTTCCGCGACTTTTCGCTCGGCTATACCGTCGAGCGTTGCCTTATATTGCTGCTGTAGTGTCCGCCGGGCCTGTTCCAGCTCCCTAACACGCTGGCGCAGGTCTTCCTCCAACTGCCTATGATTGAGGTAATAGCGCAGCAACAGGCCGCCAAGCACCGCGATCATCAGCGCCATACCGCCGAGGACCCACACCCGCTGGGACCATACCGCCAACACCGCCGCCAGCAACATCACCACCAGGCAATAGGCGCCGATCGCACGCTGGCGAACCCATCGCTGCTCGACGCCTGCCCCCATGTCCATCGATGCTCGCCCTCGCGTGGTCAGATTGTTGTCATGCCGAATTGGCGCGTGCAGTCTACCTAAACACTTGCATAAATTCTGTTTAATGACGCTAAGGTGACAGAAAAACCGACACCACCGAGCCCTCCCCCACATGAAAAAGAGGCTTCCCTCGAGGAGTAACGCAGGCTCGAATGCCATCGCCTTTTGAGCAGCGCTGGCCAGCCTATTCACCGAGGGGCAATTGAGGCATGTGAATGACGCAAACCTTGCTAAGGTAATATCGGCGCAGGGCCACGAGGCATCCTCACGGATATTGTCATTGTCCAGGAAGACTCAGATGAACAGACGCGACTTCTTGAAGACCACGAGTGTTCTGGGCAGCAGCCTGTTGCCCTTCTCCTCTCTGCTTGCCGCGGTGGAAAATGCCAATCGCACCATCGGCAACAGCGAGTCTTTCAGTTATGCCTGGGTCAAGGGCCTCGCCAGAAATCTCGCGGCGCAGTCGCCCGAGGACGCCGATGCCGAGCTACCCGGGCCACTGCAGGACATGAGCTGGGACGACTATCAGGCCATTCGCTTCGACCGGGATCATGCGCTCTGGTCTGACGAGGAGGCGTCACACTTTCGTGCTCAGCTGTTTCACCTTGGTCTCTATTTCAGGAAGCCGGTCAGGATTCATGAAATCGTCGACGGCGCCGCCCGCGAGATCGCCTACGATCCGGCGCTGTTCGATTACGGTACCTCCGGTATCGAAGGTGACAAACTGCCGGAAGACCTGGGCTTCGCCGGCTTCCGACTTCATCATCATGACGACTGGCAGCGCGATGTCGCCGCCTTCCTCGGTGCCAGCTACTTCCGCGCGGTCGGCAAGTCATTGCAATACGGCATGTCCGCGCGCGGCCTGGCCATCGATACGGCCATGGGCAGACCCGAGGAATTCCCCGATTTCTCTCGGTTCTGGCTAGAGCGCCCGGCGGCGGACAGCGAAGTCGTCAATGTTTATGCGTTGCTCGAATCGCCCAGTATCACCGGCGCCTACCGTTTCGCAATTACCAACACCGACGGCGTCGTCATGGATGTGGATGCGGCCCTCTACCCGCGCAACGCCATCGAACGACTCGGCATCGCCCCGCTGACCAGCATGTACATGGTGGGCGAGAACGACCGTGACGCGAACTGGGACTGGCGGCCCGAGATTCACGATTCCGATGGTCTCTCGCTACATACGGGCGATGGCGAATGGCTGTGGCGCCCGCTGGTCAATCCCCCAGTGCTGCGCTTCAATGCCTACGCCGATCATAATCCGCGCGGCTTCGGCCTGATCCAGCGCGACCGGAATTTCGATCACTATCAGGACGATAGTGTCTTTTACGATCAACGGCCGAGTGTCTGGATCGAGCCCAAGAGCGACTGGGGCGCCGGCTCGATCCAGCTGGTCGAGATTCCGACTCTCGACGAAACCTTCGATAACATCGTCGCCTTCTGGCATCCAAGCGCCGAGGTGGAGCCGGGCAGTGAAATGCTGTTTGGCTATCGCATCTACTGGCGTGGCCGACCACCCGCCGAGCCTTCACTGGCGCGCTGTGTCGCGACCCGAACCGGCCTGGGCGGCGTTGTCGGTCAGATTCGCGAGTATTTCAGCTGGCGGTTCGTGGTCGATTTCCAGGGCGGGCCCTTCCCTTTCGCGGAGGACGCGGATATCTCTGTCGAGCCCGTTATCGAAACATCCGCCGGCCGCATCGAGATCACCTCCGCACGGCCACTGGCATCGATCCAGGGCTACCGGGCGATGTTCGATGTTGTGCCCCCGGATGAGGGTATCGAGCCCATCAACCTGCGGCTCTACCTGAAGGCCGATGGCAAGCCCCTGACCGAAACCTGGATCTACCAATGGACACCGCCACCGTCAGATGAGCGCGACCTGCACAACCCGTCGCATCTGTAGCAAGGCATACCAGGAGGAAACTCTCCTCGAGCGCCACTGTCGCAGCCTGACTTATATCACCAGGAGATTTCATGGCCGACTATGTCAACGACCCTACCCTGCCTGCGCCGCCGTTTCCCGGCAGTCACATGGTGATCGATGATCGTTATGTATTCGTGTCGGGACTGACGGCCTCGGATGTTCAGGATGGTAAAAATGTTATCGGTGATATCAAGGAAGAGACCCGCCGGGTGATGCGAGAGCTAGCGCGCATGCTCGCCCTGATGGAAATAAGCTTCGACGAGGTGCTGCGGGTGGATATCCACCTGGCCGACCTTGGCGACATCGGCGAGATGGATAGCGTCTATGCCGAGTTCTTCGACAGCCGTCGTTACCCCGCTCGTACCTGTACCGAATCGCCCCGCCTGAGCGGTGGCGCTAGCGTGGAAATCACTCTGATGGCCCGGCGGTCGACATGAAGTATCTCGGAGCCCATGTCAGTGCCGCCGGCGGGCCTGATCAGGCCGTGCTGCGCGCCGTCGAGATCGGTGCTGATGCCTTCGCATTGTTCACCAAGAACCAGCGCCAGTGGCAGGCCAAACCGCTCACCGATGAGGCCATTGCCGCCTTCCGCGCAGCCTGCGAGGAGCATGGCTTCGGTAATGGACAGATCCTTCCCCACGACAGCTACCTGATCAACCTCGGTCATCCTGAGGCTGCAGGGCTCAAGAAGTCCCGCGCGGCCTTCCTCGACGAGTTCCAGCGCTGCGAGCAACTCGGGCTCTCGTTGCTCAACTTCCACCCTGGCAGCCACCTGAAGAAGATCAGCGAGGGCGAGTGCCTGAGCCGCATCGCCGACTCCATCGACGAGGTGCTGTCACGCACACAAGGGGTGACAGCGGTGATCGAGAACACCGCCGGCCAGGGCACCAATCTGGGATGGCGCTTCGAGCAACTGGCCGAGATCATCGACCAGGTCGACGACAGGTCGCGGGTCGGTGTGTGTATCGACACCTGCCACGCCTTCGTCGCCGGCTATGACCTGCGCACGCCCGAGGCCTGTACCGCGACGCTGGATGAGTTCGACAACGTGGTCGGCCTTGACTATTTGCGAGGCATGCACCTCAACGATGCCAAGAGCGAATTCGCCAGTCGCGTCGACCGACATCACAGCCTGGGCAAGGGCAACATTGGCCTCGACGCCTTTTCCACCCTGATGCGCGACCCGCGACTCGACGGCATTCCCATGGTGCTGGAAACTATCGAGCCGGCGCTCTGGGCCGAGGAAATTGCCTGGCTGCGTGCCCAAATGAATGACACGACGCCCTTTTCCCGGAACCATCGGCACGATGAAGACAAAAAGTGACGAGCCATCGGCCCTTGCGGTATCGAGGGCGGGGTTGATTCTTGGCATAGACACAGGCAGCGGACAATCTCCATGACTCAGCACAACGACAGCGCCGTGGAACTCGACCCTGTCCTCGCAAAGCTGGCCAACACCATCACCGAAAACGACGGCCTGGAAAATCTTACCCGTCCACTACTGGAGCTCCTCCAGCTGGTGACGGGGTTGGAATCGACCTATCTGACCTCGATCGATTTGGAGCGCAATAATCAGTGCATTATATACTCCCTCAACACGCGTGAAATGCGCATACCGGAGTTACTGACCGTCGATTGGGATGACACGCTGTGCAAGCGGGCGTTGGCGGAAGGTGTTTCCTATACCGATGAGGTAAGCAGCAGATGGGGAGATTCAAAGGCGGCACGCGACCTGGGTATTGCCACTTACCTGAGCGAGCCCATTCGCATGGGAGACGGGGCGCTCTACGGAACGCTCTGCGGTGCCAGCCAGTCCAGGGTGCCACTGAACCCCCAGGCCAAGCAGCTGCTTGGAATGTTTTCACGGCTGATTGGCCAGCAGATCGAACGAGACCTACTGGTATCTCGGCTACGTGCCGAAAATCTTACCTATAGCCAGTATGCTCTGCAGGATCCGCTCACGGGCATCCCCAACCGTCGTGCTCTCCACCAGGAACTCACCCGGGCACTGGCTAATGCCGGCAGAACCGGTCTAAGAGTCCATGTAGCGTTCATCGACCTGGATGGCTTCAAGGCGATCAATGATGAGCACGGCCATGACCTGGGCGATCGTCTCTTGATCGCGATCGCCAGGTCACTTGAATCCGGCATGCGTACCGCCGACTTCGTATCGCGTTACGGCGGAGATGAATTCGTGTTCTTTGGTACCTCGTCACCCGGCCACGACCAAGAAGAACGTGGCACCATCCACCAACGTCTGCGGGACCTCACCTCCGGCTCTTTCTCCCTCGGCACCATCACTCTGCGCTACCAAGGCGCCAGTATCGGCGTTGTCTCGTCCTCAGCGGAAGAAACCGACAGTGACGCCTTGCTGGTCAGGGCCGACGCGGCCATGTATATCGAAAAGCAGAAACGACGCGAAGGCTGATCTGCTCTAGCAGATGAAAAGCCCATTCATCGACTAGCCCCGAGCCGTAGCGGAAGCCAAACAGCGTTAAGACGCCTCGAAAGGCCTCGCCTGCAGATCATCCGGCTCGTGACGCCGGAGAATCTCTTCCGCTTCCGGCTTTGTTTCCTCCGGGACGATCACCTTGACGTGGTTTGCTTCCTTGTCGAGATACACCTTCTCACGGGGAAACCCCTCGGAGACCAGTTCATCGAACGCGTTGATGGCCTTGTCGATGCTGCCATAGGCAGCCGTAACAGTATGACTCATAACATCCTCCACAAGCTGAGCAAGTGAATCGCAACGGCCGGCGCGGCCAGCGACAGCAGAGGAAGAGAGGGACCGCCCTCTCCTCATCTATACAGGTATAGCGGCTCACCCGCCGAGCTCAACAAAAATCCCGCTCGCCGTTGTCCCGGATCATGCTCGCTCAGAATGTCAAGCAAATCTTGCCGAAGTGGCGGCCCGACTCCTGGTGACGAAAGGCGTCGGCGATCTCCTCGAGGGCGAAGCTGCGATCGATGATCGGCTCGAGCCCACCCTCCTCGATGGCGCGGATCATCTGGTGCTGGTGGCGACGGCTGCCGACGATCAGCCCTTGCAGTCGCGCCTGCTTGGCCATCAGCTTGGCGGTGGGTATTTCACCCTCACGGCCGGTGAGCACGCCGATCAGCGAGATATGCCCGCCGATGCGCACCGCATCGATGGATTGCGCCAAGGTACCAGGCCCACCGACCTCGACCACATGATCGACCCCCTGGCCATCGGTCAGGGCCTTCACCTTGCGGCCCCAGTCGGGTTCGGTCCGGTAGTTGATGGTGGACTCGGCGCCCATCGCGGCGAGCCGCTCGAGCTTGGCGTCCGACGAGGACGTGGCAATCACTCGAGCGCCCATCAGCCGGGCGAATTGCAGGGCGAAGATCGAGACACCCCCGGTCCCCAACACCAGCACCATATCACCGGCCTTGAGGCCACCGTCGACAACCAGCGCCCGCCAGGCGGTCAGCCCCGCGGTGGTGAGAGTAGCCGCCTGTTCATGCGAGTATCCCCGCGGCTGATGAGTGAACCAGGTCGTCGGACGGATCACCTGTTCGCGGGCATAGCCATCGACGCCGTCGCCGGGCGTGGTGGCGAAGTTGCCCAGCCGCGCCGGACCTTCCAGCCACGACGGGAAGAAAGTGGAGACCACGGCATCACCCACGGCGAACTCGCTGACCTCCTCGCCCACCGCCTCGACCACCCCGGCGCCATCCGACATGGGGATGCGGCCATTCTCGGTGGGCATCATGCCGGCGACCAAGCCGTAGTCGTGGAAATTGAGCGAGCTCGCATGCAGGCGCACGCGCATTTCGCCGGCTCCCGGCTCACCCGGTGCCTCTGCGTCTTCAAGCATGAGGTTGTCGAGCCCGCCGGGCTGCTTAAGGGTGACGACTTTCATAGGGGGTTCCCGACATTGGGATGCTTTTTGTGGACATGCTTCGGGGTTCGTCTTGAGTCTAGAAAATCGTCTAGAAAATCAACATGAGCAGCCCGATGACCACCAATAAACCGATGAGAAAGATGATGCCGACGGTGCTGGCCAGAAATTTCAACATATCAACAACTCCTTGTAGGTTATCCATGCCGCGCTTCCCGGCAACGGGCGAACCACCCTCAAAATAGGAGCCAAGGCCGGTTTGCACAAGCGAGGCGTTTCACGGTTACCGCCTTCGGCGATACGTCGTCATGCTCACGTCGGGACCTGCGCCGCCTGGCGTCGATAGCGCTTGGCAAAGGGCGCTGCAGTCACGCCATGCACGATGATCGAGACGGCCACGATCAGGCTGCCGACTACCCAGGCCGTGTCGTTTTCGGTTCGCCTGGCAATCATGACGGCATAGAATAATGCCGAGACGCCGACCGGACCGAACCAGCCCATCACCAGCGCAATGCGCTTCTCCCTTACCGGCGGCAGCCAGGGTCGCAACGCCCAGATGACCGGCAAGCGGCGCAGCAGCATGACGAGCAATGCCAGCACGATGCCACTCCAGCCGAGCGCCATCCACTCGGACCAGGGCGCGATCAACCCGAATAGTACGAATACCGGCAGGGTGAAGAACAGGTTGACCGCCTCCTGTACGTTATCCTCCTCGCTGCGCTCCTTGCCGCCCACCACCTGGTCGAATGCCAGGCCGGCCGCAAACACTGCCAGGATGCTGTCGGTTCCCAGCAATTTACCCACGCCCAGCACGAGGACCGTCAGCGCCAAGGTAATGCTGAGAAAAGAGGGTTGATCGAGATGCTCCTTGGCTTCTGCCCATTCCAGGGCGCGCCCGCTGACCCAGCCAAGCAGTACGCCGACGACGATTCCCATGCCCACTTCCCATAGCCACACCGTGACGAACCAGTCCATCCAGGCCGATCCGGTGGGGGCGGTCAGCAGCAGGATGGGCAGCAACACCAGCGGATACGCCAGGCCATCGTTGGCGCCGGACTCGCTGGACAGCAGATGCCTGAACGACTCGGGCAGACTCTCCTTGGCCAGGCTGCCCGTGACAATCGACGAGGCCAGCACCGGGTCCGTGGCGCACACGCTGGCACCGACCAGCATCGCGATCAGCCAGGGTAGCCCGAGTGTCCAGTGGGCCAGCAGCGCGCTGATCAGAAACATCGCCGGCATGCCGATCGCCAGCAACAGGAACAGCGATTGCCAATGTCGCCGGGGAAAGTTCGGCGGCAAGCGCAGCGCGATGCCCATCAGGCTGATGCCAAGCGTCAGGCGGGTGGTCTCCTCGAGCAGCGTATCGACATTGCCCCACGCTGAGGGATTGAGCCACCCGAGCCCATGGGGACTGAGCAGAATGCCCAGCAGGAAGGCCACCAGTGGCGGCGACAACCAGGAGCGATCGAGCGGTCGTGACAGCAAGCCGAGTACGAGGATCAAGGCGCCGACCGTGGCCAGAGCGACGTTGAGTTCCTGCATGCCCGATCCTCCTGCCAAGGTAGCCTATCCCGGCGTGATCGGCAGATGGCGCTTGTGCGTGGTATGGGAATAGACGGAAACGATAATCCGGTAGGTCCGTTCGCTGACCGGCTTGCCTTCCAGGAAATCATCGATCTCCTCATAGCTGACCCCGAAGGCCTCTTCATCGGTCTTCATGGGCGAGAGGGATTCCAGGTCGGCCGTGGGGACCTTGTCGACCAGTTCACTGGGGGCGCCCAGTGCTGCGCCGACCGCGCGCACCTGGCGTTTGCTCAGACCGGTCAGGGGCGCGACGTCGCAGGCGCCGTCACCGTACTTGGTGAAAAACCCCATCAACGCCTCGGCCGCCTGATCCGTGCCGACCACCAACCCACGCCGCGCTCCCGCGACGGCATACTGGGCGATCATGCGCTGCCGGGCCTTGATGTTGCCGAGAATGAAATCCCGATGGGCGGCATCGCGAAACACCAGCCCACCCGCCTCCAGCGCCTCCAGCATCGCGTCGCTGGCGGGCTTGATGTCAGTGCTCAGCACCTCATCGGGCTTGATGAACTGCAGCGCCCGCTGGGCATCGGCCTCGTCCTTCTGTTCCCCGTAGGGCAGGCGCATGGCCACGAACGTCGCCTGCTGCCCCGCATCTCGCGCTTTTTCCACTGCCAACTGAGCCAGCCGACCCGCCACGGTGGAGTCCACGCCGCCGCTGATACCCAGCACCAGGGCCAGCTGGCCTGACGTTTCCAGCTGCGCGCAGAGAAAATCCCGGCACCGCTCGGCTGTCTGCTGAGGCTCGATCCGCCCCTGCACCTGCAAGGCGGCACCGATGTCGCGCTGTTGCTCGGGAGAGGCACGCTTGTCCATCTCGTTCGGCTCCTTGAATGAGAAGGCTGACATTGAATGGAGTCGGTCGATCAAGCCGCCGTGGTATTGCCGCAGGCCAGGCGGTGGTAGTGAGGTATCCGCTCCAGGGCGTAGTGCGCTGCGGCCAGGCGAACCTCGTTGCGCTCCCCATTGAAGCGGCGTGTTTCACAGAAATCGTGCACACGACACCGATGGCGAAAGGCCCAGGCAAAGCAGACCGTCCCGATTGGCGTGTCGTCATCACCCGGATTGGGGCCGGCAACGCCCGTATTGGCGAGTGCCACATCAGCATTGTTGTTGTCCAGCGCCCCGAGCGCCATCTCCCTGGCCACGGCTTCGCTGGTCAGGCCATGCGTGTCGATGGTGTCGAAACTGACGCTTAGATAACGCTTCTTCGCTTCGGGAGAGTAGACCGCCAGACCACAATCGATCGACTGGCCGCTCCCGGGGACGCGAGCCAGCTCAGAAACGATCAATCCCGCCGTGCATGACTCGGCGGTGGCCAGCATCAGTTCTTCTTTAATGAGGTATTGGGTGATGTTGTTCAGCAAGTCCATTGCCGTATCTCCGCGTCCTGACGACGTCTGCACTCTAGCGAATACGTCGAGCACTCCGCCTTAACCTAGACTATTCATGCCCTTTTTGCCCCGATCACCGCGCCAGGGCCTTCAGCATGGCGCGGTGGCTATCATCGTCACCCTCCCTCAGGCGCGCCCCGTCTCGTGCAGCTGCCAATCATTATCGGTCAACGGTTCGCCGCCTTGTGGCGTCACCCGCACGGTGTCGCTCAGGCCGATGCCCCACTGGCCCGGCACGCGCAGGCAGAGAGGTAAATGGAAGACCATGTCGGCTTCGAAGGCGCGATGCTGACCGCGAGCGATATAGCCGGTTCCCTCGACCCAGCTGGGCGGAAACTGCGCGCCCACCGCGTAACCGAACACGCCGGAGAAGAACACCCTGTCGGCATGCGGCGCCAGTGCCCCTTCGGCCGCGCGGGCGGCATCATCGAAGGAGTTGCCGGGACGCATGGCCTGGGTCAGCGCCTCGAACATGGTGCGGCAGACATCGCGCAGCGCCTGCATCTCCGCGCTGGCGCGCCCTGCCACGGCAGTGCGCATCATCGGCGCGGTATAGCGCTGATAGGCCGAGCCGAACTCCAGGAATACCGGCTCATCGGGGGCGATGGCGTTGCGCTTGTGATTGACGTGAATGATGCTGATCCGCCGCCCCGTGGTGACGATGGGCTGCAGGCTCATGAACTCGCTGCCCGCCGCGATCAGCGCCCGGCTGCCCTCCGCTGCGACCTCGTTGTCGGAGATGCCCGGCGCGATGATCGCCATGGCCGCCCGCAGCCCTTGCGAGGTGATCCGGGCACTCTCGCGCAGGCAGTCGAGCTCGGCCGGCGTCTTGACGATGCGGATGCGGTCGAGCAGGTCGCCGCCGTCGTCGCGGAAGCGTCCGGCGCCCAGGCGGGCCTGCAGCTCGCGGATCACCCCATAGCGCAGGCCGGCGCCATAGGTATCCAGGCCGATCGAGCGAAAGGGCGCCAGCACCTGGGTCAACGGCTCGATGACTTCCTCGATGCCTTCCCAGCGATAGCCGAGGATCTCGTCCACCGTGGCGGTCACCACCGCCGGGCCGGTCTCGATCGAGGGAACCTGCAGCACCAGGCGCTCGGCCGAGACCACCAGGCAGATGTAAACCGACACTTCGAAGGTGTGATACCCCGTCAGGTAGAAGATGTCGGCGGGGTCGGTGAGCAGCAACGCCTCAAGCCCCTCACCTTGCATGGCCTGGCGCACCTGCGCGTGGCGCGCGGCGAATTCATCGGCGGCAAAGGGCAGCTCGCTTTCGGCGAGATGCTCGGCCAGGGCATGGCGGTAGGCGTGGTAGTCCATGAAATGACACTCCGGTCAGTGAAGCGAGTCAGTGGGTCATGGCAGTGTAGCCGTGAATTAAGGCTGTTCGCTGCCGGTCCGGTTTCGTAGAATCCCCAACCATATTGATGGCTGACAGGATGACGACATGGGCAGGGCCTTCCAGAACCGCAAGGAATCCATGGCCAAGACGGCCGATGCCAAGACCAAGGTGTACAGCAAGTACGGGCGCGAGATCTACGTTTGCGCCAAACAGGGCGGCACCGACCCCGCCGGCAACCTCTCGCTGCGTGGCCTCATCGATCGGGCCAAGAAGGATCAGGTGCCCAGCCACGTGATCGACAAGGCGCTGGACAAGGCCAGCGGCGTGGGCGGCGAGGATTTTTCCACGGCCCGCTATGAAGGCTTCGGCCCGGGCAATGCGATGGTCATCGTCGAATGCCTGACCGATAACCCCAACCGCACCTTCGGCGATGTACGCGGTTGCTTCACCAAGACCAAGAGCAAGCTTGGCACGCCCGGCAGCGTCAGCCACATGTTCGACCACTGCGCCATTCTCGCCTACGCCGGTGACGACGAGGAAGCCGCCCTGGAAGCGCTGATGGAGGCCGACGTCGACGTCACCGACATCGAGAACGAGGCCGGCCGCATCACCGTCTTTGCTCCCCACACCGAGTACGCCAAGGCCAAGCAGGCGCTGCTCGATGCCTTCGGTGAGCTCGATTTCGAGGTCGATGAAATTCAGTTTGTGCCGCAAACCACCACACCGGTCGAGGGCGAGGACGCAGTGATGTTCGACAAGCTGCTCGACACCCTCAACGACCTCGACGATGTCCAGAACGTCTACCACAACGCCGAAATCGCCGAGTATCCTGCTGGCGCGGCGCGCTTATGAAGCGGTAGACGCTATCCCAGCGATGAGTGACCGGCTTACGGCCGCTTCAGCTGCGCCTCCTCGTTCAGGAAGGCATCGATCCCCGCCGAGTAGTCTGGCTCGCTGTCGAGAAACCCCGTGTTGTGACCACCACGAGTCTCCAGCAGCCGCTTGGGCTCACTGGCCGCCGCGAACACCGCCTGGCCCTCGCCGAAGGGAATGATCTCGTCCTCGCGGCTATGGATCACCAGCAGCGGCGCCTCGATACGCTCGACGTAGGCTTCGTTGTCGTAGCCGAAGCGCACCAGCCAGCGTGCCGGCAGGAAGGGATAGAGACGCTGGGCGAGCTTGGGCACCGAGCGAAACGGCGATTCGAGGATCACCGCGGCCGGCGATGCCTCATCGGCCAGGGAGCTGGCCAGCTCCGCCGCCACCGCCGCCCCCAGTGAGCGGCCGAACAGCACGACTTCGCCGGGGGCGTGACCCGCCTCCATCAGCCAACGCCAGCCGGCGCGGGCATCCAGCGCCGTGCCTGCCTCTGAAGGACTCCCCTCGCTGCGTCCGTAGCCACGATAGTCGAGAATCAGCACAGAAAGTCCCAGCCGGTGGAACTGCCGGATCGACGCCAGCCGGTGGGAGATATTGCCGGCATTACCGTGGAAAAACAGCAGGTTGCCGCGGGACTCGCCCGCCGGTACCCACCAGGCGTCCAGGCTCAGGCCATCCTGGGTCGACAGTGTCACCGGCTCCCAGGCCAGCCCCAGGTCGGTCGGGGTGCCGACATGCTCGTGCCCCATGTGTGGCAGGTAGAGCAACCGGTTCTGGAAGCCCCAGGCCAGCGATACCACCACGACATAGACCAGCACCAGCCCGACAAGAAAACGCACCAGCATGGCGTCACCTCATAGGTTTGGCTGCCCGCTCATCGAGCAGTCCGCGACCACAACGCCGAGATCGCAATCTCGTCCTAACATACCCGACGGGCTGGCTCATGCCTTGTGGCCGAGCTTGCCGCCCAGCACCAGCATGCAGGGCGTCAGCAGCAGCGTCAGGCCCGTCGCAAACACCAGGCCGCCGGCGATAGCACTGGAGAGCTGCGTCCACCACTGAGTCGATGGCGCCCCGATGCCCAGGCTGGGCACGAGGAGATTGACGTTCACCCCCAGCACCATCGGCATCAGCCCCAGCACGGTGGTGATCGCGGTCAAGAGCACCGGGCGCAGGCGCAGGCCGCCCGCCTCCAACGCGGCCTCAAGCGGCGTGAGACCTTCGCCGCGCAACTGGTTATAGGCATCGATCAGCACAATGTTGTTGTTCACCACGATCCCCGCCAAGGCGATGATGCCCATGCCCACCATGACGATGCCGAATGGCTGGCCGTTGACCAGCAACCCCATGAGAACGCCTGCCGTCGAGAAGACGATGGCCGAGAGCACCAGCCCCGCCTGATAGAGGCTATTGAACTGGGTGACCAGTATCAGGCCCATCAGCGCGATGGCGATCAGGAATGCCGTGGAAAGAAAGCGCATGGTCTCCTGCTGGTCCTCCTGCTCGCCGGCTACTCCGACCAGTACGCCGTCGGAGGGTGCCTCCATGGCATCGAGCAGGGCGTTCAGACGCTCGTCTGGCTGGAAACCCTCGGCGATACCGGCCTCCAGGGTGATGGCCCGTCGGCCGTCGATGCGATGCAGCGTGCCCACCTTTGGCGCCGGCGCAAGTTCGGTGAAATGCGCGACTGGTACCTGGCCCCGCGAGGTATTGAGCGACAACCGCCCGAGCTGGCCCAGCGAGCGCCACTCTTCAGGGAGTCGCACGCGAATGTCCACTTCATCGCGGGCCCCGGCGGGACGATAGGTAGCGACCTGCAAGCCGGTGGTCACCAGCTGCACGGCGCTACCCACTGAGGTGACATCGGCGCCCATCCGCGCGGCCGCCTCACGGTCGACATTCAACCGCCACTCGATGCCAGGCAGGCTGCGGTTATCCTCGATATCCACGAACCCGCCCAGGCGTTGCATCTCGGCGCGAATGCGGTCCACCGTCGCCTCGATCTGGGCACCGGAGGCGGCACTGATCTCGAGCTGTATCGGCTTGCCGCCTCCCGGGCCCATGTCCTGCTCGCGGAATTCCAGCTGCACACCGGGCAGATCGCGGGTACGTTCGGCCATCTCGGCCATGATTTGGCTGGCCGGACGGCGCGCCTGCCAATCGATCAGCTGGAACTGCACGGTGCCGATCACATCGTTGCCGAGTTGCTCGTTGGCGACAGCGTAGGAACGCGCGTAAAGCGATTCTACCTCCCGCATGCCGGCCAGCCGCGCCTCCACGCGACGCACCACGGCATCCTTCTCCTCGGCCGAGAAATCGCCACGCGCCCGCACCATCACCTGGGCACTCTCGGGGTCGACCTCGGGGAAAAATTCCACGCCATGGTTGAAGCGCCCGTAGCCGGTAAAGATCAGCCCCATCACCAGGATGGCCATCAGCAGCGTCAGACCCGGCCGCGCCAGCAGGCGCGCCAGCAGCCGGCGGTAGGCCCGACCGCCGGGCGTGACCCAGTCGTCCCGGCCGCCACTCGCGGCCATGCGCCGGGTCACCAGCGCCCCCAGGGTCGGCAGGAAAATCAACGCCATGGCCAGCGACGCCAGCAGGCAAAGGATCACTGTGGCCGGCAGGTATTTCATGAACTCGCCCACCACGCCGGGCCAGAACAGCAGCGGCACGAAGACCGCCAGGGTGGTGGCAGTGGACGCAATCACCGGCCAGCTCATGCGATGGGCCGCATTGAGCCAGGCATCACGCGGCGTCTGCCCTTCGTGCAGGTTGCGGTCGGCCAGCTCGCTGACCACGATGGCCCCGTCGACCAGCATGCCGGCGACCAGGATCAATGCGAAAAGCACCACGATATTCAGCGTGTAACCGACCACCCAGATCAGCAGGATGCCGGTCAGGAAGGCGCCGGGGATGGTCAGCCCCACCATCAACGCGGCGCGCCCGCCCATCACTGCCAGGATCACCACCAGCACCAGCACTACCGCGGTGATCACGTTGTTGAGCAGCTCCGCGAGCATGTCCTCGACCATCTCGGACTGGTCCATGATAGTGGTCACGGAGAGCGTCTCAGGCAGACGCGAGGCGGCCTCCTCCAGCACACCGCGAACGCCCTGGACGGTGGCGATCAGGTTGGCCCCGGCGCGCTTGGAAATCTCCAGCACCAGCGCCGATTCGCCATCGATGCGCGCGAAGCCTTCCGGATCCTTGAAGGTCGGACGAATCCAGGCCACGTCACCGAAGGTCACGACACGATCGCCATCCACCTTGACCGGCATCTTGAGCACGTCATCCAGCGTCTCGATCACGCCGGGGACCTTGACGGCCGTTCGTCCGGCGCCGGTGTCCAGGCTGCCCGCCGCCACCAGGCGGTTGTTGCGGGTGACCAGATTGAACAGCGCATCGAAGTCCACGCCGTAGCTTTCCAGCACCAGCGGGTCGACCACCACTTCCAGCAGCGCCTCGCGCTCGCCGCCGATATCGACCTCGAGCACTTGAGGAATGCCCTCGATAGCCTCCTGAAGCCGGCGCGCCACGGCCAAACGTTCGGCCTCCTCGAGATTACCCGAGAGCCCAAGCGACAGTACCGGGAAGAGCCCCACATTGACCTCGATCACCCTGGGCTCCTCGGCCTCATCGGGCAGCGAGGCGTTGGCGATATCGACCCGCTCGCGCACGTCGGCCAGGGCGCGACGCGGATCGAAACCGGCATCGAACTCCAGCGTCACCGAGGCATGGCCCTCGCTGGACTGCGAGGTCATCTTGCGCACCCCTTCGATGGCCCGCAGTTCCTGCTCCATGGGCCGCACCAAAAGACGTTCACCGTCCTCGGGGCTCACCCCCTCAAGCGCCAGCGCCACGTAGATCATCGGGATGGCGATATCGGGGTTGGCTTCCTTGGGCACCGCCTGCCACGCTGCCAGACCGGCGATCAGCAAGGCCGCCAGCAACAGCAGGGTCGTCCGGGTGCGGTTCAGCGCCGCCTCGATCAGGGTGCGCATGCTCAGCGGGCCTCCGCCGGCTCATCACCGGTGTCGGCCTCCACCGCGGTGACCCGCTCGCCCGCCTCGACGAGCCCACCGCCCAGGGTGATCAGGCGCGCGCTATCGGGCAGCCCGGCCACGCGCGCCGCATCGGCATCGGCCTGGACCAGGTTGACCGGCGAGACCACCACCCGATCCTGTTCGTCGAGATGCTTCACGCTCAGTTGTACCTCGTCATCGAGCACCAGCAGCGCCGGCGACAACCGATGCACGGAGCGCTCGTCGAGAAGAATCGTCAGCGTGGCGCTGGCACCGGCCAACCGGCGGCGCTCAGGATTGTCGAGGGTGGCCTCGACGTAGAAGGTGCGGGTCGCGGGGTCGGCACGACGGGCAATGTGGGTGACTTCGCCCCTCAGCTGTGAGCCGTCGAGCAATTCCACCTCGACGGGCAGGCCGGGAGATAGCGCCGCGACTTCGCCCTGGGCAATCCAGGCGCTGGCGATCAAGCGGCGATCGTCCACCAGGCGGCCGAAGGTCTCACCGACCTGGACCACGTCGCCGATGTCAACGTCCCGCCGATCGAAGACCCCGTCGAAGGGTGCGACGGGCGTCAGCTCGTCCTGAGCGGTGCGCAGCTCGGCAACCGCGGCAGCGGCGGTGCTGACACTCGCCTGCCGGCGCAGGTACTCGGGACGCGACATCAGCTGGCGCTGGCGCAACGATTCAGCGCCATCCAGTTCGGCACGCGCCAGGGTCAGGTCGGCCTCGGCACGGGCCAGCTGCGCCTGAAGGTCATCCGCCGCGAGCCGCACCAGTACCTCGCCTTCTTCAACGGTGGCGCCAAGCGCCACCGGTAGCTCGGCCACTCGGCCCGCTCGGCGGCTACGCAACTCGAGCTCCCGGTCGGCCTCGAGTTGGCCCTGGGTCACCAGTCGGGGCTGGAAGGTGGCTGCCTCGCTATGACGTACCTCGACGCGGGTGGGTCCCTCTTCGCGCGATTCTGCCGCTGGCGGTGCGGTGGTCTGGAACTGCTGCACGTCACCGAGGGCGAGCCACAGCAACAGCGCCAGCATGAGGCCAGCTGCAAACAGGTACGACAAGGGGGGACGACGGGGCATGGAGCCTTCCTGGGAGTGGCATTTCAGGCGATGGCACAACGAACAGCGAGCAGGCGCCTCAGCCTGCGCCACGTGGCGGTCGAAATCTTCGGTCCGGACGTCACAAAAAGCAACCTCAGCGGTTTATGCTAGCAAATCCAGTAAATTGCCCCGACATCCCTTTTGGCAGGAAGACGATTGCATGGAAGCCCTCGCGTTTCTCGGCCCCGCCGCGCTTTATATGATCTCGATGACCATCACGCCGGGACCCAACAACGTAATGCTCACCGCCTCGGGGGCCAACTACGGCTTTCGCCGCACCCTGCCGCACATCTTCGGCATCCTGGGGGGCTGTTTCGTACTGTTTGCGGGTATCGCGCTGGGGCTGGGGCTTCTGTTCGAGCGCTACCCGCTGGTTCAGACGATGCTGCGCATAGTGGGCAGCCTCTACCTGCTGTACCTGGCCTGGCGGATCGCCACCGCCCCACCGCCGGATCTGACCCAGCGCGGTGAGGGACACCCGCTGGCCTTCTGGCAGGCCGCCGCCTTCCAGTTCGCCAACCCCAAGGCCTGGGTGATGGGGCTGGCGCTGATGGCGGGCTTCTTGCCGGAAGGTGGTAACACTCTGGCCAACGCCCTGCTGCTCGCCGGTTTCGCCGAACTGATCGCACTACCCTGCATCGCCTTGTGGGCGGGTTTCGGTATCGCCATCGGTCGCTGGCTCGACACCCCACGCGCCTGGCGCATCTTCAATGCGCTGATGGGCGCGCTCACCGCCGCCTGTGTGATCTTCATTCTCGGCTAGCCCCTCGGGGCTTACCTCTGACTATCGCGGCTCAGGCCTGACCAACGAAGGCGCGATAGGCCTCCCAGGCGTCTTCTACACCCGCTTCCAGAAACCGTGCGCCGTGTTCTTGACGCGACAGCGAGGGGTTCGACCCCATACGACCATCGGGAAAACGCTGTCGAAACACCTCAGCGGTGCACTCGGCACTGCCATAGGGCGCTACCTCGGGGGACATGGCCACTTGTTTCATGGTATCGGCGGCATGCCAGGCCAAGGACACCTCGGAGGCGGTGGCGTGATTACCCTCGGCGTCACCATAGAGCTCGCTGGCAAGCTCACGCCCGCGCCGGCCCGCGAACCAGTTGAACAGGGTGAGGGCCATCTCGCTTTGCGTCGGGTCTTGACCCTCGTTCTGACGGGACAAGCTGCGCTCGCTGTAGACCTCGGCGATAGCCGCCTTGATGGTGGCGATATTGCCGCCGTGGCCGTTGAGAAAGAACACCTGCGTGAACCCGTGGCGGGCCAGCGATTCGATAGTGTCGCGCAGCACCGCGATCAGCGTGCTGGGGCGCAGGCTTATGGTGCCGGGAAAGGCCAGGTGATGCTGGGCCATGCCCAGGTTCTGGGTCGGCCCTACCAGCACGCCGTGACGTTCACCCAGCGCCCAGGCGATCGCCTCCGGACATAGAGCGTCGGTGCCGACCAGACCGTTGGGGCCGTGCTGCTCGGTGGAGCCAATGGGCAGTATGATGCCCCGCGAGTGCTGGAGATAGGTCTCGACCTCTGGCCAGGTGGCATGTTGCAGTCGCATGGGCGTCTCCTTGCTATTGGGTCGAATGATCCACAACGTCCCTCAGGACGATGCGGAGGCCTGGCCATCGAACAGCTCACGGATCGCCCGGGCTTCGAGAGTTTCTTGCTTCTCGAGGGCCGCAGCCAGGGCATCCAGATCGGCACGGTGCGTCTCGAGCAGCTCGCGGCCGTGTGCTTCCAGTTCGGTCAGCAGCCGGTGGATTTCCTCGTCGACCAGGCCCGCCATGGCCTCACTGTGTTCGCGGGCCTGGGCCATTTCCTTGCCCAGAAAGACGTGTTCCTGACTCTGGGCGAACATCACTGGCCCGATGCGCTCGCTCATGCCCCAGCGCGCCACCATCCGACGCGCCAGCTTGGTGGCCTGCTCCAGATCATTCTCCGCCCCGCTCGATACTTCGCCAAAAACGATGGACTCCGCCAGGCGACCACCGAACATCACGGTGATGCGGTCGCGCAGGTAGGACTCACTCTGGTTATAGCGCTCCTCGTCGGGCACCTGGGCGGTCACGCCCAGGGCGCGACCGCGGGGCAGCACCGTTACCTTCTCCAAGGGGTCGGCGTTGGGCAGCAGGTAGGCGAGCAGCGCATGCCCTGACTCGTGATAGGCCACAATATGACGCTCGCGCTCGGAGAGGCCCACATCCTTCGCCTCACCCAGCAAGATTCGGTCACGCGCCGCCGAGAAGCAGGCCCAGTCGACCGTCTCCTGCTCATTGCGACCGGCCTGCAGAGCGGCTTCATTGGCCAGGTTGGCCAGGTCTGCCCCTGAAAAGCCGATGGTGATCTCGGCCAGGCGCTCCAGGTCGGCGTCATCGGCCAGCGGCATCTCGCGGGTGTGCACGCGCAGAATATCGCGGCGCGCCTCACGGTGGGGGTTCTCCAGGGTGACCTTGCGATCAAAGCGGCCGGGACGCAGCAGCGCCGAGTCGAGCACGTCCGGGCGGTTGGTCGCGGCCAGCACGACCACAGACTCTTCCGCCTCGAAGCCATCCATCTCGGCCAGTATCTGGTTCAGTGTCTGCTCACGCTCGTCGTGGCCGCCGCCCATGCCGGCACCGCGCGTCCGGCCGATGGAGTCCAGTTCGTCGATGAAGATCACCGCCGGGGCCTGTTCCTTGGCCTGCTTGAAGAGGTCGCGTACCCGCGACGCCCCCACGCCGACGAACATCTCGATAAACTCCGAGCCGCTAATACTGAAAAAGGGCACCTCAGCCTCGCCGGCCACCGCCTTGGCCATCAGTGTCTTGCCGGTACCGGGCGGCCCCATCATCAGTATGCCACGGGGAATCTTGGCACCCAGCGACTGGAAACGTGCCGGGTCCTTGAGACACTCGACCACCTCGAGAATTTCCTGCTTGGCATTCTCCGAGCCGGCCACGTCGGCAAGGCGTACATGGCTCTGTTCACTGGTGATCTGTCGCGCCTGAGACTTGCCCATGCTGAAGGGCCCACCCTGCGACATCATGCGCTGCTGCATGCGGTTCCAGAACCAGAACAGCAGGCCGAGGATCAGGATCCAGGGTAGCGCGCCGAGCAGTACGCGTTGCCACCAGGGCGGGTCCACCGGCTCGGCGGCCATGCGCACACCATTAGCCTCAAGGCGCTCGAGCAGGCGCTCGCCCTCGACATCCGGTCGGGTTGTCTCGAAGGTTTCGACCTCATCCCCATCCCGGGCGTCGCGGCCGGCGTCGCTGAAGGCCCCTTCCACCGATTGCCCGCGCAGCGTCACCGATTCAACATGTCCCTCGTCCACGGCCTCGAGAAACTCGGAATAGCTGAGCTCGACCTGTACCTGCCGATCGGCTGCATCGAGGTAGTGAAAGAGCAGTACGATCGCCAGCGCGATCCACACGAACTGCAGCCACTGTCGATGCGAAGGCTCGGTGTCTTCGGGATACCACAGGGGGGAGCGCCGGGGCTTCTGCTGAGTCTTGCGCGATGAGGGATCTCGATCGGATCGGCTCATGGTGGCCTCGACGATGAAGGGTATTCCCGAAACATGCCGATACCCACCGTGGATTACAAGCTCGTCCACGCCCTCGGGCGCGATCATGGCGTTGGTGCGAGGTCCGGTCGCTCAAGACAGAACGCACCAGCTACACTGTTCCCTGCGAGCTCAGGAGATACCGATGCCCCGACACCTCCACGCCTTGTCCCGCCGCCGGCTGCTGAAAGGCCTGCTGGGAACGGCCGCCGCCGCCGCCCTGCCACCACTCGATACCCTCGCCGAGACACCGCGCACACTGACGCGAGAGGTGCCCGGTAATGACGAGTCGCTGCCGCTGGTCGGCCTGGGCAGCTGGATTACCTTCAATGTCGGCGACGACCCGGCACTGCTCGAGTCGTGCACCGGCGTGATGGCGGCCTTCTTCGCCGCAGGGGGTCGCCTGATCGACTCCTCGCCGATGTACGGCTCGTCCCAGGCGACGATCGGCCACGGTCTGAGTCAGCTCGGTGCCGTCGACCGCGTCTATGCCGCCGACAAGATCTGGACCTCGAGTCCCGACGATGGCCCGGCGCAGGTCGAGGCCTCTCGCTCTCACTGGGGCGTGCCGCGCTTCGACCTGCTGCAGGTTCACAATCTGGTCGCCTGGGAAGCGAACCTCGACACTCTGCTGGCCATGAAGGAAGCCGGCGAAGTGCGCCGGGTCGGCATCACCACCTCCCATGGCCGCCGCCACGAGAATGTCGAGCGCATCATGCGCGAGGCGCCGCTGGACTTCGTGCAACTCACCTACAATATTGTTGACCGCGAGGCAGAGCAGCGCTTGCTGCCCCTGGCCCGGGAAAAAGGCCTCGGGGTGATCGCCAACCGGCCCTTTCAGCAGAAACGTCTGATCCGACGCCTAGAGGACAAGCCGCTGCCCGAGTGGGCGGGCAAGATCGACGCCGGGACCTGGGCACAGTTCATCCTCAAGTTCATCATTTCTCACCCCGACGTGACCTGCGCCATTCCCGCCACCACCCAGGTCGAGCACGTGCGCGAGAACCTGGCGGCGGCCCGCGAACCGCTGCCCGACGCCGACCTGCGCCGGCACATGGCCGACTACGTGCAGTCGCTCTAGGAGAGCCGCGGATGAGCGAATGGTGGACCTATCGCCTGGGCGATTTCCTGATGTTCTCGCCCCGGGTCTACGAGCGCCTCTTCGTGCTGTACAACCAGGCGCTTTGGCCCGCCCAGCTTCTCGCTCTGGCACTGGGCGGCGCCATTCTTTTCCTGCTGCTGCGCCCCGGTAATACCGGCATGCGCCTGGTCATGGTACTGCTGGGCCTGGCCTGGGTTTTCGTCGCCTGGACCTTCCTCTGGCAGCGCTATGCCCCCGTTAACCTGATGATCCCTTACGTTGCCCCGCTGTTCGTCCTGCAGACCCTGCTGCTGCTCGGCCTGGGCACGCTCAAGAGCAAGCTGAATCTGCCGGCGCACTGGAGTGTGCCAAGGAGCCTAGGTAGCACCCTGTTCGTCTACGCCCTGGCCGTCCACCCCTGGGTCACGGCCTTTCCTACGAGCCGTGGACTGTGGGGCGCCGAAGTCATCGGACTCACGCCCGATCCCCTCGCCATCGCCACCCTGGGGATCGCCGCCATGGCAAACCCGGCATCGAAGGCTTGGCTGCTGATGGTCGTGCCCGCCTTGTGGTGCCTGATCAGCGGGCTCACGCTATTGGCCCTGCAGGCCCCCCTGGCCTGGCTACCTCCGCTGGCCGTGGGCATGGCGCTAGTGGCGCGGTTATGGCCGCGGCGCTAGCGCCATGCCCGCTTGATCGAGCACTCGGTATTGCGCGAATCGAGACGACACTGGCAAGAACTGCGATCGCGGCGGCTACCGGTCGTCCAGGTCTTCCCACGCCGGGGCCTGACGTTGGGCTTCCTCCTCGCGAACGTCGTCGATCACAGTCATCAGCTCGTCGACGTCGGCCGGGGTGTTGTCATGCTCGAAACAGCCGGTCAGCTGGGTGTCCGGGTAGAGCTCGCCGCCTTCATAAAGCGACCAGATCTCCTTGCCGTAGTCGGTATTCAAGAGCTCCGGGGCGAAACGGCCGAAATAGCGGCGCATGTTGTCGACATCGCGCTCGAACATCATCTCGGCGCTATTGTTGCCGGCGGCGTCCACCGCCTGGGGCAGGTCGATGATCACCGGACCTTCCTCGGCAAGCAGCACGTTGAACTCGGAGAGGTCGCCGTGGATCAGGCCGGCACACAGCATGCGCACCACATCGCCGATCACCTTGTCGTAATAGGTCCGGGCCTGCTCGGCTGTCAGGGTCACGTCATCCAGCCGCGGGGCGGTTAAGCCCTCGGCGTCCATGATGATCTCCATCAGCAACACGCCATCGACGAAGCCGTAGGGCTTGGGCACGCGCACATCCGCCGCGGCCAGCCGATACAGCGCATCGACCTCGGAATTCAGCCAGGCCTGCTCCTGCTCCTTCTGGCCGTAGCGGGTCTTCTTGGCCATGGCCCGCGAGCGGCGGCTATTGCGCTCCTTGCGGCCTTCCTGGTACTGGACCGCCTGCTTGAAGCTGCGCTGCTTGGCCTCCTTGAAGACCTTGGCACAGCGTCTCTCACCACCCGAGCGCACCACGTAGACCTGCGCTTCCTTGCCGCTCATCAGTTGGCTCTCGACTTCATCGATCAGGCCGTCATCGACCAGGGGTTGTAATCTCTTGGGTATCTTCATATCACCACGTTGGCATAAAACCGCCCGGCTCGGTATCCCGCGGGCGTCTCACATGTCCGATATCAGCGACTGATTCGCCTGACGCGAAACGAGCGCCCTTTCAACTTGCCCGCACTCAGCCGTTCCAGCGCGACACCTGCCACCTCGCGCTGCACGGCCACGTAGGCGCTGCTGGCGAGCACCTTGATCTTGCCTACCTGGTCGCCACGCAGCCCAGCATCGCCGGTCAAGGCGCCGAGGATATCACCGGGGCGCAACTTCTGCTGCTTGCCGCCGCCCAGCTGCAGCGTCGCCATGGCCGGGGCCGCCGGCTCGCGCTGCAGAACGTCACGCGGCGGCAGCGGCTCGGGCGCCAGCGGCTCGCCGAGCAGGTCGGCAAGCCGTGCCAGGCGGTAGTCGTCCTGCTCGCTGACCAGGGTGGCGGCCACACCGTAGCCGCCGGCCCGGCCGGTGCGCCCGATACGGTGCACGTGAACCTCGATCTCGCGCGCGAGGCGATAATTGAAGACCGCATCCAGGGCGTCGATATCCAACCCACGCGAGGCCACGTCGGTCGCCACCAGGATCGAGGCGCTGCCATTGGCAAAGAGGATCAAAAGACGATCGCGGTCGCGCTGTTCCATATCGCCATGCAGCGCCAGGGCGCTGAAACCGGCGGCTTTCAAGGCTTCTGCGACTTCATCGGTCTCGCGCTTGGTATTGCAGAACACCACACTCGAGGCCGGCTGGAAGTGCAGCAACAGACGCTGCAGAGCGGCGAAACGACCCGCATCGTCCGCCACGCGGTAGAAGTGCTGACGAATGCTGCTCGCATCGGGAGTCTCTTCGACCGTGACCGTTGCGGGGTCGCGCATCACGCCCTCGGCGATCGGGCGGATGCCCTCGGTATAGGTCGCGCTGAACAGCAAGGTTTGTCGACTCGATGGCGTCTCGGCGATGATCGCCTCCATCGTCGCCTGGAAGCCCATGTCGAGCATACGATCGGCTTCGTCCAGCACCAGAACCGTGAGCGCGTCCAGCGTCAGCGAGCCCTTGCGCAGATGCTCCTCGACCCGCCCGGGCGTACCGACAACGATATGCGCGCCATGCTCCAACGACCCTCGTTGCGGGCCCAGCGGGGCGCCACCGCACAGCGTCAGCACCTTGACGTTGGGCAGGGCGCGCGCCAGGCGACGGATCTCGCCGGCCACCTGATCGGCCAGTTCGCGCGTTGGGCAGAGCACCAGCGCCTGCACACGGGGGCTAGCCAGGGTGAGTCGCGACAACAGTCCCAGGCCGAAGGCCGCGGTCTTGCCCGAACCGGTCTTCGCCTGGGCGATCACGTCGCGCCCCGCCAGCAGCAAAGGCAGGCTCTCGGCCTGGATCGGCGTCATGACGCGGTAGCCGAGCGAGTCGAGGTTGGCCAGCAGTTCCGGCGCCAGCGGCAGCGTGGTGAAGGTACCGGCGTCGGAAGCATCGGTTCCGGATGAAGCATCGGGCACGGGGATGGACCTTGAAGGAATAGAAAACGTAACGTGCGATAAGCAGTGGGTGTCGGGAACGAAAATGCGACGAGCGAGCGTCGTCAGATCAAGTGAAAGCCGACTAGCATAGCAGAAACGCTTGACGCGTGCCTTATCAGCGGCGCTGACGAACACGAACCGGCGCTAGACGTCCCTCACGCTTACCGAAACCAGTCACCGGCATGCTACCGCTTTCACGCTTAGCCAACCGGAGACCTTGTTAGGGTGATCTCATCGTCTTCGGGGAGTCGCCGTCGTGAAATCCATGCCGCCGTTTTCATCCCACACCATGACGGGCCACCGCCTCGCTATGTCCCGATTCGCGTCGTTGCCCGCCATGATGCTACTGATCGTATCGATGCTGGTCGCCGGCTGCGATACATCCGAAGAGGCGGCCGTGGTGCCGCTCGACCCGCCAGCAGAGGGCGACTCTCTCAAAGTGGCCACTCGCAACGGCCCAACGACTTATTATCTCGACCGTGATGAGCTGCCGGCGGGGCCGGAACATGATTTGATCAACCGTTTCGCCGCCGCTCACGGTTGGGATGTCGAATGGCGGCTTCACGAGTCCACCGCCGAGGTGCTGGCATCGCTTGAGAGTGGCGAGGTGCAGCTGGCTGCCGCCGGTCTGACGCACCTGCCATCACGCGATGAACGCTTTCAGCGAGGACCAGCCCATACCGATATCATCGAGCAGGTGGTCTGCCATCGCGAGATGCGTCCCCTGCCGCGCCAGTTAGAAGACATGAAGGGTGTCGAGATTGTCGTCACGGCCGATTCCAGCTACGCCGAGAAACTCGCTACCCTGGCCAACGACCACACCGGCATCGACTTTCGAGAGGACCCGCGCGCCACCGAGATCCTGCTCACCGCAGTGGCCGATCAAGAGCTCGAATGCACCATCGCCGACTCCACGATCGTGCAGGTGGTGCGTCGGCATTTTCCGCATCTGGAGATCGCCATGAACCTGGCCAGTGGCGACCAGCTCGGCTGGTACCTGCCACGCGGCCACGGGGCGCTTGCCGAGATGAGCCGCCAATGGATGCAAAGCCCCGAGGGTCAGGATGCCATCGAGACCGTGGAGGCCCGCTACTACGCCTATATCGGTGAGTTCGACTTTGTCGACCTACGAGCCCTCAATCGGCGCATCGATGACCGCCTGCCCCGGTTTCTTGAGCTCTTCCATCAGGCCGAGCAGGCGACCGGCCTGCCGGCCGACCTGCTGGCGTCGCAGGCCTACCAGGAATCGCACTGGGACCCTGAGGCCGTCTCACCGACCGGCGTTCGCGGCATCATGATGCTGACCCAGAACACCGCCGAGTCGCTCGGCGTAACCAACCGCCTGGACCCCGCCGCCTCCATCGACGGCGGCGCGCGTTATCTCGCCGACCGCCACCAACGCCTACCCGACGACATCCCCGAGCCGGACCGTACCTACCTGGCGCTGGCAAGCTACAACATCGGTCGTGGTCACGTGCTCGACGCCCGCGAACTGGCGCGTGAGCTCGGCAAGAACCCCGATGCATGGGAAGACATGAAAGAAGTGCTCCCGCTGAAGGCCGACGAGCGCTATTACCCGCAGACGCGCTACGGCTATGCCCGTGGCTTCGAACCGGTGCACTACGTACAACGCATTCGCAACTACCTCGACGTCATCAGCGCCTCGATCGACTGACGGTATCCTTGCTTCAACCTGGCGGATTGAGTGCCATACTGGCCCTACGGGAAGGGAACGTGCCCATCGTGTCGCGCCATCGACCTACCGGGTGCCGAAGCAGGTGCGGGTCAGTGATCATCCTGAGGTGGGCGCGGCGCCAGACCCTGGACATCTTCGCGCAGCGCGCTCAGCTCGCGGCGAAGAGCGGCCAGCTCCCGGGCGCCCGCTACCTCGGCCTCTTCGCTCTCGGCGTCACGGCCGACGAAGAAAGTCGCGAGTGTCGCCGTCACGTAGCCGAAGACGCCGAAGGCATACAACGAGAGAAAGACACAAAGCACGCGTCCCTCGAAGGTCACCGGCCAGTACTGCGACCCCATGGTGGTCATGATCATGCCGGTCCACCACAGCGCCTCGCCGTAAGTATCCAGCCCGTCGGGCACGTCATTCTCGAAGGCAAACATCCCGGCCGCACCGGCGAACGCGACCAGCACCGTGAGGGCCAGCACATAGCCAAAGCCGCGGCGATGCAGGCTCGCGCCCAGGGCACGCATGCCGCGGTTAAGCGAACTGACGACGCGAAACAGGCGCAACCCACGCCCCACGCGCGCCACACGCAGCAGCCGGACCACGCGAAAGACCCGGAATATACGCAGCGCCGGCACCAGCAGCGAGATGACGGTGAGCCAGTTGCGCTTGAGGTAGGCCCGCTTACGCGGGGCAAGCAGAAGCTCCACACCGAAGTTGAAGATGAACACGATCCATATGAGCGTTCCGATGACCTCGAACGACAGATTCTCGCCCCACACCAGCTCACCGACCAGCAACGCCAGCCACACGAAGGCGAGGATCAGCATCGGCACTTCGAGCCAGTTTTCCAGACGTTGCAGAAGCTCATCGCGCTCTTGTTCCAGCGCCTCCGCGGCGGGAGCCTGAGAGTCGTTCAGGGCTTGTGGGTACTGGCGGTCGTCGCTGTCATCGGTACTCATCGCGCTCCTCGCTGGTCATCCCGCGTTGCGACACATACTGCGCCAGACATTGTGCAAGACGCTGTGCCAGACGTTATGAAAAAAGGGCACAGCGCGGCACAGCCAGTATGACAGAGGAACCAGCGGGTCCCCATCCACGGGGCACCTCATCCGCGACAGAACGGCCAGACCTCATAAAAGCGCCGGCAGCGGAACTCGGCCTCGCAAGACGCCAGCTGCGCTTGATAACGGCTGGCCCGGGAACGCACCTGGCGGGCGGTACGCATCACCTGAGGCTTGCTTCTGAAAGTACCACGCCGATAGCCGCCGGCGCCCTCGTGATACGCCAGGTAGAGATGCTCGGGGTTATGCAGGGAAATCCCCAGCTGCTGCTGGGTACGCGCGTTGTACCAACCGATAAAATCGGTGGCATGTTTCATGTGGGTGCGCCTGGCGAAGAAGCCACCGGCATCGTCCTCGTACTCTCCCCACACCGGGTCCTGGGCCTGAGCGTAGCCGTGCGCCGAGGAAGGCCGAGGGCCAGGGAGAATCCACAGAATACGCGTTCTGGAAGGGCGAACATGGCTGCGAAACGCCGATTCCTGCTGAATGAAGGCCATCTGCGTGGCGATGGGCGTGCCCCATGCCTCCTGGGAATCGCGCGCGTAGTCATACCAGGCCGGCTGTTCGCGAAAGATCTCGCAGACGTTACTCTGGTCCTGGGGCGGCGACGGCGCCAGAATGGCACAGCCGGTGCTCACCAGGCCGAGCACGCCGATCAGCGCCCACTGCCCTGCCCGGCGCAACCGTGTGGTCTTCCTTCGCGGAACGTTTTCGTGATTGATGACTAGCCGCATCTTGTCCTCCCATCAGAGTGTCGTTGACCCACTGTGCCTCCGTGATTCGCTTGCTTACGTTACCGCCGCGACACATTGATGCAATGTCGTCTACTCAGGCATGACGACAGTGCGCAAACGCCAGTCCAGGACGAGAAGGGAAAAGAGAGTGGAAAAACGCACAGACAGGGTGTGAATATGACGTAAAATGGTGAGACTCATCACGATTCATTGAAAGGAGCCGACATGGCATTTACCGCAACAGACCCCATCAAGATGATTTTTGCCGTGCTGCTACCGCCCGTCGGCGTGTTTCTGGAAGTCGGCCTCAAGGGGCACTTCTGGTTGAACATACTGCTGACCCTCTTTGGCTTCATCCCGGGTATCATTCACGCCTTATATGTAATCCTTAAGCACTAGCACGAAGATTAGCGCGCCTGCAGCGGATAGCGTTACCGGTCATGGGGAGTTATCCGTCTGCCCCGTCAGGTGGAGTGTCTCGATGCTCGATCTCCCCGAGCGCTCTCCGCTGAGCGGCAGCACGCTGAACGAACCATCCGTTTCCAGCACGACTGCCTCCACTTCGCCCAGCCCTCGCACACCCGCACTGCGCACCGCTGCAAAGACGTCATCCTCATTGACGCGCTCCTTGAGCAGTGCGGCATGCAGGAACTCGCCGCGATACACCAGCAGCACGGGCTCCCCCGAGACCACGCTGCGAACCCAGTCGACACGCACGCCTGTCCAGGTGACCGCGAACTGCATGCCGATGAGCAGCGCCAGCGCCAGCGCTCCCTGCGTGAGGGTCACGTCCTTGCTCAGCAGGATCGTCGCAAGGGTCGAGCCGAGCGCCACGGTGACCACCCAGTCGAAGGCATTCATCTTCGCCAGCGTTCGCTTGCCCGAGACCCGCAAGGAGAGCACCAGAAAACAGTAGGCCATCACGCCGACGATGCACGTCCGGACGAGACTGGCCCAGCCATCGAAGAACATCGGTTCCATGCCTACCTCGTGTTATCGGAGACCATGACCATGTTCGGTCGTCGCCTGGCCTAGAACAGGCTCATCCGCTTCATGACGCCGTCATGCTTGTAGAGCCAGTGAAACAGTGCACCGGCGATATGCAGCGTCACCAGGCCGAGGATCGTCCAGCCCAGCCAGCCGTGCCACATGAACAATTGCTCGGAGAGCTCGGTGTTCTCGCCGATGAGCCCGGGAAGATGCCAATGGAAGAACTCCACGGGGAAGTCGCCACTTGCGGTAGCCAGCCAACCGAGGATCGGCTGGATCAGCAGCGCCAGATACAGCAAGTGGTGGACGCTGGTGCTCACCACACGCTGAAAGGGCGAGAGTGGTGGCTCATGAAGGGGCACCACGTACATCATGCGCGTCACCACGCGCGCGATCATCAGACCCAACATCATCACCCCGAGGGTCTTGTGCGAGGTGTAGAGAAAATTGGTCAGGGCGTTCCCGAAGCGCTCGACAGCATCCTCGAAACCCAGAAACCCCAGCGTGAGTCCCGTAGGCAAGGAGAACAGCAGCACGACGGCCACCAGCCAGTGGAGCACACGATGAGGATAGGCATAGCGATCCGAATCATTCATATTCTTCTCCCTTGAGGGGCCAAACCAGCCTGTCGCTTTTCATCCTAGTTGATGAAGCCGTTGACATCGCCTTTCGAGGCCAGGGGGCAGCAGCGCCGCGCTATGCCGGTGAGGGAAAGACTGTATGATAGCTTGGCAATATCGACAAATACGGAGCAGACAACACGATCGAACATTCCTAGCCAGCACCGGAGGTTCTCATGAAGGTCTATAAACCTGAGTGGCACTGCACGTTTAGCGTAAACGAAGGGGTGAAGGAATCAGCCAGCTGGAAAGCGCGTATCGCCTGGCGCATGCGGGAAATTGCCGACAAGCTGGAAGGTGGTGGAAGAACGCTCAAGATCGATTGCGACGTCACTCCCGGAGTGAGCCGTCAGGATATCGATACCTGCCTAGGGAAAGGCTTCGAAGTGACCCAGAACCTGCTGACCCAACTCGCCCATCAAGCCGCCTGTGAAGACGTCATGCGTAACGCCAAGGCAGAACTGTTCGAGTAAGCGAGGCAGCCCTGAGAGGGTGAGGTCCCTGCGTCGGAATTGCCGCACTCCATTCCGTTAATCGGGATGGGGTGTTTTCGGTTCTAACGCGGCTGTCTTGACTGAAGCGGCTTCGCTACTGCTCGTGATGGCCGACTAGGTCTTCTTGCGGCTTATCTAAAACGTCATGTTTAGGCCGTCATGGTGCAATAGCCTCATGATGGCAACAGGGAGAGAACAGAGAAAACAGTGAAAGCTGAGAAGACATCTGGCATCACGCTCGAAGCCTCATCTATTATCCTGAAATGACTCTCAAGCGGTCTTGAAACATTCCTGAAACACCCCACTAAAAAACAGGCGGTTTTCCCCACCAGGCTTCTTTGCGATCAAGGAGTCCGTGTCATGGAAGTGTCGGAAGTGTCTTGCGAACTGCGAACAGAATTCATGGAGCAGTTGCTCGAGGCGTCGGGTTCGCCGCCTGTTTTTCTCGAAATCGATGTCTTACTGGGTCAACGGCTGGCAAGGGCCAAGGCGCGACTCGATCGACTGGAACGTGACCTCGTGACGCGTGATTACAGCGCGCTTGCGACCGCGCGCGTGGAGTTCGCGCTGGCCTCTCGGGCGATGGCAGACCATCTGATAGCTTGCGGCCTGACCGAAGATGACAATGACTGACCTAACATAACTAATCTATCGAGGTTGAATCTCCCCCACCATTCCCGCTCATGTCGTCATCGCCGATATGTACATGCCATTTAACTAAGTTGCCGCACGGGGCATGACCGACTATTATTCAACGCAAGAAGATACTTGTTACAGGCAGTGACGACGTCATGATTTGTGGCTCGGGTTCAGCACGTGATGAACCGAGCGCGAACGGGGCCTACCGTCTGCCATGACCTGGCGCCTCATCGATGAACGCGAGGGTCGCGAAATACGATAACCTGAGGTGAGTAATGGTGATACAAGCTCGACGACTCATGATCTGCTGGCTGGCAGGTCTGCTGGTGGCAGGCATGGCCAGCAGCGTCCAGGCTCACGAAAAATCCGTCAAGACCCAAGAAGGGATAGCGTCTTACTACAGCGACCGCTTTCAAGGCAAGACAACCGCTAGCGGCGAACCCTTCGACCAGCAGGAGCTGACTGCCGCACACCCCACGCTGCCGTTCGGCACCAAGGTACTGGTGGTGCGCGAGGATACCGGCAGCAAGGTCGAGGTCGTCATCAATGACCGTGGCCCTTACGCCAAGGGGCGCATCATCGACCTCTCCAAGCGTGCCGCAAAGAAGCTGAAGATGCTCGAGCGCGGCACCGCGCCGGTGATGGTCACCTCCGTACAGTAACCCCTTCACGGTCGTGTGCTCGGTCCCCCTTTTTCCCTGCCGCAGCAGCCATCCTTCATGCCATTCTTCATCCCGCACCGATCGGCACCGTCCCTCGCGGCGCAGCTGTCATCTGCCTTTGGTGGCTATCATTCGCCCTTGTGGGTCAGGCTCATCAGGTAGATCGCTGCTGCCAGCGCCAGCACCGATAGCGCCAGGTAGATCACATCCAAGGGTGTCTGGAATCGAATATCGACCACGGCACGGAAGAACTCGATGATGACCGCCAGGATCACGACCCGAGCAATCTTGTCCTTGAGCTGATCAAACGACTCGACATTGAAGGGATGCCTGGGGGAGTGGTCCTCCGTCTGTTCGATGGGTGATACGAAGAGTCGGTAAACGCCCAGCCCGAACACCAGAAGCACGATGGCGATAAGGTAGATATCCACCGCCATCACGATGTTGGGCACCACCGTTTCGTGGATATTTTCCCCGCTACCCAGGAGATAGTACGCGGCGGCATCGATAAGGATCGCGACAATGTCGAACGTTCCGATGATGAACAGCACCAAGGCCCCCAGCAGGCTAGGAATGACTGCCGCCATAACGAGGAAACGCGAATTCCACAGGAAGCGCTCGAAGCGCTGTTCCAGTTTGCCCTGGGGGCGCGCAGGAGGCGTTGTCTTGTCCTGTTCTGACATTTTCTCTCCCCTTAGTCCGGCAACGTGAGCATCCCCGACATGTTCCCGGAGCGCTCCTATACTTCAGCATGCTTTTTTTCAATCTTGTTCTGCAGCTTACATGCTCTGCAACGTACGTGTTATTCAACTTGCTGGCGAGGCCGTCATGGTCGGCCCCTCCTTGCCGATAGGATGGTAGGGTGAACATAATAAGCAATGGCGCAAGGAGGTTTCGCATGGACAGCATCACCCGGCCACTCGCTGGCGCCCGCTGGATAGCCCCGGATCCGGTGAAACCGTGAACCGGCCTTCCCCAACCGCCCGCTCACTCAGCCCGACTCGGGAACGCCTGCATATCGCCTGGGATCTGCTGATTGTCGCCCTAGTCGTAGCCAATCTCGCGCTGTTGCTGTTCGACAGCCTCTTCCTGCTGCCACCGCTGAACAGCGCCTTCGCGTCGGTGGCACCGGGGCTGCACGACGCCTACGACCAGCATATCCATGCGAACTTCCTCGCCATCGATCTCGCCTTCGTCAGTGTCTTCCTGCTCGACGTGCTGCTCGGTTGGGCCATAGCCATCGCCGAGCGCCGCTATCATCGCTGGTTCTTCTATCCCTTCGTACACTGGTACGACGTGCTGGGATGCATTCCGTTGGGCGGTTTCCGGCTGTTGCGCATCCTGCGTGTCATCTCGCTGCTGCATCGCCTGCAGCGCATGCACTTAATCGACATCCGCCGCTGGCAGCTATATGCCATTTATGCCAAGTACTACGACATCTTGCTGGAAGAGCTCTCCGACCGTATCGCTATCCGCCTACTCGACAGTGTGCAGGATCAGGTGCGCTCCAGCGACTCGCTGTCCAGACAGCTCGTCGGCGACGTGATAATGCCGCGCAAACAGCAGCTGATCGCCGAGGTCTCAGGTCGCCTGGAGGCCATGGCAAGCAACGCCTATGCCACCAACCGTGACGATCTGATGCGCTATGTCAGCGCGCTGGTCGGCCGCACGCTGGCCGACAGCCGCGAGATAAGCCGCCTGAAGCGGCTGCCCCTGGGCAATCAGGTCGCCAAGGGCCTGGATGAAGCGCTCAGCGACCTCGCCTGTCGGCTGGTCCACGAGGCCGTGGAAGGGTTGCGCTCCCCGGAGTTCAATACCCTGGTGGAGCGTCTCACCGAGAGCGGGTTCGATGCCGGGATCAAAGTCGACAAGCACACCGACCGGGTGACCGAGCAGGTGCTGATCGACATGGTCGAGATGCTCAAAGAACAGATTGCCGTCAAGCAGTGGCGCGACAAGTATGACTAGCGTCTCGCCCCCAACCACAGGCACCCCTATGGACCTCAAGAGCGGCTACCCCTTCTGGGCCGTGAAGAATGGGCTGATGCAGGCCTTTCCCCAACTCTGCGAGAACGCCACCTGCGATGTCGCCGTGATCGGCGGTGGCATCACCGGCGCCTTGATCGCCAATGAGCTCGCTCAGCATGGCCATGATGTGGCGGTGATCGAACGGCGGGACATCGGCTGGGGAAGCTCGTCGGCAAGCACCGCCTTGCTGCAATACGAGATCGACGTCCACCTGACCGACCTTGCTGACATCGTGGGCTTGGCCGGCGCCGTCCGAGCCTACCGGGCCTGCGCACAGGCCATCCGAGATATCGAGACACTGGCGAACGAGGTCGGTGATGTGGACTTCGGCAGGCAGCAGAGCCTGTACTACGCCAGCGAAGAAGCTGATGTCGCCAAGCTGCGCAAGGAGTTCGATTTGCGCCGCCACCACGGCTTCGTGGCCGACTGGCTGACACGCGATGACATCAAGGCACGCTTTGGCTTCGACGCCCCCGGTGCAATCCTGACTCACCTGGCGGCGCGCATCGATCCCTACCGGATGACTTACAAACTCTTCGACCGGCTGGTGGCAAGCCGCAGCGCGGTCTACGACCGCACGACGATTGCCGACATCCAGCCCCAAGCGGAGGGCGTGACCCTGACCACCGCCGACGGGGTAACGCTCAAGTGCCGCCATCTGGTCATGGCAGCGGGCTATGAATCCCAGACCTGGCTGACGCAGAAGGTCGCCAAAAACCGGAGCAGCTACGCCTTCATCACCGACCCCATCCATCAAGACGACCTGGGAGCGTTGGCCTCGACCATGATATGGGAGTCGGCGCGCCCTTACCTGTACATGCGCACGACAGGAGACGGCCGACTGATGGTAGGAGGTGAGGACGACGATGTCGATATTCCCGACCATCGCGACCAGCGTGTGGGCAAGAAAGCCCACATCTTGGTGAAACAGGTGGAGACACTCTTCCCCGAGTTATCACTCAACCCCACCTTCTCCTGGGGTGGCACCTTTGCCGAGACCGAGGACGGCCTGCCCTTCTTCGGCCCTCATGCGCAATACGGCCCCCGTGTTCACTTCGCCATGGCTTACGGTGGAAACGGCGTCAGCTACAGCATGGTAGGTGCCGGCCTGCTGCGCGCCCTCATAGAAGGTCGGGAGCACCCACTGGCAGAACTCTTCTCCTTCAATCGCACCGCATGATAGCCCCAGCGACCTCTCGACCCTGTTTCGCAAGATGCTCGGCCAACCACCATCTCAATGCGCTGGGGTTGCATTGCCGGTCTCAGACAGGTCTGGCCCAGCGTCGTTGACGCCAGAGGCGTCCCGGGCGTGATGACTCAAGTAGGATTAATTCAACGTCAGCTTTGAGGTTCGAGCTTGTCCTGCGTCTTGTGCTCGAAATCGCTGGCGTCATGGCGCTCGTGCAACTGTTCCTCGGCTTCGCCGAAGGAGCGATTGACCATGCGCCCGCGCTGCACCGCCGGGCGGGCGTCAATCTGCTTGGCCCAGCGCTGCACGTGCTCGTAGTTCTGCACCTGGAGGAACTCACCGGCGTCATACAGTCGTCCTAGCGCCAGCTGGCCATACCAGGCCCAGTTGGCCATATCGGCGATGGTGTATTCGTCCCCGGCCATGTAGCGATTTTCCGCCAGGCGCCGGTCGAGCACGTCCAGCTGGCGCTTAACCTCCATGGCGAAGCGGTCGATCGGATATTCCAGCTTCTCCGGCGCGTAAGCATAGAAGTGACCGAAACCTCCGCCCAGGAAGGGTCCACTGCCCATCTGCCAGAACAGCCAGTTTAGCGTCTCGGTGCGTGTGGCCGGCTCATGGGGCAGGAACTCATCGAATGTCTCCGCAAGATAGAGCAGGATCGAGCCGGATTCGAATACCCGGATGGGTGGATTGGCGCGGTGGTCCATCAGCGCCGGGATCTTGGAGTTCGGATTGACCTCGACGAAGCCACTGCCGAACTGGTCGCCATCGCCGATCTTGATCAGCCAAGCGTCATACTCGGCGTTCGTGTGCCCCAGCGCCAGCAGCTCCTCGAACATCACCGTGACCTTTACCCCATTGGGCGTGGCCATCGAGTAAAGCTGGAAGGGATGCTTGCCGACCGGCAGCGATTGGTCATGGGTCGGGCCGGCGATGGGACGATTGATGCTGGCAAACTGCCCACCACTCGCCTTTTCCCAGGTCCAGACGGCGGGTGGAGTGTAGTCGTTATCCTGGCTCATTAAGACTCCTGCTGTGATAAAGGCGTTTCGCGCCTCCTTGCACCTTGTAAAGAGACGGCGCGCCTGTATAGGCCCTGTCTGACAAACGGTAGCCTGATAAAGTTTCAAGCGCGAACCTAGCTTCCCGAATCAGGCCACGCTTCACGTTGGAATGACCCTTGATAAAGCCCTTGAGAGAGCCGCGGATATAGAAAAACTGACTATGAGATAAAATCCATAGAAAATATCTATCAAGATGGTGTGAAAAACAACTTTAACCCTTAATTTAGTCTTGCTGTATCTTCGTCCCGCTAAAGTCGACCAGATCATCGCAGTCGCAATGGGAGAAGAAATTGGACGCATACGACGTTAACAACTCAGCCAAATGCCCGGTCATGCACGGCTCCAACACACAGGGGAAAGCGGACGTGCTCGCTTGGTGGCCGGAATCCCTGAACCTGGACATTCTCCACCAGCACGATCACAAGTCCAATCCGTTGGGTGAAGACTTCGACTATCGGGAAGAGGTCAAGAAGCTCGACTACGAAGCGCTTGAAAAGGACATGCACGACCTGATGACCAACAGTCAGGAGTGGTGGCCCGCAGACTGGGGACATTACGGTGGCCTGATGATTCGTCTGGCATGGCACGCGGCGGGCACCTATCGCTTGGCCGACGGCCGTGGTGGCGCCGGTACCGGTAGCCAGCGATTTGCGCCGATCAACTCCTGGCCCGATAACGGCAATCTGGACAAGGCCCGTCGTTTGCTGTGGCCGCTCAAGAAAAAGTACGGCAACAAGGTCAGCTGGGCCGATTTGTTCGTTCTGGCCGGCAACGTTGCCTACGAATCCTTTGGTTTAAAGACTTTCGGCTTCTCCTACGGCCGTGAGGACATCTGGCACCCCGAAAAGGACATCTACTGGGGCGCAGAAAAGGAGTGGCTGGCGCCGTCAGATAGCCGGTATGAGGATGTCGACAAGCCGGACACCATGGAGAACCCGCTGGCCGCAGTGCAGATGGGCTTGATCTACGTCAACCCGGAAGGCGTGAACGGCCATCCCGATCCTCGGAAAACCGCCGAGCAGGTCCGTGTGACCTTTGCCCGCATGGCGATGAATGATGAAGAGACTGCCGCACTGACCGCTGGTGGCCATACCGTCGGCAAGACCCACGGTAATGGCGATGCCGAAGCGCTGGGCCCGGAGCCCGAAGGCGCCGACGTTCACGAACAGGGGCTCGGCTGGCACAACCCGAACCTGCAGGGCAAAGCCACTAACGCCGTGACTTCAGGCCTTGAGGGTGCCTGGACGACGAACCCGACGCAATTCGACATGGGTTATTTCGATCTGCTGTTCGGTTACGAGTGGGAGCTGAAGAAGAGTCCCGCCGGTGCCCAGCAGTGGGAGCCCATCGACATCAAGGAAGAGGACAAGCCGGTCGATACTACCGACCCGTCCATTCGCCGCAATCCGATGATGACCGATGCGGATATGGCCATGAAGGTGGACCCGACATACCGGGCGATCTGCGAGAAGTTCATGGCGGACCCAGAATATTTCAAGGACTGCTTTGCTCGCGCCTGGTTCAAGCTGACTCACCGTGACATGGGGCCAAAAGCCCGTTATATCGGTCCGGATGTTCCCGCCGAGGACCTGATCTGGCAGGATCCCGTGCCGCAGGGTGAGACCAACTACATCGAAGAAGTGGTCAAAGAGAAAATTGCTGAAGCAGGCTTGAGCACCAACGAGCTGGTTTCTACTGCCTGGGATAGTGCCCGCACATACCGTGGTTCAGACATGCGCGGCGGTGCTAACGGTGCCCGTATCCGCCTTGCCCCGCAGAAGAACTGGGAAGGCAATGAGCCGGATCGTCTGGCCAAGGTGCTGAAGGTCTACGAGAAGATCTCTGTCGACACCGGCGCCAGCATGGCGGACGTGATCGTACTGGGTGGGAACCTGGGCATCGAGCAGGCCGCGAAGGCCGCTGGCCACGAGGTTCATGTGCCATTCCAGAAAGGCCGTGGTGATGCGACGGACGAAATGACCGACGCCGAGTCCTTCGAGCCGCTGGAGCCGTTGTCCGATGGCTTCCGCAACTGGCAGAAGAAAGACTACGTGGTCCAGCCGGAAGAAATGCTTCTGGACCGTGCCCAGCTGATGGGTCTGACCGCACCGGAAATGACCGTGCTGATGGGTGGTATGCGGGTGCTTGGCACCAACTATGGTGATACCAAGCATGGCGTGCTCACCGATCGCGTCGGCCAGCTGACCAATGATTTTTTCGTGAATCTGACGGACACGGCAAACGGTTGGGAGCCCAAAGGCAAGAACCTCTACGACATCGTGGATCGCAAGAGTGGTAACACCAAGTTCACCGCAACTCGCGTAGATCTCGTGTTCGGGTCCCACTCCGTCCTGCGTGCTTATGCCGAGGTGTACGCCCAGGATGACAACCAGGAGAAGTTCGTCAAGGACTTCGTCGCCGCCTGGTCCAAGGTGATGAACGCGGATCGCTTCGATCTCGCGTAATCTCGGCCAGCGGGCGTTCGGGGGCTTCCATATCGCGGGGGCGCCCGAGTGTCTGTCATACCGGCAACGCATTGGCGAAGGAGCGGGGCTCAGCCCCCACTCCTTCGCCAATTTTTTTGTCCAACGAGCTGACCGGCGCTGAAGGATGACGACACCTGGCTGATGGGCTGGCTGGCGGTAAGCGCGCGGAGGAAAAACAGGATCAACGAAAGGAAGTCAGACGGCTAAACTGGATAAATTTCCCGACACGCAAAGGAACGACACCATGCAGTCACGCTACTTCACCATCAACGACATCCCCCAGGGCACGCCGCGTCGCGCGCTGTTCGAGCTGCACGAGGCCGAACTGCCCGACCTGGCCGAAGGCGAGGTGCGCATCCGCAATACTTGGCTGTCGGTGGACCCCTACATGCGTGGGCGCATGAGCGGCGTCAAGACCTACATCGATCCCTTCGTTATTGGCGAGCCGCTGGAAGGCGCCGCGGTGGGCGAAGTGATCGAGTCGCGGGATGCGCGCCTGGCCGTGGGCGACGAGGTCCGGCACATGGCCGGCTGGCGGGACATCGCCCAGCTGCCGGGCGATCAGGTGGAGCCGCTGCCGGGCATCGAGGTGCCGGAGCAGGCCTACCTCGGTGTGCTCGGCATGCCGGGCATGACCGCCTGGACGGGCCTGAACCGGATCGCCGAGATGCGCGACGGCGACAACGTGCTGGTCAGCGCCGCCAGCGGCGCGGTGGGCTCATTGGCAGTGCAGCTGGCCAAGGCCCGGGGCGGCACCGTGGTGGGCATCGCCGGGGCGCCCGAGAAGCTCGCGTGGCTGGAGTCCCACGGCATCAAGGGGGTGAGCTACCGCGACAGAGACGCCCAGCAGCTGACCGAGGCACTCAAGACAGCCTGCCCAGAGGGTTTTGATGTCTATTACGAAAACGTCGGCGGCGTCTGTCTGGAAGCCGCCCTCAACACCCTGCGAACCGGCGGTCGCATCGCCGTTTGCGGGATGATCGCTCGCTACAACGCCGAAGGACCCGACCCAGGGCCCAGCAACCTGGCCATGGTGCTGATCCAGCGCCTGCGCATGCAAGGCTTCATTATCTTCGACCACTGGGCGGAGTATCCGCGATTCCTGGAGGAGGTCGGCCCACAGGTCGCCAAGGGCGAACTCGACTACACGGAGACTATCGAGGAAGGCCTCGAGCGCACCCCGGATGCCTTTCTGGCCCTGTTCGAGGGCGCCAACACCGGCAAGATGCTAGTACGACTCTGACCGACGCCGGACTTCGATTGCGGCCTGCCGCCGCTGTCCGGCATGCCGGACAGCAGGACGCCGTCAGCCGCGCGGATCCAGCAAGCCCGCATACCGCACCCCACTCAGCAGGGCCATATCGCGGTGCCAGATGGCAAGGTCCTCGCGGTTGAACTTGGCCAGGCTATCGTGGCCGCAGGCCCTCGCCATCAACGCGCGTCCGCGGGGAATAAGGGAAGCTGTCCCAGATTACCCACGGTTCACGGCGTTCCCAGCAGTGCCTCGACCAGATCGGCCAAGCTCGCCTCACAGCGTGCCTCCGGCGCCCGCGTCTCATCGCCCGGGCGATACTTGCCGGAGCGCACCAGGCACGCCTGCAGGCCGACCGCCGTGGCGGCGGCCACGTCGCACTCCACATCATCGCCCACCATCAGCGCCTCGCCGGGCGCCACCCCAGCCTCCTCGAGCACGGCATGGAAGAAGTCGCCCGAGGGCTTGCCAAGCACCCGCGCCTCGACGCCGGCGGCGTACTCCAGGGCACGCACGAAGGGACCCGCATCCAGATGCAACGTCCCCGCCTGGCGGAAATAGCGGTTGGTGCCCACAGCCAGCAGCGGTGCCCCGTCCAGCAGCAGCCGGAAGGCCTCATCGAGGTGGGCATAGTCCAGGCGCTGCTCGGCATCGCCGAGCACCACGGCATTGGGCTCCCCCCGGGGCAGATCGGCGAACTCCGGCTCGAGCCGCTCGTGGATCAGCAGGTAAGGACAGAGCCGATGGCGCTCGAGATAGCGCCGGATCGCGCCCGGGGCGGTGAACACCTGCGCCGGCTCCGGGGCGAAGCCCAGCTGCTGCAGTTCCTCGCAGACTGCCGCCGAGGTCTTGCGCGAGGTGTTGGTAAGAAAGCGCAGCGCCAGGCCACTCGACTGCAGACGTGCCACCGCCTCCACTGCGCCGGGCAAGGCCTCGCCATCCTCGGTCAACACGCCACTGATATCGAGCAATACCGACTTGAGCATCGTTACGCCCTCCACTGCTACCCTTTAGCACCCCAGTAGCCTAGCGGGCCAGGGTGATTCCACCAAAACCGCCTCCTGCGCCAGGCACGCCGACATCGGTCAAGATATACTAGGCCCGCCAACCGCCGAGCTGAAGTGTCCCATTGGTGCGGATCGCCTATGGTGTGGGGTTGACGCGCTGACCGTGGCAGAGCCACCGGGTGGGCGTAGCGCTTTTCACGGCAAGGGAGTTGCTATGAAACACTACGAAAAGACCAAACAGGTGGGACGCCGAAGCCTTTCCCTGCTGGCTCGGCTAGGCCGCTATGAATTGGCGATACTGCTTTGCGTGTCGGTACTTTCCGGCGGGATCTGGGGGTTTGTCGAGCTGGCCGAGGAAGTCTCCGAGGGTGACACCCAGAGTCTCGATGAGACCCTGCTGCTTTCCCTGCGCAACCCTGCCGATCACACCGATCCACTCGGCCCTGGCTGGGTAGAGGAGCTCGGGCGGGACTTTACCGCGCTCGGTGGCGTAGGCGTGCTGGTGCTGGTCTCGCTGGGTTCCCTGGGCTACCTGCTACTCGCCCGACGCTATCGCGCGGCGCTCTTTGCTTCGGTCGCGGTACCCGGCGGCATATTGCTCAGCACCCTGATGAAGGTGGGCTTTGATCGCCCTCGGCCCGATCTTGTGCCTCATGATTCCCTCGTCTACACCGCAAGTTTTCCCAGTGGCCACGCGATGATGTCTGCCGTGACCTACCTCACCCTCGCCGCCTTGCTCACCCGGGTCCACCCCGAGCTGAGGCTGAAGGCGTACATCCTGGTGGTGGCGATACTGCTCACGCTGCTGGTGGGTATCAGCCGTGTCTATCTCGGGGTCCATTGGCCGACGGATGTGCTTGCCGGCTGGACGGCCGGGGCGGCCTGGGCAGCACTGTGCTGGCTGGCGATGCGCTGGATGCAGCGGCGGGGGCAGGTAGAGACAGAGGAGAGCTGGTCAGGCACCGAATAGCGAGTCCGGCAGGCCGGCTTGACGACCCGACCGTTGGCACGCTCGCTCAGCGACGAACCAACCTCGGCCTGGGTCGACACATTGTCGGCCAGGGTGATGCCAGCACTGATCGGACAACTCCTCTCGCTCAATGCTCGGCCAGGAAATCGAGGATGGCGGCTGTGAACGCCTCGACGGCGTGAATCGGTCCGTCATGGTTGACGTCGGGGATCACCTGCATGTCGGCCTGGGGCAGGCACTGCGCCAGGGCATAGGCGACCGACGCATAGAAGAGGTCGCTCTCCTCACCCTTGAGAATCAAAGTCGGTTGCTCGAGTGTCGTCAGATCCTCGCAGGTGATGGCGGGCGGTGTCATGGCGACCTGAAGCGGCAAGGTACGGGCGTTATCCAGCCAGATGGTGCGCATGTATTCGGGTTCCTGTTCGAAGCCGCCTGGCGCTCGCTGGAACACGGCCTCGATGAACAGTCGGGTGGCCTGTACAACATTGCCGGCCTCCAATGTCTCCCTGGCCGGGCCGTACTTCTCTCCCTCCTCTTCGATGGCGGCCTGGCGTTCCTCCGGCAATTCGGCGACCAGCGAGGGGATAAAGGGCTCATAGTGCATCATACCGCGCACCAGTTCCGGATGCGCCAGCGCCAGTTGCTGGGCGAGCTGACCGCTGTAGGACCAAGTGACCAGATACGCCGGCCCGGCATCCAGCGTCCGGATGAAGGCGGCAAGATCGGCAACATGGGTCTCGTTGGAGAACTGCTCGCCATCGTCTGGCCAGGGTTCGGTGCCAAAATAGCGTTTTGTATAGGTGATGAAGCGGTGCTCGCGGGCGATGGCCTCGCGGTATGGCTCCCAGACCCGGTGGTCGACAAGCGAAGTGGGCACGAACACGACGGGTTTGCCTTCCCCCTCATCGACATAGGGTAGCGTGACACCGTTGACCTCAACCATGGAGCTCTGCTGGGCGCAGACGCCGAAAGCCTGGCCGGCCAGAACAACGGCGGCAGATAGCATGAGTATATTGAACGGTCTGGGCATGGCGGCTCCCACCTTCCATCGGTTATTGGCCATGGACATCGGCCGCCGGACCATCAACCGGGTTAACGATGGCGATGGCTCTGGAATCAGCCTAGACATGATATTGCACCACTCTGAGGAGCGTCGCGAGTTTGGCCTGCCGGCCTCGCCCTCCAAGCACGGGTTGTGGGCCACCCCAGGGATGTCCGTCGGGATCGGTGAAATATGGAACCCCCGCCCCACTGGCCGGCCAGGGGTCGGTGCCGAAATAGCGCTGGGTATGGGCGATGAAGGGGAGTCGCTGGCTACACTACTGACCGGGCCGTGCGCTTTTGTGCGGTGCCATCCCTTTCAGCACAGGAGAGATACCCCATGGAACTCAAGGGAAAGACCATCGTCATCACCGGCGCCGGCCGCGGACTAGGACAGAAGACCGCGGAGATGATCGCCGCCAAGGGCGGCCGCCTGGCCCTGGCGGGGCTCAGCGAGGAGGGTCTGGAAGAGACGGCACGCCTATGCCGCGACGCCGGCGGCGAGGCCCGCGTCTACCTGCTGGACGTCTCCGACGAATCGGCCGTGGAGAGCGTCTTCGCCCGGGTCGTGGAGGACTTCGGCGCCCTGGATGGCGTGGTGAACAACGCCGGCATCACTAAGGACGGACTCCTGGTCGAGGGCAAGGACGGCAAGGTGGAGAAGAAGATGAGCCTGGACGACTGGGATGACGTGCTTCAGGTTGACCTTCGCGGGATCTTCCTCTGCGGACGCGAAGCCGCCGCGCGCATGATTGAGCTGGGCGGGGGCGGCGCAATCGTCAATATCTCCAGCATTTCGCGGGTCGGCAACGTTGGGCAGACCAACTACTCGGCCGCCAAGGCCGGCGTCGCCGCCATGACCGTGACCTGGGCCAAGGAGCTCAGCCGCCATGGCATCCGCGCGGCGGCGATTGCCCCGGGCTTCGCTAATACCCGCATGGTGGCGAAGATGCCCGACAAGGTCCTCGACCAGATCACGGCGCAGGTACCGCTGGGACGGCTAGCCGAGCCGTCGGAGATCGGCCACTCGGTGATCTATGTGCTCGAGAACGACTACTTCAACGGTCGGGTGCTGGAGGTGGACGGCGGGCTCAGGCTCTGAGCGCCTCTGGCCAATGGAACCGTCTCTTGCAGGGCAGTAGCGTGGCCAGACTCAAACCCTCCTGCATTGCAGGTTCCTCACGGTCTATGCCCCTCGCGTTCAATGCTCCGACAGAAAATCGAGAATGGCGGCCGTGAACGGCTCGACGGCGTGAACCGGTCCGTCATGATTGACGCCGGGGATCACCTGCAACTCGGCCTGGGGCTGGCACTGCGCCATGGTGTCGGCGATCGACGCAAAGAAGAGGTCGCTGTGCTCGCCCTTGAGAATCAGGGTCGGTTGCTCGAGGGTCGCTAGATCCTCGCAGGTGATGGCAGGTGGCGTCATGCTCATCTGTGGCGGCACCGTGCGGGCGTTGTCCAGCCAGATGGTGCGCATATACTCGGGTTCCTGCTCGAAAACCGCCTGACTGGGCCTGCGGCTCGACACTGACAGCGCCTTGCGCTTTTGCGCAGCGCGGTCTCTCTCAGCACAGGAGAGAGATCCCATGGAACTCAAGGAAAAGACCATCGTCGTCACCGGCGCCGGCCGAAGACTGGGACAGAAGTCCGCGGAGATGATCGCCGCCAAGGGCGGCCGCCAGGCCCTTGCGGCGATCAGCAAGGAGGGTCTGGAAGAAACGGCACGCCTGTGCCGCGATGCCGGCGGCGATTGCCCCGGGTTAGCAAGGGTGGGCCAGCGCACCGACACGGGTCGCAGGCAAGGATATCTTAAGCCGTCCCTGCGTCTCGATGACTTCATGGCGAGGTTCAGGCGTCGATACCTGCTACCCACAGGAGAAGTTTGCATGAACACGCATCAAGACGAAGGCCAAAATGACAAGGAGTACCAGACGAAATGAAGAATAACCCGATGGACATGATGGCCGCGTGGATGAAGGTCGCCTCTTCCTACAACGAGATGACGCTTTCTGCCGGTGAGGTGATCGCCCGGCGCACAATGTTGATGGCCAGCGGCGCCATGACCTTACCCGAAGCCATGGGCATGGTGATGGAGAAGGCGACGATTTTCGCCACTGCGACCGAGCGAGCGTCAGTGGCGGCGGCCAGCGGTGCCGATCCCGCGCGGATCACGGCGGCGGCGCTCAAGCCATACAGCACCCAGACGCAATCTAATGTTCGCAAGCTGCGCAGCTGAACGGAGCAGACGCCTCCAGCAGCGATCGCTACCAAGGAGACTCGCAACGCATAACCGCCACCCGGAAAAGTCCGTAAATGGCGGTTTTTTTAATACTCTTTTTGATGCGCGCCGAGTATGCCCCCGCATGGCAGGAACACCCGATGGCAGTGTCTCTCTACGAAAAGCGCTGCGGTTGTTCTATGAATCCAGGGTTCAACCAGTAGTAGGGCCGCTTTGGTGAAGACTCCATGCCTAAACTACACTCCAGCCGAATGGACGGGACATCATCTCTAGACTTCACCTCTAAAAGAAGGCTCGGGTCGCCCCGGGAGACGAGTCTTAATGGATCAGCAAAAGGAGCTTGCCTTGACCGCCACAGCCGAACGAACGTATCGACGCGGATTGCATCCGCTTCATGCCGTATTGCTTGCGGGAACCCTTACGCTCTTTCTTGGCGCCACGTTGAGCGACTACGCCTACTTCTCGAGCTACCACATACAATGGGGCACCTTCGCTTCCTGGCTGATTGCCGGCGGTCTCGTTTTTAACGGCCTCGCACTGCTGTTCGCGCTCGTTGGACTCTTTCGGGCCGACGGCCACCGTCGCCTTTCCATCGTTTACTTCTTGCTGCTGTTGGTCACCTGGATAGCAGGCTTCATCAACGCGCTGATCCATGCCAGGGATGCCTGGGGCATGATGCCCAACGGCTTTATTCTCTCGATAGTCGTTACCGTGCTGGCATGCGCGGCGACCTGGATCGGTTTCTCCCGTCCCAGCGCAGGAGATAAGCCATGAAGCTTGCCAGCCTCTACGCCGCTCCCCTCTCGATGCTTCTGGTCGCAGGTGGGGCTAGCGCTCAAGACGCGCAACAATACGGCCCCGATCCAAGCCTTCCAGAGCCGCAGCGAGGGCTGATACCCGATATGACGGTTCCCGAGCCCGCGGAATGGGGCGATCAGCAACCGACAGTGTCCGACGGCTATACGATCACGGCTATCGCCACCGACCTCAAAGTACCGCGGCAAACGCTGGTGCTGCCCAATGGCGACATCCTGGTAGCCGAGGGTAGCGGCGGCGGCGCACCGCCGCTGAAGCCAAAAGACTTCATTGCCGGTGTTATCAAGGCAAGGGGGACCACCTCGGTCGAAAGCGGGGATCGACTGACCCTATTGCGCGATAGCGACGGTGACGGCACCTACGAAGAACAGACGGTGTTCGCCGAAGACCTCAATGCGCCTTACGGCCTTGCGCTGGTCGACGACAATCTCTACGTCGCCAACCAGGATGCGCTGGTGCGATTCGATTACGAGGAAGGCCAGACCCAGGCCAGTGGACCGCCCGAGGAGGTGACGAAACTACCCTCAGAGATCAACCACCATTGGACCAAGGCGCTGACCGCGAGCGCGGATGGACGTTTTCTTTACGTGGGCATCGGCTCCAATAGCAACATCACCGAGCGCGGCATGGCAGCGGAAGTCAACCGGGCCGAGGTGTGGCAGATCGATGCAGAAACCGGTGCGCACAAGCCTTATGCGACCGGCTTGCGTAACCCCACGGCGCTGACGATTCAGCCTGAGACAGACGCGCTATGGGCCGTGGTCAACGAGCGGGACGAGCTCGGACCCAACCTGGTACCCGACTACCTCACCTCCGTTCAGGAAGGTGGCTTCTACGGCTGGCCGTACAGCTATTGGGGGCAGAATGTGGACCCACGCGTTCGCCCGCAGGACCCCAAAAAGGTGGAATCGACGATTGTTCCCGATTACAGCTTAGGCTCGCATGTGGCCCCTCTCGGCCTCGACTTCTCCACGCCAGAAGTGGGCGACGATTTCGCGGAGGGTGTGTTTATCGGCGAGCACGGCAGTTGGAACCGCGCGGACCCCGTGGGCTACAAGGTAGTCTTTGTGCCCTTCAGCAACGGCCAACCTGACGGCGATCCCATCGACTTTGTTTCAGGGTTTCTCACGGATGACAGCAAGACGCGTGGCCGCCCGGTTGGCGTCACCGTGGCCCCGGACGGCGCCGTCATTATCGCCGACGACCTTTCTAACATCGTCTGGCGCGTGACGCCTGATGAGGCGAACACGCAGCGAGAGACGGGTGAGACTGAATCCGACGCGCCTGAGGAGGAATCAACAACGTCTGGAGATGAATCCGCCACGTCCGAGGATGAAGCCGATACGGCGAGCGATGAATTCACCACATCTGCCTGAACGAGTCATGATCTTGTCGGTCGCCAAAGCCCTTCCATGCTGGACCGGACGCTACGGGTTTTCAGGGCTGCTGGGCGCTCTGGGCTATCCTGCTACGCGCGACGCTATCGCGCGGTACTCTTTGTCTCGGTCGCAGTACCCGGCGGCATACTACTCAGCACGTTGATGAAGGTGGGCTATGATCGCCCTCGGCCTAGAGGCTCACGGCTGTGGCGACTACTTGCCGACCAGCCAGTGCGTGACGCCAAGCGCCAGCACTACCGCCGCGATAGCCAGCATCTCTTCCGCGGTAATGGTTTCGATGTCGAGGATGATGACCTTGCGCGCAATGGCCATCAGGGCCGTGGCGATCACCAGGCGGATGGGCAGGATATTGGTGCCGAGGTAAAGCCGAATGTTGATGAAGATCTCCACGGCTATCAACACCACCATGAAGGCTCCGAAGATGACGAAGATATCGCTGACATTGAACAGCATCACCGGCGGGGCCATGAAACGCGTGTAAAGCACGTAAATCACGTCCAGCACGCCCCAGATGATCACCAGCACCATCAGCACCGCCAACACCTTGATGGCAAAGCGGATGACGAGATGCAAACTACGGATCAACGGGTCCTCATGCTCCTTGGGAAGCTCATCATGCATCAGCTGCGGCGGTCGGGCCCCGGTGCTCTTCTCATGCTCCATATGTCTCTCCTGACAAGTTACCCCGAAACGGGCACGCTGTTCTGATGCAAAACAGGGGGAAGGACGCAACTATATGGCGACGAGTGGGGCGACGCTAGCCAGATAAAATGGAGACGCTCATCGGCGATTGACGAACACACCTATGAAGCCTTGTTGGAAGTGTTGGACCCGCTGGGGCTCGAAGTCGTCGTGGGGCGCATGGGCGGCAACCGCCATGGCGATTCATGGCGCTATGGAGGTTTACAGCAACGATGCAAATCACCTCAACCCAGCCAGGTGTTGCCCTGATCATCAATGGGGAAATAGGGATTGTGCGCCACTTCCCAGAGATGGCCGTCGGGGTCGGCGAAATAGCCAGAATAACCGCCCCACGCCGCCTTGCTGGCCGGTTTGACAATACGCCCACCGGCGCGCTGCGCCTCGCTCAGCACGGCGTCGACCTCGGGCTCCGAACAGACATTGTGGGCCAGGCTGATACCGGCGAAGCCGGTGCCGGCATCGGGCACGCCGGCATCTCTCGCCAGGTCGGCGCGGGAAAAGAGCGACAAGATCAGTCCGTTGAGCTGGAAGAAAACCACCTCGTCGTCCACGGCCGACCCCACCTGCCAGCCCAGCCCCGCCTCGTAGAAGCACCGCGCCCGTGCCAGGTCGCTGACGCCCAAGGTGATCAGACTGATGCGTTGTTCCATCATGGGGTCCTCCCGAGCTGTGCCCCATAAGATAGGAGCACCATAGCAGGCGGGCGAGCTTCACCGTCGCAGCACCGCTTCCCCGGCAGAAGGTGATTGCCCGCCGCTTGACATCAGGCACTCATGGGATAGGTGAACAGCAGCAGGTGGGTGAGGCTGAGTCCCCAGTGCACCAGCACTGACCACACCAGCCGCCCCGTCCACAGGTAGATCAGCCCATAGAGCAGCCCGGCACCGGTGGCGACCACCACGAAGGCCACGCCGCCCGCCAGGTGGGCGATCCCGAACAGCACACTTGTCACCAACAGGACGACGACGGTGCCCCGACGCGCCATCAGGTCGCGCTGCAGCACGCCGCGAAACAGCAGTTCCTCGGCCAGGCAGGTATTGAGCAGGTTGGCCACGGCGAAGGCCCAGAACCAGGCGGGCACACCCGGGCGCCAGTCGATCAGCCCCAGCGCCACGGCCAGCCCCATCAACAGCCCCAGGCCGCCCGCTACCAGCGGTGGCATCGCCCAGGGCGGCACGGCCCCGCGTGGTGCCAGGCTGCGCCCGAACAGCGGTAACCAGCCGAGCAGCGACCAGGCCACCAGCACCTTGTCGTGGTTGAAGTAGAGGCCAGTGGGCAGGCTGCCTTCCTTCCATACCAGCTCCTCGGCCAGCGCCAGCCCGGCATAGCCCGGCCAGGCGTGGAGCACCAGACCGGCACTGGCCACCAGCCAGGCGATCCGCGCCGCCTGCGCCCAGGGCGGCAGCCGCTGCGCCAGCATCCACGCGGTCAGGGACACATGGCCTAGCGCCAGCCCCACGAAGAGCCAGGTCGCGTAACCGACGAGCCCCGCCAGCAGCAGCACGGCCACCGCCCCGCCGTAACGCCAGCGCGGCTCGGCGCACAGGCCGAACAGGATCAGGAAGAATGAGTAGCCAATGCCGAAGGTGAGCATGCGCTCTCCCTGCCGTTACCCACGCTCAACCGAGCCGGGTATTGCCCTGCTCATCGATGGGGAAATACGGATGTTACGCCACCTTCCGGAGATGGCCGTCGGGGTCGGCGAAGTCGCCGGAATAGCCGCCCCACTCATGCCGGGCCACAGCAGGCCTTGAACTTGCGCCCGCTGCCGCAGGGACAGGGCGCGTTGCGGCCGGGCTTGAGCCGATGGATGGCAGGGTTGCCATCGAGATAGAACCAGCGCCCCGCCTCGCGCCTGAAGCTTGAGGACTCTTCCAGCACCGACCAGCGTTTGCCCTCGCGGAAGGTGGCGCGGAAATGCACCCATCCCCGCTCGCTCCCTTCACTGCCCTCCTTGCCGCTCTCGAGCACCTCGAGACGCTTCCAGACGGTCGCGGCGTCCGGCTCCAGGCTCGACGGCCGGGTGCTCGGGTGCCAGGTCGTCAGCAGGTAGTCGGGAAGGTCGAGCACAAAGGCGCTGTAGCGCGAGCGCATCAACGCCTCGGGGGTCGGCGCCGGCTCGCCGGCGTGATAGCGCCCGCAGCAGTCGGTGAGCGGACGACCGCTGCCGCAGAGGCAGGCTGTGCGATCCGGCTGTTTCATGCAAGAAAGAACCTCGTGTGGTTGGACCCAGGCGTTCAGGACGCCCGTTGCCGGAAGCACAAGACGGCTCACCGGCCAGCCCCCGCCGATCAGGCCGTTGCCTCGAAGGCCGGATGGAAGGCCACCTCGCCCTGAGGCCGTTCATCGCTCCAATCCAACACCATGACGTATTCCGGCGGTACACCCGGCAGGCTGAGCCCCGACATAGAGCGGAAGCCGAAGCGCTGGTAGTAACCGGGCTCCCCCACCAGCACACAGCCCCGGGCACCGCGCTCGCGCAAGCCCGCCAGGCACGCCTCCATCAGCGCGGAACCAATGCCGCTGCCCTGCCACGCCGGCAGCACCGACACGGGCCCCAGCCCGAACCAGTCCGGCGTGCCGTCCGACAGCGTGACCTTTGAGGCCGCCACATGGCCCACCACCTCGCCATCGCACTCGGCTACCAGCGACACGCTCAGCGCCCCTGCCTCACGCAACGCGCGCAAGATATGCTGCTCGGTATGGCTTGTATGCGGCGCCTCGCGAAAGGCCGCTACAGTGACGGCCTCGATGGCCTGGACGTCGTCGGGCGTTTCAGAGCGAACCGTGGAAAAGGCTTGTGTCAGCATGGCTCGTGTTCCTTTCAACATCGTTCCGATGGCCATACTGTCACACGACAAGGTATGGCTGACATGGAGGCTATCGTCTTCACCGCCTGCACTCATCCAAGCCAGGTATTGCCCTCGCCATCGATGGGGAAATAGGGATTGTGCGCCACTTCCCAGAGATGGCCGTCGAGATCGGCGAAATAGCCGGAATACCCGCCCCACTCCGCCTTTCTGGCCGGCTTGACGATACCTCCGCCGGCGCGCTGCGCCTCGTTCAGCACGGCGTCGACCTCGGGCTCCGAACCGACATTGTGGGCCAGGGTAATGCCGGCGAAGCCACTGCCCGCTTCGGGTATTCCAGCATCCTGCGCCAGGGCGGTGCGTGGATAGAGCGACAGGATCAGCCCATTGAGCTGGAAGAAAACGATTTCGCCCTCCGACAGCCCCACCTTCCATCCCAGCCCCTCCTCATAGAAGCGCCGCGCCCGCGCCAGGTCGCTCACACCCAGGGTGATCAGACTGATGCGCTGCTCCATCACGAACTCCTCCCAGCCAGTACCCTATCGATAAGAACACCATAGCTGGCAGACAAAGTTCAGCGCCACGGAATCAAACCCTTTCAGGCCATGTAACAAAGAATGAGGGACTGTCCATGTGGGATCCCTCAGGCTCTGTCCCTCATTGACTCACCGGATTTTTCAGCATTTGCTTTGACCTATGCCATACAGACCGGAGGATATACGCATGTCAACCTCTGAACGCCATGTACGCCTCTTTCGTAACAGGCGCAATCAGGCACTACGCATACCCCGCGAGTTCGAGTTGGAGGGTGAGGAGGCAATCATCCACAAGGAGGGTGACCGGCTGATCGTGGAGCCGATCCGTAAAGGCAGGCTGCTGGCACTGCTTACCTCTCTGGATCCCTTGACTGAACCCTTCCCCGATATCGATGACGATCTGCCTTCACTGGACGAAGTGCAGCTATGAGTGCATCGCTGGCGTATTTACTGGATACCAATATCCTGTCAGATCTTGTCCGCAATCCCCAAAGCGCAGTTGCAGCACAGATCACCAAGGCAGGAGAGGTACTGGCTGCACTAGCATCATCGTAGCGGCAGAACTCCGCTATGGCGCGATCAAATCAAACTCTGCAAAACTCGCAGAACGCATTGACTTGATCCTCTCGGCACTGGAAATTCTGCCACTGGAACCACCCGCCGACCACCAGTACGCATCATTACGCCATCACCTCAGACGGCAGGGATCACCCATTGGGCCAAATGATCTTCTGATTGCTTCACAAGCTCTCACAAATGACCTTACAGTGATAACCGCCAATGTCAGGGAATTCTCCCGGGTGCCAGGGCTGAAAGTGGAGAACTGGCTAGAGGCATAGTCTGCGACGCCTGCACTACTCCCACTCGATCGTAGCCGGCGGCTTGCTGCTGACGTCGTAGGTCACCCGAGAGACACCGGTGATCTCGTTGATGATGCGGTTGGAGACGGTCTCCAGCAGTTCGTAGGGCAGGTGCGCCCAGCGGGCGGTCATGAAGTCGATGGTTTCCACCGCGCGCAGGGCGATGACCCATTCGTAGCGGCGGGCGTCGCCGACCACACCGACGGAGCGCACCGGCAGGAAGACGGCGAAGGCCTGGCTGGTCTTGTGGTACCAGTCGGCGTTGTGCAGCTCCTCGATAAAGATGGCGTCGGCCTCGCGGAGGATGTCGGCGTACTCCTTCTTGACTTCGCCGAGGATGCGCACGCCGAGGCCCGGCCCCGGGAAGGGGTGGCGGTAGACCATGTCATACGGCAGGCCGAGTTCCAGGCCAAGCTTGCGCACTTCGTCCTTGAACAGCTCGCGCAGCGGTTCGACCAGTCTGAGCTTCATGGTCTCGGGCAGGCCGCCGACGTTGTGGTGCGACTTGATGACGTGCGACTTGCCGGTCTTGCTGGCGGCGGATTCGATCACGTCCGGGTAGATGGTGCCCTGGGCCAGGAAGTCGACGCCATCGATCTTGCCGGCCTCGTCGTCGAACACGTCGATGAAGGTGTTGCCGATGATCTTGCGCTTGGCTTCCGGGTCGGCCTCGCCATCTAGCTTGCCCAGGAACAGCGCTTCGGCGTCGACGCGGATGACCTTCACGCCCATGTGACGGGCGAAGGTTTCCATGACCTGGTCGCCCTCGGCCTTGCGCAGCAGGCCGTTGTCGACGAACACGCAGGTCAGCTGGTCGCCGATGGCCTTGTGCAGCAATGCCGCGACCACCGAGGAATCCACCCCGCCGGAAAGGCCGAGCAGCACGTGACGGTCGCCGACCTGGTCGCGCACGCGGGCCACCTGGTCCTCGATGATCTGCGCCGGGGTCCACAAGCGTTCCGCCTGACAGATGCCCAGCACGAAGTGCTCGAGGATGCGCAGGCCCTGCAGGGTGTGGGTTACCTCGGGGTGGAACTGCACGCCATAGAAGCGCTTGGCTTCCCAGGCCATGGCGGCCACCGGGCAGCTCGGCGTGGAGGCGGTCACGGTGAACTCGCTGGGCACCCGGGCGACCTTGTCGCCGTGGCTCATCCAGACGTCGAGCAGGCTCTTGCCGGTGCCGCGGTCGATATGGTCCGAGATATCCTTGAACAGCGCGGTTTCCTCGTCGACGCGGATCTGCGCGTAGCCGAACTCATGCACCTTGGAGCCCTCGACGCTGCCACCCAGCTGCTCGGCCATGGTCTGCATGCCGTAGCAGATGCCCAGCACCGGCAGGCCCATCTCGAACACGCACTGCGGGGCGCGCGGCGAGTCCAGCTCGGTGACCGATTCCGGCCCGCCTGCGAGGATGATGCCGTTGGGGGCGTACTCGCGGATCTCGGCCTCGGTGATGTCGAAGGCACGGACCTCGGAGTAGACGCCGATCTCGCGTACGCGGCGGGCGATCAGTTGGGTGTACTGGGAGCCGAAGTCGAGGATCAGGATCTTGTGGGCGTGAATGTCGGTCATGAAAGCGTCTCGGTGGGGCGGCAGGCCGGATACAAAAGCGTGCGGCGGGGAGTGCCCCGCCGCGGTCGATCAGTCAATGGGTTCAGCTCGCCCGGTAGTTGGGGGCTTCCTTGGTGATCTGCACGTCGTGGACGTGCGACTCGTTGAAGCCGGCCCCGGTGATCTTCATGAATTCGGGCTTGGTGCGCATTTCCTGGATGTCGCGGCAGCCGGTGTAGCCCATGGAGGCGCGCAGCCCGCCCATCATCTGATGGACGATGGCGCTCATCATGCCCTTGTAGGGCACGCGGCCTTCGATGCCTTCCGGCACCAGCTTCTCGGCGCCCTCGCTCTTGTCCTGGAAGTAGCGGTCGGCGCTGCCCTGAGTCTGGGACATGGCGCCCATCGAGCCCATGCCGCGGTAGGCCTTGTAGGTGCGGCCCTGGTAGAGCTCGACCTCGCCGGGGGCTTCCTCGGTACCGGCCAGCAGGCCGCCGACCATCACCGTGCTGGCGCCGGCGGCGATCGCCTTGGCCAGGTCGCCAGAGAAGCGAATGCCGCCATCGGCGATCAGCGGGATGTCGTAGGGCTTCAGCGCCTCGGCGACGTTGGAGACCGCGGTGATCTGCGGTACGCCGACGCCGGCGACGATGCGCGTGGTGCAGATCGAGCCGGGGCCGATGCCGACCTTGACGGCGTCGGCGCCCGCCTCGGCCAGCGCCTTGGCCGCCTCGGCGGTGGCGATGTTGCCGCCGATCACCTGGATCTGCGGGAAGTGCTCCTTCACCCAGGCGACCCGCTCGATCACGCCGCGCGAGTGGCCGTGGGCGGTGTCGACCACGATCACATCGACGCCGGCCTCGGCCAGCAAGGCGATGCGATCCGGCGTTTCGGGGCCTGTGCCCACCGCGGCGCCGACCAGCAGGCGTCCATCGCTGTCCTTGGCGGCGTGAGGAAAGGTGCGGGCCTTCTCGATATCCTTGAAGGTCACCAGGCCGCGCAGGCGGAAGGCGTCATCGACGATCAGCATCTTCTCGACGCGATGCTCCTGCATCTTGCCCTTGATGACATCCAGCCCGGTGCCCACGGGCACGGTGACGAGCTTCTCACCGGGCGTCATGATATCCGCCACGGTATCGCCGTGGTTGGGCTGGAAGCGCATGTCGCGCTGGGTCACCAGGCCGACCAGGGTCTCGCCTTCCACTACCGGGAACCCGGAGAAGCCATGCTCATCGGCCATGCTCAACAGGTCGGCCAACTTGGCCTTGGGGTTCAAGGTCACCGGGTCCTTGACAATCACGCTCTCGTGCTTCTTGACCTTGCGCACTTCAGCGGCCTGGGCGGCGATGGTCATGCTCTTGTGGATGATACCGATGCCGCCTTCCTGGGCCATGGCGATCGCCAGGCGGGCCTCCGTCACGGTGTCCATCGCCGCCGAGACCAGCGGGATGTTGAGGAAGAGATGACGGGTCAGGCGCGTTCGGAGGCTGACATCGTTGGGCAGTACCTCGGAATAGCCGGGTACGAGCAAGACGTCGTCGAACGTCAGTGCTTCTTGAGCCATACGTAGCATAATCGGCAACACCCAGTGAGCTGGTGGGAGGGAGTGAAAAAGTTAATCCCCCATTATAGCGGCCAAGCATGGGTGGCGTCACGATGGCGGCGCGCTGTGCCTGGAAAATTAGGGCAAACCGGCATTTATCGTCTAAAATTGTGAGAGTAGGCCAAAGGCCATTAGCAGAGTAATGGCTTGCCAGGGGCCTACGCCGTATCATGGCCAATGACCACCAAGGAAAGGAGTGTCGAGATGAACTGGGATCAGATCGAAGGCAAATGGAAGGAAATGAGTGGCAAGGCCCGTTCCAGTTGGGGCGAGATCACCGATGACGAACTCGATCAGATCGGTGGCAAGCGCGAGCAGCTCATAGGCAAGCTGCAGCAGAAATATGGCATGGAACGCGAAAAGGCCGAAAAAGAGGCCGATGACTGGGCCAGCCGTCAATGACCGATTAGGCTCTGTCGAGCCGACCGACTTTTACGCCGAGCCAACTGGCTCGGCGTATTGCGTTGTGGCGACGTGCTTTGCCTGATGAGATGAGCATTGCCTGGTGAATAGCCAAGCCCCGGCTCAGCGAGCCGTCTCGAGCATGATAAAGTAAGCGGCCCCCATCCTACAGGGTGAGCGCCGATGCCCCTTGCCGAAGACAGCATTCTCTCCGTTAGCGACGTCAACCGCCGTGCCAAGCAGACGCTTGAGCGCGATATCGGCGAGCTGTGGGTAGAGGGCGAGCTCTCGGGGGTATCGCGGCCCGGCTCCGGGCATGTCTATTTCACGCTCAAGGATGACCGCGCCCAGTTGCGTTGCGCGCTGTTCCGCACCCGGGCGCGGTTCGTGGCCTCGCCGATGCGCGACGGCGATCGCGTCAAGGTGCGCGGACGGCTGTCGATCTTCGAGCCCCGGGGCGATTACCAGCTGATCGTCGAGGTGGTGCAGGCGGCAGGCCTCGGCGACTTGCTGGCGGCTTTCGAGCGGCTCAAGGCCCGCCTGGCGGACGAGGGGGTATTCGCCAACGCCCGCGCCCTGCCCTACCCGCCGCGCCATCTGCTGGTGCTCACCTCGCCGACCGGGGCGGCCATCCGCGATGTACTGGCCGTGCTTGCGGCGCGCTGGCCGCTCGCCCAGGTAACGCTGATTCCGGTGCCAGTGCAGGGCCGTGAAGCTGCCCCAGTGCTGATCTCGGCGCTGGGCATGCTCAATCGCCAGCAGGCGCTGGACCCGAGCCGCGACGCCCTCCTGATCACCCGCGGCGGTGGCAGCCTGGAGGATCTGTGGGCGTTCAACGACGAGCACCTGGCGCGCGCCATCTTCCATTCGCGGTTGCCGGTGATGTCGGCGGTGGGTCACGAAGTCGACGTGACACTGGCCGACTTCGCCGCCGACGTGCGGGCGCCCACGCCGTCCGCCGCGGCCGAGCAGCTAGTGCCCGACCGCCGCGAGCTTCAGGGTCGCCTGATCACGCTGGCCGCTCGACTGGAGCGCACCCAGCTCGGCCGGCTGGAGCGTGATGCTCAGCGCCTGGACCATCTTCGCGCACGGCTTCGCCATCCCCGCGAAGCGCTCGACCGCCAGCGCGTCCACCTAGACCAGCTGCAGAGCCGGCTAAGGCGCGCCACCCAGGAGCGCCTCGCTACCGAACGCCGCCGCGAGGCGCTCCTAGACAGGCGCCTGACAGCCCACCCGCCGGCGCGGCAACTGGCGCAGGCGACGCAACGATTGGAACGTGCCCGCACCCGCTTAACGCCCGCGATACAGCGCGAACTCACGCGCCATCGCGAACGGTTGGGCGGACTCGCCCGCGAGTTGCAGGCGGTCAGCCCGCTGGCGGTGCTGGGGCGCGGCTACGCGATTCTGGAAGACGAACGGGGCCAGGTGATCCGCCGTTCGCAGGACACCCAGCCCGGGCAGGCGCTGACCGCCCGCCTGGGTGAGGGCCGTTTGAAGCTGGAGGTCAAACGGCGCCTGAAGCGTTGAGCGGCCAGGGGCGATGCTAGGGGGTCAATGCTAGGGGTCGATGCTAATAGCTGGTCAGATTGAAGAAAGTTTGCACCGCATAGACGACGCGCTGCCCTTGGGAGAGCACGTTCTGATACTCATCCTGATCGAGGGTGTAGGCGCCGCCGCGATTGCTCCACAGGGTAGCGAAGTAGGCCTCGACCTCGCGCATTACCTCGGCCTCCGGCGGGCCCCAGATCGTCAGCCCGGCCTCGAGGTTGTAATCGGCGAGGTTGCGCTTCGTGAAGTTGGTCGAGCCGCTGATGATAGTGCTGCGCTCATCCTGCTTGAGCATCATCATCTTCGGGTGGTACTGCTCGTCCCCGACGGCATACCAGCGTACGCGGACCTTACTGTCGGTATCCTCCACCAGTTCCTGGACCACGGGTCGGTTGGGAAGGCCCGTTTTCTTCCTGCCGAATGCGGTCTCGTTGGGGTCGAGGATCATTGACACCTCGACTCCACGGTTGGCCGCGGCGGTGATGGCATTGACCACCTGACGGTCGGCGAGATAGAACATCCCGAGCCAGAGCTCGTTGCCGGGACCGGCCCGCGCCAGGGTGGCGAGCACGTTTTTCTGAGTCTGCCCTTCGGTTGTGTACTGAATGTGCAGCGACCCCCCGTTGGCGGTCTCCTCCGCCTCGACGTCAGGCAGGACGACCCCCGAATCGCCGAGGTCGACCACCGCCTGCTCGGCTTTCAGCATCTCGGCGATGATCGGCCCGGTGACCTCGAAGGCGACGTTCCCGTGAAAGCCGGACTCGGTATGGGCGTTTGCCGAGGCGACCAGGGCAGAGCGCTCGGTCATGTAGACCTTGCGATGGTTGGCCTTGATGTTGAAGAGCTTGAGGTAGGAGCGCAGGGTCATGCGCGGCCCGTCGTCGACGAAGGGGTTTTCCAGCCAGCCCGTGCCTTCCTGGCCGAACCATTGCAGCCCCATACGCCATAGGGTCGAGTAGACGGGGGTCGAATCACGCAAGGGATGTAGATTCGACATCACTACCTCGATGCCCGCCGCCTTCATCGGCTCGAGCCAATCGGCCGGATAGGAGCCGTAGCCGGTGTTGACCGCGTCGGAAATGAAGACGATCGGCATCTCCGGATTGGCCGATTTCTTGGTTATCAATTGCTGCATGAGGTCATCGGCGATCGGTGGATAGTCGACCGATGCGTCGCTGACGCGACCGTCCATGAGGAAGACATCGATGACGATGAAGTCCTCCGCCTCCTCGATCATCTGTTCCAGGCGGGCGAATATCTCCTGATCGACATGGCGGATATCGTTTTCGTGGTGGGTCAGGTCGCGATAGAACTTGACGTCCTCGACGCGGTATTCCTGGCTGGCGTAGGAGATACCGTCCGGCAGTGGCTTGTACTGGTGATAAAGCAACACACCTACATAGGCCAACAGGAACAGCACCAGGTACCAGTGCTTGCGGCGCCACCAGCGCGGCTTGTCGTGACCCCGGGCAGGCGAGCGTCCCGGTGACGCCTCGAGGCGTGCCATTAGGTTAGGCCGACGGCTTGAAGGGGCTGGGCTCTAGGTCGTGTCGCGCCAGCAGCTTGTAGAAGTCGGTGCGGTTGCGCCCGGCGATGCGTGCCGCCTGGGTAACGTTGCCTTCGGTGATCTTGAGCACCTTGATCAGGTAGCTGCGCTCGAAGGCGGCGCGTGCGTCGTTGAAGGTCGGCAGGCCGTTGTCCTCGGCGGCCAGCGCCTGCGCCACCAGCGCCTCGGGAATCATCGGCGAGCTGGTCAGGGCCACGCACTGCTCGACCACGTTGACCAACTGGCGCACGTTGCCCGGCCAGGCGCTGCCGGCCAACAGGTTCAGCGCCTCCGGCGAAAACCCCTTGACGAAGGGCTTGTGACGCTCGGCGGCCTGGGTCACCAGGTACTTGGCCAGCAGCGGTACGTCCTCGGCACGCTCCTTGAGCGGAGGCAGCTTGAGGTTGACGACGTTGAGTCGATAGTAGAGATCCTCGCGAAAATCGCCCTCTTGCATGGCGCGGTCGAGGTCGCGATGGGTTGCCGAGATAAGCCGCACATCAATGGGCACCGAGGTCGTCGAGCCCAGCGGGCGGATCTGGCGCTCCTGCAACGCCCGCAGCAACTTGATCTGCAGCGTCAGCGGCATGTCGCCGATCTCGTCGAGAAACAGCGATCCGCCGTCGGCGGCCTGAAAGAGCCCCTGATGCTCGTTCACCGCCCCGGTGAAGGCGCCCTTGGCATGGCCGAACAACTCGCTTTCCAGCAGCGGTTCGGGCAACGCCCCACAGTTGATGGCCACGAAGGGCTTGTCGGCCCGCGAGCTGGCCTTGTGGATACCGCTCGCCAACAGCTCCTTGCCAGACCCGGAGGGGCCGGTGATCAGCACGCTGACGTCGGACGCGGCGACCATGCGCGCCTGCTCGAGGATTCGCTCCATCTCGGGGCTGCGTGTGATGATCGCCGCGCGCCAGGCATCGTCGCCCTCGGCGGTCGCTCCCGGGGCCTGGTCCAGCGCCTGGTCGATGGTGGCGAACAACTCATCGCGATCCACCGGCTTGGTGAGAAAGCCGAACACGCCTTGGCGCGTAGCGCTGACCGCATCGGGAATCGAGCCATGCGCGGTGAGCAGGATGACCGGCAGTCCCGGCGCCTGGCGCTGCACTTCCCGAAACAGCGCCAGGCCGTCCATTTCGTCCATGCGCAGATCGGTAAGCAACAACTCGGGGCGATCGACGTCGAGGGTCTTGAGGGCCTGCCGGCCGCTTTCGGCCGTGGTCACTCGGTAACCACGGCTTTCCAGACGCATGCCGAGCAGCTTGAGGAGACTGACGTCGTCGTCCACCAACAGAATATGCGGATGACTGTCGGCCATCCGGCTGCCCTGGGCACGCGCTCGATTGTCGAGGACACGTGGCGCCTGCATGGAGGTTGCGTGTTTCACGGCGTTGTCTCCCGATCATCGATCTGCTGTCGAAGGTTGATATTGTGCTCAATGGCGGTCAGCGCCTCGAGCTTCTCGTCTAGGGTGGCGTTTTCTTCTTCCAGCGCCGCGATCTCCTCACGGGAGCTGGCGAGACGCCCACTCATGGCCCTCCTGCCCTCCAGTTCATTGAGCCAGTAACGCAGCAGTGGCTGCAACTCGACGGGGGCGGCATGAAGGTCCGCCTTGTAAAGCTCCGAGGCGCGTTCCCATTCACTCTCGCTGCCCCAGGTGAGCGCGACCGCCCTGGCCAGTCGACGCTCGGTGGTCTCGGCCTCAAGGCGCGTCAGCATGTCGTCGCGCCACTCCCGGTCGCCGCGCTGGGAGGCCAGACCGAAAGCGATCCAGTCGGACAGCAGACAGGGAGCATCGTCGAAGTTAGGCAAAAGCGCCTTGCAGCCGGTCGCGACAGGCTGGACGGACTCGGTGTCGTTCTGCCGGCCAAAAGGCTCGTCGGCAATCAATTCACAACCGGCCAGCAAGAGGGCCATCAGACAGACCAGCAGCGGGCCGATTCGCCAATGTCGTTGCATTATCGTGGTTTCCTGGCAGTGAGATGAGTAGGCCCCGCCCCGAGCCGTGGTTCGTGGCGACCCTCTTCGTTGGCTCGGGGCGCATTGATATTGGTCTCATTGAAATGGGGCTCTATTTTTAAGGGCGCTTTATTGAAGGGCGCTTTTTTGAAGAGATCTTTTTCATAGGGCGCAGCGGTGTAGATTTCGTCGTCATAGGTCGTGTTTTCAAGCGACCCATCCGCGGTGGGTAACGCGCTGGTCAGCCTCGGTAGGGTCAAACGGAAGCACACGTCGAAGCGCGAATCATCCACTAGCGCCAGGCTGCCGTGATGCAGGCGAGCGCAGTCGGCGGCCACCGAGAGGCCGATGCCGGATCCCTTGAGCGGGCCCCTGCGACGAATACGACCCTGATAGAATGCCTCGAATAGCCGCTCACGATCCTCACCGACAATCGTCTCACCACTATTGGCCACCTCGATGATCAAGTCATCATGTCGACGGTGGGCACGTATCTCCAGCCAGCCGCCGTCTTCCCCATAGGCAATGGCATTGGATATCAGGTTGTCGAGGATACAGATAAGGGCGGTGCGATCGGCCTGCCACTCGAGGGGGGCATCGAAGCAGGTAACACGCATGCCCTTGTTGTCCAGGGCCAGGCGATGCTTGGCGAGCACCTCCTTGATCACGGTGGCAATGTCCAGATGCTCAGGCTCGATGGCACGATTGTGTTGCAGGAGGTTGTAGTCGAGAAGCTGTTCGATCAGACGCTGCAATTCACTCCCGCTGGCGTCGATCAGGTCGAGAATCTCGCGTTGGCGGGGGGTGAGCTCGCCGGCCACCCCATCGGCAAGCAGCGAAGAGCCCTCGCGCACGCTGGCCAGCGGCGTCTTGAGTTCATGGGACATGTGGCGCAAGAACTGCTGTTTCTGCTCCTCGAGCTCCTCGAGTCGCGAGGCCAACCAGTCGAGTCGTCGGTCTAGCTGGACCAGCTCCGCGGGGCCCTGAATACGAGTCATCGCCCGGTGGTTTTTGCCACTGCCCAAGCCCAGGATACGTCGCTCGAGCTGGCGCACCGGACGGATGATCAGCCAGGAGAAGTAGAGCATCAGGATCAGGCTGGCAGAAACCATCGCAGCGGTCTGCAGCCATAGTCGGTTCTGCACGTTCATCGCACGCTCGCGGATCGCCTCGATGCGCAGGTCGATCTGGTCGTTGGTGGCTTGGCGCATGGCGTCGGTGTTCTGGGAAAATGGGTAGAAGGCCACCAGACGCTCACGGAAGTCCTCGATGGGCAGTAGCGGTAGGCGAGCCAATTCATCCAGCTGAGCATCGAGCGCCGCTACCTCCGGGTTATTGGGTAGCAGCTCGCGATGCCGGGCCAACAGCGTCTCGTATTCATCCAGTCGTTCGTAGTAGATATCCAGTAGGCTCTCTTGCTCCAGGACGGCATACTGGCGAGCACCGCGTTCTATCTCCAGCGCCAAGGCGCTGAGTGTTCGCGCACGGCGCGTCTCTTCGACAGCCTGGCGAGCGCTCACGTCCGCTAGTCGTGACAGCTCGGTGAGCGCCTGGCCGGCCTGGAACATCAGTATGGCAAGCGGCAACATCACCACGAGAAAGGCGAGTAGCACGAGCTGCAGCAGCGAGCGAGGGCGCCAGCGGCGGGAAACCCGAGAGATCATGACCAGCATTCTTTGCAGGGGGGTGAAAGGTACTGCCATCGTCTTCCCCAAAGAATAACAGAGTTCCGCTGGTCAGCCTTACTCGTACAGCCCGCATCGCCTTCGTCGGCGTAAAACATAAAAAAGGCCGGCATAGCCGGCCCAATACGCAGGGAACTGAAGGGGTATGGAGAGGAGAAAGTCCCGTTGCCTGATCAACCGGGTCTATCCACAATCCAGATGGGCCGGGGCCCACGAAGCCATACGAATGTCATGTGCCACCAGGGGCTGACCTCCACATGCGGGTGGCGAACCATCGCGTGGCGCGCCGCCCTGCTTCGTTCCTGACATCGTCGCCCCCGACATCGTCGGCAGCGCCGGTGCTCAATTCGATCCCTCCGAAGAGGGATGAGGCATCCTTGCCTAGGCCTCCTTGCCCGTTCGGGTCACGTCCTTGCCTATTTGGCGAACCCGTCTCATCGCAACCTTAAGTCATACATCGCTTTGAGCAAACGCTGATCGTTTCAGGGTTCAGGTGCACAGGGCAGTGTTGACCCGAACGTCCTTGGCGATCAAAAGCAGCTTGAGCCGTGACAAACCGCTTCTGTTGCTCACCTATCTATTTGCCAACGCCGTGCCAGAAACGATCTATTCGCTTAATTTTCAGAAAGTTGAAATGCACATAAGCGTAAGGAGCGATACGCCTGGATGCCAAAATCGACGAAACATCGTCTTGTCAGGCGCTGATTTGTCTTTTTTTAGAGACACGCATTACCGCTAAACTAAAAACCCCTTCAATGACAATGTATTAAGGTGTATGCATTTGGCGACAGTGCTGACGGACCCGATGTCATGTGGCAACGACCATCAAGGGAACAAGAAGCAACGACGAATGTGACAACACCATGACAGGCGCCGCTTAGCCGAGCGGCTTGACGAGAATCTTCGATTTGCGGGCGTAGCTGTAGGTGTCGCGTTTCAGGGGCGGCAGGTCGGCGATATCGGCCAGACCAAAGCCGTGCTCGAAGAACCAATGCGCCGTATGGGTGGTCAAGGCAAACAGGGCCGAGAGACCCAACCGCCGGGCGCGACGCTCGATCTCGGCCAACAGCAGTTCGCCGCGCGCGCCGCCGCGATAGTCGTCGTGCACCGCCACGCAGGCGAGTTCGGCCATCTCGGCGTCTGCAAAGGCATGCAGGGCCGCGCAGCCGATGATCATGCCATCGCGCTCGATCACCAGGTAATCGTCGATCTCGTGTTCGAGACGCTCGCGGGAGCGTGGCACCAGCATGCCACAGCGCTCCAGCGGGTCGAGTAGCTCGAGCAGGCCGCCGATGTCACCAAGCTCGGCGGGGCGCAGCTGCTCGTAGCGATGCTGGGTGATCATGGTGCCCACCCCATCACGGGTGAACAGCTCGCCGAGCAGCGCATCATGGTCATGCCAAGAGAGCAGATGGGTGCGCCCCACGCCATGCCGTGCCGCGGCGCAGGCGGCGCGTAGATGCCGCGCCGTTTCATCCGCGGTTTCCGCCTGGCTCAGCAAGGGCTCGGCTTCGGCGGGGGTGAGTTGGCGCTGCATCTGACCGCTCTGGTCGAACAGGCCGCTGGCCTCGCCTAGTAGAATGAGCTTGTCGGCGGATAGTGCCACAGCGGCGTGCTGGGCGACCTCGGCAGCATCAAGGTCGAACACCTCCCCCGTGCTGGAAAAGCCCAGCGGCGGCAGCACCACCAGTGAGCCCTTCTCGAGCAGCCCCTGGATAACGCGCGAGCGCACACGGCGTACTTCGCCGCTGTGATGAAAGTCGACACCCTCGCGCACGCCCAGGGGCTTGGCCATCACCAAGTTGCCGGAAATCGCCGTCAGCTCCATGCCGTGCAGCGGCGTGTTGGGCAGCCCCAGCGACAACCGCGCTTCCAGCCACATGCGTTGTTCGGCGGCAATGCGCTCGACGACATCCATGATCGGCGGATCGGCGACCCAACGCCCCTGATGCCGCTCGGGCACAATACCCGCCTCGTCGAGTGCCTGGCGGACTTGGGGACGAATACCGAACACCACAACCAGGTGCACGCCGAGGGTGTGCAGTAGCGCCAGGTCCTGGATCAGCTGCTCGCCACGCCCACGCGCCATCGCTTCACCCTCGATAAGGATGACGAAGGTTCGGCCCCGGTGAGCGTTGATGTAGGGCGAGGAATTGCGGAACCAGTCGACGAAGGGAAAACGTGTGTCCAAGGCCGCACTCCGGCAGCAGATGATCGGGATTGAGCAAGCCCCGATGATAGCAGAGCCAACAAAACGGCGGCACCACCGCCGTGATGCCGCCGCCCTCGTGACGGGCCTGGCGCCGGACTAGCCGAATATGCCCTTGAAAGTGAAGAAAAAGAGGATAGCGAGGCCGGCGCCGGCCGGCAGGGTGATCAGCCACGACATGGCGATGGTGCCGATGACCCGCAGGTTGAGCGCCGCCATGCCGCGGGCCAGGCCCACGCCCAGCACTGCCCCGACCAGGGTATGGGTGGTGGAGATCGGCAGGCCGGTGCCCGAGGCCAGAACCACGGTCGTGGCGGCCGCCAATGTGGCGGCGAAGCCGCGGCTCGGGGTCAGTTCGGTGATGCCGGTGCCCACGGTGGCGATCACCTTGTGGCCGTAGGTGACCAGGCCGACGACGATGCCGCCGCCGCCCAGCACCAGCACCCACCAGGGCACCAGGGCCGCCCCCTCGATCTCGCCACCGGTCTGGACCACGCTGATCACCGCCGCCAGCGGGCCGACGGCGTTGGCCACGTCGTTGGAGCCATGGGCAAAGGCCATGGCGCAGGCCGTGAAGATCATCAGCACGCCGAAGATGCGCTCCACCCCGGAGAAGCCGAACTGGTCGGACTGGCGGCTCGAGGCCTTGACGCGACGCCCCATGACCGCGCCGATCCCGGCTACCGCCAAGCCGGCGAGGAGAGAGAGCAGCAGGCTAGAGCCGAAGCCGAGGTCCAGGCCGACGTGCTTGAGGCCCTTGGTGAGGGTCACCATGGTCACCGCGAAGCCGACCAGGAAGACGTACATGGGTACGTAGCGCTTGGCGGCGCTGAAGGGGTCGCGGGCCTCGAAGATCAAGTGCTGCACCGACTTGAAGAGGGTGAAGGCGATGGTGCCGGCCAGCAGCGGCGAGACCACCCAGCTGGCGGCGATCTTGCCCACGCTTGCCCAGTCCACCGCGCCGGCGCCCAGGCCCGCCACCGCGAAGCCGACGATGGCACCGACGATGGAATGGGTCGTGGAGACCGGCCAGCCCTTCATGGAGGCGACCAGCAGCCAGGTCGCCGCCGCCAGCAGGGCCGCGAGCATGCCGTAGACCAGCAGTTGGGGATCCTCCTGCAGCAGCTCGGGGTCGATGATGCCCTTGCGGATGGTGTTGGTGACCTCGCCGCCGGCCAGCCAGGCGCCGAGGAACTCGAAGATCACGGCGATGATGATCGCCTGCTTGATGGTGATCGCCCGGGAACCGACCGAGGTGCCCATGGCATTGGCGACGTCGTTGGCGCCGACGCCCCAGGCCATGAAGAAACCGAAGAGACAAGCCAGGATGATGAAGGTGTCGCCGTGCTGCGCAATGATCGACATAAGGGAGGAGTCCCAGGTGGCGGTCGAATGGAGTAAGCGGAGAGGGCTGCCGGTGTGGCTTAGCTGGCCGTCATGATCTGCAGACGACTGCCAACGCGTTCGGCACGGTCGGAGACTTCGCCGACCCAGTCGATGATCTTGTAGAGGAAGATGACGTCCACCGGTGGCAAGTCGCTTTCCAGCTCGAATAGCTGGCGGCGGATGGCAACCTGCTGGTGATCGGCCTGATTCTCGAGGACGTGCAGTTCGCGGATAAGCTTCTGCATCACTTGCGTGACGTTGCGTCCAAAGCCTGACTCCAGCAGGTCCTTGAGCTCTTCCAGGGCCTGGCGCGACTGGGCCACGCAGGCCACCGAGGTACGCATGTAGTCGCGCATCGGCTGGGCCAGCGGTTGCGGCATTTGCATGCGCCGACCGAGCATGATGCCGGTGATATCGCGCACCTTGTTGGCGATCTTGTCCTGTACGCTGATCAGGTCGAGAAGATCGGTACGCGAGACCGGCAGGAAGATAGTATTGGGCAGGTTAAGGCGAAGCTCGGTCTTGAGCTCGTCGGCCTCGTGCTCGAGTCGCGTGATGCTCTCGCGACACTCGGCGGCAGCATCCCAGTCACCCGCCAGCGTCGCCTCGAAGAAGGGCAACAGATGGTTGGCACATTCGTGGGTCTTGACGATGTGCGCCAGCAGCGGCTGGAATGGCGAGCGGCCGAACATCGCGGAAAACGGGTTGGTAGTCGCCATGGCGACGCCTCCATTTGAGGAAATGGCGGCGCCAGTATAGAGACCCACCACCGTCACGTCATGAAAAAGTCATCAAAAATTCATCGTAGCGAGGTGGCAAGTTAATGAACCAGGAAATCGAGTTGAAGCTGGCCCTGGCGGAGAGCGGGCCCGCCCAACTGCGCGATCACCCGCGGCTGGCGGGCATCACGCCAAGCGTTGCGACGCTGGGTAACACTTATTTCGACACCCCGGGGGCAGAGCTGGAAGCGGCACGCATGGCGCTGCGCCTGCGGCGCGATGGCGACCGGCTGCGCCAGACTCTCAAGACCCGCGGCCAGGGCGGCGGCGGGCTGTCTACCCGCGGCGAATGGGAGTGGGAGGTGGCAGGGCCCGGTCTCGACCTCAACGGCCTGGCCGCACTGCCGCCTCTGGCCGACTTTTCGGAGGCGCAGCTGGCTCGCCTGGCGCCGCGCTTCGCGACCGACTTCCGCCGCGAGACCTGGCAATTGGAAGACGCGGAGAGCCACATCGAGCTGGCCCTCGACCTCGGCGAGATTCACGCCGGTGAAAGGCGCGTGGCCATCCGTGAAATGGAACTGGAAATCAAGCGCGGCGAGCCAGGCCGCCTGTGGGCTCTGGCCGAGGCGCTGACAGACCGCGTGGGCTTGCGGCCCGCCGACACCAGCAAGGCTGCCCGCGGTAATGCCCTGCTGACCGGAGAGTGGCGGCTACCGGAGGGCGGGCAACAAGCCAGCGCCTGGCTGCACCGTGCGGTGGTGGCCCTGGACGCCTACACCGATACCCACGAGCTGACCTGGCGCGAGGCGGCTCGCCACGCTTTTCAGCAGTTAGCCGAACTCGACGGCGGCCGCTATCGTCGCGAAATCGCCCCCCTTATCGCCGATCTGCACGCTCCCGACTGGCCGACCCCAGCCTTCGGCCGAGCGGCGCTGCAGCTGACCCGACGGTTGCCCGCCGATGTGACGCTTTGACTCGAAACCCTTCGTAACGCCAGAGAGGCGCCCATGATCGAACCCTTCAAACCCGCCGCCGAAGGCGCTCGTACTCGCATCTTTCAGGTGATCTTCGAATCGGACACGCCGCTCGCCAAGGGCTTCGATATCGCCCTGATCGTGATGATACTTACCAGTGTGCTGGTGGTGATGCTCGACAGCGTAGCTGCCTATCGAGTCGAGTACGGCGAGCTCTTCTATTGGCTGGAGTGGGGTTTCACGTTCGCCTTTACCCTCGAGCTGGCCGCCCGTCTGTACTGTCTCGACAAACCCTTTAAGTACCTACGCAGCTTCTACGGCGTTATCGATGTGATCGCCATCCTGCCTACCTGGCTGATACTGCTCGTACCCGGCGCCCAATCGCTGGTGATCGTTCGCCTGCTGCGGGTGCTGCGGATCTTCCGGATCCTGCGTCTCATGCAGTTCGTCGGTGAAGGGCGGCTGCTGGTCGATGCCCTGAAGAATAGTGTGCACCAGATTTTTCTTTTCTTGTTCACCGTATTCATGCTGGTCAACATCTTCGCCGCGCTGGTTTTCATGATCGAGCCCGCCGAGGCCGGCTTTTCCAGCATTCCCACGGCGGTGTACTGGGCCATCGTTACCCTGACCACGGTGGGCTACGGCGACATTGTGCCGGTAACGCCTCTCGGCCAGGCGATTTCGGTGCTCGTAATGCTGATCGGCTACTCGATCATCGCCGTGCCGACCGGGGTCTTCTCGGCCGAGGTGATTCGCTCGATCCGTGCCGACCGCTATTCCGACGAGGCCTGCCCTGGCTGCGGCCACGACCGTCATGAGCGGCGCGCCAAGTACTGCCTGCTGTGCGGCACCTGGCTTGACGAGACGACGCCCGACCCCAGAGCACCGGCCGAAGACGCTGAAGAGAGCCAGGACAAGACGCGCGGAAATGACAACGGGGCCTGAACCCCGTTGTGAAACGTTGTAATGGCAATGCTGTGTCGAAAATGAAACGGTGCCGGGAAAGCGGCTAGATACGGAAGGGCTCGGTGTCGCCACGGCCTTCGCGGAGGATCTTCGGCGGCAACTCACGCAGGTCGATCACACTGGTGGGTTCTAAATGACACGCCCCGCCGTCGATGATCAGGTCCAGATGCGCGCCGTAGCGCTCGCGGATCTTCTCGGCATCGGTCATCGGCAAGGTGTCACCGACAGGAATCAGGGTCACGCTCATCAGCGGCTCGCCGAGTTCGGCGAGCAGCGCGTGGGTGATGCGATGATCGGGCACCCGAACGCCGATGGAGCGTCGCTTGGGATGCAGCAGCAACCGCGGCACCTCGTTGGTGGCTTGGAGGATGAAGGTATAGGCGCCCGGTGTGCGCGCCTTAAGCAGCCGAAAGACGTCGTTATCCACCTTGGCGTAGGTGCCGATCTGCGATAGATCGGAGCAGATCAGGGTGAAGTTGTGCTTGTCGTCCAGCGAGCGCAGCCACTTGATCTTCTCAATGGCTTTCTTATCGCCCAGATGGCAACCCAGCGCATAGCCGGAATCGGTGGGATAGGCAATGACACCCCCGTTGCGAATGATCTGGACGGCCTGATCGATCAAGCGCTTCTGCGGATTATCGGGATGGATCTGGAAGAACTGGCTCATGCAAGCTCCGGTGATATGGTCGTGATGGTGTTCTCGTTCATTCTCGCGACTACCCTCAGGCTACGGCGGCAACCATCAAATCGGCCAGACGCGGATGGGTCCAGACCGGCGGTGTCGCGGTACGCGGCACGGGGCTCATGCTGCCCGGGGCCAAGTGTCCGCCCGGGAAGTGGAAGTCACTACCGAGCGACGCATAGAGGCCGCGCTCCTGCAATTGGCGTGACAGGTCGCGAGTGACATCGGCGTTCTGGAACCCACTGATCAGCTCGGCCGCCTGCCCCCCGGCGTCGTGAAAGGTATCCAGCAAGAGGCCGCGCTTGCGGCGGGTCAGCCCGTAGCGCAAGGGGTGGGCCAGCACCGCCACCCCACCGGCATCGAGAATCCAGCCCACCGCCGTGGCGATCTCCGGCCACAGCGCCTTGACGTCGCCGGCCTTGCCGTCGCCCAGGTGCTTCTTGAACGCCGTGGCCACGTCGGGTACTAGCCCCGCCGCCACCAGGGCCCGGGCGAAATCCGGCCGCCCCAGCGGCCGCTCCGACCCCGCTTGCTCGCGGGCCCGTGCCAGCGCGTCGACCAGGCCGACTTTCTCCAGCTTAAGCGCGATACGCGCGGCGCGCTTGTGGCGCGCGATTGCCTGCGACGCGAGTCCCGCGACCAGGCTGCCCCTGGCACCGTGTGGCAGGAGCGCGACGATGTGAACATTGTGGCCCTGCCAGCGGGTAGAGAGTTCGGCGCCCGGCAGCAGGAAAATTCCCTCGCGCTCAGCGGCTTCACTCGCCTCGGCAACACCATCAAGCGTATCGTGGTCGGTCAGCGCCATATGCGTGAGGCCACGTGTCTTGCACAGGGCCACGACGTCGGCAGGCGGCAGGGTGCCATCCGAGGCTGTGGAATGCATGTGCAGGTCAATGGTCAGCAAGGCAGAGTCGCCCTCGAAAGACCCGGGAAGTTCATTCATTGGCATGACGCCGGCGGGTGACTTTGTCAGAATATCCTTTCATGTTGCTTGTCCGGCTGACCGCGGTCAATGCCGTAACCACCGCCACTCGCGGCGCGAGCCGCTCAAATAGGAAGTTTCAGCGATGCTCTATGCGATCATCAGCGACGATGTAAAAGATAGCCTGGAACGGCGCCTGGCCGCCCGCCCTGACCACCTGGCCCGCCTGGAAGCCCTGCGCGACGAGGGCCGCGTGGTACTGGCTGGCCCCCATCCCGCCATCGACAGTGACAACCCCGGTGAGGCAGGCTTCTCCGGCAGCCTGGTGGTGGCCGAATTCGACAGCCTGGACGAGGCGCAGGCCTGGGCCGATGCCGATCCCTTCGTGATCGCCGGTGTCTATAGCCGCGTCAGTGTGAAGCCCTTCAAGAAGGTCTTCCCATAAGGAACTCTTTCCATAAGAACGTTTTCCGCAACGGCGAATCTTTCCACAGCCGCTTACCCACCGTCTCTGTGGATAACTCTGTTGAAACGCCGCGGACGCCTTTCCCCAACCGGGATGGGATGGCCCTGCGGCGTGATTGATCATTAATTGATCGCTCGAAAGTTGACCATCCAAACCACACCCGGACCCCTGCGGAGCCTGCCGTGTCCCCCGCAACTGACCTGCCGCCGCTCAGCGCCCTGTCGCCCGCCCGGCTGGACTGGCGCCGCGACGACAGCGGCCAGGAAACGCCCCACTCCATGGCCTTCGACGACGGCTACTTCTCGCGTCACGACGCGCGCCTCGAGACCGAGCACGTATTCATCGCCGCCAACCGCCTGCCCGAGCGTTTCGCCGCCTGGCAGAAAGCGCGTCCATTCGTCATCGGCGAGTCGGGATTCGGGACCGGGCTCAACATGCTCGTCGCCTGGGCATGCTTCTCGGCCCATGCCCCACCCCATGCGCGGCTGCATCTGGTTTCCACCGAGAAGTATCCGCTCACCCGCCCGGACCTGGCCCGGGCCCTTGCTGTCTGGCCCGACCTCGCCGAGCGCGCCGCACGCCTGATCGCCCAATGGCCCGAGCCGGTCGCCGGCGTGCATCGCCTGTGGCTCGACGCACGGGTGACGCTGGATTTGCATCTCGGCGATACCACCCAGCGGCTCGAGCGGCTCGACGGCCGGGTCGATGCCTGGTTCCTGGACGGCTTCGCGCCTACCAAGAATCCAGCCATGTGGCACCCGGCGCTGTTCGCCGCCTTGGCGGCCCGTTCACGCCCTGGGGCGACCTTCGCCACCTTCAGCTGCGCCGGGGTGGTCAAGCGCGGACTCGCCGCGGCCGGCTTCACCTGGCGCAAGGTGCCGGGGATCGGGCGCAAGAGCGAGATGCTGGCCGGCGAGATAGCTTGTCCCCCCCAAGACCGGCGCCGCGACCCAACGCCCTGGTACACGCCACCCGCCTCGCCCGTGCCGCGCCATGTCGCGGTGATCGGGGCCGGGATCGCCGGCGCCAGCGTCGCTGCGACCCTGGCCCGGCGCGGCATACGCGTCACCTTGCTGGACCGACAGGCGCCCGGCACCAGTGGCTCCGGCAATGCCCAGGGCGCGCTCTATGTGAAACCGGCGGCACAGACCAACCTACAGAGCCGGTTCTATCTGGCCGGGCTGCTCCATAGCCGTCGCTGGCTCGAGGTCCTCGACCCCAAACAAGACCTCTGGTGCCCTTCGGGCGTGCTGCAACTGTCCACCAGCGATAAGGAACGCAAGCGCCAGGCGAGCTTCCTGGCCCGGCACTCTCTGCCCAAGAGTGTGGTAAGTGGAGTGGATGCCGCCAACGCCAGCACACTGGCGAACATCCCGATCACCGATGGTGGGCTCGACTACCCGCTGGCGGGCTGGGTGCGCCCCGCCGCGCTCTGTGAACGCCTGACCGCCACCCCCGGCGTGACGCTACGCCGGGCCGAGGTCACGAGACTGGAGGGAAACCCGGAAGGCTGGATGCTATGGCTGGCGGATGGCGAGCACATGCTCGCCGATCAGGTGGTCATCGCCACCGCCACGCAGGCCAATAACTTCCCCCAGACGGCGACGCTGCCACTGCAGCCGGTGCGCGGCCAGATCAGCCAGCTAAAACTTCCCGAGGGGGCGCCGACGCTGTCGCGGGTGATCTGCGCCGGCGGTTATGTCACGCCGGCACTGGACGGCGTACTGACGTTTGGCGCCAGCTTCCACCCCAACCAGACGGATACCGAGGTACGCGAGGGGGACCATGCCGCCAACCTGGCCGAACTCCAGCGTAGCTTGCCGACATTCGTCGCGGCCCTGCGCGAGGCGGGGGCAGAGCTTGAGGCTGGCCAGCTCACCGGGCGAGCCGCCCTGCGCGCCGCCAGCCCCGATAAATCCCCCTACGCCGGGCCGGTGCCTGACGCCGCGGCCTGGCGGGAAGATTATGCCCTGCTGGCCAAGGACGCCACGCGGGTCGCCGAGATACCCGGTCGCCATCATCGCGGCCTGTGGATCAGTACCGCGCACGGCTCGCGTGGTCTCGCCAGCGCCCCGCTCTGCGCCGAGCTGATCGCCTCAAGGATCTGCGACGAGCCCATGCCTTTGGAGCAGCCACTCGTGGATCACCTGCATCCGGGGCGGCGAATCATCCGTGACCTAGTACAGAGCAAGTCGGGCTAGCCTTCTTCCTCGTCGTCGGCCAGGTCGCGGCCGAAGCTGCGCCACTGGGCCAGGGTTATCACCTCGGTGGTTTCGGTCTGCAGGTCGTGGGCGATCAGTAGCTCGCCGCGTTCGAGCTGCGACTTGAGCTGCCCAACCCAACCTCGCATGCCCTCGCCGGTGTCGGTGGTGTCATAGCCCTGGCGGGTGACGAAGGCTTCCAGCAGGGCGTCGAGTGTCTCGCCCGGCAACATGCGGTACGGCACCTCGATAAAGCGTCCGTCGTTCATGACGTTTCCTCCTCACCCGTCGAGTTTGTGCGTTCCCAGGCCGCCAATCGCGTCAGGAAGGAGGCCTCATCGATCACCTCGACCCCCAGCTGGCCGGCCTTCTCGAGCTTGCTGCCGGCGGCCTCGCCGGCTACCACGCAGGCGGTCTTCTTCGAGACGCTGCCCGCCACCTTGGCACCCAGCGCCTGCAGGCGCGCCTTGCCCTCGTCGCGAGTCATGCCGTCGAGCGTGCCGGTGAGCACCCAGGTCTGCCCGGCCAGCGGCTGTGGGCGCTCGGCGATGGTCTCCTCCTGCCAGGTCAAGCCACAGGCGAGCAACGCCTCGATGGTCTCGCAGTTATGCGGCTGGCGAAAAAACGTATGCACGTGGGCGGCGACGATCGGCCCGACGTCCTCGACGGCCTCCAGCGCGTCGATGGGCGCTTCCATCAGCGCCTCCAGGTTACCGAAGTGACGAGCCAGGTTGGCGGCGGTCGCCTCGCCCACCTCGCGGATGCCCAGGGCGAAGATGAAACGCGCCAGCGTGGTCTGCTTGGCGCTTTCCAGCGCGGCCACCAGTTTTTCGGAGGACTTTTTCGCCATGCGCGGAAGCGTAGCGAGGCGCTCGGCCTCGAGCCGGAAGAGATCGGCCGGGGTGTTCACCCAGTCGAGCTCGACGAGTTGGTCGATGAGCTTTTCTCCCAGGCCGTCGATATCCAGCGCCCGCCGCGAGGCAAAATGCTTGAGCGCCTCCTTGCGCTGCGCCGGGCAATACAGCCCACCGGAGCAACGCGCCACGGCCTCGCCGTCCAACCGTTCGATCTCGGCATCGCAGATCGGGCAGCGCGTCGGAAAGACGATCTCCCGGGCATCGGCCGGGCGCTGGTCCTCCAGCACGCGCACTACCTTGGGGATGACGTCGCCGGCGCGGCGGATGGCCACCATATCGCCGATCATTACCCCCAGACGCACGATCTCGTCGGCATTGTGCAGCGTGGCGTTGGAGACGGTGACGCCGGCTACCGAGACGGGGGCCAGGCGCGCCACCGGGGTGATCGCGCCGGTGCGTCCGACCTGGAACTCGACGTCATCGAGGCGGGTGGTCGCCTCCTGGGCGGGAAACTTGAAGGCGATGGCCCAACGCGGTGCCCGAGCGACGAAGCCTAGCTCACGCTGTAGTCGCAGATCGTCGACCTTGATGACCGCGCCGTCGATATCGTAGCCGAGGCTTTCGCGCTTCTCGCCCAGGCGTCGGCAGTAATCGATCACCCCCTCGGCGCCCTCGACCACCTCGAGCGCTGCGTTGGTGCGAAAGCCCAGCCGGGCCAGACGGGCCATCAACTGGCTGTGGGTCATTTCCTCCGGCGCCGGCTCGAGGCGCGCGACCTGGTAGGCGTTGAACTGCAGGGGGCGGGTCTTGGTGATCTGCGGGTCCAGCTGGCGCAGACTGCCCGCAGCGGCGTTACGCGGGTTGGCAAACACCTTGCCGCCCTCCTCACGGGCGAGTTGATTCAGCGCCTCGAAGCCGTCGTGGCTCATGATCACTTCACCACGCACTTCGAGTAGCTCAGGATACGCGTCACCGCGCAGCTTCAGGGGAATGGAGCGCAAGGTGCGCACATTGGAAGTGACGCCCTCCCCGGTGCGCCCATCGCCCCGCGTGGCACCGCTCAAAAGCCGCCCCTGCTCATAGACCAGCGATACCGCGGTGCCGTCCAGCTTGGGCTCGCAGCAGAAAGCCAGCCGTTCGGCGTCGATTTCCAGCCGCTCAGCCACCCGATTGACGAAGGCGGCGAGCTCCGCTTCGTCGAAGGTATTGTCTAGGGACAGCATGGGTACGGCATGCTGCACCCTGGGGAAGCCGGCATCCGGCGTCGCCCCGACGCGCTGGGTGGGAGAATCCGGCGTCACCAGTTCCGGATGCCGCGTTTCGATATCCTGGAGCCGGCGAAGCCGGCGATCGTACTCGGCATCGGTGAGTTGCGGTTCGTCGAGTACGTAGTAACGATAGTTGGCGTCGTCGAGCTCGGCGCGCAACTGCGCGACCTCATCGAGGATCTTCGGGTCGGTCTGGGTCATGAGGGGATCGTTTCTCGGACAGTAGCAGGGGCTCGAAGCCAGCATGACCCCCTAGCTTACCAAAGCAACAACCCCCGACGGGAATCCATCGGGGGTTGTTTTACGGCTTCGAAGTCAAGCTTACAGTTGATTGGCTAGTTCGCCTGGTAGCGGTTGAGACGGTTGCGGCGCTCGAACTCCTGCACCCGCTGGCGGGCGAAACCCACGGTCTGCGCCGTCATCACGCTGTGGTTCTCGTCCTTGAGCTCGCCACCCAGGTGGCGAACGATCACCATGGCGGTCTCAACCATGGCTTCGAAAGCCCCCGCGGTATCGCTGGCGCCAGGTAACGGCATCAACAACGTCACCCCGGTGGTCCGGAAATCACCCATGGACTCGATAGGAAAAGTGCCCGGCTTGAGCACGTTAACCATCGAGAATTGAAGCTGGCTTTCCGGCTCCTCGGTCTCGAAGCGATGGAAGATACCCATGTCGCGGCTGTAGCGAAGCCCGCAGGTCAGCATCAGGTCGAGCAACGCTGTGCCGGAGAAGCCCTGCTCGTCGCGTGACATGACAGTGATGACGATGATCTCTTCGGCGTGACTCAGGGCATGACGAGCTTGCTCGGCGCTGACGTCGTGACGCAGGGCCTTCTCGAGCACCGGATGAGCACGCACGACTTCACCGTCTGCGCCGGCATCGCTCGCCACACCGGCGTCATCGACTTGGGCGACTCGATCGGCCTCGTGACGACGCCGTTCGGCTTCCCGCAAGGACGTGTCTTCAGTGGCTTGCTCCTGAGCCTGGCGGTGCAGCTCGGCATCGCGAGCAGCCGTTTGGCTCCTTTCCTCTTCACGACGCGCCTTGTTGAGCCGCTTGCTTTCCCGACGATCTGCCAGCCCCTTCTGGAAGGAAGTGAACGACCGCTGCATGCTGGCACCCACACGCCTGGAACCACTCCTGAAGGAATCGCTGACACCATCGAGATCCACCAGACGGTAGCGCTCGGCATCCTGGCTGTCGTCATGATCGTCGGGCTCGGCTGCCAGCCGGTTATCGGCGGCGTTCGTGGCGAAAGCATCCTGGTCGTCGTCCAACGCGGAAAGGATGGGCTCACGACGCGTGTCATCATGCCTGGTGCTCTCAACGCCGTCCTGATGAGGCGTGTCGATAGCGTCATCTCGAACCGATTGCCGCGCCGGCTCGCTTGCCGAGGAAGACGCCGACGCCCTGCTTAGCGTCTCGGCAGGCTTGGGCGCCATGCCGGCATTTTGCGGCTGGGAAACCTCACGACGAGGCGCCTCACCTGATGTCGAGGGCGGCGGTGATTGACGGGACATCGAGTGACGGGAACCCGCGTCAGCGCGAGATTCACCGAAGCCGGCCAAGACGCTAGAGCCGCCGCCTGGATGCTCCTGGCGCTGCAACTTGGGCTTGCCCTTGACCCCGCCCGTTTCCGCGGGCCGGACGACACGCGCCCCGCCGTTGGGCAGTTCCCAATTGATTTCAGCAGCCCGAGCCGCCTCTTCAGGATCAAGACTCGCGTCTTTCGCGTCGTCCGGGACCTCGTCGAGACGAGGGATTCGACGCTGTCGCTGCAGGCGACGCACACCATCGATCACGATGAGGGTCACCAGCGCCAATCCCAGAATGATCAGCCATTCTCTAAGTTCCATGGATCGTCATGCCTTTTGCTAAGGCGCCATGCCTGATGGTAGTTCGTCAACAGCATAGCGCGACTGCCAAAAAAAGGGCTAATTTTTTTATTTGTCAAGCTGAAAAACTTAGTAACCTAACTCGACGCCGCCCTGTGCAATCGCCCTTCGCTCATCCCTAATATTTCCGTGCAATGCAGCAATTTTACCTTCCTTGTTACCCTGTTTACCATCGACGTTCAAGCTAGTCAGGCTTCAGCCAGTGCCGCAGCCTCCTCGACGCCGACCGCCACTAGGCGTGAAACCCCCGGCTCCTGCATAGTGACGCCCATCAGCCGTTCCGAGGCCTCCATGGCAATCTTGTTATGCGTAATATAAATAAACTGTACCGTCTCGGACATCTCTTTCACCAGCTTTGCATAGCGCCCGACATTGGCATCGTCGAGCGGTGCATCCACCTCATCGAGCATACAGAAGGGCGCCGGATTGAGCTGGAAGATGGCAAAGACCAACGATAACGCAGTCAATGCCTTTTCGCCCCCGGAGAGCAGATGAATGGTGCTGTTCTTCTTGCCGGGAGGGCGTGCCATGATCGCCACCCCCGTCTCCAGCAAATCATCGCCCGTCAAGGTCAACCATGCGGTTCCCCCACCGAAGACTCTGGGAAAAAGCGCCTGAAGACCGGTATTGACGCGTTCGAAGGTATCACGAAACCGCGTGCGCGTTTCCTGGTCGATGCGGCGTATCGCTCGGTCGAGCGTCTCCAGTGCCTCGCTCAACTCGTTATGCTGCGCTTCAAGATAGTCACGCCGCTCGGCCTGCTGATCGTACTCCTCAATCGCCGCCAGGTTGATCGCCCCTAACCGGCGGATTCTTTCACCGAGCGCCTCGAGCCGCTCCTGCCAGGCGGCGTCGGTCGCTTCGGAATCCAGCGATTCGGTAAGCGCCACCGCATCGTGGCCCAACTCGCGCAGCTGCTCGTCCTGGGTGTCGGCCTTGAGCGCCAACGCCTGGACCTGCATGCGCCCTCCCTGAAGGCGTTCGCGAATGCCTTCGAGGCTACGCTCATGACCCTGCCGGGCCTGTTCATCCTCGCGCAGCCGCTCGACCAGCTCGGCGGCCCGGCTGCGCACGGCATTGAGTGAACTCTCCTCACGCTCGCGACGATCCAGAAGTTCATCGAGACGCTCGTGCCGCTCCTCCTCCGGCTCGCGCAAGCCCTCGCGCTCCTCTTCGAGATCGGCGACGCGTTGCTCCAGACGCTCGCGTGTTTCACCAGCACGACCCTGCTGTTCTGCGAGGCCGGCACGCTCGGTGATCAATCGCTGCTCGTTTAGCGCGAGCTGCTGGGCCTGCTCGGTCAGCGGGCGCTGACGGCTGCGCAGCGCCATCAGGCGTTCGCGCGCCTCACGGCGTTCGTGCTCGAGGCGCTCGCGCGTCTGCGCCCCGTCTTCCAGCCGCGCCATGGCCTGCTGCCAGAGGTTTCGCTCCTCTTCCTGCGTCAGTAACGTCTCTTCACGTGACTCGGCTAGGACAGCGAGTTCCTCGGCGAGTTCGGCCGAGCGACCCTCAATATGCTCGAGCCGGCTGAAAAGGCTACTATCCTGCACTGCCAGCTGCTGGCGTGTCTGGTCCAGCTCACGCTCTGCCATGCGGCACGCTTCCAGATTGGTGTCGGCCTGCTCGATGCGCAGGGTCGATGCTTCCAGGTGACCCTGCTGCTCGGCCAGGCGCGTTTCGCAACGCGCAAGCGACTCTCTGACCTCGCCTTCACGACGGCGGCTGACCAGCAAGCCGTCGAGCCCATCGCCCTGACCACGATGGCGCACCCAGTCGCCCCCCACCCAGAGCCCATCGGCGGTCATCAAGCTCTTACCAGACCCCAGATGTGCACGCCTTTCCCAGGCGATATCCCGCGAATCTACGCACTGGATATCGGCCAGCCACTGGCCGGCTGCCCCGGCGCCCTGGACACGAGCGGCGAGGCTGTCGGCCGGCGCCGGCGGTTGCACGTCCTCGAGCAGGCCGAGCTCGCCGGGGGCGGCGTCGAGCGCGGCATATCCCGAAGAGAGAGACGCGTCGAGCGACGTCATGCGGGCGCGCAACCAGGGCGCGAGCACCCAGGACACCGCATCTTCCCAGCCGGCGTCGACCGCAAGACTTTCGCCCAGACGCGGTGTTGTCTCCAGGCGATGCTCGGCCAGGTGGGCATCCATCGCCTCGTCATGATTGGTCAGCGCCGCCTCGATCAGCGCCTCCAACGAGGCCAGCTCGCCCTGCAGGGTACTTCGGCGCTGGCGCTCTTCTTCGAGCTCGGCCTCGGTGAGGCGGACCTGTTCGCGGGCCTCGTCGCGGTTCGCTTGCAGCTCGTCGCGGCGGGCTTCCTGGGCCTCCCGCTGCCGGTCCAGTTCGGCGACGCGCTCGGCCAGTTCACGGCGCTGCTCGCTGAGCAGGGCGATGTCGGGCAGTTCTTCATGTTGCTGGCGGCGGCGACGCTCGTCGGCATCGAGGCGCTCCAGGCGGCCCTCGATCTCGCGCAGGCGGTCCTGACGGCGTTCGGCTTCGCGGCTGGCCTCGCGCCACTGCTCGCTGAAGGCTTCCCAGGCGGCGTCGGCATCCTCGGCGAATGGCTCGGCGTCTTCGAGGGCCGCTTCCAGCTCGGCGAGCTGCTCGGCGATCTCTTCCCGCTCGGGCGCCAGGGTTTCGAGGCGCGCCTCCAATGCCGCCAGGCGTGCGCCGTCGTCCTCGCCCAGGCGCGCCAGCTCGGTCAGCTCCCGGTGGGTACTCTCCAGGTCGCGGGCGAGCTGGGCATCACGCGTACGTGCATGTTCGAGGTCCTGTTCGAGGCGCGCAATAGCCGTAGTAGTCTCGAAGAATCGCGACTGCTGGGCATCAAGTTCGCCCGCCAGGCGGTCGTGATCGGCGCGCGCCAGTTCGAGGCGTGTCTCGCACTGTCGAAGCCCCAGCACCTCGCGCTCGACGGCGGTCTCCAGCTCGCGCACGCGGCGTTCTTCCTCGGTCTGGCTGGCGCGCAGGGCGCGGGCGCGCAGCAGCGCCAGTTCACCCTTCACCCGGTGCTCTTCCTGCTTGAGGCTCTGGTAGCGGCGGGCGGCCTCGGCCTGGCGCCACAGGCGCTCGAGCTGCTTGTCGAGTTCCTCGCGGATATCTTCCAGGCGCTCGAGGTTCTCGCGGGTGCGGCGCATGCGATTCTCGGTCTCGCGGCGCCGCTCCTTGTACTTGGAGATGCCGGCCGCCTCCTCGAGGGTCGCGCGCAGCTCCTCGGGGCGCGCCTCGATCAACCGCGAGATCATGCCCTGGCCGATGAGGGCGTAGGAGCGCGGCCCCAGGCCGGTGCCCAGGAACAGGTCGGCGATATCGCGACGCCGGCACTTCTGGCCGTTGAAGAAATAGCTGGACTGCGCGTCACGCGTGACCTGGCGCTTGACCGCGATCTCGGCGTACTGGGCGTAGACGCCGCCCATGGCGCCGTCGCGGTTGTCGAAGTTCAGCTCGATGGAAGCCTGGCCGACCGGCTTGCGCGCGGTGGAGCCGTTGAAGATGACGTCGGTCATCGACTCGCCGCGCAGCGTCTTGGCCGAGGATTCGCCCATCACCCAGCGCAGGGCGTCGATGATGTTCGACTTGCCACAGCCGTTGGGCCCGACGATGGCGGTCATGTTGCCATCGAAGGGTACCGTCACGGGGTCGACGAAGGACTTGAAGCCGGCCAAGCGAATCGAGGTCAGCCGCATGGGATCACTCGACGACCCGGTCGACGGTCAGCTCGACGGGCTCATCGAGGCTACCGACCGTCACGCCCTCGAGGCTGCCGAAGAGATCACCGGGCTGCGGAGATGCCTGACCGCTCGGCGAGACCCGCACGATCAGGCGCGCCTCGCTCACCTGAGACAGGGTTGTCTCCGGTGACATCGACCGGCTATCGTCGAGCACCACGCTGGTCGGCAGGTCGCCGACGCGCAGCTGGGCCACGGCCAGCGGTGGCAGCTCCCCCGCCATATCACGGGCTACGACGAAGACGCGGGTTTCGTCCTCGGCACGGGACGCGAGGCCGGGGTCGAGACTGACGCGCACCCGAATACCCGGTCCCTCGGTGGCGGCCTCCTCGGCATCTTCCGGCGTCACGCCCATTCGCTGCTGGGCGACGCGGATACCTTCGCGCAGGGCATCGGCGCTGCCCGGGTCGTTCATACCGGCGATGGCGCGCCGCCAGTGCTCGATGGCCCGGGCGAAGTCGCCGCCGTCGAAGGCCGCGATGCCGAGCATGCCGAGTACCGTGGGCTGGCCTGAATCCTTCTCGAGCGCCTCGTCGACCAGAGCCTGCACCTCGTCGGTCATGTCACGACCGGACGCGAAGAAGCGGATCTGCGCCAGCTCCGCCAGCAGTGACGGCTCGCGCCCTTCCAGCTCGATCAGCCGTTCCAGCGAGGCTGTGGCCGCCTCGATGCGCCCGGTGTCACGGTAGAGCGGAAACAGCGCTTTCCACACATTAGGGTTGTCCGCCTGACGCTCGGCCTGGCTCTCGAGGCGCTCGATCATCATTGCCGGCGAACCATCGGGATCGTTGATCACGGCCTGCTGGGCGGCGTAAAGGGCAAGGTCATCCTCGGCGCCTTCCTGCTGATACCAGATCACGCTGACCAAGACCATGGCCACCATGAGGATCGGCACTATGAGGCGACCGGCGCCGGCGGCGCGCAGCGGGCGGCGCGCCTGGTGTTCGGTGTCCTCAAGCAGGCTTCGCTCGAGCTCAAGACGATCCTCCTCGAGACGAGCGTCGTCGATGTCGCCCCGCTCGCGGGCAGCCTGCAGCGAAGCCAGGCGGCGCCGATAGATCGCCAGGTTCTGATCGGTACTGCGATCATTGGCTTCGAAGTCACGCTGAGCGGCATGCACAAGCGCGGCACGGCGCAGCGGCGCGACGAGCAGCCACAGGGCGGGCAGCAACAGGATGGCGAAGGCTAGCCAGAGCAGGGTCATTCGGTCCTCTCGCGATTGATAAGGGCGTCGAGACGGGCGCGCTCCTCGGCGGACAGGTCACGCGCTGAGGCGTGACGACGGGCACGCACGATCAGGGTTACTACCAGCAGGCCGAGCAGCACCAGGGCGACAGGCAGCCCCCACAGCAACAGCGTGCGCCCCTCGAGGCGGGGATTGTAGAGCACGTAGTCGCCGAAGCGCTCGACCATGAAATCGATGATCTCCTTGTCCGAACGGCCGTCCTGCAGCTGCGTATAGACTCGCTCGCGCATGTCGCCGGCAATCGGCGATTCGGAGTCGTCGATGGCCTGATTCTCGCACTTCGGACAGCGCAGCGTCGCGGTCAGGTCGCGGTAACGCTGTTCGGTGACCGGGTCGCTGAACTCCCGGACTTCCGAGGCGGCAAGGCCCGGTGTCGGCAGTAGCAGGGCCAGCACGAAAGCCAGGCTCGACATGAAACCTAGCCACAGCATGAGGCGTCGGGTCAGCGCCATTTTTCTACCTCCGGCAGTATGGTCTCGCGCACGTCCACCGGCGTGATGTAGCCGGTGTGGTGATAACGGATGATGCCGTCACGGTCGACCAGGAAAGTTTCCGGGGCACCGTAGACACCGAGATCGAAGCCCAGCGTGCCTTCCGGGTCGAAGATGTTGATCTCGAAGGGATTGCCGTAGGTATCGAGGAAATCGCGGCCCTTGTCGCGGGTGTCCTTGTAGTCGACCCCCACCAGACGCACGCCCCGCTCGGCGAGGTCGAGCAGCTGGGGCATTTCCTGCTTGCAGGTCGGGCACCACTCCCCCCAGACATTGACCAGGGTGACCTCGCCCTCGAGCAGCGACTCGTCCACGACTTGGTCGGGATCCCCGAGAGTGGCGAGCTCGAAGGCCGGAAATTCTCGGGCCATCAGGGCCGAATCACGCTCGAACGGATTGATCGACAGCCCCAGGTAGAGAAAACTCCCCAGCACCAGAAAACCAACCAGTGGCAACAGCAGCAGCAAGCGACGCGTCATGCCGTAGCCTCCCGGGCGCGGGCCGCCGGCGCGCTTTTCGAATCGCGGACAGCGGCGGCTCGACGGTAGCGCTTGTCGACCACGGCCATGATGCCACCGGCGGCCATGAGCAGCGCCCCCAGCCACAGCCAGCGCACGAAGGGCTTGTACTGGAGACGCATGGCCCAGCTGTCGCCTTCCAGCTCCTCGCCCATGGCCACATAGAGGTCGCGGAACAGTCCCGGGCTCAGCGCTACCTGGGTCATCGGCATGCCGCGCGCGATATACAGCCGCTTCTCGGGCTCCATGACGAATTCGCGTCGACTATCGCCGCGTTTCACTTCGATCAGCGCCGTATCGGCCAGGTAGTTGGGGCCGCGACGGCTGGCCAGTTCGGTCATGGTGAAGGTGTAGCCGGCGACCTGGGCGCTGTCGCCGACACCCATGCGCACGTTGCGCTCGATGGCGTAGTTGGATACCACCGTGACCCCGATGATGGTCACTGCCACTCCCAGGTGACCGAGCACCATGCCCCAGTAGGCCAATGACAATCGCTTGACACCGGCCAGACGCCCCGCGGAATGGCGCGACTTGGTCCAGAGGTCGCGCGCCATCGGCAGCACGATCCAAAGCGCCACGACCAGCCCCAGCGACACCTTGAGGTTCCACTCGCCGCCGTAGGCCAGCGGTGCGGCCATGCCGATCAGCAAGGCGGCGAGCCCCGCCAGCCAGCTGCGCTTGAAGAGATCGCGGCCGTCCATGCGCTTCCAGCGCGACAGCGGGCCGAGGCCCATGAAGAGGCACAGCAGCACGGTGAGCGGCACGAAGAGCGCATTGAAGTAGGGCGGGCCCACGCTGATCTTGCCCAGGTTCAAGGCATCGAGCAGCAGCGGGTAAACCGTGCCGAGCAGGACAGTGACGGTGATGATTATCAGCAGGATATTGTTGATCAGCAGCAAGGCATCGCGAGACAGCCAGTTGAAGCCCACCTGGTGGCTGACTCGGGGTGCTCGCAACGCGAACAGCAGCAGCGACAAGCCGACGGTGATCCCCAGCAAGACCAGGATGAACAAGCCACGCGCAGGGTCATTAGCGAAGGCGTGTACCGAGGTCAACACGCCCGAACGCACCAGGAAGGTGCCCATCAGCGACAGCGAGAAGGTGGAGATCGCCAGCAGCACCGTCCAGCTCTTGAAGGAGCCCCGCTTCTCGGTGACGGCCAGCGAGTGGATCAGCGCCGTGCCTGCCAGCCAGGGCAGAAGAGAGGCGTTTTCCACCGGGTCCCAGAACCACCAGCCGCCCCAGCCGAGCTCGTAATAGGCCCACCAGCTGCCCAGGGCGATGCCCACGGTGAGAAACGCCCAGGCGATGTTGGTCCAGGGCCGCGCCCAGCGCGTCCAGGCAGAGTCCAGGCGCCCACCCAGCAGGGCTGCGATGGCAAAGGCGAAGACCACCGAGAAGCCAACGTAGCCCATGTAGAGCATCGGCGGATGCACGATCAACCCGAAGTCCTGTAGCAGCGGATTGAGATCGGCGCCGTCGTCAGGGAGATTGGGCAGCAGCCGCTCGAAGGGGTTGGAGGTGATCAGCACGAACGCCAGGAAGCCGACACTGACCAGCCCCATGACGCCCAGCACCCGGGCCAGCATGTCGCGGGGCAGTTCCCGCGAGAAGTGGCTGACGGCGAAGGTCCAGCCCGCCAGGATCAGGCTCCAGAGCAGCACCGACCCCTCGTGGTTGCCCCAGACCGCGCTGGCCTTGTAATACCAGGGCAACAGCGAATTGGAGTTGTTGGCGACATTGGCCACGCTGAAGTCGTCGAGCAGGTAACTGGCGGTCAGGCAAAGGTAGGCGATGGCCAGGAACAGGAACTGGCCGGTGGCCATGGGGCGTGCATAGGCCATCCACAACGGACGGCGTGTGGCCGCCCCGGCCAGGGGCATCACTCCCTGCACCAGCGCCATCAACAGGGCGATGATCAGGGCGAAGTGACCGATTTCCGGGATCAACAAGGTCTGCATGGGCACTCCGAATCAGTTCGTCTGGCGCGAGTCGTCATCGCCTGCCTGGGCTTCCATTCGCTTGGCGACCTCGGCGGCCTTGGCCTGGTAGTCCTCGGGCGAGTAGCCAGCCTCCTCTAGCGCCTGGGCGACCTCCGGCGGCATGTAATTCTCGTCGTGGCGGGCCAGGACTTCATCGGCCCGGATCCAGCCCTCGGAGGTAAGCTCGCCGACCACCACCACGCCCTGCCCCTCGCGGAAAAGGTCGGGCAGGATGCCGCTGTAACGCACCTCCACGTCGTCGACGTAATCGGTGACGGTGAAGGCCACGTCCAGCGTCTCGGTATCGCGCGAGACCGACCCTTCCTTGACCATGCCACCGGCTCGCAGAGTACGCTCGAAAGGCGCATCACCGGCCGCGATCTGCACGGGGCTGAAGAAGAGATTGATGTTGGCGCGCAGCGCAAAGAGCGTCAGGCCCACGGCAATCGCCGCCAGGGACACCAGCCCCAGGATCACGAAGAGTTTTTGTCGGCGCTTAGGTGTCATCGATGTCTCCAACCCTTGAAGGGGAACGGGGTGTCCTGCCCTGGGCGGCGTGATGCCGCTCGCGGCGGCTGCGGCGCTGCAGTTGGCGTATCAGCTGGCGACGTTCGTGGCGTGCGTGCCACACACTGCCCACCAGCAGCGCTAGTGTCATCGCCCAGGCGCTCCAGACATAGGGCGCGTGACCGCCCATGGCAAGAAAGTCGGTCAGTGACGAGAAGGCCATCAGCCCCCCTCCCCGGCCAGCTCACGCACCCAGCGCTTGGTCGATTCGCGGCGCAGGATCTCGCTGCGGGTCCGCGTCAGCGTCAGTGCAATGAAGAAGCAATAAAAGCCCAGCACCATGATCAACAGCGGCATCCACATCTCCATAGGCATGGCGGGGCGCGAGGTCACGCTGAACGTCGCCGGCTGGTGCAGGGTGTACCACCAGTCCACCGAGTACTTGATGATCGGGATATTGATCACGCCCACCATGGCCAGCACGGACGCCGCCCGGGAGGCACTGTCGCGGCTGGAAAAGGCCCCGCGCAGGGCGATCACCCCGACGTACAGGAACAGCAGGATCAGCATCGAGGTCAAGCGCGCGTCCCACATCCACCAGGTCCCCCAGGTGGGCACGCCCCACACGGCGCCGGAGAACAGCGCGATGAAGGTCATGGCCGCCCCCAGGGGCGCCATCATGGCCGCGGCCATGTCGGCGATCTTGATCTTCCAGACCAGGAAGATCAGTCCCGACACCGCCATGGCCACGAAGATCGACTGGGCCAGGAAAGCCGCCGGCACGTGCACGTAGATGATCCGGAAACTGTTGCCCTGCTGGTAATCCGCCGGCGCGAAGGCCAGCCCCCAGATGCTGCCGACCGCGATCAACAGCGCCGCCGCCGCCCAGAACCAGGGCAGCAGCCGAGCGCTGATGGTATAGAACCACTTGGGCGATCCCAACTTGTGAATAAAGGCCCACATGCCGCGTTAATTCCTCATCCGTTGATACTGATGCGCAGCGACGCCGCGATCGCCCAGGGCGCGAACATCAGGGCCACCGCAAGCAGGGCGCCGAGTATGGCCAGGTGCGCCGTGATTCCGTCCCCCAGAATGGCCGCCTGGACGGCGCCGGCCCCGAAGATCAGCACCGGAATGTAAAGCGGCAATACCAGCAGCGAGAGCAGAACGCCACCCCGGGAAAGCCCCACGGTTAGGGCCGCACCGATGGCGCCGATCAGGCTCAGGCTGGCACTGCCGAGTGCCAACGACAACGCCAGGACCAGATAGCTGCCGGCCGGCAGCGACAGCATGATGCCGAGTACCGGCGCCATCAGGGCGAGTGGCAGCCCCGTCAGTAGCCAGTGCACCGCCACCTTGGCCAGCGCCAGCGCCGCGAGCGGCTGGGGCGAGAGCAACAGCTGCTCCAGGCTGCCGTCGTCGTAATCGCCGCGGAACAGGCTATCGAGTGATAGCAACGCCGCCAACAGAGCCGCCACCCAGAGCAGGCCTGGGGCGATGGTGGACAGCAGTTCCGGATCGGGCGAGATACCAATCGGAAACAGCGTAATCACCAGCGCGAAGAACACCAGCGGGTTGAAAACCTCGCCACACCGCCGCATCAGCAGTGTCAAGTCACGCTTGAAGGTGGCATGCAATGCGACCCTCAGCCCACCGCGAGGTTCCCGGTGCGACGGCGTGGCGGGCCCGGCCTTGCCCACCGACGCCTCAGTGCCGGACATGCGCATTGCCGGCTCCGAGCCGCACATGACGCAGGACGGGCGTCGCCCTCAGCGCGTGGTGAGTGGTGACCAGCACAGCGCCGCCATCGTGCGCATGCGCCTCGAGCCGCGTTTCGAGCTCGGCCACGCCCTCGCGGTCGATGGCGGTAAACGGCTCATCGAGCACCCACAGCGGTCGCGGCGTCAGTTCCAGGCGCGCCAGCGCCACGCGGCGCTGCTGCCCGGCGGAGAGTTGGCCGGTGGGCAGGTCCTCGAAGCCGGCAAGTCCCACGCCCTCGAGTGCTGCCAGTCTGTCGGCTTCACTGTCGGGGTCCCCGGCCATGGCCTGGTACCAGGCAAGATTTTCCAAGGGGGTCAGGGTCGCCTTGACGCCGGCCGCATGACCAAGATAAAGCAGGCTCGAGAGAAAGGCGTCGCGTGCCTGGTGCATCGGCGCCTCGTTCCAGAAGAGCTCGCCCTGATAGTCCGCCAGTTGACCCGACAGGATCTTCAGCAGCGTGGTCTTGCCACTGCCATTGGGGCCCTCGATGCGCACGATTTCACCGGCCACGATATCCAGATCGAGATCCTCGAACAGCCAGCGATCATCGCGTTCACAGGCCAGCCCTCGGGCTTGCAGACGCAGGGTCAAGGCACTCTCCGGGAATGGGGTATTTCGGCCGAAACTTTACACGCAAAGGGCTTTCGCTACCAGTCGCGGCGCTGCGTCAGCCAGTCGCAGTTGACGTGTGTCAAGTCGGCGTTGACACAGCGTGCCTTGCCAGGTCTGCGCCAGCTGATAGGCTCATGTAACACTGTACGAATCGACAGCTTTCATCTCGCGGGTCCGCAGACAGGAGTAGTCACGACATGCCGAAAGTCAGATCGCAGTTCCTGCAACGCCGGCTCAATCAGCCGTCTTCCATGGCTTGGGAAATTATCGAGGGCAACGATCTCGTCGAGATCCCGCTGCTTGGGCAAGTCTCGGCAGGCCTGCCTATCGACGCATGTCCTGATGTCGGCAGTCTGCAGGTGCCCTCACGCATGGTGCGCCGTAACACCTATGCCCTGCGCGTTCGCGGCGACTCGATGATCGACTGCAATATTTTCGACGGGGATGTCATCATCATCGAGCGCAGCGAGAGCGCGGAAAATGGCGAGACTGCTGTAGTGATGATCAACAATCAGGAAGTGACCCTGAAGAAGCTCTATATCGAGAAATCCGGCGTTCGCCTGCAGCCGGCCAACGAAGGCATGGCGCCGATCTATCTGAAGAATGACGATATCCAGGTACTCGGCCTGGTAATGGGCGTGGCGCGACAGGCGGAACTGGCCGCCTGATGCGCTACCTCGTGCCTGACCTGTCGCCCGGCGCCTGGCACTCAAGCGAGTTCGAGGTGGAAAGGAGCCGCTTCATCGCCTGGGTATGCCGAGCGCCTGACAGTCCTGCCTTCGAGGCCCTGCTTGCGACCGCACGCCAGCGGCATTCGAGCGCCAGCCACCATTGCAGTGCTTTCATTGTCGGCCCGCCCGGCGAGCAGAATGCCATCGGTTTTTCCGATGATGGGGAGCCCGGGGGCACCGCCGGCCGGCCGATATTCCAGGTCCTTGAAGGTGCAGGGCTAGGCCAGGTGGGCTGTGTCGTCATCCGCTATTTCGGCGGCACCAAGCTGGGCACCGGCGGCCTGGCCCGGGCTTACGCCAGGGCTGCAACGATGGCGCTCGACACACTACCCAGTCACGAACTCGTCGAACGCGCTTCGCTGCATATCAGGGTCGATTTCGCCGGCGAGGCCGAGGCGCGCGCCTGGCTGACCGAACAGGCTGTGCCAGTTACACAGGCGGATTATCGCGCCGACGGCGTCTTGCTCACTCTCGGCTGGCCCACGGACACGCCAGTTGACCTGAGCCCCCTTGAGACACGGCTTCGGGGGCGTATTACGCTGTTGAGGTGACATGTTAGCTCCCCTTGCAGACTCATTAGCACGACTTATGTTCCGCTGCCTCGAGATGACAAACTTTCATGGCGAGTTGACGTATCTTTCACCGCTAAACTATATTCCATGCTCAATAATCGATTTTTATTACAAAGACAATCCATGACAATCATTTCAATTGTGCTCGATGTCATCGCCGACAGGCCGACGCCATGACCGCTGGCAAAAGCATGCATCTGAGTGCTCTGTTCTGGGCGTTCACGCGCATCGGCCTGCTGGGTTTCGGCGGTGGACCGGCCATGATCCCCTTGATCCAACAGGAAGTGGTCAAGCGGCATGCCTGGCTCGATGACGACGAATTCGCCGATATCCTGGCCATCGGCAACACCCTGCCCGGACCCATTGCCACCAAGATGCCCGGCTACATCGGCTATCGAGTGGCAGGGATCGTCGGCTGCGCGATCGCCGTGCTCGCCGTGATCCTGCCGATGATCGTGGCCATGGTAGTGATGCTCACTATTTTTTCTCGTTACCAGGACGTCGCCTGGATTCGAGGCATGGGACAGGCGGTCGTGCCGGTGGTCATGATCATGATGGCCCAGTTGACGCTAGACTTCTGGAACAAGTCGCGCCTGGCTCTGGGATGGATCGTTAGTCTGATTATGGCCAGCGTGGCCGGCGTGCTGATCTACTTCCTCGGCATCCATCCCGGGTGGATCATCGGTGGGCTGCTGGCGGCTGCCCTGCTGCGTCCCACCTCACCAGGCAAAGAGGCCAGTCGATGATCTACTGGGAGCTGTTTCTCGCTTTCTTCATCCCCAACATCATCGGCTACGGTGGCGGTCCGGCGATCATTCCGCTGATCGAGGCCGAGGTCGTCGGCCGCTACGGCTGGATGGGCGCTCAGCAATTCGCGGAAACCCTGGCGTTGGGCAACGCCCTGCCCAGCCCCATCGCGACGAAGATGGCCGGTTATGTCGGCTACGACGTGGCGGGCGCCGGTGGCGCCCTGGTGGCCGTCTTCGCCACCGTTGTGCCTTCGCTGCTGTTGATGCTCGGTGCCCTGGGCCTGCTGTACCGCCATCGCGACTCGCCGCGTGTGAAACGCATGAGCCAATGGGTTCGCCCAGTGATCGCGATGATGATGGCTTGGCTGACCTGGAGCTTTTTCAGCGAGGGGCTCGACAGCGCCGGCTGGCTGCACACCGTGCTGATCGGCGCCGCGGCCGCCATCGCGCTACTGCGCTTCAGGACACATCCGGCCTTCGTCGTGATGGCCGCGCTGATCTATGGAGGTCTCTTCCTGGGCTGACACAACCGTCTCATCACCACCGCAACACAATAACAACAGCAATCCGCAACACGCGCTCACCCCGCTCCCGACGAGCGGTAATCACCATACGACTCACAACAGCAAAGGTGCTACTTCATGATGCGCTCAAGACTGACCCTCACTATTGCCGCCATCGGCCTGGCCTCAAGCGTTGCCTTGACCGCCACCGCGCAGGCCGACTACCCGGAACAGGATATCCGCATGGTCATCCCCTACGGCCCGGGCGGCGCGACCGACATCATCTTCCGACTGATTTCCAAGGAAGCCGAGAAACACCTTGGTGAAGCCATCGTGCCCGTCAACATGGCCGGTGCCGGCGCGACGCTCGGCTCGAGAAACGTCAAGGATGCCGACCCCGATGGCTACACCCTGCTGGGTAGCCACGACACCATCGCGCTCTCCAAGCTGGCCGGCACCGTGGATTATTCCTATGACGCCTTCGAGCCGATCGCCCTGCTGACCCAGACCATCAACATCCCGACCGCACACGCCAACCATCCGGTACAGAGCGCCGACGAGATCGCCGACTATGTCAGCGAGAACCCTGGAGATGTACGCTTCAGCATGATCCCGAGCTCAACCGATCACTTCTTCTGGGTGCAGTTCTTCGACGCCGCGGGCATCGACATGGCGGATGTGCGACTGGTCGGCTATCCGGATACCGGCGAGCAGGTATCGGCCCTGATGGCCGAGGAAGTCGACTTCGCGATGTTCAACCTGCCTTCCGGCGGCGCGTATTACGAGGACGGCACCTTCCGCCCGCTGGCCGTCGCCCATCCCGAACGGCTGGACAGCCATCCCGACGTTGCCACCCTGCGCGAACAGGGTATCGAGATGGATCACTCGACCAGCCGAGGTATCTTCGCGCCCAAGGGCACGCCTGAGGAGATTCAGGCCACCATCGCCGATGCCTACGGCAAGGCACTGGAGAACGAGGAGATCAGCAGCCGCATCGAGAACGAATTCGGCTCGGTGGTGCGCTTCCTGGCCGGCGACGACTATCTCGAATTTCTCGACGAGAACGAGGCCGCGCTGACCGCCGCCGCCGAGAATATCGACTTCCAGAACTGATGTGGTGATTCCCTGCCGACCTCGTGCGTGACGGTCGGCAGGTGTCTCCCGAGAGACCTATCATGCTGATGCTTACCAAGGATCGTGCCCTGGCGCTTGCCATGATGCTCATGGCCGGCATCCTGCTGGTGGAATCCGGCGACATTCCCCCACCGACCAGTTGGCAGCCCTATGGCTCGGCGCTGTTTCCGCGAATCCTGCTGGTCTTGATCGTCGCGCTCTCGCTGCTGATCCTGATTCGCTCGCTGCTGGCCGGCGCCAGACCGGCCGACACTCCCCGCCGCTCCTTCCCGCAATGGCTCGCCCATAACCGGTCCGTTCTGGGCCTGTTTCTGTTGTTTGGCCTTTATGCCGCCCTGCTGCCGCTGGTGGGCTATATCGCAGCGACGCTGGGCTTTCTGGTTCTCGCCTTTGCCCTGCTGCTGGGCATCAATACTCGCCGCAAGTGGATCATCAACCTTACCGTGAGCGGCATTCTCGTGCCGCTGGTGTACGTGATCTTCCGTTACGGCCTCAATGTCTGGCTACCCTGACGCACTCGGAGCGAACCATGGCTGACTTCTTTCTTCAGGCACTCGGTCAAGTCGGCAGCCCCATGGTCCTGGCGCTGATCACGATCGGAGTGCTGTTCGGCATCATCGGTGGCTGCATACCGGGTTTCACTGTGACCATGGCAATTCTGGTGGTCTTCCCGTTCACCTTCGCCATGGACCCGATCAGCGGCGTCTCGCTGATGGTCGGCGTCTTCGTCGGCGGCTATTCGGGCGGGCTCGTCTCGGGGATCATGCTGGGCATACCCGGCACGCCCTCCTCGATCACCACCGTCTATGATGGTTATCCCATGGCCCAGAAGGGCGAGCCAGGCCGGGCACTGGGCATCGGCGTGGCTGCGTCTTTCATCGGCACCCTGATCAGTGTGGCGGTGCTGGTCTTCTTCGGCCCGTTGATCGCCAGCTACAGCATGAAATTCCGCCCCTGGGAGATCACCTCGCTGATCGTCTTCGCCCTGACGCTCGTGGCGGGCTTGTCCAACGGGGCCATGCTCAAGGGCCTTCTGGCGGCTGCTCTGGGGCTGTTGATCACCACCGTCGGCTACGATCGCAACAGCAACCTGCGATTCGACTTCGACCTCCCGGTACTCGGCTCCGGCTTCGAGATCCTGCCGGTGATGATCGGCATTTTCGCCTTCTCGCAGTTGATGGGGAACCTAGAGAAGCTGCGCGACGACAAGAGCGACATCAAGGACGTCAACACCAACGTCGCGATCCCCTACCGACAGATCCTGGTGGATATGTCGCGCCAAAAGATCAACACCGTGCGCTCGTCACTGATCGGCAGCCTGGTGGGCGCGCTTCCCGGGACCGGCGGGACCGTCGCCAACTTCATCAGCTACGATCAGGCAAAGAAGATGTCGCGCCACCCCGAGCGCTTCGGCACCGGCACACCCGACGGCATCGTCGCGTCTGAAGCCTCGAACAGCGCGGTCGCTGGTGGCGCCTTCGTACCCACCCTGGCGCTGGGCATTCCAGGTGACCTACCGATGGCGATCATGATGGGGGTGCTGATCCTGCACGGCATTACCCCGGGTCCGCTGATGTTCGAGCAGAACCCGGTGCTTGTCGGAGCCATCTACGCCAGCTTGCTGATCGGTGCTGTGGTCATGGTGCTCAGCCAGCTGCTTCTGGTGCGCTGGTTTGCCAAGATCTCGCTGATTCCCCAGCAGGTGCTGGTGCCCGTGGTGCTGATGCTGTGTGCCGTTGGCGCCTTCGCGCTGAACAACAATCTCTTCGATGTCTGGGTACTGTTCATCTTCGGCATCCTGGGATACCTGCTCTGGAAGGCCGAGGTGCCACTCACCCCGCTGATCCTCGGCGTGGTGCTGGGCGACAACATGGAGCGCCAGCTGTTTCGCGCCCTGGAACTCGACAGCAGCTGGCTGACTTTCCTAACCCGACCGCTATCGGCGCTGTTTCTTGCGCTGGCGGTGGTGTCGCTGCTCTTCTCGCTGTACCAGAACCGCAAGATTCGCCTCCATGCCCTCGAGACAAAAGGCGAATGACGCCTGAACCCTATTTCCGTTTAAAACCTATTTCCGCTTGAAACCTATTGACGTTTAAACCCTACCAGGAGCCAGCGCATGCAGCATGATGCCCTCTATTATCCGAGCCCTTCGCGGCGCATGGCCAGTTTCGGCCGCCGTGGCATGATCGCCACCTCCCAGCCGCTGGCCGCCCAGGTGGGCATGCGCATCCTCCAGCAGGGAGGCAATGCCGTAGATGCGGCCATCGCCTCGGCCGCCGCGCTCACTGTTGTCGAACCGACGTCCAACGGGATTGGCAGCGATGTCTTCGCGATCGTCTGGATGAACGGCAAGCTTCATGGCCTCAACGCCAGTGGCCCGGCGCCGGCCGGCGCTACTATCGAGGCTGTAAAGGCGCTCGGGCATGAGCGCATGCCCAAGCACGGCCTGATTCCGGTGACCGTTCCGGGCGCTCCCGCCGCCTGGTCGGCGCTGTCGAAGCGTTTCGGCAAGCTGCCCTTTGCCGAGCTGCTGGCTCCCGCCATCGAGCTAGCCGAGCAGGGTTATCCGGTTTCGCCGATTGTGCATCAGATGTGGGAGGAGGCCTTTCACAGCTACAGCGCCTACGACGAGGCCGCCTTCACGCCGTGGCTCGACACCTTCGCCCCCGACGGCCATGCCCCGAGGCCAGGCGAGCTCTGGTCATCGCCGGGTCACGCCAGCACGCTACGCGCCATTGCCGAAACGCAGGGCCAGGCGTTTTACTCGGGGGAGCTGGCCGACAAGCTCGATGCGTTCTCGCGCGAGCATGGCGGTTTGCTGCGCAAGGAGGACCTGGCACGCTTCGAGCCCGAGTGGGTCGAGCCGATCGGCACTCGCTATCGCGGCCACGACATCTGGGAGATCCCGCCCAACGGCAGTGGCATGATCGCGCTTCAGGCGCTCGGCATGCTCGAGCAAATGGGCGATGAGGTCCGCGACCCGGTCGAGACGCTGCATCGCCGCATCGAGGCCACCAAGCTCGCCTATGTCGATGGGCTCGAACACATCACCGAACGTGATCAAATGAAACCCAGCGTCGAGCAGATGCTGGCGGACGACTACCTGGCCTCGCGCACCAAGCTGATTGGCGAGCGCGCGCTGGACCCGCTCCACGGCAACCCCATCAAGGGCGGCACGGTGTATCTCGCCACGGCGGATGGCGACGGCAACATGGTCTCGCTCATCCAGAGCAACTTCGCGGGATTCGGCTCGGGCATCGTCGTGCCGGGCACCGGCATCAGCCTGCAGAACCGCGGTTGGTCGTTCTCCCTCGACCCCGAGCACGCCAATGCCCTAGCGCCGGGCAAGCGCACCTACCACACGATCATCCCCGGCTTCATTACACGCAACGGTGAGGCTGTCGGCCCGTTCGGTGTCATGGGCGGTTTCATGCAACCCCAGGGACACGTCCAGGTCGTCACCGCCATGCTCGACGATCATCTCAATCCCCAGGCGGCGCTGGATGTGCCACGCTGGAAGTGGACCGAGGGACGCACCGTGGAAGTCGAACCGCACTTCCCCGACCACCTCGCCCAGGCGCTGGCCCGTCGCGGCCACAAGATCGTCAAGGCGGCCGACCCGATCAGCTTCGGCCGGGGCCAGATTATCCTGCGCGACAGTGAGACCGGCGTCTTGAGCGGCGGTACCGAGCCGCGTACCGATGGTGCGGTCATTCCCTGGTAGGTCATTCCTCGATAGTCGCCGTAGCCCGACTCATTCCCGACAGGCTCGCCTAAAGGGAAAGCAAGTGAAGTATCACAACAAGGAGCATCATGATGATGATCGATCTCGACAATACTCTTCACAAAAATGCGCAATCGTTGAAGCCGCTGAACTGGAAAGCCCTGGCAGGTGGCTTGATGGGCACCTGCCTGCTGCTTGGCAGCGTCTCGGCCACGGCACAAAGCAGCGACTATCCGGAAAAGCCGGTCGAATTCATCGTTCCCTGGTCGCCCGGTGGCGGCAGCGACACCTTGATGCGCATCGTTTCCAACCACATCGAGTCGCACCTCGGCCAGCCGATGCCCATCATCAACATGCCTGGCGTCAGCGGCACGGTAGGGCTGGCCGACCTGGCCGACAGAAATGCAGACGGTTATACGGTGGGGCAGGTTCACGATGGCTTCCTGGTCTCCCACCATACTGGCCTGACGCAGAACAACTGGGACGACTATGAACCCATCGCCTCGGTGACCGCCTCGCCACAGTACGTCACGGTAAATGCCGATCGCGACTGGGACACCTTCGAGGATTTCGTCGATTACGCTCGTGAGAACCCCGGAGAAATTCGCTTCGGTGTCACCCTGGGCGGCGTACCGCACCTCCACGCTGCCATGATCGAGGAAGCCGAGGATATCGCCTTTCGCTATGTCGGCTTTGAAGGCACCGGCGAGCGTATCCGTGCGCTGGTTGGTGGCCATATCGACGCGGCGATGGGCGACATCGCTTCCAGCAACCAGTTCGTGGAGAACGGTGACTTGAAATTCCTGGCCGTTGGACATACCGAACGCATGAAACAGACGCCCGATGTTCCGACCTTTCAGGAGCTGGGTTACGACAACCTGAACCTGTCCATTCTACGCGGCCTGATCGCCCCGGCGGGCACTCCCCCCGAGCGTATCGAGATCCTGGCGGATGCCCTGGAGGCAATGACCGATGACGAGGACTTCGTGACCAGCGTCAACAATGCCGGTGCCGAGGTCCAGTTCATGGGGCCGGACGAGTATCGCTCGCATCTTGAAGAACTCGATGGGACAGTCGAGCGTCTTGCGGAAAACCTCAAGCAATGAACGATGCAACTCGCCAAGCCCGGTCGCCTAGCGACCGGGCTCGCCAGGAGGAAACCCGTGCCAAGGCCATGGGCCATATCGTGCTCAACGTTACCCTGGCGGTACTGTTCATCTTCTTGTTCCTGCGCGCCGGTTCCCTGCCCTCATCCATGTGGGAGCCTCTGGGGTCGGGCAGCTTTCCCCGCATGGTGCTGGCCGCTCTGGTGGTCTTCAACGGTCTGATCATTGCCACCGAGGTCCGCCACTTCATCGCCATGCCGGCTTTGCCCGCGAAGGCACTGACCGGCTGGTGTTACCAACATCGGCTGGCCTTCGGGGTACTGGGTCTGTTCACCCTCTTCATCCTTGCAGTACCGATCCTTGGCTTTCGCTGGTCAAGCCTGCCCTTTCTCATCGCCTGTCAGTTTCTGCTGGGCGCTCGCCATTTTCGCGGCATTCTCATTGCCATCGCAGTGGCATTAGTGATGTCGTTCGGCATCGAAGCGCTGTTCCGCGATGTCTTCACCATCTCCCTGCCACGCGGGTTGTGGAACTAAACCACGACTCATGACGGCATAGTCGACCCAGGAGCCAGACCACCATGGAAGCCTTCTTGTCCGGGGTAGATCAACTGTTCAATCTGCCGACCCTGCTGACAATGTTGGTGGGGGTGATCGCGGGTGTCATCGCCGCGGCGATCCCCGGCTTCACCATTACCATGGCCATTGTGTTGACGTTGCCCCTGACGTTCACCATGCCGCCGCTTCAGGGGGTCGCGACGATGCTGGCCGTCTACATCGGCGGCTACACGGGCGGGATGATCAGCGCCGCCCTGCTGGGGATACCCGGGACGCCATCGGCCGTGGCGACGACCTTCGATGCCTTTCCCATGGCCCGCAAGGGAGAACCCGGACGCGCCCTGGCCCTGGGTGTCTGGGCCTCCTTCTTCGGCACGCTGATCAGCTCGATCGTGCTGATCATTGCCGCCCCACCCCTGGCTATGATCGCCGTCAAGCTGGGCGCCTGGGAGTACTTCTCGCTGGTGATCTTTGCGCTCACCATCGTGGCAAGCCTGGTGGGGAGCTCGATGATACGGGGTCTCATGGCGGGCACGCTGGGGCTGCTGATTGCCACCATCGGCGCCGATCCGCTGATGGGCGTGACGCGATTCACCTTCGACATTCCGGTGCTATCGGCGGGTATTCCTTTCCTCGTGGTGCTGATCGGCATCTTCGCCGTCAGCCAATTGCTTCAGGAGGTCGAGAACCCAGAGCAGATCAAGCAGGGCAAGGCATTGATTTCCTCGAACATCGACTTCCATCCCCTCGCGGTCCTGCGCGAGGTGGTGATGCAGCCGATCAATCTCCTGCGCTCGTCGCTGGTAGGGGTCTTCATCGGTGCGGTGCCCGGGGCGGGCGGCAGCATCGCCAACCTACTGGCCTACGACCAGGCCAAGAAGGGCTCCCGCACCCCCGAGGCGTTCGGTGAAGGTTGCAGCGAGGGGGTCGTGGCCTCGGAATCGGGAAATTCCGCCACCTCGGGCGGCGGCCTGATCCCGCTGATCGCGTTGGGGATTCCCGGCAGCGCCGTGGATGCCGTGCTGATGGCGTCGCTCATGGTGCACGGTATCGGTATCGGACCCCGGCTGATCCTCGACCATGCCGACACCGTCTACGGGATGTTCATGGCGATGTTCCTGGCCAGCGCCATGATGCTGGTCGTGTGCCTGCTCAGCATGCGCCTGTTTCTCAAGGTCACGAACGTGCCCAAATCGATCATCGTCCCAGTGGTGCTAACGTGCTGCGTGGTCGGTGCGTTCACGCTGAACAACCGCGTCACCGACATCTACTTGCTGCTCGGTATCGGCATCTTCGGCTATGTACTCACCAAACTCGATTATCCCCTGGCCCCGCTAGTGCTGGGTGTGATACTGGGGCCTATCGCCGAAACCAACCTGCGCCGGGCGCTGATGACCAACGAGGACTGGACGCTGTTCTTCACGCGCCCGGTGTCGCTGATGCTGTTGGTACTGGCCGGCGTATCGATCATCATGGCCATACGCTACCGAATAAAACACCAGCGTCGGACGACCGCCCTCGAATAGCCTGGGCTATCCCAGGTACTTGATCATCACCCCGGCGGCCACCGCCGAGCCGATCACACCGGCGACGTTGGGACCCATGGCGTGCATCAGCAGGAAGTTGTGGGGGTTGGACTCCAGCCCCACCTTGTTGGCCACCCGTGCCGCCATGGGCACCGCCGACACGCCCGCGGCCCCGATCAGCGGGTTGATCGGCATCTTGCTCATCACGTTCATCAGCTTGGCCATCAGCACCCCGGCCGCGGTGCCGATGCCGAAGGCCACCATGCCCAGCCCCAGGATGCCCAGGGTCTCCAGGGCCAGGAAGCTGTCGGCCATCAGCTTGGAGCCCACCGAGAGCCCCAGGAAAATGGTCACGATGTTGATCAGCGCGTTCTGGGCGGTGTCGGAGAGCCGCTCGACCACGCCGCACTCGCGCATCAGGTTGCCGAAGCAGAACATCCCCAGCAGCGGTGCGGCATCCGGCAGGAAGAAGGCCACCAGCAGCAGGATCGCGATCGGGAAGACCACCTTCTCGAGCTTCGACACCGGACGTAGCTGGGTCATGGTGATCTCGCGCTCCCGCTTGGAGGTCAACAGCTTCATGATCGGCGGCTGGATCAGCGGGACCAGCGCCATGTAGGCATAGGCAGCCACGGCGATGGCGCCCAGCAGCTCCGGGGCCAGCACGCTCGACACATAGATCGAGGTGGGGCCGTCGGCGCCACCGATGATGCCGATGGCGGCGGCCTGATTGAGCGAGAAGTCCATCCAGCCCATCGCCGACATGCCCACCGCACCGAGCAGGGTGGCGAAGATGCCGAACTGCGCTGCCGCGCCCAGGAACAGGGTGCGGGGATTGGCCAGCAGCGGGCCGAAGTCGGTCATCGCCCCCACGCCCATGAAGATCACCAGCGGGGCGATGCCCGAGGCGATGGCCACGGTGTAGAAGCGATAAAGCATGCCGTCGCCGTAGCCAACGCCGACCGCCACGTCGCGGGCGGCCCGCAGCGCCTCCGGCGCGGCACCCTCATGGGCCAGCCCTTTCAGGGTCTCGCGCCACGTCTCGGCGCCTGCTGAGGGCTCAAGGCTCGCCCCCAGCGCGACCCCGAGCTGCTGTAGCACGGCGGGTCTGGCCACCTCGATCGCCTGATCCAGCGCCGACAATGCCAGCCCCGCCTCGGGGATGTTGGCGAGTATCCCGCCGAAGCCGATCGGCACCAGCAGCAGCGGCTCGAATTTCTTGGCGATGGCCAGGTACAGCAGCACCAGCCCGACCACGATCATGACGAGCTGGCCCAGGCTCAGGTTGTAGAGCCCCGAGCCATACCAGAGGGTCAACAAATTGTCCATACGACGCCCCTAGAGCACGACCAGCGGGTCACCGACAGCCACGCTGTCGCCTTCGCTGACCTGGATGGCGGATACGGTGCCGGCACGCTTCGACCTGACCTCGGTTTCCATCTTCATGGCCTCGAGAATGATCACTACATCACCCGCGGCGACGCTGTCCCCCGGCTTGACGTTGATCTTGAAGATGTTGCCGGCCAACGGCGCGGTGATGGCCTCGCCCGACGATTCATCCTGTGCCGGCGCCGCCTTGGGCGGCTCTCCGTCCTGCTCGGCGACCTCACCGATCTCGCCGCCTTCGGCGACCTCGACAACGTACTGCTTGCCATTGACGGTAACGGTGTAGGTCTCGGGGCCATCCGGCGCCGCGCCCTGGGTCGACGGTGCCTTGGCCTCGCTTTTCGCGGGCAGCTGGGCACCTGCCTCCGGAGTTTCTTTCTCAGGGGGCTCTTGCCCAGGAGCCTGGGGCGCGGGTTCGAAGGCCTCGGGGTTGTCGCGGTGCTTGAGGAACTTCAGGCCGATCTGCGGGAACAGCGCATAGGTCAGCACGTCATCGATCTCGCGCTCGCCCTCGGCCAGGCGGATGCCCTCGGCCTTGGCCTTGTCCTTGAGTTCGGCTGTGAGCCGGTCCATCTCCGGCTCGAGCCGGTCGGCCGGACGACAGGTGATCGGCTCGCCGCCCTCCAGCACGCGCGCCTGCAGTTCTTCGTTGAAGGGCGCCGGCGCGGCGCCGTACTCGCCCTTGAGCAGCGCCTGGACCTCCTTGGAGATCGACTGGTAGCGCTCGCCCATCATCACGTTCATCACCGCCTGGGTGCCGACGATCTGCGAGGTCGGGGTGACCAGCGGGATGAAGCCCAGATCTTCACGTACCTTGGGAATTTCCTTGAGCACGTGGTCGAGCTTGTCACCGGCGCCCTGCTCCTTGAGCTGACCTTCCATGTTGGTGAGCATGCCGCCCGGCACCTGGGCGATCAGGATGCGCGAGTCGATACCCCTGAGCGAGCCCTCGAAGGCGGCGTATTTCTTGCGCACTTCACGGAAGTAGGCGGCGATCTCCTCTAGCAGCTCGAGGTCCAGCCCGGTGTCGCGCTCGGTCCCCTGCAGGATCGCGACCACCGACTCGGTGGGACTGTGGCCATAGGTCATCGACATCGACGAGATGGCGGTGTCGACGTTGTCGATGCCCGCCTCGGCGGCCTTGAGCGCGGTGGCGGTGGACAGGCCTGTGGTGGCATGGCAATGCAAGTGGAGGGGAATGTCCACGGCGGCCTTGAGCTTGGTGACCAGCTCATAGGCATCGTAGGGCTTGAGCAGGCCAGCCATGTCCTTGATCGCCAGGGAGTCGGCACCCATGGCGGCGATGGTCTTGCCTAGCTCGACCCAGCCGTCCAGGGTGTGCACCGGACTCACGGTATAGGAGAGCGTGCCCTGGGCATGCCCCTCGACCTGTCTGACCGCTTGAATGGCCCCTTCGAGGTTGCGCGGGTCGTTCATGGCATCGAAAATGCGGAACACGTCGATGCCGTTGGTCTTCGCGCGCTCGACGAAGCGGTCGACCACGTCATCGGCGTAGTGGCGATAACCAAGCAGGTTCTGGCCACGCAACAACATCTGCTGGGGCGTGTTGGGCATGACCGCCTTGAGGGCTCGCAGGCGCTCCCAGGGATCCTCACCTAGATAGCGGATGCAGGCGTCGAAGGTCGCTCCACCCCAGGATTCAATCGACCAGAAACCGACCTTGTCGAGTGTCTCGGCAATCGGCAACATGTCGTCCAGACGCATCCGTGTGGCAAACAGCGATTGGTGGGCATCACGCAGTACCACATCAGTAATGCCAACCGGGTGGCGAGTCGAGTCTGTCATAGCGTTGACCTTGTCGTTATGGATGAGCCATCACGCGGTGAGGCAGGCAAAGAAACGTTGGCTTGCGGTGACGCCTTCAGCGACGATGACGGCGGCGATAGCGATGCACGGCGGCGGTGATGGCGACCATCACGTCATCTTCCTGGCTTGCCGGGGCGCCGGTCTGGCCAGGTATCGGCGCCTCGGGCGTAACCGGCTCGGGGAAAAAGCGACCGATGGCCTTGGACATCAATGTGGTAATGGCCACCAATAACGTAAGAAAAACAAAAACGAACCCCATGCCGAGGCCCATCAAGGAAATTCCTTCTTGGAATAGCTGCGTGTCCTGCATGGAGACATTCTCCTCATCTTTGCGTCGAAAGCCCGCATGATTGGCTATCAGCAGGCTTTTAGGCGCTTCGGGGCGTCTTTCCCACCTCACCAGAAACACACGACCATGGCGGCATGATGAAAAATAGCGTGGTTAATTTACTACATAACGGCCGCATTGGGCTAGCGCCTATGGAAGGGGTCATTGACGCCACGACCCGTGACCTACTCACTCGCCTTCCTGGATTCGACTGGGCGGTGACGGAGTTCACACGCGTTGTCGACGCATGCCTGCCCTCGCGCGTCTTTTACAAGCACTGCCCCGAGCTCAATGGCACCCGGGTCGCTACCCCATCGGGTGTACCGGTATCCCTTCAACTACTAGGCTCGGACCCCGCCGCACTGGCGGCCAACGCCCGCCAGGCGCTACGGCTCGGCGCCACGCAACTCGATCTCAATTTCGGCTGCCCGGCCAAGACAGTCAACCGTCATGATGGTGGCGCTTCGCTACTGCGCGACCCCGAGCGCGTCCATGCCGTCGTCAACGCTGTCCATGGCGCCGTGAGCGACAAGATTCCCGTAACCGCCAAGATCCGCCTGGGCTTTGCCGACCGACGCCTGGCACTGGAATGCGCGCTGGCCGCCGAAAGTGGCGGCGCCTCGCAGCTAGTCGTCCACGGGCGGACCCGCGAGGAGGGCTATCGGCCGCCCGCCCACTGGGAATGGGTCGGACGCATTCGACAGCGCCTGACGATTCCAGTCGTCTGCAACGGCGACATCTGGACCCTGGAAGACTACTGGAAGGCCCGCACGCTCTCGGGCTGCCAGGATGTCATGCTCGGGCGCGGCGCCCTGGCCGACCCTTGGCTGGCGATGCGAATTCGCCATTGGCAAGCCACTGGCGAGCGGCTCGCCGACACCTCATGGCAGTCACGCGCCACCCTACTCGCCGAATTTGCTGCATTGCAGCGTAGCACACTTCGCGATCGGGTTGTCACCTCCCTCGTCAAGCAGTGGCTAGGCCAGATGCGCCTCCACCACGCCGAATCGGCCAGACGTTTTCACTCCCTCAAGCGCTTGACGGACCTGGACGCCCTACTAGACGGACTCAGCGCACCTGACCCCAACCCCGTGGCACTCGACCGTCAGCACGAGCCTGCCTGACGACGCGGCGAGGCGAACCAGATCAGGCATTTGCGAGGCATTGGGGTAGACATACAGGCAGGCGCAAAAAAAGAGACGCCCATCGCGTTGCGACGGCGCCTCAAACGATCGCTGGGCCCACGCGCGAGCTACAGCGCGTCGGCCCAGCCAGTTTACGTGCCAACGAAAACAAGAAACCCGCCCTCCCAAGGAGGACGGGTCGGAATCT
>NZ_JAHCLU010000049.1 GCF_018448785.1 Halomonas jincaotanensis | reverse complement strand
CGATCCAGAACCCCCCAGGTAAAAGCGCCATGCGCACCTCCGCCCTGAAGGGCGAGGTTAATGAGCTTGGGTTTCTGAATGTTAATCCCGTCTTATTCATGACGCGAAAGCCGAATGAGAATTTATTTGATGAAAATCATTTGATTACGAGCCATCGAGAGGCTGTGGTTCGCCTCACAAGTGGGTGAAAGTGCACCGGCTGAACGAAAACATCTTAACGATTTGATTTTATTAATATTTCTGTAGATCTTTAGAGCTTGCGACGAATAAGACGGGTTAATGGGGGTAGGTTTCGGATTCATGGGGTCTGTCCTGTTAAGTGCTGGATAGGCCGCCTGCATTATTGCTTGAGTTCAGGTTATAGCCGTGCACATGAGCTACTCGCAGCATAAAGACAGGACGAGAGAGTTATCTGTTTGGTGGCGAACATAGCCGCCCGACGCTGGAGAATAAGGAATTGCTTGTGAGAGATCGGCGTCTCGATCGACTGACGGTTTCCTTGACTCGAAGTGGCCCCCGAAATTTGGACTAGGCGCTAATCTCTGATCATACCGACAGGAGAGCCTAACCATGAGTCGTAAGCGTCAGGGTTTAGTTAATAACGTCTACGATCCCCGGTATTACGCCAGTTACGATTCGAGTTCTGCTAAAGCCGTGGTGATAGCTACGGAATACTGGCCTTCCGTCAGTCCCCAGTGGCTAAGCACATCAGGATCGGGTGTTTCATTCGTCGCGGCGCGAAGCTCTTCGGCGTTTTTATCCTCAAAGCAATGCTTGGCATACGTCTTAGCCTGGGTGTCACTTAGCTGATCGATTAGTTGCATATTGATTCCTCGTGATAGTGGGTTATGACATTGTAAATTCGCTCTGGGCGTGGAGAGCGATTTCGTTAAGCGGCTTTGGCGCAGCGTGAAGTACGAATGCGTGTACCTGAAAGCCTTCGGGAATGGCGCCCAGCTTGAGGCGCCCTTGATTGCCGTCGATGGCCTAGCTCACCCGCTGGGGCAGCGGCGGGCTCGGGGCCTCGGGCTCGGCCGCACTGTGGGGCTGTATCGAGGAACGGTAGTCAAGCGGGGATTGCCAGCACGCGCCGCTAGGGCTAGAAGTCAGTACGATTGGGCTGAGGGGGGTTCGTCCAGCCCCGCTCATCTGGGGTCGATCACTGAACTCGTTCAGCTTGGGTTTGCTCGGCTTACGGTGCCAGGAGGCTTTCGACTCGCCTCGAGCAGACCCCGGGCTCAGCGCCACCATGACTAACGCCAGGCCCACGGAAGCCAGTAAGATTCGCACGCTAGGCGAATCCTGAGCGGTGATAGCCAAAAGCAAGGCTATCGTACCAAGCGCTAGGGCAAAGATGGTTTTCATAATACTTTCCTCACAGGGGTTCGACCTGATGCTGGGGCTTCATGACATGGAGGAGGATTTGACGAAGCCGCCCCTCCATGACCTTTCGCTCGACCTTCTGCTCGTAAACCCTTACACGGCACTCCAGGCACGGTCCCAAACAGCGTTCTTCGCCATGAGAAATGAAAGGTGATAGGCCATGAGTCGGCATCTGTCAGGCCAAGGGCAAAGATTACTCGGCGCGAACAGCGCATGAGACGATCCACTAAACCAAGGCCAAAATCGAAGCGCGGGCCGAAGAATGAGATACTGTCGAACAATCGGCCTACGAAAAGAAAGGGGCGCCACCTTCCCTGTAGCGCAGAGCGCAACGTCCTGTTTAGGCATTTCCTTTGCCACGCTTACCCTTAGCATAACCCTCAAGGCACGCACTCACAGTGCGCTGGCGTACGGAGCATTGTGGAATCGCCATAAGTACAGGCTCCGGCTTGGTGCTCAAAGCCCTTCTGCTGGTGCATGGCAAAGATTGATAGTTTTTCAAACGCCCCTTTTTTAAGGGGACCAAAAATCATCAAACTGGCACTGTACCAGCTCTCGCTCGATAGCCTGCCGCATGAATTCGGCACGGTTGCGGTGCCTATGGGGCCGTCCCTGGGCCATCAGTCGGTCGATAGCCGCCACCAGCTCCGACTCGACGCTCACTATCAACCGCACGGGTCGGACAAATTGCCGGGGATTCTTGCTAATTGCTCTCCAATCGCTTGGGCTTCTCATCGAAAGGCCTAATCCCGCCTTATTCACCGAGCTGAGATAGAAAAGAAGATGGCGAGCAGTTTCTCTTGTAGAATCAGGATGTTCCTGCCAGAACACGATTCAAGAGGACTACTCGCCATGGGTGAAAGCTTATCCACCTGGACTCCCTCCTGCAA
>NZ_JAHCLU010000048.1 GCF_018448785.1 Halomonas jincaotanensis | reverse complement strand
GCGTCCTTGATCAATTCTCTGTCCACCTTGATGCTGCCCACCTGGAACTCCTGAAGAGCTAATAAGGAGAAAGGCTCGATCCCAAAATGGTCGACTGCCAAGTGTAGCCGCAACCCAGCCAAGCCAAAACTTTTGGCCGGATTGAAGCCGGAGGCACGAATGTTGGCCAGGCAGGCAGGGGGCAGTTCCATGGTAATCCGGCTCCCATCGCGATCACTTTGTGTCAGCCGCGCCCGCCACTGGTGCACAAGGGATCGGGTGAGAAAGGAGGAGGGTGATTCGTTGATGTTGATCGGAAAGCCGGCACCGTGCTGGTTGCGCCACCGGAGCGAACAGGTCACCGCCTGCTCCAGGACATAGGCGTTGATTCTGTCCATCATGCCGCTTTGCTCGGCAATGGACAGAAAAGCGGCCGGAGGCAGTAGTCCCTTATTCGGATGATTCCATCGGAGCAGGGCCTCAGCCTTGGAGATGGCACCCGTACGGATATCAATAATGGGCTGGTAGTAAACCTCCAGCTGGTTCTCGCTGAGGGCATCATCCAGTTCCCTGTTCAACCGCATGTGCTCTGATTCGCTTTGCGCCATCCAGGACGCGTAGAGTTGAACCTGGTGGCCTCCCTGGTGCTTGGCAGCGTACATGGCGTGATCGGCATTATGCATCAGCTGGTCGGTATCCTTGCCGTCATCGGGGTACAGGGTCAGGCCGATGCTGCCGGAAAGGTGAACCCGGTGGGAATCAACGTCAAACGCGCGTTCGAGATTGGTCAGTAGTGCCTTGGCGGCCTCCTTCGCGTCTTTCCTACGGGTGTCTTTCAAGATCAAGGTGAATTCATCTCCGCCGAGACGGGCCACAGTATCCATGGCCCGGACGTTGGTCCTTATCCGTTCGGCCACCTGCTCCAGCAGCCGGTCACCGCCCTTGTGGCCGAGCTGATCGTTGGCTTGCTTGAAGCGGTCCAGGTCGATGAACAGTAAGGCAAAGGAGCTGTTCTTTCGTTTGGCCTCCAGCAGGCTCTGCTCAAGCCGGTCGAGGAACAGCCGCCGATTGGGGATGCCGGTGAGCGAATCAAAATTGGCGCTTCGCCAGATCTGGCGCTCGACTTGTTTACGCTCAGTGATGTCCCGCGACATCTTGACAACAGCTTCAACTTCGCCCTGATCGTCAAAAACTGGAACAAGCTGGCAGTCTAAATACAACTCACGGCCTGATAGCAAAGGACAATGAAACTCCCTCCGCTGGACCTGGCCGGTCGTGACGGTTTCGGCAATCGCATCGTGCAGCTCAATGGCAAATCCTAGGCCCAGCTCAAGCGGGGTTTTCCCAATGGCCTCCTGGGCCGGCGTACTAGCCAGGTCTGACATCGCCGTGTTGAAAAACAGAAACTTGCCGTCGGGATCGAATATGGCGGAGAGGTCGGGGGAGACTTTCAGCATGGCTTCGAACAGGCGTGTCACCTGCTCTTTGCAGTCGGAATAACTTGACACCGAGTTGGCAACTAACTGGTCGATGGCCTCGTTAAACTTCACTAGCTCATCCAGATCCTTCGAGGTGAGCCCCTGCTGCTCATTGCCCCAGGCCTCGGTAACCCGTGCCCGCAGTGCCCACAGCTCCTGTATCACCTGGAGCATGGACAGCCCCTGCTCAAGACGGTCCGTGCCGTGTCCCTCAGCGGCCGCCGAAGCGGGGGCCTCGCCTTTGCCAAGGGCCTTGCGGGCCGAGTCTTGCCCGGTCTGAGAGGTCAAGAGGTCTCGCGCGATGAACTCCAGCATCGTACGAGCATGGTCCCTCAAGGCGCGGCTGTCTTCGCCTTTCAATGCCGGGGCGATGTGTAGGGCGGCTTCTTCCCAGTCTTCAAGCAGTGACTCCATTTTAGTCTGAATAAATCGGGCAAGCTTCATAAGCAAGAGCCTTTTCCGCGTTATGCTGGCGAGTGTCAACTTAGTGCATAGACAGCTAGAAGCGTAACTTTATTGAAGTAACGGATTAATATTCTGATTTTTGGTAATGAAGATAGTTGGCTCTGAAGCCTGAGAACTCCTTTATTCTCTCCCAGTCATGAATTGCCATGCGCTTGTTGTTAAGTGTTAACAAGCCATCCCTACGCAACTTCTGAATAACTCTGTTAGTATGTATGTTTGTCAGCCCCATTGCCTCGCCTAGCTCTTCCTGAGTCAGAGGAAGCTCAAAGCTATTGTCCTGGGTGAGCCCGGCAGCACGTGCGCGTAATAATAGCTCACAAAAAACATGAGCCAATCTCGTATCCGCTGAACGGTTTGCTACACTTGCTAACCACTCGCGTAGGATCGCCTCATCTACGAGTGTTGACCAGAAGAGCGCGCGTGTGAGCCAAGGAAAATTATTAAAAATATAGTTCATTTCCTTAGATGGAATTCGAGTAAGCTTCACAGGAGTCAGCGCATGGATAGAGTGATCCATTTCATCAAGAATCGTAATATGGATATCGCACATATCTCCAGGAAGAAAAAAGGCCACGATATTCTGGTCGCCATGCTCAAGAAGCTTGTAACGACACGCCCAACCCTGCTCAATAAGGTGAACGTAATCAGGCTTTTCTCCTTCGCTAAT
>NZ_JAHCLU010000047.1 GCF_018448785.1 Halomonas jincaotanensis | reverse complement strand
GTTCCGATGAAAGAGCACGGATAAAAACCGGACAATCTGAAGTGATGAAAAGCGGACAATCTTCATTGGCGTTGACACCGAGGCGATTTGCGAAGCAATGAGTCGACCCGGCATGCGTTTTGTGGCGATCAAGACGGTCGAGCAACAGGAAATCCAGGCGGTCCATCGGGTTCGCGCCGGGGTCATGAACCAGCGTAAGGCGAAGGGAAACCAGATTCGTGGCCTGGTGGCGGAGTATGGCCTGATCGCCCCGAAGGAACTGCTGCATCTGCGCCAGGCGATACCGCAGTGGATTGAGAACCAGGAAAATGGGCTCAGTGACCGGTTCCGGCGCTTGCTGATCGGACTCTGGGACGATCTCCGCGCCCTGGATGAGCGTGTTGCCGAGCTGGATGCCGAGATTATTGCTCTCGCGGCAGCGGATCCCGTTGCCACGCGCCTGCAACAGCTCAGAGGCGTTGGTCCGATGACCGCAACCGCCTTGATTGCCGCCGTCGGTGATGCCAGTCAGTTCGCCAATGGCCGTCAGATGGCGGCCTCGTTGGGGTTGACGCCCAAGCAGCACAGTTCAGGGGGCAAGGAGCGGCTTCTGGGGATTACCAAGCGGGGAGATGCCTATGTGCGTTGTCTACTCATCCACGGAGCACGTGCCATGATCCGAACGGCGAAGACCAAACCCGACCCACTCAGTCTGTGGGTGATGCGTCTTGCCACGACGCGACATCCCAATGTCGCCGCAGTGGCGTTGGCTAACAAAACGGCACGTATTGCCTGGGCGATGATGCGACGAGGTACAACCTACCAGCCGCAGCTGGCCGCACAAGGTGTTTGATTGCTATCAATGACTTAACAACAGGAGCCCACCACGATTGCTAAACATGCTGCTTGATGGCTAACAGGTCGAACCGGCGCTGGACGAACCCGAGCATGTCCGTGGCCCCTGAGCCCGTCAAAGCGATTGGGAGTCAGCGCGCGAATAGCCCATCAGGGTCCTGCACCTCGGCAAAGGTGCGTAGTGAGAGACCGGATATACGTGAGCGATCGATACCTGAGGCCAGAGGCGGGATGTTGGCAAACGAGGAGGAGTCCATATACGGACAACCTTCATTGGCGTTGACAATGTCTTGTCGATAGAGGTGGCAGGACCTCCCAGGTTCCTGGGGAGTCTCTATGCCGACATGCCCCGCTCTCAGACCCCGGCAGGCCGAGTGACGCCAGGCCAGTCTCGGCGCCTCGTACCGCCTTCCGCCCTATTCATGACGTCGGCACCTGCCACAATCCCGCTTTCGGGGCTCAATCACGCGGCCTATCGGCTCGCTGTCTACGTCCGCACGGTCACCCGTACCGACGCAAGACACGCTTCCAGCTGGTGGCCAGCCTTGACTGGGTGGGGTTGGCTACCCACAAGACTCCAAACACAATTTCCTCGGCTGCTTACAGCCGATTCCCAAGTGACCAGGCTTCTCCTGGCGCACGAAAAAGGCGGGATAATGTGCATTTCTAACCGTTCGAATCCTTCTGCCAGGTAGCATTAGCGTACGCGTCACGATTGACCTGGCTTGCGGTTCCACATTTGACTCTTGATTAACCACGCACCAGAGGGCTGCCTGTGTAGGAGCCACGTCACTGTCAACAGGAAGTTGGATGTCTTGCCATCCGCATGGGTGACCATGGACACCTCGACGTCTACGATACCGTATATCCAATCTTCGGCGATCGACAGTGCTTCACGTGGGGTGGATTTTACGTTCCATTTCGCTGCGTCGTAGTCGGCCTGTTCGCCTTTTTGAATCTGCTCCGGCCCGTACTCAGGTTGTGATCCTGGTGGCATCCGAATCGCGTCTTGGGCGAAGAGCCGAGTGTACGCTCCCGAGTCACTCGCGTTGACAGCGCTTGAGTAAGACTGGCACATGGCTTGGATCACTTCGTCAGCTTTGGACACTGTTTCGGACTCCTTAGATTATATATGCCTTAATCTATATATGCCGATACAACAGCCGAACGTCCGTATGCGTCCGGTGATCCCATCTTTCGCTGAGCCCCGACTTCCATGACGGTAGGTGTCCACCTATTCCTAAGTGGACACCTATCATGACTGACTTAAGCGTGTTGGATGCGCCTCGCAAGCGTCGCCGTTTCACTACCGCGTTCAAGACCAGGATCGTCGAGGCCTGCCAGCAGCCCGGCGCTTCGGTGGCCGGCATTGCCCTGAAGCACCGCCTGAACGCCAACCTGGTTCACAAGTGGATACGCACCGCCCGTCAGCGGGATACGATGACCGAGACGCCGGCATTCGTGCCGGTGCCCCTGGCCAGTGCCCCACCATCGGCCACGCCTTCGTCACACACAACGGAACCCATTCGCCTCACGATCCCCCGCCCCAACGGGCGGGTGGTCGTCGAGTGGCCAGCCGCAGCGGCCGACGCTTGCCGGCGCCTGATCCGGGAGCTGCTCGCATGATCCGCATCGACGAGATCTGGCTGGCCACCGAGCCGCTGGATATGCGCGCCGACCCCGACACGGCGCTGGCTCGGGTAGTAAAAGTGTTCGGCGCTGCCAGGCCGCACTGCGCCTATCTGTTCGCCAACCGCCGAGGCAATCGCATCAAGGTGCTGGTTCACGATGGCCTGGGAATCTGGCTCTGTGCCCATCGCCTGAATCAGGGCAAGTTCCATTGGGCCGGCACTTGGCACGGTGACCGGGTCGAGCTGTCGCCCGAACAGGTGACGGCGTTGGTGCAAGGCCTGCCTTGGCAACGCCTCGGGCTGGCGGGTGCCATTTCGGTGCTTTGACGCTTAACGAGCCTGGCAGCACAGAATCCACTGGCTGACCATTCGATGATTCGCGAATCCCGTTGCACCCTTCGTAAAACCCTCAAGGAGGCGGACATCACGCGCCACAAGGGGGCTCCCGAGGGGCGCGAGAGTGGCGATGGAAATGATTCAGTCCCTGGGAAGCCTACCCGTTATGGATATCAGAAACGTCACCAGCAGCAGACGCCAGAGCAGCGCTACCCCAGTTGCCTGACCGATGCAGAATGGGAGCGGGTGGCCGATATCTTTGAGCGTGATGGGGATCGTGGCACGCCCCCTCGTTACTCCCGACGCTTGGTGGTCGACGCGAGCTGTTATGTGGTCCGCAGCGGGTGCTCATGGCGGATGTTACCCAAGGAGTTTCCGCCCTGGCAGAACGTGTATCGCACCTTTCGCCGCTGGAGCGAACAGGGCAAATTTGAGCAGATGCACGACCGCTTGCGCGCTCAATGGCGGGAGCGTGAAGGGCGTGACACGATGCCCAGTGCCACCATTCTGGATGCCCGATCGACACGGCATTCGCCCCAAGGCGGAACCAGTGGCTACGACGCTGGGAAAAAGGTCAAAGGCCGCAAGCGTCACGTCCTCGTCGATACGCTGGGGCTGGTACTCGCGGTGAGCGTGACGGCCGCCAGCGTGCAGGACCGTGGCGGCGCACACCCTGTTATGGCCAATGGAATGGAAAAGTATTCAGGAATATCAACGGTTTTTGTTGATACGGGCTATGCAGGACGCTGTGCGCAGACGATCAACCAACAGCACGGCATTGCGGTCGAGGTCGTGCGCCATCCTGCCAATGCCAATGTGGGCCGTTGGTGCACACCGGACCAGGGAGACCTTTTCACACGGCAGCCGGAGGCCAAGGGCTTCACTGTCCTTCCGAAACGGTGGGTCGTCGAGCGTGCCCATGCCTGGATCGAAAAAGTACGTCGGCTGGTGATGCACCATGACCGACGTGCTGAGGTCTCCGAAGCCCGGGGCTGGCTGGCCGTTGGCCGCCAATTGCTCAATCGATTAACGCACACGGCCTGAATCTTTTGTAAACACGCTCTTAGGGAATGAACCGATATTACAAGTTTTAAGCAAATTTTGTTTGCTTTGGCAGTGCGCTACTCGGCTGTTTTCTCCGATGTCCCGCCATCACTCCTCCCGCATTTCTGTTCGAGGAGTCTAGGAAGCACGCCATATCCCTTGAACCCGCCTCATTCATAAGGGTGACGGACGAGCGTTATGAACCCCTTGGTTGATCTATGCCCTTACTGGCTTTCTCAGGCTCCTTTCATAACGTTCAGGAATTGATATTGACCGCCGGCGCAGC
>NZ_JAHCLU010000046.1 GCF_018448785.1 Halomonas jincaotanensis | reverse complement strand
CCGCACACGAGAGCCCCCCAGCATCGCGTGATGCTGGGGGGCCGGGAGAGGTGCCTGACGATGACCTACTCTCGCATGGGGAAGCCCCACACTACCATCGGCGCTGAGCGGTTTCACTGCTGAGTTCGGCAAGGGATCAGGTGGTTCCCGCACGCTGTGGTCGTCAGGCGAAAAACGGTGAATCATGCTGGCGCGATACGTCCGACGTCTCCGGCCCTGGCGGGCTTGCAGACCCCTTGGGTGTTATATGGTCAAGCCTCACGGGCCATTAGTACACGTTAGCTCAACGCCTTGCGGCGCGTCCACACCGTGCCTATCCACCAGCTGGTCTTGCTGGGCCCTTCAGGAGGCTCAAGGCCTCGGGGATGTCTCATCTTGAAGGAGGCTTCCCGCTTAGATGCTTTCAGCGGTTATCCTGTCCGCACATAGCTACCCGGCAGTGCCACTGGCGTGACAACCGGAACACCAGAGGTGCGTCCACTCCGGTCCTCTCGTACTAGGAGCAGCGCTTCTCAAACATCCAACGCCCACGGCAGATAGGGACCGAACTGTCTCACGACGTTCTAAACCCAGCTCGCGTACCACTTTAAATGGCGAACAGCCATACCCTTGGGACCGACTTCAGCCCCAGGATGTGATGAGCCGACATCGAGGTGCCAAACACCGCCGTCGATGTGAACTCTTGGGCGGTATCAGCCTGTTATCCCCGGAGTACCTTTTATCCGTTGAGCGATGGCCCTTCCATACAGCACCACCGGATCACTAGAACCTGCTTTCGCACCTGCTCGACGTGTCTGTCTCGCAGTCAAGCACCCTTATGCTCTTGCACTCACTGCACGATTTCCAACCGTGCTGAGGGTACCTTCGTGCTCCTCCGTTACGCTTTAGGAGGAGACCGCCCCAGTCAAACTACCCACCACACACGGTCCTCGACCCGGATAACGGGCCTGAGTTAGAACGCCAATGATGCCAGGCTGGTATTTCAAGGTCGGCTCCCCCCGAACTGGCGTCCGGGGTTCCAAGCCTCCCAGCTATCCTACACAAGCAACATCAGCATCCAGTGTGAAGCTGTAGTAAAGGTTCACGGGGTCTTTCCGTCTAGCCGCGGGTACACCGCATCTTCACGGCGATTTCAATTTCACTGAGTCTCGGGTGGAGACAGCGTGGCCATCATTACGCCATTCGTGCAGGTCGGAACTTACCCGACAAGGAATTTCGCTACCTTAGGACCGTTATAGTTACGGCCGCCGTTTACCGGGGCTTCGATCAAGAGCTTCGCCCGAGGGCTAACACCATCACTTAACCTTCCGGCACCGGGCAGGCGTCACACCCTATACGTCCGCTTGCGCGTTGGCAGAGTGCTGTGTTTTTAATAAACAGTTGCAGCCACCTGGTATCTTCGACCGCCTCGTGCTCCAGCCGCAAGGGCCTTCACACTAGCGCGGCGTGCCTTCTCCCGAAGTTACGGCACCATTTTGCCTAGTTCCTTCACCCGAGTTCTCTCAAGCGCCTTAGGATTCTCACCCTGACCACCTGTGTCGGTTTGGGGTACGGTCCCACGGTATCTGAAGCTTAGAGGCTTTTCCTGGAAGCGTGGCATCAGCGACTTCCTGACCGTGGTCAGTTCGTCTCGTCTCTCGGCATCCTTATTGAAAAGAGTGGCCCGGATTTACCAGAGCCGCTTGCCTACCGACTTTCACCAGGGCTACCAACGCCTGGCTCGCCTAGCCTTCTTCGTCCCCCCATCGCAATACCGTGAGGTACGGGAATATTGACCCGTTTCCCATCGACTACGCCTTTCGGCCTCGCCTTAGGGGCCGACTCACTCTGCTCCGATTAGCGTCGAACAGAAACCCTTGGTCTTCCGGCGGGGGTGTTTTTCACACCCCTTATCGTTACTCATGTCAGCATTCGCACTCGTGATACCTCCAGCAGACTTCTCAATCCACCTTCGTCGGCGTACACGACGCTCCTCTACCGCGTGCCTGCATCCTTAAGCCTACTCTACTCATCCTCACCGAACTCAACGTTCGGGAGGGCTTGAACGCCGCTTCGCGACGTTAATCGAATAGCCTTAAGTGATGCAGGCACACCCGTAGCTTCGGTACCTGGTTTAGCCCCGTTACATCTTCCGCGCAGGCCGACTCGACTAGTGAGCTATTACGCTTTCTTTAAAGGATGGCTGCTTCTAAGCCAACCTCCTAGCTGTCTGAGCCTTCCCACCTCGTTTCCCACTTAACCAGGATTTCGGGACCTTAGCTGACGGTCTGGGTTGTTGCCCTTTTCACAACGGACGTTAGCACCCGCTGTGTGTCTCCCACGCGTCACTCACCGGTATTCGGAGTTTGCCTCGGGTTGGTAAGTCGGGATGACCCCCTAGCCGAAACAGTGCTCTACCCCCGGTGGTGCTACGTGAGGCGCTACCTAAATAGCTTTCGAGGAGAACCAGCTATCTCCGGGCTTGATTAGCCTTTCACTCCGATCCACAAGTCATCCAAATCTTTTTCAACAGATCCTGGTGCGGGCCTCCAGTTGATGTTACTCAACCTTCACCCTGCTCATGGATAGATCGCCCGGTTTCGGGTCTATTTCCAGCGACTGGTCGCCCCGTTAAGACTCGGTTTCCCTACGCCTCCCCTAGTCGGTTAAGCTCGCCACTGAAAATAAGTCGCTGACCCATTATACAAAAGGTACGCGGTCACAGGACTCGCCTGCTCCCACTGCTTGTACGCATACGGTTTCAGGATCTATTTCACTCCCCTCATCGGGGTTCTTTTCGCCTTTCCCTCACGGTACTGGTTCACTATCGGTCAGCCAGGAGTATTTAGCCTTGGAGGATGGTCCCCCCATATTCAGTCAGGGTTTCTCGTGCCCCGACCTACTCGATTTCACGTCACTCGGATTTCGGCTACGGGACTATCACCCGCTGTGGTCAGGCTTCCCAGCCTGTTCGCCTATCGGTCGTGTCGCTTAAGGGCTAGTCCCCGGTCGCTCGCCGCTACTGGGGGAATCTCGGTTGATTTCTGTTCCTCGGGGTAATGAGATGTTTCAGTTCCCCCGGTTCGCCTCCTGCCCCTATGGATTCAGGACAGGATACCCACGTTGCCGTGGGTGGGTTGCCCCATTCAGAAATGCCCGGGTCACAGGTCGTTTGCCACCTCACCGAGCCTTATCGCAGGCTTCCACGTCTTTCATCGCCTCTGGCTGCCTAGGCATTCACCGTATGCGCTTACTTGCTTGACCATATAACCCCAAAGGGTCTGGTCGGCAATCCGCTAAAATTGCCGGATACGCTTATCACGTATCACGTTCGTTTCTCCTTGCGGAGAAACTTGTCAGCATGATTCACATTGTTAAAGAGCAATTAAAGCTGGAAGCTTTAAGCTGGAGGCTCGAAGAAACCTTCTCTTCCAAGCACCTAGCTTAAGGCTTTCAGTTAACGACTGGGGAGGGGGCGGAGAGGTGGTGGAGCCTAGCGGGATCGAACCGCTGACCTCCTGCGTGCAAGGCAGGCGCTCTCCCAGCTGAGCTAAGGCCCCGATCGGCATCGCGCAGACCTACTGGCGCAATGGCATTTGGGTGAGACAAGGCGAAAGATGACGACGTATAGCCTGCTATACGAGGAGTCTTTCAACGACGTATCACGCAAATGTGGTGGGTCTGGGCAGACTTGAACACACCCCGCGACCTCACCCTTCTCTCTATAGAACATCCGGGGGTGCGCTCCAACCCACTGAGCTCATCCGCCGGTTCGGAGAATGGTGGGTCTGGGCAGACTTGAACTGCCGACCTCACCCTTATCAGGGGTGCGCTCTAACCAACTGAGCTACAGACCCATGGTCACGCTGGGCCGATACCCCAACAGTCGTTGCTCTGGTCGATCAGGTAATTCATGTGAGCACTTGCCGCGTGTCAGCGACGTCGTCGGTAAGGAGGTGATCCAGCCGCAGGTTCCCCTACGGCTACCTTGTTACGACTTCACCCCAGTCATGAACCACACCGTGGTGATCGCTCCCCCGAGGGTTAAGCTAACCACTTCTGGTGCAGTCCACTCCCATGGTGTGACGGGCGGTGTGTACAAGGCCCGGGAACGTATTCACCGTGACATTCTGATTCACGATTACTAGCGATTCCGACTTCACGGAGTCGAGTTGCAGACTCCGATCCGGACTGAGACCGGCTTTTCGGGATTAGCTCCACCTCGCGGCTTTGCCACCCTTTGTACCGGCCATTGTAGCACGTGTGTAGCCCTACCCGTAAGGGCCATGATGACTTGACGTCGTCCCCACCTTCCTCCGGTTTGTCACCGGCAGTCTCCCTAGAGTTCCCACCATAACGTGCTGGCAAATAGGGACAAGGGTTGCGCTCGTTACGGGACTTAACCCAACATTTCACAACACGAGCTGACGACAGCCATGCAGCACCTGTCTGTGCGCTCCCGAAGGCACCCCGGAATCTCTTCCGGGTTCGCACGATGTCAAGGGTAGGTAAGGTTCTTCGCGTTGCATCGAATTAAACCACATGCTCCACCGCTTGTGCGGGCCCCCGTCAATTCATTTGAGTTTTAACCTTGCGGCCGTACTCCCCAGGCGGTCGACTTATCGCGTTAACTTCGCCACAAAGTGCTCGAGGCACCCAACGGCTAGTCGACATCGTTTACGGCGTGGACTACCAGGGTATCTAATCCTGTTTGCTACCCACGCTTTCGCACCTCAGCGTCAGTGTCAGTCCAGAAGGCCGCCTTCGCCACTGGTATTCCTCCCGATCTCTACGCATTTCACCGCTACACCGGGAATTCTACCTTCCTCTCCTGCACTCTAGCCCGACAGTTCCGGATGCCGTTCCCAGGTTGAGCCCGGGGCTTTCACAACCGGCTTATCAAGCCGCCTACGCGCGCTTTACGCCCAGTAATTCCGATTAACGCTCGCACCCTCCGTATTACCGCGGCTGCTGGCACGGAGTTAGCCGGTGCTTCTTCTGTGGGTGATGTCGCCCCTGACGGGTATTGGCCGTCAGGCCTTCTTCCCCACTGAAAGTGCTTTACAACCCGAAAGCCTTCTTCACACACGCGGCATGGCTGGATCAGGCTTGCGCCCATTGTCCAATATTCCCCACTGCTGCCTCCCGTAGGAGTTCGGGCCGTGTCTCAGTCCCGATGTGGCTGATCATCCTCTCAGACCAGCTACGGATCGTCGCCTTGGTGGGCCGTTACCTCACCAACTAGCTAATCCGACATAGGCTCATCCGATAGCGCGAGGTCCGAAGAGCCCCCGCTTTCTCCCGTAGGACGTATGCGGTATTAGCCTGGGTTTCCCCAGGTTATCCCCCACTACCGGGTAGATTCCTATGCATTACTCACCCGTCCGCCGCTCGTCAGCGTCCAGCAAGCTGGACCTGTTACCGCTCGACTTGCATGTGTTAAGCCTGCCGCCAGCGTTCAATCTGAGCCATGATCAAACTCTTCAGTTGCAATCATTGTGATCCTTGCTTGCCATTCCCCGAAGAAAACGACAAGAGCGGATCCATCTCGGCTCAAGGGTCAAACTGCTCAAAAGGTCCTGCCCCGAAGGGCCGACCTTGACGAGTCGCTTGCCTTGATATCTCAGTGACTGGTCACTGACACATCGGCAAGCGCCCACATGAATTACCTGATCGATTGTTAAAGAGCGGCT
>NZ_JAHCLU010000045.1 GCF_018448785.1 Halomonas jincaotanensis | reverse complement strand
GGCTGTCGGCTTGGGTGCGCAATACCCTCAGCCGCGGCATGGTGGTCTGTACCAGGGCGCACAGCGCATCACGCAGGGGCGCACCGGCCGAAAGCGCCTCGGGGTAGGCGGACAGGTACATGCCGAACGACAGCACATAGCGCACCACCTCGCGCAGGATCGTGCCTTCCTCGTCCGCCAGCGGTGTCGCCCGTCCCCCGGCATGTTCGATGGCCTCGCGGTTGATGAAGTCGGTGATCTGCGCGGGCTTGAAGGCGCCGCGCCTCCTACCAGGGCAGCGGCTCGCCGTTGCTGTGCCAGAAGGTGCCGGTGGTCGCCAGCGTCAACGCCTCGATGCACGCGGCGATGCCGGCGGCGGCCTCCTCCGGCGTGATCAGCCCGCCGAAGTTGACCATGCGGGTCTGCACATAGCCGGGGTGCAGCTGGATCACGGCAATCCCCCGCGGGGCGAGCTCCACCGCCAGGGACTTGCCGAAGGCGTTGAGCGCCGCCTTTGAGGCCCGGTAGCCGTAGCGGCCACCTGAGTCGTTGTCGGCGATCGACCCCATGCGGCTGGTGATGTTGGCTACCTTGCTGCCCTCGCCCAGGTTGCCCAGCAGCGCCTCGGTAACGCGCAGCGGCGCATAGGCGTTGATCTCCATCTGCTCGCGAATGGAGTCGAAGTCGATCTCGCCCAGCACCTCGTCGCGCAGCCGACCGGCGTTGTTGATCAGCAGGTCCAGACGTTGGCCCTCCAGCTCCACGGTCAGACGATCCACGCCCTCGTCATGGGTCACGTCGATACCCTCGATGACTCGGCTGGCCACCTCGCGAAGCTCGGCCGTTTCATCGCCACTGCTGCGGCACACACCGATCACGTCCCAACCGGCATCGCGATAGTGATGGGCCAGCGCCAGGCCGACGCCGCGGTTGGCACCGGTGATCAGTACGGTGGAAGTCATCAAAACTCCTGAATCAGATAGCGGTGTCACCTCGACCAGGTGGGGGTCCGGCACCCGACTTCAAGTGCCGGCCGCTCTGCGCTTCCCTTCCGCACCTTACTCTTCCGCTCCGGGGTGCCAGCGGCGCAGGTGCTCGGCATGGGTCTCCAGGTAGGCGCCCGGCCGGTAGTGGCGGTCGTAGAAGTCGGTGTCCAGGTGCACCGCTTGGACGAAGCCGGGCAGCACCAGGGTAGTGAAGGTGCCGGGGAACTTGCCGTGTTTGTCGAGGATGTACTGGGCCACCTCGCTCAGGCATGCCACGAACTCATCGGAATAGGGCGTCACCCCCGCCTTGACCTCGCGGCTGTGCTGCCAGGGACCGGGCATGGCGGCATCGTAGGCGCCGCCGGGGCCGAACTTGCGCGCCACGAAGGTCGCCACCGCCGCATGCATGTCCGGGTAGTAGGGCGGACAGAGCGCCTCATAGACGCCATCCAGCCCCACCGGATTGGGCAGGGTCCAGCGCGCGTCGCACACGAAGCGGAAGCCGGCGCCGGCGATGCCCTGGTCGGCGAAGGCGCCCAGGATGCTCCAGCGGTTGAGGCCGTTGAAGTAGAGGCCGCCGAGGCCCATGGCCTGCATCGTCAGCACCAGGTTATGGCCCATGAACGCCAGCTCGGCGCAGTTTCCTTCGTAGGCCATTTGCAGCAGCACCGACAGGGGTACCCGCTTCTCCTCGCTCAACAGGCCGCTGTGCTGGAAGGGCGCCAGATCGCCGGCGGGCCGCCCGAGCTCGTCATCGACGAGGGTGTTACCGTTGCCGATGGCCATGGCCAGCAGCGCCAGCACCTGCTCGCTGGCGTCGCCGATGGGCATGAACAGGGTCGAGCCCGGCGCATTGGCCATCCACAGGTTGGGCTCGAGCATATGGGGCGGCGCCGCCGGCAGGTCCAGTCGCTGGTGAGAGAGCGTCAGGGTGTGGTCGCGCACCAGGGCCAGCAAGCGCTCCACGCCATCGTCGACGCCCCGGTATTCGCGCATGCGGCTCGGCGGGATGTCGCGGGTGTTGAGGAAGTGCAGGCCCTCGTCATCGGTGAACAACATGGCGGGGGTGCCGAAGCCTCCCGCGGTGGGCGCGGTACGCCCGGTGAAACGCAGCGAGTAGTGGGCATGCTCGTCGGGGCGATCCGGCCCGTGGGGCACGCCGAAGCTCCAGCCGCTGACCCCGGTGCCGGCCACCAGCAGCACATCGCGCTCCAGCTTCGAGAGCGGCAGCGGGTCGTGTCGGGAACGGAAGGCCAGGGGGCCGGAGGGGATCTCCATGCCCAGCCCGAAGCGTCGCGCACGGCGTCCCAGGATGGCTTCCAGCAGGGGGTAGTGGAACAAATCGTTCAGGAGGTCGGACGATGCCATGGCTACGCCTCCTTTTGGAGGATGGGTGCACGCTGGGCCGAACCGCCAGGCTCGACGCCTTGAAAACAGTGTAGTGCAAACCCTGACATGGCCGCCGGCCGGTTCGACGGGTTCTAGGCCTTCCAGCAGCCTCAGGTTTCCTGCTCGACAGCCAGTCGATCAATCGCGCTATACAACTTGTCGAAATCCGCACCTTTTCGGTACTCTTTACGTCTGCAGACTTTCCTCGGTCGCGTACCTCCCAGAAAGGCCTGACATGCAGTCACACGATGTCCCACACGCCCGTGACGCTCAGCGTATCATCGTGGTTGCCATCTGGGTCGACACCCTGGTGGGACTAGCCAAGGTGGTTGCCGGCGTCCTGGGGGGATCGGCCGCGCTGGTGGCCGACGGCATCCACTCCTTCTCCGACCTGATCACCGACGGCTTCGTGCTGGCCGCCACCCACTTGGCCGCCAGGGCCCGACCACGACCACCCCTACGGCCATGGCCGCATCGAGCCCCAGGCCGCGCTGTTTCTGGGCAGCGTGCTGATCTTCGTGGCCGGCGGCATCGCCTGGTCCAGCCTAGAGCGCCTACTGTCCGGCGCCGAGGCTCCTCCTCCGGGCTGCTGGGCCATGCTCCTGGCCCTGGTCGCTCTGCTCGCCAAGGAGGCGTGGCTGATCACCGGCGAACGGCAGGTTGCTGGCGGCAAACAGGCTTTCGCCCTCCAGCGCAAAGGGCTTGCCGGGCAGGCCGTCGTGTGCCTCGTGCAACAGTATCAGCAGCGATGGCGACGTCTGCTCGAGCAGCCACAACGTACCCGCGGCCTGTTCCGCAGCTCGGTCGGCATTGAAGGTCAGGCGAACGTCGTCGGGCAGCGAGCCCGTTTCCAGCGCCATGCGGATCGTCTCGAAGGTCAGCGACTCCAGCAGCCGCGTGCCCCAAGCCGGATGGCTGCCCCACCACACGGGCACGACCAGATCGAACGGCATCGCCCCGGGCCGACCCAGCGATTCGCTCCAGCCACGAGGGGAAGCGTGACCCCATCGCAACCCGGCGGCAGGGCCTGAGCCTTGTATCAAGACGGCATGAGACCACTCGACTGTCTGACGGTACCGGCGTCGAGCCGCCCTCACTCCACCACGCGGAAGAGTTCCCAGCGGGTGGTACCGCTGACCACCAGGGGCTCGATCGCCTTGCCCCACTCCCGGTGATCGGCGCGCTCGGCGAGCTTGTCCCATTGGGCACTCAGCGTGGCCATATCCGCCACCCGCACGTCCACGGCAATCACCGACTCGGCGACGCCCACGCTACCGGTGGCAATGGTGTAGTCGGTCTGGCCGATCTCGCGGCCGATGGTCGACCACCACTGCTGGATCTTCTCGATCAGCTCCTGCTTGTGCCCGAACCGGGCCTGACAGTACCAGCGTGCAATGATCATGACATCCCCCTGAGTTATCGGGTCGGGTTGTGACACGTCGGGGTTGCCCCCGGCGATAGCAGGGACGCACCAAGCGGCGAGAGGGTTCCCGCCGTCCCGCCACTCCCCGCTTCATCGGCGCCCTGCGCGGGGGTAGCATCCCCTTGCCTCCCTCTAGGACGCCGTTATCCTCACCCTAGTCGACAGGCCCCAGAGATGCCGCCACTATCAAGTCAGGAGAAAGCGGGCCTGGAAGGCCTCCACCACCGCACGCAGCTCCGGGGTCAGCCTGGCGAGGGTCTCGAGGCGCAGCTCATCGGGCTGGCCACCACGGAAGGCCTCGGCCATGCCCCCTGCCATGCAGGCCTGGGTGTCGGCATCGCCGCCCAGGGAGACCGCATTGCGGATCGCCGCCTCGACGCTCTCGGCCTCCAGGAAGGCGGTGATCGCCGGCGGCACCGAGCCCGGGCAGGAGACGTCGAAGCGATAGCCGGGGCGCATCTCGTCCAGACGCCGCGACAGGTCGTAGCCGAAGCGCGTCTCAACCTCCTCACGCAGGCTTGCCTAGTCGGCCCCCTGACGCGCCAGGAAGATCACCGCCGCCACCGCCTGGGCGCCACGGATGCCCTCGGGGTAATCAAGGGTGACCTCGGCGCTGCGCTTGGCCAGGCTCAGGGCCTCCTCCAAGGTCTGGGCCGCGAAGCCCACCGGCGGTACCCTCATGGCCGAGCCGTTGCCCCAGCTGTAATAGGGCCGTCGATCCCGACTCGCTGCCCAGCGCATGAAACCGCCGCCGAAGCCGGCATCCGGATAGCGGTGGAAGTAGTCGTGGTAGGCATCGACGAAATCACCGCCGTGCAGCAGCACCTCCGCCACCGCCACGCAGAGCACGGTGTCATCGGTGAAGGTGCTGTGCGGCGTGAACAGCGGAAAGTTGCGGTGCTTGGTGCCCTGGCCCTCGTGCACCGAGCCGATGATATCGCCGGCAATGGCGCCGGGCATGGTGTCCTCCTTCCGGCTGGCGGGTGTGGATGGCTTTCCTTCCTGGAGATCACTCCTGATAGGGCTCGTCAGAGCGCGGGGCATCGGGTGCCTGCTCGTCCAGGGATTGACGATACTTGATGCAGCCCCGCATGAACGCCGGCCATTCCGGCACCACCGGCACTGGATCCGTCTTCTCGGGCAGCAGGCGCCAGAGTGCCGGATGATGCCAGCAGAGATCGTGCTCGCTGCAGTCGCGATGCTCGCGGATCGCCTGCCGCAGCTGCCTGACCTCGTCCAGCAGCTCCTCGCACGTCATCTCGGTCAGGTCTTCGTCCACGTTCGCCTCCTGGAAGACTCCTTGCCCCTTCACCACAAGCCTAGCTGGATGGCGACCCAACGGCCCGGCACCAGGGTGCCGATGAAGGCCCCCACCAACCCCAGGTAGGCCCCCAGCATCCACTCGCGATGCCGACGAGCCCGGCCCTTGAGGATGGCCCGCACCGCGACGGCAAGCGCACCAGCACCCACAGCGACAACAGGTGGATGGGCCCCAGATGCCCTACCAGGGGCAGGACACCGCCTCCCAGCCAGAAGGAGCTCAATGCCGAGAGCGCCATGGCCGCCACCCAGGTAATGCCCATCAGCCGATGGGGCCCGGTGCCCTTGCGCATCAGCAGGATGAGGCCCCCTATGCCGAGGGCCAGGAAGGAGGCGTAGAGATGCAGGGTGAATGCCATGGGGAACCTCCAGAAGCCAGGCCAGCAACCTTGATTGCAACCCAAATGCAACTTGTTGCATAAGGCTAGCCTCGACCCTGCCGATATGCAACCATGTGCATATCACTACCCTGACACCACGGTTTCCCATGTCACTGCGCGCCGTCCTGTTGATCACCCTGCAGCGCGAACCCGGCACCGGCTACGACATCCTGCAGCGCTTCAAGGCCGGCCTCGCCCACGTCTGGCAGGCCAGTCACCAGCAGCTCTATCGGGAGCTCGACCGCCTGCGTGGCGATGGGCTACTCGACTGCGAGACGGTGCCCCAGGCCGAGCGGCCCGACCGCAAGGTCTATCATCTGACCGTGGCAGGCCGAGAGGCTCTGGATACCTGGCTCGCCGAGCCCCTGGCCGCCAGCCCCGTACGTCAGCCCCTCTTCGCCAAATTCTTCGCCTGGGAGCACTGGCCCTCCAACGCCCGGCGGATGGAACTCACTGCCCTGCACCGCCAGCTCACGGAACGCCTGGCGACCTACGCCGCCATTGAACGGGAGTGGTTCGCCGACCCCCAGGCCCTGACATCCGCCGAGCGTGCCCCCTGGCATACGCTACGGCTCGGTCAGCGGCTCACGGAAACCTGGCAGGAGTGGATTGAAGAGGTGTTGGAGGAAGGGGAATAATCACGGTCAATAGCCGGCTCCCGAGGGAAGCCGGATTTACTGAAGGCAGGGCGGCATACGGCCGAGGCTGTGTGAAAACTCCCAAATCCGTTGCCTGTTTCCGCATCCGGCTGTCAGGCCACGTCCAGCGGCCAA
>NZ_JAHCLU010000044.1 GCF_018448785.1 Halomonas jincaotanensis | reverse complement strand
GCAGGAACATATTGATTCTACAAGAGAAACTGCTCGCCATCTTCTTTTCTATCTCAGCTCGGTGAATAAGGCGGGATTATCCGGGCCTCCAGCTATACTAGCGTGAATGAAGTATATACGACATCAGTACCTAGGGTCCGGAGGCAACATGAAGATTCAGCTTGCCAGGCAGGGTAATGACCTTGAAGTCCGTTACGATGAGCTATGCATCGTTGTGCGCGATCGCTACCGTCGCCATCGTCTCTTCAGAAAAAAACGCACCGTTCCACTTCTTGATATCGATACATTGCTATCCGCGTCAAAAAATCTTGGTGACTGCGAGACTGCAATATACTAAGATCCATATCAATTAAAGTTGAATACTAATTTAGAAAGAGCTATAGAGAAAGCGATGGATGAAATACCCAAAGAAGAAAAGCGTAGATTGCTGAATGAGTCCATAAATGAGGTATGGCCATGATAATCAGTCCGAGCCTGATGTGAGCGACGATATGGAAGAAATCCTTGAGCAGATTGAGACTTTCGCCGGTTCCCGCAAGAATGCAGTGGCTTGGTACCGTTTGTATCCAATCGCCAGCCTTGATGGCCTGACCGCCGAGAAGCTAGTGGCCAAGGGCCGAATCGTAGAGCTAAAGGACTTTTTGGACAGTGTCGAGAATGGGGCTACTGTTGATATGCAGTGTATTTTATGGGAGCTGGAAAATGATCGCAGGTCTGGAAATCTGGCTGAATACATTCCTCAACAATCCTGGGTGCGATACGGCGTGGGCGAAGGCGACCCAGCGCGAATAGAAGCCGTAGATAGGATTGGTAGGCGATGGGGCTACGAGCTAGAAGAAAGGATCCGCAAGCGTATCGAAACAAGCCCCCTTCTATCGGTGATCAAGCTCTCTGAGCAGTCCGAATACCCTGGCCAGGCTGAAGCACTGGAGGGAATCTTCGAGTACCTGCTACAAGATGGGACGCTGAGGCAGTATCGCCAAGACTGGTTCTATCGCACAGAATAGGGCATCCTCGGCCCGCGAGGACTTTCATAGACCGAAATCCTCAAGGCTCTCATGTCCACTAGTGGACGGAGTACCGTGTACATCACCTGACCTGTCCTCTACAACCGCCTGGGTATCACCACTCAGATGTCGGGTATGATCACGATTACCACATTGCAGCCCATTGAAGCGGGACGATTTTGCTTGGATGGGTTACGGATCGAAATGGTGCCTGCATGGTTTGAATTCTATGAGAAGGACATCCCCGCCCTTGAAATCCTCGATGCCATCACCGATCTAACTGAGGATCCTGGGTTCGCCTCTCTCGTTACCTTCCCGGAAGCCGACTCGATTGAAGATAAGGAAGAGAAGGCAAAGAGATTTATGCAGCGGCTGATCAAGAAGAAGCCGACAGAAGTCCAGGATCAGCTCCAGGTGCTCGTGGCGAGGTCCTCGGAGAGGGCGAGGAAAGCGTTTTTCGAATTGACAGTGTGATGATGTTCATTGATCGGAAATTAAGCTGCGACAAACCCTCTGTCCCGTGTTGAAGGCCACACCATGTGGTAACATTTCTCATCTTCCGACAAAAGAGTTTCAATGATGGATCACGACATGAAGGCATTAGAAGAATCTTTATTAACTTCGCGCGATGAGTTTATTTCCAAACACAACCGTGAAGTAGATCAAGCGATAGAGCAATTTGGTAAACGTAACGTAAAACAAACCAAGATAGAAAATCCTGCTGCTAAAGAGTCTACACCTACACGGAAAAGGGCTCCTACAGAGAGTCATAAAATAGGCCACCTTGTAAGGTTAGGTGTCAGAAAAAAACGCCTTGCTCTGGATGAAATTTTCGAATTCAAATCCAGTAAAATATCTAAGCTGGAAGCTCGTCTAGATGCCGAGAAAGCAGCCAGAAATTCAGGCTACCCGATTATTGGCTATGTGCACTCGATTGAAAAGTTTTAATTCACTCAGGACCGCTTAAAAGGAGCCTCGTGTGGACGATAGGCATAAGGCTGAGCTTGAGGAGCTGTACCGCGAGATGGAGCGCCTGAAAGTTCTTCGCGACGGCAGGGGCTTCGAGCCACAGCCTGGAAAGGATTTCGCTCAGGAACTGCCGGGGCTCTTTGAGTCAATCCCCTCTTCAGTCCGTGGCCGCGTACTCGAGCGCGCTAAATACCTGGGAGTCGCCGGCGATGCCCAGCTGGAGATGCTCTGGCAAGAAGCACGTGCCCTACTCCTCTACGACGCTATCTACGCTGATATCGATGCAGAGCATGACCTATCCAACCCAATCCTTTCACGAGCCGTCAGGGACTATATCAACCACTCGGGCCGGGTACCTAACGTTGCCGACCGGGATGTCCTCCTCGACGAGTGCCCCCCAAATCCTTGCGGCCATCGAAGGTGCGGATCTAAAGCACGTCTAGGCCCAGCTCCGGGGAACGGGTTCAGGGAAGCAGGACCTAGCGAATCTCCAAGAAATGGGCAAAATCTACCCTTTCTCATCTCTACCTGATAAGGCGAGCACAATGAAATGGTGCCATAGCCAAACTCGTGATGCAGCGACAACTTGCCGATCTCAGCCATGGCCTCTTCGCTAAGGCATATCTGGTGGTCATGAATCGGGCTCCCCGTTTGCAGGGCAAAACTTGTACACGAGCCTACCGACACTCAGATGGCATAGCCCTCTCACCACTCAGTGGCATGGGGCCTCAGAATCGAGCGCAGACTCATAGGCTTCGCTGAATCAATCTTCTGTACGCACTAGCCACGACTCGACTGTCTCATCACCAAATTCGTCTTTCCACTGTTTCAGCGTCTTTTGATTGCCACCTCGAGTTTCCACCACCTCACCTGAGTTAGGGTTTTCGTAAATTTTCAGCTTGCGCTTGCGCCGCTGCCCTGTCTGCTCAACAGGCTTAGCTTGATGATCGGGATTAAGCAGCTCTAGAACATCCCTGGAACTCTTATCGTACTCCTTCATCAACGCCTCGAGCTTCTCTTTGAACTCAAGTTCGGCCTGGAGCTTCGGATCGTTCTGCATCCTCTCCAGCTTCTGCTGAAGATCTTTTAGCATCCGTTCATTCTGGGCATAGTCTGCGAGCAAATTTGACATGTTAGTGTCCTTAGTTTGGCGTACTGGATTTTCAGTTATGGATAATAGATGGGAAATTATCTCGATGCAACACACTACGACATAGAACTGGCGAACCTATTCGCTATCCCGTTGCTTGAGGTCAAGCAGCTAGCTCCCCCTACCCAGTGGCGCCAATACACATAATTGCAAGCGCCTCCCCGAGCCAGGACTGGGCTGGAGACGCGGCTGTGCTGCTCGAGGTTAGCGATGGTTTTTTTCATAAGGTACCGCAGAACGATTTATTGACGGGCACCAGCCGCGATTAGCGCGGCTAGATTCCCGTCTCATCCGTCAGTATCTGGCCATCTACGGGCTGCTCCTAATGCTGGCCAAGCCCGTTATAGCTTACCTTGCGCTAGTCGAAGAGGGTCTTAATATCATGATACGGGTGCCTCACCCTCAATCTGCTTATCTTAAGGTGGTGCTGGGCATGGACGACCCGGCACCAAAGTTAAAAAGCCAGCAGATGATTTCTGCTGGCTTTTCATGGGTAAACGGATGGCATGCTCGATACAGCTTGAAGCTGGCTCCCTTTCGATGACGGATGTCCAACACGACAGCGGTGTCACTCTCGATACGGCAACGGGCGACATAGCCGCAGTCACCGTATTCAATCAGCCGATCCCTTGTATTCTTGGGCAGGACGTCAACGGGACGCATAAGGCGTGGCAGTTGTCAGAGTGCTTGGGCACCTTGGTTGATGGCTCGCGCGGCCCTTACCCTCAGCCGCTGCTGGGCTTTTCGGTCGTAGACAATCGCGCAAACACGCCAGACCCCGGATGGCTGCCGGGGCGAAGATCACTGGTGACATATTGGGGCCGGAGTCTCGTTATCCGCTCCCCAGCTGACCAGCCACTTTTTCACTTCGTCGGCGGTCGCATGCAAGCCGGTAGTCTGGTAGTCCTCCCAAGCTCTGAGCGTGTCTTGCCTGAAAGCTTCTCGCTTTTCCTCGCGATCCACATACTGCTCGATGGCCTCACGCATGAGCCAGTGCACCGAGCGACGGCGAGCATCGGCCAAGTGCTGGATCCGCTCCTTCAGATCATCGTCGAGCTTAATCGATGTTGGAGTTACCATACTTGCCCCCTAGTTAGAGGTAATACCTATTACAATAGTCGCCAGATCTGACCTGGCTATCGAAAGTGACGTAGAACTCGACTAGGCGATGTCGTCCGCTGTTCCCACCTTGAGCCAATCGTTAATGTAGTGGTCGACTACTCCCGCACGTTACCTCGAAGGTATTCCTCGCACTCCTCGGCCGAAAGCGGCTTCGCGTATAAAAAGCCTTGTCCGGCAACACAGCCCAGCGTTCGGAGGTGATGTTCCTGCTCCTTGGTTTCAATCCCCTCGGCCAGCACATCCAGTCCCATGCTGTGTCCCATGTGGATGATCGCTTCGGCAATCGCGCCACTTTCCTGGTCGCCGCGCAGCCCCCGAGTGAAGGATTGATCAATTTTTAAGCGATGGAGTGGAAACTGCTTCAGATAATTCAGGCTTGAATAGCCGGTACCAAAATCATCGATGGCAAGCGTGACCCCTAATTCACGAAGCGTGTTGAGCTTATGCAGGACCTGGTCAATGCCTTGCATGACCACGCCTTCCGTGACCTCCAATTCCAGCAAGTCGGGCGATAGTCCTGTGCGTAACAGCGCATCGCTTATCCGATTACAAAAATCAGCCTGGCGGAATTGATGCGCAGAAATGTTGACCGCCAAGGACCCTTTCGTTAAGCCCTGAGACACCCACCAAGCGTGCTGGTGGCAGGCCGATTCCAGCACCCAGTTCCCGACGGGGACAATTAGGCTGGAATCCTCCGCAATGGGGATGAAGTGGCCAGGGGAAATAAGCCCAAGGGAGGGATGCCGCCATCGAACCAATGCCTCCAAGCCAAGAACATCGCCAGTACTGAGGGAAAATTGTGGTTGATACATTAGAAATAGTTCGTTGCGCTCAATGGCACGATGCAAATCGCTTTCAAGGGTCAAACGATCCAACGCTTGCACGTTCATTTCAGGTGCGTAGAACTGATAACAATTACGACCTAACCCCTTGGCAACGTACATGGCCGCGTCGGCATTACGCAGCAAGGTCCCCGCATCCTCTCCATGGCGAGGAAAACACGCTACCCCAATACTGATGCCCAGGTTAATTTCAATGTCCTCCAGTAGGAAGGGAGAGGAAATGGCAGTGAGGATTTTATCGGCAATGAGAGCGACATCCTGTTCTACCTTGATCCCCGTTAGGGCCACGATAAACTCGTCGCCCCCTTGCCGACTTACCGTATCCTCGGCGCGCACACAGCGGGACAGCCGCTTGGCGACCTCATGAAGTAGTTGGTCGCCAAGGGCATGCCCAAATACGTCATTCACCTGTTTGAACCGATCGAGGTCCAAGAACAATAGGGCGACTTGTTGGCCATGCCGCTTGGCGTCCGACAGCGCTACGTTGAGCCGATCGGTTAACAGCAAACGATTTGGCAAGTCGGTGAGCGGGTCATGCAGGGCCATGTAGTTAAGCTGCTCGTTAGCCCGTTGGCGCTCGGCCGCCGCACCGAGGATATTGGCAACCCCTTGCAGAAAACCGACATCATCGGTCGAGAATTTGCGGGGCGTATCGGCGTAAGCACCCAGCACACCGACCGGCTTTTCGCTTCCGCCAATCAGAACATCGGCACCGCTGATAACACCATGGGAAGTGAGTAAAGCAGACGGAGCGAATCGCGAATCCTCGCTGAAATCATGAATGATAAAGGGTTCGCGGCTTGCAAGGACCCGATACGGTTGTGTTTGGTCCACTGGGTAAGCCACCTGGCGGCCGATCCAACCGGGTCCCCAGCCGATGCCGGCTTTTAGAACCAAGGGTTGTTGAGGCCCGTCCAGGAGCAAAACGTTGCTAAGCTCGACGTTCAGGCCCTGCGCGATTATCGATGCGGCTTCCGTATACAACTCGTCGAGACTCGCGGCAGACAATGCTAACCGTCCAAGGGCGGCGACGAGCAGTTGTTGCTGTGCTCTGGCGTGCAGCGCCAGTTCTGCATGTTTTCGTTCAGAAATGTCTTGAATCGTGCCAAAAAAGCCTACGACCTCGCCACTATCATCTTTCCTTGGCATAGCGATTATCTGAACATAAGCTTCTCTACCGTCGCCTCCGTTTGTTCGAAGGTCAATTTTTTGTGTTTGCCCTGATGCGGCTCCCAAACTCATCATTTTTTTAAAAAGCACAGCGCTTTCAGCGTCGAAGAGCATCGCGCTCTCATGGAGGGTTTGGGGAGGACCGAGCCGGCTGTCTCTGCCCAACATCCTATATACGGCCGACGACCAGGTAGTTTCTCCGGTGATGGGGCTGTAATCCCAATCCCCGATCTTACCGACCCGCTGAGCCTCATCCAGACGCTCCTGAGTTCGCTTCAGATCGTCAATGTCCGTGCACGTGCCGAACCATTTCACGATATTGCCCATGGCATCGCGCATGGGAACGGCTCTGCCGAGCATCCAGCGATACACCCCGTCCCACCGACGTAGCCGGTATTCAACCTCATAGGGTTCGCCGCTATTCGTCGCTTGAAGCCACAGCTCAGCAGCATAGCTCCGATCTTCTGGATGGAAGGGCGGGTTCCAGCCAAATCCAAGGCTCTCTTCAAGTGTCAGCCCGGTGTAATCCAGCCAGCATTGATTAAAGTCGATGTGCCAACCATCGGGCCGAGTAACCCAGACAATTTGCGGCATGGTTTCGACCAGCGTCCGGAACTCCGCCTCGCTTGTACGCAACGCATCCTGGACTCGGTTAAGACCTGTGTCGTCTTGGATCGCTTCAAGCCTTGCTTGCCTACCGTTACTCACCCTGAATCCTTATCATTCTTATTGTCCATGACAGTAAGTTCTAATGCTGTATACTGCATCACAGTGGAGCAGAAATCATCACACTCCATGAGCCCCTTGAGCGCTGACCGACATGCAGGGCTGACCGCTTGTAAGCAATGGGATGAAGTCCCACCCACCTGCACCGGCGTCGTTGCGCCACCCTGAAGGTTGAGTACATCACTTACCAGCCAGAGAATGAGGAGAACTCCCCATGAACATTACCCAGGTTGGCGTCCGGTGATCCCGTTTTGAGCCGAACACCTTTAAGCAGGTTCGTAATGGCTGTCCCGTCTTAGCAATGCTTCGAATTCGTCCTGGCGTAGCGGCCTGGAGAACAGGAAACCCTGGGCATAGTCGCAGCCTGCGCGGGAGAGGAATTGCAATTGCTCTTCCGTTTCAACGCCCGCTGCAACCACCTGGACGTTTATCGCATGAGCCATAGCGATAATAGCATTCAGTAAACGGTCGGTATCGCCCCCCCGGCCGGCGTCCTTGATCAATTCTCTGTCCACCTTGATGCTGCCCACCTGGAACTCCTGAAGAGCTAATAAGGAGAAAGGCTC
>NZ_JAHCLU010000043.1 GCF_018448785.1 Halomonas jincaotanensis | reverse complement strand
CAAGGCCTGCTGTTCCTCCTCCGTGAGGGGGGATACGAAACGCCTTGCCATGCTCTCATCCTGATGTAAGGTCTTGATAGCATCATGCACGAAGACATCTGCCTAAGCACTTATATGTCCGCTTTTGGCCGCTATCAGTTGAAAATGAAAGAACCCCGCAATGCCCCCAGCCAGGGTTCTCTGGAGGCCATGTTTTCAGTAATGGATTCGCGCAATTCTTTCGACGACGATCTTAAAGGGCGGGTCCAGCATCTTGCCGACGCTCGTCGGCGCTCAGCGCACTGGCTCATGCGTGAGTGTTTCCGGCCAAGGGACCCGGCAGCGGCTGATTGATGTTGGTGATCGCGGTAATATCGAATGACCCGAAAGGAGCCCCGCATGAAACAGATCCAGGCAGTCTTTGATGCCCCGCCCGGCCATTGGGTCGGCGATGGCTTCCCGGTGCGCTCGCTATTCAGCTACGGCCAGGGTGCCGAGTCGCTCAGCCCCTTCCTGCTGCTCGACCATGCCGGCCCGCATCGCTTCGAGCCGACCCGGCACACCCGGGGCGTGGGGCCCCATCCGCACCGCGGTTTCGAGACCGTGACCCTGGTCTACCAGGGCGCCCTGGAGCACAGCGACTCGGCGGGCCATGGCGGCGAGATCGGCGAGAACGACGTCCAGTGGATGACCGCCGGTGCCGGCATAATGCACGAGGAGTACCACGCGCCGGCCTTTAGCGAGAGCGGGGGCACCCTGGAGATGGCGCAGTTGTGGGTCAACCTGCCGGCCCGGGACAAGTCCGCTCCGCCCGCCTACCAGACCCTGCTCGACGGCGAGATTCCCCGAGTGGCCCTGGAGGGGGATGCCGGCCAGCTCAGGGTCGTCGCGGGTCGCTATGGGGATCGAAAGGGGCCGGCACGCACCTTTACGCCCATCAATGTCTGGGACCTGCGCCTGGTGGCCGGCGGCGATGTTCGACTCGAGGTCCCCGAGGGCCATACCACCTTGCTGGTGGTGCTGGCGGGCACGGTGCTGGTCAACGGCGAGCGCCTCGTCCGCGACGATAGCGTGGTCAGCTTCGAGCGCCAGGGCGAGTCGCTCCGCCTGGAGGCCAATAACGACGCCAAGCTGTTGCTGTTGAGCGGCGAGCCCATCAACGAGCCGGTGGCCGGCCATGGCCCTTTCGTGATGAATCACGACTCCGAGCTCCGCCAGGCCTTTGCCGACTTCCAAGCCGGGAAGTTCGGCGATCTGAGGGGTGCATGAAAAGCACTGGCTGCATCCGCACCGGGTGGTATAGGTTCGCCCGGTGCGTCGGCTTGTCGGATTGCTCCTTCAGGCTTGCGTCGGGGAGGTCGTAGATGACGAAGTCCGAACTATCGAGCGTCTATCGCGACTATATCGCCTGCTTGAACGGGCAGGATTGGCCATCGTTGGGGCGCTTCGTTCATGAAGACGCCAAGCATAACGGCGAGCGGCTCGGGATATCAGGTTACCGGGGCATGCTGGAGAGAGATTTCGCCGAGATCCCTGATCTATCCTTTACGATTGAGTTGCTGGTTGCCGATCCACCCTACGTCGCCAGCCGACTCCGCTTCAACTGCACACCCAAGGAGAGGTTTCTCGGCCTGGATGTTTACGGAAGAAGGGTGTCCTTTGCCGAGAACGTCTTCTATGAGTTCCGCGACGAAAAGATCGTGCAGGTGTGGTCCGTCATCGATAAGGCGGCTATCGAGGCACAGCTACTTCATCCCGGCGGCCGATATGGCGACTGAATGGGAAAAGATGTTGAGCGGGGCGCTATATGATCCCCTCGCGCCGGCGCTCGTCCGAGCGCACAAACGTGCAAGTGATCTCTGTCAGGATCTCAATGTGACCCGCGAAGGAGAGGAGGAGCGCCGACGTATCCTGCGCCAGCTGTTCGGCCGGGGTGGCGACACGGTCTGGATGCAACCTCCGTTCTTATGTGACTATGGAACGAACATTGCGCTCGGCGAACGGGTGTTCTTCAACGTCAACTGCGTCGTGCTTGACGTGGCCCGCGTCACGATCGGGGACTATACGCTATTCGGTCCGGCCGTTCAGATCTACACGGCGACTCACCCCTTCGATGCGAAGCTCCGCCGTCACCAGGAGTTTGCCAGGCCCGTCGAGATCGGCACCGATGTGTGGGTCGGCGGCGGAGCGATTATCTGCCCGGGAGTGCGCGTCGGTTCGCGCTCCGTGATCGGGGCCGGCAGTGTGGTGACGAGGGATATCCCCGATGACGTTTTCGCCGCCGGCAATCCCTGCCGCGTGATACGCGATATATCCGACAGCGATCGTCCTTCGATGAGTGGAGAAGATGATGGACACCCCGGTGACGATTCGTTCTGAAACGCCGCAGGATGTTGCTGCCATTCGTCAGGTCATCGAGGCTGCCTTCAGGGAAGCCGAGAATAGTTGACCACTACAGTCCAGCAGAAATTCCCGATCAAGACTGGCGCGCTGACGGCTAGGCAAGCCGAAGTGGCAGGGGAGGAGGCCAAGGTATGAGCGATAACAACCAAGCACCCATCGTTATCTACCAAGACGCCGACCAGGCGGTCGAAGTCCGGCTCGATGCCGAGCGGGATACGGTTTGGTTGAGCCAGGGGCAGATGGCAGAGGTCTTTGATACCTCCACCGATAACATCAGCCTGCATTTGAAGAACATCTATGCCGATGCGGAGCTGGATCAACGGCAACTACCGAGGAATCCTCGGTAGTTCGTCAGGAAGGAAATCGGCAGGTGAAGCGGCGCGTCAGACACTACAATCTCGATGCCATCATCTCGATAGGCTATCGCGTTAACTCCCGGCGCGCCGTGCAGTTCCGCCAGTGGGCCACTCGCGTGCTGCGGGAGCATCTCACGCAGGGCTGGACCCTGAACCGCCAGCGCTTCGCGGAGAATGCCCGCGAGCTGGAGGCCGCCATGGCCTTGGTACGCAAGACAGCCTGCAGCCCGGCGCTGGATGCCGCCAGCGGTCGGGGCCTCATCGATATCGTCACCCGTTACGCCCAGACCTTCTTGCTGCTGCAGCGCTACGACGAGGGCCTGTTGATCGAGCCCCGCGCTGCGGCAAGTGCCGTAAGCCCCTGTTCACCGGCGAGCCATTGGCATTGACCGCGGTCAACTTCCCGGCGCTGGTAGAGCGCAGCAGCCTGCCGGTGGTGGATTTCTGGGCGAACTGGTGCGGGCCCTGCAAGGCGATGGCGCCGATCTTCGGCGCGGCGGCTCAGTAACTGGAGCCGCGTTTGCGTTTCGCCAAGCTGGTTACCGAGGCCGAACAGGCGCTGGCTGGCCGCTTCGCGATTCGCCGCATCCCTTCTCTCATCGTGTTCTGGGATGGCCAGGAAGTGGCGCGCCAGGCGGGCCTGGTATCGGGGCCCCAGTTCAGGCAGTGGCTACAGCCGCATCGGGTATAGACTTGCCTGATGCGTCGATAGGCCTCCGACGCGTCTGGAGTGGATGAGCGCTTGACAGCGCTCTCGCCTCTTACGACGTCCGTCACCAGATATCGGTCACCAATGAAAGGGTTAGCGTTGCTTTCCTTGCAACGCTTAGTGCAACTTCCATGTTTAGGCATATCCGTTGCCACACTCGAAATGATAATGAGCGGTTAGTCAGCCGCTGGCTGTGCGCTGGCGAACATAGAGTCGTTTTCTTGACAGTCAGTGCCCTGCCCGCCAGGGCGAGGTAGTTTTCCATAAAGAATTGCGTAAACCTTTCTACGGACAGAAAGTGGGTGTTTTTTTACCCCAAAGAAAGGGTATACCTCAGCCGATACGATCAGCGAGGCGAAGAGATGCGGTTTAGCAGGAGGCAGGCGAGGGTAATATGCCCTGAGTCAGGTGTAAGGCATCCTGATTGAAAACTAATACGGCTTATCGTGAGTTTCTAAGAGGTGGTGGCGGAACACGCCCAGCCACCGTTCACTACTGCGTAAGGCCCCAGAAATGCGCTATGTGACGGGTCGAAGAAATGCCGACTTCCAGCATAAACTTGTCTTCTTCCCCGAGGCCCTCGTCCCCCTCGGCCATGATCGGCGTGCCGTGGCCCATTCCCTTGATGATGTATTCCTCTATCACCTCCTGACCGTCCGCATTGCACCAGACCTTCCGGGGAAAACCGTCGACCTCCTCCTCCCGTGTCGGTGATTCTTCGACCTCGTGGATCTTCTGCCACTGCCGGACGATGGAATCCGCGTTGGAATTGTCGACGGTCGAATCGCTGCCGCCATGCCAGACCGAGACCGTTGGCCAAGGGCCGTCGAATGTCGAGGCATCGCGCACAAGCGAGTCGAGCTTGCTATCTGATGGGCCGCCATAGCCTTTCATGCGAACCATCGCCTCCATCATGTTGTCCGCGCTGCCGTAGGGTAGTCCGGCGATGATCGCCCCTCCCGCGAATACCTCCGGATAGGTCGCCAGCATCACCGATGTCATGGCGCCACCCGAGGACAACCCCGTGATGAAGACGCGCGACGGGGCGATGGCATGATCATCAACGACCTGCTAGATCATATGACGATTAGAGAGTGGTTCACCGTCGCCACGTTCGGTGTCGCCAGACTTGAACCAGTTGAAGCTGCTAAGGGGGTTGTTGGTTTTTCTTTGCTCCGGATACAGGAGCGCAATTCCGCATTCGTCGGCGAGAGCAGACCAGCCTGATCCGTGATCATAGCTCTCTGCCGACTGGGTGCTGCCATGTAGCACGACGACGAGCGGCCCATTCTTCGGAAAGTCCTTCGGGATATAGATATCCGCATGCAACGACCCTGGGTCAGTTCCGAATTTTTTCTAGTGGGTCAGGCGATTGCCGCTATCTGAAGAAGTCTGCATATGGCCTCTTTGCCAGTTTAGTATGGCGAATGATGCTGCCCGCAAGGAAAGTCCGTTGCGGATACAATTATCAAAGATAAGAGGTTACGTTGCTTCCGTCTGTTCGTTAGCAGCCAGAAAGCGATGCACAGTTGTCCTTAGAGGTTGGGATTTCTCATTGCCGCGACTGTTTCTGAGGGGGAAGGTCACCTGCAGGGTCACCCAAGACCCGCTCTACACCCTGCCGAACACGGCACGCATCGTAGTGGTCCAATGAAAGCGGCTATCGACACTCTTCACGACCTTGCCCTGCGGGCGGTGAGTAAAACCGCTGCGATGCGATCGGCTTCTGCATAGGCCGGCTCGTCCAGTTCTTCGCCGAATACATCAGGGTCGAGTTCCTGGTAGTCCCATTCGAGGGTGGAATCGTCGAGAATCGGCGCGATTGATGCGAGCAACCGGTCCGTGCCGTCGGTGATGGCAGTGCCCGTATACAGTAGAAGCGTGCCGCCGGGGGCCAGCCGCGTTCTCGCCAGGCCCGCAATCGCAAGGGAAAGTCCTTCGCCGAAGCTGCCGCCGCCGTGCCGGTAGGTGCGCTCTTGCGCATCGAGCAAGTAAGGAGGATTGGCGACGATTAAATCAAAGTCCCCGTCAACGCCGTCAAGCAGATCCGAGTGTTGAACCACGACTCGCATGGCGCCCGCGAGCCGGGCGTTGACGGAGGTGTACCGTAGGGCCATGTCATTGATGTCAACAGCAAACACGTCGGCTTGTGGCCGTTCGAGCGCAATGACCACGGCACCAGGGCCGGCGCCGCAGCCGATGTCGACGGCACGCTTGAGGCGCACATCGCCAGCAAGATATCGAGCGATTGCGTTCGCGAAGCGGTAAGTGTCTGGTCCGAAGAAAATAGCGTCAGAGGCCGTCGTCGGATAAGCCGAGTGCAGAAAAAGTTGGCCGCGTAGCGTCGAAGCACGCACTCGCGAGATCCAACCCTCACCATGTGTATCCAGCACATCCGCATTGCGCATCGCCTCGAAAAGTTCAGGTGTTATAACCCCCTCCCTGAAAGGTCGACTCCAACCGAAGACGTCTGTTGCGTTGCGCGCCCACGCATTCTCCAACCGTGAATTGACGCGAGCGTGGGTCGCCGGTGTGACGGTGGTGAATGAGTACCCGGTAGCTTTGAGCGTCATCGCGAGATGCAGGAAAACATCGTTGGTCATGGCAACCTGCTGAACAGATCGGCGTATAGCCTCGTTGCGGCAAGTCCCGCGGGCGTCGGGTGGTTCGCTGGCGAGAGCATTCCTCCTAATACGGCGAACGCCTCCGCCTTCGTGTCGACCCCGGCCAACTGCTGGAAAAGAGCATCAACGTCTGCGCAGCTGCCGTGTCTCGGTTCCCCTCCTGCGTGGTGTGCGATGATCTGTTCGATCGTAGCACCGCTCTGCGGCACTGCGGCCGCCTCTTCGACATGTCCTGCGGTCTGGCGCCTGCGAAAGCGATTTGTGGTTCGCGCGGTCGGCTTCGTTCCTGCATCGTTCATAATCCAGTCCCATAAAAGTTGCTGCTCGTAGCCGTCGAAGACGCCGAACATGGGTGCCTGCTCATCGGTCAATAGTCGCCAGAAGCGGCTTTGCTTCGGGCTCTCGCCGCGCCGGATCCATCCGGCGGACTGCAGCGTCCTCAACAGATCTGCAATCTCGCCCGGTGAAGAAAGCCAGTCGCTCACCGACCGCCCCCCGACGAGACAGTAGTCCGAATGCAATTTTGCTCCGATCAAGGCCTTCTCGGCGAAAACCCGCAACAGTTCTTGCTCGAGATCGAAGGACGCGACCGCCTGATGCGTGCCCATGCCGACGAGGTTCAAGCGGTAGCCGTTCCCGACGCGACGATGATAGTCCCTGGCATTCCCAATGCGAGGCATGCAATCGAGCACGCTTTGCAAGGCCTTGCGCGCGTGCCCGGATGAGGCATTGTCGATCGTCACGTGCAGGGCGAAGTAGTAGGGGTCGATGTCGAGTTCGTTCAATTCGTAAGCGGTAATGAGCAAATGCAGCGGCAACTGCTCGTAGCCGAGATTGAAACCGATCAATTCCGGCAAGAACTCATGGGCGTGGTGGGCAAGAGCGAGCTGCACGGCACCTTGAGTGAAGTGCTCGTCGGGGCCGTCCTGCCATTTATCGCAACCATACCGGGCGAGCAATTGCTTATAGAGCAGCACATGGTTTTGCAGCGGATTGCCGCAGCCGAGCTCTTCGAGATAGGTTTGGATAAGCGGCGCGAGCCGCGAATCCTGCCAGCGCTGCAGCAAGCCATAGAGCCAAGCGCCGTCCACGAGCTTCGTGGGCGCAACCGTGCGAAGAAAGTACATCGCATGCGAGCGGCAGCTGAAGTAGCGACGCGGCGAGCCGGCGTGCCGCCCGTCGAGGTAGTGTCGGTAACTCTGTGCCGTTTGATCGTGGGCGTTGCGCAACACGCTGGGCAATGACTGCATTTCGGTGGGAAAGTCTGCGTCGATCTCAGCTGCCACGCTAAGTTGTTCCCGCAAGAAGGAGCGCGATGTGGAGCGCGCCAATTCGTCGATCTGGCCCGCTATGCCGCCGCGTTCCTCTAACATCGCGAAGTAAAGCTGCCTGCTGCCTTCCTGCTGCGGTGCCAAATATGAGGGGGGCGCCGCCAATTGAATGTTAGATGGTACTGACATCATCTCTATGTTCTCTGGTCTATGTCCTTGGCCCCTCTTACTCGCCAGAATGCTATTAGTCGGCAGCGTAAGGTTTTCTTAGCGCAATCGCCGGAAAATGTTGAGCCACATCAAGAACGGCTTACACACACGACTCTATTTGGCGCTCGCGATAGGAGCTAATGTGGGACAACGCGATCACCACCAAAAATATATCGTGCGCTGCACCACCGCCCGAATCTGTTCGTTCTCGCACACACCGACGGCCTAGGCGGCAGATCGCAAAACTAATGTCGCTCGTTTTTTTGGCCGGTAATGTGAGCGCTGCAGGAGGTTTCCCTGAATGTCAGCTTTTAGCCGATAGTTGCCACCGTTACTTCTTGCGGTGGAAGCGCTTCCTATACTTTTTTTAACGCGCTTACCCGTATCGTCTTCCTGGTCATGGCTCCTGGTCTGCCGTCTGGCCTTTATCCGATCGGTCGCCAGCCGCCCTGTCTGATGACCGCGTAGCCTTTCACTCGTGGGTTGTAGAGATAGCGCCAGGCAGGACCGTAGCAAGTGGGGTGGATGGAGCGATCGTAGAGGCCGCTTGCGGGCTGGCGCACCCTGTAGTCTTCGAGCCGGTCGAGCTCGGCGAGCAGCTGGACGTCGACGCTGAACACCTCGACCTCGACGCCCCGGGAGGGCTCGAGCTTGGCGCCGGGGAAGGGGCCTAGGTCGTAGAGAGTGATCCGGTGTAGCCGGTCGCTGCCCAGGAAGTTGGCACACTCGAGCCAGTGGTGGTTGCGCAGCCCACGCTTCAGGGTGCCGTAAACGGCGACCAGCGGCGTGCGGGCGACGGCGAGGGCGGGCGTGTGCATCATTGGTCTCCGTCTCTCAGTATCGGTCAGTCACCGGCGTCGAGGGTCAGTCGCTCACCAGCCGCATTTGACTCGTCTCGTTACCTAGCGGCTCGACCTGGATCTGTACCGGGATGCGTTCGTGCATCTCTTGTACGTGAGAGATCACGCCCACGCGGCGGCCAAGCGCCTGCAAGCCGTAGAGCGCTTCCATGGCGAGCGCCAGGGATTGCGGGTCGAGGCTGCCGAAGCCCTCGTCAATGAACAGTGACTCGATCACCAGCTCTCCCGACGCCGCCGGATTTCGTCTTCCGCGGTATCGCTCAGCAGCGCTTCGTCACTGGCATCGCCCGCGGTCAGGTCGTGGCCGCGGCGGTGGGCGAGCAGCGCCTGGCGGCGTTCGGCGAGGGTGGCATTGGCTTGCTGGCGTGCCTGCTCGGCGTCGCTCACCGCGACGATACGCCGAAGGCTGTGGCGCGCAAGGTCGTGAAGACCGAGTTCCTGGCCGAGAAGGTAAAGGGAATCGTCGGGAACACGGCCATTGGTTTCATCAAGGCCAAGCCGCGCTTCTCCAAGCAGGAACTAAACAATATCGGGAATTTCCTGATCAAGCACATCGCACAGGCCAGCCTCGAGAGGGAGGCGTCCAATACATCGCCAACAGACGCGCTCGCGGTGTCAGCGTCGGTTACTGAATGCGTCGCTATCAATTATTACGAAGCCGCACCCGAGCCAGCGCCCACCGAGCCAGCTCCGGCACAGCCACTGCTGAGCTGTAAGAAGTGCGGCGAATCGCACCACCTTTATGGCATGTATGGCCAGTACGGCTACTACGTGAAATGCACAAGTTGCAACACCAACACCTCCATGAAGCAGCCATGCCCGGTCTGCGGGTGGAAAAGTGTTCGCATAGCGAAGGAGGGGCCGACATATACCGCCACCTGCAAGAAGTGCGAGCATCAATTCCTAGTTTATCGCCAAGGGTAGGGGGGGGATATGGCAGCTATCGACCGAGGCTGTGTGAAAACGTGGCTACCGCTATACTCTACCCGTGACAGCTCGTGGAGGTGCCGATGAAGCGCTTCGT
>NZ_JAHCLU010000042.1 GCF_018448785.1 Halomonas jincaotanensis | reverse complement strand
GTGGGGGTGGTGACTAAACCGGCGCGTCGCTTGTCTTTCAGCCGGTAGCTCTCGCCTTTGATGTTCAGGGTGGTCGAGTGATGCAGCAGCCGATCCAGGATCGCCGTGGCGATGACCTGGTCACCGAAGATCTCGCCCCAGTCCATGAATGACTTGTTCGAGGTGAGAAGGGTGCTGGCCCGCTCGTAACGCCGATTGATCAAGCGGAAGAACAGGCTGGCTTCCTCGCGGGTCATCGGCAGGTAGCCCATCTCGTCCAGGACGAGCACCTTGGGGTAGGTCAGCTGCTGGAGTTGCCGGTCGAGACGATTCTCCTGACGGGCGCGCATCAGCGTGCTGACCAGCCGGTCCAGCGTCATGAACAGCACGCGGTGACCGGCTTCGGCGGCTTTTACCGCCAGGGCCACGGCGAGGTGCGTCTTGCCGACGCCCGGCGGGCCGAGCAGCACCACGTTCTCGCCGCGTTCGACGAAGCCCAGGCCGGCCAGGTCGCGCACGATCTTGTGATCGATGCTCGGCTGGAAGCTGAAGTCGAACTGCTCCAGGGTCTTGATCCACGGCAGCCGGGCCTGCTTCAGCCGGGACTCCAGGCCCTTCTGGTGGCGCCCGCCCCATTCCTGGGCCAGGGCCTGTTCCAGGAACTCGCGGTAGTTGAGATCCTGCTTGCTGGCGTGTTCGCAGAGGCTGTCGAGCGAGGCCTGAAGGTGGTCCATCTTCAGCCGGGTCAGTAGCTGTTCCAGGCTCATTGCAGCACCTCCTCGTAGACCCGCAGGTCACGCTGTTGCACCGACAGGGTCTGCTGCCAAAGGGCGGCATGGTGCTCCGGGACGGTATGCCAGCCGGCCTGGGAGGACTGGAGGCGGTGCTGGGCGATGGCCTCTCCAGCGGCGCTGTAGACGGTGAGTTCGTCGTCCAGGCTCAGGCGGATCACCACCGCCTGGCCGCAGTAGCTATCGGGCACGCTGTAGCGGTTGCCACGCACCTCGATGTAGCCGTCCCAGCCGACCTGGCGCAGGTCGTGGTAGCGGGTATCGAAATCGCTGGCGGGCAGGCCTTGCAGCGCTTCCTGCTCCTGCGCGAAGCGCTCCACCGGCGTCTGGCGGAACTGGCGTAACGGTCGTTCGTCGGCCACGCGTGCAAGCCACAGGTGAAGTAACTGGTTGAGATGGGCAACGCTTTCGAACGCGCGGTAGCGCTGGAAGAAGTGCTGCTTCACGTAGCCGACCATGCGCTCGGTCTTGCCCTTGGTGCGCGGGCGCTGCGGGCGGCACGCCTTGGGGGCGAAGCCGTAGTGGTTGGCCAGTTGCAGGAAGCCGGCAGTGAAGATCACCCGTCGGTCGCGGTCCTGCTTGAGCACCGCCGCCTTCTGGTTGTCGACCAGTACCGTGCGCGGCACGCCGCCGAAGTGGCGGAACGCCTGCACCAGGGACTCGTAGGTATGCTCGGCATCCTGGCTCGGCGCGGCCCAGGCATGGAAGCGGCGTGAATAGCCCAGGGTGTTGACGGCGAAGTTGATCTTGCCGCGCTGGCCGGCGATGACCGTCTCGATCTCGCCCCAATCGTGTTGCAACTGAAAGCCGGGCGGGGTCTCGAAGCGCACGGTCTGCTTGCTGGGCCGCAACGCCCGCTTGGGCTGGATGTAGCTCCGCACCATCGTGGGGCCGCCGGGGTAGCCCTGCTCGCGGATCAGCTGGAAGATCACCTCGGCGTTCCAGACATTCTCGGCCAACAGCTGGTCGATGATCGGCTTGTAGGGATCCAGCTTGCTTGACCGGGGCTTGGCGGGTCGCCCGGTCGGCGCCGCCTCGCGGGCCAGGTGGCGCCGCACGGTACGTTCACAGCAGCCGATCTGATGGGCGATATCCACGAGGTGGGCGCCTCGCTGGTGGAGTTGTCTTATCATGAGAAAGTCCTCTCGGCTTAGCATGGCGCGATCTCTTGACGGTTTGGTCACCAACAAGGAAAGGTCATGCGGGTCGGGGGGACAATCTGTTGTGATGATTTATGGACTTATAGCGCCGGTGTCGACAGTGGAGCTTCTCTACCTCCCGCTCGCTCTGATCCGCCTTGACCGCATGGCCACCGAAGACATCATCCGCGCCCTCAACCAGGCGCCTCTTCCAGTCCTGGATCTGGTTGGGATGGACATCAAACTGCTCGGCCAACTCCGCCAAGGTGTGCTCGCCCTTGAGGGCCGCTAGCGCCACCTTCGCCTTGAACGCCGAGGAATGGTTCCTTCGCTTTCTGCGTGTCATCTTCTGCTCCTTGCTCTGTCGAGCAGTCTACGTCAGAAGACTCTACTTAGCCGGCCTCAATCCCTGTCCAGCCCCTTGGGTCCATCTCTCTTCGAGGTCATACTCGCCAATGCTCGGGATGTCAAGAATGTCCCTGGGCGCAAGACCGATATCAATGACGCACAGTGGCTTCAGCGGTTGCATGCCTATGGCTTGCTACGTGGCAGTTTCCGCTCTTCTCAGGAACTTAACAGCCTGCGGGCACTGTTCGTCACCGGGAGCGTCTCCATGCCTATGCCGCGTCGCATATCCAGCATATGCAGAAAGCGCTGATGGAGATGAACCTGCAGCTTCACCACGTGGTGACGGATATCACCGGCAAGACCGGCATGCGAATCCTGCGCAGTATCGCCAGCGGCCAACGAGATCCTTCTGTCCTGGCTTCCTACCGAGACCCTCGGTGCAAGGCAAGCGAAGTGACCATTCAACAGGCACTCACGGGCCATTACCGGGACGAGCACCTGCTGGCTCTGACACAGTCCCTGGCCGTCTAAGATACCTACCAGGAACTGATCACGGCGTGCGATCAGCATATCGGAGCCAGCCTGAAGCGGCTGGCGGTGGCCCGTACCGTGCCGGAGACACCGTTGCCACCGCCTCGGCATCGCGAATCGAATCCCAATGCCCCGGCGTTCGATGTGCGGGGTGTGTTGTATCGTGTCGTCGGGACGGACCTGAACCAGCTGAGCGGAGTCGGTTCCTATATGGCCCTGAAGCTGGTGGCCGAGTGTGGCCTCGACATGAAGCGCTGGCCAACCGCCAAGCACTTTACTTCCTGGTTGGCACTGTCCCCTGGTAACAAGATCTCGGGCGGCAAGGTACTGTCCTCCCGGACGCGACGTACCAAGAACCGAGCGGCGGCGTTACTACGCCTGGCGGCCGCCACCCTGATCCGCACTAATGCGGCCTTGGGTGCCTTCTACCGCCGACTCTCCAGTCGCATTGGCAAAGCCAAAGCCGTGACCGCAACAGCACGCAAGATCGCCGTGCTATTTTACAACACGTTGCGCTTTGGACGGGTCTACCAGGATCCCGGCGTTGACGACTACGAGACCCGTTATCGGCAACGGGTCCTCAAGAATCTACGCCGCCGTGCGGAGGGCTTGAGTTATGAACTGACCCCAGCGGCAACCATCGAGCTGCGGGTTTCTTAGGAAACGAAAGAAGTTCTTTCACGAAAACGTTGACGAGCAGGTTCCTCCTCCTGGGCAAGGCCCTGGTCTCAAGGTCGCTTTCCTGATGCCTGCTCACAAAACCACGAGCGACTCTAGTGGGTTCCTGCCAGACTCCTTATGTGATCGATCGAGTCACGCTTGGTCTCGGGAGCGACCTCCTGTAAACGACGAGACCAGCGCAAGGTGGACTCGGCATCACCGGCGGCATGCGCAGAGCGGGCGGCGCCTTCGAGCGTGTTATAGCGTTGTGGCCAAGTGCGATTCGAGTTCTCGTAATTAGCCAGCGCCTCGGCCGGGCGGTCAAGGGAAAACAGTAAATCTCCAAGTGCTTCATAGGGCGGGTACAGGGTACCCGGGGTAACCGGATGCTTCTCAGCGGTGGCTTCAAGCTCCCCGGCGGAACGCATCAACTCGATGGCACGCTCGTGTTCACCTTCGGCATTGGCGATCCAGCCGGCAAGAATCCGCCGATCCACTTCGATGTAGGTAGCGAAACGCTGATCGGCGGCGGACATGGCATTTTTCGCCAGTGCCGCCAGCCGCTGTTCGGCCTCGCGAGCGGCGTCCAGGTCATCGCTGTGGACGGCACCCAGTCCGCGTGCAAACCAGGTCAGTCCATCCGGCCAGGGAAACATATCCCAATCAATATAGTCTGGCGTGCGGGGTGCCATAGCCGCTGCCGCCTCCCAATTCCGTGTCTCGACAGCCAGCCTGGCCGGTATCGACACCAGGTGGTAGGCCCCGGGGAAGTTGGCCTGGTGCGGTCCGCTTGCCTGAGCCGTTTCCCAAACCTTGTGTGCGTCACTGTCCTCGCCGCGTTGGAGGTGGCCATAAACCAGATAATCGAGGGCGTGGATGTAGTGAAACGACGTTGCCCCACCCTCCTTATGATTCACTGCAACCTCAGCGGAGCGGCGATTCCAATCAATCACCTTGGGCCAGTCACCAAGCCGGACATAAATGTGGGATGGCATATGCAGGGCATGGGGCACGTCTGGAGCGATCTCAACGTAAGATTCGACGATCTCTGGCGCATTTCCTCCGCGTCCATCGGCATCGGTGGCATGGATCGTGTAATGGACTGCCCCAGGATGGGTGGGTTCGGTTTCCCAGGCAGTGCGCAGAACCTGCTCTGCCTCGTTGTGCAGCGCCTTTCGGTCGTCAGCAAATTGCCCCAGTGTGAGGCGCGAAAGCGCGTAAAACGTGGCAACGTCGAGATCCCCAGGGTAGGACGCATAAGCGGAGGCCATCCCCTCGATCCAGCCTGCCAGCCGCGCCTGGACGCGGTCGGTCTCTGGCTCGAAGAAGGCGGCGGAGGCCTCAATCAGCAATCGCTCACGCTCGTCCTCGACGTTTTCGCGCGCTTTCTCGATGGCCTGACGGCCCTGGGCGATATCATCCGCACTTGGGGTCGTGCCCCATAGCGGCTGAAACAGGGAAGTGGCTGTGCCCCAGTGCGCTATCGCGCAATCGGGGTCGGCCTGAATAATCGCTTCAAACTCGGCCTTGGCCTGGGCGTACATCATGTGATGCATCATTCCCAGTGCGTGATCGATATCAGCGCGCACATCTTCAGCACATTGCGCCTTGAAATTGATAGTACCAATGGCATTTTCGGCGTTGGCCGTGTGCTTATCGTGTGTAGCGTCCTGGAGCGCCGAAGCAGGAAGGGCAATGCTCAAGGTTGTGACAAGTAGGGCAAAGCGGAAAGCCGTGTTCATGACGACACCCCCTAGAACCATTTTAGTGGTGGGACCGGGCATGTAGTAAAACGGTCGGGGGCTGAAAACATACTGCCAGTCGTTGACCTTGCATGCTCAGCTACTACTCCAAATCTAGTCCAAGACCGGTTGATCGGCGAGAGAGGATTGCTCTGTGATCCCATTGAGCACGTACTTGAGACGTCGGGTTTCACCATCGAAAATTCAGTGCTGCTCATGCACCTTATTAGCTAATTATTTTGGAGAATATCTGCATCACGAGGATCAGCTCGACTGGGCTCGGGCCTGCGAGGACAGCGCCACCCTTTCGATAAACAAAGAGGCGCCCAGCCGTCGGGCCTACCCTGACAGATCCAGGAGGGCCCGGTACCCAACGCCGCCTGCTGACCGACCATTAAGGGTGGCTTGCGTCCAGTCTAGCAGGTCGCTCATCCCTTCCAGTCGGCGTCGCCAGGCAGTCTCGAGGCGCTGCTATCACCCAGTGCGCTTTGGCGCGTTCGACCGCCGGCTCTGAGGCATACTAAGCTTTCATTCGCTTGCGATATTCGGAGGATCATCCGCCATGACGAGTGCCACTATTCTGCAACAAGGCACGATCCACTGTTTTCCCGAAGGCTTGCGGGACGAGCGAGGGAAACTGGTCAACGCCGAGGTGTCGGCGGTGGTGCACGACGGCAAGCGACTGATCCTGGCCAGTGACAAGCCGATTCCCGGCGAGGCGCGTTCTGCGGTCTTCGCCCTGCCCATCGGCCCAGATGGACCGGACGACGCCCAGTTGCAGTACTTCACGACACCGCTGATCAAGCAGGCGGTCAAGTATGAAGACTTTGCTCTCACCGCCGATGGCCGTCATGTACTGGCCACCACGGGGTTCGATCGCATCGATGATGCTAGCCATGATCTCAATGCCTATAACCACCTGCTGATCTGGCCGCTCGGCGAACCCGATAAGGTCCAGGTGGTGGACCCTGACCCACGTGACGGCGTCGAAGGGTCGTTGGAACTACGCCATAAACTCGATCATGGCATCGGCTTCCCGTATTACAAGATCGAGGGGCTGGCGGCGATTCCCGGCGATCGCGGTGATGGCCTGCTGCTGTTTGGCATCCGCGAACAGGGGAGGGCCCATGACGACTTCGCCTACGTGAGCCGCCTGGTGGGCGCCCACTACGAGATCAGTGACCAGGGCAATCTCAGGCTCATCGACAAGGTGCGCGAGTTCTACGCCTTCGACCCGAGCCACCATGAGGGCGTACGGTACGAATGCGGCCTCTCGAGCCTCGAGTACGACCCCTATCATGCCCGGCTCTACCTGCTGACCAGTTTCGAGACCCAGCAGGACGGTGCGCCATGTATCGGCGGTTACCTATGGGTAATTAGCCTCGAGGACTTTCATACGGGACGACGCCCTTTGCTGGTGACCACAGCGGAAGATAGCCCCCTGGAGTTCGAGCACAAGGCCGAGGGCTTGGCTGTGCTGGATCATGAGCGTCTGCTCGTCGCCTACGACAATGACCGCCACTTGGGGCTGGGGAGCGTCGACGAGCGTGATGAACGACACGCCTGCGAAGCGCCGTATACCCTGCTGCGGATGACATAGTCAGGCAGATCTCCGCACGGAGTCTTTTCGTGTCTGTCGGAACGACGTCATGGAGATTCAGGCAAGTCCTGGTGGTAGCAATAGTGGAGGCATTACCCGGCCTCCTTGTCGCACACGAACATCGCCCTGCCGCCAGGCAGGGCAATTCGATGGTACTTCCCGTGCCCATGGAAGTATTTCCACGCCAAGACGCTGAGCAACCACCACCCGTCATATCCACTCGTGTTGGGGTTCACATGATCATCGATTCAGTCGTCGCCTCTCGCATTCGTCCTCCCCACCTTGCTACCTTCAAGACATCTCGCCCTCGGAAGGATCCGGCCATGTGCGGCCGCTTCGCGCTCTATAGTCCTTACCCCACGCTGTCCGATTCTCTGCATTTGCCGCTGGAAGCCGGGGAGGTGACGCCGGGCTACAACGTGGCGACGGGTACCTTTATCATGGCGGTGCGCCATGCCGATGACGAGGCACCGCTGGTGTTAGACGAGCTATGGTGGGGTTATCGACCGCATTGGGCTGAATAGTGGCTCTGTGTTGGTGCCTCAACCTCAACGTAACCCACGACGTTGAGGCGGGGCAGGTCAATCCATCATGCCTATTTCAAGGGCGCGTTTGCTCATCATCGTTGTGTGATTCCCAGCGATGGGTGGTATGAGTGGGTGCGACGTGAAGTCGTATGTGTGATTGTCCGGCGGAGCCATTCCCGACCGGACCTGCCGTCCCATCGGCAGTACCCTACGAGGTATGGCGGCCTGGTAACAAGCCGTCTAAAAGCCCTCGGACAATGTAGCCTCCGCTTTCCAGCGGGTGCTCGACTCGTGAGAGGAGGGCATGCCTGCGAGCATCAACGCGGGTCGGAGCTAGGGTGGATGGTAATGTCAGCGTATGCGAATCTCATTAATATCGTCAACCAAGAAGGATCCAAAGATGCTGATAGGGTCCGTGTTGCGGTCGGTACGGGTGTTCCATTCTCACCCGTCATGGGCATAAAGGCCGTCGGTATCTTAGAGAGACCTAACCCAATCCTGTCACACATGCGGAACATGGTAAGCCCGTATGGTTCCCGCAAGGGAAGCTCCACCGTAAGGTGCAGTGATAGCTATGCGGGTAGAGGATCGGGGAGAAAGCGAACGCAGGGCTGTAATGGTTCTGATACGGGTTTCAACGTCACCCGACACGAAAGTGGGCAGACTTCCCCGTGGTCTTACGTCACAAGAAAGCTTGATTAACTGGCCAACGAGGAAAAGCAGATGACGGCGAAAGCTGGTGCATCCTCGGACACCCTCGGTAGATGGGATGCCATACCGTGGCAGACCGTTGAACAAAGTGTTCGCCGGCTCCAAGCCCGTATTGTGAAGGCGGTAGAAGAAAATCGATGGAATAAGGTCAAGTCATTGCAGCGCCTGCTCACGCGTTCTCGAAGCGCCAAGCTACTGGCAGTACGAAGAGTCACCGAGAACAAAGGAAAGAACACCCCAGGAGTGGATGGAGCCACTTGGACGATACCCAGCCAGAAACTTCGGGGGGCCTCCGGGCTGAGGCCCCGTGGGTATCGGCCCCTTCCGCTGAGAAGGATCTACATCCCGAAGCCCAATGGGAAGCTCAGGCCCCTTGGGATCCCGACCATCAGGGATCGCGCGATGCAGGCACTCTACCTGCTGGCACTCGATCCGGTTGCCGAGACCCAAGCCGATGGCTGCTCATACGGGTTCAGGCCCATGCGTAGCTGCGCAGATGCGATCGAGAGGTGCTTCGTCAACCTTAGTCGCAAAAGTAGCCCAGCGTGGGTGATGGAAGGGGATATCAAGGGATGCTTTGACAACATAAGCCATCAGTGGATTATGCGCCATGCTCACATGGAAAGAAGGGTGCTGGAGGGCTGGCTAAAAGCAGGATTCCTTGATAATCAGGTATTCAATCCTACCGTGGCAGGAACACCACAAGGCGGTATCATTTCACCTGTCATTGCTAATCTGGCTCTGGATGGTCTCGAGAAAGATCTACGGAGAGAATTTCCAAGGAAAGGCCCGGGATCATATTCGGGTAGGGCAGCAAAGGTGCATCTTATCCGCTACGCGGATGATTTCATTATCACTGCGTCGAACGAAGAAATACTTCGTGATAGAGTGTTGCCTATAGTCGAAAATTTCATGAGTGGTCGTGGTCTAGAACTCTCGAAAGAGAAAACTAGATTTACGCATATCACCTCGGGATTTGACTTCCTTGGGCAGAACATAAGACGCTATTCTAACGGGAAGCTTCTCATAAAACCCGCTAAGAAAAGCATCAAGTCTATCATCGACAAAGTGAAGAAAATCGTCCGAGAAATGTGGGCTGCAACTGCCGGAGCCCTGATTGCTAGGCTAAATCCAGTCATCAGGGGGTGGGCTAACTACCATCGCCATGTTGTCTCAAAGAGGGGTTTCACCTACTTGGACAACGAGATATTCAATATCATTTGGCGGTGGGCCAAATCCCGCCATCGTCGCAAGGGTGCAAGGTGGATCAAGCGAAAATACTTTACCCGTTTGGGCTTCAGGGACTGGTGTTTCACCGGTTACCGTGTTGGTGCAACAACGGGTAAGCCGAGCGCGTTCCACCTGTTCCATGCCCAAAGCGTCAAGATCACCCGGCACCGGCTGGTAGCATCCGCCTTGAATCCATACGACCCGGCATGGACGTCATACGTCAGTACACGTAAGCGTCGCCTGCCTCCTGCCGCCGCGTCATTAATGATGGCGTTAGTTAAGGCTTGAGCCGTGTGAGCTGGAAACTCTCACGCACGGTTCTTAGAGGGGGGACTGGAGGTGACTTCAGTCCCCTACTCGACGTGCCAGTGGACGGCAAGAAGCAGCCGCATTTCCTGTGCCGCGAAGATCGCGAGCCGCTTTGGCTGGCGGGGATCTGGGCCGGGCGGGTGGATGGCACGCCGGGCTGCGCGATCATCACCGAGCCGGCGCGGGTCTGCCAAGGAGGTCCACTCGCGTATGCCGCTGGCTTTGGATGCCGAGAGCCTCGAGCCGTGGCTCGACCCTGACCTGACCGACCGCGAGACGATCCGCAACGTGGTGCATCACCTGGCTGCCGGGCTGATCACGCACTGGCCGGTGAGCACGCGGGTGAACCGGCCGGGGAATGACGAGGATGCGGCGCTGATCAATCCGGCTTGAGCTTTTGGTAGGGTCAATGTCTCCCACTTTCTATCAGCAATTTCCTACATGATTAATTAACGTAGGTTATCGTTGGGTCCCAGATTAGCTGGTACGGTAACGTACATAGAGCCAAGTAGGGCTCATCAGGGAAGACCGAGCAAAGGACGCTCATGCTCACAAGGATGCACGGACAGGAAGTTCGTGAGAAGCAATCATGGAAGAGAAGGCAAAAGCCCAACCTGAGAAGGTTGGGCTTTCTTTTTTCTATTTTGCTCTCCTGTTGCTATCGCGCTTTGACGTTGGCTAGCTCACTCCACCGCGTCGTCCAGCGCGGGGTGCGGTTCGCACAACGCAAGTGCCAGGCGGCGCCAATGCCAAGTCTCGCTAATCCCGACCAGACTCTGAATCTCGCCTGACCATGCATCTGCGCGACCCCTTGGCTCAGGTGAGAATCAACGGCTCCCACCTCGCCGACAATACCCTTGGCATCAAATTCTGCGAACGCGGCTCTCCATTGTTGCAATTTATTCATCGCTACGATGCGCGGATGGACCAGCAGATGCCCTCCGGGACTGTGGTCCACTGCCCGCTCAAGAGTGAGCCCCTTACTTATCGTTTGGTGAGAACTATGAACTCTCTGTGGAGGGGATGGGGACAAATGCGGGAAAGGTGGCCTTTAATGAGTGGAGAAGAGAGTGACGACTAATGAACTGATGCTAAACAATAGGCTATCTTGGCGCAGTGCTCAGCAACTAACGACCCCGATCGGCGCAATGAATCAGTGGCAGATTGGCAGGCTCAAATTATTCTAGAAGCTCGTGATAAAGCACCCGTGTCCCGACAATTACCTCGCCGAATTCGGCTGATCCCGTTTTGAGCCGAACACCTTTAAGCAGGTTCGTAATGGCTGTCCCGTCTTAGCAATGCCTCGAAATCATCTTGGCGTAGTGGGCTGGAGAACAGGAAACCCTGGGCATAGTCGCAGCCTGCGCGGGAGAGGAATTGCAATTGCTTTTCCGTTTCAGCGCCCGCTGCAACCACCTGGACGTTTATCGCATGAGCCATAGCGATAATGGCATTCAGTAAACGGTCGGTATCGCCACCCCGTCCAGCGTCCTTGATCAATTCTCTGTCCACCTTGATGCTGCCCACCTGGAACTCCTGAAGAGCTAATAAGGAGAAAGGCTC
>NZ_JAHCLU010000041.1 GCF_018448785.1 Halomonas jincaotanensis | reverse complement strand
GGAGGATGACCGTGGCGGGCACGCGCTTGCCCTGGAAGCCGAGATTCTCGGAGTGAATGTGGCGACGGACGGTGGCGAGCAACTCGCGGCGCTGTCGCTGGAGGACATGCCCCCGATTGCGTTGAAAACAGATGCCGACGAGGCTGCGCCGGTCCATGAAACGGTCCACCTCGCCCGGCCACGCGACATACTCGCGGCGATAGCCGCGGAAACCGCAGCTGACGCCGCCGAGCTGTTCGAGTCGGTCTATCCCTCTACGTCCCAAGACTCCTTCGACAGGCAGGATGAGATCACGGATCTTGCAACTTCGTCGCATGACATCGATCTGGACGGGTTCTGGATGTCGGGCTACGGCGCTCTGGCCGACTACGACCTCGACCACGGGGAGTATGGTTTCAAGTATGTCGAACTGACCTACCCGGATAATACCTCGGGTAACGAGAAACGAATCCGGCGTCGCGACCTTCTGCGCTTGGCGAATACGAGCGAGAGATCCGGTGTAAGGTTCGCGATGTCCGAGGTAGAGGCGCGGAGTCTTCGCGCCGCCTTGCAGGGTGCGGATGCCCCGCTCCGTGCGCGACTCGCCGTGCCAACGCCGGTATCCGGCACGGCCATCCTTCCGCTGACGGCGGAGCTGGTGGAACTCGTCGTCTTGCGACCAGGCAGCGACCCGAAGATACTCAACGACGACGAGGTCATCGCGCGCATTGGCCTCGAGCAATCATCGAGTGCGCAGCCGAACGGCGTTGCACAGAGTGACGACGGATCTGCGGGCGGGGCGACGGCGGACGCCTACGACGTTCTTGGGCTGCGTGTCGGGCAGCCTTTGGCCGAAGGCCTTGCGCTTGCCCAGACTGAGTTCGAACCGGAGACGACCCTTTACGGGCACCGCGACATCTGGATCGATGCGAACGTTTCGCGGAATATCGAGGCGACAACGCCGCTTGCGGAGTCGGTGATACTGGTGCGCAAGGACGCGCGCGATTTCCTCACGATCTTTCACGAGCCACTCGTCGAGGACGATCCGATCACGGGAATAGCCCGAACTATCATGTTTGCCGAAGGTTCTCAGCCCAGACCGGAGGCAATTCGGGATCTTCTGGTCGAGAAATACGGGGAGATCGGCAGCGAGGAGGACAGTACCTATCTGTGGTCACGAACCCGTCAGGCCCCGATACCGAAGGCGCAGGGCGAGATGAGCGTGGGCGATCTCATCTCGCTTTCCACCGCTGAGCAGTACCGGAAAACAGACTCGTGGGTCTGTGGCAAGCAGGTAAAAATGATTGCCTTTACGGTTGCCGATAAAATGCGAAGATCTCGGGCATACGGCATCCCGGCCTTTGAAGCCGAATATCCACTAGTCGACGACGCTAGAGAGCCAGCACCCCACCCGGAGGCTCAACCCCTCTGGCCCATCAATGTTAGCAACCTCCTGAATCCCCAATGCGACACCGATATGGTCGTGGCCGCAATCCAGCAAGACGACTCGGGCCTTGTTGCTGCATTGCGTGTACTGGTGACGAGCCGGGCTTACGTCGCAAACATCAAGGAGGCCGCCCAGGCGGCTTTGCTCAAGCGGAATGCGGCGGAACAGATGGCGTCAGAGATTGACTTCTAGGTCACAGGGGACTCGGCTGTCCGCCTGAGTCTCAATGAAGATCACGGCCTGCTTCAGAGCTCACTCGGAGTTGTCAGGCCGTTGATGTTGTCGATTTATTGATTGCAGAATGGATAATTGCAGACCAACCTCGGCAAATTGCTGCCGCCGAAGCGCTCACATCATCCTGAATACGCGATGCCGTTGCAGGCACCCTCCCACTTTTCCTTCTGCCGGGCACGGTCAGCCCGGCGGCCGGTAGTCGCCACTCGCGTACTGCCTGGGGGGAGTCTCCGGCAGACGGTCAGCATGGCGACCCTCGCGGGTAACGCAGTCGGCTGCGCAGGGTGGTCAGCACCGTCAAGCGCCCGATATCCTGACCGACGTCGAGTATGATCTGACGTGCCTTGTGGATCACCACGGCGGCACGATGGACGAGTTCCTGCAGGTGCTGTTTCAGGGCTACGAGCACGAGGTGTTCAGCGTGCTGTTTCTGGACACCCAACACCGCTTCATCCGTTTCGAGACCCTGTTTCGCGGCACGATCGACTCGGCCAGTGTCTATCCCCGTGAAGTGGTCAAGCGGGCGCTGGCCTGCAACGCCGGGGCGGTGGTGCTGGTTCACAATCACCCCAGCGGCGATCCAGCCCCCAGCGACGCCGACCGGCGCATCACCCAGCGGCTGAAAGAAGCGCTGGGACTCGTGGAGATCCGGGTGATTGATCACATTGTGGTTGGCAGCGAAGGCTGCACGTCCTTTGCGGAGCGGGGGTATCTCTGAACGTAATCCATGCCATAACGCCGGTGCTGCCCAAATAGGGCGGCACCGGTTTTCTGTGCTTACATTCTTTTTTGTGTGAGGGCGACAATCGGCCAAAAGCGGTCTTTAAGAAAATCTTTATGCAATGCCAGTGCTAGGAAACTCTTAGAATGGCAAGTCATCTTCGTCAGGCACGCTGTTCCAGTGACCGCATAATTCGCAGGCTCCGGTCGAAGGGTTGGCTGCCAAAGCATGACAGAAATCGCAGATAAACTTTAAATCACTCGTTGCCCTAGCGCGCTGTTCATAACGTTTCTGGAATACTTCGGAAAAATAAGGGTTTCCTTCAAGCAAGGTCTGAAAGGTGTCATCTTTTTTTGAATGATAACCAAAGAAGTCGTGACCTAGTTCGTCTTTAGCAAAGTGAAGAGCGAAGCCAAGCTCACTTCCAACTATTTGCTCGGCCTCACTCTTGGTCGTTGACCACGAGTAGTGTTCAATGGCGTTTCGGGTATCCCGCAGCGACCTGATGAGCTGAATGGCCTCATCCGAAAAGTAAAGGCCTCCGATCTTACCCAGGCGCCAAAGTGCACCATCAACCGTAACTGTTCTTGCACTCAAACCCGGAAATTTATCGACGTTTTCCCACATTAATGAAGGGTGCACCCGGCGAAGGCGCTCTTTCAGTAGCAACTCTACTCCGTGCGCGACGCTAAGCACTGCCTGCTTCAGACGCTTCGCGTCGTCAGGTTCATCACGCCATGCCAGAAGATCAATTGTATGGTCGATTGAGTCAATGGCATTACCTAGAAGGTTAAACTCGATTCTCAAAACACTACTCCTGGATAACTAGAGTCAGTTTAGATTAAAGTTTTATCGTGAAATAATGCATTATTACGAAACCGTATCTTACCGGCATGGCCATTTTTGAGTCGTTAGCTTCAGTTGCTTTTAATAAGTATAGACTAACGTTCCTGACTCGGCCAATAGCGGTCATTCAGAGAGCGCTGATATAGCGCGACTCGTTGTACCCTGTTATTATTTTATATCTGGAAGCTGGCTGCAGACTTTTGTGCGATAATTTTCCTTAGAGATAAAATTGGCATAATGGGGAATTCCAATAACTTCAAACTCATTACCAAAATTCCTCGCGGCCACTTTCTCAGCATCTTTTCCAAATGCAACGATAACCGGATTCGAAACCCCAAGCACCGCTATTTCCTGGCGCAGTTTTTGAATATTCTCTCGCTCAAAGTCTTTGTTACTTTTCAGAAAGCTCATCATCTTTCCTGATGCCTTTTCTTCAAAGTCCTTGATGATGTCTGTCATGTAGGAGCCATAATAACCTGTACCTTTGAGAGCATATCGGATCTTGAAGTCTGTTGCCACCGACTTGGGATCATGGAAATTTGCAAGGGGTCGCTCAATTCTTCGCGAAATATTCAGTCCGAGTAAAATCGAATTTCCATGTATTGTATGGAGAAGATTCGAATTCACATCCGGATCCAGAATTGATAGGTCATCAATATTATCTTTTGGGTTGACTCCTTCGTCGGCCCATATAGCCCAGCTTGCAAAATGGCCAAATCTTTCACGTATCTCGATGAACTTTTCTTTGCTGATCATTTTTACTCCACATGAACGGCATGTCGACTTTGGGTCGCTTACTGCTCGTCATTCTATCAAAATAATCTAAATATCTCCATACGGCCAGGAGCGGTCTATCAGGTGACTGTGATGCAATGTTAATCCCATCAGTAACAACGGAGCGGAATTAACATCCAAAGTAATGAAAAATTAACTAATCTTTTAAGACAATACATCCACCGCCAAATTGTTCCAGGCAACCAAATCAGATTTCGTATAATTACCTGTCAGGTTCAAACTTTCAAATTTCTGATCTTCTGTGTAATTCATGCGTCTAAGATTCGCACCAACCCCCATGAAGGGCAAACACATCATTTTCATTTGTTTTATATTTGAATTGCCGTCTGCCTCTTTAAACCAGCCATTGCTAAAAGGAAATAGTTTTTCATATGCAGCAAGCGCGCTGTCTATTTCCTGTACGGGAATTCCAGTCTTTTTCGATAAAAGCTGATATTCATCATCCTTATAGTCATTAAGGACAAAGCCTCCAAAAAGCCACATGAAATTCTGCCAAAAAACAGGATATCTATAAAAATATGGTTCGTTTTTTATTGAATCCAGCGCGGTTAAAAAAGTCTCGGGAAGAAGATCCTTCAAAGAGAAATTTATTCCGAAATAGTTGGCTTCCTCTTCGATTCTTTCCTGAACGTTATTATCCTTAAAAAGAGTAAAATCGACCGCTGCTTTTAGAATTGCAATCCTCGACCTATGCTCAATAAAAGTTGATAAAGTAATATCCGTCAATTTACTGTGGTAAAAGGTGTTATTAAAAATATGGCTTGGTATCTTTTCATAGTCGTAATCAAAATCGCTTCCAACTGACTCATTGGCCACTTTTCGAGAGAGGTTTGGGTAAAGCTTATATAGAGTGTACAGCTTATCTGCGCGTTTTATCACATTTTTTGAAAAGAACACACTACTGTTAATGTCATGATAGTAGTCGTCCATAGCTTTGTAACTTTTTCTATTTTTAAGGCTCTTTTTCTTGTCCTTCAGCCGTTTAAGCAGCGCTCTCTCCATCCAATAACTGAACCTCCAACAGGAAACATCCACGGAATCTGCATGAGCTCCCTCTAGAAGATCAGACCGAGATATGTGTTCTTCATCATTGGGATGGCAGATCAACTTAACCCCAATATCATTAGCCTTTCTTACGTAAAACTCTTGGTTTGGTTTTTCCTGGCAAACAACTAAAGTTAAATTTTTTATGTTTAAATATTGTCCCCAACCCAACATTTTAAATATCTCAGAGAACCCCCAGCCGCCTGACTTGACCTCAATGAGTTTTTCGAAGGGTGGCTTGTTTTCAACGTAGTTGGTAAATATAATATCCAGCTCAAGAACCTCAGCTTCACCCCTGTCGATCACAGACTTTTCAATAAAAAAGCCTGCAGCTTGAAGATACGCAGCGACATAATCTTCAAACTCAACATCTTTCGGTAATTCGGGAAGTGAAACTGACTTGGCCATTTTAACACCCTGGTAATCATGTGTAGTTAATAGTGACTTTACCGCAAGCTATGATATTTCACTTGAACGCGCACAATGCATTTTCCGACATGTCGGCTTTGGGTCGATAGCTGTCACTCACTATTCCACTTATAAGTGCCAGCCTTCCCTCAGTCGCCTTCATCTCCTCCACAGGCTCCTCATAGTTCCACGCCACATCGGCCATATCGCCAAACGAGAAGAAAGTAGCATCACCATGGAAAGGGCAATGGGTCACGATCTCGGGAGGCACTAGCAGGTCCATCCGCTCATCGCCACGGGGAATATATTGCCGCGTTGGGTATCCGCTTTCGCGAAGTGCACATCTCAGTTGGGATCGGTGAACTGGGTGTCCACCATGATCTTCTGCACCCCGGTGGCGGGTGAGGCGGGGCTCGGTGGGGTCCGTCATCATGGGGCCATTCCTTGCGAATCAGCAGAACAGTTATAATCAGCTAATATTCATCCTAGCACCAAAGAATGATTTATCCCATGCGTGGGATCAACGGTCTGGCCGGAGTTCAGAGCCTGGACGGGGTTAGCGAGACTCGGCCTCAGCGGCCGACTGGCGCCGCCATTGTCAAAGCGTTTTCGGTCAACCTTGGCCGCCCGATGCAGGTGGTCGGTAGGCCTGGAAATCGACTCTCTAAACGTTTACTAGTCGCCGTTCCCCTAAATTGACAGGGATAGTCGACGCGTTCCGTGTCAGCTCCTCTCGGCCTTGAGGGGCTCGGGTTCGCACGCCGGCGGGCAATCTCCCGTAAGCCTATTCCCGATAGCATGTTGAAAGGACTCCTGAGCCTTTCGACCAGATGAGCTATTCAGTGGACAATCGTCGGTGCACTCCATCCAGCTGGGTCCAAAGGCCAGCTTCACGTCGAGGTCTACCCCGGGTAAGTAGCGCCGTGAACGAAGAGTACGGCCTCCTCCAGGTCACTCGCGGAGTGTCCTTCCGGAATTCGCTCCCGCACTTAGATTTCGATGCCGTCATCGGTCCTGCTCGTCAGCATGTGTTCCGAACGCTGTGTCTGGGCTGACACGGATGCGGAAGCGAGGAGCGCCGCCCGGCACTGCGCGTCGGTACCGTACTGGTCGAGAAAAGCCGGCAATGACAGCCTGACTGGAACTGGATGGGATTTCGAGCCATGGCACTAACTCCTTGAGTACCCATGTAATCCCAGCACAGCCCTCAGGTTGGCGTGATGACTGATCAACATGCGAAATTAGGATAATGTTAGGTTGTGAGTTCGATACCGTCCTGTAGCTTTGCTGCTGCAAGGACCCAGGGAGGACCGAGGCATGTCCGACAATTCACTCCTTATCAGCGCTGCCATCTTCGAGCATGCCCCTGTTGGCCTCGCCGCGTTGGATGTCGAAGGAGTCCTGGTGCAGGTGAATACCCACTTTGCCCGCCTGCTCGGTTGGCGCATCGAGCAAGTAGAGGGGTACCGATTGCGCGACCTGATTGTTGAACCTTACGGCGTGTATTTTACTGCTTGTCTGGCCGACATCGCTCGCGGCGCTCAGGTCGAGAGTCGTCTCGAAATCCCGCTCAGGCGTGGTGACCACGACATAACCTGGGTCAACATGACCCTGGTCCGGATGGCGGAATCTCCCAACGAGGGGCGACAACGACTCTCGATGATCGCGGAAATCCGGGAATGTCACGGCCAGCCCAGTCAGACGCTGGCGGACCGCCTGATGCAGGTCAGCCCAGACGTGGTTTATACGATGCGGCCCGACGACCTGGCAACCATGACCTTCGTCAGCCAGAACATGGCAACCGTTACCGGTTGGTCGCCGCAGACGCTGATAGGCCAGCCTGACTGGCTGGAGGAGCATGTCCATCCGGAAGATTTCCAGAGGGTTTATGGTGATCTGACCCGCTGGCTCGCGCGTGGTGCCCTGGGTTATGCCCGGTTTCACTATCGTCAACGCACTCCGGAAGGTCGCTGGCAATGGCTGGGTGATCAGCTGACGACGGTCCGGGATTCCCAGGGCCGAATCGTCGAACTGGTTGGGGCTTTTCGCGATGTTACCGACCAGGTCGAAATCACCCAGCGCCTGGAGATGCTTGCGCGCAACGTCCCGGGTGTGCTCTTCCAGTATCGCCAAGATCCAGACGGACAGTCCCATTTCATTTATGCAAGCGAGCGTGCGCTCGAGATCCTTGGCCTGCCTCATGAGGTGATGGAAGCCGATGCCTCTAAGGCATTCGACCGAGTCCATCGTGACGATCTCGCGCCGTTCCTGGCCAGCATCGAGGCATCACGACGCCATCTGACCCCCTGGCAGTTGCGACTGCGTCTCATGCATCCGCAGCGCGGGGAGATCTGGGTGGAAGGACGGGCCTCACCGGAAGTGGAAGAGGACGGAAGTGTACTCTGGCATGGTGTACTGCTGGATATCACTCGGCAGGTGGCAGCCGAGGAGGCATTGCAACAGAGCCGGACGGAACTGGCAGAAGCCCAGCAGCTGGCCCATCTGGGTAGCTGGATATGGAGTGTTGCCACAGATGACCTGCGCTGGTCAGATGAGACTTTCCGGATCTTCGGTGTGCCGCCCGACGCCTTTACTCCGACCTTCGAGGGTTTCTTGCAACGGGTCCACGATGAGGACCGCGAACGCGTTAGGGCAGCGGTGGGCGAGGCACTGCAAGGGTCGCCTTACCGGATCGGCTTTCGGATCCCGTGGCCAGATGGTTCCGAGCGCGTTGTCGATGCCCGAGGGTCGGTCGAGTTTTCCCCCAGCGAGCAGCCGCTGCGCATGATCGGGACGCTGCTGGACGTTACCCCTCTGCGTCACCTGGAAACCAACCAGAAACGCCTGGTGGCTATTCTCGAACACACCCCCGATGTGGTCGCCATGCTCGGACCCGAGGGATCCGTCTGGTATATGAACCCGGCCGGGCGTCGCCAGTTCGGGTTTCCGCTGGCGGTGGGCGAGCCCTGGCAAGCCGACACCGGATGGAATACCTGGGACCTGCCACCACACGCAGGAACGATCGAAGAGACGATACTCCGCTTCCATCCCGCCGCGGAGGCTGAGCGGATAATCCGCGAGGCCTTGCCCATCGCTCTGCGCGATGGTGTGTGGCAGGGGGAGACCCGATTCCTCGATGCCGCGGGGGAAGAGATACATGCCTCGCAGGTGATCATCGTTCAGCGAGATAGCGACGGGGCTATCTACCAGGCGTCGACGATTCTTCATGACATTACCCGCCTTCGCGCGATGGAGGCGGAACAGCGGCTGCTTGCCGCTACCTTCCGCAGTAGCCAGGCGATTTTCATCACGGATTCAGCGGGCATTATCCAGCGGATCAACCCCGGGTTTACGACCCTCTTGGGGTATACCTCCGAACAAGTAGTTGGCCAGACTCTTCGCATCTTTCACTCTTTTGTACAGAGTCCCGAATTCTATAAGAATATTTTTGATCAGATAGAAGAAAAAGGGTATTGGGAGGGTGAGATCTGGAACCAGCATCGCTCGGGGAAGGTAATCCCCCTGCATGAGTTCATCACGGCCATCTATGATCCCGGCGGTCGGCTCGAGCATTACATCGCGACCTTCTTCGATATCAGCCGACAGAAGGAATTGGAGAGCCGCCTTGAATATCAAGCTTTGTATGACTCACTCACGGATACAGCCAACCGACGTCAACTCGAGCCTCTCATGGAGCATGAAGCTCGCAGGGCAAGCCGTTACGGTAACCCCTGCGCTCTTGTGATGCTGGACCTGGACCACTTCAAGGCAATCAATGACACCTTCGGTCACGATCTCGGCGATGAGGTGCTACGCAGGGTCGTCGTGACACTGAAGGAGCGACTGCGTGACAGCGATGTCTTGGGTCGCTGGGGAGGTGAAGAATTCATTGTAATGCTACCCGACACGAGTGGTGATCACGCCAGGCAAATGGCCGAACAGCTACGCATTCGTGTCGAACGAACGGAGATTCCCGAGGTGGGGCATGTGACGATCAGCCTCGGGGTGTCCGAATATCATCCTGCCGAATCCATCAAGGATTGGATCAAACGAGCGGACGACGCCATGTATGCAGCCAAGAAAACAGGACGTAATAGAGTGGTATAAGACCGTTCGGCAGCATCTCACGGCGAATGAGAGGTGAGACACAGGGAGCGACGCACGAGAGGGAAATTCATTCGATCCGGGAACGTTGTCTCCGTCGGCCATGACACGTGATCAACGGAGACAACGCTTCCGGTTCGAGGGTTTTTCCACCTTTTCATTTTCCCCTGTATCTCTCGTCTCCATCGTCATTCCTCAACCCTTATATGTGAAACCCCATACCGCCACCCTCGTCAACATCACCAGGTCGAAACAACCGCGCGTCGGCGCACTCTCGCGTCTTCGCCGTGCCCGCGACACTGGAAGAGTAGCGGGTGCATGCCCGCACCCTTCAGAAGGTCGTGAGGATCGAAAGCACGACTAGTGGCAGATGTCGCGGTCGACAGGCGACGTGTTCTGGTCCGACGTCGTTTACGAGCTCTTCGGTGTCGACCGTCTGGCCTTTTCTCCGGTAAACGAGACGTTCCTGACGATGGTTCATCCACAGGACAGAGAGCGGGTGGAAAAAGGCCTGCCTCTCATGCGGGCATCGGGATGCCACGACATCACGTATCGGATCATCCAACCAGATGGCAGTCTCCACTGGTTACATGAAATGGCCGGCAATCCCGACCTCGACGACCCGGACACCCTGGTCGGCACGGTGCGCGACATTACCCAGCACAAGGAACTCGAGGAGAAGCTGAGACAGCAGGCCATCACCGATGTCCTGGCCGGCATCTACAACCGACGTTATTTCATGAGACGACTCAGGCAAGCCTTCGCTCATTATCGTCGCAGTGAACTAAGTGACGTCGTCCTGCTCCTGGACATCGATCACTTCAAGGCGGTCAATGATACCTACGGCCATGCCACCGGGGATCGGGTGCTGAAGTAACCCTGCGTCCTGTTCAGGGAGCGGTTCAGGCAGTCGGATGTGGCCGGACGCTTGGGCGGCGAGGAGTTTGCGGTCCTGCTGTTCGACAGTTCCGTGGAAGATGCTGCCAGGGTGGCGGAAGAGATCCGGGCAGCACTGGCCGGCATGGCGTTCCGCACGAATGACGGCACGATGTTCCAAGTGTCTGTCACCTGTGGCATTGCCAGTTTCGCCGCGGATGACGAAACGGAAGGCAATATCCTCCAGCGAGCCGATGATTCTCTCTACCTCGGCAAGCAAAGCGGGCGTAACCAGGTCGTCGTTGAGCAACACTTATGACTCGCAAGCACGTTGGCCCCATGGGGCGTTCTCAATCAATCAATAGCGCCTCGGTAGCTGCTTATGCTCTCACATCACAGCGCCTCAACCTGCGAATCGTCCGGACACTGCCAATCGCCCAAGTGACAGTTCGTGGTACGGCTCCTGGCCAGGCCGAACCGGTGTGAGACGTCGGCGACCCCTCATTCGCGACCACACCGGCCGGTTGGACGCTCTGGCGCGCGCAACATCCTGGGCTATGGCCATCCATGCCGATAGTAGACTACGCTAAACTCAGCCTTTCAGATGGCGACACGGGATTATTTTTCTAACCCACCTCACTAGTCGAGAATTTCTATGAAATCTACGGCCATGGGTTTAATCAGATCTCCATCTTTGATGCGGGCGAATCATTTGGCGAATCGCCATACCTTGAAATGTGGCGTACTAGCGCTTCTATTAGGCATGGGGGCCGGTGTCGTTTATGTCACGGGAGGTACGGCTTCCTCCTATCCCTACATAATGCTGATCCCAGTGCTGATTGCCGCCTCCTGGTACGCATTGCCCGGGGGATTAGCCGCGGCTCTAGCTGCAGGCATTTTAATGGCGTTCATGCCGCTGGATACGAGTCTTGGCAGCGACCAAAGCACCTTTAACTATCTTCTTCGTATCATGCTGTATTTGCTCCTGGGCGGCGTTGCCGGCTGGCTCTTCCAGGCGCGACGCAATGCTTTTGCCGCCCATAGAGAGGTGACCCGCACGGATCATCATTCTGGTCTCTCCAACCAGGTTGCACTCAATGAGGATCTCGTAGAGTGTTTGTCTCAACCGGAGATGATGGCGGGAAAGACCGGCGTGATAAAGGTGAAGATTACCGACATGGCGGACGTTATCGAGGCCTTGGGCCTAGCGGCGGCCGACGAGCTTGTCGTGACGATGAGCCAACGGCTCAGTCAGGCGCTTCGCCGGGGTAGCCAGGCCTACCGCATTAGCCCCGACGAATTGGCACTGGTGGTGCCCGATATCGAGCCGAGTGATCTGGACATTATCAGTCAGCGGCTGATAGAGGTCGGCGAAGAGAGTCACTTGATTCAAGAGGTGCCGGTTCGTGTTCAATTGGCAATGGGCAGCGCCATCGCCGAAGGCCAAAAGACGACGACAGAAGTGCTTCGAGAAGCGCGCATCGCGCTCTTGACGTCCGTTCGGCAGCGTGGGGAATATACGCACTTCACCCCCCTCTTCGACCAACGATCCCTAGCGTCTTTCAAGCTGATCGCCCGAGTCCGAGACGGCTTGGCCGCGAGGGAGTTTGAGCTGTTTTACCAACCCAAGATCCGCCTGTCCGATGGCCAGGTCTGTGGGTGCGAAGGACTGATCCGCTGGCGTGGTGACAATGGCAGGCTGATTCCGCCTGGCCAGTTCATGCCCAAGGTGGAGACTACCTCGCTAATGGGTCCGCTGACCTATTTCGTCATCCAAACCGCCGGTGATTTTTCCCGAAACCCTGGCAGTGAGTGCGCGGTCAGTATCAATATATCGGTCCATAATCTTTACGACGAAAAACTGCATGATCTGCTCTTCGATCTCGTCAACAAGACCAACGTGAGTCCTGAACGACTGGAAGTGGAAATCACCGAAAGTGCCTTTATCGGTGATATCGAGGCCGCACGCGATGCCATTCAGCGCATCCGTGATCTGGGTGTCGGGGTGAGTATTGATGATTTCGGAACTGGCTTTGCCTCGTTCGAGTACTTGCAGCACCTGCCCATCACGGGCCTCAAGATCGATCGTGCCTTTGTCGCCAACCTAGAAAGCGATAAGCGAGCGCGTAAGCTGATGGCCTGTATGATCGATATCGGTCACACCCTGGACCTGATCGTAACCGCGGAAGGGGTGGAGACGCTCCAACAGGAGAAGGTCCTGCGCGAACTAGGCTGTGACCAGGCTCAAGGGTTCTATTATTCGCCGGCCCTTCCCGTCGAGGAATATCTTGCCTGGTGCCAGAGTGCAAAACGTCCTCCTAACTGAAGGGCCCCGGCTGATCCATAACTCGCATTGTTTGAATAATTCTGGCCTCTTGGCCTCCCACTCTTTCATGGCTGGAATCGGTGCTTGATAGTGCAGCCCCCGGCGATTGATGAGTTTACAGCCAAAGGTGGCGTTTCAGCGTCTGCCCCAAGTCTTCGCCTGATACATGGCGCCCTGGTGGCGAGCGCGCTCAGGAAGATCAAACAATTCTGACAGGAAAGATGGGGAATCGCTTACAACGTGGAGGTGCGAGAGGGAAACCGCGCCAGGTTTCTGTTTACGTCGCATCCTGCCCGGCGCCGCCTGACACCTAAGACGCTGTGCGAACCGCACGCCGCGTTGGACCACGCGGTGGAGTGAGCTAGTCAACGTCAAAACTCGGTAGGAGCAGGAGCGACCGTTAGCTATGAGGAAGCCCAACCTTCACAGGTTGGGCTTTTACCTTTTCTTCCGTGTTTGCTCTTCACGGACATCCTGTCCGTGCATCCCTGTGTGCATTGAGCGGTCCATTCTCGGTCTTCCCTGATGAGCCCTCCATGACTTCATCTTACCGACTTTCCAGCGTCGCAACGATGAAGCAGGGTATGAAAGTATGTAAGAGATTGCCGATAGAAAGCCGGAGAACATTGCCCATCCCGGAAGGTCACGCCGGAAAGTGGCGTTGATCGGCTACGGCGCCTTCTCACCGGCCCAGTGCGGCCGATAGCCCCACCACAGCTCATCCATCATCATCGGCGCGGCGAACCGCCTAGGTGCCCGGCGTCACGTTGTAGCGGGGCGTCAGTTCGGTATCAGGCATCTCTAGCGGTAGTCGAAGCGACTCCGCAGGCACATGGGCCCCCTCCGTGGTGATCGCCAGGTGAAGGCGCCTTGAAGTCGTTTCGGATGCTTCATTGGAGACTCCCTCACGGTGGCATCGTCAGTGACGTGTCTCCGTACCCCACCCATTCGAAATGCCGCGGTCCTAACGTCGTCTCACCGTCCCACCGCTAGGCGCAGCGCTTCCCTCTCGCCTCTGCCTCCTGCGATGTTGCACTGCACCAATTCCTTTGCTATTGTGCACGTCATCAGAGCGGGGATCTCCCGTTCGTTCAGAACCTTGGAGGTTCTCACCATGACCAACGCATTTGATACCAAGCAGATCACCGATCAACTCGAATCCATGTTCTTCGCACCGGCTCGTGCCTACGCTGAGCTTTCCGTGAATTA
>NZ_JAHCLU010000040.1 GCF_018448785.1 Halomonas jincaotanensis | reverse complement strand
TGCTCAAGAAGCTTGTAACGACACGCCCAACCCTGCTCAATAAGGTGAACGTAATCAGGCTTTTCTCCTTCGCTAATGATGTCTTCGCCTTTCTCAAAGCTAATGCTGCCTTGAGCAGCATTGCTCAATGCCGCTCGTTCTTCATCAGAGAAAGTGATGAAATTACTAAGCTTGTGCAGCAAGGGTAGTATCATTGTTCTCACCGCTCTCACTGTTCTCACTGTTCTCACTGTTTACGTCCATTGACTTAACAGGACGCGCCACAAGTAACACAGTGTGATCTGACCTTTGAATCAGTAAAAAGCACTAGCCATTAAGTGACTCTCACATCATGTGTCCCACGCCTACTTGGCAGCTAAGCGCCTTGGGTGGTGTACACGCTGTTTCCCTGCAAGCATGTTCATCTCCCATCAGCTCTACTTACCTGAACATGTATGACCAAAATTATAAATAAAGGTTCGTTTCAAAATTCACGAGTGAGGAATATTATCTATTTTGACTGAATTCAGCGCAAGGCACATTCATGCCAGTTCAATATAAATTCGCACCGTTCCTGCATGAGGCAGTTGGTAAAAAAACCACAGCACATTAGGATACCGCTGAGCAATTCAGTTAGGAGGCACTTAAGCACTTAGCGTGGCCCGACCATTAATACATGTTCTGGATAAGTCGTAGTGGTCACGATTATTAAGCTGCTTCCGCAATCTCCTCGATCTCCCTTGGCGCTCCGTAGCCAAGGGCCGAGTGACGGCGGCAGTTGTTGTACTCCATCTCGAAATAGGTCATGACGCAGCGCTTCGCTACCTGGCGGGTCCAGTACCGCTGCCCCCTCCGCCCTTCCCTCGCCTCCAGCCCTCTGCCGATAACATAAGCCGAACTTAATATAGCTGAGACCTAGGTCTGGTGTACTGCCCTTCGGAACACAATGAGAAAAGACTTTGAAGCATGGCGAATTACTTCACATGTTCATGTTCTCCTGCGTCGTTCGCGTCGTTGTTCAAAGTATGGCGCTCCCACTGGTCATTGGCTTGTGAGTGATCATGCCTAGCTCCCCCGCTTTGGCTCTTAGCTCTTAGCTCTTAGCTCTTAGCTCTTAGCTCTTAGCTCTGCCATACGCTAGAGCACTATGACCCTGGTGGGTCTCAGCTGGGCATGAAGAATCAACGTTGTAGTGCGAATCGTAATGGGCTCCTGGCGGCCTCGGTGTTTTTGGGCAGTGTGTTCTCCCTACCCGTACTGCCGATTCATCGCGCCCGTTTTGGTGGGAATAACGCTGCTCAGTCTTCGAACTGACTACCATCGCCTGAGGTCAGCTCCTCGAACAGATGGCCCTTCACCTCTGGAAAATCAATTTAGAAGTAGCTCATTAGCCCTCCTCGACACGGCCAAAGCCTCCTTCAGGTCAGCACTGGGGCGCAGCACCTCGAGCACATGTTCGGTGATGTCCGTTGATCCCTGCATCAGCTCGTCAGGTGGCCCAAACTACAAGCACTCCGGTATCTGCTTTATAAAGCCAGACAGCTCCTCCGCTGACACCCGATAGAGATCCGCCAGCCGGCGCAGCGTGCTGGCCTCGGGGTAGTTGCCCAACTTCTTCCAGTCAGACACCGCCGCTTTGCTGACGCCGGCATCCCTGGCGATTAGGGTGACCAACCCCCTATCAGCAACTTGGCCGTGGTGGCGCTTCGCGGCCCGCAGTAGCGCGGTCCACATCCTTCGTTTCACTAGGTCGTCGGGTCTAAAGGACGCTCGACCTGATTCGCCTGGATCCGATAAAACACAAGGGAAGCTTCAAGACCAAGCGAATCATTGCAGCCAGCTCAGATGAATACCGCGCACTTCTGCTTGGCTTGGAATGAGAGGCCTTCTCTACGTGCAATTGCCGTAGGCTGATGCCGTCATCAAAGTTCTCGACAAATTGCAAAGAATACTATCGTGCATGATATCACCACGAAAGTATTCCTGGCAGAGCCGGGCTGAAGACCCTATGGTCATAAATGCACAACAGATTCCATAACACCTGACAAACTCAAGCGTATGCCTTCGCCGGCCACCCCTAGGGGACTCTGACAATGACTAGGGCAATACAACCACCGACCCCGACAGCCTGGCTGTCGACACTGTTGCTATCCATCGGACTGGTCCAAGCCAGCCTGGCAGAAGACACATCCACCGATGAGCCCTATTCCAGCCAACAACTAGCCGTCTTGGCCGGCAACTGCGCAAGCTGTCATGGAACGGACGGGCGCCTGGCGGGTGCAGTCCCGGCCATTGCAGGACGCCCCGCCTCGGCCCTTGAATCCCGACTGCTGTCCTTCAAGCGCGACGAGATCGCGGACACCACGATCATGGACCGTATCGCGAAGGGTTACAGCGACGAGGAACTCGCCGCCCTCGCTACACATTTCGCCAGCATCGACAAGCAGTGAAGGGGAATCCCATGAGCCAAGATAACGGACGCAGTGGCCTGACCCGCCGCCAACTGATCCAGGGCATGGGGGCAGCCTCCACCCTCCCGCTGTTGGGCGGTGTCGCCCCCTTTGCCATCGGCAACCAGAGTGCCGGCCGAGTCGTGGTGATCGGCGGCGGTTTCGGGGGAGCCACGGCCGCCAAGTACCTCAAGCGTGCCAACCCCGCCATTGATGTCACCATGGTGGAACCCGCCGAGGTCTTCTACACCTGCCCGTTCAGCAACCTCTTCCTCGGGGGTCTGCGTGAGCTTAACGCCATCGCCCATGGCTACGACGAACTGCGTGGCCGCTATGGCGTCAAGGTGATCCACGCCATGGCCGAGGACGTCGACCCGGATGGCCATCGTGTCAGTCTCTCCAATAGCGATACCCTGGACTATGATCGTCTGGTGCTCTCCCCGGGGATCGACATCCGCTGGGATGCCCTCGAGGGATATGACGAGGCCGCCGCCGAAAAGGCCCCGCATTCCTGGAAGGCCGGACCTCAGACCGAACTCCTCAAGCGACAGCTGGAAGGCATGGACGATGGCGGCACCTTCGTCATGGTCGCCCCGGAAAATCCCTTCCGGTGCCCGCCCGGGCCCTATGAACGCGCAAGCATGGTGGCGCACTATTTCACCCAACATAAGCCCAACGCCAAGGTCCTGATTCTCGACGCCAAGGACAACTTCTCCAAGCAGGGACTCTTTACCGCCGGATGGGAACAACTCTATGGCGATCGCATCGAGTGGGTCGGACTCTCCAACGATGGGCGCGTCACCCGCGTCGATGCCAACAACCTCGAGGTCGAGACCGAGTTCGGGACTCGCCACCAGGCCGACGTGCTCAACGTCATCCCGCCCCAGAAGGCGGGTTGGATAGCCGACCGCGCCGGCGTCACCGACGACTCGGGATGGGTGCCCGTCAAGGCGGAAACCTTCGAGTCTCAACGGGTCAACGATATCCATGTGGTCGGTGATGCCACAGTGGCCACACCGATGCCTAAATCGGGCTTCTGCGCTAACGCCCAGGCCAAGGTGGTGGCTGCCGCCATCGCGGCCACCCTGGAGGGTAGCACTGCGCCGGATCCCTACTGGGCCAACACCTGCTATAGCCTGATCGGTCCGGAATATGGCATCTCGGTCGCCGGCGTCTACCGGGTCCAGGATGGCGTCATCGCCTCGGTGGAGGGAGCCGGTGGCCTGAGCCCGACGGATGCCCCGGAGGCGACTCGGGCCCTCGAGGCCGAGTATGCCGTCGGCTGGTACAATGCCATTTGCCAGGACACCTGGGGCACCGAGGCCTGACTCCCCGAACGTCCAGGAGTCCATGACGGGCCGCCTCCGGGTGGCCCGTCGATCGTTAAAGCAGGGAGCGCACCATGAGTCACACCGAACTGGTCGCCTTGTCGGGACTCTTGATCGGGCTCGTCTTCGGCGCCACTGGCCAGGCCACGGGATTCTGTCTCTTGCGTGGCCTTAGCCACGCCTGGCTAAGCCAGGATGGTCGCAAGCTGCGCGCCTTTGCTCTGGCCATGGCCGTGGCGGTCATCGGCAGCCAACTCCTCGCCACTATTGGTGCCCTCTCCCTTGATGAAGCACTTTACCTGGTAGCGTCCCCTTCCTGGGTGGCGGTTCCCCTGGGCGGTCTGCTCTTCGGTTACGGCATGGCAGCCGCCAATGGCTGCGGGTCACGCTCACTGGTCCTGCTGGGCAGCGGGAACCTGAGGAGCTTCGTGGTACTGATGTGTCTGGGTCTGGCGGCCTACATGACCCTCTCCGGCATCCTGGCTCCTCTGAGGGTCTGGTTGGAGGGCGCCACATCGCTGTCCCTGCCTTCGCCAAGCCTGCCTGGGCTGCTGGGTGTTCCGGCCTGGCTGCCCACCCTCCTCCTGGGCGCTGGCCTGCTGGTCTGGGCATTGGTCAGCAGGCACTTCCGTGCCTCACCTCGTGACTGGCTGGGTGGACTCATTATTGGCGCCCTGGTACCGGCAGGCTGGTATGCCACCGGCGTCCTCGGATTCGATGATTTCGAGCCGGTTCGCCTGGCGAGCCTGACCTTCGTTGCCCCCGTGGGTGCCTCTCTCCAGTATCTGATGCTCTCGACGGGAACCCGTCTGGGCTTCGGGGTCACCGTGGTCGCCGGCGTATTGGTCGGTGCTCTGATCATGGCCCTCGTTCGGCGAGATTTTGCCTGGCAAGGCTTTACCGGCCCGGGGCAAATGGGTCGCAGCATCCTGGGAGGTATCTTGATGGGCGTCGGTGGCGTCATGGCACTGGGCTGCTCCATCGGCCAGGGCCTTTCGGGTTTCTCCACCCTGTCACTGACGACCCTAGCGGCCCTGGCAGGCATCCTCGGCGGCGCTCGCCTGGGATTGAAAGGCCCCTTGGCTTTGTCCAAGGTCCTATAACATGGCAACTTCATTCCGCCATCGAACCCCTGACCGAGAGGACCCGATGCCCACGCCCCTTCCTGCCATCACCCGACGCCGATTGATTATCAGTATCGGTCTCCTTGTGATATCGCCATTGGCCCTGGCAGACGGCCCGTGGCTCCGCTTGGAAGCCGCCAGCAATATAGTCGGCGATACCCAACCAAACACGGCAGGTCTCCATCTGGATCTGCCCCATGTTTCCGAAGACGGTTCGGCTGTCCCCCTGGGCCTGAGCTTTGACGGCACCCTGGGGGAAGACGACTACCTCACGGACATCCATCTCTTCGCTACCGGTAACCCCAATCCGGAAATTGCCGTCTTTCACCTCACGCCCATGGGTGGACTACCCGAGATCTCCACTCGCGTGAGGCTGAACGAGACTCAAGAGGTCATTGCCGTGGCCAGGAGCCATCGGGGGGAGACCTTCGCCACTTCACGGGAAGTCCGCATCACAGTCAGCGGATGTTTGATGCGAGGTAACGACGACCAGCCAGCCGCCCTGTCCTACCCTCGCGTCAGTGCGCCCTCCCACCTGGCACCCGGCGAAGCCGGTGAAATAAGGACACTAATCAATCATCCCATGGAAACCGGGCTACGAGAGGGACCCAATGGCAATACGCTGCCACGACACATCATCGAGCATTTTCGGGTCACCCTGGCCGGTGAGACGGCCTTTGAGGCGGAACTCCATCGGTCCATCTCCGCGAACCCTTATCTGCGTTTTCATCTAACGCCCACCCAAGGGGGAGAGTTGGTCATCGAGTGGCAAGACGATAGCGGTGAATCGGCAATTCACCGCACCGCGATCGACGTGGGCTGACCAAAATGTCACTTCCTTGACGAGTACACTCGCCCAATGGTCGGATCGTACTCGCTTCTCACTGCTGCCATGTCAAGATCCCGATACTGTTCCGTCTTGCATTGAGGGGGTGGCAGGGTCGCCTGCTGACGGCGGATGGCCATCTCGTCCAAGCGCCTGCGTACCGTCATGTGGTCTACAGGCAGGCCCATACGCCTGCAAAAGGTCTCGGTGATCTCGCCCATCGTGGCTAGGCGGCGTCTCATCAACCAGCTAGTGTAGTAGGCGCTTCTCCGCGTCACTGGTCTTCCTGGGTCGACCGCCTTTCGACATGGATCCCTGTCTTCAACATAAGACCTATCGTCTCAAGCACCTTTTGTTTTTGTAAACACCCTCTGAACCAAATTCATACTGTGTCCCAAAAGAGGTGCTGACATTAATTACTGTAAATACAGTATTTAGTATATTAATTTTAAAATATTTTACTAATGCGTTGTTTATTCTAGCAACCAACTTTTACCTTGCCTCAGTAGCCCTAAACCCACGATGTCACCGAGCAGTTATGGCTGAGCTTATCAACCATAAGGACCATCAGCGAGAGTTGAAAGTGAGCATGACACTGGAGTCGAGAAGCATCACGCTTCATACCGTATGTGTGATAGCGGTAACCATTGAGGGAGATGGATGACAGACATCTGTCATATAGTTTCTTTTTATGCCAGAAGTCAGTCGAATTTATTATGAAGACAGACAGTCTCAGCGAGTGTATAACACTAAACTTTCACATTTACCAGATGACAATAACTAGACTAGAGAGCATCTGAGGAGGTTTTAGTGACTCGAAAAACAAGCCACTCCTCTCTTGAAGCATCATACAACCCCTACTATGGTTACATAGGAGGTCAAAGAAACGCGCCAAACCAGAGAAGTGCTCGATATCAACATGCAACCAGATATGAGGTAGCCACCTAAATAAATAATAAGGAGAAGAAAATGCAGATTTATCAAGCCCTAAAAGTTTATCTAGTCACGTTGGCTATGCTACTTGCCTTGGCCATTACATCAACATCTCATGCGCAGTCTATCGAATGTGGAAGCACGTACACGATCCGTGAAGGGGATACCTTAGGAAGAATCTCATCCCGAGCGTATGGAACCTCTCAAAGATGGTCATTAATATTCTACAGTAACCGTTCTGCCTTGGGTGACAATCCATCCTTGATTCAGTCAGGAACGGCGATCAGCATACCCTGTTTAAATCTCGCGGAAGAAGATGTTAACCTACAAGCCTCAAATTCAAGCGGGAATGTAGAAGTCAGTTTTCTGACAGCGTCAGATTATCGTCCTTTTACTGATCGCTCCCTGCCAAATGGTGGCATTATAACTCACTCAATCAATGCAGCCTTGCAGACCACAGATCAATTTCCTAGTTATAGAATTGTATGGATCAATGATTGGAACGCACACCTCGACCCTCTCCTCAAGGAAAGGCAGTATGATATTGGTTTTCCATGGCTGAAACCCACGGATTGTACCAATGCATCCTCGGTCCGCTGCGAGTTCCTGTTTTCAGATCCGATCTTTGAAATGCTAATTGTTTTTTTCAAGCTTAATAATGATAACTTTAGTTTTTCTTCTAATACTGTCGTTCACGGGAAAAGGGTATGCCGACCCAGCGGGTACTACACCTTTGACCTAGATCATAAAGGAAGAAATTGGCTTAGGAACCAGCTGATTACTTTAGTTCAACCCGAAAGCGTCAAGGAGTGCTTTCAAATGCTCTCCGAAGGCCAAGTCGACCTGGTGGCCCTCAACGAGTTCACAGGCCGCGCGGCGTTATCGGAATTAGGAATTGCATCTGATGTATCGGCACTTCCTAATCCCATCGCCTTACAAGGGCTACACGCCGTGGTGCATCGTGCACACCCTAGGGCAACGGTCCTTATGCATATTTTGAACGAGGGGCTTCGTCAGCTGGATGAAGAAGGCATGCTCGATGACATCATTGCCACACATTTAGCAAGATTTTACGAAGAAAACTCTTGAGTTCCATACTACAGCCGTCATGAGAAATTACAGCTACCACTAAGGGGTGACTGGCTGTAGAGGGAAGCCTCAAGTTCCAAACGCAACGCTATTGAAAGGTTGGCGTAGCCGACACTATAAGCCCCCAGAGGTGCTGCGCGCCATGACAGGCGAACGACAAAAACGAGCCGTTCCCATTGGGAACGGCTCGTGTCTTCGCACCAGTTGCCAGGGGCGGTAACGACTTACTTGGTCTTAGTAGACTTGGTGTCAGTAGCCTGAGCTTCGTTGGCCTTGCTGTCAGCCGACGTAGAGGCTTCATCCGCTGCCTTGGAAATTTCTGCCTGAGCTTTCTGTACGTTTTGTTCAGTTAGCTCCTGCCCTTCCTCGGCCTTTTCCTTGGCCAGGCTCTGACCTTGCTGGAAGAATTCCTGGTTGATGGCAACCACCTTCTGGCCATCTTCCTTGACGCGCTCGCTCAGATCCTTGACGGCTTGCTGCTGGCTTTCGGTAAAAGCTTTCAGATCCTCAGTACCTTTGATCTCGAGCATGGCACGGGCCTGACCCACCGCGATGTCGGAATAGGCCTTGAAAGCTTCCTGCTGCGTGGCCAGCAGCTTTTCGCTGTAGTCCAGGGTCATCTCGGCATAGCTGCGAGCCGGGTTAATGAACATGGATTGAAACTGTTGGGTAGCTTGATTGGTATCAGCGTTGCTCATGTATAATTCTCCGTCGGCGTGGTGTTTAAAGGCGTCTTGGCGCTCGTTGAAACGCAATATAGCAAAGCACATGCTGCATTGCAATATATATCAACCCTGCCGAGCGCACTTGATGCATCTTATATGCACAAGTACTACATTTTTGTTACGCTGAAGTTATGCCAATCAAGGACGGGAGATCATAATTAATTTAGGAATCCAGATTGTGTAGCTTACGGCATGCACACCTCAACCGACTCGGGCTTATTAAGGAATTGTTGATCAGTTAATTATTATGCGGCGACATGGACAATTGCTACCGTTGCATTAAAGTGGAGATCTAATTTCGTACAGAGGTTTATGCTGTATCCCAGCTTTTGCACTTGCAAGAAGGCGTCCACTTTAGGCCTATTGAAGCGCCTTACTCAAGTTACCGGTATACAGTGATATACGGGGCCTGGCGAAAACACATCACTAATATGTCAGTGAGTGTCGCCAGCGGCTTGTCGGTGACAATCTCACGCAGTACCGGCAGGTAGTTAAGCTTCACTTTCTTGGGGCGACCTCGGCGCGCCACAATAACTGCAACTGTAGATGAGAATGGCGATAGTAATCAATTGCATACTTTTTCTTATTACTTTCTAACTTTACCTGGTGGTTGCAAGCATTCACATCATGCTTATTTGGTAATTTACTCTTATTGCAAAGCAACAAAACTCGGACTAAGCTACTTTTTCGGTAACGTACGCAAGCGCGCGGCAAGCTACACATTAGCACAATCTAAAAATAAAGTACCATCTATGCATATGAAGGACGACGCATTACCGGTGCTTAACAAGCAGAGGAACAAGGAGCGGGCCCATGGCATTGGAAACGATATTAAAAACCCTAGCAATGCCCTTTATTACCTCAAACAAGGAAGTAAGAACAAGTGATGTTCTACAGTATTTACTGCCGAAAGATGCTGAGTCGCGGTTGCGTGATGCCGAAGCCGCCTTGCATGCCGCCACGGAATGGGCTCAGGAAACACTCAACTCCATTGGCGACGCCGTGGTGACCACCGACCTGGACAGCCAGGTCACCTACCTGAATCGTGTGGCCGAAACGCTGACTGGCTGGTCAGGTGCTGAGGCGATCGGCAAGCCGCTGGCCGACGTGCTTCACCTTATCGATAGCAAGACGCTCCAGGCGACACCCAATCCAGCTCAACGCGCCATGCAGGAAAACCGTACCGTCGGCCTCGCCATGGATTGTGTGTTGATACGCCATGATGGCAGCCAACTGGAAATTGAAGACTCGGCGGCGCCCATTCATGATCGTAACGGGCGTGTCATCGGTGCAGTGATCGTGTTTCATGATGCCTGCCAGTCGCCCACTCAATCGGCGAAACTGGCCTATCAGGCACAACATGACGCCCTCACCGGGCTGCCCAACCGCGTTCTGCTCTCGGAGCGTCTCACCCGCGCCATCGGCCTGGCCCACCGCCACCAGCATCAGGTTGCCCTGATGTACCTGGACCTCGATGCCTTCAAGCCCATCAACGACTCGCTTGGCCATGCCCTGGGCGACCATTTGCTACAGTCGGTCGCTGGCCGACTCAGCGATTGCATTCGCGATACGGACACGGTATGCCGCCAGGGCGGCGATGAGTTCGTGGTGCTGCTGAGTGAAATCAACAAACCGCAGGACGCCGCCAGGATCGCGGAAAAAATCCTTGCCGCATTAGCCGAGCCTTATCGAATCAGCAATCACGAACTGCGCATCACCACGAGCATCGGGATCAGCCTCTATCCTGATGACGGCACCGATGACCCTACCTTGCTGCATAATGCCGACACAGCTATGTACCACGCGAAGAAAAGTGGTCGCAACCACTACCAGTTCTTCCGGGCCGACATGAACGCCCTGATGATGCAGCGTAGCCATATCGAGGCCCAACTGCATCGGGCGCTCGAGGAAGACGCCATCTTCTTCGACTATCAGCCCAGGATAGACATCGCCACCGGCGACATATGTAGCGTCGAAGCGCTGATTCGCTGGCGCGACCCAACACTGGGCCTCATGCCGCCCCCGTCGTTTCTTCCCGTCGCGGAGGCCTGCGGGCTGATCGTCCCGATTGGTCACTGGGTCCTGCGTGAAACCTGCCGCCAGTTACAGGCATGGCGCAAGCAAGGCGTCGACATCGTGCCCATGGCGGTGAACATGTCGGCCATCGAACTGAGCGACAAGACACTGCCGGCCCGCATTGCCGATATCCTGGCCGAGACGGGACTCGACGCGCGGTTTCTCGAACTGGAAGTGACCGAAACCGACCTCATGCATCTCACCGACGCCTCGGCATCGACGCTGTTTGAGTTGAGCGACTTAGGGATACGTATTGCCATCGACGACTTCGGTGTCGGGAGCGCCAGTCTGATGCACTTGAAACGCTTTCCGATCAGCAGCCTCAATATCGCTCCCTGCTTCGTTCATGACATGCTCGACAACCCGGACGATGCCCGTTTCCTTAAAGCCATCATCAACCTAGGCCAGACTCTGGACATGTGCGTTATCGCCAAGGGCGTCGAGACCCAAGCACAACTCGATCGCCTCACATTGCAGGGTTGCGATGGTGCCCAGGGTTTCTTGTTCAGCGCGCCGTTATCGGCAACGGATTTTCGGGCGTTACTCGGCGGCCCCGCCAGGACCACTTGGCAGCAACATCAGGTGGCGCGTGGCCTGCCCCCTGGTTCGCAACGCACACATGCCGAGTAGACACCAACGTTCCCTCCTCGCCATGATCCACTAATAGGGAATCGCTGAACAGTCCTATGGGACGCCCCGAGCAACACCGGGAGTGGTGCCACGACCTGACGTACCAGGCGGGCGCCTGGCCAACGCCGCGACGCGTGGTGCTGGTGGTGCAGGAACGTCCCGATGATCTGCTGCTGCATGCCTTCTTCCTGGTCACTAACCTCGGCAAGTTCGACTGGCCGCCGGAGAAGGTCCTGGCGCTGTACCGCAAGCGAGGCAGCGCCGAGGCTCACACGGGCGAAGTGAAACCGGCCCTCGACGTGCACCTCTCCGCGACGGATCGCGAGGACGTGATGGCGCACAACGAAGTAAGCCTGTTGTTGAGCCTATACGCCTACCAGGGGCTGCTTGACCTGCGCTGCCTACCAGCGCACCAAACCCGGCAAGGCTGGAGCTTAGTACGAATGGGCGAGCCGGTGCTCAAAGTCTCGGCCGCGATGACTGTGCACCTCGGTGATGGCGTCGACAAATGGTGGCCCACCTTGCTGAAGGGCCTGTTTCGGTTGACGGCCCTGGACTGAAGGCGGCGTTCCCGTTCGATCAATTCGGCACCATGACAAATAAAGCCGGGCTTAACGGAGATCACTGACTCAACGATGCAGCAAGACTGCCTGGGAGGCCGAGTGCAGAATGTTGGCGGTCGTCGACCCCGCTAGCCATGCGTGGAGCCGTCCTTCGCCAAAGGCACCGAGAGTGAGCAGGTCATCCGCTTGGGCCATCCCCAACAAGGTGTCAACGGGGTGCCCCGATCTGGTACGGGTTGTCACTTGTAGACCATGGGCCTCAGCATAGTGCTCAACAACATCAAGCTGATGTCGCGCCTTGCTTTCATTGGCATTTACGCTGACGGCCATTACCGGCAATGTTAGCCGCTGGGCCAGCTCCATGGCGTAAAGCATCACCCCGCGCGCCGCCTTGCCACCATCGAATGCCAGTAACACGCGCCGAAAGCTCTCGAACTCGGCGCCCGCAAGCAGTACCGGCTGTGTCGCACGGCGCAATACCGCATTGACCACCTCACCCAACCGCTTCGAACCAGGGGTCCAGGTTTCGCCATGACGCCCCAGCACGATAATGTCGCTGTTCTCGGCTACCGATAGCACCTCGCGTGCAGGGACGCCACTGAGCACTCGAACATGACAGCTGACACCATCCGCCATCGCCCGAACTCTTACCGGTCTCAGCAGGTCATCATTGCGACGTTTTCCCTGACGTGACTCTTGCGTACTTAGCGACGCCGCAGCCGCCAGAGTCGCACCCAAGCCTTCCGCTCGGTAATAGCCAACTTCGGTCAGTCGGGTGTCGTCGACATGCACGGCGTGCAGGACGGCGCCAAGTTCGACCGCAAGGTAGTTAGCATAGGCAGCCGCCACTCGGGAAAAGGGGGATCTATCGACGGCCAAAAGAATGGACTGCAACATGGCACAACCCCTCCATAAGGGAAGAATTCCCATGTATTCGCTTAGCATATGCCAGGTCATGCGAATCCGCCAGTGGTTACATACTGTACTACTTTCGAAAGCACCAACCCTTTTGGTCATTGTACGAAGAGGGTTGTGATCCTGAATTTTTAGAGCAATCGTAGCACTTTGGACCACGCTGTAGAGCCGGGGGGGGGGGGGGGCAGCGCAGGTACCGTGCTCGACCACACAAGATAAGTCTCTGGAGCGATATTTAGCACAGCAACCAGCTCATCGTGTGATTTTTACTCATTCGCATTTTAAAAAAGGTTCTTCGACATTTCATGTGGATTTGGCCTGATCCAGCAACCGTCCCACCGGGCTTCCGATCAGGTAGATCATCGCGATGAAATTGGCCTCGTTACGGTAGCCGCGTGCGCGTGATCGGGCCGCCTGGAACAGACCGTTCATGCCCACCCTCACCGCATTCTGGACAGGGATAGAGGCTGCCACGCTCGGCCTCGACATAGAGGTCCGGACGGTGAGGCGACACGGCGGTATCCAGGTGCTGATCCTTGAGGATCCAGGGTGCTTCCAAGCCCAGGCCGAGGGTCAGAATCTGGGTGCCGTCCATGCCATACCTCCTGTTCACGTGGAGGTCATATCCTGGCCCAGCTCAGGGGGCAAATTCCACACCCAACGACGAAGAGCCTTTTTTAATCACTCACTTGAGGGGGGAACACTCCCAATTGAACCATTAAACCAAGACCATCCATGATGATTCTTGTTTCTTTTATTTTAGCCCCCACAAAATGGTCGATTACTATTCCCCATACTGCCACATGACGGCCGGTTGCAGGAATTCCGAAAAACTCAGACTGATGTTTTCCACTCCATACAAATCGGGTCACCACTTTATCGCCTTCTTCAACTTGCTCTTCTACCGACCAATGCATGCCATGGAAAGCCGTTATAAGTCCTCTTAATACCTCCTTTAGCCCCCCAAGACCCGGGCCTTGACCGGGAAGAGGGGCCTGCTCGACAACGTCATCGTGAAAATACTTTCCTGTTTCTTCAATGTTCCCCTTGTTCAGCACTTCCTCAATGAACTCAAATACGACTTCCGAATGATGAGTCATAAGAAAATCTCCACTTCCCTGCCCGTCAGTGATTAGCTGCCGTCTCGTTTATTGACTTGAAAGCGTCGTCACGTTTATCCAGTTTATATCTCATTCACGAACTAAATCAGTGAAGCTTACCAAAGTTAGTAATAGCTGATATTTAAAAATAATTGCCTTCTCTGCTGCTTGACAGGACACAATAAGCCCGCTGGGATTTTCCGACACGGACACTTTGGGCAGTCAACTGCCTCAAGCTCCCTTTCAATATAGGCTAAAATAACTTTAGACGGAGTGCCCCAGCCGTTTTTCCTTGCGACTCATCGAAGCCTGGTACCGATGCCGCACCAGCGTATCGCAGAATTAATGCGACGCGTATTGGGGGTCAGCTCAGATCCACGCCGCGCCTCCCGGAAAAGTAAAGTCAACTAAATTAGATGATTACGAAGATTTGTGAGCGGCGCATAGATCGGCGGGATCAGCGAAGCATCTGGCTAGCGCCAGGTCGCGTTCGGTATCGCGAACCAGCTCGCCGAGGACGATATCCTCTGGCGCACGCTTGAGCATCAGGCCACCATGCTTGCCGCGTATGGCGGTGATTTGGCCTCATCTGGTGCCCGTCGCAGTAGCGGCGAAATGGTAAAGCTTGCAAGGCCTACAACTGGTTCCAGACAAGTGAAGGTGCTCCATGTTGGGGATGAAGTATCGCGCCTCCGAGCCCTGCCCCGCTGACCATGTGAATTTCCGTCATCAGGCCTTGCGGCTCTGTCCCAAGGCATGGATTAGAGATTCTTGCGGCCCCCTTTTTGCCATCTTTCGAGGTGGCACGGAGCGCCTATGGTGAGGGTTTGAAGTGAGCTGTCCCAGCTCTACGCACCACATGAAACTTATCGACCATGCGGGCCTGTGGCAGCACCGCCTTGACCGCTGTCCGGTAGGGGTTCCACATGTCCATGCTGACGATCTCGACCTTCTACCGGTCCTTCATCTTCATCAGCTAGGTGGCCACCACGTCCTGACGGCGGCTGGCCAGCAGGTCGAGCTGGGTCTTCTCCTCGATGTTGGTCAGGATGCAGCGGTAGCGCTTGTTCAGGTACAACTCATCAATGCCCAGAATGCGGGGCGTCTCGATGTCGGTGCCAGCGGCCCAGGAACTCGGCGCGGGCGTTGAAAATAACCCGTACCGTCTTCTCGTCTAGCCCGGTCTAGTGCGCCACGAAGGTGTAGGGGTGGTTAAGAGGGTGTTTACAAAAACAATAGGTGACTGTCACGATGGAGACCTTCCAATCAGGGGAGGCATACATGTCGAAAGGCGGACGACCCAGGAAGATCGGTGACGCGGAAAAGCGCCTGTTGCGCCAGTTGGTTGAGGAGACGCCGCTTGCCACGCTGGACGAGATCACCGAGGCCTTTTGCACGCGTACGGGCCTTTCTGTGCACCACATGACCGTACGCAGGCGCTTGGACGAGATGGGCATTCGACGTGAGCAGGCGACGCTGCCTCCCCCTCAAGGCGAGTTGCAACAGCGTTATGGCTATCGGCCGGCCCACCGTCGGCAAACAGCCAGAACAGCGCTACCCCAGCTCGCTCACCGACGAGGAGTGGCGCCTCGTGGCCGACATTTTCGAGAGTGATGGTGATCGTGGCACCCCGCCTCGCTATCCTCGTCGCCTGTTGGTCGATGCGTGTTGCTACGTGGTCCGCAGTGGATGCTCGTGGCGAATGCTGCCCAAGGACTTTCCCGCCTGGCAGAACGTGTACCGGACGTTTCACCGATGGAGCCAACAGGGCAAGTTCGAGCAGATGCACGACCGGTTACGCGCGCAATGGCGGGAGCGTGAGGGGCGTACTCACATGCCTAGCGCGGCGGTTCTGGATGCCCAGTCGACGCGGAGTTCACCGCAAGGTGGGACGAGTGGCTACGATGCCGGGAAGAAGGTCAAAGGCCGCAAGCGCCATGTCCTGGTCGATACCCTGGGGCTGATACTTGCCGTAAGCGTGACGGCCGCCAGCGTGCAAGACCGTGACGGCGCCCATCCTGTGATGGCCAATGGCATGGAAAAATAGGCTGGCATATCAAAGGTTTTTGTTGATGCAGGTTATGCAGGACGTTGTGCGCAGACAATCCGCCAGCAGCACGACATTGCGGTCGAGGTCGTGCGCCATCCCGCCAATGCCAATGTGGGCTGTTGGGGCACACCGGACCAGGGAGACCTTTTCATGCGCCAACCAGACGCCAACGGCTTCTTGTTACTCCCGAAACGCTGGGTCGTCGAGCGTACCCATGCCTGGATCGAAAAGGCTCGCCTGTCGACGCCGGCGCTATAAGTCCATAAATCATCAAAGCAGATTGTCCCCCCGACCCGCATGACCTTTCCTTGTTG
>NZ_JAHCLU010000004.1 GCF_018448785.1 Halomonas jincaotanensis | reverse complement strand
GGCGCGCCCGGGAGGATTCGAACCTCCGACCACCTGATTCGTAGTCAGGTACTCTATCCAGCTGAGCTACGGGCGCTGGATGCAATGAACGAATCATTGGCGAAATGAAGCAAGAACAAATCGGCGACATTCGAAGAGAAGTTGGCGCGCCCGGGAGGATTCGAACCTCCGACCACCTGATTCGTAGTCAGGTACTCTATCCAGCTGAGCTACGGGCGCTCGATCTTTTCACTGCGTCGGGGCATCACTTGCGTCGCTTCCTGCAAGACATGGCCACTTGGTAAGTGGCGGAGAGGGAGGGATTCGAACCCTCGAAGAGGCTATTAACCCCTTACTCCCTTAGCAGGGGAGCGCCTTCAGCCACTCGGCCACCTCTCCCTCATCGGCACGGCACGTATCCTACCGTTTCGAAACGCGATTGTCCAGCAAGCTGATGACTTTTCTCTGCGCTCGGGGGATGGGCCGCCGACGGCTCAGCGTCCCTCCTCCTCTGTTTCTGCACCGACTTTTTCACGCTGAATACGCTGGTAAATTTCTTCGCGATGGACAGCAACATCCTTGGGGGCATTGACACCAATGCGCACCTGATTACCTTTGACGCCTAGCACCGTCACGGTGATATCGTCTCCGATCATCAGGGTTTCGCCGACTCGGCGGGTCAGGATAAGCATGGCTGATCTCCTTCTCAGACTTTTTCGGACGCATTAGCAGCGAGATATAATCCGACGAGATGGCGCCGATTCATTGTGCGGCATGACATCCTACCTGACCATGGGCATCGGCTCCATGGCATTCGTGAGCTCCGTTTAAGGAAAGTCCTACTCATCAAGTGCCATGGACGACTCATCAACCATCAATTACCAACGTGAAAAAGGTCGGCGTGCGTGTCGCATCACTCGCTCTCGATGTCACTCTTGTCCAATCCGAACGCTTTATGCAAGGCCTTGACCGCAAGTTCCATATGTTTTTCATCAATCACCACCGAAATCTTGATTTCGGAAGTTGACACCATGCGGATATTGATATTCTCGTCGGCCAGGACACGGAACATCTTCGACGCTACACCGGCGTGAGAGCGCATTCCCACCCCCACGAGCGAAACCTTGGCGATGTTGTCGTCACCGCGCAGCTCGCCGCCACCGAGATCAGGGATCACCTGCTCCTTGAGAATCTTGATGGTCTGCTTGTAATCGCCCTTGGCCACGGTAAACGTGAAGTCGGTGTAATCCCCCGCCGGCGCCACGTTTTGCACGATCATGTCGACTTCGATATTGGCATCGGCGATGGGCCCGAGAATGCGTGAGGCCACGCCCGGCACGTCAGGGGTATTGAGCAGGGTGAGCTTGGCCTCGTTGGCGGTGAAGGCGATACCGGAAATCAGCGGTTCTTCCATGGAATCCTCGTCTTTGTCGGAATCTGCAACGATCAGGGTGCCGGGGCCATCCTCGAAGCTGGATAGCACGCGCAGCGGGACATTGTATTTGCCGGCGAACTCGACGGCGCGGATCTGCAGGACCTTGGAGCCAAGGCTCGCCAACTCGAGCATCTCCTCGACGGTGATGGTCTCGAGCCGCCTCGCCTTGGAGCAGACACGCGGGTCGGTGGTATAGACGCCATCGACGTCGGTATAGATCTGGCACTCATCGGCCCCAAGCGCCGCCGCCAGCGCAACGCCAGTGGTGTCGGAACCGCCACGGCCGAGAGTCGTGATGTTGCCTTCGTCATCGACCCCCTGGAACCCGGCGACCACGGCCACCTGACCATCATCGAGATCCTGACGCATGTCATCGGTCTCGATGCGCTGGATGCGCGCCTTGGTATGAGCGCTGTCCGTGAGGATGCCGACCTGAGAGCCGGTATAGGACGTCGCCGGCACGCCTAGCTTGTGCAGCGCCATGGCCAGCAGGGAAATCGTCACTTGCTCGCCGGTCGAGACCAGCATGTCCATCTCGCGCGGCGTGGGGTCGTCGTTAATCTCGTTGGCCATGCCGATCAATCGGTTGGTTTCGCCGCTCATCGCGGACACCACCACCACGATCTGGTGGCCTTGGTCACGGAAAACCTTGACTTTCTCTGCCACGGCCTTGATGCGCTCCACGGAGCCCACCGAGGTGCCGCCGAATTTCTGTACGTATAGTGCCATCTGCCGATTTCCCTCGTGGTTCGAGTGCGCCAGGCGCTCGGATGAGTGAAAAATATTCAAGAATACCTCAGGGCCCGTGCATCACGGTCATCGGCCCTGTCACGAGGTCTAAAGCCGCTCCTCGACCCAGGCCGTCACGCTGGCCAGCGCGCCCGGCAGGGCCGCCGCATCGCTGCCACCAGCCTGCGCCATGTCGGGTCGGCCGCCCCCCTTGCCGCCGACCTGGGAGGCCACATGATTGACCAGCTCACCCGCCTTGACGCGACTGGTGAGATCGCTGGTCACCCCGGCGATCAGGCTGACCTTGCCGGCGTCGGCCACGCCCAGCACCACGATGCCGGAGCCCAACTTGTTCTTGAGCTGGTCCAGCACGCCGCGCAGCTCCTTGCCGGAGACGCCTTCAAGCCGTGTGGCCAGCACCTTGACGCCGTTTACGTCATGGGCCTGGCTGAGCATGTCGCTCCCGGCCGCACTGGCAAGCTTGGCCTTCAAGCGCTCGAGCTCCTTTTCCAGGGCTCGATTGCGCTCGACTAGTGAATCCACCCGCTCTTCGGTCTGCTCCGGCTTGGCCTTGAGTCGCTCGCCGATGCGATTCAGGCGCGCCTCCTGCTCGCAGAAATATGTCAGGGCTCCCTCGCCGGTGATCGCCTCGATACGCCGCACGCCGCTGGCGATCCCAGTTTCGCTGACGATATGGAAGCAGCCGATGTCGCCGCTGCGCGCCACATGGGTGCCGCCACAGAGCTCGATGGAGAAATCCTCGGGGCCGATGGTCAGCACTCTCACGTTATCGGCGTACTTGGCCTCGAACAGCGCCGCGGCCCCCTTGGCCTTGGCCTGGTCGAGGCTCATCTGCTCGATGCGCGTCGGGGCATTGGCGAGGATCTGCTCATTAACAATGGTCTCCACCTCGGCCAATTGCTCGGGCGTCATGGCCTCGAAATGGCTGAAGTCGAAGCGCAGCCGCTCGGGCGTGACCAGCGAGCCCTTCTGCTGGACATGATCGCCCAGCACCATGCGCAGCGCCTTGTGCATCAGGTGGGTGGCCGAGTGATTGCGCACCGTGGCAGCCCGCAGGCCGGCGTCGACCTGCGGAGTCACCTCGGCACCCACCGAGAGCTCGCCTTCCAGCATCACACCGTGATGCAGATGATGACCGGCCTGCTTCTGGGTATCGGTGACCATGAATCGCCCACCCGGCACGTTCAGATAGCCGGTATCACCGACCTGGCCGCCTGATTCGCCATAGAAGGGGGTGCGATCCAGCACCACCACGCCACGCTGTTCGGGCGCGAGGCCTCTCAAGGCGTTGCCCTGGCGATCGACGATCGCCGTGACAGTCGCCCGATCCTCGAGCCGCTCGTAGCCTGTGAATGCCGTCTCGCCCTCGATCTCGAGCGCGGCCCCGTAGTCCGCACCAAACTGGCTGGCGGCACGGGCGCGATCGCGCTGGGCGTCGAGTTCGCGCTGAAAACCCGCCTCATCGAGACTGACGCCGCGCTCACGGCATACATCGGCGGTCAGGTCATACGGAAAGCCGTAGGTGTCGTAAAGCTTGAAGACGGTCTCGCCCGGAAGCACATCACCCTCTAGGCCGGACAAGGCCTCCTCGAGCAGCCCCATGCCGTGCTCCAGGGTGCGCGCAAACTGCTCTTCCTCCTTGAGCAGCACGCGCTCGATCCGCTGGCGCGCCTCGCGAAGCTCGGGGTAGGCGTCGCCCATTTCGGCGTCCAGCGACCCGACCAGCGTGTGGAAGAAATTGCCCTTGGCGCCGAGCTTGTGACCGTGGCGAATGGCACGCCGAATGATCCGACGCAGCACGTAGCCACGCCCCTCGTTGGAAGGCAGCACGTCATCGACGATCAGGAAGGCACAGGAGCGGATATGATCCGCGATCACGCGTAGCGAGGGGGTGCTGGTGTCGTCATGACCCGTGGCCCGGGCCGCGGCTTCCAGCAGATTCTGGAAGAGGTCGATCTCGTAGTTGGAGTGCACGCCCTGTAGTACCGCGGCAACCCGCTCCAGCCCCAGCCCGGTATCGATGGACGGCTTGGGCAGGGCATTGAGGGTGCCGCTGGCGTCGCGATCGAACTGCATGAACACCAGGTTCCAGATTTCGATGTAGCGATCGCCATCCTCTTCGGGGCTACCGGGCGGCCCGCCCCACACCTCGGGACCGTGGTCGAAGAAAATCTCGGAACTCGGACCGCAGGGGCCGGTGTCGCCCATCTGCCAGAAGTTGTCTTCGTCAAGTTTCGAGAACCGCGCGGGATCGATGCCTATCTCGTCCTTCCAGATGCGCTCGGCCTCGTCGTCACTGATGTGCACGGTCACCCACATCTTCTCTTTCGGCAGGCCCAGCACCTCGGTCAGGAAGGTCCAGGCGAGACGAATAGCCTCACGCTTGAAGTAATCGCCAAAACTGAAGTTGCCAAGCATCTCGAAGAAGGTGTGGTGACGCGCGGTATAGCCGACGTTATCCAGGTCGTTATGCTTGCCGCCGGCGCGCACGCAGCGCTGAGCCGAGGTGGCACGGACATAGGGGCGTGGGTCGCGGCCCAGAAAGACGTCCTTGAAAGGCACCATGCCGGCGTTGGTGAAGAGCAGGGTCGGGTCGTTGTCCGGCACCAGGGAACTGGAGGGCACGATGGTGTGGCCGTGCTCCTCGAAGAAACTCAGGAAGGCCTGTCTGATCTCTGCGCTTTTCATGGGATATCCGTGACGATAAGCAGGGTGACGCTGCGGGAAGGCGATCGAAAGCTGGCGATACCCGCCCGACATGCCGGACTCATGGCGTCCGACATCGTCGAAAGGTGAGAATTATAACGTAATCGTCAAGGAATTTTCAGCGCGAGGTGGGGATCATTCCTGCCAGGCGTACTCCATGGCATAGCGGACCTGCTCGAAGTCAAAGCCGCGGCCAGCCAGGAAGCGCTCACGCCGGGCGCGTTCACGGGGCGTGTCGCCGGGTGAGGAGAAGCGTCGCACCAGCGCGTCACAGGCGAGGGAAAACCAGTCGGGCTCACCCGACGGTTCACAGTCAACGAAAGCGGCGCTCACTTGCTCACGGTCGATACCGCGCCGTTCGAGTTCGATACGAATCTTCATCGGGCCTTGTCCACGCTGAATACGCGAACGCACAAAACTCTCGGCGAAGCGAGTATCGGACTGCAGCCCTCGCTCGGCCAGGTCGTCAAGACACTCGCCAATGGCCGCCGGATCGTGGCCCTTGGCCGCCAGACGCTCGACGAGTTCATGCCGAGAATATTCGCGTCTCGAGAGCAGGCGGATCGCGTCGTCACGGGGCATCGCGTCGCGAGCGCCGGCGTCGGCAGGCATATCTAGAGAAGGCCGTCCTCGCCGGTATCCTCGATCGTGTCACCGGTGGCCACCTCCTCAGCCTCAGCCCTACCTTTCTTACCTTCTTTACCTTCCTTGCCTTCCTTCTCCTTGGGCTCGACCGTGGCCAGCAACTGTCCGCGGATCTGGCTCTCGATCTCCTCCATCACGGCGGGATTGTCTTCCAGGAACTGGGCGGCGTTGGCTTTGCCCTGACCGATCTTGTTGCCCTGATAGCTGTACCAGGCCCCTGCCTTGTCGACCAGCTTGCACTGCACGCCCAAATCGACGACCTCACCGGCATGATAGATACCCTTGCCATAGAGAATCTGGAATTCGGCCTGGCGGAAGGGAGGGGCCACCTTGTTCTTGACCACCTTGACCCGCGTCTCGTTGCCGGTGACTTCATCGCCCTGCTTCACCGACCCGGTACGGCGAATATCCAGGCGCACGCTGGAGTAGAACTTGAGGGCGTTGCCACCGGTAGTGGTCTCGGGGCTGCCAAACATCACACCGATCTTCATGCGGATCTGATTGATGAACACCACCATGCAGTTGGCATTCTTGATGTTGCCGGCGATCTTGCGCAGGGCCTGGGACATCAAGCGCGCCTGCAGGCCGACATGCGAGTCGCCCATCTCACCCTCGATCTCGGCCCGAGGCGTCAGTGCTGCCACTGAGTCGATGACGATCACATCGACACCGCCCGAGCGCACCAGCATGTCGCAGATCTCCAGGGCTTGCTCGCCGTTGTCGGGCTGAGAGACCAGCAGGTCGTCGAGATTGACACCGAGTTTTTCGGCGTAGCTGGGATCGAGGGCATGCTCGGCATCGATGAAGGCACAGGTCTTGCCCTGCTTCTGAGCCTGAGCAATTACCGACAGGGTCATGGTGGTCTTGCCCGAGGATTCAGGGCCGAAAATTTCGACGACTCGTCCCAGCGGCAGGCCGCCGATGCCAAGGGCGATATCAAGCCCCAGGGAGCCAGTGGAGACCGACGGCATGACGACCCGCGGCGTATCGCCGAGGCGCATCACGGTGCCCTTGCCAAACTGGCGCTCGATCTGTGAAAGCGCAGCGTTCAACGCCTTGCTGCGGTTGTCGTCCTGAGCCATGGAATGCCCCCTGTAAACTGTATGGTTGACCAGTAGTATGGCGTAAAAAAAGCCATTCGCCTAGCTCATCGCCGCCCTTGCGGTGATTCTACTTGGCGTATCAATCCGATGAGCGCATCGCGCACCGCTTGCCCGCGCACCGCCTGGCGATCGCCGGAGTAATGATAGCATTCGGCCTCGACCTTCTCGGCGCTGCCCCAGGCCAGCCAGACGGTGCCGACCGGCTTGTCGGGGCTTCCCCCGCCGGGGCCGGCCACGCCGCTGATGGCCACACCAATGTCCGCACCGGACTCATTGCAGGCACCGAACACCATGGCCTCGACCGTTTCGCGGCTGACCGCGCCATGCACCTCGAGCATCGTCGCCGGGACGCCCAGCAAGCGCTCCTTGGCCGCGTTGGAGTAGGTGACATAGCCGGTCTCGAAATAGGCCGAACTACCCGCGATAGCGGTAATGGCGTTGGCCACACCACCGCCGGTGCAGGATTCCGCCGTGGTCACTGTGGCTCCCTGGGTGTGACAAGCGTGTCCCAAACGCTCGGCAAGGTCCAGAAAACCGCGACTCGTCAATTGATCGCTATGCACGGATGCCTCCGACAAGAGTGGTAAACGCCTACAGGCGGTATCGGCGGACAGCTTATCAGAGCCGTCTCGTCCCCGGGGGCTTGGCGTCAGCCACCGTCATCCCCCGCCGCAAACTTCCCCAACACCTGTCGGCAGCCAGGCCCGACGTTCTCGCCCGTGCCTAGCTCGATCCAGGGCACGATCGCCAGCGGCGGGGCGACCAGTGCGCCAAGCGCCGACAGCGCACCGCGGGCCAACAGCTCCCGGGAGACCACGTTGACCTTCAGGTCGGTCAACGCCCCTTCCACCCTTACCGGCGAATCGGAGGCCAGCAGGCTGGGATCCTTGGGGTGGGCCTCGAAGATCAGTTCCAGCCGTTCGTTGCCCAGGTCCGCCGTACCGGCGCCGGTGAAGTTCGAGTCCTCGGTGTCGATGAAGAACTCCTCCAGCGTCGCCGTGCCATCCTCGCTTTCGAGCTGGGCGTAGGCGCACCGCATGAGCACCTGGTCCGCCTCGGCCAGCGCGCCCAGCAGGGCCTCGCCTACGTCCAGCCCCGCGGCCTCGACCAGTAGCATGTCTAGTTCGCCGCCGGACATCGCCAACTCAAGCGCGCCATCTAGGCTGGCCATGACCGAGGCCATCGAGTTGCCCTGAAAGCTGAACTGAGCCTCGCCGCCGATCGTTCCCGCGGAGTCCTCGGCGATGTCGCCAAGCTCCGCCTCCCGCAGTATCGGGCTAAGGTTCACCTGGCGTATCGACAGCGCGAGATCGCCGCTCAGAGGCTCCTCTCGGGCGTCGAGTGTCAGCCGCGAGTTCACTTCGCCGCCACCGACACCTATCTGTAGCGGCTTCAGGGTGAGCAGGCCACGGTCGAGGGTAAGCTCAAGGGCCACGTGGTTCAGGGGCGCGTAGCGGGCGTCCACGTCCTCCGCGCTATAGACCACCTCGGCATCCATGCTCCGAAGCCCTTGCACGTTCCACTCGTTGTCGGGGAAGAGCCTGGCAGGCTGGGTGTCAACGCTGCCGCGCCATCCTTCGGCTTCATCGCCCGGCGTGGGCTTCGCCCCGGTCAACGGCGCGAGATCGCCCAGGACCATCTGCGTGGAGTGCAGCGTCGCCCAGAGCATGTTGCGCTCGCCCAGGCGCAGCCGGACATCGCCTCTGACATCGCTATCGCCGAACCGGCCCTGCGCATCGCGTAAATGCACCAAGCTTTCCCGATAGTCGAGCTCGCCCTCGAGCTCGTAGGGGGGCAGGTCCGGCAGGTTCAGGCCGGTCAACAGATTGAGCCGAGAAGGGTTGGGACCCGTTAGATGGAAGGTGCCCTGCAGCGCGGAGAGCGCCAGCGGCTGTTCGACGGTGCCATCCACCGTCAGCGATGTCTCCCCGGCGATTATCCTCCCCTCCACCGGATAGGGCTTGTCGGGGTCGTTCAGGTTGAGCAGCAGCCCGACCACGAGGTCGTAGGCGAAATCCCGCGCGTTGTAGGTGCCGTTGCCCTGCAGCCGTACGCCGGGTACCGACATGTCATCAGGCCGCACCGTATCGGCATTCACGTGTAGCGCCAGGGAGTGCGCGGGCGCTCGGTAGTCGAGCGAGGTGTCCTCGAAGACAAGCCTGCCCTGCGTGAAGCGGGCATGCAGCCGCCCGTTCAGCACGCCCTCGGCATCGAGCCCCAGCGGTGCCAGTAATTCCTGCAGACCCACCTGAGAGAGCTCGGCATCGACGGCGCCCTCCAAGGCCTCCGCGGTCGGCTCCAGCCAGCCCTGCGCAGTCAGCCCGCTCTCGCCATGCGCGGCGTGCAGGCGCTCTACGTCCAGGCGCCCCTCGGCGATGCGAACCTCCAGCGCCACGTCTCGCAGCGTGTCATCGCCATAGTCCAGCCGATCGATTGACAGGTCCGCCTCGCCGGAGAACTCCCGCAGCACGCTCAGCCGCTCGGCCCAGCGCCGCTGCCAGTCGCTAACGCCATTCTCCTCTTCGGTGGCCTCGTCCTCCTCGCGTACGTCCTGGCCCTCATCATCGGCATCCTCCATGCCGGCGATGTCCCAGCGATCCAGGTCGAGCCGTTCGATATCCAGCTGCGTCTCGATATGCGGCCTGTCCTCCATGACCACACTGACCGAGCCCGACAGCGGGCTTCCGCCCAGCTGGCCCTCCAGCCGAGCTTCATAGTCCAGTGGATCGGAAGCCAGCGCCTGCGCCGGAGCATCGCCCCGGACCTCGAGATCGAGCTCCTGGCCCTGGAGGCTGCCCTGCGCCTGGGCTACCAGTTCGCGCTCCTCCCCCTCGTCGCCGCGGGTCTCGAAGTCGGCGTCGATGTCCGCCTCGAGCAGCGCGTCGCGATAGGTGAGACGGCCCTCCTCCACGTTGACGACATCGGGGCGGATGCCGGGCTCCTGACCCGGCTCCTGATCGATCACCCCCTCCCAGTTGACGGCGCCATCCTCCCCCCGGGCCAGATGCACGACGGGAGACTGCAGATCCAGGCGCTGCAGCTGGATATTGCCGCTCAGCAGCGCACGGGTATCGACCTCGAGCTCCAGCGCTTCCAGTTCCAGCATGTGTTCATGGGACGCCCAGTCGGGATTGGCGACCTTGACGTCTTCCAGGCGCACCACCAGCGGCCAGCCCCAATCGACATCCAGCGCGCCGATCTCGACATTGCGACCGTCCAGACGTTGGCTGGCCTGCTTCTCCAGCCATTCCCGCGGCCAGCCCCAATCGCCATCCAGCGCACCGATCTCGACATTGCGACCGTCCAGACGTTGGTTGGCCTGCTTCTCCAGCCATCCCTGCGCCCAGGCCGACCCAACCAGCCACATGGCTCCCCCCAAAACGAGGGCAACCGTTAAAAGCGGCAGCAAGACCCACCGAGCTATCCTTGCCACGTCACCCCCTGGAGGCGCAATACGGAACGGCCCTGTCCCAGTACGATATCGCCTTGTCGTTCAATCGGAACGCACGGAAAGTATAGACAACGCGTTCACCCCCGACGTAACGCCAGCGCCAGGCGAGATAGCAGGCTTGCCTGTATTGACACTTCCAAGGATGGACGCCATATATTGGAGGTAGGACTAATTTTCATGACAAGGAGGTAGATATGAAGCGAGCTATCGGGTTGATCATTGCCAACTGGTTCAGAAAACCCGCTAACCGCGAGAAAGCCAAGCGAACCGCGAGGCAGCTATGGAACAAGCGGCGAGGTGGCAAAGGCCCCCCGCGTAACCCAAAGCCCTAGTCGCTCGACGTCCCAGCAGGGTGTCGGACTTTCCATCTCTCCTTGAGATATTGTCTGCCATCGTCACCACTCATCATCGTCACCACTCATCTAAGAAGGATGCCATGAACCGTTTCATCCCCGTGGATAGCGAGACGGATCATGTGCTGCCCCCTCAGTGGATGAGTGGCTGCCCGAGGATCATCTCGCGCGATTCGTTATCGATATCTCGCTGCGAAGGCTCGGAAGGTCAATGGCGAATAGATGCTGGTGACCCGGGCCTGGAACACCAGATGGCCCCGGCGTTCCAGTTGGCTAGATGAGCGACTACGAGGTGCAAGGCGTGCCTTGAAATACCGTCATGCCGCCAATCTCGCATCGATAGACTTCGCCCATTACCGGCATTGATAACATCAGCAAGACAGGGGCAATCCATCGTGTCATTGCGTGCCCCCGCCCCGATCATCGCCCCGATGCATTCGCCGCCGGAATTCGTCGGACGCTTCATCGTCTGGTTCAACTCGCTCGACGCCTTCACCCGAGAGCGAGTCATCACTCACGCTCGAGAGTGATGGTTCACGCTGGTATGACTCAGATGGGGCATATGACATGGCCACTGTTTTACACTGTGGGCAGATACGCGCCTTGGGGTCCTTGAGGGTCATGCATTTAGAGCAGCGTCTGCGCCTGCCCGAACGAATATCTCGCTCTTCCAGGGCCGTCCGGTTCATCGGTTGAGCAATCACGAAAAGCATGCCGATCAGTGGAGTACCGAAGAAGCCGATAAGGCCTGCCACGATCATTGAATTGCCGCGGCTGTATGCGGCCAAAAGCACCGCCAGCCACGGCACCACCAGCAAAAAAATCAGCCACCACCCGACCATCTGGCCGGCGGCGTAAAATGCGCCCGATTCCGACTCCATCACCCACCTCCTTCAGTTCCATGAAGGTATGTTACATCCCGTAACGCCGCTCCGCCACTCAGCGGGCCGTGACTCGGCGGCCAAGGCATGGTGATCTCGATCACAGGTTCAGCACCTCGCGAGCATCGATCAGCGTCAACCGCCCTGTGCTGAATGCCCCTGTATCGATGAAGTGGACGTTCCCCAGTGTGAGTGGCTCCTCGAGGATGGTGTGACCGACCACTACGGCATCGATGCCCTTCACAGGGGTCGTGTCCGCGGCCGTGATGCGGCTTCGCCCCCACACCAGGGCATGAAGGCCGGCAGGGTGATTCTCCATCTCGAGCAACTCCCAGTTCACGGGTGGATCCGCATGCACCATGCCGACACGCTTACCGGCAACCGCAACCTCCCGGGCATAGGGCAGGTGCTCCAGGGCGGCATTGAGGATGGTGCGCACCTCATGGACGTTGTTGAGAAACACCCAGCTACCGCCATTGATCTGCCACAAGTCCCAGGCTTGGCCAGCACCCTCGTTGAGGGCATTTTTCGCCAGCATCTCGTGGTTGCCCCGCACCCCGAAGAACCAAGGCTCGAAGGCCAGAGACAAGCATTCGAACGACTCAGACCCTCGGTCGATCAGATCGCCCACAGAGAACAGGCGATCGCGTTGCTTATCAAAACTGACGCGGTACAAGGCCTCCATCAGCAAGTCGTATTGCCCATGAATGTCGCCGACGAAGAAGTCACGGCCCTTGGGGTTCTCTTCATGCTTCACTAGCAGGCTCATACCTCAAGCTCTCCATTCTGGTCCCAGGCGGCGAAGCGGCGGGCGATCTGGCCAACAGCGGCGACGCTGATCGAGATGCAGCCCGAACGCCGCCACGTCACACAGCATAGACGCCTGGTGGGCGAAGCTGGCTGACCAGCGCCAGCCCAACATCAATCGCGGGGTCAATCCGCGCAGCTGCTATGGCAAGGTCACCACGATCATGAGAGGTACCGAGGTGCGGCATCGGCGCCCGCACCCGACGCGACACATGTTCGCGTGCTGGTCCCTGACCGCGCATGGTAACCTTGCCTTCATTGCCAAACAGATGGGGCACAAGGACGAGTCGATTTTGCCCCACTGATGCCCCACAAAACCGACGAGCCAGCCACGAACGCATGAACCACGCGGCCCACAGCGACATCCCTAGCCATACCCCGATGATGGTCCAGTACCTGACGCTCAAGCGCGATCACCCCGACGCGTTACTTTTCTATCGCATGGGCGACTTCTACGAGCTGTTTTTCGAGGATGCCCGCCGCGCCGCGCAGCTGCTCGACATCACCCTGACCCAGCGTGGCCAATCGGCGGGCAAGCCGATCCCCATGGCCGGGGTGCCCTACCACAGTGCCGAAGGCTATCTGGCTCGCCTGGTGCAGGCCGGCGAGTCGGTGGCTATCTGCGAGCAGATCGGCGATCCGGCGACGGCCAAGGGGCCCGTTGATCGCAAGGTGGTGCGCATCGTCACCCCCGGCACCCTCTATGACGAGGCACTGCTCGACGCCCGCCGCGACAACCTGCTGATGGCCGTCCACGCGAGTGGCCGCAAGTGGGGCCTCGCCTGGCTGGAGCTTTCCAGCGGGCGCTTCAGCGTGCTTGAGGTCGAAGGCGAGGAGGAAATGCTTGCCGAGCTCCAGCGCCTCGACCCCGCCGAGCTGCTGGCCGCGGAGAGCCTGACCCTGCCCCCATCAATGGACGGTCGCCGCGGCCTGCGCCGGCAAAGCGACTGGCTTTTCGATCGGGAGAGCGCCCAGCGTACCCTTTGCGACCAGTTTGCGGTTCAGGATCTTCGCGGCTTCGGCTGCGCCACGCTCGAGACCGCCGTCACCGCCGCTGGGGTGTTGGTCGATTACACCCGCGACACCCAGCGCTCTGCCCTGCCCCACGTCACCGTCATCGGCGTGGAGAATCGCGACGATGCGGTGGTGATCGACGCCGCCAGCCGGCGCAATCTCGAAATCGACACCAACCTCGGGGGCACCGGCGACAACACCCTGGCCAGCGTGCTCGACACCACCGCCACCGCCATGGGCTCGCGGCTGCTCAAGCGTTGGCTTAAACGCCCCCTGCGAGACCGCGCACTGATACAGGGCCGCCAGGCGGCGGTCGCGTTGCTGCTCGATCACGAGGGCTTCGTCGAGCTTCGCGAGTCGCTCAAGGCGATCGGAGATGTGGAGCGTATTCTCGCCCGAGTGGCCCTCTACAGCGCCCGGCCGCGGGATCTGGCACGACTCCGCGATGCCCTGGTTGCACTGCCCGGCCTTCAGACCGACCTCGCCGGCTACGCCGAGGGCACGGCACTCGACGCCCTCAAGCGGCATATTCGCCCCTACCCAGAGCTAACCGACACCCTGACGCGCGCCTTGGTGGACAACCCCCCGGTGGTGATCCGTGACGGCGGGGTGATCGCTGCCGGCTTCGACGACGAACTCGACGAGCACCGTGGTCTGGCAGAGCACGCCGGTGATTACCTGGTGGCCATGGAGACCCGCGAGCGCGAGCGAACCGGTCTGGCGGGTCTCAAGGTGGGCTACAACCGCGTCCATGGCTATTTTATCGAGATCCCGCGCGCCCAGGCGCGCGAGGTACCCGCCGACTACTTACGCCGCCAGACGCTGAAAAACGCCGAGCGCTTCATCATACCCGAGCTCAAGGAGTTCGAGGACAAGGCACTGTCGGCGAAGTCCCGCGCCCTGGCACGCGAGAAGCTACTTTACGATGGCCTGCTCGACGCCTTGAATACTGAGCTCGGCGACCTGCAGACCACCAGCAACGCCTTGGCGACGCTCGATGTGCTGTGTGCCTTTGCCGAACGCGCTCGGGCCCTGGACTTCAGTCGACCACAACTGGCCGAGCGACCGGGTATCGACATTCATGCCGGCCGCCACCCGGTGGTCGAGCATGTCAGCGACGCACCGTTCGTGCCCAACGACCTCTTGCTGGGCGACGAGCGCCGGATGCTGGTGATCACCGGCCCCAACATGGGCGGCAAATCCACCTACATGCGTCAGGCGGCACTGATTACCCTGCTCGCCCACACCGGCAGTTTCGTACCGGCAGACGCCGCCGTGATCGGCCCGGTGGATCGGATCTTTACCCGCATCGGCTCCTCGGATGATCTGGCCGGCGGCCGCTCGACGTTCATGGTCGAAATGACCGAAACGGCCAATATCCTGCACAATGCCACCGATCACAGCCTGGTACTGATGGACGAGATCGGTCGTGGCACCAGCACCTTCGACGGTCTCTCGCTGGCCTGGGCCAGCGCCGAGCATCTAACGCGCTCACGTGCCTTCACGCTCTTCGCCACCCACTATTTCGAAATGACCGCACTCGCGGAGCAGGCCGATGCGGTGGCCAACGTCCACCTGACCGCGGCGGAGCACAAGGATGGCATCGTGTTCATGCATCGCGTGGAAGATGGGCCCGCCAGCCAGAGCTACGGTCTGCAGGTCGCCCAGCTTGCCGGCATCCCCCAGGACGTCATCGCACGGGCCCGCGAAAAGCTCGCGATCCTTGAGCAGCATGAGATCGACCAGGGCAGTCGGCAGCTCACCGCGACGGGGAAGGCGCTGGACGCCCCACCCCGACAGAATGATCTCTTTGCCAGCGCGCCTCATCCGCTGGTAGACGAAATGGATGCCCTGACACTCGACGACCTGACGCCTCGCCAGGCACTCGAACTGCTCTATCGCTGGAAGGCCGCGCTGTAGGCGCTTGCGGCCAATGCAGGGCCACGACTAAAATGGTGCCCTTACGGCCTTCCTACTTATAAAAAATCTGGCTCTTAGAACTAATTACTTAATTTTCACTATCGGCCGTGGCTCGCCTCGGCCCGAGGGAGGTAAAACGGCATGACATTCGTCGTCACCGAGAACTGCATCAAATGCAAGTACACCGATTGCGTCGAGGTCTGCCCGGTGGACTGCTTTTACGAAGGGCCCAACTTCCTGGTGATACATCCCGACGAGTGCATCGACTGTGCTCTCTGCGAACCGGAGTGTCCCGCCGAAGCGATATTCTCGGAAGATGAACTCCCCGAAGGTCAGGAACCCTTTATCGAGATCAACGCCGAATTGTCCGAGGTATGGCCCAACATCAGCGAGAAGCAAGAGCCGCTGGAAGACGCCGAAGAGTGGGACGGTAAGCCGGGCAAGCTCGAATACTTGGAGCGCTGATCGCCGTAAACTCAAGGGCGTGACACGACGATGCCGAATATCGAGAGACATTCAGCATCGTCCTGTCTGCAATCACTGTCATGCGCTTTTCATGCTGATCAGCGCAGAACGAAAAAAGGCGGTCCGCAGACCGCCCGCTCCCAGCTGATCCTTGAGCGGGTCCCTCCGCTCGGTTCCTATGGCCATTCCCTGCTCGGGAACGACGTCCTCTATCGCACCGAGCCAGCCAGCATCCGGTTGCATCCTGCCGGCAAGACGCGAAACGCCTTGCCTCGTCCTTTGACGATTCTGGCAGAGCTGCGCTGCAACACAAGTCTAACAAGCCCGGTCAACCCACTAGGCCCGCTGGCGGGACCAACGAGAAAAACGAGGTAAATCATAACCATAAAAAAACCGACGCCGAAGACGCCGGTCTTCCTGCCAAGCTTCGAGGCAATTTCTTAGCTTGCGTATAGTCAACTTCTTACAGCGTAAGACGCCTACCAATATGAATATGCTGTGAATTCATTGGCCCTTGATGGCGGAGCGCCCGGGGTAGCTCACGTTATCCCCCAGTTCCTGCTCGATGACCAGCAGGCGGTTGTACTTGGCCACCCGGTCCGAGCGACACAGCGAGCCGGTCTTGATCTGGCCGGCGCAGGTGCCCACCGCCAGATCGGCAATGGTGGTGTCTTCGGTTTCGCCGCTGCGATGCGAGATCACCGCGGTGAAGTCGGCATCCTGCGCCATGCGCACGGCATCGAGGGTTTCGGAGAGCGAGCCGATCTGGTTGAACTTGATCAGGATGGAATTGCCGATCTGCTCGTCGATGCCGCGCTTGAGGATCTTGGTGTTGGTGACGAACAGGTCGTCGCCCACCAGCTGCACCTTGTCGCCGATCTTGTCGGTCAGTGCCTTCCAGCCCGCCCAGTCGGACTCATCCATACCGTCTTCCACCGAGAGGATGGGGTACTGCTCGCAAAGCTCGGCCAGGTAGTCGACGAACCCCTCGGCAACGAAGCGCTTGCCCTCACCGGAGAGGTTGTACTCGCCGTCCTGGTAGAACTCCGAGGAGGCACAGTCCAGCGCCAGTGTCACGTCGTGGTCAAGCGTATAGCCGGCGTCCGACACTGCCTGCTTGATGACCGCCAACGCCTCGGCGTTGGACGCCAGATTGGGGGCAAAGCCGCCCTCGTCACCCACAGAAGTGGACAAGCCGCGGGCCGAGAGAACCTTCTTGAGCGCATGGAATATCTCGGCCCCCATGCGCAGGGCCTCACGGAAATTCGGTGCGCCCACCGGCTGGATCATGAACTCCTGGATGTCGACGTTATTGTCGGCGTGTTCGCCGCCATTGAGGATATTCATCATCGGCACCGGCAACAGGTACTGGCCCGGCTGACCATAGAGGTCCGCGATGTGCGCATAGAGTGGCACCTTCTTTGCCACGGCCGCGGCCTTGGCCGCCGCCAGCGACACCGCCAGGATAGCATTCGCCCCCAGCTTGGCCTTGTTATCGGTACCGTCAAGGTCGAGCATGGCGTTATCCAGGCCGCGTTGATCACTGGCGTCCATGCCGACGAGACGATCACGAATGGGGCCGTTGACGGCTTCGACGGCCTTCAGCACCCCCTTGCCAAGGTAGCGAGTCTTGTCGCCATCGCGCAATTCCAGGGCCTCACGGGAGCCAGTGGAAGCGCCGCTTGGCGCGCACGCCACACCGCTGGCACCGCTTTCAAGGTGAACTTCAGCCTGGACAGTGGGATTACCACGCGAATCGAGCACCTCAAGTGCGCGGAGTTCGACGATCTTGGTCATTGGAACGTTACCTCTTGTTGTACCAGCGTGTGAATCAAGCAATCTCCAGCGGGGCAAATCCTTTCACCAGGTCATCGATCGCCTTGAGCTGCGACAGGAAAGGCTCTAGACGGCTCAGCGGCAACGCGCAGGGCCCGTCGCACTTGGCATTGTCCGGATCAGGATGCGCCTCCAGGAACAGACCCGCCAGCCCCACGGCGACTCCCGCCCGCGCCAGTTCGGCGACCTGGGTCCGGCGTCCACCGGCGCTGTCGGCGCGCCCACCGGGTCGCTGGAGCGAATGCGTGACATCGAAAAAAACAGGGTAGCCCGTCTGCTTCATATCACCAAAGCCGAGCATATCAACCACCAGATTGTTATACCCAAAGCTGCTGCCGCGTTCGCAAAGCAACAACCGTTGATTTCCCGCCTCTTCGCACTTACGAATGATGTGACGCATTTCATGCGGCGCCAGGAACTGTGGTTTCTTGATGTTGATGACCGCCCCGGTCTCGGCGAGGGCAATTACCAGATCGGTCTGGCGGGCCAGAAAGGCCGGCAGCTGAATGATGTCGGCCACCTCGGCGACGGGTTCGGCCTGCCAGGGCTCGTGCACGTCGGTGATGACGGGAACGCCGTAACGATTTTTCACCTCGGCAAGAATCGCCAACCCCTTCTCTAGACCGGGGCCGCGGAAGGAGTGAATGGAGCTGCGATTGGCCTTATCGAAGCTCGCCTTGAAGACGAAGGGAATACCCAGGCGGCCAGTCACCTCGACATAGGTCTCGGCAACCTCGAGAGCCATCTCCCGGGACTCCAGCACGTTCATGCCGCCAAGCAGCATCAGCGGCAAGGAATTGCCGGCCCTAAGGCCGGCAACTGATATATGACGCTCTGAGATATGGCGTTCGGATGCGGACTCGCTGATCACAGACATCGACCTCACTCCTGATGAACGTTATAAGCGCGGATACGCGCCGTCTTGTGTTCCAGCGCCGCATTGACGAAGCCGGTGAACAGCGGATGACCATCGCGCGGTGTGGAGGTGAATTCAGGATGAAACTGGCAAGCCACGAACCATGGATGATCCGGCAGCTCGACCATCTCCACCAATGAATTGTCGACGCTTCTGCCGCAGACGACCAGTCCGGCTTTTTCCAGATCGCCGATGAACTGGTCGTTGACCTCGTAACGATGGCGATGGCGCTCGATGATCTCGTCGGCGCCATAGGCTGCACGCGCCTTGGTGCCCTCCTTGAGATGACAGACCTGACCGCCCAGGCGCATGGTGCCACCGAGATCCGAGGCAGCATCGCGCAGCTCGATCTTACCCTCGGGGGTGAGCCATTCGGAGATCAGCCCTACCACCGGGTGCTGGGTATCGTGGGTGAACTCCGTCGAGTCGGCATCGATCCAACCGGCTTTGTGGCGAGCGAACTCGATCACCGCCACCTGCATGCCCAGGCAGATACCCAGGTAGGGGATGCCGTTTTCACGGGCGTAACGCGCCGTCGCGATCTTGCCTTCGACACCACGCTCACCAAAACCACCGGGGACCAGGATGGCGTCCTTGCCGGCCAGGCGCTCGGGGCCGTGGTGCTCGATGTCCTCGGAATCGATATAGTCGACATTGACCTTCATACGGGTCTGGATACCGGCATGAATCAGCGCTTCATTGAGCGACTTGTAGGCGTCGAGCAACTCCATGTACTTGCCGACCATGGCGATGTTGATCGACTTGAGCGGGTTTAGCTTGGCGTCGAGCACCTTCACCCATTCCGCGAGGTCGGCTTCATCGGCTTCCAGGCGCAACTTGTCGCAGACGATCTCGTCCAGGCCCTGCTCGTGTAGCATCAGCGGAATGCGATAGATGGTATCGGCATCCTGCAAAGGGATGACGGCACGCTCCTCGACGTTGGTGAAAAGCGCAATCTTGCGCCGCTCGGTTTCCTCGAGTTCGACTTCGCTGCGACAGATCAGGATGTCTGGCTGGATGCCGATGGAGCGCAGTTCCTTGACGCTGTGCTGGGTCGGCTTGGTCTTGGTTTCGCCGGCGGTCTTGATGTAGGGGACCAGCGTCAGGTGCATGAAGATCGCTCGACTGGCGCCCAATTCGCTGCGGATCTGGCGGATCGATTCCAGGAACGGCAACGACTCGATATCACCCACGGTTCCGCCGATTTCCACCAGGGCGACATCGAAGCCCTCGCCGCCGGCATAGACGCGACGCTTGATCTCGTCGGTGATGTGCGGAATCACCTGCACGGTGCCGCCGAGGTAGTCGCCGCGCCGCTCCTTGCGCAACACGTTTTCGTAGACGCGCCCCGTGGTGAAATTGTTGCCCTGCGTCATCTTGGTGCGAATGAAGCGTTCGTAATGCCCCAGGTCGAGATCGGTCTCGGCGCCATCCTCAGTGACGAATACCTCGCCGTGCTGGAAGGGGCTCATGGTGCCCGGGTCCACGTTGATGTACGGGTCGAGCTTGAGCATGGTGACCTTGAGGCCACGCGCCTCGAGAATCGCCGCCAGCGAGGCCGACGCGATGCCCTTGCCGAGCGAAGACACAACGCCGCCGGTCACGAAGATATATCGTGTCATGGGGAAACCTGTCGAAACGTGATCGGTGGGCGCGTCAGAAAGCCGCGCCCGGATGGGTCGACAGACTAGCAGGTTACGACCAATGGCTCAATTGACGACTAGACCTCGAGATAGTCGAGGATGCCTTCGCCAGCCTGGCGTCCCTCGTAGATGGCGGTGACTACCAGGTCGGAGCCGCGCACCATATCGCCGCCGGCAAAAACCTTCTCGTTGCTGGTCTGGAAGGCGAAGCTGCCATGCTCTGGCGCCTTGATCAGGCCACGCTCGTTCACGTCCACCTGATTGGGCGCCAGCCAGTCGATATCCGTTGCCTGGAAACCGAAAGCGACGACCACCGCATCGGCCGGGATCACTTCCTCGGAGCCCGGCACCACCTCGGGCCGCTGACGGCCATTCTCATCGGGCTCACCGAGACGCGTGCGCACCACCTTTACGCCCTCGACCTTGCCTTCGCCCATCACGGCGACCGGCTGGCGATTGAACAGAAACTCCACCCCTTCTTCGCGAGCGTTGGCCACCTCACGGCGCGAACCCGGCATGTTCTGTTCGTCGCGGCGATAGGCACAAGTCACGCTCCTGGCGCCCTGGCGAATCGAGGTACGGTTACAGTCCATGGCGGTATCGCCACCCCCCAAAACCACGACCCGCTGACCCTTGAAGGAAATGTAGTCCTCCGGATTCTTCTCGAAGCCCAGACAGTGATTGACGTTGGCGATCAAGAAATCGAGCGCCCGGTGTACGCCCGGCAGGTCTTCACCCGGGAAGCCCCCCTGCATTGCCTTGTAGGTCCCCATTCCCAGGAAGACGGCATCGTACTCTTCAAGCAGCGAGGCGAACTCGATGTCGCGGCCGATCTCGGTATTGAGGCGAAACTCCATACCCATTTCCTCGAATACCGCCCGACGGCGCTCCATGACCATCTTCTCGAGCTTGAACTCGGGAATGCCGAAGGTCAGCAGGCCGCCGATTTCCGGATACTTGTCGAATATCACCGGCTTGACGCCGTTACGTACCAGGATGTCGGCGCAGCCGAGTCCAGCAGGACCGGCGCCGATGACCGCGACCTTCTTGTCGGTCCAGCTGACCTTGGACATGTCGGGCCGCCAACCCATGGCGAAGGCGGTATCGGTGATGTACTTCTCCACCGACCCGATGGTGACCGCACCGAAACCGTCGTTGAGGGTACAGTCACCCTCGCAGAGGCGATCCTGGGGGCACACCCGCCCGCAGACCTCAGGCAGTGTGTTGGTCTTGTGCGACAGCTCTGCGGCTTCCAGTATGTTGCCCTCACTGACCAGCTGCAGCCAGTTGGGAATATAGTTGTGCACCGGGCACTTCCACTCGCAGTAGGGGTTACCACAGTGCAGGCAGCGATGCGCCTGACTGGCCGCCTCCTGAGGCTTGTAGGGTTCGTAGATCTCGGCGAACTCCTTGGTGCGGGTGCGTGCCTCTTTCTTCTTGGGGTCCTGACGACCCACGTCGATAAACTGAAAATCGTTGCTAAGACGGTTAGCCATGGTCTCTGTTCCTCTCACTTGGCTGTCTCGGGACGCCTGCGGGGCTCATTCCGGCCGCCGCCGGGATTCGGCAAGCAGGCCGTTGAGACTGGCCGCCTTGGGCTTCACCAGCCAGAAATGGCGGATGAAGTCGCTGAAGTCTTCGAGGATCATCTTGCCACGCGCCGAGCCAGTCTCGACCACGAACTCCTCGATCAACTCCCGTAGATGACGCCGGTGGGCCTCCATGACCTCGGTGTTGATGCGGTGGATCTCCACCAGTTCATGGTTGTACTTGTCGACGAAGGTACGGTCCTCATCGATCACGTAGGCGAAACCACCGGTCATCCCTGCCCCGAAGTTCACGCCGGACTCGCCCAGCACGCAGACCAGGCCGCCGGTCATGTATTCACAGCAATGATCGCCAGCGCCCTCGATCACCGCCTCGGCCCCTGAATTACGTACGCCGAAACGCTCACCCGCCGTACCCGCGGCAAACAGCTTGCCGCCGGTCGCGCCGTAGAGGCAGGTATTGCCGACGATCGCCGTCTCGTGGCTGGCGAACTGGCTATTCGAAGGTGGCACGATCACTACCTTGCCGCCATTCATGCCCTTGCCGACATAGTCGTTGGCGTCGCCTTCCAGATACAGATTCAGGCCGCAGGCATTCCAGACGCCGAAACTCTGACCGGCCACGCCCGTGAAGCGCGCGGTGATCGGTGCGTCCTCGAGCCCCGCCTCACCGTAACGCTTGGCGATCGCGCCGGAGGCCAGCGCCGCGACGGAGCGGTCGCAGTTGGTGATCGAGAACGAGAACTCGCCGCCCGAGCGGTTCTCGATAGCGTCCTTGATCGCCGCCAGCACCTCCTGGTTCTTGGCGCCCGGGTCATGGGGGACGTTGCGGCTGACCTGGCAGAATTGCGGCGCCTCGGCCGGCACGAAGTCGTTGGTCAGCAGGTCCGTCAGGTCAAGCTTGCGCTGAGAAGGCGTGATGCCCTCCAGCACTTCCAGCAGGTCGGTGCGACCAATCAGGTCGGTAAGCTGGCGCACGCCCAGCAGCGACATCAGCTCGCGAACCTCATCGGCAATGAAGCGGAAGTAGTGCTTGACCATGTCGACGGTGCCCCGGAAATGCTCGTCACGCAGGTAGTCGTTCTGAGTGGCGACACCCGTGGCACAGTTGTTGAGATGACAGATGCGCAGGTACTTGCAGCCCAGCGCCACCATCGGTGCGGTGCCGAAGCCGAAGCTCTCCGCGCCGAGGATGGCCGCCTTGACCACGTCGAGGCCGGTCTTCAGGCCGCCATCGGTCTGCAGGCGAATCTTGTCGCGCAGGCCGTTGATACGCAGTGCCTGGTGAACCTCGGGCAAGCCAAGCTCCCAGGGACTGCCGGCATGCTTGATCGAGGTCAGCGGGCTCGCCGCGGTACCGCCGTCGTAGCCCGACACCGTGATCAGATCGGCGTAGGCCTTGGCCACGCCGGTGGCGATGGTGCCGATGCCGGGCTCGGACACCAGCTTGACCGAGACCTGGGCATCCGGGTTGACCTGCTTGAGGTCGAAGATCAGTTGCGCCAGATCCTCGATGGAGTAGATGTCGTGATGCGGCGGCGGCGAGATCAGCGTCACACCGGGGACCGCGTAGCGCAGGCGGGCGATCAGCTCATTGACCTTGCCACCCGGCAGCTGGCCGCCCTCACCGGGCTTGGCGCCCTGGGCCACCTTGATCTGCAGCACCTCCGCGTTGACCAGGTAATGCGGCGTGACGCCGAAGCGCCCGGAGGCGATCTGCTTGATCTTGGAGGAGCGGACAGTGCCGTAACGGGCAGGATCTTCCCCGCCCTCGCCCGAGTTGGAGCGGCCACCGGCCTCGTTCATGGCCTGGGCCAGGGATTCATGGGCCTCGGGCGACAGCGCGCCGAGGCTCATGCCGGCACTATCGAAGCGCGGCAGCAGGTCCTCGACCGGTTCGATTTCATCGAGCGGCACCGGCTCATCGGCGGCCTTGAGGCCCAGTAGGTCGCGCAGCGTGGCCGGTGATCGCTCGTTGACCAGCGCGGCGAATTTCTTCCACTTGGCGTAGTCGCCCTCCTGAACCGCCTCTTGCAGTGTCATGATCACATCGGGGTTGTAGGCATGATACTCGTGACCGTGGACGTACTTGAAGAACCCACCCTGGGCGATGCCCTTGCGGGGCGACCAGGCATCGCGCGCCAGCAACTCCTGCTGCAGCTGCAATTCGCTGAAGCCGGCACCCTGGATACGCGAGGCCATGCCGGTGAAGCACAGGTCCATCACCTCCGATGACAGCCCCACCGCCTCGAACAGCTGCGAGCCACGATAGGAGGCCAGCGTCGAGATTCCCATCTTGGAGAGAATCTTGAACAGCCCCTTCTGCAGACCCTTGCGGTAGTTCTCGCGGGCATCGGCCGGGTTGCCCACCAGCTCGCCGGTACGGTGCATGTCAGCCATGACCTGATAGGCGAGCCAGGGATATACCGCCGTGACACCCACACCGAACAGCACCGCCATCTGGTGTGCGTCGCGGGCATAGCCAGTCTCGACCACGATGTTGCATCGCGGGCGCAGCGCCAGACGACCCAGGTGATGATGCACTGCCCCGACGGCCAACGCCGCGTGAATCGGCAGCTGCCCCTTGGGCAGCTCGGCATCAGAGAGCACCAGTATCACCTTGCCGTCGTGCACGGCCTGTTCGGCCTGGCGGCAGAGCTCAAGAAGCGCCTTCTTGAGGCCCATCTCCTCAGGGTCGTAACCCAGCGACAGCCTGTGGCTGACGAATGCCGGGTCGTCCTGATTGACCAGCGCAGCGAACTTGCGCGGTGACAGGATGGGCGTCGTCAGGATGATTCGATGGGCGTGTTCGGGTGTCGCCTTGAACACATTGAGTTCGGCGCCGATACAGGTCTCCAGCGACATCACGATCGCTTCGCGCAGTGGATCGATAGCCGGATTGGTGACCTGGGCGAATTTCTGGCGGAAATAATCCGACAACAGGCGATGCTTGCCGGACAACACGGCCATGGGCGTATCGTCCCCCATGGAGCCCACTGCCTCCTGACCGCTCTCGGCCAGGGGACGCAGCAGCTCGTCGCGCTCCTCGAAGCTAACCTGGAACATCTTCTGCTGCATGTTGAGCTGGTCGGCATTCATGTTATGAAAGCTGGCAAGCTCGGTCAGCGCTGACTCCAGGTACTGAGCTTCCTGCTTCAGCCAGCGCTTGTAGGGAAAGGCCGACTTCAGCCGCTCATCGATATCGGAGGTATGCAACACCTCACCCGTCTGGGTATCGACGGCCAGGATCTGGCCAGGACCGACACGGCCCTTGGCCACGACATCCTCGGGCTTGTAGCCATAGGTACCGATTTCCGAGGCCAGGGTAATGTAGCCGTTGTTGGTGATCACCCAACGGGCCGGACGCAGGCCGTTGCGGTCGAGCATGCAGACCGCCTGACGGCCATCGGTCATCACCACCCCGGCCGGCCCGTCCCATGGCTCCATGTGCATGGAGTTGTATTCATAGAAGGCGCGCAGATCACCGTCCATGATCTCGACGTTCTGCCAGGCCGGCGGCACCATCAGGCGCACCGCACGATGCAACTCCATGCCGCCGGTGAGCAGCACTTCGAGCATATTGTCCATACTCGAGGAGTCGGAGCCGGTGGTGTTGACGATCTCGTCGAGTTCGGCAATGTCGGGCAAGCGCTCGTTGGCAAAGTTCGTCTTGCGTGAATTCGCCCATCCACGGTTGGCCTCGATGGTGTTGATCTCACCATTGTGGGCAAGCAGGCGAAACGGCTGAGCCAACGGCCAACGCGGTGCGGTGTTGGTCGAGAAGCGCTGATGGAAGACACAAATGGCGGTTTCCATGCGCTCGTCGCCGAGATCCGGATAGAAGGCCGGTAGATCCACCGGCATCATCAGCCCCTTGTAAGACACTACCTCGGAGGAGAGCGAGCTGACGTAGAAGTCCTCATCATCGCTCAGCGTCTGCTCGGCGCGCCGGCGGGCCATGAACAGATCGACATCGAAACTGGCCTCACCGCCCTCGGCAGGGCCGACGAACAGCTGGCGAATGCGCGGCAGGCATTCCAGCGCCATGGGACCGCACACGCTAGGGTCAACCGGCACATCGCGCCAGCCATGCACCACCAGACCGCGCTGTGCCAGCTCGGCGTCCAGGGCCTCGCGTCCACGCCCCTCTCGGGCATCGTCGTCGGGTAGAAACACCACGCCCACGGCATAGCGCTCACCCAACTCGACATCGAGTGCCTCCCGGGCCGCATGGCGCATGAAAGCATCGGGCATTTGCAGCAGCAGCCCGCAGCCGTCGCCTGTCTTGCCATCGGCCGCGATACCGCCGCGATGGGTCATGCAGGTAAGCGATTCGATCGCCGTCTTGAGCAGATCATGACTCGCCTCGCCCTGCATATGGGCGATCAGGCCGAACCCGCAGTTGTCACGGAACTCACCGGGATGATGGAGACCTCTGTTCATGAGCGTGCCTCGCGATGGGGTATTTTAATAGCAGCGGATAAGTGATATGCTAGTAGGTTAATCTTATTTTATGGTGACAATAAAACTCATGTCGGCTGCAAGGCAAAAGGCCGACCAGCATAGCCAACTCCTGGCCCTCCACGCAATATCCAGCCTAAGTCACGCAGGGGAAATCCGCTGCAAATCCGCGACTTGCACTTAGATGCAAGAAAAAACCCTCTTCAGGTCAACGACTTGCAGCGAGCCTGGCACGTAACGCTTGGCCGCCCCCTCATGCTAGACTTTCGTCTAGATATAGCGCCCAACCCCATGCCGATCCTGCATGAGGCATGCGCATGCGTGAGGTCATGACACCCGCCATGACACGAGGACGCCCACTCGAAGGTGGGCGTCATGGTATCAGGAGCCGGCTCGACCTCAGCTTGACCTCAGTTACGCGGAAACGCTTCAAGGCATTCGACCAGCGTCCCGTGTGGCGTCTCATCGTGAATACAGGCATCACCGAGCGAGCGTAGCAGAATCAACCGCAGCCGATGATCGAGATTCTTCTTGTCGCGTCGCATGAGACCCAGAAAGGCCTGGGTTCCCATGCTGCTCGGCGCCTCTCGCGGCAGGCCGGCAGCCTCGAGAATCGCGTCGACCCGAGCCACGTCGGCGGCACTGAGCCAGCCTAGGCGCGCCGAAAGCGTTGCCGCCATCAGCATGCCGGCCCCTACCGCTTCACCGTGCAGCCAGTTGCCATAGCCCTGGTGCGCCTCGATGGCATGACCGAAGGTATGACCCAGGTTGAGCAGCGCCCGCACGCCCTGCTCGGTTTCGTCCTCGGCAACGATGGCGGACTTGATCGCGCAGCTGCGCTCGATGGCCTGGGTCAGCGCGGCCACATCCAGACCGCGCAGCGCCGGCATGGCCTCTTCCAGCCAGCCCAGGAAATCGGCGTCGCGGATCAGGCCGTACTTGATCACCTCGGCAAGCCCGGCGGAAAGCTCGCTGGGCGGCAGCGTCGCCAGGGTGTCGGTGTCGACCAGCACGGCACGCGGCTGCCAGAAGGCGCCCAGCATGTTCTTGCCGCGCGGGTGATTGACGCCGGTCTTGCCACCGACGGAAGAATCCACCTGCGCAAGCAGGGTCGTCGGCACCTGCACGAAGGCCACGCCACGCTGGTAGCAGGCAGCGGCGAAGCCGGTCATGTCACCGATCACGCCGCCGCCGAGGGCGATCAGGGTGCAGCGACGATTGAAACCGGCATCGAGCAACGCGTCCCAGATGCGCTCGACATGGGCCAGGTTCTTGGTCGCCTCGCCATCCGGCAACACGACCTCGCAAACCTCAAGATCATCCGCCAGGCCGGCCTTGAGGCGCTCGAGGTAGAGCGGCGCCACGACCGTGTTGGTGACGATCATCACCTGCTTTCCCGCCAGATGTGGCGCGATCCAGCGCGTGTCGCCCAGCAGCCCGGGGCCGATGTGAATGGGGTAACTGCGATCGCCCAGCGCTACCTCAAGGGTGCACTGGGCCTGCGGGGTTGCGGTCATGGTCAGGCCTTGCATTGTAGGGGATCCACCAGACGGGTGACGCGTCGAACGATATCGTTGACCACCGAGCGGGGGCCGCGACGATCGGTGCGCACGACAATATCGGCAGTCGCCCGGTAGAGCGGGTCGCGCAGGGCGAACATCTCGCGCAGCACCGCCTCGCGGTCGGGGTGCTGAAGCAGCGGCCGGTTGCGGTCCTTGGCGGTGCGACGCAGTTGTTGCTCAACAGTGGTAAAGAGATAGATCACGGTACCTCGCTCGCTCAGGAGGCAGCGATTGGCCTTGCGCAGCACGGCGCCGCCGCCGGTGGCGATGACCACCCCCTGCAGGCGGGTCAGTTCGTCGATCATCTGCGCTTCGCGGTCGCGAAACCCCGCCTCGCCCTCCACATCGAAGATCCACGGAATATCGGCGCCGCAGCGCGACTGGATCTCGTGATCGCTGTCATGGAAATCACGTGACAGTTCGGCCGCCAAGAGGCGGCCGATGGTGCTTTTTCCGGCTCCCATGGGGCCGATCAATATCAGGTTGGGTAAATCCTGCATCAGCGAATGGCCATACTGTCGTCGAGGATTCGAGGGGTAATGAATACCAACAACTCTACCTTATCGTTGGTGTTCTCGGTATAGCGGAAAAGGTTGCCCAGCACCGGCAGATCGCCCAGGAAGGGTGTCTTGAACAGGCTGCGCACCTCCTCGGTGGTGAGGATGCCGCCCAGCACCACGGTCTCGCCGTTATCCACCAATACTTGGGTAGTGATCTCGTTGGTGTCAATCGAGGGTACACCGTTGAAGAGCTCACCGACGGTATCGTTGTTGATGACCAGGTCCATGATGATGCGATTGTCGGGGGTGATCTGTGGTGTCACTTCCAAGGACAGCACGGCCTCCTTGAACTCGACATTGGTCGCCCCGCTGGAGGCGGCTTCCTGATAGGGAATCTCCGTGCCCTGCTTGATGACGGCGGTGCCCTGGTTGGCGGTGATCACCCGTGGCTGCGAGATGGTCTGGCTCTTGCCCTCGCTCTCCAGGGCACGCAACTCGAGATCAAGCAGGATATCGCCGGAGAGGTAGCCGAAGGCGAAGGAAGACAGATTATTGCGCCCGTCACCGCCCAGGTCGACGGCCAGCCCCCCCCGCTGCCGATTCACCAGCTCATCTGCCACGGGGTCGAAGAAGGCTTGCTGCGGGACGTCTCCCGAGGCTGCTCCACTACCTGACGCTTCATCACCAAGGTTAAAGCCTCGACTTCCCGCTTCACGATTCCCCGACAGCCCCCAATTGACCCCCAACTCCCGAGTGGCGCTGTCGCGGGCGATCACGATGCGCGCCTCGATCTGCACTTGCCTAACGGCGATATCCAGACGATCCAGGGTGGCGATGATCTCGTCGATCTGCTCGGCGGTATCCTGAATCAACAGGGTATTGGTGCGCTGATCCACCGCCACCCGGCCGCGTTCGGAAAGCAGACCGAAGCCTTCGCCACCCCGCAGCAGCTGAGCCAGTGAATCGGCCTTGGCGTACTTGACCTGGACATACTCCGAGGTGAGCGGCGCCAGGTCCTCCATCTGGTTACGTGACTCGATCTCCTGGCGCTCTCGACTGGCCAGCTCGCTGGCCGGCGCCACCACGATGACATTGCCCTCCTGGCGGCTCGCCAGGCCATGGCTCTTTAGCACCAAGTCCAGCGCCTGGTCCCACGGAACGTCCTCGAGATTCAGCGTGACGCTGCCGGTAACGCTGTCGCTCGCCACCAGGTTGAGGCCGGTGAAGTCGGCAATGATCGCCAGCACCGAGCGCACTTCGATGTCCTGGAAATTGAGGGTGATGCGCTCACCGGTGTAGGAAAACTGCTCGCGATCACGTTCCTCGCGGGCCTGCTGAGCGACCGGCTGGGCCTCGATGGTCAACTGGCGTCCGCTCTGTGTCGACACCAGGGCATAATCGCCGCTGCCCTCGATGTCCAGCGTCACGCCATCACGCCCAACCCGTGGCGTGACGCGCGTGATCGGGGTACCAAAATCGCTGACGTCGTAGACCTGGTCGAGCGATGCCGGCAGCTCGACATCGCGCAGTTCGGCAACGATACGATTGCCGCCGCTCTCGCGCACTCGCGCGTCAACGCCGGCACGGTCGAAGGTGACCACCAGCCGACCGGCACCCCCCTCACCGCGGCGAAAATCGATATCGGCCACGCTCGGACCGCTGGCGGCAACCGATGATGTACGCGTCTCGTCCGACACACTGGTAGCCGACGCATTCTGAGGACTCGGGGCGCTACCGGCGGCCCCGCCGATGACCAATTGTAGCTGATCGCCCTGCTGCCGAGTGTTGTAGGGCAGCGGGCCCTCCAGCGCAAAGACCAGGCGTGTCCGGGAACCGGCTTCCAGCGCGGTCACGTCTTCGACGCCGCCGATCCCCAACTCGAAACGCCGCTGTTCCAGCCGGCTGGCGGTATCGACCAGGTCAATGGTCAACCGCGCAGGGTCATCGAGGCGATACCCCCTGACTTCGGGGATGGGGCCACTGAAGTCGAGATCGACCTCGAGCTCTCCCCCGCTACCCTGACGAAAATCCAGATTGTCCAGGGTGCTCGCCGCCAAGGCGGACGAGGACACCGCCAGCATCGCCAGTGTCGCGAATCCGCGCATCATTGCTGTCATGGTTGCCTTCCCCTGCTGCCGCGTCGTCCACAGAGTGCCGGGCGGGACGACAGGCTGGTTGTCATTCTTCCAGCTTTAAGGTGTGGTTGCGCTCGACCCAGGTATTCTGATCCAGCACGGTTTCGACCAGTCCTACGGAGGCCTCGGTAATCGTCACGATCCGGCCGTTATCCTGCCCCATGTATTGGCCAGTCGTCAGACGATGTACCTGACCGTTCGGCGCCCGCACGAGGGCCGATGGCCGCCCCTCGACCGTCAGCGTCCCGACCAGCTCGAGCTCGCTGAGCGCATAGGCCTCCAGCACGTCCTTGGGCCGGTCGGGATTGGGGGCCAGATCACTGTCGTGCGGCGTCGGACCCCCGTCTTGACGCGATCGGGCAAGAAACGGGCTACGCTGGTCGGCCAAGGTATAGGCGACGGTCTCGTAGTCGGGAATTTCCGGCAGCACCACCTTCGGCACCTTACCGGGGTCATTGCGGATTGCCGTGAGCTCTCGATCGAGACTGCCGAGCTGCGGGTCGCTACAGCCACCCAGCAAGCCGAGCACGCCGGCGAACAGCCAACGCTTGCCTGTCGCGCTCATGGCGAGCCCTCCGCACTGGGCCGGTAACTGTAGGTCCGGGCCAACATCGACAACCGCAGCTGCTGGCCGTCACCGTTCTGCGGTTCGAGAGTAAAATCATGCTGGGTCACGATGCGTGATAACCCCGCGACACCCGCCAGGAAGGCTGCTACCCGGTGGTAATCGCCCTGAACCTGAATGTCGAAGGGCTGCTCGATGTAGTAATCCTGTGCCACCGTGCTGCGCAGCCGAATGAAATCGATCGTGAGCTGATGCTCGATCGCGGTCTCGCTGATGTTGTCGATCAGGGAGGGCACCTCGGCACCGGTCGGCAGCATTTCGCGCAGCGTTCCCATGCGTGATTCGAGACTCTCCATCTGCTCGCGCATCACCGGCAGATTGGCGGCTTGCGCCGCCTTGCTGCGATAGCCTTCCAGCAGGCCATGTTCTTCGGCGCGCGCTTGATCGAGCTGTTCGGCCTTGGGGAGGGCCAGATACCAGTGCAGCGCGAAGAAGGTCAGGCCCAGCACCAGCAGGCAACAGAGGGTCTGCAATGACCACGGCCAGCTGCCGGACTCCTTGATATCCAGTTCGCGCCAATCGAGCTCGCGCAGCCTGCGCAGTTCGCCCTTGAGGCTCATGGCGATTCCTCCGTGGCATCCGAGCCACTCTCGGGCATTTGCTGGCTGACGCTCAGACTGAAGCTGCGGCGCTCCCCCCCTTCCTGTGCCTCCACTTCGGAAAGCGACGGCTCGGATAATGACGCCGCCGCATCCAGCCCACGCAACTGATCGGAGACCTGCCGATTGTTATCTGCCAGGCCCGAGAGACTCAGGTTACCCCCCTGGCGACGCAGGCTGGTATAGCGAACCCCGTCGACCAGGCTCGTGACCAGATCGCTGAACACATGCACGGTCTGGGCGCGCCCCAGCTGCAAGTTCGTGAATATCTCGACCTGCTCCAGCATCTGCTCGCGTACCGACTCGAGCTCGTCGAGCTCGAGGAGCGCGCTGTCAAGCTGACGGGTCTCCTGCCGGACATGAGCATTACGTTGTTGCTGGGCCTCATACTGGTGAGCGTAATAGCGGCTCATGGCGTAGCCGCCACCGAGCCCGAGCAGTGCCATCAGTCCAAGCGTCAGGTAGAACCGTCGGCTACGCCGCCCGCGCTGCTCTTCTCGCCAGGGCAGGAGATTGATGTCGATGGTCATGAGCGTGACCTCATCGCCAGGCCGCACGCCGTCATCATGGCCGGCGCATCGCCTGCCAGGGTCTGCACGTCGATGTGCGCGCTGACCTTCATGCGCTGCAGCGGATTGGCAGTCACGACGTCCATGCCGCTTTCCTGGGCCAGGCGTTCGGCCAGGCCGGGAATCACACTGGACCCACCCGCCAGTACCATGCGCTTGACCTCAAGCTTGCGTCCCGCCGTGTAGTAGAGCTGCAGCGAGCGACCGACCTGCTGCACGAGGGTATCGAGGAAAGGGTCGAGCACGCTGAGTTGATAATCCTCGGGCAAGCCCCCACGTTTCTTGGCAAGCCCCGCCTCCTCGAGTGTCAAGCCATAGCGATTGCGAATCTCATCGGTCAACTGGCGGCCACCGAAAACGGTATCTCGGCTATAGACAATGCGTCCCTCGCGAAGCACATGAAAAGCATTCATGTTAGCGCCGATGTCCACTAGCGCCACACAGTCCTCTTGACCGCTGGCATCCGGCAGCTGGTGACGCAGCTCGGTAAAGCCCCGCTCCATCGCGAACGATTCCACATCCACTGCCGCGGGGGTCAAGCCGGTCTGCAGCAAGACATCGGTGAGCTGGCTGACATCCTGCTGGCGACAGGCGACCAGCAGGATGTCCTGCTGGTCACCGTAGCGGGCATTGAGGCCCAGTCGCTGGAAATCGAAGGCGACTTCACTGAACGGAAAGGGAATATGCTTGTCTGATTCGAGCTCGATACGCGCCTCGATTTCATCGTCATTCAACGAAGCGGGCAACGTGAGCGTCTTGGTGATAGCCGCACTGGACGGAACGGCCACGGCCACATTGCGCGAGGTGGGCCGAGCTTGCTGTACGGCACGCGTCAGCGCATCGACCACCTCATCCTTGTCACGGATGCGCCGCTCGACAACCGCGCCTTCTCGCAACGGGCGGACCGCGTAGCTATCCACCTGATAACGGTTACCGGTCTGCCGAAGCTCGATGAGCTTGACGGTCGCCGAGGTGATATCGACGCCGATCAGCCCCTTTCCGGACACTCTTAATCGCATCTAGGCCTTGTCCCACACTGGTTTACACGACTTGCCGCCCATAATGCTACGCCACTCATCCGTTAGGAAGGCTCGCGTGCTAAGTCAAATAGACGTCGAATGTCATACCCCATTACCTTAACGAGAGATTACATGATCATGAAGAAACTCACACGACCCATGCTGTCTCCGAATGTCAACGCTGGTGACTAGCGGCTTGGCTTCCTATAATGGCGGCGCATCGGATTGCTTTCTTGTCGCTTTCTAGCGCTCCAGTTCACAGCACGGGTACCGCGATTTCATGAAGTATCTCAGAACACTGATCCTTTCGGCCGTGTGGCTGGTGATCTCGTTGATCGCCGCCGCCGGCCTGGGGGTCGTCGGCGCCGGGCTTTACTTCGCCCCCGGCCTGCCCGATGTGCGCCAGCTACAGGATTTCGAACTGCATACGCCTCTGCGCATTTTTACCCGGGACGGCAAGCTGATCGGCGAGTACGGTAATGAACGGCGCATGCCTATTGAGTACGAGCAGATCCCCGAAGAAATGATTCACGCCCTGCTGTCGGCCGAGGATGCCGGCTACTTCGATCATCGCGGTGTCGAGCCCAAGGCCCTGGTGCGGGCCGCGGTGGAACTGGCGTCCAGTGGCGGTGACATTCGCTCCGGCGGCTCGACCATCACCATGCAGGTAGCGCGAAACTATCTCCTCACCCTGGAACAGACATTCACTCGCAAGATCCGCGAGATCCTGCTGGCACTGCAGATGGAGCAGATTCTTACCAAGGAGGAAATCCTCGAGCTCTACGTCAACAAAATCTTTCTCGGCAATCGCGCCTACGGCATCGCTGCGGCGGCGGAAACCTACTACAGCCGCCCTCTCGAGGAACTGACACTGGCTGAGACGGCGATGATCGCTGGCCTGCCAAAGGCTCCCTCGACCTTCAATCCGCTGGCCAACCCCGAGCGCTCGCTGATCCGACGCAACTGGATCCTGTTTCGCATGCGTGAACAGGGCTATATCGACTCGCCGACCTATGAGGAGGCCGTCCAGGCGCCGATAACCGCGCGCCGCTATGTCGCCCGGACCGAAGTCGAGGCCGATTACGTCGCCGAGATGGCGCGCCAGTTCGCCGTCGAGCGCTTTGGCACAGAGGCGGCCTATACTGGCGGTTATCAGATCCATACCACCCTGGACAGCGAGCTTCAGCCCTATGCGCGGCGCGCACTCGCCGATGGCCTGATCGCCTACGATACCCGACACGGCTGGCGCGGGCCCGAAGAACAGGACATTCCCCAAAGCCTAGTGGAGGCCCAGGATCGTACAGAACGCGAAGGGCTTGAGGAGGAACTCAGCGAATCCCCCGAGGTGATGGAAACCGCCAGGCGCGCGGCCGCCAGTAGCCAGACGGAGGTAGAGGGCATCGAGGGGGATGTCAGCAACTGGCTACAGGTGCTGGAGCGCACGCCTTCCCTCGGTCCGCTGGAACCCGCCATCGTGGTCGCCGCCGAAGGCCGCGAGATGCAGGTCATGGCCCGCGGTGGCGAGCTGCATACGCTCGACTGGGAGGGGCTCAGTTGGGCCCGCGCCTATCGCGGGCCACGCTCTCGTGGTCCTGAGCCGGGCACCGCCGCCGAGATCGCCGCGCCGGGCGACCTGGTACGCATTCTCGAGCGAAACGAGGACGAGGACGAGGACGAGGACGAAAGTTATCGACTTTCCCAGCGCCCGGATGCCGAAGGCTCGCTGGTGGTCATGGAGCCCGATACCGGGGCCATCCTTGCCTTGCAGGGCGGGTTCAGCTTCGAGGCCAGCAAGTTTAACCGGGCAGTGCAGGCACAGCGCCAGTCCGGCTCGATCTTTAAGCCTTTCATCTACCTGGCGGCCCTGGACGGCGGCATGATGACGGCTGCCAGCGTAGTCAACGATGCGCCGGTAGTGCAGCAGGATGGCAGCAACGAACTCTGGCGACCGGTCAACTCGAGCGGGGACTTCCTGGGCCCCATCCGGCTACGGGAGGCGCTGGCCCGCTCGCGCAACCTTGTCACCATCCGCGTGCTCCAGCAGGTCGGCCTGGACGCTACCATCGATTTCCTGGCAGGCTTCGGCTTCGCCGAGAATCGTCTCCCACGCGGGCTCTCCCTGGCGTTGGGCAGTGCCGGACTGACACCGCTGGAAATGACCAATGCCTATGCGGTACTGGCCAATGGCGGCTTTCAGGTCTCGCCCTGGTTTATCCAGCGCATCAGCCGTAGCGAGGAAGACAACGTCTTGGACGAAGCCACACCGATGGTCGCTTGTCGTGATTGCCCCGAAGGCCAGGATCAAGTGGAAATCAACGGCCGCACCTACCCCATAGCGCCTCGTGTCGCCGATCCCAGTGCGGTGTTCATCCTGCGCGACATGCTGCGCGACGTGATCGAGAACGGCACCGGCCGCGCGGCAATGGCCTTGAATCGCGATGACATCGTCGGCAAGACGGGCACCACCAACGATTATCGCGACGCCTGGTTTGCCGGTTACAACAGCGACCTGGTGACCACCGTCTGGGTCGGCAAGGACAACAACGAGACCATCGCCGAGTATGGCGGCAGTGCCGCCCTGCCCATCTGGATGGATTTCATGGGCACAGCACTCGAGGATCGTCCGCTGGCCATGCCAGAAGCGCCCGAGGAGATCGTCAGCGCCCGTATCGACCCTCGCACCGGACGTCGCCTCGACGATAACCAGGGCGGTGGCATGCAGGAGATATTTCATACCGACTACCTGCCCGACTACGAGTCGCGCCGCGTCGACAGGGAGGTCGAGCAACAGAGCGGCTCTGAGGGTACCGGCAACTACGAAGCCATCTTCTAGCGTCCCCCGGCGGCAAGGAATGCCGCCGTTCTCCTCTCATCGCCGAACACGTCACACGAGTTGATTACCGGTCAACCGGGAAGCTGACATGCCTCACCCTGAAATACGCCACTCGATGTTCGCGTGGCTGTCCTTGTGCGCCCTTGCGGTCATCGCCGGCAGAGCACACGCGTATCCGTTCTATGCCCCACCACCCCCCGGAGAGGATGCCGCCAGCTTCACCGGAGACGTTGAACTGGGTTTCACTCACCTCTCCGGCAATACCAACAGCCAAACCCTCATCGGCAAGGGTCGATTGACCTGGCTGACCGGCGACTGGACCCACACCCTGCGCGGCGAAGTGCGCAACGTCTCCCGCAACGGCGGGACCAGCGCCGAACAGTACATTGTCGCCGGTCGCGAACGCTACGAACTCGATGGCCCGCACTATGCATTCGGCTTCGCTCGCTGGGAAAAGGACCGATTCAGCGGTTACGACCAGCAGGCAACGGCCATTGGCGGCTATGGTCGCGACCTGATCGATAGCGAGCGCCAACTGCTCTCGCTCGAGAGCGGCCTGGGCTTCCGCCATGACCGTCTTGATGAGGGGCAGCGTGAGTTTCGTGGTGTGGGCTACGGCGCCCTGGCCTATGAATGGGCCTTCTCGGAACATTCCAGCGTGGAACAGGAACTCTCGGTAGAAGGGACCAGCGCGAACGTGACATCACGCTCGCTCTCGTCCCTCACGGCCCGGATCAACTCGCACCTGGCGCTGAAGCTCTCGCACGAAATCAAGGATAATACCAACCCACCTGACAGTGCCGATGCCCACACCGATCAGACCACCAGCTTCTCGCTGCTGTACAGCTGGTAGTGCCAGTCAGCCTAGACATGATGATGCCGCCCCCTAAACCGGAGGCGGCGTTTTCAAGGTCAATCGCGTCGCGTCAGGGCTCAGCCGCCGTAGACGTCATCCACCGTTCTGAGCGGATAGTGCGTCGGATAGGGCTTGCGCGCCACGCCGGAGTCTACCGCGGCCTGGGCAACGGCCGAGGACACCCTGTCGAGCAGCCTCACATCCACCGGCGTGGGAATAATGTAGTCGGGGCCGAAACGCATGCCCTGCATCTCGTAGGCCTCGAGCACCTCGGCAGGTACCGGCTCACGCGCCAGGTCCTTGAGTGCATGTACGGCCGCCACTTTCATCTCTTCGTTGATCCGCGTCGCCCGTACATCGAGGGCCCCACGGAAGATGAAGGGAAAGCCCAGCACATTGTTGACCTGATTGGGATAATCGGAACGACCGGTCGCCATGATCACGTCCGGTCGCGCCTCGCGTGCCACGGCGGGATGAATTTCCGGATCTGGATTGGTACAAGCGAATACCACCGGGTTGGGCGCCATCTTGCGCATATGCTCGGCGGTCATCAGGCCCGGGCCCGAGAGGCCGATGAAGACGTCCGCGCCATCGATGGCATCGGCAAGCGTACGATGATCGGTCTGCATGGCAAACATCGCCTTGTACTGATTGAGATCCGTCCTGCCGGCGTGGATAACCCCCTTGCGGTCGAGCATCACGATATTGTCGGCATGCGCGCCGCAGCATACCAGCAGCTTCATGCAGGCGATCGCCGCGGCGCCGGCGCCGAGGCAGACGATGCGGGCGCTGTCCAGTGACTTGCCGGCGATCTCCAGCGCATTGAGCATTCCCGCAACGGTGACGATAGCCGTGCCATGCTGGTCGTCGTGAAAGACCGGAATGCTGCACTGCTCGATGAGCGCCTGCTCGATCTCGAAGCACTCGGGCGCCTTGATGTCCTCGAGATTGATCCCGCCCCAGGTATCGGCGATGCGCGCCACGGTATCGATGAAGGCCTGCGGACTCTCGGCATTGACCTCGATATCCACCGAGTTGATACCGGCAAACCGCTTGAACAGCACTCCCTTGCCTTCCATCACCGGCTTGCTGGCCAGCGGTCCCAGGTTGCCGAGACCGAGGATGGCACTGCCGTCAGAAATGACCGCCACCAGGTTTCCCTTGCCGGTATAGCGGTAAGCGTTCTCGGGATCGCGGGCGATCTCGCGCACCGGCTCGGCGACACCGGGGCTGTAGGCCAGGGAAAGGTCCCGGGCCGTGGCCGTGGGCTTTGTCAGCTCCACCGAGAGTTTTCCGGGGATCGGCTTGGCGTGATAGTCCAATGCGGCCTTTCTTGCGTCAGTCATGCGGAAGGTCCGATATGCAGTGGCAAAGGTGAAGCCAGAGTATAGAAAATGTTTCCATTTCTCAACGAAGGCGATTTTTCGCCAGCATTGCGCAGGCGGGAAACCCAAGCAGGGTTACGCATCAAGTATGACACAAGGTGCCTTTCGCATGACGATACCCGAACGGCCTGAAACAAGAAGACCCGCCGGTGGCGGGTCTCGTGCAAGCGATGGCGACGATAGGGCACACGCTTCGCGACGCCTTATCAGCCTCGTTTGACGGCCGCACCGAAACGCTTGTTGAAGCGCTCGACGCGACCACCGGTGGTCGCCTGCTTCTGCTTGCCGGTATAGAAGGGGTGGCACTGCGAGCAGACGTCCAGAGAGAAATCGTGGTTGGAGGTGGAGCCCACTTCGAAGGTGGCGCCACAGGAACAGGTCGCGTTGACCGTCTTGTAATTCGGATGGATAGCTTGTTTCATCTTGAGCCTCATGGAGCGGTATGCCGCCACCTGATCGTCTGCCAGGCACCGCATACGGGTTGACTATCGGTTGTCCGTGAACCGTACATGCGAACCGGTTTTCTCCCCCTGCCCTTTTTTCTGGCGTACTTTCTTCTTGCGTACTCGCGCGTGCTTTACCGCTCGCGTACCCGAGGGAGGCGCAGCATTTTAGCAGGTCCGCCGCCGGAGGCCAATTGCCACATACCCCTTATCCAGCACCACGCGTGCTGGGCATTGCCATTCCGTCGCCGCTGCGTCGGCTGTTCGACTATCGCCCCTACGGCGAGGCGCCCAGTGGCGGCTGGCAGCCCGGCTTTCGCGTTCGCGTGTCCTTCGGCAGGCGTCAACTCGTCGGCGTGGTGATCGAATGTCGCGATGATAGCGAGCTGCCGCTGAAAGAACTGAAGCCCATCGAGGCCTGCCTCGACCCCGTCCCCTTGCCAGCGGACTGGCTATGGCTATGCCATTTCACTGCGCGTTACTACCAGCATCCGCTGGGCGACACCCTGCACCAGGCGATGCCGGTTCTGCTGCGCCAGGGCCGTCCCTTGACCGCCCGCACGCGGGAACGCTGGCAGCTCACCGCCGCCGGGCAGGTAGTCGACGCCTCCGAGCTTGCGCGCGCACCGCGTCAGGCGGCGCTTCTGGCAATGCTGACTCAGCACCCGCATGGCCTGGGTACACAGGCGATCCTCGCCCAGTCGTTCACCCGCGAGCAGCTGCGCGCACTGGTCGACAAGGGCTTGCTCAGCCGCGTTGATGAGCCGGTCACCGCCCACCGAGCGGATAGCGCCGGCCCTCGGCTCGCCGAGCCAGCCATGCCCCTTAATGGCGAGCAGAGCGTGGCGCTGGCCGCGCTCCATGAAGGCCTTGACCGCTATCACCCCTGCCTGCTGGAAGGCGTGACGGGTAGCGGCAAGACCGAGGTCTACCTGCAACTGATCGAAGCCGTGGTCGGCCAGGGCCGTCAGGCGCTGGTGCTGGTGCCCGAGATCGGCCTCACCCCCCAGACCCTGGCGCGTTTTCGCCAACGTTTTCGCGTCTCGGTCGTGGCGCTGCACTCGGGGCTTAGCGACCACGAGCGCCTCGATGCCTGGGCGGCCGCGGCGAGCGGGCGAGCGCCTATCGTCATCGGCACCCGCTCGGCGATCTTCACCCCCCTGGCGCGCCCCGGGGTGATCATCGTCGATGAAGAGCATGACGGCTCCTTCAAGCAGCAGGACGGCCTGCGCTACCACGCCCGCGATCTTGCCGTGGCGCGTGCCCATCGACACGCCATCCCGCTGATACTGGGCAGCGCCACGCCATCGCTCGAGAGCCTTTCACGGGCCCGCAACGGCGACTGGCGCCACCTCACCCTGACCCAACGCGCCAGCCGCCATGCCCCGGCGCGGCTGGAGCTGATCGACATGCGTGGCAGGCCCCGCCAAGGCGGGCTGATCCCACCGGTCATCGAGACCATCGGCGAGACACTGGCGGCCGGGCATCAGGTCCTGGTGTTCATCAACCGCCGCGGCTTCGCCCCGACGCTGGCCTGCCACGCCTGCGGCTGGCTCGCCGAATGCGACCACTGCGACGCCCGCATGACCCTGCACCGTCAGCCGCCCCTGCTGGCCTGCCACCACTGCGACCGGCGGCGCGCCCTGCCCGAGGCCTGCCCCAAGTGCGCCAGCATCGACCTGCGCCCACTGGGCAGCGGCACCGAGCGCACCGAGGAGACGCTTGCCGGCCTCTTTCCCAAGGTGCCGGTGCATCGCATCGACCGCGACAGCACGCGTCGCCGCGACGCCTTCGAACAGGTGCTGGCCGAGCTGCGCCGCGGCGAACCCTGCCTGTTGGTGGGTACCCAGATGCTCGCCAAGGGCCACCATCTGCCCCATGTCACCCTGGTGGTGGTGGTCAACGCCGATGCGGGACTCTACGCCAGCGATTTCCGCGCCCTGGAGCAGAGCGCTCAGTTGCTGATCCAGGTGGCCGGCCGGGCCGGGCGCGCCGACCACCCCGGTCGTGTGCTGGTGCAGACCCTGCACGGCGACGACCCGCATCTGCAGATGCTGGCCGAGCAGGGCTATGCGGCACTGGCCGATCAAATGCTGGAGGAGCGGCGCGCCGCCGGCCTGCCGCCCTTCCGTTTTCTCGCCCTGCTGCGCCTGGAAAGCCCTCGCGAGGACGCGGTCAGCGCCCTGGGCCATCAGGCGGCCGAGGCGCTGCGCCAATGGCTCGCGTCCCGTGAGCTCAAGGTCGGCTGCCTGGGGCCGGTACCCGCGCCCATGGAGCGCCGCCAGAACCGCTATCATGCCCAGCTGATGCTTACCAGCGAGCGCCGCAGCCGCCTCCACGAGGCCGGCGCCTGGCTGACCGCCTGGCTGGAGGCGTCGCCCGAGGCGCGACGGGTGAGATGGTCGCTGGATATCGATCCGCAGACCCTGAGCTGACAGCGGGAGGGTTTAAAGCCCGGCCCCGATTGCCGATAATACGCCGCACTGCCAAGCGGCCTCTTCGCGACCCGCGACACTGGACACCGGAATCCTTCATGAAAGACACCCTCATCTCGCTGCTCGAAGGCGCCCTGAACGAACTCAAGCGCCAGGACATTCTGCCCGCCGATCTCGCCCCAACCATCAAGGTCGACCCAGCCAAGGACAAGGCCCACGGCGACTACGCCACCAACCTGGCCTTGATGCTCGCCAAGCCCGCGGGCCGCAAGCCGCGTGAGCTTGCCGAGATGCTGGTCGCCGCCCTGCCGGAAAGCGACGCCGTGAGCCGGGTGGAGATCGCCGGCCCAGGCTTTATTAACTTCTTTGCTGCCACCGACGCCGTGGCGCAGATCGTGCGCACCGTGCTCGACTCGGGCGACGCCTATGGCCGCAGCCTCACCGGCCGTGGGCGCCAGGTGCAGGTGGAGTTCGTCTCTGCCAACCCAACCGGCCCGCTGCACGTCGGCCACGGACGCGGCGCGGCGATCGGCGACTGCATATGCCGCTTGCTCGAAGCCACCGGCCATGACGTGACCCGCGAGTTCTACTACAACGATGCCGGCGCCCAGATCGCCAACCTGGCCCTCTCCGTGCAGGCGAGGGCCCAGGGCATCGACAGCGATGACGCGAACTGGCCGGCCGATGGATATCGTGGCGGCTACATCCTCGATGTCGCCAACGCCTACCTGGCCGGTGAGACGGTGCACGCCGACGACCGCCACGTGACCGCCAAGGGCGACCCACAGGACCTCGAGGCCATACAGGCGTTCGCCGTCGCCTGGCTGCGCCGCGAGCAGGATCTCGACCTCAAGGCCTTCGGTGTCGAATTCGACATCTACTATCTGGAGTCATCGCTCTACGAATCCGGCAAGGTCGAGGCCACCGTCGAACAACTGATCGCGGGGGGACATACCTACGAGCAGAATGGCGCCATCTGGCTGCGCACCACCGACTTCGGCGACGACAAGGACCGGGTGATGCGCAAGTCCGACGGCAGCTATACCTACTTCCTCCCCGACGTGGCCTATCACCTGGACAAGTGGCAGCGCGGTTTCACCGAGGTGATCAACGAGCAGGGTGCCGACCATCACTCAACGGTGACCCGCGTGCGGGCTGGCCTGCAGGCGCTGGAAACCGGCATCCCCGCCGGCTGGCCGGAATACGTGTTGCACCAGATGGTCATGGTGACGCGCTCGGGTGTCGAGGTGAAGCTCTCCAAGCGCGCCGGCAGCTACGTCACGGTGCGCGACTTGATCGACGAAGTGGGACGCGACGCCACCCGTTTCTTCCTCGCCGCGCGGCGCGCCGACTCGCAGCTCACCTTCGATATCGATCTGGCGCGTTCGCAGTCCAACGACAACCCGGTCTACTACATCCAGTATGCACATGCCCGGGTATGCAGCATGCTGCGCAAGGCCGAGGCCGGGAATATGGCCTTCGATCACGCCATGGCCGTGAGCCATCTCGCCAAACTCGATCAACCGCAGGAAAAGGCCCTGATGAACCGCCTGGCACGCTACCCCGGCGTCGTCGAGCATGCCGCCGCGTCTCGCGAACCTCAGCAGATCGCCCAGCACCTGCTCGCCCTCGCCGCCGACTTCCACACCTGTTATAACGCCGTGAAGGTCATGGTCGAGGATGACGCCCTGCGCAACGCCCGACTGGGGCTGGGCCTGGCCACACGCCAGGTGCTGCGTAACGGCCTCGATTTGATGGGTGTCGGCGCCCCCGAGGAGATGTGAGTCATGGCTACTCGTCCCACTCCGAAGAAACGCGGCGCCACCACCAGCCGGCGACGCTCGTCGTCGCGGTCACGGCCCACCTTCCCGGGCTGGCTGTGGGCGCTGGCCGGCCTGGTGGCAGGCTTTCTGCTCTCCCAGCATCAGCATGGGTCGGCGCCCTGGCAGGACGAGCAGGACTCGCCCATGGCGACGGTGATGCCGCGTTTCTCCGCGGATGACCCGACCGCCACGCCCGATACCACGACTGATTCGGCGTCGGAAGAATCCCCGATGCCGACCTTCGAGTTCTATACCCTGCTGCCGGAGTCCGAGGTGATCGCGCCCCGCAGCGAACTCCCCGACACGGCCGCCCGCGCTCCAGCACCGCCGGCCGAGCCAACGACCGAGACCGTCGACGATCCCATCGCGCAGGTGATTGCAGCCAATGCGCGCCCCGAGGACGAGACAGCGGCTGACGACACCTCGACCGACTCGCAGACCATCGGCGCCGGAGATCGCTACATGCTGCAGGCCGCCTCCTTCCGCGAGTCCGGCGATGCCGAGCAGCTCAGGAGCCGACTGAGCGATTTCGGCCTGCTGGCGCGCGTCAGCGAAGTCCAGGCAGGCGGCAACGAGACCTGGCACCGCGTCCAGGTCGGCCCCTACGACGATACCCGCGAACTCAATCGCGCCCAGGATCTGATGACGACCCAGGGCATCGAACCCCTGGTCATTCGCCTGCAGAATTGACCTGGCGCCTGGCCGTTGCAGTGGCCGCTGGCGTATCGCCGGTTGAATTCCACCCCCTCCGCCCGCATTTCATTGAAAGCCTAGTCAAGGCGCTCGGGCGGAACTCGCGGCGCCGAATGTCAACGGGAGCCTTTGCTCCCCCAAGGAGTTCACTCCATGACCACGATCGTTTCCGTGCGACGCGGTGACCATGTCGCACTGGCCGGCGATGGCCAGGTCTCGCTGGGTAACACCGTCATGAAGGGCAATGCCAGCAAGGTTCGTCGCCTGTATCGCGGCGAAGTGCTGGCAGGTTTTGCTGGCGGTACCGCCGACGCCTTCACGCTGTTCGAGCGTTTCGAAGCCCAGCTGGAAAAATACCAGGGCAACCTGGTCAAGGCCGCCGTGGAGCTGGCCAAGGACTGGCGCACCGACCGTGCCCTGCGTCGCCTGGAGGCCCTGCTCGCGGTGGCCAACAAGGATGCCTCGCTGATCATTACCGGCAACGGCGACGTGGTGGAGCCCGAGCGCGGCATCATCGCCATCGGCTCGGGCGGCAATTTTGCCCTTGCGGCCGCCCGCGCGCTGCTTGAGAACACCGACCTCGGTGCCCGCGAGATCACCGAGAAGTCTCTCGAGATCGCCGGTGACATCTGCGTGTTCACCAACCATCACGTCACCCTCGAAGAGCTCTGATCATGACCTCGATGACCCCCCGCGAGATCGTCCACGCCCTGGACCAGTACATCATCGGCCAGCAGGACGCCAAACGTGCTGTGGCAATCGCACTACGCAATCGCTGGCGGCGCATGCAGCTCGATGGCGACCTGCGACAAGAAGTCACGCCCAAGAATATCCTGATGATCGGCCCAACCGGGGTCGGCAAGACGGAGATCGCCAGGCGCCTGGCCAAGCTCGCCCGGGCGCCCTTCATCAAGGTCGAGGCCACCAAGTTCACCGAGGTGGGCTATGTAGGCCGCGATGTCGAGTCGATCGTACGCGACCTCACCGAGGCCGCCATCAAGCTGGTGCGCGAGCACGCCAAGGACGAGGTGCGCCACCGCGCCGAGGATGCCGCCGAGGATCGCATCCTCGACGCCCTGCTGCCGCCGCCGCGTGGGCAGGAGAATGAGCCGCGCCAGGACAGCTCGACGCGCCAGACCTTCCGCAAGAAACTGCGCGAGGGCCAGCTCGACGACAAGGAAATCGATATCGAGATCACGCCCCAGAGCCAGGGCATCGACATCATGACCCCGCCAGGCATGGAAGAAATGACCAGCCAGCTACAAAGCATGTTTGCCGGTATGGGCAAGCAGAAGAGCGAGACCCACCGAGTGGCGGTAAAGGACGCTTTCGGCCTGCTGCGCGACGAGGAGGCCGCCAAGCTGGTCAACGAGGAGGAGATCAAGCGCCGCGCCATCGACGCCGTGGAGCAGAACGGCATCGTCTTCCTCGACGAGATCGACAAGGTTACCAAGGGCAGCGGGCAATCCAGCGGCGGGGAAGTCTCCCGCGAAGGCGTGCAGCGCGACCTGTTGCCGCTGATCGAAGGCTCCACCGTCTCGACCAAGTACGGCATGGTCAAGACCGATCATGTGCTGTTTATCGCCTCCGGCGCCTTCCACCTGTCGCGGCCCTCGGATCTAATTCCGGAACTGCAGGGTCGCTTGCCGATCCGTGTCGAACTCAATGCCCTGACCCCGGATGACTTCAAGCGCATCCTCACCGAGCCCTCTGCCTCGCTGACCAAGCAGTACGAGGCGTTGCTGGCCACCGAAGGGCTCGACATCAGCTTCACCGAGGACGGCATCGAGCGTCTCGCCCAGATCGCCTGGAAAGTCAACGAGGGCACCGAGAACATCGGGGCCCGGCGCTTGCACACGGTCATGGAGCGCCTCCTGGAAGAAGCCTCGTTCAGTGGCGCGGACATCGGCTCACCGCTGGTGATCGATGCCGCCTATGTCGACTCCCAACTGGGCGAGCTGGCGATGGACGAGGATCTGTCGCGGTATATTCTCTAGGGTAACGGCACACCGCGAGCGAAGGAGGCCGCCATGAGCGTTCCGATTCCCACCAGGGTGCACTATCACAAGCATGACCGTGAGCTCGAGCTCACCTATGGCGAGGGCGAGTCCTATCGGCTGTCGGTGGAGTACCTGCGGGTCTTCTCTCCCTCCGCCGAGGTTCGCGGTCATGGCCCTGATACCGCCACGCTGCAGGTCGGCAAGAAATTTGTCGGCCTGCAGGACATTACCCAGGCCGGGCGCTATGCCCTCAAGCTGCATTTCGACGATGGCCACGACAGCGGTCTGTTCAGCTGGGACTATCTCTACGCGCTGATCCGTGATCAAAAAGCCAACTGGGAGGATTACCTGCGCCGCCTGGACGCGGCCGGTGCCTCGCGAGAACCCTTGAGCATCGAGATCAAGCAGCTCTAGTCAGCGCCAAGACAAGCAAGGGTGGGGAAGGCTACAATATCGCTCATTGTCGAGGCCGAGCGGCCTCCTATCACCGCAGCGATTCGGGAGCCCCAAGCGAATGCGCCCCAGTGACAAGCGCACCACCCACTTTGGCTATCAGGAAGTACCGGTCGAAGAAAAGGCCTCGCGCGTGGCCGACGTCTTCCATTCGGTAGCGGCCCGCTACGATGTCATGAACGATCTGATGTCGATGGGTATCCACCGCCTGTGGAAACGCCTGACCATCGAGCGTGCCGGGGTCCGTCCCGGGCATAGCGTGCTCGATATCGCCGGCGGCACCGGCGATCTGACGTTGAAGTTCTCGCAAATGGTAGGGCCGCGAGGCCGCGTGGTACTGGCCGACATCAACGAGTCCATGTTGCGCGTCGGTCGCGACAAGCTGCTCGACCGCGGCGCCGGCGGTAATGTCGAGTACGTCCAGGCCAACGCCGAGTGCCTGCCCTTCTCCGACAACACCTTCGATTGCATCACCATTGCCTTTGGCTTGCGCAACGTGACCGACAAGGACGCGGCGCTCGCCTCGATGACGCGGGTGCTCAAGCCGGGGGGGCGGCTGCTGGTGCTGGAGTTCTCCAAGCCGACCAGCGCGCTGCTCAATCGAGCCTACGACGAGTACTCCTTCCGCCTGCTGCCGAAGATCGGCGAGCTGGTGGCCAACGACGCCGACAGCTATCGCTACCTAGCGGAATCGATCCGCATGCACCCGGATCAAGAAACGCTCAAGGCGATGATGGAAACCGCCGGGCTAGAGCGGGTCGAGTACACCAACCTCACCGGGGGCATCGTCGCCCTGCACCGCGGCATCAAGCTGTAATGCGATTACTGGCCGGCCCCGAGCGGACGCTGAACACCCTGTTGGCCCGCGACCCTGCAGCACCTGGCCGCCTGGCACGCCTGGCCGGTCAGCGCATATTGATACGCCTGCAACAGCCCCCGCTCGCATTGGCTGTGCATTTTCATGCTACAGGCCTCGATCTGCTGCGACCCGATGACGCGTCGGCGCAAGCCGACAACGCTGCAAAGACGACCCATGAGGCGCCGAAGCCGTCCTATGATGCGGTGGTCGAACTTGACGCCGAGACGGCGGGCGCCCTGCTCGGCGGTGCTTCGCCGGAGCGGTTGATGTTCCAGGGCAAGCTCTCGGTGCGCGGCCGTGTCGAGCTGCTGGAGGCCACCAGGGAGCTGCTGGTCGACCTCGACCTGGACTGGGAGGGCGAGCTGGCTCGCTGGCTGGGCGACATTCCCGCCCATGGCCTGGCCGAGGGGCTGCGTCGCATGGGGCGCTGGGGGGTGAGAGCCCGTCAGGAGCTGCACGCCGATATCTCCGAATATGTCTTCGAAGAGGCACGCCTGCTGCCTGGCCGTCATCAGCTCTCCGCCACGCGCGATCACCTCACCGAGCTTGAGATCGCCACCGACCGGCTGGAGGCCCGCCTGGCGAAGCTGCGACGACGCCTCGAGGGAATACGCTCATGATCCTTCGGCTTCTGCGCATCTTATGGGTGATCACCCGCTATCGGCTCGACACCCTGCTGCCGCTGGAGCGTTTCCCCTGGGCATTGCGGCTGATGTTCAAGCTCTCGCCGCTGCGCCTGGTGCCAATCGGCCAGCGCCCGCGCAGCGAGCGCCTGCGCCTGGCGCTGGAGTCCCTCGGGCCGATCTTCGTCAAGTTCGGTCAGGTGCTTTCCACCCGTCGCGACCTGCTTCCCGAAGACATCGCCGATGAGCTCAGGCGCCTGCAGGATCAGGTGCCGCCCTTCCCCGGCCCGCTGGCCCGGGCACGCGTGGAGGACGAGCTCGGCATGAGTACCGACCAAGCCTTCGCTCATTTCGAGCCCGAACCCCTGGCGTCGGCTTCCATTGCCCAGGTGCACGCCGCAAGGTTGCATAGCGGCGAGGAGGTAGTCGTCAAGATAATTCGTCCCGGCATCGAGCGGGTGATGCGCCAGGACATGCTGGTGATGTTCCGTTTCGCCCACGTGCTGGCGCGCATCCCCGAGGCGCGCCGGTTGCGTCCGGTGGAAGTAGTCCGCGACTATGAAGCGACACTCTTCGACGAGCTCGACCTGACCAAGGAAGCCGCCAACACCTCCCAGCTCAAGCGCAACTTCAAGGCCTCGCCGCTGCTCTACGTGCCGGGCATTCATTGGGAGCTGACCCGTCACCGCGTCATGGTTCAGGAGCGCATCTATGGCGTCCCGGTGGCCAATACTGCCGCCCTGCTCGCCCAGGGCACCGATCTAAAGAAGCTCGCCGAACGCGGTGTGGAGATCTTCTTCACTCAAGTATTCCGCGACAACTTCTTCCATGCTGACATGCACCCCGGCAACATCTTCGTCTCCTACGCGCATCCCCATGATCCGCAGTACATCGCCATCGACTGCGGCATTGTCGGCAGCCTGACGCGAGAGGATCAGGATTATCTCGCCCGCAACCTGCTGGCATTTTTTCACCAGGATTATTACGAAGTCGCGTCACTGCATATCGAGTCGGGCTGGGTCGGTGAAAACACGCGCGCCAACGAGTTCGCCGCGGCGATTCGTACCGTATGCGAGCCGATCCTGGAAAAACCGCTCAAGGATATTTCCTTCGGCCAGGTGCTCCTCGGGCTGTTTCAGACCGCCAGGCGCTTCAACATGGAAGTGCAGCCCCAGTTGGTGCTATTGCAGAAGACGCTACTCAACATCGAGGGGCTGGGCCGCCAACTCTACCCGGATCTCGACCTGTGGAGCACGGCCAAGCCTCATCTCGAACAATGGATGAAGGATCGGGCCGGCCCTCGCGGCTTCTGGGATTCGCTCAAGCGACAGTCACCCGAACTCTCGCACCAGCTTCCGGAACTGCCTGTACTGGCCTACCGCGTGCTCTCACGCGCCGACCAAGACCATCGTCAACGACACCGTCAGGCAGAGGCAATAAGCGGCATTCGCCAGCAGCTGATCCGCCAGGGCCGCGGCCAGCGACGCCTGCGCCTGGGCCTGGTGTTGGTCGCTCTGGCACTGGCCTGGCGTCCGCTGACAGAATGGGCCGGCCAACAGCCACTACCATTGCTGGCCGCGGCTGCCATCGGCGTCCTGTTGCTGGCCTGGCACTGATGACCTGTTCCCGCCCTTCCACCCACTGCAACGGAACCTTCATCTATGAGCGATATACTAGACCGTATTCATGTCGTGCTCGAAGAACGCCGCCGGGCGGAGCCACAGGATTCCTACGTGGCCTCCTTGCACCACATGGGGTTGAACAAGATACTCGAGAAAGTGGGTGAGGAAGCGACTGAAACCCTGCTGGCCGCCAAGGACGCCGAACATGGCGACGACGCATCACGCCAAGCGTTGATCGCTGAAACGGCCGACTTGTGGTTTCATAGCCTGGTGATGCTGTCGCATCTCGATCTCGATCACCGGGCAATACTCGATGAACTGAGCCGGCGATTTGGGGTCTCCGGCCATGACGAGAAGGCCGCCAGACAACCGTAAACGCAACCGCACGACATGGCCCGGGCGCCGCGCTGCACCCTAAATGAGAGGAAACACATATGTTAGGTGGTATCAGTATCTGGCAGCTGCTGATCGTACTCGGCATCATCATCCTGATTTTCGGCACCAAGAAGCTGCGTAACGTCGGTGGCGACCTAGGTGGCGCCGTCAAAGGCTTCAAGAAAGCCATGAACGAAGACGGCAAGGGCGATGACGAGAAGCAGGATGACCCTCAGGCTCGCGTTAGCCACGAAGACGAGGGTGAAACCTACGACGTCAAGGCCACGCAGGCCGAAGATCAAAAAGAGCGAAAATAACCCGCCATGTTCGATATGGGATTTCTCGAGCTGCTGATCATTGGCGTGGTCGGCCTGCTGGTGCTGGGACCCGAGCGTCTGCCCAAGGCGGCGCGCACCGTGGGCCTGTGGATCGGCAAGATTAAACGCACGGTTTCGGGCATGCAGCGCGAAATAAGTTCTCAACTCGAGGCGGAAGAGCTGCGCCAGAAACTCGACGAGCAACAGAAAAAGCTCGACGAAAGCGTCAATAAGGTCAAGCGCGGCGTGGAGAGCATCGGCGATGACCCCGCCGAGTCTCGCAGTGCTGCCAAGGCGAAACCGGATGCCAACGTCGCGAGCCCCGAGAGTCGCCTCGACGAGGCTTTGAGCCACGCCCGGACGGACGCCACTGACGGTGATCACGCCGACAAGGATGCTTCCTCCCGATGAGCAAGACCGGTGACTCGCAGGATCACAATCAGCCCCAGGCCCCACTGATTGAACATCTGATCGAGCTACGCTCACGCCTGATGCGCGCCGTGGTCGCCATCCTGGTGATTTTTCTCGGGCTTTATGCCTTCGCCAACGATATCTACAGCTTCGTCGCCCAGCCATTGATGGCACTGCTGCCAGAAGGCTCGCAGATGATCGCGACCGAAGTGGCCTCGCCCTTCCTCGCCCCTTTCAAGCTGACGCTGGTGGTCGCGGTGTTCATCGCTGTGCCCTACGTGCTGCACCAGGCTTGGGCCTTTGTTGCCCCAGGGCTCTACGACAACGAGAAGGCGCTGGCGATTCCGATTCTGGCCTCGAGTGTAGCGCTGTTCTATGGCGGTGCCGCCTTCGCCTACTACGTGGTTTTCCCGCTGCTGTTCAAGTTCTTCACCCAGACGGGGCCGGAGGACGTGGCGATAATGACCGATATCAATCAATACCTTAATTTCGTGCTCAAGCTGTTCTTCGCCTTCGGCGTGGCCTTCGAGATTCCCATCGCCACCTTCCTGCTCATCCTTTCGGGTGCCACGACCGTGGAAAGCCTGTCGAAGAAACGGCCTTATGTGGTGTTGGGCTGCTTCGTCATCGGCATGCTGCTGACCCCGCCGGACGTGGTCTCGCAGAGCCTGCTTGCGATACCGATGTACCTGCTCTATGAAATCGGCCTGCTGTTCGGCCGCCTGGTGCGCAAGGGCAAGGATATCGAGGAAGCGGAACACGACGAGCCGTAAGCCGTGAAACTGCCACCGACCTAGCCAGTGGCAACGTCGTCCTTCTTTACAGCTTCAAGCTTATACCTCACAGCTTCCGGCGAAGCCGGGTCACAGATCCATCATCTTATCGAGTCGGTCGACCAGCTTGAAGATGCCGGTGGCCGCCTCGCTGAGCCGCGTTGCCAGCATATAGGCGGGCGTGGTCACCACCCGGTTCTCGTAATCGACCACGATATCCTCGACGCCGCAACCGCGATGCAGCCCACCCATAGCACTGATCACACCGGAAACGCCGGGGTCGTGTCCGACGGTTACGGCGATCCCCTGCCCCAGCAGGCGCGGCACCATCACCGGACTGATGCACATCAGGCCGATTGGCTTGCGTGATTCCCGGAATCCGCCGAGTGCCTCGACCAACTCGTCGATCACCACCATGTCACTGCCGGCCTCGGCAAAGGTAGATAGGTTCTTGGCGGCGCCGAATCCACCGGGCAGAATCACCGCGTCGAACTCCTCTGCCTCGAGATCGCTCAGCGGTGATATCTCGCCGCGTGCCAGCCGAGCGGATTCGACCAGCACGTTGCGGCTCTCACCCTGGGCCACTTCGCCATTGCGATGATCGATGACGTGATGGTGGCTGATATCAGGAGCGAAACAGCGATAGCCAATGCCCAGCTGATCCAGCCGAAGTAGCGTCAACGTGGTCTCGTAGATCTCCGAGCCATCGAACGCGCCGCAGCCCGAGAGGATGACCGCTACCTGCTTGCTCATGACGTTCTCCTTGAAAACCTGCCCCCACCGGCTGGTAAGGCCGACGAATCGAACCCATCACTCTAGCCAGTCCCCACTGGGACGACAAGACACAACTTCCGACGCTGTACGTCACTGATATACTCGAAGGTAATGACGCCGCGTTCATTGAAACGTCATCTTCGTTCGCCAGACTGCATGGCGGGCGGGATCGACCCTCATTCCGGAGACGCCTCTTGAGCATTAGCCCCACACGCCAGTTTCCTTCGGCGCGCCTGCGACGCATGCGTCGCGATGACTTCTCGCGCCGACTGATGCGCGAGAACACCCTGACCCCAGCCGATCTGATCTGGCCGGTTTTCGTCCTGGAAGGTGAAGGCCAACGGGAGATCGTACCCTCCATGCCGGGTGTCGAGCGGCTCTCGCTGGACCTGTTGATCGAAGAGGCCCGCGAGGCTTTCGAGCTGGGCATTCCCGCACTGGCGCTGTTTCCGGTGGTGGGCCCGAACCACAAGAGCGATCATGCCGAAGAGGCCTACAATGCCAGCGGGCTGGTGCAACGCAGCGTTCGTGCGCTCAAGGCGGCCATCCCCGGCCTTGGCCTTATCACCGACGTGGCGCTCGATCCCTACACCAGCCACGGCCAGGACGGTCTGCTCGACGACAACGGCTATGTCCACAACGACCGTACCGTCCAGACACTGCTCAAGCAGGCGCTGTCACATGCCGAGGCCGGCGCCGATGTGGTCGCCCCGTCGGATATGATGGACGGGCGCATCGGGGCGATCCGCCAGGTGCTAGAGCAGGAAAAGTTGGTTAACACTCGCATCATGGCCTATAGCGCCAAGTACGCCTCGTGCTATTACGGCCCTTTTCGCGACGCCGTGGGCTCCTCCGCCAACCTGGGCAAGGCCGACAAGAGTACCTACCAGATGGACCCCGCCAATGGCGACGAGGCGCTTCACGAAGTCGCGCTCGACCTCGCCGAAGGCGCCGACATGGTCATGATCAAGCCGGGCATGCCCTATCTGGACGTCGTGCGCCGGGTGAAGGAAGAGCTCAAGGTACCGACGTTCGCCTACCAGGTCAGCGGCGAGTACGCCATGCACATGGCCGCCTTCGAGAACGGCTGGCTGGAGGCCGACAGCGTCATCCTCGAGTCACTGATGTGCTTCAAGCGCGCCGGCGCCGATGGGGTGCTGACCTACTTCGCCAAACGGGCGGCACGCCTGCTATCCCACTGAACAAGGGGCTCGGCGGCGCAAGTGCAGAGCCCCTTCCACCGCGACGAGGAATTAGCATGGAAGACTCGCGCAACCCCGATCAGCATGATCACCCCGACAACGCCTTGCCGGTCGAGAACCTCGCCGGCGAAACGGTCAGCGAGCAACCCGCGCCGAGGTTGAATCAGACCCGTGCTGGCATCAAGCCCAAGGCGATTCCTGATCCCGAGGCCGACCTCTCGGATCCAGGACTGTATTTCAATCGCGAGCTTTCCCAGCTGCAGTTCAATATCCGGGTCCTCGAACAGGCGCTCGACGAGGCGCATCCGCTGCTCAACCGGCTGATGTTCCTGCTGATCTTTTCTTCCAACATGGATGAATTCTTCGAGATCCGCGTGGCCGGGCTCAAGAACCAGGTTGCCTTGGGCGACGAATCGACTGGTGCCGACGGCCGTTCGCCACGTTCGGTACTTGCCGAGATCGGTCAAGCTGCCCACCGACAGGTCGAGCGACAGTACCGGATTCTCAACGAAGTGTTGATACCCGCCCTCGAAAGCCAGGGCCTGCGCTTTCGCCGCCGCACGCAATGGACTGCAGAGCAACATGCCTGGGTCGGCGAATACTTCGAAGCCGAGATCATGCCGGTGATCAGCCCGATCGGGCTCGATCCATCCCACCCCTTTCCCCGGCTGGTCAACAAGAGCCTGAATTTTATCGTTCAGCTAGAAGGCAAGGATGCCTTCGGCCGCGAAGGCGGACTGGCGATTCTGCCGGCGCCGCGCTCACTGCCGCGCGTGATCGCGCTGCCGGAGGCGCTGTGCGAGGCCGGTTTCACCGAGTATGTCTTTCTCTCGTCGATGATCCATGCCCATGCCGACGAGGTCTTCCCGGGAATGGAGGTACGCGGCTGCTATCAGTTCCGACTGACACGCAACGCCGACTTCTCGGTAGACCCGGAAGAAGTCTCCGACCTCGCCTCCGCCTTGCGTGGCGAACTGCTGGCACGGCGTTACGGTAGTGGCGTCCGCCTTGAGGTCGCCAGTAACTGTCCTGACGTGCTGACGGACTTTCTACTCAAGCAGTTCGTCCTCGATGAGGCCGACCTCTACCGCGTCGACGGTCCGGTCAACCTCACTCGCATGATGTCGGTGCTCGGCGATGTCGACCGACCCGAGCTGCTCTACCGCTCCTACACCCCAGGCGTGCCCAAGGCGCTGAGCCGACACGAGAGTCTGTTTGCCGCCATCGCCGCGGGTGACATCCTACTGCATCATCCCTTCCAGACGTTCACCCCAGTGGAAGAATTGATGCGTGAGGCAGCCCGTGACCCCCATGTCTTGGCCATCAAGCAGACCCTCTACCGCACCGGGGCCGACTCGCCGATCGTCAACGCGCTGGTGGAGGCGGCCGGCAATGGCAAGGAGGTCACGGTGGTAATCGAGCTGCGTGCGCGCTTCGACGAGGCCGACAACCTCGCGCTTGCCTCGCGCCTGCAGGAGGCCGGCGCCATCGTCATCTACGGCGTGATGGCCTACAAGACCCACGCCAAGATGATGCATATCGTGCGGCGCGAGCGGGGCAAACTACGCCATTATGCCCATCTCGGGACCGGCAATTACCACTCCAAGACCGCGAAGCTCTACACCGATTACAGCCTGCTCACCGCGCGTCCGGGGCTTTGCGAGGACGTGCATCGCGTCTTCCAGCAGCTCTCGGGGATGGGCCGTGCCCGACAGATCGATACGCTGCTGCACGCGCCCTTCACTCTCCACGAGCGGCTGGTGGAAATGATCGAACGGGAGGCCGAACACGCCGGCCAGGGCAAGCGCGCCCACCTGATCATCAAGTGCAACGCGCTGACCGAGCCGCGGCTGATCCAGGCGCTCTACCACGCCTCGCGAGCCGGGGTCGAATGCGACCTGATCATCCGTGGCATGTGCTGCCTGCGTCCGGGGTTGCCGGGCATATCGGAGAATATCCGCGTGCGCTCGGTGGTCGGACGCTTCCTGGAGCACACCCGGGTGTTCCACTTCCACAACGACGGCAAGCCCGAGACCTGGTGTTCGAGCGCCGACTTCATGGCCCGCAACATGTTCCATCGCGTGGAGACCTGCTTTCCGCTGCTGGAGAAAAAGATCGCCGCCCGGGTGCGCAAGGATCTCGAGACCTATCTGGTCGACAACTGCCAAAGCTGGCGGCTGCAACCCGACGGCCACTATGTCAAGCAGCAACCCGGCGATGTCGCCGCGATCAGCGCCCAGGAGACCCTGCTCTACGCCTATGCTGCCAGGGCGTGAAGCTATATGTTCTAAGTTCTAAGTTCTAAGTTCTAAGTTCTAAGGACAGCCTGAATGAAACCGCCTCCATGGCAGGACCATGGAGGCGGTTTTTTCTTCCTGCTTCAAGTTTCCAGGCGCATAGCGCCGCGCTTCAAGCTCCGGGCGTATCCCGGTATCAGACACCGATCTGACCGCCGTCTTCTCTCTGGATCACCACGGTGGAAGCGCGCGGGCGTATGCTGCCTTGGGTCTGTTCGGTAGCATCCTTGGACGCCGGCCAGTTGCCCGGGTGCTGGATGTTGATGAACAGCGCAGTCTTGTCCGGTGTGGCAAATATCCCGGTCACCTCACAGCCGTTGGGCCCCACGGCGAAGCGCTTGAGATGCTTCTGGTTATGGGCATTGACCACTGCCTTCCCATTCCCATCGCGCTCTAGGGCCTTGGGTACCACGGCCAGCAGCTGGTCGTTGGTGTATTCCTCGACCGGGTCGTAGCCGTTGTCGGTTTCGATCCACAGGATGCCATCGCCATTGCCGCGATCGTCGTACCAGAGGCCATCGGGACTGGCGAATTGGTTGAGCTCGGTCAGGCTGGAGAAGTTGTCGGGATCTGATGCAGCAGCACCGAAGACGAACACCTCCCAGTCGAAACCAGTGGCGTTGTCGTCCTCGCGCCAGCGAATAACCTGGCCGGCACCGTTGTCGGCTCGGGGGTTGGAGGCATTCACCGGCGCGGTATCGTAGCCGACGCCCAACTCCTCGACGCGGCTGCCGCCGTTGGTGTAGGTAGGATCGGTTCCCTCGGCGGTACGATCACTGTTGTTGGTCAGGGCCATGTAGACATCGCCGGAGGTCGGGTCCACGGCGCCCCACTCGGGCCGGTCCATGGGCGTCGCGCCCATCAGGTCGGCGGCGTCACAGGTATGGATAATGATGCCGGCCTGGTCGTCGGCCGCCAGGTTCAGGGCCTGATGCAGGAGCCGCCCATCCTGGGTCCTGGCCTTCGGCGTCAGCGGCAGCCACTCGCCGCGGCCGTCGGCATCGAAGCGCGCCACGTACAGGATGCCCTCGTCCAGGTACTTGGCACCGATCGCCAGGCGATCGAAGTTGGCACCCGGACGGCTGGCATCCGCCGGGCTCCAGGGCGCCCTAGACTCGAACTTGTAGATGTACTCGTTACGGGCGTCGTGGCCGGAGTAGAAGACCACCGGCTTGCCCGGCTCCAGCTTGCCCGGCCAGCAACCCTCGTGGCGGAAGCGGCCCATGGCGGTGCGCTTGACGGCGAGGCGGCTGCCGTCGTAGGGGTCGACCTCGACATGGTAGCCGTAAGCGCGGGCCTCGTTGCGGTAGTCACCGGTGGCGTCGGCTGCGTTGGGGTCGGTGTTGAAGCGGGCAAATTCGTCGTTCTGCTCGGAGCCATCGCCGGCGGCGGTCTCCCAGCCGTAGCGACCGCGCCCCCTCGAGACGCCCAGGCGGTCATCGTCCAGCTGACGGTCAGTGTTGCGCACGAAGTAGCCGGGCCAGTTCTCCTCGCAGGCCAGATAGGTGCCCCAGGGCGTGTAGCCATTGGCGCAGTTGTTGGTCGTCCCGCGGGTCAACAGGCCATCCGTGGAAAACTTCGTCTTGACGTAGTCGCTGCCGGCGACCGGGCCGCCGAGTTCTATCTCGGTGGCATTGGTGATGCGCCGGTTATAGGGTGAATCGACCACGTGAGTCCAGCGGCCATCAGCCTGCTTCTTCACGTGCACGACGGCGACACCGTGAGCATTGATCTCGGTACGCACTTCATCGGCCGGACGATCCCCTGAGCGGGCATTGGTCGGGCCGCCCTTGGGCGCCCAGAGGGCACTCTGATCGATGTACTCGTGGTTGATGGCGAGCAAGAACTCGCGAGATGCGCTGCCCTTGTTCATCGGGAAATGGTACATCCCGTCGTGGTGCATGCCGATAGCATTAGCCTGAATCTCCGGCGTCATCTCGAGATCGTCACTCCAATCGGGCACATCACTGGTGAGCCCGGCACCCCAGGGAATCAGCACCTGGGCCGTGTAGCCGGCTGGTACCACGACGCTGTCGAGCTTCGCGCCGCGAATGGAGTCGAACGCCAGGGTCAGGGGCTTCTTCCCCGGCGCGCTGGTGCCTTTCATGCCGGTTCGGGCATCCGGGGCGGCCAGGGCGCTTGCCGAACCGAAACCCATCACCGACACGGCGGCAAGGCCAAGGCCACCCCGCATCATGTCACGACGCGATACGTGCTTTTCCAGGACGGAAGAAAATGGCTCGTTACCGCTCCGATTGAAGTTGCGATGATCCTCGATTTCCTTGCTCATGCTTCACCCTCCAACGCAGTTGGTTAACTCCCGAAATCGACAGGTCTCCGGGTCGCTAGGAAAAAGTAGTCAGGCAAGGTGACAAACTGGTTAACAAAAAAAGACGTTTCTTGGCTGAGGAAAATTCTTCAAATAAACGTCCGCCAAGTGTCACGAAAACGTCACGCATCATTCATTAATATTTTCATGCTGGTGCAAGCTTCCTGACTCATATCGCCGGCAGCCATCTCCGGACCGACACACCACCGCAGGAATCGAAGCCACGCATGACGCTACAGCCTCCCTCTCACTTCTCAGACGATGACGCTCTCGGCATCACCCGACGCGACCTGGTACGGGGCGGGGCTCTCGGCCTCGCTACCTCCTGGCTTGGTGGCTGTGCCGTATCGACGACGCCGCAGAGACGGACACTGCCCGCGCAGGCCCGCGTGGAGCTCCTCTACTACGCCGACACACTGGACGCCCGCGCCCCGGGGTTCCCGGTGGTGCCGGCCACTCGTTTGGGCCCGGCACAGCGCCTGGGCCAGCCACCCTGGCTCACCGCCGACTCGGCGATGGCCATGACCTCCGGTCCGCAGTCGCTGCTCCTGCCACACCAGGCAAGGCACACCCCCGTCGGCGGCCATGCCGCGCTGGCTGCGCACCTCGAGGGACTGCGCGACACTCTGGGAAAGGCTCGCACCCTGACCCTGGAGAATGGCCAGTGCTGGAACGGCAGCGGCCTGTGTCACCTCACTCGGGGTGAGGCCGGCCTGGCGGCCAGCCGCATGTTGGGGGCCGAGGCTCGCGTCAGCAGTGACGAACGCCTGCTCTGGCCCGATCAGGTCGCCGGCCTGTACCGGGCCTTCGAGGGCCCCGTGCTCGGCCTGCTTGGGGAGGAACCCAACCCGGCCAGTGCGGTGCGTCCCCTGGCCCTCTTCGACCGGGGAGGAGCGAGGGTCGCGGTGGTCGGCGTCACGGACCCGCATGCCGCCGACGAGACGCGCCCGCTCGACGCCTGGTACCGGGATGTCGAACGCCGCACCCGCGAGGCGAGCGACCAGGCTGACCTGGTCATCGTCCTGGCCGATTGCGGAACCGGCGCTGGCATATGGCTGGCCGAGCGTCTAGCGGCAGCCGACCTCCTGCTGTGTGCCCGTGGGCAGGATTTCTGGCCGGCGCTGGTGTCGGTGCGCCAGCCCGAGGGCCGCACCCTGCCGGTCTGCTTCCCGGGGTGCCGAGCCGCGGGGGCCTTCCAGCTAAGCTGCTCACCCGGGGGGCAGGGCTGGCGGGTCGAGACGCGCTTCCACCTAGCCGACGCCGGCCAGCTGGAGGGCGAGGCTCGCCGCCTAGCCGGCGAGCTTCAGCAGCGCCTGGAGGCCGACCGCGCCCCCTTCGCAAACTGGTTGGATACGCCCCTGGCGTGGGCCCCGCATTGGCTCTGGCGCCGAGACACCGTCGGTGGCAGCTGGGACGCCGTGATCAATGACGCCCTGCTGAGCCAGGGCAGCGCCGACCTGGCCCTCTCTCCCGGGTGGCGTCACGACGTCGTGCTGCCTCCCGGAAGCCCCATCACGCGCGACCACTTGGTCAGCCTCACCGGGGGCCACGAGGCCCGCCTGGTGGAACTGGAAACCAAGGCACACGACCTGCGCCCCCTGCTCGAACGAGCCAGTGACCACTGTTTCGGCTCACCTTCTCTGCTCGATACCTCCCAGGACCTGCCACGACTGCGGGGTGCGGAGTGGGGGTGTCGCTACACAGCCGAGGTTGGCCGACGTATCGAGCTCGGCGACCTTCCCGGCACGCGACTTGCAACCTGGCAGCCTGGAACGAATGCGGGCGAAAGCCTGTGGCAGCGCCTGGAAGTCTACCTCGGGGAGCGCCCCGAGGGCTGGACGCTGCCACCGATGCCCACGGTGCGACTGGCCGGGGTCTCGGGCCATCCTGGCTGGCACCCCGGACAGCGGCCCGGAGCCCGGGAATGAGGCTGATGGCGCTACCCCGCTGGCTCGGCTGGCTGGCCGTGGGCGTGCTACTGGCCACGCTGGCGATCCGTCTGGCCCTTTCGACTTCCTCGGCCACGAGCGAGCCGCTGGGGCAGCGAGTCCTTCCCCCCGTTCCTCCCGAGGCCTGGCTGAAGCCCCCGCCTGCCACCCAGCCTCCCCCTCAGGAGATACCCCGACTGCCGCTCACCATCGTCGGCAGCCTGCGCCATGCCGAGGAAAGACACACCATCCTGGTCCTCGACACGCCCGAAGGGCAGCGGGTCGTGGGCGAAGGTGAGAGGGTCACCGACAGCGTCACGCTGGAGGCCATCACCCCCGACGGCCTGATCCTGGATCACCAGGGGCGGCGAGAGCGGCTGCCTTGGCCGGAGCCCTCGGCCCCTCCCCTAATGTTCGACACGGAGTGACTTGCATGAAGTCTCACCCACTGGTCGCCACCGTCTGCCTGCTGGCCCTCTCCTCGCTCTCCACGCTTTCCACCGCCCAGGTGCCGGATGCCCTGCCCGAGGAAGAACGTTACGAGGTCGAGTTCCGGGACACCAGTATCCGCGAGTTCATTGCCAGCATCTCGCGGCTGACGGGGCGCCCTTTCGTCGTGGACCCTCGGGTTCAAGGCACTATCACACTGACCCCCCAGGGGGGGCTGACCCGAGACGAGCTCTACCGTGTCTTTCAGAGCGAACTACAGGTGAACGGCTATGCAGTCGTGGAGCTGCCCGATGGCCAGGTCAGGATCGTGCCGGACGAGTTGGCCAGGACGCAGCCGATTCCCACCGGGGTTGGCGATCGACAAGGCGGTGGTGTGGCCACCCGGATCATCGAGACGCGACACCTCGATGCCACGGTGCTGGCCTCTATCCTCGAACCCTTGGTGGATGCCCGAACCGGTACCATCACCACCAACCCCTCGGGCCGCCAGGTGGTCATTACCGACTGGCAGGACAACCTTGATCGACTGGCCAGGCTGGCCAGGCTGCTCGACGAGCGCCAGGAGAGCCAGGCAGAGGTCATCCCCGTCGAGCACACGAGTCCCGACGAACTGGCAGAGACCCTGGACGGCCTCCTGAGAGAGGGTGAGGGGCGTGGCCCTCGGATCATCGCGGCACCGCGTGCCGGTGCCCTGCTGGTACTCGGCAGCCCGACGGAACGCCAGCGGGTACGCGAACTGGTGGTCGGCCTGGATACCTCGATCGAACGCCACGTGCGTACCCGCGTCGTCTATCTCAACCATGCCGCCGCCGAGGATGTCCTGGAGGTCCTGGAGGAGCTTAACACCAGTGCGATCACGTCGGTGAACGAGGAAGTGCAGAATGTGGCCCTTCCCTTGCCGGGAGGAGTCGATGAGACTGCCTTCGCAGTGCACCCCTCCACCAATGCCCTGGTACTGACCGGACCCCCGGATAAGCTGGAGGCTTACCTGAGCATCATCGAGCAACTCGACATTCGACGCGCCCAGGTCGCGGTGGAGGCGATCATCGCCGAGATTACCGAGTCCCGGGCCCGCCAGCTCGGCATGCAGTGGCTCTTCGCCGACTCGGGGTCGGGCAGTACTGTCCCGGTAGCCGGCGTCAATTTCGCCACCTCGGGGTCGACGGGCATCAATGCACTGGCCACGGCCGTCGCCAGCGAGGACACCTCGACACTGGGCAACCTGCTTGGCGGTCTCAACGGCATCACCACGGGAATCGGTCGCCTGGACAGCAACGGCATCAGCTTTGCCGCCCTGCTCAATGCCCTGCGCAGCGATGCCGACACCAACCTGCTTTCCACCCCGTCGTTGACGACCCTCGATAACGCCGAGGCCTACATCCTGGTGGGCCAGGAGGTGCCTTTCATCACCGGTTCCACCACCGTCGACAATGCCAACCCCTTCCAGACGATCCAGCGCGAGGACGTCGGCATCAAGCTGCGCATCCGCCCGCAGATCAGTGCCGACAACACCATCCGCCTGGCCATTGCCCAGGAGGTCTCCTCGGTGGACAGTAACGTCAATGCCAGCGATGTGGTGACCAACAAGCGGGAGATCGAGACCACCGTCAGCACCCAGGACGGCGGCATCGTGGTGCTGGGGGGGCTGATCAGCAACCAGAGCAGCAGCGCTCGCCAGCAGGTCCCCGTGCTGGGCGGGATCCCACTGGTCGGCAACCTCTTCCGCTACTCCGACACCTCCCGCGAGAAGCAGAACCTGATGGTCTTCATTCGCGCCCGGGTCATTCGCGACGACCGCACCCTGGATGCCGGGACGGCCAGAAAGTACCGCCACATGCGGGCTCAGCAGCTACTCAGGGATCTCGATGAGGATCAGGTCCTGGCGCCGCTGGAGAGCCAGGTCGTGAGCCTCGACACCCTCTACCCTTCCGGCCGTGAGCGCCTGGGGGAGCTAGCCCCATGACCCTGCTGCAAGACAACGGGGCCGCAGCCCTCCCCGCAACACCACGGACACTGCTGCCCTATCGACTGTCGCGACGCAGCGGGGTAGCCCTCGACTGGCAGGAGGCCGGCTACTGCCTGTTCTGCCGCCGTGATGCCACCCTGGAAGCCCTTCAGGAAGCGCAGCGACAGTATGGCCAGCCGCTCGCCTGCGAGTGGCTGGGACCGGAGGCGTTCGAGGCGAGGCTGGGTGAACTGCACGATGCTGGCCGGGACACTGCCGAGAGCCTGATGGAGGGGCTCGCCGAGGAGGTGGACCTCGACAGTCTGCTGCACGAGTTGCCCCGCTCCGAGGACCTGCTCGATAGCGAGAGCGAGGCGCCGGTCATCCGCCTGATCAACGGCATCTTCTCGGAGGCGCTACGGCTCGGTGCCTCAGACATCCACGTTGAGCCCTTCGAGAAGGAGCTCAGCGTTCGGCTGCGGGTGGATGGCGCCCTGCGGATGGCGCTGCGTCCTCCCCGGGTGCTGGCCCCCATGCTGATCTCGCGCATCAAGGTGATGGCACAGCTTGACATCGCCGAGAAGCGCCAACCCCAAGACGGCCGCATCAGTGTGCGGCTGGGTGGCCGAGGCGTCGACATCCGCGTCTCCACCCTGCCGGGGATTTATGGTGAACGAGTGGTGATGCGCCTGCTTGACAAGCAGGCCGCGCTCCTCGACCTAGATGCCCTCGGCATGCCGCCGGCCGTGTTGGGCACCTTCCGCCGCCTGCTCGCTCGGCCCAACGGCATCCTGCTCAATACCGGCCCGACCGGCTCCGGCAAGACCACCACGCTCTATGCCAGCCTGGCGCGGCTCAACGACAGCCGACGCAGCATCCTCACCGTAGAGGACCCGGTCGAGTACGCCCTGCCCGGGATCGGCCAGACGCCGGTGAACCCCCAGGCCGGCCTGACCTTCGCCCACGGACTGAGGGCCATCCTCCGACAGGATCCCGATGTCATCATGATCGGCGAGATCCGCGACCTTGAGACCGCCACAATCGCCGTCCAGGCCAGCCTTACCGGCCACCTTGTGCTCTCAACGCTGCATACCAACAGCGCCCTGGGCGCGGTCACCCGGCTTCGGGACATGGGGATCGAGCCTTACCTGCTCGCCAGCAGCCTGAAGGGCGTGATGGCACAGCGCCTGGTTCGACGGCTGTGCCCCGACTGCCGGTGCTGGCGCCCCCCCACCCCCATCGAGGCAGAGAGCATCGTCGGCGTAGCCACGCTGACACGGCTGGCCGAGGCCGTCGGTTGCGATACCTGTGAAGGCGCCGGCTACCGTGGCCGCCTGGGCATCTACGAGTTTATCGACATCGACGAGGCCCTGGCCGGCATGATCCATGACCGGGCCACCGAATCCGAGATGTCACGCCACGCCTTCCGCCGGAGCGCTTCCCTCGCCGCCGCCTCGCTGGAGCGCCTTGCCAGCGGGGAAACCAGCCCCGACGAAATCCTGCGCGCCATCCATCAATAGGCCGATAACCAACAATCAGCAGCCCGACAACAAACTGTAACGTCTGGCGGACAGAATGGCACCGCAGGACGAAGGAGATTCGAAAAGACCATGCCCACCTATCGCTACCTGGCCCTAAAACCCGACGGGGCACGCTTGCGCAATGTGCTTCAGGCCGACAGCGAGCGGCATGCCCGGCAATTGTTGCGTGACCAAGGACTGTTTCCGAGGCGACTGGTGGCCGTGGGCCATCGCCCGCGGATTCGACGCCAGCGCGCCCTCGACGCTGAGACGCTGGCCATGCTGACCCGCCAGCTCGCGACCCTGGTCGAGGCCGGCATCTCCATCGGCGACGCCCTGGATGCCCTGGTTCAGCAGACCGAGGAGCACAAGGCGCGCGGGCTGCTGCTGGATGTCCTGCGCCGGGTACGCGAGGGCCACGCCCTGGCAGACAGTCTCGCGGCCCACCCGGGCACCTTCGATGACCTCTACCGCAGCCTGGTCGCCGCCGGGGAGCGTGCTGGTCGCCTGGCAGGAATCCTCGAACAGCTGGCGGACCATCTCGAACGAGTGCAGCAGCAACGCTCCCGGGCGCGTACCGCGCTGATCTATCCCAGCGTGCTGATCCTGGTCTCGATCTTGGTGGTGACGGGCCTGATGGTGCACGTGGTTCCCCGCCTGGCAGAGCAGTTCGAGCACTCCAACATGACCCTGCCCACCCTGACCCGGGCGCTGATCGCCTTCTCTGACCTGCTGCAGGCCACGGCAGGCTGGCTGGCCGCGGCACTGATAGTGGGGGGCCTGCTGGTACAACACCTGCTGCGCCAGCCTGAACCTCGCCGTCGCTGGCATGCAATGGCGCTGCGCCTGCCGCATATAGGGGAGCTCCTCTCGCTACTGGACACCGCCCGCCTGACCCGCACCCTGGCGATCCTGACCGGCAGTGGCATCCCCCTGCTGGATGCCCTGAAGGTCAGCCGCAATACCCTGGGCAATCAAGTGCTGCGCGAGGCGGTGGACGCCATCGTCGCTGACGTATCCAGCGGCATCAGTCTGCACCGTGCCATGGCCCGCACCGGTCGCTTCTCCCCCACCCTGCTTCACATGATCGCCAGCGGCGAGGCGAGCGGTCGTCTCGAACGCATGCTCGAGCGCATCGCCATCTCGCGGGAGATCACCTTCAACCGCCGCGTCGATGCCGCCCTGGGGCTCTTTGAGCCCTTGTTGATCCTGGTGATGGGTGGGGTGGTCCTGGTCATCGTGCTGGCCATCTTGCTGCCGATCATGAGCCTCAACGGCTCACTTTCCCCTTGACCGCGGAGACAACTCTATGAACACCCAATATTCCAAGCCCCTTCGCCAGTCCGGTTTCACCCTGCTGGAGATCATGGTAGTGATTTTCATCATCGGCCTACTGGTAGCCATCGTCGCTCCCAACGTCATCGGCAACCAGGATGACGCCATGCGCCAGAAGGCGCGTGCCGATATCGCTACTCTTGAGCAGGCCCTGGATATGTACCGCCTGAACAACCTGCGCTATCCGACCTCCGATCAGGGGCTGGAGGCCCTGATCAAGCGGCCCGCAAAGCCGCCACAGCCGGAGAACTACCGGCAAGGGGGCTATGTCCGCCGGCTACCCACCGATCCCTGGGGCAACGCCTATCACTACCGGCAGCCGGGCGAGCACGCCGACATTGATATCTATACCCTGGGGGCCGACGCGCGTCCCGGCGGGGAGGGACTGGATGCCGATATCGGCAACTGGATGTTGTGAAAACGCGTTCCCCGCTGCCGGACGGCGGTTTCTCCCTGCTGGAGCTGATGGTGGTGCTGGCCGTGATGGGCGTGGTGGCCTCCCTCAGCGTGGCCCTGCTGGACCGCGCCCAGCGCCAGCCGCTGGAGACCGCACGAGAACAGCTGCGACGGGACCTGGCGGAGGCCGGCGACCAGGCGGTGCAGCGCCAGCGACTGATCGGCTGGCAGCCGCGAGAGGCTGGCTACCGCTTCCTCTCCTGGCACCCCGGCGAAGGCGGCCACTGGCAGCCGCTGGCGTCTCGATGGCTGCCCGAACGAGCCTGGCCGGACGGCCTGACGGTCACGCGCCGCGAATCGGCGCCCGCCTCATCCGACACTCCTTGGGTAGTCTGGTGGCCCGACGGGGAGAACATCGGCGCGACGCTCGTGCTGCACCACGCCGGCCAGCGGCTCGAGCTCACCGTGGGCGATGCCCGATGAGCCGCAGACCATGGCCCGCCCGGAGCAGAGGCTTCACGCTGATCGAGGTCATGGTGGCGTTGTTCATCCTTGCCCTGCTGACCCTCAGCGTCAGCCAAGGGCTGCAGATGCGCACCCGCATCGCCCTCGTCGAGCAGGAGCGTCTTCCTCTGCTGCTGTGCGCGCGCTCCCTGGCCGGCGAGTTCGCCACGACACGCTTCTGGCCCGACACCGGGGAGCACCAGGGAGAGTCCCCCCTCGGCTGCCACTGGCGACTCGAGGTGGAGGAAACCGGCATTCCGGCACTTCGCAGGGGGAGGCTGGACGTTTCTCGACAAAAGGCGTCGCCTCCCACGATCTCCTTTACGCTCTTCCTGGGTCCATGATGAGGCCTCGCGAACGGGGGTTTACGCTGCTCGAAGTGCTTGTGGCCCTGGGGCTGACGGCGCTGATCAGCATCAGCGTGGCCACCCTGGTCACGGGTCTGGTCGATGCCCGGGAGCGCCTGGCAACGCCGCCACCGATGCGCCAGCACCTGCACTTCGCCCAGCTCCTGGAACGACGCCTGGAGAGCCTGGTGGTGCGCCCCCTTCACGAGGGGGGCCAGCCACGCCTGAACCGTCCCCTGGACTTTCAGGCCGACACGGGACCACTCGAGTGGGTGGCCGCCAGCGGCTGGCCACTGCCGCTGGGCGATCACTACACCCGGCTACGTCGCCAGCGCCTGGAGTGGCAACCCGACATCGGTGAACTGCGCCTGCTATCCAGCGGCGAGCTCGATGCCGCAGGCCGGCCGACCTGGCACGCCTCGTCCCACCTCGAGGGGCTTGAGCGGCTGGTCTTCTCCTTTCATGACGGCCAGCAGTGGCGGGCTACCCCGGCCCCGGACGGTCGGGCACGCGCGGTGCGTCTCGACTGGTGGCAGTCGGGACAGCGCCATGGCGTCGTGGTGCCGCTGCCCCTCCTGGAGGCACCATGAGGCGACAGCGTGGTGTGGCCCTGATCATGGTGCTGCTGTGCCTGGCCTTGGTCGCCTTCCTGATGACCGAGTTCACCGAACAGGGCCGTCGCGACATCCAACGCCTCGCACGCCTGCAGGCCGAGACTCAGGCACGCTTCCATGCACAGGGGGCGGAACTGCTGGCCCAGCGGATGCTCACCGACCCCACCGGACGACGATCCGCCCAGTGGTGGCGCTGGCTGGGCGGGGAACCGAGACGCCTGCCCACGGATGAGGGTGAGGTGGTCTTGCGCCTCCAGGATGAGCGCACCTGCTTCAACCTCAACGCCCTGGCGCAGCAGGAGACGGCTCTGGTCGAGCGTCAGCTTCGCCGGCTGCTGACGCTGGAAGGCGCCCAGGAGAACCCAGACCGCCTGGTGGCGCGCCTGGCGGACTGGATCGACGCCGATGCCCAACCACGTCCCGGCAGCCTCGACGGGGTCGACTACGTCAGCAGCGTCCCCTCACGCACCTCGGCCGACATGCCCCTCGCCGATATCAGCGAGATCAACTGGGTGGAGCCCCTGGACCCCTCCCGCGTACGGCGGCACCCGTCTCTCTGCGTTCTCCCCGACCGCGGGCCCTGGCGTCTCAACTTGAATACCCTGGCGGCTGACCAGTTGCCCCTGCTCGATGCGCTCTTCGAAGGACAAATTTCCCGGGACAGCCTCTCGCGACTGATCGCCGCCCGCCCTGAGGCAGGCTTCACCGGGCTCGACGATCTGCAAGCCCGACTGGGCGGCCAGGCAGAGTGGTTGCGGGAGCTGGGAGACCGTCTCACCCTCTCCCCCGATTATGTGACGCTCCACATCGAGATCGAGGTAAGCGGTCAGCGTTTTCGCTTCACCCGGCTGCTTCAGGCCGAGGGCGTCAGTAACTGGACCCCCTCGGTGCCGGCCGCCCGCGTTCGCGTCCTGGCACGCAGCAGCCTCCCGGTCTTCCAGGAGTTTCCGCCATGACCCTCTCACTATTACGCCGACGCACGAGCCTGCGGGTGCTGCTTCAGGCCACCGAGCGAGAGCCGACACCCGAGGCCACGCTCGCCTGGGCCTTGGTCGAACCCGACAGTCCCTCCGGCTCTCCTCCTCTGGAAGAGGGGTATCTGACCGGTGATACCTTGGACGCGCGGCTCGTCACCCTATCCCGCGAACATCTCACCGTGCTGATACTGCCGCCGGATGCCGTCAGCCATTTCTGCCCCGCCCATCCCAAGGGTCTCAAGCACAGCGAGTGGCCAGTGCTGATCGAGGACCGGGTCGCTACGGAGATATCACAACTCATCCTGGCCGCCATCGAGCAGCGGCCGGATCGCCTGGAACTGGTGGCGGTGGATCGCCATGTACTTCAGGCGTGGCAGGCCTGGTTCGCCGAACACGGTCTGGTGATAACCTGCTGGGCAAGCGGCTTCATGGGCATGCCCGCGCCCGACGGCTTTGACCAACTCCGGGTACTGGCCGACGAATCGCACTGGATGATCACGTCACTGGAGCCGGAGGAACCGGGGGTTGTGCACTGGCTGACCTGGCCCAGAGGCTGGGGCGATATGCTGCCACCCGACCTGCGTGAACACAGCTGGCAGCCCGTCGAAGGCTTTGGAATCGAAACCCCTCTCGTCCCGGGCCAGCGGCTAGCCCTCTTCGGACGTCACCTCCCGGCTCGCCTACCCCAAATGCCGAGCGCAGGAGCCACACGGCGAACGCCTGGACGCCTGGCGCTGGTCCTGACCGCCCTGCTGCTGGCCCACGGCGCCCTTGGGGCTTGGTCGATTCTCCGGCCACCCTCGGGAATCGCCGGGGAGACAGACCGGCTGATACAGCGCAACGTACGCCTCGAAGCCGTACTGGAACGATTGGATGAGGCGCTGGGGGAGGCCACGCTGACCCTCGATCGATTCGCCGTCACGGGCCAGGGCCTCATCCTCGCCTGGCCGCTCGAGAAGCTGCGCGATCCGGCCGCGCTGGAGCAACGCCTGGCGGGCCTGGGGCAGGTGTCGCGGGGTGCCGACCATCTGACCCTGGACGTCGACCTCGACGGCGAACCATCGACAACGCGAGCCACACCATGAACCCCTTGGGGAGACTACGATCGGGGTGGCGACAACGCCCCGCCGGGGAACGCTATCGCCTGCTGGGAGGCGGACTGGTGATTCTGGCCATGCTCGCCTATCTGGCGATGGAGCATAGTCCCTGGCGGCTGCCGCTTCCCGTGGAAGAAACGACCCCCACTGCCTCACCGGCCGCCTGGGAGTCGGCGGCCGAACGACTGGGCATACGAGACGCCCGCGTCGACACGGTAGGTACCAATCTGCGAGTGACCGGCACGTTGCAGACACCGGAGACCTTCACGGGCTTCGCCGACTGGGCCGTCAACCAGGGCTGGTGGGCGCTGGACTGGTCACTGACCCGGCAGGCCGGCAGGCTGAAGCTCGAAGCCCGCTTCGTACGCAGCGCTCCCTGAACGTATTCCGTCATCCCTTGCGGAAGGCGGCGAGGTCTTGCGGGTCGAGCCCATCGACACGTTCGGGCAGCCCGCGTTCCCGTCGGGCATTGCGAACTACCTCTCGCTCGTTGAGCAGCTCGGCATCGTCGTCCAGTGTTCGCCCGTTGAGCTCGGCGAGTTGCAACATGCCTTGGTGATAGAAGGCCAGCAGTGCCAGGGCGGTATCGTTGCCCTCGCCCATGCCGCGGCGTAGCGCCGGCAGATAGGCGCTGACCCGTGACAGGTGATGCTTGAGCTGCCAGACATAGCGCATCTCGCGCATCCAGGGCCGCTCCCGGAGCACCGCGAATACCAAACTGGTGGTCACCAGGCCCAGCAGCACGCCCAGCACATTCCACCAGAACCCGCCCTCGAAGACAGCGGTCAGCAGCTGCGAAAACACCAATCCGAACACGATCAGTTGCCCGGCCATGGCCACACTGATGATCTTCGCCTTGCGGCGATAGTCCTCGGGGTCATGATCCTCGAAATGAAACGGCATCGGCACTGTTTCTCCTTTTCTTGAGCGCCCCTCTTGAGCACCCCTGTGCAGCGCCTGAACAAGCCCTGGCGCTCAAGGGCAAGACGGGGGAGGCAGGGAATATCCCCACATTCGCCGCCGGTGAACAGATGACCGCTAGCGCAGGCGCTGAGCGGCGGTCAGCAACAGGTCTTCGGTGGCCTCCCAACCGAGGCAGGCATCGGTGACCGAGACTCCATAACGTCGCTGGCCGGGAATGAGCGGCTGCTTACCCTCATGGAGATGGCTCTCGACCATCAGGCCGCACAGCGCCGTCTGCCCCGCCAGGCGCTGGGCCAGCACATCGCGCAGTACCTCGCCCTGGCGGTGATGATCCTTGCGCGCGTTGGCGTGGCTGCAGTCGACCATCAACCGAGGCGTCAGTCCGGCTGCCTCCAGGGCACGCCGAGCGCGGGTCACGTGCGCTGCCTGATAATTGGGCTCGCCATGTCCGCCCCGCAGCACCAGATGCGTATGGACATTGCCCGCCGTCTCCTGAACCGTCGGCCGCCCCTCGGCGTCGAGACCGAAGTGACTATGCGGATGGCCAGCGGCAGCGATTGCATCTAGCGCCACGCCGATATCGCCGTTAGTGGCGTTCTTGAACCCCACCACGGCCTCGAGGCCGCTGGCAAGCTCGCGATGCAACTGGGATTCGGTCGTACGAGCGCCGATCGCCACCCAGGCGAGCAGGTCATCCAGGTAGGGTGCCAACATCGGTTGCAGCAGTTCGGTGGCCACGGGCAGCCCGAGCTCGGCGATATCGTGCATCAGATAGCGGGAGACGCGAATGCCGCGGGCCATATCGCCACGGCCGTCAAGATCTGGGTCGTAGGCGAGTCCCTTCCAGCCCACGGTGGTGCGCGGCTTCTCGACATAGACCCGCATCACAATCAGCAACCTATCCTCGACCTTCGCCGACATCTCGACCAGGCGACGGGCATAATCCAGCGCGACCGCCGGATCCTCGATCGAACAGGGGCCGACCACCACCAGCAGGCGGTCGTCGCGGCCATCGAGAATATCGCGGATCGACTGACGCTGATGATTGATACGCGCCGCGAGCTCGGCCGAAAGCGGCCGGGCGCGGTGCAACTCGCCCGGCGTCGGCAGCACCTGCTTGGGCGGCGCGTCGGGTTGAGAAGCGGGGGCGGATAACGGGGCGGTGGCAAGTGAGGCGGTCATCGAATCAACTCCGTGAACAAGGCAAACATCGTAGCGTGGGGTTACCACCGATAGCGCTACGGTCGGAGGTGGCGCGCTGGGCCGACCGCAGTTCGCTAAATCGCCAATAGCCGTAATAGCCCGCGAAGCCCCGTGTCAGACGGATGGCGATTGATGCAGTCATGATCTCTCTCCTGGATGTCATCTGTATTGTCGAGTGGTGTGTAACGCAGAACCCCCGGGCGGGGTTGCCGTCCGGGGGTTCTGGGGGAGGCAACCCTGCTGGGCGTGCCTCGTGGCGATGTCGCTGGTCTCTAGTGGGAGTGGGTCAGGACATGGCCTCCGGCACGCCGGTGCTAAACCAATAGCCAAACCCATAATCACGACCCGTAACGCTTGCACGACCGACTGGCACCGCCGCATGGCCAGCCGTCTGGCGAAGTGCAACGAAACGCGTCGGGGTCATGTGTATTTCCTGTCAGCTGACATCGTTAAACCAATCCTATCGTGCCGCTGTGGCCGGCGAAACGCAAGGGCCAGCGGGGTCATTACCGACATGAGGACATCCACTCGTGTACAAGGCACACCGGCAACCTCAGCCGGTGAAAATTTGCACGATGCCGACGGTCACCGGCAGAGCACTCATGCCCACTAGCACCACCAGGCCCAGCACCACGGAAAGCAGGCCACTTCCGTCCTTGACGTTCTCGTCATGTCCGGTCATCTCGATGTCCTCTCAAGGGAAATTCTCAGGGGGATGATCACGATGAGCCTATTCTAGCGAAGATGCCGGCCGCCATCGACCGGCAGCGTCACGCCGGTCACGTACCGGTTGTCGAGCAGGTAACGCAGGCTCTGGTAGATCACCCCCGGCCCCGGCACCATGTCCATGACCGACTTGGCCTTCACCTTCGCGGCATAGGCCTCGTCATCGCCTTCATTGAGCATGATCATCGCCGGGGCGATGGCGTTGACCTGGATCGTCGGCGCATACATGGCGGCGAACGACAGGGTCAAATTGTCGAGCCCGGCCTTGCTGGCGGCATAGGCGGCGTGCTTCTTCGAGCCCTTCTGCACCACGTAATCGGTCATGTGGACGATATCGCGGTGCGGCTCGGTGCAGGCCTCAAGAAGAACGCGGGCCTGCAGATTGATCAGATAAGGCGCCAGCATGTGTACCCGGAACAACCGCTCGAAATTGCCACCCGCCTCGCTGCCGCTGCTGTCCGGTGCCCAGTCGCTGGCATTATGGACGATGGCGCGCAGCGACGGCGTCTTGGCCTTGAGTCGGGCGATGAAATCGATAATGCCTGCTTCCGTTTCGAAATCTGCCTGCAGCGTGATAACGCCACGTCCGCGCAGCGCCTCGAGGGCGGGGCGCTCACGGCGATAGGTAATGATGACCGGGTGACCGTCGTCGCGCAGGCGTTCGGCGCAGTGGCGGCCCAGACGCTGGGCTCCACCGGTGATCAGGATCGGCGAGGCGCTCATCGGCTGTCTTCCCTTTCCTGCGTGCTTTTGCCCACCAGGCTGCCCGCGGTGGGTACCAGCGGGTCGCGAGGCGCATAGGCAAAGACATCGGAAAAGACCCGACTGGCCTTGAGCCCCAGCGAAGCCAGCACGTCGACGCAGGCATAAACCATGCCCGGCGAGCCGGAAACATAGACATCGTGGCCCGAGACATCATCGAGGGTGGCGGCCAGCGCCTGGTCGATCCGCCCTCGGTGGGTCGTGACCCGCTCGCCCACGACAGGCGCTTCCGGTGCGATCTCGGTCACGGCGTGAAAGCGGACATTGTCATGCGTCGCGGCCCACTCGAGGGGCAGGCGCTCGAGGTAGAAGTCGCGGCGTTCGCGCGCCGCCCACCACAGGTCGATCTCGCGCTGCGGGTCGGCATGCAGCGCCGCCTCGACAATCGCCTTCATCTGGGAAAAACCGGTGCCGGCCGCGATCAGCAAGAGCGGCCGGCGACTGTCCGGGTCGAGCTGGCAGTCGCCGCCGGGCAAGCGCAGGGTAAGCCGCTCGGCAACCTGCAGGATCTCGCGCAGTCGCGCCGAGTTGTCCCGCTCCGGCCAGTGCTGGATATGCAGCTCGATGATGCCGTCGCCGCCATGGGCGTTGGCGATGGAAAAGGGCACCCAGGTGGCGTCATCGAGCCGCATCTCCAGATACTGCCCCGGCGCGTGAGCCACCGCTTGGGGTCGACCCTCCAGGGTGACGCGAAAGACGTCCGGGGTGAGGTCCTCGACCTCTGCGACCTGGCAGGTCAGGGTCCTTGCCGTCATGAATGCCTCGTGTCGTTGTCGGGGGATAGCGTGATGCCAAGCTCTTTCCAGCGTTCACTGACGCGTGCCTTGACGGACGCGTCCATGACAATTGGCGTACCCCACTCGCGATCGGTTTCCCCCGGCCACTTGCTGGTAGCATCGAGCCCCATCTTGGAGCCCAGGCCGGTGACAGGGGAAGCGAAGTCCAGGTAGTCGATGGGGGTGTTCTCGACCAGCACGGTATCGCGGGCCGGATCCATGCGGGTGGTAATGGCCCAGATCACGTCCTTCCAGTCGCGGGCGCTGACGTCATCATCGAGCACCACCACGAACTTGGTATACATGAACTGGCGCAGGAAGCTCCATACCCCCATCATCACGCGCTTGGCATGACCCGGGTACTGTTTCTTCATGGTGACCACGGCCATGCGGTAGGAGCAGCCCTCCGGCGGCAGGTAGAAGTCGACGATCTCGGGAAACTGGCGGCGCAGGATCGGCACGAACACCTCGTTGAGCGCCAGTCCCAGGATCGCCGGCTCGTCGGGCGGACGACCGGTATAGGTGGAATGATAAATGGCATACTCGCGCATGGTCATGCGCGTCACGGTGAAGACCGGAAAATGGTCGACCTCGTTGTAATAACCGGTGTGATCGCCATACGGGCCTTCTGCCGCCGTGTCATCGGGGTAGATGAAGCCCTCCAGGATGATCTCCGCCGAAGCCGGCACCTCCAGATCGGCATGGCCACACTTGACCAGCTCAGTACGCGAGCCCCTGAGCAGCCCGGCGAAGGCATACTCGGAAAGCGAGTCCGGCACCGGCGTTACCGCCCCGAGGATGGTCGCCGGATCGGCGCCCAGGGCCACGGCCACTGGAAAAGGCTCACCCGGGTGGGCCTTCTGAAACTCCTGGAAGTCCAACGCCCCGCCGCGATGGGAGAGCCAGCGCATGATCAGGCGGTTTTTCGATAATTTCTGCTGGCGGTAGATGCCCAGATTCTGACGGGTCTTGTGGGGCCCCTTGGTGATCACCAGCGGCCAGGTGATCAGCGGGGCTACATCGCCAGGCCAGCAGTGCTGGATCGGTAGCCGCCCGAGGTCGACATCGTCGCCCTCGTAGACCAGTGCCTGCACGGGGGCCGAGCGCACACGCTTGGGGCCCATGCTCATGACCTGCTTGAAGACCGGCAGCTTGTCCCAGGCGTCGCGAAAGCCCTTGGGCGGCTCGGGCTCCTTGAGGAAGGCCAGCAGCTCGCCCACTTCGCGCAGGGCCGCCACGTCTTCCTGCCCCATGCCCATGGCGACCCGCTTCGGCGTACCGAAGAGATTGCCGAGCAGCGGCATGCGGTGCCCCTTGACGTTCTCGAACAGCAGGGCCGGCCCGCCAGCGCGCAGCGTGCGATCGCAGATCTCGGTGATCTCGAGGTAGGGGTCGACCTCGGCGCTGATGCGCACGAGTTCACCCTGGGTCTCCAGCGCCGCGATGAAATCACGCAGATCCTTGTACTTCATTCGGAGTTCCCGGTTCCAGAATGACGAAAGGGGCAGCATAGCATGCCGCCCCTTTACGATGCCGCGACGCCGATCTTACCGACGTTTCATGGCCTCGAAGAATTCCAGGTTAGTCTTGGTATCCTTGAGTCGATCGATGAGGAATTCCGTGGCGGCGGTATCGTCCATGGGGTTGAGCAGCTTGCGCAGGATCCACATGCGCTGCATCTCATCTTCGGAGGCGATCAGGTCCTCGCGACGGGTGCCCGAACGGCGAATATTGATCGCCGGATAGACGCGCTTCTCGGCCAGCTTGCGGTCCAGGTGTGCCTCCATGTTGCCGGTGCCCTTGAACTCCTCGAAGATCACCTCGTCCATCTTGGAGCCTGTGTCGACCAGCGCCGTGGCGATGATGGTCAGGCTGCCGCCCTCCTCGATATTGCGCGCCGCGCCGAAGAAGCGCTTGGGCTTTTCCAGGGCATGGGCGTCGACACCGCCGGTGAGTACCTTGCCGGAACTTGGCACCACGGTGTTGTAGGCGCGTGCCAGACGCGTGATGGAGTCGAGCAGGATCACCACGTCCCTTTTGTGCTCGACCAGGCGCTTGGCCTTCTCGATAACCATCTCGGCGACCTGAACGTGACGCGCAGGCGGCTCATCGAAGGTCGAAGCGACCACTTCGCCGCGCACGGTGCGCGACATCTCGGTGACTTCCTCCGGACGCTCGTCGATCAGCAGCACGATCAGGTGACACTCGGGGTTGTTACGCGTGATCGAGGTGGCGATGTTCTGCAGCATCAGCGTCTTGCCCGCCTTGGGCGGGGAGACCAGCAGGCCGCGTTGGCCCTTGCCGATGGGTGCGACCAGATCGATGATCCGCGAGGTCAGATCCTCGGTGGAGCCGTTGCCGATCTCCATGCGCATGCGTTCCTGGGGGAACAGCGGCGTGAGGTTCTCGAAGAGGATCTTGTGCTTGGCGTTTTCCGGCCGGTCGAAGTTGATCTGGCTGACCTTGAGTAGCGCGAAATAGCGCTCTCCTTCCTTCGGCGGGCGAATCTTGCCGGAGATCGAGTCCCCCTTGCGCAGGTTGAAGCGACGGATCTGCGAAGGCGATACATAGATATCGTCGGGGCCGGCCAGATAGGAGCTATCGGCACTGCGCAGGAACCCGAAGCCATCCTGGAGGATTTCCAGCACACCATCGCCATAGATGTCCTCGCCGCTCTTGGCGTGCTTCTTGAGGATAGCAAAGATGATGTCCTGCTTGCGGGAGCGTGCCAGATTGTCGATGCCCATCTCGCGGGCAGTCTCCAGAAGTTCCGGCACGGGCTTTTGCTTGAGTTCGGTAAGATTCATCGGTGTGTTCAGAGGTTGCTCGTGGAAGCCGGGCGGCCATGCGCCGTGAAAAGACAGGAGGCGAGACGATTACGCCGTGTGGATGCGTTCAGAGCCCGGACAGACTGCCACTCGTCGCGTTGCTTCATATGGCCATGGGCAGGAAACCGCACGAGAGGGGTAGCCGGGCCGATATCGGAATCGAGGGAGCAGGTTCGTTTTCGCCTGATCAGCGGATCGCGGCCAAGTGGCCTGTTCACGGACTGATGCAGAGGGCTGTCTGACGACTTGGAAATTGACCGTGGCGTAAACGCCATGAAACGGTCGGTAAGCATTCGGAACAAGCGAACGACTCGATACTAGCCAAGGCCGTTGGCAAACGCAAGCCCCCGGCTGATCCCGCAGCGCATCATTGATTGACAGCGTTGGCACACCATCGCAACCTGCGGGCAAGGATACCACAAGGATATATCATGACTCCGTCCATGGGCTCGGCCAACGAGCGCAACGCTGCCGACTCACCCGAGACGCCACCTGCCGCCCCCCATCGCCTGGCGGCCATCGACCTGGGCTCCAACAGCTTCCACCTGCTGGTGGCCAACTATCAGGACGAGCATCTGCAGGTGGTGGCGCGGCTCGGTGAAAAGGTACAGCTGGCGGCAGGGCTCGGCGATGACGGCCGACTCAGCGAAGAGGCCATGCAGCGCGCCCTGGAATGTCTATCGCGCTTCGCGCCCTTTCTCGGCGACATCCAGCCCGGACATCTGCGCGTCGTGGGGACCAACGCGCTGCGCGACGCCGACAACAATCAGGAGTTCATCGAGCGCGCCGAGGCCCTACTGGGAACGCGCATCGAAATCATCGCCGGCCGCGAAGAAGCCCGTCTTATCTACCTGGGAGCCGCGCATGCCCTGGCCGAGAATGGACGACGCCTGATTGTCGATATCGGCGGAGGCTCTACGGAGTTCATTATCGGCGAACGTTTCGAGCCCTTGGCGCTGGAGAGCCTGGGCATGGGGTGTGTGACCTATACCCGGCGTTTCTTCGCCAACGGCGACATCAGCGAAAAGCGGTTTCGCAAGGCGGAACTGGCGGCGCTGTCGGAGCTCGCCAATATTCAGCGGCCTTACCTCCGATTGGGCTGGTCCGACCCGGTGGGCTCCAGCGGCACCATCAAGGCGGCCGCCACCGTGATCGCGGCTGCCAGCGAGGCACCCGAGGGCGTGATTACCCGCAAGGGGCTCTTCGCCCTGCGAGATCGCCTGGTCAAGTTCAAACGCCTCGACAAGGTCTCTCTCGAGGGGCTCAAGGCCGATCGGGCACGCGTCTTTCCCGCCGGCGTGGCGATCCTCTGCGCAATCTTCGAAGCACTCGAACTGGAGACGATGCGCTACGCCGATGGCGCCCTGCGCGAAGGGGTACTGTACGACATGGTTGGTCGCAACAGCCCCGAAGACTCGCGACTCAAGAGCCTGGAGAACCTCGAACGCAGCTATGGCGTAGATACCCGCCAGGCCGACAATGTGACCGATACCGCCCTGGCGCTGTTCGCCCAGGTGCGTGACGCCTGGTCGCTGGATGAGAATCAGGCGCGGTTTCTCGGCTGGGCGAGCCGCCTGCACGAGATTGGCCTTGCGATCTCGCACAGTCAGTTCCACCGCCACGGCGCCTATCTGCTGGAATACTCCGACCTGGCGGGTTTTTCGCGACCGGAGCAACGCCTGCTGGCCTTCCTGGTGCGCGGCCATCGCCGCAAGTTCCCGCTCAAGGAATGGAAGGCCCTGCCCGCCGCCGAACAGCGCTCCCACGCCCGCCTGGTGCGACTGCTGCGCCTGGCCGTGCTGATCAACCACTCGCGCCCCGAACAGGTGCCCGCGCTGCCGCGCCTCACGGCGGACAACGAAGAACTGATCGTGGCCTTCGCGACCGACGATACGCCGTCGTTGCTGATGACCGATCTGGAACAGGAGATCGGCTTCCAGCAGGCCGCCGGGTTCTCGCTACGCCTCGCTCAGGCCTGACCAACCCTCAGCGCAGGCCAGCCAGTTCGCCAGCGTGGGCGCCACCACGGCGACCACCTGGTCGCCATGGTGCACGACCAATACCCGTTGACGCTCCCAGGGCGGCAGACCCGCCTCCTGCAGCAACCGCTTGAGATCCCGACTGCCGCGCCCCGCCAACCGCAGCCGCTCACCACCTCGGCGTGGCGCCACACGCAGCCGAACCGGCCGCGTCGAATGCGGCGTCACCCCGACACTTGCCTCACCGAGTGGGGTCACGAGCGGCGCTCGGCCATCCCACTCGGACGACCAATCTGACGGTATAGCGACTACCGTTGCCATGAGGTACAGCTCTCCGTTCCAGCGGCGCGCCGACGCGCCCGGCCAGGCAATGTGCACCTCGGCATCGCGCCGGGCCTCGAGCTGATCCAGCAGGCTCGCCAGGCGCCCGGCCGGCGGCGTAGGAAGCCCGCTCAGTGCGCACGCGTGGCGGATCAACAACCGGCACCGCGCCGGCGAAAGCGCCGTCAGGCCCGAAATCGGCAACCGCCCCGGGTCGCCTCCGAGGCGCTGCAGATCCAGCTCGGCCAGCTCGGCCAGCAGAGTATCTGCCTCCCCGGCCAGGGTCGCGCTGCGCGCCAGGGAGGCGCCCGCCTGGGGCCAGCGGGTCTCGAGTCGCGGCAGGATCGTGCGGCGCAGGAAGTTGCGATCCAGCGTCAAGTCAGCGTTGGACAGGTCCTCGATCCAGGTCAGATCAAGTCTTTCTGCCTCGGCCTCGAGATCGGCTCGCGACACGCCGAGCAGCGGTCGGCCCAGCTCGCGCTCCTGCCAGTCGCGCTCGCTCGGCATGGCGGCAAGGCCTCGCACGCCGCTCCCGCGCAAGGCCGCGAGCAAGAAGGTCTCGGCCTGGTCGTCACGATGTTGCGCCAGCCACAGCGTATCGCCGGCGGGCACGTGACGCGCTAAGGCCGCGTAGCGCGCCTCCCGGGCCGCGCCTTCCAACCCACAACCGCCCTCTGAATCGACCGCGACCCGCTCGACGCTCAGCGGGACGTCCAGTTGCGCAGCTAGGCGGCGGCAATGCGCCTCGAAGTCGTCGGCCGCGTCCTGCAGACCGTGGTGAACGTGAATGGCGCGCAAGGGGCGCGGATGGCGATCGCGTGCCCTGGCGGCAAGCGTCAGCAGCAGCGAGGAGTCGAGTCCGCCGGACAGGGCGACCCAGACGTCATGCCCCGGCAGGGTCTGGGCCAGTGCGTCATCGATAAGGAGCTGAAGGGACATGGCCGCTTAGACGGGGGCGCCATAGCTCATCAGCCGCTGGTACCGCCTTTCAAGCAGCGCATCGGTATCCATCGCTTCCAGGCGCTCGAGGCTAGCCAGCAGGGAGGACTTGACACGTTCGGCGGTCGTTACCGGATGGCGATGCGCGCCACCCAGCGGTTCGGGAATCAGGTTGTCGACAAAACCGAGCTCCTTCAGGCGCTCGGCGGTGATGCCCATGGCCTGGGCGGCGTCGGACGCCTTCTCGGCGCTTTTCCAGAGGATGGAGGCGCAGCCTTCCGGCGAGATGACCGAATAGGTGGAAAACTGCAGCATCGACAGCTCGTCGCAGATGCCGATGGCCAGTGCCCCGCCGGAGCCACCCTCGCCCACCACGGTGGCCAGGATCGGTGTCTTGAGGCGCGACATCACCGCCAGATTATAGGCGATGGCTTCTGACTGGCCCCGCTCCTCGGCGTCGATCCCCGGATAGGCGCCTGGCGTATCGATGAACGTCAGCACCGGCATGGCGAAACGTTCGGCCATCTCCATCAGCCGGCACGCCTTGCGATAGCCCTCGGGGCGCGGCATACCGAAGTTGCGTCGTACCTTGTCCTTGACGTCGCGGCCCTTCTGATGGCCGATAACCATGACCGGCTTGTCGTCGAGCCGGGCGACACCACCGACGATGGCCGCGTCGTCACCGAAATGTCGATCCCCGTGGAGTTCGTCGAAATCGGTGAAGACGTGTTCCAGGTAATCCAGCGTGTAGGGCCGCTGGGGATGGCGCGAGAGCTGTGAAACCTGCCAGGGGCTCAGGCCTTTGAAGATGGACTCGGTAAGCTTGCGGCTCTTCTCCTCGAGCCGGCTGATCTCATCGTTGAGATTGACCTGGCCGTCGTTGCCGACCAGGCGCAGCTCCTCGATCTTGGCCTGGAGCTCGGCGATGGGTTGTTCAAATTCAAGATAATTGGGATTCATGGGCTTGCCTTGTCCTCGTCAGCCGGGGCTTGACTGCGGCGAAACGTCGAATAGCGTGCATTATCGCACCCTGAGAGTCCCACGCAAGGCGGCCCCGGGGGCGTCAGCGGTATTTAAGGTGCACGCCCTCCTGGCCCTGCACTTCGCGCAGGCTGATCAGCAGTTCATCGCTGGGCGTCACCTTCCATGCGTCGTCGAGCTCCAGCCAGCCGGACGCCTCGGCGTTGCGATAGCGCAGACGCACCGGCAGACCCTCGGCATCGCACCAGGGCGCGAGGCTCGTGCGCAGGCTGTCGATCAGGCGTCCGTTGGCCAGGGCGCCGTCCAGCGAGAGCTCCACCGCCTGACCGTAGCGGGCACGCGCCGCCACCATGGGGGTGATCTCCTTGCCGCGCAGGCGCAGCCCGCCCGAGTAGTCGTCGCTGGACACCTCGCCCTCGACGATCAGCACCTGGTCGGGCTCGATGCGGCCGCGCAGCTGATGGTAGAGCTCACCGAACATCGAAGCCTCGATGCGTCCGGTACGGTCATCGAGGGTGACGAAGGCCATGGTGTCGCCGCGCTTGGACTTCATGGTGCGCATCCCCACCACCAGGCCGGCGACCCGCTGGGGCTCGCGGGACGGCTTGAGGTCACTGATGCGGGTGGACACGAAGCGGGCCAGCTCGTGCTCGTACTCGTCGATGGGGTGGCCGGTCAGGTAGAGTCCCAGCGTGTCCTTCTCACCGGCCAGGCGCTCCTTGTCGCTCCATTCCCGAGCGCCGCGGTAGTCGATGTAGGCGTCATCGGCCGCCTCATCGACGAAGGCCTCGCCGAACATGTCGATCATTCCCTGGTTCTGGTTCGATTGATTCTGGGCAGCGGCCTTCAGGGCATCCTCCAGTGCCGCGGCGAGTACCGCTCGGCTGGGCCCGAGGGTATCCAGCGCCCCGGAGCGGATCAGCGCTTCGAGAGTACGCTTGTTCATGCGCCTTGGGTCGACGCGGCGGCAGAAATCGAAGATATCAGCGAAGGGTCCCTCGCGATGGCGCGCCTCGACGATGGCGCCGATTGGCCCCTCGCCCACGCCACGAATGGCCCCCAGGCCGTACACCACGCGCCTCTGGTCGTCGACGCTGAACTTGTAGCTGCCCACGTTGACGTCCGGCGGGGTCACGGTCAGGCCCTGGTGACGGCACTCCTCGATCAGCGGCACTACCTTGTCGAGGTTGTCCATCTCGGTGGACATCACCGCCGCCATGAAGGGCCCAGGGTAATGCGCCTTCAGCCAGGCGGTCTGGTAGGAGACCAGCGCGTAGGCCGCCGAGTGCGACTTGTTGAAGCCGTAGCCGGCGAATTTCTCCACCAGGTCGAAGAGGTTGCCCGCCAGGTCGCGATCGATGCCGTTGGCCTCACAGCCTTCCATGAAGCCATCGCGCTGTTTGGCCATCTCCTCGGGCTTCTTCTTGCCCATGGCGCGGCGCAGCAGGTCGGCCTGGCCCAGGCTGTAACCGGCCATGACCTGGGCGATCTGCATGACCTGTTCCTGGTAGAGGATGATCCCGTAGGTAGGCCCCAGCACCGGTTTCAGGAGCTCGTGCTGATAGTCGGGATGGGGGTAGGAGATCTCCGCTCGACCATGCTTGCGGTTGATGAAGTCATCGACCATCCCCGACTGCAGGGGGCCGGGACGAAACAGCGCGACCAGTGCGATCATGTCTTCCAGCGAGTCGGGCAGGAGGCGCTTGATCAGCTCCTTCATCCCGCGCGACTCGAGCTGGAATACCGCCGTCGTCTCGGCCTTCTTGAGCATCTCGAAGGTCGGCGCGTCGTCGAGCGGGATGGTGTCGATGTCCAGCGGGCCCTCGACCGAACGCACCTTGTCGACCATCTCCAGTGCCCAGTCGATGATGGTCAGGGTGCGCAGGCCCAGGAAGTCGAACTTGACCAGCCCCGCCTCTTCAATGTCGTTCTTGTCGAACTGCACCATCAGGCCCGAGCCGTCCTCGTCGCAGAGCAGCGGCGAGAAATCGGTGAGCTTGGTGGGGGCGATCACCACCCCGCCGGCATGCTTGCCGGTGCCCCGGGTGATGCCCTCGAGGCGTCGCGCCATCTCCCAGATTTCCTGGGCGTCCTCGTCGGCCTCGAGAAACTCCTTGAGCGCCGGCTCTTGGTCGATGGCCTTGGCGAGCGTCATGCCGACCTCGAAGGGGATCAGCTTGGAAAGCTTGTCACCAAGGGAGTAGGGCTTGCCCTGGGCACGCGCCACGTCGCGCACCACCGCCTTGGCGGCCATGGTGCCGAAGGTGACGATCTGCGAGACGGCGTCGCGGCCGTAACGCTCGGCCACGTAGTCGATCACCCGGTCGCGCTTCTCCATGCAGAAATCGACGTCGAAGTCGGGCATCGAGACCCGCTCGGGGTTGAGGAAGCGCTCGAACAGCAGGTCATAGCCGATCGGGTCGAGGTCGGTGATCTTCTGTGCATAGGCGACCAGCGACCCGGCACCGGAACCGCGGCCCGGCCCCACCGGCACGTCGTTGTCCTTGGCCCACTGGATGAAGTCCATCACGATCAGGAAGTAACCGGGGAAACCCATCTGCAGGATGATATCGAGCTCGAAGTCCAGGCGCTGGCGATAGCGGGCATCGATCTCGGCATATTCCTTCCCATCGCGGGGGTAGCGCGCCGGCGGAAACAGGAAATCCAGGCGCTCAGTGAGACCGTCGTGGGAGACCTTGCGGAAGAACTCGTCCTGGGTCATGCCCTCGGGGATCGCGAACTCCGGCAGGAAGATCTCGCCGAGGCGCACGTCGACGTTGCAGCGCGTGGCGATCATCACGCTGTTCTCGAGCGCCTCGGGGATATCGGCGAACAGCTCGGCCATCTCCGCCGGGCTCTTGAGATACTGCTCCTCGGTGTAATGTCGCTCGCGGCGCCGATCGTCCAGCGCCTTGCCATCGCCGATGGCAACCCGCGTCTCGTGGGCCCAGAAATCGTCGCGTTCCAGGAAACGCACGTCGTTGGTCGCCACCACCGGCATGTCGGTCTCGATCGCGAGGTCCACCGACAGGTGCACGCACTCTTCTTCCTGCAACCGCCCGGTACGGATCAGCTCCAGATAGAAGCGCCCCGGAAAGGCGGCGCTCCACTCCTCGAGCAGAGCACGGGCCTCATCGTGATGATCGCTGAGCAGGTGGCGACCGATCTCGCCGTCGCGTCCTCCGGAGAGCGCGATCAAGCCATCGCTCTGTTCGAGTACCCAGGCCTTGTCGAGCAGCGCCCGCCCCTGTCGCTGCCCCTCGAGCCAGCCTCGCGAGATCAGCTCGGTCAGGTTGCGGTAACCCTCGGCATTCATGGCCAACAGCGTCAGGCGGTGAGGGTGCGAAGCGTCGTGCGGATTAATCAGCCAGAGATCGGCGCCGATGATCGGCTTAAGGCCAGCCCCCTGGGCGGCCTTGTAGAACTTGACCAGGCCGAAGAGATTGGCCTCATCGGTGACCGCGAGGGCGGGCGAGCCCTGCTCGCCTGCCGCCTTGACCAGCGGCTTGAGGCGTACCAGGCCATCGACCAGGGAGTATTCGGTATGGACGCGAAGATGAACGAAGGGCGTGGTCATGGGGGACTCGAAGGTGTTGGGTGTTACAAAAAAAACGGGCGTCGCGAGGCGTGGTTAAGATTGCGGGCGTCAGGCTAGCCCCAGCTGGCGTTTCACCGGGCCGAAGGAGCGACGATGCTCGGCGAGCGGCCCCAGGCGCTCAAGAGCGTCCAGATGCTCACGCGTCGGGTAACCCTTGTGACGTGCGAAACCGTAGCCGGGATACTGGACGTCGAGCGTGACCATGTCGGCGTCGCGAGCCACCTTGGCCAGTATCGAGGCGGCGGCGATCGCCGGATGACGGGCGTCGCCCTTGACCACCGCCTGGCCGGAAACATGATGCCCGGGCAGACGGTTGCCGTCCACCAGCAGGTACTCGGCGGCCGGCGACAGGGCATCGATGGCGCGCCGCATGGCCAGGTGTGTGGCCTGATAGATATTGAGCTCATCGATCTCGGCGGCGCTGGCCTCGGCAAGCGCGAAGGCCAGGGCATGGCAGCGAATCTCGCCGTCCAGCGCCTCGCGACGACTGGCGCTGAGTGCCTTGGAGTCATTGAGCCCGGCGATCGGCCGGGCCGGATCGAGAATCACCGCGGCGGCGACCACCGCTCCGACAAGCGGGCCTCGGCCGACTTCATCGACGCCGGCCAGATGCATACCGGTATAGTCGATCACCAGCGGGGGCAGCTCCCTGGCGCTCATCGGCCCTCCCCCTTCGTGACGGCCTCGGCCATGTTGGGCGAGACACTCTCCGGCAGCGGACGGCCGTCGACCAGAGCCTCGATGGCATCAACCGCGCGGCGGTTGGCGTCGCGTTGCAGTCCGGCATGCATGTCGGCAAAACGCGCCTCCAGCGCCTGGCGTCCCTCGGGGTCGTCGAGCAGGGCCGAGAGTTGCCGGGCAATGGCATCCGGCGTGGCGGCGTCCTGGATCAGCTCGGGCACTAGCGTCTCACGGGCGATCAGGTTGGGTAGCGAGATCCACGGCGTCTTGACCATCCGCTTGGCCAGCCAGTGGGTCGCCGGCGCCATGCGGTAGGCCACCAGCATGGGCCGATGGCAGAGCATCGCCTCCAAAGCCGCGGTCCCCGAGGCCAGCAGTACCAGGTCGCTCGCCACCATGGCCTCGCGCGCCAGGCCATCGAGTATCGTCACCCGGTCCGCCAGTGCCTGTCGTGAGGCCAGCAGCGTCTCGAGCTCGGCGCGGCGCAGCGGTGTCGCCGCGGGAATCACCACCTGCAGATCACTTCGCTCACGGCATAGACGTTGCGCGGTATCGAGGAAGGTTTCGCCCAGAAAGCGGATCTCGCCCGCCCGCGACCCCGGCAACACCGCCAGCGTCGGTTGCGCCGCGTCGAGCCCCAGCGCGCGACGCGCCGCCTGGCGATCGTTGACAAGCGACAGGTCATCGGCCAGCGGATGACCAACGAAAGCCACCGGCACACGATGCTGCACGTAGAAGGCGGCCTCGAAGGGCAGGAAGGTCAGCATGGCGTCCACCGAGCGGGCGATGCCCTTGACCCGTCCCTGCCGCCAGGCCCACACGGAGGGGCTGACATAGTGGGCGGTGGTCACGCCGGCCTCGCGCAACTGCCGCTCCAGCCCCAGATTGAAGTCCGGGGCGTCGATGCCGAGCATGATGTCGGGTCGCCAGGCCAGGGCATCGCGCTTGAGTTCCCGGCGCACCCGCAGCAGGCCCGGGAGGTGCTTGATCACCTCGACCAGCCCCATCACCGAGAGGGTCTCCAGAGGGAACCGGCTGTCAATGCCCTGCTCGAGCATGCGAGGGCCCCCGATACCCCGGAACTCAACGCCCGGATGCCTCACCTTGAGCACTCGCATCAGGCCGGCACCGAGAAGGTCGCCGGAGAGTTCGCCGGCGACGAGATAAACTCGCCTGACTGTCATGTGAGGCTCATTTGCAGGTCATGTCAGCGGATGATGCCTCGCGTCGAGAGCTCGATGGAGGCAGCGAAGGTCTCGGTCTCGGGCAGCGAAAAACGCGCATGTATCTGCTCAAGCGCCTGCTCCACCGTCAGCCCCTGGCGGTAGACCAGCTTGTAGGCCTCGCTCAACGCGCGGATGGCTTCCTTGGAGAACCCGCGGCGCTTCAGCCCTACCAGGTTGAGGCCATGGGCCTGGGCCGGGTTGCCGTTGATCATTACGTAGGCCGGGGTGTCCTTGTTGATGAACGAGCCGCCGCCGGCCATGGCATGGTCGCCGAAGTGGCAAAACTGATGAATCGCGGAAAAGCCGCCGAGGACGACGAAGTCGCCCAGGTGCACATGGCCGGCGAGCGCCACCTGGTTGGCCAGGATGCAGTCGTTGCCGATCACGCAGTCGTGGGCGACGTGTACGTAGGCCATGAGGAGATTGCGCGAGCCGATAATGGTCTCGCCCCGGTCCTGGACGGTGCCGCGATGCAGGGTTGCCCCTTCGCGAATGACGTTGTCGTCACCCATCACCAGGCGGGTCGGTTCCCCCGCGTACTTCTTGTCCTGGCAGTCCTCGCCCACCGAGGCGAACTGGAAGATACGGGTACGCGCACCCAGTACGCTGGGGCCCTTGATTACCACGTGAGGGCCGATGCGGCTCCCGGGGCCAATCTGAACATCGGGCCCGATCACCGTGAAGGGCCCGACCTCGACATCGTCGGCCAGGCGCGCCGCGGGATCGATGAGGGCGGTGGGGTGTCTCATGCGACCTTCCTCTCGGCACAGATGATCTCCGCCTCGCAAGCGAGCTCACCGTCTACCGTCGCCTGGCAGGCGAACTTCCAGATGCCGCGTTTTTCACGAATGACCGTCGACTTGAGCACGATCCTGTCACCCGGCATCACCGGGCGCTTGAAACGCACGTTATCACTGCCGACAAGATAGTAGACATAGCCATCGGCGGGCAGTTTGTTGAGGGTCTTGAAACCGAGAATGGCGCAGGCCTGGGCCAGCGCCTCGACCACCAGCACCCCGGGCATGATCGGGTGATGCGGGAAGTGGCCGTTGAAGAACGGCTCGTTGATGCTGACATTCTTGTAGGCAACGATGGCTTCGCCCAGCGTGAGCTCCGTCACCCTATCCACCAGCAGGAAGGGGTAGCGGTGGGGCAGATAATCACGTATGTCGTTGATGTCCATTACCATCGGTACAACCTCTGAATAAGACGAAATGCCCGCCACCGGGCGGGCACGAGCCGACGTGAAATGCCGTCGGGCAGGCAAAGGATTATAGCGCTGCGAACTCTCAAGCTGACCATCGTGCTCGGCCAACTCACCCGTTACGCCCGTTTTTTTCAAGCCGCGCGAGGCGCTTGGCGAGGTCGTCCAGGTGCTTGAAGCGCACCGCGTTCTTGCGCCACTGAGTGTTGGGCATAGCGCCGGTACCGGACGAATAGACACCGGGTTCGAGGATCGAGTTGGTCACCAGGCTCATCCCGGTGACCTGAACGCCATCACAGAGCGTGAGATGGCCCGAGAGCCCCACCCCGCCCCCGAGCATGCAGTGCCTGCCAACCCGTGTCGACCCGGCAATGCCCACGCAGCCGGCGAGCGCACTGTGGTCACCGATCTGCACGTTGTGCGCGATCTGCACCTGGCTATCGATCTTGACGTCATTGCCGATCACGGTATCGCCAAGTGCACCACGGTCGATACTCGAACAACTGCCCACCTCTACGTCATCACCCAGCACCACACCGCCCAACTGGGCGATCTTCTGCCAACCGTTACCATCATGGGCGAAGCCGAAGCCATCAGCACCAATCACCGCTCCGCTGTGCAGGATGGCCCGCGCACCAATGATCACGCCATGATAAACCGTGACGTTGGCGTGCAGACGCGAACCCTGGCCGATGCGCGAATCGGCACCCACCACACTGCCTGGCCCCACCACCACCTCGTCACCCAGCTCGACGCCTGCCTCGACCACCGCATTGGGACCGACCTCGACGCCCACCCCCAAAGTGACGCTCTTCGCCACCACGGCCGAAGGATGGATGCCCGCCGTTTCTCGCCGCATCAAAGGGTCAAAAAGCCGTGACAAGGCCGCGTACCCCAGGTACGGATTGGCCAGCTCAATCCGATCGACCGGACAACTTGCCGCCAGCTCAGGCGACAGGAGCACGGCGCCTGCCCGAGTGCCCGGCAGGTCCTTGAGATAGGCGCGATTGGAGAGAAAGGCGATCTGCGAAGGGCCGGCCTCACGAAGGGTGGCAATGCCCGTCACCTGACGCGCAGGATCACCGACCAGCCTGGCTTCGAGTTGCTTGGCCACGTCGGCGAGGGTAAGGGTCAGCGAATCTGTAGGCGTCATGATGACCGGGTCCATTGGCTGCGCTGGGTTACAGCAGCGAGTTGAGGATCTGAGTCACTTCCCCGGTCAGGTCCTGTAGGTCCGCATCGGAATGCAGCACCCCCTGTGGGTCGACCAGCACTTCGACGCCGTGACGCGCGATCACCTGATCCACCGCCTGCTCCAGCATGGGTTCGGCTTGCTGCAGAAATTCCTGCTCGGCCTGCTGCTGCGCCTGCACGACCTGCTGGCGCAACTGCTCAAACTCAGTACCCTTTTCCTGAAACTCCTGCATGGCGGACTGGCGCTCTCCCTCGGCCATCTGCTGACCCTCCTGCTGCAACCGCTGCTGCATCTGCTGGAGTTCCTGTCCCAGCGACTCGGCCTGCTGCTGTTGGCTGCCGACGCGTCCCTCCAAATCGTTCATAGACTGCTCGGCGGCATCGGTCTGCATCAAGGCGCGCCGCCAGTCCAACAGCGCGACTTCGGCGGCCTGGGTCGGCAGTGCCAGCGCGGCGAGCAGCACAAGGCTCAATGAGGCAGTCAGGTTTCGCATGGTTGTGCTCCTTGCAAGGCATGGTGATCAGCAGGCCGGATCAGAACGTCTGACCGAGCGAGAACTGGAAGAACTGTGTGTCGTCCTCGCCTTCCTCATTAAGTGGTTGGGCCACACTGAAGGTAAGCGGGCCTACCGGCGTCAGCCAGGAGAGCCCGATACCCGCACTGTAGCGCAGGTCGCCCAGGTCGACCCCAGAGCTGCAGTTGGATGTCTCGCCCGCCGGCACGTCGTAACAGCTGGATAGGAAGGTATTGCCCGCATCGACAAAGAAGCCGGACTGGATGCTGCGACGATCCTCGACGAAAGGCAGCGGGAAAAGCAGTTCGGCGCTTCCTTCGACCAAGACATTACCCCCCAATGTGCGGTCACGATCAGTGCTGGAAGGTGGCGAAGTCCGCGGCCCCAGCGTATTGGAGGTAAAACCGCGCACCGAACCCAAGCCACCAGAATAGAAGTTCTCGTAGAATGGGAAAGGCTCATCGCCAATGCTATCAGCATAGCCCAGCTCGCCGCTGAACTTCATCACCCACTCCTCGGCATCGTTGAGCGGGAAGAGATGGCGTGCCTCGGCACGCATCTTGTAGAATTGAGCATCGCTGCCCGGCACCGAGGTTTCCAGCGAGAGTCGCTGGTAATCACCGGCGGTGGGCATGATCGCGCGGTTCAGGTTGTTGCGTGTCCAGCTACCCGAAAGCTTCAGGCTTTGGGCATCGGCCCCCTGCGCTTCAACGTACTGCTCGATCTCCAGGGCCGTGTCGTTATAAGTCTTGATGGACAGATCTTCCACCGAGGCACCGAAATTGAGGCGCGTGATCTCGTTGACGGGGTAACCGAAGTTGATCCCGCCGCCGAAGGAGTCCGTTGAATAGGTGGAAATATCCGAGTCTTCGTAGTCGGTCTCGCGGTAGAAGAGATTGTAGCCTCGCGATATTCCGTCCAGCGTCCAGTAAGGATCGGTGAAGCCGAAGTTGAGGCTGGTGAAGATATCGCTGCGCTGGGCACCGATATTCACTCGATTGCCGGTACCCAGAAAGTTATTCTGTGAAAGCGAGGCCCCATAAATCACCCCGGCGTTCTGGGAGAAACCAACACTTGCCGAGATGGAGCCGGACGGCTGCTCCTCGACGGTATAGGTGACATCGAGCTTGTCTTCTTCTCCCGCCACCGGCTGAGTCTGCACATCAACTTGACGAAAGAAGCCGAGTCTTTCTAAACGCTGCCTTGACTGACTGATTGACTCGGTAGAAGCCGGCGCGCCCTCGAGCTGGATCATCTCTCGGCGCAACACCTCATCTTCGGTGGTGGTGTTGCCGACAAACTCGATGCGCCGCACATAGGCGCGGCGCCCGGCGTCCACCTGAAAGGTCAGATCGACGGTCTCGCCATCGTTAGACATCTGGGGGACGCCATCAACAGTGGAGAAGGCAAACCCTTCGGCACCCAGGCGTGAACGCAGTGCTTCGGAGGAAGCGGTCACGTCGCTGCGCGAGAAGATCTCACCGGGCGACACTTCCAGGAGCTCTCGAGCTTCGCGCTCGCTGATCTGTAGATCACCGGAGAAGCCGATATTGCCCAGGCGATACTGGCGTCCCTCATCGACGTTCACGGTGATGAAGATGTCCGATTGGTCGGGACCGATCGATACCTGGGTAGAGGCGATGTTGAAGTTCACATAACCGCGATCAAGATAATGCGACCGCAGGCGCTCGAGATCACCGGAAAGCGCCTCGCGGGAATACTCGTCGCTGGAGAACCAGCCGAACAGCCAGCCGGGCTTGTCTTCCAACTCGAAGAGTTCACGCAGTTCTTCATCGCTGAAGGCCTCGTTGCCCACGATATTGATCTGGCGGATCTTGGCCACGGCCCCTTCGTTGATGTCGATATTGACCTGCACTCGACCCTCGTCGATCTGTTCGACCTCAGTGTCGATGCGGGCGCTATAACGCCCCTGGGACTGATAGACGCCTTCGAGTTCGCGCTGGATCTCCTCGATGGTCGAGAGCTGCAGCACCTGCCCTTCTGCCAGACCAGCCTCCTGAAGCCCCTGGCGCAGGGCCTCGTCGTCTATCTGCTCGTTGCCGCTGATTTCCAGGCGGGAAATGGTGGGGCGTTCGACGACCTGGATAATAAGCACGTCACCTTCGCGGGCGAGCTCGATATCCTCGAACAGGCCGGTGGCGAAGAGCTCACGGGTGGCGTCGGCCAGTTCACGGTCATCCACACGATCGCGAGCGCTGACAGGAAAGGCATTGAATACGGAAGCGGCGGAAACCCGCTGCAGGCCTTCAACTCGAATGTCAGAAACTTCGAAGGGTTCCGCCTGAGCCTTCGCGGCTCCGACGAGCAGCAGAGCCGCCAGTCCGATGGTCTTGATTTTCATGCAGTCGATTCGCTCGCGTTGATCTGCCAAACCTGTCCAGACAGGCACCTTATACATTTGTACGGGTGACTGACAAGGCGAGAGCGCTTGCTCCACCGCCTGGTGTCACCCGCTGCTGCCTCATTCACAAAGGCGCAACGACCCCATCACCACAGGCGCATCAAATCGAAATAGATCGCCATGAACATCAGCGTACCGACCACTGCCAGCCCAAGCCGCACTCCGACTGCCTGGGCCCGCTCGGAGACCGGCCGACCGCGCAAAACTTCCATGAAGTAGTAAAGCAGGTGCCCACCATCGAGCACCGGAATCGGCAGGAGGTTCAGCACGCCCAGGCTGATCGACAGATACGCCAGGAAACCGACGAAGCTCTCGAGGCCGGAGCGCGCAGAGTCGCCAGCAATACGCGCAATGGTGATCGGCCCCGACAGGTTGCTCGGCGAGATCAGGCCCACCAGCATCTTGCGGATGGCATCCAGGGTCAGCAAGGACATTTCGCCGGTGCGTGCCATCGCATGCCCGACGGCAGCCAGCGGCCCGTAACGGATCTCGCGGCGATAGGCCTCGGGCCACTCCACTGGCTCGACCCCAGCGCCGATGTAGCCGATGGCCTCGCCCCCCTCGAGTTCGTTGCGCGCCGGAGTGAGTTCGAGCGCGAGACGCTCGCCATCACGCAATACTTCGATGTCCAGCGGCTCGCCAGGGCTGGCGCGCACGATATCGACAAAGTGCGGCCAGTCCTCCACGGGTTCACCGTTTACCGCCAGCACTTCATCACCAAGCGCGAGACCGGCCTCAGCGGCCGCCTCGCCCTCGACCAGCTGGCCCAGAACCGCCGGGAAAGGCGGCCGCCAGGGCGTGAGGCCCAGGCTCGGCAGCGGTTGGGGCGGGTCCTGGCCGACCAACCAGTCCTGTACGGGCAGACGATGCTCGCGGGTCTCGCTCTCTGCTTCGTCGCGCGCGCCGATACGCAATTCACCACTCTCGCCGATGGCCGCCACCAGCTTAATGTTGATCTCTTCCCAGGAACGTACCCCCTCGCCCTGTACCGAGGCGATCTCCTGACCGGCCTGTAAGCCACCGCGGTCCGCCGGTGAGTCGGGCTCAACGTCGCCTACCACGGGCGCCACTGTCGTGGTGCCGACGACAAACAGCGCCCAGTAGGCCACGATCGCCAACAGGAAATTGGCCAATGGACCTGCGGAGACGATGGCAATCCGCTGCCACACGCCCTTGCGGTTGAACGCCTCGCCGAGCTGCTCTTGAGGCACCGGGGCCTCGCGTTCATCGAGCATCTTGACATAACCGCCCAGCGGAATGGCCGCCAGCACGAACTCCGTGCCGTGGCGATCCAGGCGCGTCCAGATCGGTTTGCCGAAGCCCACCGAAAAACGCAGCACCCGAACACCGCAGCGCCGGGCCACCCAGAAGTGGCCAAATTCGTGGAAAGTGATCAGCAGGCCCAGCACCACGATGACGGCCAGCACATTCTGGATCAGGCCCAAGGCAGTCTCCTCTCGGGTTGCGTTAAGGGGGCGTCGCGCCTCGCCTCAGTGTTGTTAGAGCCGCTCGAGGGCGACCCGGCGAGCGTGAGTATTGGCCTCGAGAATCGTCTCGAGGTCCACCGCGGGCTGTACCGCAACGGCCTCGAGGGTGCGGCCCACCAGCTCATCGATGCCAGTAAAGCCGAGCCTTCCGGCTAGGAAGGCCTCCACGGCCACCTCATTGGCGGCATTGAGTACGGCCGGCGCGGTGCCACCTGTGGCCATCGCCTCGCGTGCCAGGCGCAGGCAAGGAAACGCACGCTCGTCAGGGGGCTCGAAGTCGAGGCGGGCTACCGAGAAAAGGTCCAGTGCCTTGACACCGGCCTCGATGCGTTCCGGCCAGGCCAGCCCATAGGCGATTGGCGTGCGCATGTCGGGGTTGCCCAACTGGGCAATCACTGAGCCATCAGCATAGGCGGCCATGGAATGAATGATGCTCTGTGGATGTACTACCACTTCCACCTGGTCGGGGCGGGCGTCGAACAACCAGCACGCCTCGATCAGCTCCAGCCCCTTGTTCATTAGCGTGGCGCTGTCCACCGAGATCTTGCGCCCCATCGACCAGTTGGGATGCGCACAGGCCTGGTCGGGCGTCACACCCGCCAGGTCAGATCGCGACCAACCACGAAAGGGACCGCCCGAAGCGGTCAGCAGCAGTTGGGTGACGCCATGGTGATCGAGACCACCGCGATGCTCCAAGGGTAGACACTGATAGATGGCATTATGTTCGGAATCGATCGGCAGCAGGGTCGCGCCATGCCGGATCACCGCGTCCATGAACAGCGCCCCTGACATCACCAGGGCCTCCTTGTTGGCCAGCAGCACGCGTTTACCGGCTTGCACCGCCGCCAGGGTCGGCAGCAGTCCCGCGGCGCCGACGATCGCCGACATGACCACATCGGCCTCGGCGGCCCTGGCCACCTCGACCAGCGCCTCAGGGCCAGCACCCACCTCAGTGGCGAGTCCGGCCTCCCTGAGCCGCTCGCGCAGCCAGCGCGCATCCTGCTCATTATCCAGCACTGCTACCGCGGGGCGATGCATACGACAGCGGTCGAGCAAGGCCTCCCGGGAACGATGGGCTGTCAGGGCATGGACACGGTAGCGTTCGGGATGGCGAGCAATCACGTCCAAGGTGCTGGCGCCGATCGAACCGGTGGCACCCAGCACGGTCACGCCGCGAGGGCGAGAAGCGATATCGGCCATCACGGCCCCCCTGCGGTGAGCAGGGCAAATAACGGCAAGGCGGCGGTCAGGCTGTCGATACGGTCGAGTACACCACCGTGTCCCGGGAGCAGATTACTGGAATCCTTGAGTCCCCGATGGCGCTTGAGCATGCTCTCGAGCAGATCCCCCAGCACCGAAGCCAGCGTCACCATCAGCGTGATGCCCAGCATAGTGACGAAGCCCCCGACTCCCATTCCCTCCCAGAAGGCGAAGATCACGGCCAGCACCGCGGTGACGGCCATGCCGCCATATACCCCTTCCCAGCTCTTGCCAGGACTCACCCGTGGCGCCAACTTGCGCTTGCCGAAAGCGCGGCCGGCGAAATAGGCGCCGATATCGGCCCCCCATACCACCAAAAGCAGGAACAGCAGCCAGATGGCGCCCAAGTCGCGCAATACGTTCAAGCCCACCCAGGCCGGCAGCAGCACCCACAGACCCATGGCCAGCCGGCATGAGGTGGCCTGCCATTGCGACAGTCTGCCGGGGTAGCGCGTCACCCAGTAGAGATTGACCAGCCAACCCACCAAGGCGATCCACAGCGGCCAGATCGACAGCAGCGCGCCCGATAGCCATAGCAACAGCATCAGCACCGCCAGGCCAACGAGTAGCGCCAGCCGCCGCTCCGGCGCCTCGACACCCGCCAGATCCGTCCATTCCCACCCGGCGAGCAGCACGATCATGGCGGTGAACAACGCAAAGGCGCCACCCGTCAAGCCGAAGAGGCCGACCAGCATGAGTGGCGCCAGCCAAGCCACCGTAAGGACACGCTGTCTAAGCATTTCGGTGCGCCTCGACCTGCTCATCGGTCATGCCGAAACGTCGCTGGCGGTGACGAAAATCGTCCAGTGCCTGATCGAAGGCAGCCCTATCGAAATCGGGCCAGAGGGTCTGAGTGAAATACAGTTCGGCGTAGGTCATCTGCCACAACAGGAAGTTGGAGATACGCTTCTCGCCGCTGGTACGAATACACAGGTCCACCGGGGCGTCATCGGGAAGACAGACCTCACGGTCGATGGTCTGCTCGTCGATATCATCGGCCGCAAGCTCGCCGGCGGCGACGCGCTCGGCCAGCCGACGAGCAGCGCTGGCAATGTCCCAGCGACCCCCATAGTTGGCAGCGACCACCAGGTGCATGCGTGTGTTATGGCGGGTCAGCGCTTCAGCGCGGGCGATATGGTTCTGAATCGAGCTAGAAAACGCCGAGCGATCCCCGATGATCGTCAGCCGGATGCCGTTGTCATGGAGTTTTCTGACCTCACGCTTCAGTGCCATCAGGAAAAGCTCCATCAGGGCACTGACCTCGGACTTGGGACGCTTCCAGTTCTCGCTGGAAAAAGCGAACAGGGTCAGCGTCTCGATGCCGCGCTCGGCGGCACGTCGAATCACCGCACGCACCGCTTCGACGCCAGCCCGATGGCCTCTGATACCTGACAATCCACGCGCTTTGGCCCAGCGATTGTTGCCGTCCATGATGATGGCCACGTGGCGTGGCATCCCACTCTCGACAGGCGCCGTCGGGCCACTGTCGAAACGGGAATCGGGAAGCTGCGGTGGCGTCATGATTTCTCGCATGAAAGGTGTGCCGAAAACGGGTGATACGCGTTGCCCGTGCTTACTCAGACCTGCATCAGGTCGTGTTCCTTGGCTTCCAGCATCTTGTCGATATCGGCGATGATCTTGTCGGTCAGCTTCTGTACCGCCTCCTCGGCCTGGTGCTGCTCGTCCTCGGAGATGTCCTTGTCCTTGAGCAGGGCCTTGAGATCACCATTGGCATCGCGACGCACATTACGCACCGCCACTCTGGCGTGTTCGGCCTCCTGACGCGCCTGCTTGATGTACCCCTTGCGAGTCTCCTCGGTGAGCATCGGCATCGGCACGCGGATGACGTTACCGGCGCTGGCCGGATTTAGGCCGAGATCGGAGGTCATGATGGCCTTCTCGATCTTGGGCACCATGTTCTGCTCCCAGGGCACCACGGAAAGGGTACGGGCGTCCTCGGTATTGATCGAGGCCACCTGGTTGAGCGGCACCTGAGAGCCGTAATAGTCCACGGTTACCGAATCCAGGATGCTGGAATGGGCTCTTCCGGTACGAATCTTGTTCAGATTGCCGTGAAGCGCCTCTAGGCTCTTCTTCATGCGGGATTCCGCATCCTTCTTGATATCGTCGATCACGTTGTCAGCCTCTATCTATCAGCGTGCCTTCCTCGCCGCCCATCACAAGATTGAGCAGGGCGCCGGGCTTGTTCATGTTGAAGACCCGTACCGGCATCTCATGGTCCCGCACCAGGCAGATGGCGGTCAAATCCATCACGCCGAGCTTCTGTTCAAGCGCATCGTCATAGCTTAAGCGATGGTACCTGACGGCATCGGGATGTTTGACCGGATCCTTGTTGTAGACCCCATCCACCTTGGTGGCCTTGACCACCACGTCGGCGTCTATCTCGATCCCGCGCAGGCAGGCCGCGGAGTCGGTGGTAAAGAAAGGATTGCCAGTGCCGGCGGAGAACAGCACCACGTCACCGGAGGTCAGGTAGCGGATTGCGGTACGCCGGTCATAGTGCTCTACCACACCGCTCATGGGGATGGCCGACATGACCCGCGACCGAATGTTGGAGCGTTCCAGGGCGTCACGCATGGCCAGCGCGTTCATCACCGTGGCCAACATGCCCATATGATCGCCGGTGACCCGATCCATCCCGGCTTCGTGCAGCGCCGCGCCACGAAACAGATTGCCGCCACCGACCACGATCCCCACCTGCACCCCGATGCCTACCAGTTGACCAATTTCCAGGGCCATGCGATCGAGCACCTTGGGATCGATACCGAAGTCGGCATCACCGGTGAGCGCCTCGCCCGAGAGCTTCAGGAGAATACGCTTGTACTTGGACTTGTCAGGGCGGGTCTTCTCGAGGCGGGAGGGGTCGGTGAGAGGGGTGGCGGGACGAGCCACATCGCGGGGACTCGCGAGTAGGGCATCATCCTGATCAGCGGTGGGCATGACATGTCTCCTGGATCGTCAACGTTGGAAGGTGTCCGACCTGATCCATCAGCCGGATACGCGAAGGCGTGCGCTCTCGCACACGCCATTCACGAACGGGAACCTGTGGCCTCAGCTCCGCTTGGCCTGCTCCATCACTTCCTGAGCAAAATCAACCTCTTCTTTCTCAATGCCTTCGCCGACTTCGAAGCGAGTGAAACCAATCACCTCGCCACCAGCCGCCTTGACGTACTCGGCCACGCTCTGGTTTTGGTCCTTGACGAAGGGCTGCTCGGTCAGGCTGTTCTCGGCCAGGTACTTCTTCAGGCGGCCCTGCACCATCTTCTCGGCGATCTGCTCGGGCTTGCCGGCCATGTCCGGCTGGGCCATGATGATGGCCTTTTCCTGATCCAGCGCTTCCTGGGGCATGTCGGCCGGATGCGCAACAGACGGATTGATCGCCGCCACGTGCATAGCGACATCCTTGGCCACTTCGGCGGTCCCACCCTTGAGCACGGTCAGCACGCCGATGCGACCACCGTGGACGTATTCGCCGACTCGACAGCCTTCACCGGCCTCGATAACGGCGCAACGACGCACGCCGATATTCTCACCGATCTTCTGCACCAGCTGCTCACGAGCGGTCTCGAGCTCGCCTTCCATCACCGCCGCCACGTCTTCGTTGCGGGCGGCGAAAAAGGCCTTGGCGATCGTCTCGGCGAAAGCCTTGAAGTTGTCGTCGCGAGCAACGAAGTCGGTCTCGGAGTTGATCTCGACCATGACGCCAAGACTGCCGTCCTCGGCCACACGGGTGACCACGGCGCCCTCGGCGGCGGTGCGGCCAGCCTTCTTGGCGGCCTTGAGACCGGAGCTCTTGCGCAGGTTCTCGATGGCGACCTCGACGTCACCGTCGGTTTCGGTGAGGGCCTTCTTGCATTCCATCATGCCGAGCCCGGTACGCTCGCGCAGTTCCTTGACCTGGGAGGCGCTGATAGCTGCCATGAGTTTCACCTCTATCTGGTTCTGCCTGGAGTATGTTCCCGAACCCACCGATACCAGCGGGCCCGGCGAAATCTAAGAAACAAATTCTGAGAAACGAATTCTGAGAAAAAAGGGGGCCGCGGCCCCCATCTCGTCTTTTCGGCGCCACCACCGGCGGCCGGCCAGACGCGCCGCGATTACTCAGCAGCGGTATTGCTTTCACTTTCTTCCGTGACCTCGACAAACTCGTCGGGACGCCCTTCCTTCGCACGGACACAAGCGTCGGCAACGGCCTTGACGTAGATCTGGATGGCACGAATGGAGTCATCGTTACCGGGGATCACGTAGTCGACGCCATCCGGGTTGGAGTTAGTATCGACCACACCGATCACCGGGATGCCCAACTTGTTGGCCTCGTTGATGGCGATGCGTTCGTGATCGACGTCGATGACGAACAGCGCATCGGGCAGGCCGCCCATCTCCTTGATACCGCCCACGCTGCGCTCGAGCTTGTCCTGCTCGCGCGTCGCCATCAGCACTTCTTTCTTGGTCAGCTTCTCGAAGGTGCCATCCTCGTGCATGGCTTCGAGCTCGCGCAGACGCTTGATGGAAACGCGGATGGTCTTGTAGTTGGTCAGCATGCCGCCGAGCCAGCGATGATTGACGAAGGGCATGCTCACGCGGTTTGCCTCTTCCTTGATAATCTTGCTGGCGCTGCGCTTGGTGCCAACGAACATGATCTTGTTGTTGGCCGCCGCCATCTTCTCGACCACCTCGATGGCCTCGTTCAAGGCCGGCAGGGTGTGCTCGAGGTTAATGATGTGGATCTTGTTGCGGGCGCCGAAGATGAACTTGCTCATCTTCGGGTTCCAGTACTTGGTCTGGTGACCGAAGTGAGCGCCTGCCTTCAGCAGGTCACGCATATTGACGTGTGCCATGGATGACTCCTGGAAAATCGGGTTAGGCCTCCACGCACCCCATGGATCCGACCGCCGGACTCAGCCGGCAGCACCCGGGACCATGTGCCGGTGCGTGTGTGATTTCAAGGCGTTGTTACTGCTTCAACACATTGTCGTGGTTCGCATACTTTCTCCGCTGCTATGGACCAGAGTGGCCGGATGACCGCGTGACACGACCGGGCACAGCGATTGCAGGAAAGCGCGCAGCTTTATACCATAGATCGACTCCCAGATGAAGTCGCTCATGCCGCGCCGACCTGCGGCGAACCCGGCGACCCCACCCTGACCGAGATTCCATGAACGTACCCATCAAGACGCCCGACGAGATCGACAAGATGCGCGAGGCGGGCCGTCAGGCCGCCAGCGTGCTGGAAATGCTCACGCCCCACGTCCAGGCAGGCGTCAGTACCGGTAAGCTCGACCGCCTGTGTCATGACTATATCGTCCATGAGCTGGGTTCCACGCCGGCACCGCTGGACTACTATGGCTTTCCTAAGTCTATCTGCACGTCGATCAACCGCGTGGTCTGCCACGGCATTCCCGACGATGCCAAGCAGCTCAAGAATGGCGACATCATGAATGTCGACATCACCGTCAAGACAGCCGATGGCTATCATGGCGACTCAAGCATGATGTTCGTGATCGGCGAGTCCATCCAGGGCGAACGGCTCTGCCGTGTCACCCAGGAATGCCTGTACCGCAGCATCGCCCTGACCAAGCCAGGCGCACATCTCTCCGAACTGGCCCGGGCGATCCAGCGACATGCCGAAGCCAACGGCTATTCGGTGGTGCGCGACTTCTGCGGCCATGGCATCGGTGCCGGCTTTCATGAAGACCCCCAGGTACTTCACTACGACGGCTATGCCCCCGAGGCCGATATCGCGCTGGCACCCGGCATGTGCTTTACCATCGAGCCGATGATCAATGTGGGCTCGCACAAGACCAAGGTGCTGCGCGATGGCTGGACGGCGGTGACCCGTGACAAGAGCCTGTCCGCCCAGTGGGAGCATACCCTGCTGGTGACCGAGTCCGGTGTGGAGGTCCTCACCGCTCGTGGCGAGGAAGACCTCTCCTTCCTCGAACGCTGAGTCGATTCCATGCTGCTGCATCACTACCGCTTCACCCCCGACGAGTCGCTGTTCGACGTTGACCGCTTTCGCAATGAGCTCACCGGCAGCCGTTCGCCCATCGCTCCCTTCAAGGCAGCGCTGCGCGAGATCCAGAGCCACCTGGATGAACGCTTCCGCGCCGGCGCCGACATACGCGACCTGGTGCACGGCCGCGCCTGGTGCCTGGATCGGCTGCTGGCAGTCGCCTGGGAGCAGCACACTTGGCCCGATGACGGCGTGGCACTGCTCGCCGTGGGCGGATATGGGCGCGGCGAACTGCATCCCCACTCGGACGTCGACCTGTTGCTGCTGCTTGAGCACGACGACGACGCACCCTATCGCGACGCCCTCACTGCCTTCATCACCTTCTTGTGGGACATCGGCCTGGAGATCGGCCACAGCGTGCGCTCGCTCGCCGATTGCGTGCGCGAGGCTGAGGCCGACGTCACCGTGATTACCAATCTTCAGGAATCACGCACCCTGGCGGGCCCGGAGAGGCTGCGCGATGCCATGCAAACGCAGCTATCCACCGAGCGGCTATGGCCCGCCGACCGTTTCTTCGAGGCCAAGTGGCAGGAGCAGATCCGGCGTCACTACCGCTACAACAACTCCGAATACCACCTCGAGCCCAACATCAAGAGCTCCCCGGGCGGCATGCGCGACATCCAGATGATCGGCTGGGTGGCCAAGCGACACTTCGGTACCGAGCGCTACGAAGACATCGTCGCCAACGGCTTCATGAACGATGCCGAGCTCCAGATATTGAGCCAGGGCCAGGCCTTCCTGTGGCAGGTACGCTACGCCCTGCACATGCTGACCGACCGCGCCGAGGACCGCCTGCTGTTCGACCACCAGAACACCATCGCAGGGCTGTTCGGCTATCGGGATACGCCGGAGCGTCTCGCCGTCGAGCAGTTCATGAAGCGCTACTATCGTCACGTGACTGCCCTGGCCGGGCTCAACGACATGCTGCTTCAGCACTTCGACGAGGCGATCCTCCACGCCGGTGAGAAGCTCGCGACGACCGTGCTCAACGAGCGCTTCGAGATCAAGGGCGGCTACATCCAGGCGCGTCGACGCAGTGTCTTCCGTGACCGACCTTCCGCCCTGCTCGAGCTCTTCTTGCTGATGGCTGAGCATCCCGAGATCGAGGGGGTGCGTGCCGACACCATTCGCCTGATTCGCGATCACCGTCACCAGATCGATGACTTGTACCGCGACGACCTGCGCCATCAGAGCCTTTTCATGGCCCTGCTGCGATCAGGCGGCAACGTGCCGCGCCAGTTGCGGCGCATGAATCGTTACGGCGTGCTCGGCAAGTACCTGCCCGAGTTCGGCCGCGCCGTGGGCCTGATGCAGCACGACCTGTTTCACATCTATACCGTCGACGCCCACACCCTGCGGCTGCTCAAGTTCGTTCAGTGTTTTCGTGGGCCCGAAGGGCGCGATGTATTTCCGGTGGCCGCCACGTTGATCCATCAACTGCCCAAGCTTGAGTTGCTGTGGATCGCCGGGCTTTTCCATGACATCGGCAAGGGGCGCGGTGGTGATCACTCCGAGATCGGCGCGCGAAGCGTCGAAGCCTTCGCCGAGCGACACGGCCTATCGAGCCGCGATACCCGCCTGGTCAGCTGGCTGGTCTGGCACCACCTGTCGATGTCGATGATCGCGCAGAAACGCGATACCACCGATCCCGACGTGATCGCCGACTTCGCCCGCCTGGTGGGTGATGAGACGCGCCTGGACTATCTCTACGTGCTGACGGTCGCCGATATCAACGCCACCAACCCGACCCTGTGGAATGGCTGGCGGGCCACGCTGATGCGCCAGCTGCATAGCGAGACCAAGCGTGCCCTGCGCCGTGGCCTGGAAAACCCCCTGGAGCGCGACGACTGGGTGCAGGAAACCCGCAGCGAGGCCCATTCGCTGCTGGAAACCATTGGTGCCGACATGGCGCGTGTCGACCAACTCTGGGAATCGCTGGGCGAGGATTATTTCCTGCAGTATGCCCCCAGCGAGATCGTCTGGCAGACCCAGGGCATTCTCGGCCACGAGGACAACGAGCTACCGTTGATCCTGATCAGCGCTCCCACCGACGACATGACAGAGGGCGGTACCAAGGTCTTCATTCACACGCGCTCGGCAGAGGACTTGTTCGCCGCCACCTCGGCGGCCATGGAACAGCTGGGGCTCTCCATCCACGACGCGCGAATCGCCACATCGAGCAACGACCGCACCCTGAACACCTTCATCGTGCTCGACGAGCAGGGGATGGCCATCCGCGAACACGCGCGCATCGAAGAGATCCGCCGTCATCTGGTGGAAGAACTCGATGACCCCGACGACTATCCACAAATCGTCACCCGGCATACCCCGCGTCAACTCAAGCACTTCCGGGTACCCACCGAGGTGATCATCGAACAGGATCCGGCCAACGAGCGCACCATGCTCGAGCTCACCGCTCCTGATCGCCCCGGCCTGCTGGCTCGGGTGGGCCGCATCTTCATGGAGCAGAGCATCGCGCTGTCGGCGGCCAAGATCGCCACCCTGGGCGAGCGGGTCGAGGATGTATTCTTCATCACCGACAAGACCGGCGCGCCGCTGACCGACCCGCAACGCCAGCAATGCCTGCGCGAGCGGCTCATCGAGGTGCTTGACGTGGCCGGCTGAGCATTGCCAAAGACGGGCGCCGAGTCCGCGATTGAGGCGTCGCCCGGGCTTGCCTATAATCGACGCCTCACTCGCACGGTTGCACTCCCTACGATAAAGACGCCGATCGGGCGTCCCTGGACTCCCATGAACCCGGACCTCGACGCCCTCAAGCCCTACCCTTTCGAGAAGCTCGCGGCGCTGAAGGCCGGTGTGACGCCGCCGGAGCACCTGGCGCACATCCCGCTGACCATCGGCGAGCCGCAGCACGCGCCCTTCGAAGCGGCGCTCGAGACACTGGTGGCCCATCGTCATGGCATGGCCCGCTATCCGGCCACCGCCGGCACGGCGGAACTGCGTGGCGCCATCGCCGACTGGGCGACCCATCGCTTCGGGCTCGACGGCCTCGACCCGGCGACGCAAGTGCTGCCGGTGAACGGCACGCGCGAGGCGATCTTCGCCTTCGTTCAGGCTGCACTGGACCGCAATCGACCGGCGAGAGTCGCCGTGCCCAACCCCTTCTACCAGATCTATGAGGGGGCGACGCTGCTCGCCGGGGGCAAGCCGCTATATCTCGAATGTCGTGCCGAGACAGGCTTTCGTGCGGATATCGAGGCCGTCCCCGCCGCGACCTGGCGCGAGGTGCAGATTGTCTTTGTCTGCTCGCCGGGCAACCCCACCGGGGCGGTGACGCCGCTGGCCGAACTCGAGCGACTGATCGAGCTGGCCGACGAGCATGACTTTCTCATCGCCTCGGACGAGTGCTATTCCGAACTCTATCTGGACGAGGCCTCCCCGCCGCCGGGCCTGCTGGAGGCGTGCGCGCGCCTGGGGCGCCACGACTACCGGCGTTGCCTGGTGTTTCATTCGCTCTCCAAGCGCTCCAACCTGCCCGGGCTGCGCTCCGGCTTCGTCGCCGGTGATGCCGCGCTGGTCGCCGCCTTCAAGCGCTATCGTACCTATCACGGCTGCGCCATGTCGCTGCCGGTTCAGCATGCCTCGATCACCGCCTGGGGCGACGAAGCCCATGTCCGCGCCAACCGTGACGCCTACCGCGAGACCTTTGCCGCGGTGACCGACATCCTCGCCCCGGTCATGACCTTCCCCGCCCCCGAGGCGAGCTTCTACCTGTGGCCGGCGGTGCCAGGCGGCGACGACGAGGCATTTGCCCGCGAGTTGTTCGCCAAGGAAAACGTCAGCGTGTTACCCGGCAGCTATATGGGTCGTCCCGCTGCTGACGACGGAATCGCCCGCCGTGGGCGGGTCAGCACCAACCCCGGTGCCGGCAGGGTCCGCCTGGCGCTGGTGGCCGAGCTCGACACCACCGTGGAAGCGGCCCGGCGCATCCGTTCGTTCATCGAGAGGAGGTTGTAATGGCGACACTGTTCGTGATCAAGAGCTGTGAGACCTGCCGCAAGGCACGCGAGGCCCTGGACAAAAAGGGTATCGTTTATCAAATTCACGACCTGCGCGAGGATGGGCTTTCGGCCTCACTGCTCGAGCACTTCCTGCAACGGGTCCCGGTGATGACACTGCTCAACAAGCGCAGCACCACCTGGCGAAACTTGGATGAGAACGACAAGGCCAACATCGATGCCAACAAGGCCCGTGAGCTGATGCAGGCCCATCCAACACTACTCAAGCGCCCTTTGCTCGACACTGGCGAAGAGATTCTCGTCGGCTACCGCGACGGGGATTACGACAGTCTCTAACGGGCACCTGCGCCAACAACGGACACGACCTATCGCGTTTCTGTGCTCCCGTATTTAATCTGACAATATTAATTTAGAAATTTTTCATTTAAAAAAAGGACCTCCCCATGCTCAGTTTTGCACTCGGCATCGGCACCCAGAATACCCAGGGCGATTGGCTTGAGATCTATTACCCGGCACCGCTACTGCACCCGGCTGCCAGCCTGGTCGAGGCCGCCGCCAGGGTCGTGGATGCCCCGGCAGGCAACGCAGCGGTGAGCTTTCTGCCCGAACACTGCAGTGAACTGGCCAGCGCCCTGCGCGACGCCGACCACTCCGAACAGGCCGAGTTGGCCGAGACCCTGGCCGCCAGCAAGCGCCCACTGGTGGCGATGTTCCTTGCCGATGATCAGCCGCCCCAGAGCGCGCCGGAGGTTTATCTCAAGCTGCATCTGCTGTCTCACCGCCTGGTCAAGCCGCACGGCGTCGACCTCACCGGCATGTTCGGCCTGCTGCGCAACATCGCCTGGTCCAGCGAAGGCCCCATCGATATCGAGGAACTGCCGGCCCGGCGACTCAAGGCGCGCCTCGAGGGCCGTCCGCTGTCGGTGGATTGCGTGGACAAGTTTCCCAAGATGACCGACTACGTGGTTCCGGTCGGGATACGCATCGGCGACACCGCACGGGTACGCCTGGGCGCCTATCTGGGCGAAGGCACCACGGTGATGCATGAGGGCTTCGTCAACTTCAACGCCGGTACCCAAGGCCCGGGCATGATCGAAGGACGCATCTCCGCTGGCGTCATGGTCGGCAAGGGCTCGGATCTTGGCGGCGGCTGCTCGACCATGGGTACGCTCTCCGGCGGCGGCAACATCGTCATCAAGGTCGGCGAGGGCTGCCTGATCGGTGCCAACGCCGGCATCGGCATTCCGTTGGGCGATCGCTGCACCGTCGAAGCCGGACTCTACATCACCGCTGGGGCCAAGGTCACTCTGCTCGACGACCAGGGAGAGGAGGTCAAAGCCGTGTCGGCCCGCGAGTTGGCCGGACAGGACGACTTGCTGCTGCGTCGCAACTCGATCAATGGCCGCATCGAGTGCCTGACCAACAAGAGTGCCATTGCCCTCAACGAGGCGCTGCATGCCCACAACTGAGGCGCAATCCCCGACCCTGGCGCTGGCTATCGACCTGCTGAGCCGGCCGTCGGTCACCCCGGACGACATGGGCTGTCAGGCAGTTATGATCGAGCGGCTCGAGGCCATCGGTTTTCATATCGAGCACCTGCCCTTCGGCGACGTGGAAAACTTCTGGGCCACACGCGGTCACCACGGCCCCGTGCTGGCCCTCGCCGGCCACACCGACGTGGTACCCAGTGGCCCCCATGTGCACTGGGATACGCCGCCCTTCGAACCCTGCATCGACGCTGAGGGCATGCTGCGCGGCCGGGGCGCCGCCGACATGAAGGGCAGCCTGGCGGCCATGGTCACCGCAGTGGAGCGCTTCGTTGCCGCCCACCCGGACCATCACGGGCGGATCGCCTTCCTGATCACCTCCGACGAGGAGGGCCCCGCGGTCGATGGTACCCGCGCCGTCGTCGAGCACCTGCGCGAGGCCCATGAGCGTCTCGATTACTGCATCGTCGGCGAGCCCTCCTCGACCGACCGACTCGGCGATGTGATCAAGAACGGCCGGCGCGGATCGCTCGGCGGCGTACTGCGTATCAAGGGCGTGCAGGGCCATGTGGCCTATCCGCATCTGGCGCGCAATCCCATCCACCAGGCGATGCCGGCCCTCGACGCCCTGGTGCGCGAGCCCTGGGACACGGGAAACGCCTTCTTCCCCGCCACCAGCTTCCAGATCTCCAACATTCGCGCCGGTACCGGCGCCACCAACGTCATCCCCGGTGACGTGGAAGTGGTCTTCAACTTCCGGTTCTCCACCGCTGTGACCCATGAACGCCTGCAGGCTCGCACCGAGGCGCTGCTCGATGCGCATGGCCTGATGTACCATCTCGACTGGACGCTCAACGGCGACCCGTTCCTGACCGCCGAAGGCGAGTTGATCGATGCCGCGGTGGCCGGAGTAAAAGCAGTACTCGGGCATCGACCCACGCTGTCGACCTCCGGCGGCACCTCCGATGGCCGCTTCATCGCCAGCCTGGGCAGCCAGGTGGTCGAACTCGGCCCGCGCAACGCCACCATCCACAAGGTCAATGAGCGGGTACGCGCCGCCGATCTCGATGACCTGAGCCAAGTCTACGAGGCGATCCTCATCAGACTCTTCGTCGACGGCACCGCCCAGCCTTGAGGCCATCATGACCACTGACGCGATGCGCTACCCCGATATCGAAATCTATCTGGCCAAGGCCTCGCGAGACGACCTGGATGACTGGCTTCGCGTGGCGATCCAGGCTGATACCCTGGCACCCGCCGGCAAGCAGCAGTGGCGTACGCGTGGTCGGTTCGGCCACGATGAGATCCCGGTGATGCTGGTGGAAAAGGCCGCCGATGGATTCGCCAGCCTGTGGTTCGACAGTCCCCACACACCCTGGGACACCGATCGCGCCTGTGCCCGAGCCGCCGCCGCCCATCTCGGCTGCGAGGTTCGCTGCTCGCTGGGCGGCTGGCAGCCCGGCGATGATCCGGATCGGTTCCTGCGAGTCTTCAGCGACGGCCGGGAGGAAGAGATCACCTGGCCCGACTCGGGTCGTTGACGCCGGGGCCAATAGCCCCGAAACGACAGCGCCCCGCAGGTGTTACATGTAGCACATAAATGTGTGTAATTTTGATAATTAGCCACCTTCGGGTGGCTTTTTTGGGCTATCTATTAAGATATTCCTATAGTATAAAGCATGTAAAGAGCGTAAGGAAAAGGGTATGGTCTCGGTCAGAGTGATTGGCAAAATCGTTGAAGATAACACGGGGGTCACCAGCGAGATTCCTCTGCTGATGACAGCGGAAGGAGAGGTTTCGTCGTTAACCGACTACCTGCTGATCCTGCACGCGAATGGACGATCAAAGTCGATGATGAATAAAGTCGTTCGGTCGGTTGCCATGCTTCTCGAGTACTTGGAAGCGAACACCGAAGCGTTCACCGACCCCGAGCAGATGTTTCAGACGTTCGTCAGGCGACTCTATAGCGGGACGACTTCTGAATCGGGGCTAGACCCTTCCGGCCTGTTTTGGGTACCTGCCTCAGAAACGACAGTGAAAGAGCGCATCGACGCACTCTCAGCGTTTACGGAATGGCTTGCCACTAAACAAGGCACCACGCCCTTGAACCCGTTGCGAAAAGCATCGCCCCATGAAGAGCGACTGAATTATGCCGCGTGGTTTCGGTGCAATCAGAACGACTTCTTGGGTCACATCAAAGACAAGTCCATCAGCACTACTGTCAAACGGGCACGAAGCATCAAGGGTCGTACTCTTCTGATGAGGACGGAAGATGATGCGATTGCTTTTCCCAATGCCAAGTTCGAAGCCTTCTTCACACAAGGCATAGGCGGCGCGAAAGATCCCCGGGTCGCCCTGCGAGACAAGCTAATTCTTCTTTTGATACACGGCGCAGGATTGAGGATTAGCGAGGCCATGCTGCTGTGGGTTACTGATGTCTTTGAAAAACCCGAGGACCCCAGCAAAGCCATTGTGCGCATCTACAGTGAGCGCGAAGGCGTGGCTCCTGATGGATGGAAAAACCGCCAGGGTGACAGAACTCGAAAAGCGTATCTCTATGAAAAATACGGGCGCATGCCGCGTTGCGATATGACAAGTACGCAGTTTTTAGGCTGGAAATCGAGGCTGGTCGACCACAATGACGGCTATCTCATTGCTCAATGGTTTCCCACTGACTTTGCCCAGCTTTTTATGAGCTTATGGAAAACATATCTGAAGTACCGAGCATCGGCAGATGCGCACCATCCCTACGCGTTCATAAGTTTCGACAGTAAGGCTTTCGGGAACCCCTACACGATCAACGCCTTTAATCAGAACTATGCAGCTGCATTACGCCGCATAGGCTTGGAGCCGAACAAAGCCGATGGTCTTGACCCCCATGGACATCGACATAACTACGGTCGGCGCTTGACCTTGGCAGGTCTCGACCCGCTGGTCATTAAGAAATGCCTTCACCATGCCTCTTTGGAATCGCAGGTCAGATATACCTTGCCTGGTACCAAGCATGTTTCGGACATGCTCAATTCGGCCACCGAGCAACTAGAACAGTCGGGCATAAACCAGCAACTAGCTCAGTCCAGTACCAAGGCGACGAACATGGACTGGAAATCCTTGGTAGAGCACGGCTTTGGCGATATCGATCCGCAGGGGCTTTATACCGGCAAGCAACCGAAACTGAGAAGCGTATAAGATGGCAAAAATACAAAATTATGGACGTTCGTCAGATCTGACATTGTCCTGGCTCACTCAGATGCATGGCGAAGACTGGCTGCAATGGCAGCAGTATGCCGCCGAGTGGATGGCAACTCAGGATACTGGCATTCACCATAGGCTGGATGCGTTAAGGCACTTCTTTGAAACTTACCTAATCCGCAAGGTTTTCAATACCAAAGACCCTTTAAGTTTTTTAAGAGGGAGAGATGAGCACAAAGCTTCCACTGAGGAGTTTGTCGAAGCGATCCGGACTGCCGGCGTCAGGAGCCAAGCATCACAAGCGGATCATGTGGTTCAAGTGATTGCTTTTATTGATTACATTATCGATCAACATTATTGCGCTGAGGATGATCACGGTATAGCACGACCCATTGTCTCTAATCCTTTTACGCGAATATTAAAGATCACTTCTACGCAGGAGACGGTCAGGAACCCGCTGCCTTACAGATACATTCAGCAGTTGCGGGAAATTGTGTGCCCTTATTCGGCTGGCGGCGTGAAAGAGAGCTCACGAAATGCAAATGGGCAATGCATACCTTGGAGTGGTCGGCATTTCCAGCACTGGTCATGGGCGCAAGAGAATGTGTTTACCTCTTGGTTTGAGGTTGACCCCAGCATTATCGATCACGACGATCCTGACTGCGTTTGGCGCACCATTACCGTTACGCGAAAAATGAAAAAAGTCACTGTGCATCAGATGTGGTCACCAGTGGTGGCCATGGTGCTCTTTGTGAAACTGCACCTTCCGCTCCGCACCTATCAGGTTCGCTTTCTGGATTCCGGTGAGGCGGATACTTGGCGCTATGATGATGCGCGCTGGGCACTGAATCCGCATGCCTTCGCATACGGTAATAAAAAGCGCCCCTACGCCAAGGGCATTTTCCGCCGCACCCATGACGCGATGACAGAGACCTATGCCACCGGTCTCTACGTATCTACCAACAAAACAGCTGATCAAAACAGGGGTGAACTAGATCGCGGGTACACAATTCCCTGGCAGCATGAGGAGCTGTTGTATTGGCTTAATAAGCTTCGCAATTGGCAAGAGAAGTACAACCCTATCACCGGGCCGGTGAGTGCTGTCGAACTGGATAGAAAACATACCAAGCGCGTCGTGAGCAAAACCGCACTTAAAGCAATGGGTGATTTTTGCTTTTTATTTCGACACGCCAGCGCAAGAAATATTGAAGACCGAAAAAAACCAGTTTATGAAAAGCCCGTCCTGAGCTCGTGGTATCAGCTACTGTTCCAGCTGGAGAAGAACTTGAAGGCAACAGGCATTGAGCTAAGTGACGGTAGCGCACTGAAATTAGTGGAGGGCTATTCGGAAGAAACGCCTAACATGGAAAAAGTCAAAACTTTATTTCCTCTCCATAGTCTCCGGGTATCGCTTATCACTGCCTACACAATGGATACTGCCCTGCCCCTTCCGGTCATTTCCAAGTTGTTGGCGGGGCACACGCGCCTGCTAATGACGATCTACTACAACAAGATCACGCCCTCAGTCATGGCGGCAAAAATGCAGGAAGCCCATGATGCGTTGGAAGCCAAGTCCGAAGCCTCGATCCGAACTTTCCTAAAGGACGCCGAGCTTTCCCAAATCCAATGTCGCACCGTCTACAACAGCGAAGAATCGGTTCAAGCAGCCTTGGTCAACCGTAACCCGATTGGCTGGGAGCACCGCTCGGGAGGATTGTGCCTGGTCGGAGGCAACACCGTCCGGTCGGATGAACTCAGCACGCTGGGGGGCTGCTGGAACGGCGGCCCGGCCATAGGGGATTCACAGAGATTTCATCATCGTACTTATTTGCCAGTTCCTCATGGACCAGAAAACTGTATTCGTTGCCGTTGGTTCATTACCGACGCCAGCTACCTGCCCGCGCTGAACAGCCAATTCAACCAAATCAGTTACAAGGCTCATCAGGCGGCAAGTCTGTCAGTGGAGATCGAGGGCGAGCTGGAAGCCTTGAAGGATGAGCTTTTCTTCGCGGAGGAAGAAGGGTCTCTGTTCACCAAACACGATGAACTTCAGGTGCTTGAGAGGCGATACGAAAAGCAACGTGTGGAGTCCGACGAGTACGCCAAGGATTACATCGAATGCTTCAATCTGATCCAGCGCTTGATGGATATCGAAAACCAGCGTGGAGAGGGCGACGAGAGCCAGAAGCTCATAGCGGTGGGCTCGCCTCAAGATCTAGCTGTAAGCATGCGCTTCATTGAGACAAAATCCGAATTACTGCACTTGTCACTACTATGCGAAGACGCTGAGTTCTATCCTGACTTACTGGACGACCTACGCAAGACACCAGCGATCGAAAAGCGAACGCGACAGCTCAGCCGGATGATGATGCAGAAAGGATATGATCCGATATTGATGGAAATGGACGAGCGGGCGCAGTTGATCGCCGCAAACGCACTGCTTCGAAAAATGGCTAAGATCGCGTACCCAGACGACAAAATGGAAGGTTATCGAATCGCGGCGAATTACATCGAAGCTCAAGAGTACCTGAAGGACGATAGTCTTCTGAACATAGGTCTTGAACAAATGCAGATAGCCGCTCCGATGGCGCTTTCGAGCCTCAAGCATGGGCTGATTGAACTTGAGGAGATCACCTGATGGAAATCGATATCGGGGTAATCCTCGAAGGCCTCAAGGACGGCAAGACGAAAAAGACACAGCAGTCGCTCGATAAGCTCAACGAAACCTTGCGCGAGTACTACGAGCGCGGCGAACGCGACTTCTCGATCACCGCCATCGGTCGACTTTCGGCAGAAGACGGGGGTATCGGCTACGAGTCCATCCGGGCGACGGCCAACAAACACTACCGCGATCTGATCGAGGCATGGGCGGCGAAGGCCAAGACCACCACCAAAAAGCCCCTTAGCAGGCAGAGCCGATCCCGCCGGGTGCCGCAAGACAATCAACTGCTTGAGCGCATTCCCGATCCCGCACTGCGGGTGCTGTTCGGGCAGATCATCGCCGAGCGCAACCGCTATCGTACCCAGCTCAATATTCTCAAGAACCAGGCCGAGGTCGTGATCGACAGGAGGCCAGTTAGGAATTTTGAGGCCCAAGCCGAACCCTCGATTGAGCTTCTGCCTTCGCTCAAGGGCATCGTCTCGGATAACGAGATCAAGGCGCTGCGGTTCGCCGCTTCCGATGAATGTATCGAACGTCAGGGGTGGCTGGTCACGCAAGCGGGACAAGTGAAAAACGAGCTTGGGGAGGAGGTGTTTCCCCGTGGGTTCATGACGGGGCTACGTAAGCTGGTGGGCGAGGTGGATGCCGATGCGTAATTGGCGTAGCTACCATCGAAGCGCAGCCGGGCTGCCGCGAAGTGAAGGACACGAGTATGGCTAACGGAAAGCAACTCGCGGCTGAGAACCTGAAACGGTTTGCGTCATGGTCGGCAGAGCGAGAAGCTGCCGGCGACTGGGCCGACTACATCCGTCAAGGCCAGCTTAACCGCACCGAGGTCGCCGCAGAGTGTGGCTTTGCCAAGTCCGTGCTACGCCAGAACCCGGCGGTGAAAACCGCCCTGGAGGTGCTGGAAGCGCGTCTGCGCGCAGAGGGCACCCTTCCCCCAGGTAAGGGGGAGAGGCCGCCGCAAACGCAAGATGAGGCGGCCTCAGCGTCGGTAGGCCGGCGCATTGTCACGATCAACAGCCGCAGCGAGCAGCGCGTGAAGGCGCTGGAAGAGCAGAACGCTGCTCTGCGTGCCGAGGTGTTGGTGCTGCGCGAGCAGCTCAAGCGTTACCGGACGATCGATGACCACCTCGCCCAGACGGGTCGCATGGTGCGGCCATGACAGATCTCTCGGTCGAACTGACCATCACGTCCATCCTGAGTCGCGGGGCGCGCGGCGGAGTCATCATGGCCGGTGTCGATACCAAAGGTCGGCGGTACGTGGCGCGCTGTAGCTGGACGCTGATCCCCGACGCATCCTTCCCCGGCAAAGGCCAGCGCTGGGCGCTGCGCGGTTCAGTGAGCACCTACCAGCAAGAGCAGCAGATCGATGCGACGCACGCCGAACTACTGAGACCCTCGGGCAACAACATGATCACCTGGATTGCCGGTTGTCCTGACATCCCGGGCGTGGGCCAGGTCAAGGCACAGAAGCTCTACGATTGCTTCGGGCCTGATCTGGTGTCGCTGATCGAGCAGAAGGACATAGACGCCCTGAGCGCTGTTGTCAGCCCCGAAGCGGCTGATCTGCTGTGCCATGCCTTTAAGAAATACCAAGTCGCGCAGACGCTGCTCTGGCTCGACCAGATGGACATGCAGCGGCGGATCGGTCAGAAGATCGTCGACTGTTATGCCGATAAGGCGCGGGAGAAGATCGAGGCCAACCCCTATGCACTGATCAGTTTCGAAGTGCGCTGGAAGACGGTGGATGCCCTGGCGCAACACCGATTCAGCGTGACCGAAGATGATCCGAGGCGACTTGAAGCAGCGGTCGAGGAGACGCTTTACCGGGGGCTCAAGGACGGCCACACCTGTTTGCCGGAAAAAGATGTCAAACGTCGACTCAAGACGCTGCTCGGTGACACCGATCTAGCTGAGCAGGCGCTGGTCACCGGCGGGAGCAGTCAGTACCGCAAGGTGGGTGACCTTTACCAGCCAACCGGCACCTATCTGATCGAGCTTGAGATCGCTCAGCGTCTCACGTGCATGACCGCTGGCGAAGTGGCTCAACAGGCGTCGATCTTCGCGACTGGCGAGGTTGATCACGGCGCGATGGAGGCGGCCATCCACTATTATGAGCGCACGCAGGGCTTCGCACTCTCGTCCGAGCAGCGCCAGGCCGTACTGTGCAGCGTGAGCGCCTGTCTCAGCCTAATCCTGGGCGGCGCAGGCACCGGCAAGACCACGGTGCTTAAGGCCCTCTACGAGGCGCTGGAGGCCGTGCAGCCCGGCGTGGCCATCTATCAGCTTGCGCTGGCGGGTCGTGCCGCGCAGCGCATGCAGGAGGCCACGGGGCGTGAGAGTTGCACGATCGCCGCCTTTTTCGCGCGGGTTTCCGAAGTGCCGCTTGGTAGTGATGCGGTGGTCATCGTCGATGAGGTGTCGATGGTGGATGCCATTATCTTCTATCGGCTCCTGCGCCACATCCCGCCTGGCACGCGACTGATCTTGGTCGGCGACCCAAGCCAGCTCCCGCCCATTGGCCCTGGCCTTGTGCTGCACGCACTCGCCGGTCACCCGGCAGTTGCCCAGACGGAGCTGAAAGTGGTCAAGCGGCAGTCGGATGCCAGCGGGATTCTGCCGGTTGCCGCGGCCGTACGCGGGCATACGCTGCCCGAGTACGCGGCCTACCAGGGCCGGGGCAGTGGAGTGTCGTTTATCGATTGTCCGGAAAACGCGCTCGATGAAGCCGTGGCGGGGCTCTACGCGGAGCTTGGCGGCAGCGGTGCCGACTACCACGTTCAAATCCTCTCAACCACGCGCAGCAACCCGGGCGGTGTGAAGCACCTGAATCAACGCCTGCATGAGCGCTATCGGCGTGACGACACGCCAGTGTACTGCGCTGACTCCCAATTCGGCGTGGTGCCCGCCAGGACACTTGAGTACGTGCCGCTCAAGGTCGGTGACCTGATCATCTTTACCAAGAACGACTACACGCTTGGGCTGCGCAACGGCTCGCTGGGCCGGATCATTGAAGCGCTGCCCGTTGAGGGTGCAGAGAGTGACTGCTGCAAGGTCGATTTCGAGGGCATTGAATACACCCTGAAGACTACGCAGCTTGAATCGCTCAGCCACGCCTATGCCATCACCGTTCACAAGTCGCAGGGGTCGCAGTTCCAGCGAGTCATCGTGCCGATTCGTCGGTCGCGCCTGCTCGATCAGGCCCTGATCTACACCGCGATCACCCGTGCGGTGGATCAGGTCGTGCTGATCGGGAATCGGGAGGCAGCGGCCGCAAGCATTCTCGCACCGGCCTCTGCCGCACGACGGTACGTTTCGCTGCCTGGGCTTTTGAAGGAGTCACACCACATGGAGCAAAGGCATATCCTTGATATTTAATGAGAGCCGACAGTCAGCGCTTTCTGGTGTCAATGGCCATCAGAAGTGACTCATATGCGGTCATAAATTTTGCCCCACCCGTACCTCTCGGCCGAGCTCCTATGTTCGAGCAAGCAGCTTCGCCCCATCCGTGCGTAGCTCTCCTTGAGGAGAAAGGTGCCGGTACAGTGTCTGCCGCGTGATGCCCAGCTCTTGGCAGAGATCACCGATGTCATTTTCAGAATACGGCTGCACAGAACACTCAGAAGCCGAATGCACCACGGCAGCGGAGGGAGGAATCCATAAGGCAACGAGGGCGGCAGCCGGTCAAAAACTGAAGTTTAGAAAAATTTGATATTTACTAACCTCAGCTTCAGCCGCAAGCGAAGCGAGTCGGTCTGAAAGCTTTTGTTTGCCCTAGAAACGTGTAAAGGGGGGCGCACCCTATGTCTCATGTTCCTTAGATCAAGGAGGAACGTCAGGGCTCCTCGGGTGGCCAAGATTGGCCTGATTCAAAATCAGGGTGACGCGGCTCATCTCTCGGCCTGCCATACTCCAGACGCCATTCCTCAATTTGGCCGAGAAGCATGCAGGCCGACTTCCGTCGTTTTTCGTCCTCAACCGCCATTCTGAAAAGTCGGACGCGCAGTTCGTTCGACGTGCGTGCGTGTTGCGTGAAGACGTTGGGATTTTGCCCATAGGGTCGTCGCTCGACGAAAGCACTTTCGAGTTGGTCCCAGATGCCTTGCGGCACCGGCGAGGGCTTAGCGTCATCGATCAGGCTCAGATTTCCCGCGAGGGCTTCGGGCGTTCTGAGCCAGTTCATCACCTTCGAGATGACGTGCCGATTGAGTTCCGGCAGGTCGAGTTCACACAAATTCCGCAGCCGCGCGGCCGCCTCGGGCCTGCGCTGGGTAAGCTCCGCGAGCCGTGCGACCAGCACGTCCTTGTGGTGAGGACGGCGCGTCAGCGCGATGCCGCGAATATCCGGATCGACAAAACCCACGAGTAGCTCATGCGCGCGCGGCGTGTCGAGTGCAGCGTAGGCATTGATGAAATTGTCCTCGCACTGCTCGAACGTCGGTACATCGGATGCGAGCTCGTACAGGAGATCGACGGCGGCATCCGATCGGCTCTCGCCGAGAGCGGTGACAAGCTCGCGCAGTTCATACCCTCGCAATCGCCGCTTGCCAAGCACGTCGCGCATCTTGGCGATCCCGGCGGCCGGGTCGTCGACGAACGGGCAGAGCGCGAGGATGCGGCGCAGAAGGTGTCTGTCTGAATCCTGCATCCAACTCTCTGTCCGCTCTACGATGGAATCGACCAGAGCGAACGCAATGGCCGCAGGCAAGACGACACCCGCCATCAACAGGCGATCGGCGGCGTCGAGGCAGGTGTAGTGGTCCCATTGGCCTGGCATGGCAATTACATCGAGCACGACCTCAGCGGAATCGCGACCGTCAATTGCAGCAAGCGCCCTTGCGAGCTCTTTCACGCCAGCGGCGGGTCTCCCGTCTGGGTTCTGTTCTCGCAGGCGCTTGAGTCCGGCATGGATAGCGGCGGCGAACCGTTTGCGCTGCTGGTCGTCGCCGGGCGGCGGAGTGCGGCCTTCGCGTGCGGCCCACATCAAGTCGTAGCGGAACGTCCGGCCGAAGGGACGCTCCGACTTCGGCACGAAGTCGCGCGCCATCGCGGCGGCCGCCTCGGAGCGGTATTCCGGCTCGGGAAGCAGTTCAATGAGTACCTGCTCGGCACCGGCCGCGTTGAGGTGCATGACGGCGACGATGTGCCGACGGGCACAGGTCATGATGCCGCCATTGCCGAGCGGTCCGCGATCGCCGGCTGCATGCGCGGCCCGGCCGCGGCGTACCCGTTCGATGTCGGCGCAGATGAGCCTCACCAGGTCCGCCATGTCTTCGGGCTTTCCGACTTGGGCGATCGACGAGGCCAGGTTGGCTTTCACCTCGCCGTTGAAGTCGTCTTGGCGCAGGACGACATCGACGCTACTTTTCAGGTAGGCGCGAAGGCGTGCCTTCAGGTCGTCGTCGGTGATGCGCAGAGGTTCCACGTCGGACCTGGCGACCCTGCTCAGAAGGCCGACCGCGACTTTGATGTCGAGCGGATCGCCGCTGGTGACGGACAAGAGGACACCGGCCGCGACGATATCGTCGGGAAGGCGGCGGAACACGACTTCCAGCTGCCTCATTATCTGCAACTCGAGTTCGTGCCGTACGCCGGGCTCCGCATCCACCTTACGCCGCAGCTCGCGCAGTTTCGCAAACACGCGCGCCGCAAGGTTGGCGTCTGAGCGCGCGGCAATGATGGAAATCATGCCGCCGAAGTGCCCGTTATTGAGGTCTTCGTTCTCGAGGCGTTGCAGGTATTTCTCGACGAGGCTGTCGGGAATGACGGTCGCAAACGGCAACCAATACTCGTGTTCGTAGAAGACGCCTTCGGCAATCTGGATGGCCACCCACTCGCTCACCCAGGCGGGATCGGTTTTACGCAGGTGCTCGAGTGCCGGCTGGATGTAGTGCGAACCCAGATTGCGCATGTCGCCGCCGGACAGCGCCGCCATCGCATCCTTGATGCTGCTGTCTAGCCCTGTCTCGCCGAAATCGATCAAATCGAGCACGGTTCGCAGACGCGCGGGATGGTCCGTAGTGCTCTCGATGATTTTCCGCATCGCGGCCATCGTCTTGGGTCTGAGGACCGCGGGCATGCGGTCGGTGTTTTGGCGCGCAACCTCCTCGAATGTCTGCGCATCCATCGAGTCGAGGACGCGGGTCAGCGCGTCGTCAGACCCGGTCCACATGAGGCCGGAGACCGCCGCCTTCTTCACCGCGATACTGTCATCCGCCGCAGCGAAGGCCGCAATCTCGCCATCGACACGATGATGAAGCAATTCGGAGACGAAATCCGTTCGCGCCTCTTCGCTCCAGCCGCTCACCTGTTCGCGCCAGTTCGGTCCAAGCGACGAGGCCTGGATGTCCGGCCAGAGCCGGTACGTGCTAAGTCGCGTTTGCTGGTCTTGTCCCGACAGAATTGGCACGATGATGTCGCAGAAGTCGTCCGCGCCGGTGGCGAGCATGGCGGCGATGGCATACTGCCGAAAGCTGCCGTCGCAGATCGCGTAGACGGCGCGGATGCACTCGCCGACGGCCGTGCGAACTTCATTCCAGACGGCTGTGCCGCAAAGCTGCCCGAGCTCGGCGGCAAATACGAGGTCGACGGCGAGCGCCATCTCCACCAGATTCCCGCCGGCGCGGGTGTTTCGCCTGGCGATTTCGCCGTCGCCGGTCTGCTCGGCAAACGTCTCGGCGATCATGCGCAGCGGTTCGGCCCATGCCGGATCGTTCACGTAGTCGGCCGTGAAACGGCTGGTCGCGTCGCAGTCATCTTCCAGCAGGTCGAGAAGCCGCGTGCGGACATTGAGCGCAGCGCAGTACTCCTGCAGTTGCTGATGCTCGAATTGAAACGCCGTTACCGGATAGTCAACGCGCTCGAGAACGTGGTGCGCCGTGAGCGTCGTGAGGACCGCCGGCGCTCCCACCGGCTCGATCTGGCCAAGGTGCGCAAGCTCTCGTGCTACGGCAGCAACGACAGCGCGGGCATCAGCCTCGGGCAATGCCACCGCACCGCGGCGGGTCATCTCAGTTGCAAGGGCTTTCAGGTACTCGGTTTGTTCGCCGAAGACCGGGGCTGATTGCAGTGCGTTTCTGTGTTCGTCTCGTTGTTCTTGCAGGCGAAGAACCTGGGCAATAATGCCGATCTTCGTGGAGGGAAAATCGGCGCCGGCTTCAAACAGCGACGCGACTTCCGAGAGGATGAACGGCGTGCGGGTCAGCTCGTCGAGCGACGGGTCGGCATCGATGCGGGTGCGAAGTTCGGCGACTCGCGCGCCAAGACGGGCCGTCAGATAGGCTGCCCGCTGCACGCGCCGAAGGCGCAACAACCTCAGCCTCAATGCACCTGGAAGCGGCGGCGTCAAGTGGTGAGTTCGGGTTGCGACGATGATGCCCGCGCTCGGAAAATCCCGTTCGAGCTCCCGGAGTGCCTCGTTCGCGTGCGCGGAATTCGACTCCGCAATTTCATTCCAGCCGTTCAACAACAACAGGAACGGTTCCGCCTGCTGCACGCGCGCGAGGTCGGCGGCTGTGAGACCTTCGGCCTGGAACGCAGGCATGCCGGCAATGTACTCAAGAATTCGTCGGCGAGATGACGTCCACGCCGGAAGTTCGACGATGAACGGTGTACCAGCGGTACGCACGCGTTGCGCGAGCTGTATCAGCGTCGTGGTCTTTCCCCGGCCGGCGGGCCCTTCGAGAACGATGCGGCGGCCCTGCGAGAGCGCCTGGTCGATCTGGTCAAGCGACAGCGCGTCGGCAGACTCCGCGCCATTCGGCTCCAGCCGCACCGCTGTGAGATCGATTAGCGGATGTCCTTTCGTCTTGCCGGCCCAAGTTCGCGTGACGGCGTCGGCCGCGCGTCTCGCTCTGAAAATGAGGTCCGCGACCTGCGGTTCGGCATCGATATCGAGGTGGAAGAAGCTGGCCCGAAGCGAGGCGTTCTCCGGCATCAGCATTAGCGTGATGATTTCCTCGCGCTCGATGATGTGAAGTTCAACCCCGTGGTCATTCTGAATTGCCTCTTCCCATCGCTTTCGGTCGGCGTTGCCGACTTTGGCGGACGTTACAAAGAGGAGCATCCCTAGGTCAGGAAAGTTCTTCTTGGCGGTCGCCGCGTCGTCAGAAACCTTCCTTAGCGTCGGCGTGATCGAGGCGGCGAGTCCCTTACCAATCCTCTCCGGCGTCAAGCTTGAGGGCGCGTAGGCATCGAGACCGAGATCCTTCTTGCGCTGGCGTGCAATGAGTTCGGGCCAATGCTTCTTGCCGAGTACTACCGCCAGCCCCTGAAAAAGCATCCCCTCCTCCTGCGAGGCGAGTTCATCGAGAGCCCTTTCGATGTCGGTTCTTAGAACAGCCATTCTCGCCCGCTCTTCTAGCTATAATCCACTGACTTCCCTACAAATCAAGTTTGCCTCGGCAGGCTAACACAGATAAATGCGACTGCAGCATTTTCCAGTATGCCCACTTTTAGTCGTCAGCTGTCTCACCTAGTCCATCAGCATAGGACTAAAGCACTCTTACCGGCCACGAGCAGAAGCTCACTGTACGTTCCTAGCTTCTCGCCATGCAGTTGGTGCAGTGGGTAGCGCCACTCACAACTCCATGACCGGCCGTATCAATAGCCGATTAGCTTTCGATCGGATAGGGCCCTCGGTCGAGCAGCAAGATGCCTGTCAGTGCGGCGGTCTGCGCACAGTGCAAATCAATCTGATCGCCAACGCAGTCGTTGATTATAATTTGCCATACGGCGGACATAAGGTAAGGGGACCGCATGCGAGCTAACTCGAGGTGTTTGTGTCGCCCCGTGCATCTATTGATTGGAATGGACGACGTGCACCTTGCGAGATACTGACGTACCTGGCCTCCGGGCGTCATGCTGCCATGAACAAGGAGATTGCGAATAAGACGAACCTCTGCGAAGCGAGGTGGCCACGTTAAGTGGTCAGTCCAATCTTGAGGCACAGCTGCCGACTCACAGATGCTGTCAAGCATTACTAAGCGTAGAACGGGATCGTCCGTGTGACGTGCGATGTCCCATGCCGAGAGCCTGAATTCGATAGCATCGTTCGACCAGCCAGAGTGGCTGGGCGGCATCTGAACTTGATGGTCCCATGCCGCTGCGACGTTTGCAGTCATTGCGCCGGGGGAAGGGTCAGCGTGCAAGGACGTTGCTTTGAGGAGCTTTCCGGTGAGGGCATTTACTCGCGACAGTTCTCGGCCAATCCACTGCGCTCCTCGATCACGAAATTCATCACTGTTCTCGTCGCTCGAGCGCGTCAAGTTAAACTCGACTGCTTCCCCAGAGACGCGACAGCCGGCCTGCTCGAGAAGAGCCGACTGAGGCTCCCGAAGTCCTGACACTGTGCATCGAAAGACATACTCCGACATTTGATTTGATCTCAGTTGTAAATGACGGCTTCGGGTCGACACCGGCAATTGGATCGTCGCCGAATTGAACCGCTGACCGTTTCAGGTCGTCGCCAATTATGCAGCTTAACTGCGGGAGAGCAGCTTTAATCCGTCTCGCCGCAGTTCGCCCTTGGGAGACACATGCCGGTAGAGCGTCTGCCGGGTAATCCCAAGTTCCTGGCACAAGTCGTCGACCTTGGTTTCCGGTTGCCCCATGCTGGCCATCGCCAGGCGCAATTTGGGGGCCGTCATCTTGTAAGGTCGCCCGCCTTTTCGGCCCCGTGCCCGCGCTGACGCCAGCCCAGCTATGGTGCGTTCGGCGATCAGCTCGCGCTCGAATTCAGATAAGGCCGCAAAGATCCCGAACACCAGCTTTCCAGCGGCAGTAGTGGTGTCGATGGCCGCACCATGGCCGGTCAGCACCTTCAGGCCGATGCCGCGTCCGGTCAGGTCATGGACGGTATTGATCAGATGGCGCAGGTCGCGCCCGAGTCGGTCCAGCTTCCACACGACCAAGGTGTCTCCTGGCCGGAGTGCTTTCAGGCAGCTCGACAGGCCGAGGCGGTCCTCGCGCTTACCGGACGCCTGGTCTTCATAGAGATGCGCCGGTTCGACGCCGGCGGCGCTTAGCGCGTCGCGCTGCAAGTCGGTGGCTTGGGAGCCGTCCGCTTTGGATACACGCATGTAACCAATCAGCATGTTACACCTGTCACATAAACGATCGATTATGTGACAGTGTTCATCAAGCGTGCCTGGTCGTCAAAGCTTGTCACTCATCGCGTCACTTAATCTATATGCTACAGATGGTCCCTCCTGGACATAATGTGACAAAACCCAAGGGAAGGACTTGCTCAGCAAGCACGGCGCCCCAGGCAGCGCGCCGTGCGTAAGGAAAAAGACTGAAACCCAACGCTTGGAAGAACCACTGCAGATGACATTACCCGCATTCGACGGTGCTGGTATGCTAAAGCGTTATAACACCACGCAATAGGAAAAAGTGCCTAACACCACGCGCGAAAAGGGAAAGTGACTCATGCTGGAGCAGGCACTGGTTCAGATGTTGCTGTTGTTAGGCGCTACGGTAGCTGTGGTATTGATCTTTCAGCGGCTTCGCATACCGCCGAGCCTGGGCTATCTACTGGTGGGTGTAATGCTGGGTGCCCATACGGCAGGGCCCGTGGTCGCCGATGAATATATTGGAGTAATCGCCGAGTTCGGCATTGTCTTCCTGCTCTTCACCATCGGCCTCAGCTTCTCAATGCCGCAGATCTATGCCTTGCGGCACACCATTCTCGGCTTGGGCACTGCCCAAGTTGCCCTGACGACGGCTGTGGTCGGCGTGCTGGCCTGGACACTAGGCCTGCCTGGCCCTGCTGCATTCGTGGTTGGGGCGGTGTTTGCCCAATCTTCCACCACTATCATCACCAAGCAGCTGATGGAGCAGGGAGAGAGTCAGACCCGCCACGGCCGGCTAGGGACCACCATGTCGGTATTTCAGGACATTACGGCGGTGCCCTTCGTGGTGGTAATTCCTGTACTGGGAGTAGCGGGTGCTCATGAGATTGCCGGAGCCCTGGGTCTTGCTTTGGCCAAGGCGCTGCTGGCCTTCATCATCGTACTGATCTCGGGGCGGCTATTATTGCAACCGCTTTTTCACCTGGTGGCCGAGAGACGTTCTGCAGAACTCTTCACTTTGACCGTTTTGTTTGTAACCTTGGTTTCCGCCTGGACCACTAAAACCCTCGGGCTCTCCATGGCCTTCGGGGCCTTCCTTGCCGGCATGGTGTTAGGCGATACGGCTTTCCGCCACCAGGTGGAATCCACGATCCGCCCCTTTCGCGATGTTCTCCTGGGGCTTTTTTTCGTCAGCATCGGCATGCTGGTGGAACCCGCCCAATTACCTGCGATCTGGAAGGAAGTCCTGCTCGGCGCCGTCGCCCTGCTAATGATCAAGCTCGTACTGGTCACGCTGATCGTGCGTTGCGCCGGGGTTGAGATGCAAACGGCATTCCGTACCGGCCTTCTGCTGGCCGTCGGCGGGGAGTTCGGCTTTGCACTACTGGCGATCGGCCTCGAGGGTGGCGTCATCGACAACTACTCCGCCCAGGTAGTGCTCACCTCGGTGCTGTTCTCGATGATCCTGGCCCCCTTCCTTATTCGCTACAATCAGCCTCTGGCAAAACGGCTGTTTGGGCACACCTCACGCAAACCGGACGGTAGTGCACCGACCCCAAAGAGCCTCGAGGAGCAGGGGCATGTCGTGATCTGTGGGTTCGGCCGAACCGGCCAAACCGTGGCGCGCTTTCTGGAAGCCGAAGGCGTGAACTATGTGGCACTGGACTTGGATCCTACCATCGTTCGTGAGGCACGCCTCGCGGGGCAACCCGTCTTTTTTGGCGATTCCTCCGATGCTGCTGTTCTGGAAAACGTGGGACTCGCGCGTGCGAGGCTACTGATCATCAGTCACGACGACCGCCCCACCGCGCTGATGACACTGCGCTATGCGGCACAGTTCGAGTTGCCGGCGGTGGTGCGTACCCGGGACGAGTCGGGTGTAGCAGAACTCCTCGAAGCAGGGGCCAGTGAGGTGATCCCCGAGGCCCTGGAAACCAGCATGATCCTGACGTCTCATGCGCTACAGACATTGGGAGTACCGCTCTACCGTGTCACGCGCCATCTACAGGAACAGCGAGCCAGCCATTACAGCATGCTACGTGAGCTGTTTCGTGGCAGCCTGGATAACATCCAGGATCACCGTCCAGAGGGCGAGTCGGAGAGACTGCATTCGGTAGTGCTGCATGAGGGCTGCCCGGCCATCGGTCAGCGCCTGGCTCAGCTGTATACGGAGAACGATCAAGTCTCTGTCACGGCACTGGTCCGAGACGGCCAGCGAAACCGCTATCCCGCGGAGGACACCGAAGTCCAGGCCGACGACGTGCTTGTGTTGCTGGGGACCCAAGATAATCTGGAGAAAGTTGAGCGTCGCCTGACCGGGACCGGCGCACCTTCGTCAAAGGAATAGCTTATTTCACGGGGTGCTCTTTGCTGAGCGCCTTAATGTGCTCGCTGAGTCCCAAGGCTCGACTGACCTCGAGCTCCAAGGCAATGCCGGTATTGAGGCTCTCATCCAGCCCGCCCGCCTCGGTGACCGCTTCAAGTACCTGGGAAGAGCGCCGAGCTTCTACCAGCACCAGAATCACGCTACGAGCCGCCATGAACTCCAGTCCGAAGAAGGTCAGATGCGGCTTGAGTCCTTTCCCCTGAGCGTTGGGGATGATGGTGGCGCCGGTTGCACCTGCATCACGAGCAGCATCCAGCACGATTTCGGTTTTGTCCTGGTCCACGAAGACCATCAGCAGCTTGAAGTCCATGTGATTCCCCCTCTCCAGCCAGATAGTGGACTCTTGGCATACTCTGCGACTCAACCGCCTGCAGCGCAAGATTGACCAGCTGCTAGCCGCGATCCTGTCACTCAACACTGTCGCCCACACTATGGGCGCCACCGGCCCTCGGCAGCTAGGTCACAGTGGCATACGGTGAAGCTTGGCCGGTTATTGCTTCGGCGGTAATGACGCAACTAATCTTTTTCCTCTCCGCGATCATCCCCAAGAGCAGTGCCGTCACTCTCTCTGGGGACTGCTCGATACGGTCACTTCTTCAGGGCAAGTCCCGCTGGGCCGAGCCCTGAGTCTCCATCCTTCGCAAACAATCACTATCACGCTAGCCGGTACTAGACACGACAAAGGCACACTGAATCTGCGTCTGGCGAAAAAGCGTTGCGATGGACTGCTGAAGCGCATAACACAGGGCTCTCGTCCCTGCATCAATAGAGCCGCAGGCCTACCTTGGTAATCCTGTTCCCCTCCATCCCGCTGACGACCCAATGAATACCGTGCCAATCCACATCGTCGCCGACCACCGGGTTACCACCGACCCGCAGGGAGACGAAATCGGCCAGGGTCAAGTCCTTTTCCCTTGGGCTCAAGGTCAGGCCATAAACATCGGCGACATCCCGCATCCTGGCATCGCCTTCGAAGGTAAAAGTGCCGAAGAAAGCACGCTCCTGTCGATGCTTGGCATCGCCGTTGAACAGGCGATTGAGGGCCGGCAGGTCGTGAGTCTGGCCAATCACACAGATTACATCACCGAGCTGAAGGCGCGTGCTGCCCTTAGGATGCAACATGGCATGATCGCGGAAGATCGCGGAAATCAATGCGCCCGAGGGGAAACGCAGCAGGCGGATAGGTACGTCATCGAGGTCGGCATTGGCCACGTCGTAGACGAACATCTCGTAATCATTTTCCGGCAATACCCCCAGGGGGCCACGGAGATTGGGCGTCATTGCGGCCGGGACCTCGACCTTCATCCAGCGGGCCATCCAGCCAATGGCGCCACCCTGGATCAGCAGCGACATTAAGACCACCGCGAAGGCTACATTGAAATAGAGCGACGCGTTCTGGACCCCCCCGATGACAGGGAAAATAGCCAGCACGATAGGGACGGCACCCCTGAGCCCGACCCAGGAAATGAAGCCAATCTCTCGCCAGCGGAACTTGAAAAAGGGTTTGACCGAGATGAGCACGGCCAGCGGACGCGCGACAAAGATGAGGGCCAGAGCGACAAGCGAGGCGGGAACGGCGTATTCAAGCAGTTCACTCGGGTTGACCAGCAAGCCCAGGATCAGGAAGAGCCCGATCTGGCTCAGCCATGCCAAGCCATCATGTACCGGCAGGATATAATTCAGATGGCGTCCTGGTTGGTTGCCGATCATCAGTCCGGCAAGGTAGATGGCCAGGAAGCCGCTGCCCCCTAGGACACTGGTCACACCGAAGACGAAAAAGCCGAGGGCCAGGGCCAGCAATGAGTAGAGCCCCGGCTCTAAGTCGACCCACCGGAGCAAACGGCCGATCGACCAGCCACCACCAACCCCGATGGCCAAGCCCAGTCCAAATTGAGTGAACAGGAACAGAATGTTGTCGACAGGACCACGGACCTCCCCGACTAGGGCTTCCACCAACAGGATGGTGAGGAAGATGGCCATGGGATCGTTGGTACCGGACTCGATCTCGAGGGTGGCCCCGACCCGCTCATTGAGGTTGATACCGCGTCCGCCAAGCATGGAGAAGACTGCCGCGGCATCGGTGGATCCGACGATGGCTCCCACCAGGAGCCCTTCCAGGAGGCTGAGCTGGAAGACCCACATCGACAGCATACCGATCAGGCCGCTAGTGATGAAGACGCCAAGGGTGGCAAGACTGAGCGCCGGCCTGAAACCCACCCGGAATGTCTTGATTCGAGTACGCAAGCCGCCGTCGAGCAGGATCATCGCCAGCGCCAGGTGGCCGATCAGGAATGCCACAGAATAGTCATCGAAGCTAATACCCAGCAGGCCTTCCTCGCCTGCCAGCATGCCCAGCACTAGAAACACCAGCAGCAAGGGCATTCCCACCAGGGTCGAAAGTCGACTGCCGACAATGCTCAGGGCAATCAAGAAGCCGCTGAGAATGAAGATGGTGTTGATGGTTTCCATAGCATCCTGCGTCGGCCTAAGATGCCGGGATTATCGCATGCCGAGGCGGCATCGGCGATGTGAACGCTAGGACGTAGCCCGCTGTTTCGACTCGTCATGGGTAAGTGGCTAAGGCTAAATTCGTCGTTCTTTTCAACTGTCGGAATCGATGGTTACCCTGGACCCATACTCCGATTCCCCGACTGCTGTTAGCTCACAAAGTACACCCTGTGAGCCATCCTCCCAGTGACGTCGCCTGGGCAACTCATAACTGTGGAAATCTATTGGGCCAGCCAACTTTGTCTAATCCATACCCTATGAGACTGAACGGTAGCTGTGCACATATCCACCGGACATCTGCGCCCTTTTGAGGGGGCGCTCCTGTCCAGTGGATATGTGCACAGCAATGTCAGGCACGGCGTGAGCACCCCCACTTCAGCATCTCGGCGGGAGTCGAGGTTTCTTACACACATAATTACACAGTGTGTAATAAAGGCAGTATTGAGAAAGCCCTGCCGTAGCAGAGCTTTATGTCACTCACTCACTTACACAAAATCTGCTATAAAGAACGCCTGCGGGGCGCTGTCATTGGTGGTGTAGTAGCCGCTTTCCTAGGTGATGACGGTAACGTCGTCGGCTTGCAAGCCTCTTTCGTTCTCGATGGTGTGGTAACGGACCTTCTGACCTTCGGCCAGGGTGCGGTGGCCTCGACCCCGAATGGCACGGAAATGGACGAAGACGTCTTCACCGCTGTCGCGGGTGATGAAACCGTACCCCTTGTTGACATTGAACCACTTGACCTCGCCGATCTCGCGATCGTCATCCTCGACCTCGGCCAGGTTAACCAGTTGCGGCGTGAGGGCATTGACCGCCAGGGTGGCGAGCAACAGCAGGACGAAAACAGCCGCGACGACGGCGAGATAGACCACCGCGACACCACCCACCTCGAGGCTAGCGAAGAGCTCTCGAGACAGCATGCCACCGGTGAGATGAACGAACAGCGCGATCAACAGGGGGGCCGGCATGGCCAGCAGCAGACTGATAAGACTACAACGAAGTACGACCTTTCGATTCATGGAGCTGACAGACTCTCTGGTAGTGGTGAACGTAAGGAATGACCCCTCATGGAGGTGCCACGATGAACGGTGACACACAACAAGAGAATTCTATCACGGGCGACGAGACGGCGCCCGCCGCGCTATCCCGCCGCCTGGACGCCTTGGAAAGCCGTATCGCCCATCAGGAGCACTGGCTCGACACACTGGACGAAGCCGTCGCTATCCAGGAGAAACGGCTATCGACATTGGAGCGCATCAATACCTTGATGCAAGAGAAACTCCGCGACCAGCAGCGGGCATTGCAGGAAGCCGAAGCGCAAGGGCCTCTGCCGCAAGATGAGATACCACCACACTACTGAAGCCGTGAGTCGAATGATTGGCAGGCAGCTCGCCAATCGCAGCGGTTTTTCTTATCGCTTACAGCTCATCGAGATACCGCTCGGCGTCCAGGGCGGCCATGCAGCCACTGCCTGCCGAGGTGATCGCCTGACGGTAGACATGATCCATCACGTCGCCGGCCGCGAAGACCCCTGGGACGCTCGTGGCAGTGGCGTTGCCGTCGAGCCCGGACTTGACCCGGATATAACCGCCGCTCATCTCCAGCTGGCCCTCGAAGATGCCGGTGTTGGGGCTATGGCCGATCGCAATGAACACACCGGGCGCAGCGAGCTCCCTGGTGCTGCCGTCCTGCGCCGACTTGAGGCGTACGCCGGTCACCCCGGTATTGTCGCCCAGCACTTCATCGAGGGTCTGGTTCCACTCCAGCACCACATTGCCATTCTTTGCCTTCTCGAACAGCTTGTCCTGCAGGATCTTCTCGGCGCGCAGGGTGTCCCGGCGATGTACCAAGGTCACCTTGGAGGCGATATTGGAGAGGTAAAGCGCCTCCTCGACGGCGGTGTTACCGCCGCCCACCACCACGACCTCCTGATTGCGGTAGAAAAAACCGTCACAGGTGGCACAGGCCGACACCCCCTGGCCCATGAAGGCCTGCTCGGAGGGCAGACCCAGATAGCGCGCGCTGGCGCCAGTAGCGATGATCAGCGCATCACAGGTATAGGTGCCACCGTCGCCCTTGAGCGTGAAGGGAGTCCCGCGCAGCTCCACCTCATTGATGTGGTCAAACAGCACTTCGGTGTCGAAACGCTCGGCATGGCGCTTCATTCGCTCCATCAATTCGGGGCCCTGCACGCCTGCGTCGTCACCCGGCCAGTTGTCCACGTCGGTAGTGGTGGTGAGCTGCCCCCCGGCCTGGATGCCGGTAATCAGCAGCGGCTGCAGGTTGGCCCGGGCCGCATAGACTGCAGCGGAATACCCGGCGGGACCGGAGCCGAGGATGATCAGGCGTTCGTGACGCGTTTCGCTCATGGAGAGGACCTCTAACTAGCTCTAGATGTAGCTCTAGATGGAATAAGTCGCGCTGGGCACGAATGAATAAGTTATGCGGAGGAGACGTTACAGCACATCGTCGTCACGCCCCAGCATCACCTCTGCCGGCTGCTCCTCGTCCAGTGGGATCTCGATGCGTATCTGGATCGGCGCGCAACACCAGTGGCAGTCCTCCCAGGTCAGCTGACTACCCTGGGAGAGGTCGATCAGCAGATCAAAAGGCGCATCACAGTAAGGGCAATGCACCGTTCGGGATTCAAGCTGTTCTTCGTTCACCTTGCTTCTACTCCTGCGCGACTCTGCCCGCCATGACGCCACGTCCGTATATCAGCCTGCATCAGGACACTATGTGGCATTGCCGGAATATGGCGCTCCGATATGCGCTTTTCAAGGCTCCTCATGGCGGTGACGCTTGAAATCGACGACTATCATGACCATGTCTGTACGAATAAACCAGGCAGATTCGATCACTCGCCGTGACGCGAAAGGAGACAGCAATGAGTTCCGAGTCCCTACCAGATACCCGGCAGACGCTGGAAGCCAGCGGTACGACCTACCATTATTACAGCCTACCCAAGGCCGCCGAGGCGCTGGGTAACATCGAGCGCCTGCCGATGACCCTGAAAATCCTGCTGGAAAATCAGCTACGCTTCGCCGACGACGAGAGCGTCGCCCGCGAAGACATGCAGGCGTTGGTCGACTGGCAAGAGCAGGGCCGCTCTGATCGCGAGATCGGCTATCGGCCAGCGCGGGTACTGATGCAGGACTTCACCGGTGTGCCCGGGGTGGTCGATCTGGCCTCCATGCGCGCCGCGGTGGAAAAGCTTGGCGAGGACCCGGCCCGCATCAATCCGCTGTCGCCGGTCGATCTGGTGATCGACCACTCGGTGATGGTCGACAATTACGGCAACCCGTCGGCGTTCAAGGACAACGTGGCCATCGAGATGGAGCGCAACCGCGAGCGCTACGAGTTCTTGCGCTGGGGTCAGGAAGCCTTCGACAACTTCCGCGTGGTGCCACCCGGCACCGGCATCTGCCACCAGGTCAATCTCGAATATCTGGGCAAGACGGTGTGGACCAAGGAGCAGGACGGCAAGACCTTCGCCTACCCTGACACCCTCGTCGGCACCGATTCTCACACCACCATGATCAATGGATTAGGCGTGCTCGGCTGGGGCGTGGGCGGTATCGAAGCCGAAGCCGCCATGCTCGGCCAGCCGGTGTCGATGCTGATTCCCGAGGTCATCGGTTTCAAGCTCACCGGCAAGATGCGCGAGGGCATCACCGCCACTGACTTGGTGTTGACGGTTACCCAGATGCTTCGCCAGAAAGGCGTGGTCGGCAAGTTCGTCGAGTTCTACGGCGACGGCCTCGATGATTTGCCCCTCGCTGACCGGGCCACGATCGCTAACATGGCGCCGGAATACGGCGCCACCTGCGGGTTCTTCCCGGCAGACGCCGAAACCCTCAACTACATGCGCCTCACCGGCCGCGACGATGCCCAGGTCGCCTTGGTGGAAGCCTACTGCAAGGCACAGGGCCTGTGGCGCCAGCCCGGCGCGGAGCCAGTCTTCAGTGATACCCTGAACCTCGACATGGGCGAGGTGGTCGCCAGCATGGCCGGCCCCAAGCGCCCTCAGGATCGCGTGGCGCTGACGGACATCAAGGCCACCTTCGAGAAGATCATGAAAGACGAAGGCAACCAAGTGGCCCCGCCTGAGGAGGAGGGCCGCTGGTTATCCGAGGGCGGCCAGACCGCGGTGGGAGTCAAGGAGAGCTACGATCACCATGACAGCCAGGAGGTCACCCTCGACGGCGAGTCGTTCAAGCTCAATCACGGCGCCGTGGTGATTGCTGCCATCACGTCCTGCACCAACACCTCCAACCCCAGTGTGATGATGGCCGCCGGCCTACTGGCCCGCAAGGCACGCGAAAAGGGCCTGACCACCAAGCCCTGGGTCAAGACATCCCTGGCGCCGGGCTCCAAGGTAGTCACCGAATACCTCAACGCGGGCGGCGTGCAGGACGACCTCAACGCCCTGGGCTTCAACCTGGTGGGCTATGGTTGCACCACCTGCATCGGCAACTCCGGGCCGCTGCATGAGCCAATCGAAAAAGCTATCGAGGAAGGAGATCTGACAGTCGCCTCGGTACTCTCGGGCAACCGTAACTTCGAAGGCCGGGTCCACCCGCTGACCAAGACCAACTGGCTGGCCTCACCGCCGCTGGTCGTCGCCTATGCCCTGGCCGGCAACGTGCGCTGCGACCTGACAACCGAACCCCTGGGGACCGGCAGCGATGGCGAGCCCGTCTATCTGCAGGATGTCTGGCCATCGCAGGCCGAGATCGCCGAGGCCGTCGAGAAGGTCAACACCGCGATGTTCCGTAAGGAATACGCCGAGGTCTTCGATGGCGACGAGGTCTGGAAGGCCATCGAAGTGCCTCAGAGCAAGGTCTACCAGTGGTCCAAGGAGTCCACCTACATTCAGCATCCGCCCTTCTTCGAGGGCATGGGCAAGACACCGGATGCCATCGAGGACGTCAAGGACGCGCGTATCCTGGCCATGTTCGCCGACTCGGTGACCACCGACCACATCTCGCCGGCCGGCGCTATCAAGCCCGACAGCCCCGCGGGCCACTACCTGCAGGAACGTGGCGTCAAGCCGGTGGACTTCAACTCCTACGGCTCGCGGCGCGGCAACCACGAGGTCATGATGCGCGGCACCTTCGCCAACGTGCGTATCAAAAACGAGATGCTCGAGGGTGTCGTCGGTGGCGAAACCCGTCATGTGCCCAGTGGCCAGCAGATGGCGATTTACGATGCAGCCATGCAGTATCAGCAGGAAGGCACCCCGCTGGTGGTCGTTGCCGGCAAGGAGTACGGGACCGGCTCCTCGCGGGACTGGGCCGCCAAGGGCACACTCCTGCTGGGCGTACGCGCGGTGCTGGCAGAATCCTATGAACGCATTCACCGCTCCAACCTGATCGGCATGGGTGTCGTGCCACTGCAATTCCCGGAAGGCGAGGATCGCAAGACCCTGGGGCTCACGGGCGACGAGCGGATCTCCATCGAGGGTCTCAGCGAGCTGTCACCGGGCAGCCAGGTCAAGGTGACCATTGCTTCCGACAAGGGCGAGAAGAAGCTCGAGGTGCTGTGCCGCATCGATACCGCCAATGAGCTGGAGTACTACCGCCATGGTGGCATCCTGCACTATGTGCTGCGCAGCATGATCGGTTCAACCTAAGCCATCACCCGCGCTGACGCAGACGCTCGCAGCGAAAGGCCCTGCCGGCAGATACCGGCAGGGCCTTCTTATGGACAAGCGTCAAACAGCAGGAAACGCCCGTGGTTCGCCGACAGCGCCCTAGAACGAGCGGCGCCGATAGCGGCGGTAGCTCGGCATCCAACTATGGCGCTCGATAGCGTCACGCAGCTTGGTACCGTCCGTCTTCAGCGCCATGCCTTCCTGCTGGGCCTGGGCCGCCACATCGAAGGCGATCACCTTGCTCAGCCCCCGGATGTCGCTCAACGGCGGCAATAGAGCGCCCTCCCCGTGCTTGACAATGGGTGCCTCGCGCGCCAGCGCTCGCGAGGCAGACATCAGCATGGCATCGGTGATCCGCCTGGCACCACTGGCGACCACGCCAAGCCCGATGCCGGGAAAGATATAAGCATTATTGCACTGGGCGATGCGATAGGTATGGCCGTCATGCAACACGGGCTGGAAAGGACTGCCCGTTGCTACCAGCGCTTGGCCATCCGTCCAGGCAAGTACGTCTGCCGGTACTGCCTCGGCCCGTGACGTGGGATTGGAAAGCGGCATGATCAGCGGACGCTCACAGCCGGCGTGCATGGTACGAACCACTTCCTCGGTAAAGATGCCCGGCATGCCGCACACACCGATCAACACCGTGGGCTTGATCTGGCGCACCACTTCCAGCAGCGCCTGACCACCCCAGCCAGCAGCCTGCTCGGGGGCATGCGCGAGACGGCGCTGGAAGTCGTGCAGCCAGGTCTGCTCTGCGGTGACCAGTCCTTCCCGATCCACCATGTAGACCCGGTTTCGCGCCTCCTTCTCGCTCAAGCCCTCGGCTTGCATGGCCACCACCACGTGCTCGGCAATGCCGCAGCCGGCGGACCCCGCCCCGACGAACACCACGCGCTGCTGGCCGATGCCTTCGTCGCGCGCCTGACACGCGGCCATCAGCGTACCCACGCAAATCGAGGCGGTACCCTGGACGTCGTCGTTGAAGCAGCACAGCTCGTTGCGATAGCGCTCCAACAGCGGCAGGGCATTGGCCTGGGCGAAGTCTTCGAACTGCAGCAGCACCCCCGGCCAGCGGCGCTTCACCGCGACGATGAACTCGGCCATGAAGGCGTCATACTCATCCTGGGAGACGCGCTCATGACGCCAACCCATGTACATGGGGTCGTCGAGCAGCGCTGGGTTGTTGGTGCCCACGTCAAGCATGATCGGCTGGGTGTAGGCCGGGCTGATGCCGCCGCAGGCGGTGTAAAGCGCCAACTTGCCGATGGGGATGCCCATGCCACCGATGCCTTGGTCGCCAAGCCCCAGGATGCGTTCGCCGTCGGTGACCACGATCACCTTGACCTTGTCCTTGGTGGAGCTGCGCAGCATGTCGTCCATACGATCGCGGTCCGGGTAACTAATGAACAGCCCCCGATGATTGCGGTAGATGTTGGAAAATTCTTCGCACGCCTTGCCCACCGTGGGGGTGTAGATGATCGGCAGCATCTCCTCGAGGTGCTCGGTCACCAGGCGGTAGTAGAGCGTCTCGTTGTCATCCTGGATGGCGCGCAAGTAAATGTGCTTGTCCAGATCGTTTTGGCACTGACTGTACTGACGATAGGCCCGCTCCGACTGCTCCTCGATCGTTTCCACGTTCTGCGGCAGCAGCCCGATCAGGTTGAATTCGATGCGTTCCTCGCGGGAGAAGGCGCTGCCCTTGTTGAGCAGTGGCATCTCCAGCAGTGAAGGACCGGCGTACGGAATATAGAGGGGTCGCTTTTGTTCGTTGGTCATCTCTCGTCTCGATACGGTGACTGGAACGGGCCATTGACACTCTTCTTGGCGTCTTGGTCTCAACTCTAGCATGCTGGACACCACAGCGCTCCGCTCAGCTCACCTTGGCCCGGGTCCTCTCGCTGGGAGGGCGGTCGAAGAAGATTGGGCGCAACTGCACGCCTAGCATGTTGCCGGCGAACCCCGCGACCAACCACACCCAGCCGTGCAAGCTGCCCGAGGCAATACCGCTGAAATAGGCGCCGATATTGCAGCCGAAAGCCAGGCGGGCCCCGTAACCCAGCATCAGCCCGCCAAGCGCCGCCGCCAGCACAGAGCCGAGCGGGATACGCAGGGTCGGCGCGAAGCGCCCGGCCAGCGTTGCGGCCACCATGGCGCCGAGGATGATGCCTACGTTCATTACCGTGGTGATATCGCTCCACACGCTGGCTTGCAGCGCCGCAGCATTGCTTGCGCTCTGCCAGTAGCCCCACTGGCTGACGTCGCCCCCGAGGAATTCGTAGGTCTTGGCGCCCCACAGGGCGAATCCCGAGGTGATACCCCAGGGGCGGCCGGCCAGCGCCAGGGTGGCAAAGTTGAGCAACGCCAGTGCCACCGCACCCAGCAGCAGCGGCCAGGGGCCGGTGAGCCAGCGCCGGTCGCGAAGATCGAAGCGTGGTGCCTCCTCTAGTTGGCCATGACGGCGCTTCTCCATCAGCACGGTGAATGCGGCGATGGCACCGAACAGGCCCAGGCTTACGGCGATACCGCCACCGGCTCCAAACGTCTGCACCAATGACACGGGTTGAAAGGTTGGCCGCTCCATCCACCATGACAAGTGGGCGGTACCGATCAGCGAGCCGACAATGAAGAAGGTCAGCGTGATTACCATGCGGGCGTTGCCGCCGCCCGCGGTGAACAGGGTGCCGGAAGCGCATCCGCCGCCGAGTTGCATGCCGATGCCGAACAGAAAGGCGCCCACCACCACCGAGACGCCGATTGGCGCGACAAAGCCAGACACGCTCTGTCCCCAAAGGCTTCCCGCTCCCAGCGCGGGAAAGAACAGCACCACGGCGATGGCCAGCATCACCATTTGGGCGCGAAGGCCACGCCCTCGCCGCTCGCTGATGAAGACTCGCCATGCGCCTGTAAAGCCGAAAGCGGCATGGTAGAGCGACACCCCGAGTGCGGCGCCGACCAGCATCAGAAGGCCCAGGCGAGTATCGAAGGCGATTCCCACGACAAGGGCACCGGTCAGTATCGCCATTCCCAGCAGCAGGGAGATGCGATGGGGGCGCAGCGCATCGACTGCAGTTGCCATGGAGATTCCTCCTTCGTTCGATCCCTTCAGCGTGGCAAGCCCGGCAAAATAGTGCACCAGACAGATGTCAGAACTTTACAGGGCGCCCGGAGGCGCCCTGTAGCGTCACTCCCTCACTTCTTACACGAATCGACCCAACCCCGCCGCGTGGCGAAGCCTCTCCATCAACGGCGCGGCCTCGGAACGGGCACGTTCGGCGCCCCTGGTCAACACCTGCTCGATATGGCCCGGATCTTCCATCAGCGCCTGGTAGCGTTCGCGAGGCTCGCGCAACTGCTCGTTGAGCAGTTCGAAGACCCGGTTCTTGGCCTCGCCCCAGCCGATGCCGTTCACGTACTCGGCGCGCATGGCATCGGTCTCGTCGACCGTGGCGAAGGCCGAGAATATCTGGAAGAGGGTGCAGGTCGCCGGGTCCTTGGGCTCGCCCGGCTCCAGCGAGTTGGTCTTGATCTTGCGCACCAGCTTCAATAGCTTCTTTTCGGAGACGAATAGCGGAATGGTGTTGTTGTAACTCTTGGACATCTTGCGCCCGTCGAGCCCGCCGAGCACTTCGACGCGTTGATCGACCACCGCATCGGGCAGGGTGAAATACTCCCCCTTGTAGAGATGGTTGAAACGCCCAGCGATATCGCGGGCCATCTCGATGTGCTGAATCTGATCACGCCCGACCGGTACCTTGTGAGCATTGAACATCAGAATGTCAGCGGCCATCAGCACCGGATAGCCGAACAGCCCCATGGTGACCCCCTTATCGGGGTCTTGATTACCAGCGGCTTCGTTTTCCGCCACGGCCGCCTTGTAGGCGTGCGCCCGGTTCATCAGCCCCTTGGCGCACACGCAGGAAAGCATCCAGGTCAGCTCGGGAATCTCGGGGATATCCGACTGGCGATAGAAGATGGCGTTGTCGGTATCCAGCCCCAGCGCCAACCAGGTCGCGGCGATCTCCAGGCGCGAATCCTGTACCCGCTGAGGGTCCTGACACTTGATCAGTGCATGCAAGTCGGCAAGAAAATAGTAGGACTGGACGCTGGGGTCCTGGCTCGCCGCGATAGCGGGCTTGATGGCCCCCACATAGTTGCCCAGGTGCGGGGTGCCGGTGGTGGTGATACCGGTGAGAACGCGTGTCTTGGTCATGAAGCGATGGGACTCTACGTGAGCGTTGACGAATGGCCCCATCTTACCGTGCAGCCCCGGCCAAGGCGACCGGGGCCAGCACCAGTGTTGTCTGGCGTTCACTTCAACAACGAGGCGTGGTCCACGCGATCCAGACCAAAGGCGTCCGCCACGGCCTGGTAGGTCACCTTGCCGTTGTGGACGTTGAGGCCGGCGGCGAAGTGGGAATCGGCGGCCAGGGCCTGCTTCCAGCCCTTGTCGGCCAGGGCGAGGACGAAGGGCATCGTGGCGTTGGTCAATGCCAGCGTCGAGGTGCGTGCCACGGCGCCGGGCATGTTGGCCACGCAGTAATGCACGATGCCATCGATGATATAAGTCGGCTCGGCATGCGTCGTCGCCTTGCTGGTCTCGAAACACCCGCCCTGGTCGATGGCCACATCGACCAGCACGCTGCCGGGTTTCATGTCGGCGAGCATGGCACGGGTGATCAGCTTGGGCGCCGCGGCACCCGGGATCAGCACGGCGCCGATGATCAAGTCGGAGTCACGCACCGCCTCGTCGATGGCATCGGCGGTGGAGAACACGGTCTTCATGCGTCCTTGATAGCGATCATCGAGGGTCTCGAGACGCGGGATCGACTTGTCCAGTACCGTCACTTCAGCGCCCAGACCCAGTGCCATGCGGGCGGCGTTCTCGCCCACCACCCCGCCGCCTATCACGGCTACCTTGGCCGGGGGCACCCCGGGCACGCCGGGCAGCAGCACGCCAGCCCCACCCTGGGCCTTCTCCAAGCTGTGGGCGCCCGCCTGCACTGCCATGCGGCCGGCCACGGTGCTCATCGGCGCGAGCAGCGGCAGGCCGCCCTGGCGGTCGGTGATGGTCTCGTAGGCGATGCAGGTGGCGCCGCTCTCCATCAGGCCGCGAGTGAGCGTTTCTTCGGCGGCCAGATGCAGGTAGGTAAATAGCGTCTGGCCGGCCGTCAGCCGCGCGACCTCCTCCGCCTGGGGCTCCTTGACCTTGAGGATCAGCTCGGCGTCGCCCCAGACCTTCGCCACGTCGGCCTCGAGGGCCGCGCCGACGGCAGCGTAGTCCGCATCGGCAAAGCCGGCGCCTTCGCCGGCCCCGGTCTGGAAGATGACCTGATGACCGCGGCCGACCAGTTCACGCGCTCCGGTCGGCGTCAGGGCGACGCGGTACTCATGGTTCTTGATTTCCTTAGGTACGCCGATCTGCATGGCGGCCTCCTGCGAACTGTTGTTGGGTGACTTTCCTCCCCATTACAGCACAGGCAGTCGATACATGAAGGGCGACTAACAAAGAACGGAATAAACACGACAAATCGCGCGTTTAAGCCAAATAACCTACTACGAAAGGATGCGTTGACAGAAAGCCTCACTCGCCGCGCCTAACCTTCGCCTTCAGGGCTTCGCCCGACCACATCGCCAGCAGGTATCGAACACTCCGTCCAGGGCCTCGCCACAGCCGTGACAGATCCATTCGGGCTCGTCGCTCTCGCCAGCGAGGGCGGCGTTGATCAACGCCTCGGCGCGCTCGCTGTTATGGGGCGCCACCCACACTTCAGGCTCGCAGTCACCCAGCGGCAACTCACCAGCACCGCCACCAAGGGTCATGTTGCGCAGCTCGACCGGCATGCCCGTCGCGGCCAGCACATTGCGCAAGTGGCTGACCAGCAGCGCATTGGAATGCGCGAAAACGCGGACATACGCAGGCGTCATGACAAGCTCAGTCCCGGTACACCCGAACGCCCAGGGCCTTCAGATAGGCGGTTTCCGGAATCGCCGGATGCACCGGATGGTCCGGGCCCTGGTGGCCCTGGAAGATGAGCTGCCCTTGGCGGTCCTGATGGCGCACCGCCCCGCGCACGACATCGATCAGACGCTCAGGCGCCAAATGCATGGAACAGGAGGCCGAAAGCAGCAGCCCGTCGCGACCGAGCAGACGCATCGCCTCACGATTGAGCTTGCCATAGGCGCGCTCGCCGGCCGGCATGTCCTTGCGCTTGCGGATGAAGGCGGGCGGGTCGAGGATCACCACGTCGAACACTTCGCCCTCGGCCTTGAGCGCCGCGAGCACCTCGAAGGCGTCGCCCTCGCCGACCGACACTCGCTCATCAAGGCCGTTAAGGGCGGCGTTCTCGGCGACGCGCTCGAGGGCGGCGCTGGACGAGTCCACGCAGAGCACCTCACTGGCGCCGTTGGCGGCCGCCTGCACGCCCCAGCCACCCACGTAGCTGAACAGGTCCAGCACCCGCTTGCCCCCCACCAGGCCGTTGAGCCAGGCGCGGTTGGTGCGGTGATCGAAGAACCAGCCGGTCTTCTGGCCGTCGAGTACCGGCGCGCTGAACCGCACGCCGTTCTCTTCCATCAACACCGGCTCGGCCAGCTCGCCCTTCACCACCTCGATGGTCGACTCGAGGCCCTCGAGACGCCGCCCGCTGGTGTCATTGCGCAGCACCACTACCCGCGGCGACAGCACCTTGTCCAGCGCGTCGAGCAGTTCGTCCACCACGGCCTGCATGCCGGCCGTATTGAGCTGCAGGACCACCACATCGCCATAGCGATCGACGATCAACCCCGGCAGCAGGTCGCCTTCGCCGTGCACGAGACGATAGAAAGGCTTGTCGAAGAGCCGCTGACGCAGCGCCAGGGCCTGGTTGAGACGGTGGACCAGCAACGAACGGTCGAGACCCTGCTTGGGGTCGCGGGAGACCAGACGAGCACAGATAAGCGAATGTGGATTGACGTAGGCCACCCCCATGGCCTTGCCGTTGGCGGCCTCCACCACGACCTGCTCGCCGGCCGGGATGTCCTTGATCGGGGTCACCGCCATGTCGATCTCGTTGGAGTACAGCCAAAGGTGGCCGGCCTTGAGACGACGGTCGGCGTTTTTCTTGAGGCGCAGGGAACGGGTCATGGTCATGGGAGGATCTCTTGAAAGAGTGGGTCGTTCAGCGTCAGGTCTGGCATCGAGCGCAGAACACGCTGGCTCGCTGTCCCAGGGACACCAGGCGCAATTCGTTGCCGCAGCGCCGGCAAGCCTGGCCATGGCGACCGTAGACGTTGAGGCGCTGCTTGAAATAGCCGGGCTCGCCGGTGCCGCCGACAAAGTCACGTAGGGTTGTGCCGCCCTGGGTGATGGCCGCGGCCAGCACCTCGCGCACCGCGCCCGCCAGGCGATCGTAGCGCTGGCGGGAAATGCCGCCCGCCGGCCGACACGGGTCGATGCCGGCCAGGAACAGCGCCTCGGCAGCGTAGATGTTGCCCACCCCCACCACTGTGGCGTTATCCATCAGGAACGGCTTCACTGCCAGGCGACGACGACGCGAGAACGCGAACAGCCGCGCGCCGTCGAAGGCCTCGGAAAGCGGCTCGGGCCCCAGCCGGGCCAGGCGGGGATCGGTGTCGACGCTCCCCTGTAGCCAGTCGATGAAGCCGAAGCGACGGGGATCGTGATAGCGCAGGATGAAGCCGTCGTCGAGCACCAGATCGACATGGTCATGCTTCCTCGGCAGCTCACCGAGACGCACCATACGCAGGCTGCCCGACATGCCCAGGTGCCACAGAAGCGTCGCCGCCCCGTCACCCAGCCCTGGCGGGGAGAGTGGCAGCAGCAGATACTTGGCGCGGCGCGACAGCAAGCCGATTCGCGCGCCCACCAGCCGTTCGACTAGATCCACTGGCACCGGCACGCGCAGGCGCGACTCGCGCACGATGACCTCCACAATCTCGCGGCCCTCAACATGGGGCGCGATACCGCGGCGTGTCGTCTCGACTTCGGGCAGTTCTGGCATGACGACCGGCACTCGAGAAAGGGATCGGAAACGCCTGAACCCGACCGCAGGGCCGGGTTCAGGAGGACAGGCATATCACCTGCGGTGGAAGCGATCCGTGGTCGCGAACGACCTACTTGATCTTGGCTTCCTTGTACATCACGTGCTTGCGGATCGTCGGGTCGAATTTCTTCATTTCGAGCTTGTCCGGCGTGTTCCGCTTGTTCTTGTCGGTGGTGTAGAAATGGCCGGTACCGGCGCTGGACACCATTCTAATCTTGTCACGCATCAGTGTTGCCTCCCTGGATGGATCGCTTAGACAGCGTCGCCGCGCTTGCGAATGTCACTCAGCACCGCCTCGATGCCTTTCTTGTCGATGACGCGCATGCCCTTGGAAGAGATACGCAGCTTGACGAAGCGATTCTCGGACTCTACCCAGAAACGATGGCTATGCAGATTCGGCAAGAAACGACGGCGGGTCTTGCGCTGGGAGTGTGAAACGTTGTTACCAGTCACCGGGCGCTTGCCGGTAACCTGACATACTTTGGACATTGGAGCCTCCAACCGCTTGGCCAGGTGTTTATACCTGAGTGTTCAAAACCTGTCGGGCAAACCGGGGAGATCCCGCAATATTTGGCCCAAGGGAATTCAAAGGTGGCACTTTATATCAGAGACCTCGTCGATTGGCAAGCGTCGCCCCGTTTCTGCCGTGCCCCGGCACGGCGCTACGTCACAGCCAGCCACGTTCGGCGAACGAGACCACCTCGCCATCGCCCACCACGAAATGGTCCAGTACCCGAATCTCGAAGAGCCCCAGCGCCTCGCGCAGCCGCTCGGTAATGCGCCGATCGGCATCGCTTGGCTCGGCGATCCCCGAGGGATGATTATGGGCAAAGATGATCGCCCCGGCCCCGAGTTCCAGCGCCCGGCGCGCGACCTCCCGCGGGTAGACCGAGGCACTGTTGAGGGTGCCGCGAAACAACGATTCGTAGAGGATCACCTGGTGCTGGCTGTCGAGAAAGAGCGCCGCGAATTCTTCGTGGCCGAGATGGCGCAGCTGCGAGGCAAGATAGGCCCGAACCAACGACGGCGACGTCAGCGCATCGCCTCGCGCCAGCTGGCTCGCCAGATGGCGGCGCGACAGCTCCAGTGTGGCCTGAAGCTGTACGAACTTGGCCGTGCCCAGCCCGTGTTCGGCGCAAAAGCGCGTCTGGTCGGCCTCCAGCAGCTGACGCAGGCCCCCGAAGGCGGCGAGTAGATCGCGCGCCAGATCCACCGCCGAGCGTCCCTGGACGCCCACGCGCAGAAATATCGCCAGCAGCTCCGCATCGGATAAGGCAGGCGACCCCAGCGCCAGCAATTTCTCTCGGGGGCGTTCCCCTTCGGGCCAGTCACGAATCGCCATGGATATCTCCCTACTTGTCCCAGATGGCTGTTAGTCGTTATTCGCTGCCACTCGCCGTCGGCCCGTTCGCTACGCAATATCGGGCGGCGATGGTAAGCTGGGCCCATCGTATTTCCGTTCGGATATTGCCATGTCAACGTTGCCTGGCCCGGAGAACGCCGGCGACCGGCCGATCGCGGGCCGCCACATATTGCTCGGAATCAGTGCCGGTATTGCCGCCTACAAGAGCGCAACGCTCGCCCGACTGCTTAAGCAGTCGGGTGCCGAAGTGCGCGTGGTCATGACCGAGGGCGCCCGGGCGTTCATCGCGCCAATGACACTACAGGCATTGACGGGGGAAGCCGTGCGCACCTCCCTGCTCGATCCCGACGCCGAGGCCGGCATGGGGCATATCGAGCTGGCCCGCTGGGCCGATATCATCCTCATCGCGCCGGCCACCGCCGATGTGATGGCGCGCCTGGCCATCGGCATGGCCGATGACCTGCTCACCACCCTATGCCTGGCGAGCGACGCCCACAAGGTGATGGCACCGGCGATGAACCAGGCGATGTGGCGACATCCCGCCACGCATCGCAATGCGGCGCGACTCGAGGCCGATGGCTGGCGCCTGCTCGGCCCCTCGAGCGGCGACCAGGCCTGTGGCGACGTGGGTCCGGGGCGCATGATGGAGCCTGAAGCGATCCTCGCGGCCCTGCTCTCTATGGCACCCGATGCCGCGCCGACCTCTCCTATGGCCCCCGATACCGCGCCTGCCGGGATATCCAACGCCACGATGGCCACACTAAATGCTTCACATGAGGCCATGGGCCTGACCATCACGATCACCGCCGGTCCCACCCGTGAGCCTCTCGATCCGGTACGTTATCTCTCCAACCACAGCTCCGGCAAGATGGGCTATGCGCTCGCCACGGCCGCCGCCTCGCTTGGTGCCCGGGTCAGGCTGATCAGCGGGCCGGTCGCGCTGCCCACGCCGGAAGGGATCGAGCGATTCGACGTGGAGACGGCGCTCGACATGGCCGAAGCCGCCGACCGCCTTGCCGAGGACAGCGACATCTTCATCGGCTGCGCGGCAGTGGCCGACTACCGTGCCGAAGCCGCCGCCGAGCACAAGATCAAGAAGCGCGAGGACGACGAGGGGCTGACCCTGCGTCTGGTCAAGAACCCCGACATCATCGCCGGCGTCGCCGCCCGCCGCCCCGATGACGGACCATGGCCGCTGGTGGTGGGGTTTGCCGCCGAGACCCGCGAGCTCGAGACCTACGCCCGCGACAAGCTGCTGCGCAAGAAGCTCGACATGATCGTCGCCAATGACGTCTCGCGCGCCGGAGGCGGCTTCGGCGCCGACGACAATGCCGCCCTGCTGCTGTGGCGCGAAGGACGCTGGCAGGATGGGGCGTGGCAGGGCAGCGACCGCCTGGGTCGCGACGACCTGCCCTCCCAGCCCAAATCGCAACTGGCACTCACCGTGATCCGACGCGCGCTACATTGCCTCCAGGCAAGGCGCAGCCCCTGATTCGAACCCGACCCTGGACGCTTCAATGCCCCACACTTCACCGCGGCCTCGCCTGGCCGTCAAACTGCTCGACCCCCGCATGGCCGACTACCTGCCCCACTACACGACCGACGGCTCCGCCGGCATGGACCTGCGCGCCCTGCTCGACGCCCCGCTGACGCTTTCGCCAGGCCAGTGCGAGCTGGTGCGCACCGGGCTCGCCATGCATCTCGACAACCCGAACCTCGCCGGCATGATCCTGCCGCGCTCGGGGCTTGGCCATAAACACGGCATCGTGCTCGGCAACCTGGTGGGCTTGATCGATTCGGACTATCAGGGCGAGCTGATGGTGTCGGTATGGAACCGCAGCGATCGCGCCTTCACTCTGGAGCCCTTCGAGCGCCTGGCACAGTATGTGATCGTACCCGTGGTGCAGGCCGAGCTTGATGTCGTCAACGACTTTGTCAGCAGTGCCCGAGGCGACGATGGCTTCGGCAGTTCGGGAAGACACTAAGTCCTCAAGACGTCAAACTTTTTTCAAGCACTCAAGCTTTTTCATCTAGTCAACAGGAATCGACGCCATGACCGAACAACGCCCCCAGAGCGTTCCCGCCTCGATCTTTCGCGCCTATGACATCCGCGGCATCGTCGACGAGACCCTCACCGAGGCAAGCGTCGAGTCGATCGGCCGCGCCATCGGCAGCGAAGCCGCCGCTCGTGGCGACTCCACGGTGGTGGTGGCGCGCGACGGCCGCCTGTCCGGCCCTCGCCTGCAGGACGCCTTGACCCGGGGCCTGACCGCGAGCGGTCGCGACGTCGTCGATATCGGCATGGTGCCGACCCCGGTGCTTTATTACGCGACTCACGTTCTGGAAGGCACCGCCTCCGGCGTGATGGTCACGGGGAGCCATAACCCCCCCGACTACAACGGCTTCAAGATCGTGCTCGGCGGCGAGACGCTTTCCGGCGAAGCCATCACCGCCCTGTACCAGCGCATCCAGCAGGACGATTTGGCCGAGGGCCAGGGCAGTGTTCGCCAGGAAGATGTTCGCGAGGCCTATCTGGCGCGCATCCTCGGTGACGTCACCCTCGCCCGGCCGCTCAAGGCCGTGGTGGACTGTGGTAACGGTGTGGCCGGCGAACTGGGTCCTCAGCTCGTCGAGCGGCTCGGGGCCGAGACCCTGCCGCTGTTCGCCGAGATCGACGGCACCTTTCCCAACCATCATCCGGACCCCGGCAAGCCCGAGAACCTCCAGGACCTGATCCGCGAGGTGCAGGCGAGCGGCGCCGACATCGGCCTGGCCTTCGACGGCGACGGCGACCGCCTGGGCGTCATCACCCCCAGCGGCAAGCTGATCTACCCCGACCACCTGCTGATGGCCTTCGCCGAGGACATGCTGTCGCGCAATGCCGGCGCCAAGGTAATCTTCGACGTCAAGTGCACCGGCAATCTGACCCGGGTCATCGAGGAAGCCGGCGGCGAGCCCGAGATGTGGCGCACCGGCCATTCGCTGATCAAGGCGCGCATGAAGGAAACCGGCGCCCTGCTCGCCGGCGAGATGAGCGGTCATATCTTCTTCCGCGAGCGCTGGTACGGTTTCGACGACGGGCTCTACGCCGCCGCCCGCCTGCTGGAGGTCCTGTCGAAGCAGACCGTCGATGCCGATACCTTCTTCGCCCGCTTCCCCCAGGATCTCAGCACGCCCGAGATCAATATCACCGTCACCGACGAGGCCAAGTTCGACCTGGTGGCCAGGCTGGCCCGTGAAGGCGATTTCGGTGACGACGGCATCAAGACCACCCTGGACGGCATTCGCGTCGACTACCCCGATGGCTGGGGCCTGTGCCGCGCCTCCAACACCACACCGGTGCTGGTGTTGCGCTTCGAGGGCAAGAGCGAGGCCGCACTCGAGCGCGTCCAGCGCCGCTTCGGCGACGCCCTTTCCCGGGTCGCTCCCGAGCTCGCGTTGCCTTTCTGATGGGGCGCCTCACGCTACACGATTGATGCTCAACGATTTATGCTTAACGTTTTATGCACAACAAGGACCCGCCATGACCGAGCAACAGCCCCGCGACCCGCAACTGACCGTCGAGGTGCTTTCGGAGGCACTGCCCTACATCCAGCGTTTCTCCGGCAAGACGGTGGTGGTTAAGTATGGCGGCAATGCCATGACCGAGGACGCCCTGATCGACTCCTTCGCCCGCAACATGGTGTTGATGAAGGAAGTCGGCATCAACCCGGTCGTGGTCCATGGCGGCGGACCGCAAATCGGCGATCTTCTGAAGCGGCTCAATATCGAGTCGCGCTTCGTCAATGGCATGCGGGTCACCGATGCCGAAACCATGGACGTGGTCGAGATGGTCCTCGGCGGACTGGTCAACAAGGGCATCGTCAACCTGATCAACCAGTGTGGTGGCAAGGCGATCGGGCTGACCGGCAAGGACGGCGCCCAGATTCGCGCCCGCCAGCTCAAGGTGGAACATCAGAGTCCCGAGATGACTGCCCCTGAGATCATCGACATCGGGCATGTCGGCGAGGTGGAGCACATTTCCACCGAGCTGATCGAGATGCTGGCCGAACGCGACTTCATCCCGGTGATCGCCCCCATCGGCGTCGACGCCGATGGGCATAGCTACAACATCAATGCCGATCTGGTGGCCGGCAAGGTGGCCGAGGCGCTCGGCGCCGAGAAACTGATGCTACTGACCAACGTGGCTGGACTGATGAACGCCGAGGGCGAGGTGCTGACCGGGCTGACCACCGCCCAGGTGGATGCCCTGATCGCCGACGGCAGCATCCATGGCGGCATGTTGCCCAAGATCCGTTGCGCGCTGGACGCGGTGAAAGGCGGGGTGAAGAGCGCGCACATCATCGACGGACGCGTGCCACACGCTACCTTACTTGAGATCTTCACCAACGCTGGGGTCGGCACCCTGATCACCGACAACACCCGCGACATGCAGGCGCAGTAAGCCTGACGGTGCCCCGCGCTTTGCGCCGAGCCAAGGCCCCCATTAGGATGAAGCGACCCCTATAAAAGAAAAGACGCACATGACGCAGGAAAATCCCACTCCCACGCGCCGCGAGCAGATCTTGCAGGCGTTGGCGCTGATGCTTCAGGAAGACAGCGGCAAGCGCATCACCGTCGCCGCCCTGGCACGCCAGGTCGGCGTCTCGGAGGCCGCGCTATATCGCCACTTTCCGAGCAAGGCGCGCATGTTCGAAGGGCTCATCGCCTTCATTGAGGAGACGCTCTTCGCGCGCATTAATCGCATCCTCGAAGAGGAAACCGAGGCGATACCGCGCTGCGGCAGAATACTCATCCTGGTGCTGGCCTTTGCCGAGAAGAATCCGGGCCTGTCGCGACTGCTCGGCGGCGACGCCCTGACCGGCGAGACTGCCCGTCTGCGGCTGCGCATTCACCAGCTCTTCGAACGGCTCGAGACGCAGTTCAAGCAGATCTTGCGGGAGGCGGAACTCCGCGAGGGACGGCGTACCTCCCTGACGGTGTCGGCCACGGCCAACCTGTTGCTGGCCTATGCCGAGGGACAAATCTCCCAGTACGTGCGCAGCGATTTCCGCCACCACCCCACTGCACACTGGGATGACCAGTGGCGACTGCTGTCGTCCCAGCTGTTGCAGGACGCACCGCAGCATATCTGAGCCTCGTCAACGCAAGAACCACACACGCAAAAGCCCCGACCAAGGCCAGGGCTTATACTCTCAAGACGACACCCCCAGAACGAATGTCTATCGGGAAAATCGATCGGGCGATGCCGTCGAGGCTCAGGCGACCAGGGCGTCGCCGATCTGGTGGCGTATCTTCTTCATGGCGTTCTTCTCGAGCTGACGAATGCGCTCGGCCGAAATGCCATAGACGTCGGCCAGATCGTGAAGCGTCGACTTATGGTCACTCAGCCAGCGCCGCTGCAGGATGTCCCGTGAGCGCTCGTCCAATGTCTCCAGGGCGAGCTGGAGGCGTCGTGTAGCGTCGCCTTCCCAGTCGCTGTCCTCGAGTTGGGTCGCCGGGTCACCGGAGGCATCATCGAGGTAGTGAACCGGCGCCTGATAGGTGGACTCTTCGTCATCGTTCGGTGCGGCGTCGAAACCGGCATCGTGAGCCGACAGGCGCCCTTCCATTTCGCGCACCACCTCAGGCTTGACATCAAGATCCTTGGCAATTGCCTCGACCTCGCTGGTGTTCAACCACGACAGCCGCTTCTTGGCACCGCGCAGATTGAAGAACAACTTGCGCTGGGCCTTGGTCGTGGCGATTTTCACGATGCGCCAGTTACGTAGCACGAATTCGTGAATCTCGGCCTTGATCCAGTGCACGGCAAAGGACACCAACCGCACCCCCTGGTTGGGGTCGAAGCGCTTGACGGCCTTCATCAATCCCACATTGCCTTCCTGAATCAGGTCGGCCTGCGGCAATCCATAGCCGGAATAGCTTCGCGCGATGTGCACGACGAAGCGCAGGTGCGACAGCACCAGGCGACGCGCCGCCTCAAGATCGCCCTCGTCATGCAGACGGAAGGCCAAGTCTCGCTCCTCGTCGGCGGACAGCATCGGTATGCGGTTGACCGACTGGATGTACCCGTTAAGGTCACGCCCCGGCGATAACTGGCCCACTGGCAGAAGACTGGTGCTCATATGCAGGATGTCTCCCTTTCGAAGCCCAAATACGTATCCAATCTCAAATACCTGGCCCTAATATGACGTACAGAATGATGTACAGGTTTCGCGACCTTTGAGAGCGGCAGCCGCCAAAGGTTCCGACAATTCAGCGATGATTGACCCAGGAGCCCAGCCTCACTCGGGGCGACCGCGTCTTCGCTGCTTTCGCCGATTGACTGGCGAATTCGTTTTACCGTGGCCGTATTTCGGCGAGATGTCGACTCACCGCAATCCAGGCCCCCAGCAGACCCAATAGTGTACTACATGCTAGCAGTATTGCCGAGCTGGACAACGCTAATCGAGGCAGGCTGAAGCTCGCCCCGTAGCTTCCCGCCAGCGCCGCGACCGGCGCCGCGAGCCAATCGCTGCCTAGCGTCAACAGGCCCCAGGCGATCAAGCCGCCCCCCAGGCCATACCAGGCGCCGCTGTAAAGAAAAGGCCGACGCACGAAGGCATGAGTAGCGCCGATCAGCGTCACCACTTCGATCTCCTGACGCCGGCTCTCCACCGCCAGGCGGATGGTATTGCCGACCACCAGCAATACGCCCGACCCGAACAGCACCGCCAGCGCCAGGGCGACGCGGCGCCCCAGCTCGGCCAGGTGGCGCAACCGCTCGATCCAGGCCAGATCCAGGCGCACCTCCTCGACACCAGCAATCGCCTCGAGGGCATCGGCCAGTTGCTGAACTGCGTCGGGTGAGGCATCCCCCGGGGTCACCACGACACTGGCCGGGAGCGGATTATCCTCGAGTCGCGCCAGGGCATCATCCAGGCCCAGCGAGGCCTGGAACTCGGCCATGCCCTCGGCCGCCGTGATTAGCCGGGTGCTGGCCACGCCATTCTGGGCGGCCAAGGCCTCCTCGATACGCTTCGCTTCGCCATCGTCCACCGGGGAGGTCAGGTAAGCAGTGAGGGTCGCGCTCTCGGTGAGCTCGGCATCGAGCAGCCGAGCGCTATCCAGCGTCAGCCATAGCGCGGCAGGCAGCACCAAGGCAATGGCGATGGCCAGCATGGTCATCAGACTGCCAATAGGATGGCGAAGTAGACGGCGCGCGCTGTCCAGGCTCATGGCGCGGTGATGGCGGGCCCAGCCGCGCAAGCGGTTACCCGAGCGGGCACGCTGGCTCTGTGCGCCCCGGGGCGACGGTCGAGTGGGCTTGGGACTCAAGCCGCCTCCTCGTCGGCCACCAGACGGCCGTCGCTCAGGCGCAGCACCCGATGGCGCAGCCGCGCAATCAGTGCCAGGTCATGACTGGCCACCATGACCGTGGTGCCGATGCGGTTGAAGTCTTCGAAGAGCGCCATGATGTCGGCGGAAAGCTGAGGGTCGAGATTGCCGGTAGGCTCGTCGGCCAACAGCAGCGCCGGGGTGTTTACCACCGCCCGGGCAATGCCCACGCGCTGCTGCTCACCGCTGGAAAGCTCGATGGGCAGCGCCTTTTCGCGGTGCAAGAGTCCTACCTTGTCCAGCGATGCCCGCACGCGGCGTGATGCCTCGCGGGGTTCGATGCCCTGGATCTCCAACGGCAGCGCGACGTTGTGGTAGATGGATCGATCGAAAAGTAGCTGATGATCCTGGAAGACCACGCCGATCTGGCGGCGATAGAACGGGACCTGGCTATGATGCAGACGATCGATGTCGTGGCCAGCCACCATCACACGGCCTCGGCTCGGCCGCTCCAGCCGCATGACCAGGCGCAGCAGCGAACTCTTGCCGGCGCCGGAATGGCCAGTGAGAAACACCATCTCGCCGCGCCGCACACGAAAATCAATATTGGCGAGCGCCTCGAAACGACCTCCATAGCGCTTGCCGACGTGCTCGAAGGCAATCATCCCTCGGCGTCTGCTCTTTCCCGGTCGAACAGGGCATCGACGAACTCGGTGGCCACGAAGGGGCGCAGGTCGTCCAGCGACTCACCAACCCCGATGAAGCGGATCGGTGTGCCAAGCTGCTTAGCCAGGGCGAAGATGATGCCGCCCTTGGCGGTACCGTCGAGCTTGGTCAGGGTGATGCCGGTGATCGGCACCGCCTCGTTGAAAGTACTGGCCTGAGAGATGGCGTTCTGACCGGTGCCGGCATCGAGCACCAGCATCACCTCGTGGGGCGCGGTGTCATCGAGCTTGCCCATAACACGGTGGACCTTCTTGAGCTCTTCCATCAGGTGCGCCTTGTTGTGCAGACGGCCGGCAGTGTCGGCGATCAACACATCGATCTTGCGCGCCTTGGCGGCGGCCACGGCGTCGAAGACCACCGAGGCGCTATCGGCCCCGCTATGCTGGGCGATCACCGGCACGCTGTTGCGCTCGCCCCATACCTGAAGCTGCTCAACGGCGGCGGCACGGAAGGTGTCGCCGGCCGCCAGCATTACGCTGCGGCCCTCACGCTGGAAGCGCTGGGTCAGCTTGCCGATGGTGGTAGTCTTGCCCACGCCATTGACCCCCACCACCAGGATGACGAAAGGCCCACTTCCCTTGGGAGGTAAGACGAGCGGCCGGGTGACTGGCTCGAGCATGCCGGAGAGCTCTTCCTGCAGCGCGCGATAGAGGGCCTGCGGCTCCTTGAGCTCCTTGCGCGACACGCGATCGGTGAGGCGATCGATGATCTCGGTGGTGGCCTCGATCCCCACGTCGGCCATCAGCAGCTGGGTCTCCAGCTCCTCCATGAGGTCATCGTCGATCTGCTTGCTGCCGAGGAACAGCCCAGCCACGCCCTCGGTGAAGCTCGCCCGGGTCTTGCCGAGCCCCGCCCGCATGCGCGAGAACCAGCCGGCCTTTTCTTTTCCGGCCGTGTCTTTTCCAACCATATCCTTTCCGGCCGTGCCGCTGCTTCCAGGCTTTTCCTGGAGCGCGGCCCTGACGGGCTTTTCGACGGGCGGATCCGGCGTCTCGACGGGCGGTTCATCAGGGGCCTCGACGGGAGGTTCGGCAGTCGGCGCAGCAACGTCGTCTACGGCCTCCGGCTGGCGCAGCTCAGCGGCCTCGGCGGTCGTGTCATCGACGACATCGCTGGTGTCGTCCGTTAATGCTTCGCTCTCGGCCGAGTCTGGTGTTTGGGAGCTATCCTTGGGCTTCTTGCGCTTGAAAAAACCGAGCATGGAATGAATCAGCCTCGCGGGTGAACGAATCATCACATCCTACCACCGCGCACCATGACTGTGGACAATCCTCCGGTTACAATCCTCCGCCATGACACCGCGTCGCTCCCCCTCCCGCCGCTCCAGGCGCTCGCCAGGCGTCAACGGCACGCTACGCCTGATCGGCGGCGAGTACCGCCGTCGCCGCCTACCGGTGCTCGACAGCCCCGGGCTGCGGCCGACACCCGACCGTGTCCGCGAGACGCTGTTCAACTGGCTGGCCACATTGACGCCGGGCGCCCGCGTGCTGGACCTGTTCGCCGGCACCGGCGCCCTGGGCCTCGAGGCACTTTCGCGCGGGGCTAGCGAGGCGTGCTTCGTCGAGTGCGACCCGCAAGTGGCCCGACAGCTTGCCGACAACCTGGCCACCCTGGGAGCCGAGCCGTGCGGTCGTGTGGTGACCAGCGACGCAGTGGCCTTCCTTGGGCGCGAGCCCAGCCCTCATTCGCTGGTGTTCATTGACCCTCCTTTCCATCAAGGGTTCGCCGCCGCCTGCTGCGCGGCGCTGGAGGCAGGCTGGCTTGGCGAAGATGCCTTCATTTATCTGGAAACCGAAGCGATGCTAGAGCCCGAGGTGCCGGCCCATTGGCAGCTACATCGGGAGGTGCGCGCTGGCGACAGTCATGGCCGCCTCTACCGCCGCCAGGTCGTGGCAAATACCGCCGGCGGGTCGCCGGACAGCAACGCTTGCTGAGCCCCGGCCGCGGCGTTACGCTGCGCGCTGATTATGGCCATGCGGGCCGCGATCAGGCCCCTTACAGGAGAACAGGATGAGCATCGAACTTTTCAACCAGCTCGAACAGAAGGTCTCCAGCGCCGTCGAGGCGCTCGAGCTCTTGAAGATGGAGGCCGAAGAATTACGCGAGGAAAACGCCCGCCTGAAGCAGGAGCATGAAGAGTGGGAGCGCCGGCTGACCGCTGTCCTGGGCAAGTTCGACGAGATCGATATCGAGAGCAGCCAGACCGCGTCCTGATCACGACGCGACCACCGCTCAGCCCAGCGGGAGCGACATCAGCAACGCGTCCTCCCGCGACGACCCGGCCCCCATGGGAGGGTAATAACGACTCCTTCGGCCATCCTGAACGAAGCCCAGCCGTCGATACAGCGCCAGTGCGGCCACATTGCCGGCCCTGACCTCCAGTAACAGCCGCTCGCGCTCCCAGTCACGCGCCTGCACGATCACCGCTTCCAGCAGGCAACGCGCCACCCCCTGCCGACGATACGGCTCAGCGACCAGGATCGCCTGCAGCTCGGCCTCGAAGGGTAGCCTTGCGACTGTGGCATAGCCGATCAATCTTTCATTACCGCCAATGCCGAAAACGCGCGCATCCTCCTGTGCCAGTTCGCAGGCCAGGATGTCGTGCGATCGCGTCGGCTCCAGCGCCACCAAGGCATCCAGCCGGGTAGGGCCTAGGTGCTCAATGGGGCTTGCCTCAACCATCGTTATCCTTTTGCGCCTCACCCTGAACCTCATCTCTATCACCACGCCAGGCCGCTCGCCAGCCGGCCATCTGCGGCCAGAGCGCACGCTTGGCCTCGGCGCTCGCGGCCAGCTCACTCAGCGACGGCCCCTGCCAGGCGGGTAGGGCAAGGGTCGGGCAGTGGCCGTCGGCCAGGGCAAGAATCGCTTCCAGATCCGCGTCGTGGCCGAACAGCAGCACCCTTTCGGGGGCCCAGCCCCGCCGGCGACGGCCATCCAGGAACGCCTTAAGGCCCTGACGGGCCTCGTCCAGCGGCGCCTCCACCGGCAGCCCTTCCATCTGCGGCCAGTGATAGGCCTCGAAATGCGAAAATTGCTCAGGGATTACGCCGGCCGCCTGCAACAGATTGGCCAGCAGGCGCGCCTGCTCGGCGCGCGGGGCGGCGCGCTCCGCCAGCATCACCAACCAACGACCATCGAGACAGGCGACCTGAACGATAAAGCGCAATGCCTCACCGGCGGCAGGGGCCGGGGTCGTGTCAGGGTCTGCCTGGAGTTCCGGGGATGTCGACTCGCGCGCCTCGTCGGGCGGCTCGCCCAGAAGCGCCCGTGCCTTGCCGCGCGCGACGGGTCGCAGATGGCGCTCGGGCCGCGTCACCTCGGGGGTGGACGACGACGGCGGAGACGGTGGCCTTGCCGCCTCGTCGAGCAGGGCGTGAAGGCGCTCACTGGGAGGCTCGGTCGCCACCGGGGCCGGAATCTCCCACTCACAGGCCGGCGTCGGCCGGGCATTGGGCAGGCGGTAACGGGCCACCCAGGCCGTCACGCCCATGGCCTCCAGGTACTGAAGGCGCTGGGGATCGGGGCTCACGACGCGTCGCCACCCCGGCAGTTCGGCGAGTCGGGCCGGGCCTCGCCGCGGGCCGCCCACTCCGCTGCCGTATAGGGGTGCAAGGCCAGTGCATGCACGGGGCCTGCCAGCTCGTCGGCCAGCAAGGCGTAGATCTGCTGGTGGCGTTTGACGGGCATCATGCCCTCGAACCGGCCGGAGACCAGCGTCACCTTGAAGTGGGTCTCGGAATTCGCGGGCACGTTATGCCGATGGCTCTCGTTCTCCACCGCCAGGTAGGTGGGCTCGAGGGCCTGAAGCTTGTCTTCGATGATGGCCTGTATGCGCATGTTGGCTCCTCGATGAATGAAAGGGGACATTGTAACGCCTTGGCGGCGATTCGCTCAGTCGCAACGCGGCACCGCGGAACGGCTCGCCTGTTGACGCTGCCTGGCCTGGGCCTCTCCGGCCAGCGTGACACGGCCGAGACTGGCCACCAGCGCCAGCAGGCAAGCGGCACAACCGGCCCAGAGCGTGGCCTGCACGGGCGCGTTGGCGGCAAGAAAGGCACCCACCAGGGCGACCCCCAGCGACTGGCCCACGGTACGCGTGGTGCTCATCACCCCCGAGGCGCTGGAACTGAACTGCCAGGGCACGCTGGCCATCATCTCGCGGTTGTTGGGCGGCTGAAAGAGCCCGAAGCCAAAACCACAAAGCCCTGTACGCCACAGGCCATCGATCACCCGTGCCTCGGCGTCGAGGAGCGCCAGAGAGGCCAGTCCGAAAAACAGCAGCACCAGTCCGGCACACGACAACAGGCTGGGATTGACCCGATCGGCCAGCCGGCCGGCCAGCGGTCCCACCAGCATGATCGCCAGCGGCCAGGGCGTAAACAGCCAGGCCGTCTGCAGCGGCGTAAAACCCATTTCCTGTTGATAGAGAAACGACAAGGCCACGAAGGTAAGCCCCTGCCCGATAAACGCCAGCCCCGAGGCCGAGACCGCCAGGCTGAAGCGCCGCTCGGCGAACAGCGAGAGCGGCAGCAAGGGGTGCGTGGCACGACGCTGGCGCCCCACGAAGCAAATCCCGGCCAGCAGGCTCGTCGATAGCCAGGCGAGCGTCTGCCAGAGCGGTGCGCCATGCCCAATGCCGTCCATACCGATGAACAGGGAGCCAAGCGTGGCCACCGACAGCAGCGCTCCCCAGCCATCGAAGCCACCTTTCCGCCCGGGTTCACGCGGCAAGGCGCGCCACGCCAGCACCAGCGCGAAGATCCCCAGCGGCAGATGCAGGACGAACAGCCACGGCCAACTGGCCACGGACAATACCAAGCCACCGATCGTTGGCCCTGCCGCATAGCCTGCCGCCACCACCAACGCACTCAGCCCCAGAGCCGAACCCAGCAACCGCGAGGGAAAAATCGAGCGATATAGCGACGGCCCGATCGACAGCGTGGCCGCTGCCCCGAGTCCCTGGAGGGCACGGAACGCCAGCAGCACGTTCAACTCGCGCGACAGCGCAGCGCCCAATGAGGCGAGCACGAAAAGCGTCAGGCCCGCCACGTAGAGGCGCCGACGGCTGATCAGCTCGCTGACTGCGGCGAACACCAGCAGAAAAGCCGCACAGACGATCTGGAAGAGGTTGGTCACCCACACCGCGCGCGCCGAGGAAATCGCCAGGTCATCGGCGATCGACGGCAACGCCAGGTTGATCATGGTGGTATCCACCACCGCCATCAGGGTGCCGAGAATCAACGCCAGTACCGCCAGGCGACGCTGGGGTGACGGCAGACCGTCATCGCCGGGGCGTATCTCGAAGAGTCGGCTCATGTGTCGGGCATCCATCGTGAAGAAACCGGCCGAAGCCGGTTTCTCGAAAGCACGGCATTACTGGCCTCGGTCAATCCCGGTCGGTTTCCAGCAGCAGCGAATCGTCCACTTCGGAGATCTCGAGGGGCGCCTCGTCGTCCAGGTCGATGGCCAGATAGCTGTGCTCGATCTGCAGGAAACGCTGAAAGAGCGCCCAATCCAGGCGCTCCGGCCATTGGCGCTCGTCCTCTTCCCAGGCGCGCAGCTCGGTCTCGAGAATTGCGGCGTAGCGCTCGCGAACGAAGGACTCAAGCGCCTCGGGCGTGTCCATTTCCGGGATCAGGTAGACGGTGCTTTCGCGTTCGACATCGTCCAGGGTCAGATCGTCGTCCCCCATCGTGGGCTCGAGCTCATTGATCCAGTCCACGAAATGCCGGGTCGGTCTGACGCTCAGGGCGGAGCGGTTGAGCAGTTTCATCACGGTCTCCTCGACATCGAAACGCCGATCAGTATGGTCGCTTGGCAGGCCGCTTACCAACTTATTCCGGCCACATGGCGGGTTATTCCGGCCGCATGGCGGGGAACAGCAGCACGTCGCGGATCGAGGCGCTGTCGGTGAACAGCATCACCAGCCGGTCGATGCCGATCCCTTCGCCGGCGGTGGGCGGCAGGCCGACTTCCAGCGCGCGGATATAATCGGCATCGTAGTACATCGCCTCCAGATCGCCGGCCTCCTTGTCCGCCGCCTGCGACCGGAATCGCTCGGCCTGATCCTCGGCATCGTTGAGCTCCGAGAAGCCGTTGGCAATCTCGCGGCCGCCGACGAAGAACTCGAAACGCTCGGTGACGAAGGGGTCGCTATCCTGGCGTCGCGCCAAGGGGCTGACCTCGGTGGGATAGTCGGTGATGAAGGTCGGCGCCTGCAGGCGATGCTCGACGGTCTTCTCGAAGATCTCGATCTGGATCTTGCCGAGCCCCCAGCCGTCCTTGACGTCGATGTCCAGGCGCTCGGCGATCTGGCGTGCGGCGGACGTATCGGCCAGTGCCTCGGCGTGGATGTCCGGATTGTAGGCGAGGATGGCGTCGAACACGCTGATCCGCTCGAGCGGCTGGCCGAAATCGTAATGGTAGGTTTCCAGCACCTCCCCTTCGGCGTTGCGCACGGTATTGACCACGGTGGTGGTGCCGAGCACCTTCTGGGCCACGCTGCGCAGCATCTGCTCGGTGAGTTCCATCAGGTCGTGGTGGTTGGCATGGGCCTGATAGAACTCGATCATGGTGAACTCGGGGTTGTGACGCGTTGAGAGGCCTTCGTTGCGGAAGTTGCGATTGATCTCGAAGACCCGCTCGAAGCCGCCCACCACCAGGCGCTTGAGGTAGAGCTCCGGCGCGATGCGCAGGTACATATCGATATCCAGCGCATTGTGGTGGGTCACGAACGGGCGCGCCGTGGCGCCGCCGGGAATCGGCTGCAGCATGGGGGTCTCCACCTCCATGAAGCCGCGATCCTCGAAGAAGCGTCGCATGGCGCTGATCACCCCGGCGCGGGTCTCGAAGACCTTGCGCGAGTCCGGGTTCATGATCAGGTCGACGTAGCGCTGGCGATAGCGCGCCTCCATGTCGGTGAGGCCGTGGAACTTGTCGGGCAGCGGACGCAGGCTCTTAGTGAGCAGCGTCGCCTCCGCCATCTTCACGTAGAGATCGCCCTTGCCGGACTTGTGCACCGGCCCGCGCGCCGCGACGATATCGCCGATGTCCCAGCTCTTGACGTCCTCGAGCACCTCGACCGGCAGGCCCTTCTTGTCGACGTAGAGCTGAATCGTCCCCGACGGGTCCTGGAGGACGATGAAGGGCCCGCGCTTGCGCATGATGCGCCCGGACACGGCGGCCTGGCGGTCGCGTGTCTCCAGTTCGGCCTTGTCCACCTCGCCGAGCTCGTCGATCAGCTCGGCGGCCAGGCTATCGCGGCGAAAGTCATTGGGAAACGCGCTCGTGCCACTGGCGGCCGCCCGCTCGCGGCGAGCCGCCAGCTTTTCGCGACGCTCGGCGATCAGGCGGTTCTCGTCGGCCTGGGGGCCGGTCTGGGAAGAGCGTTGGTCGGCCATTGCGCTACCTGTCGCTACCTAAAAAGTGATTGTTGAGCCCTACAGGCCCTGCTTGAGACTGGCTTCGATGAACTGATCCAGATCGCCATCAAGCACCTTTTCACAATTGCTCGACTGCACGCCGGTGCGCAGATCCTTGATGCGCTGGTCGTCCAGCACGTAGGAGCGGATCTGGCTGCCCCAGCCGATATCGGACTTGGAATCCTCGGCCTCCTGCTTGGCGGCGTTGCGCTTCTGCATTTCCAGTTCCCACAGCTTCGCCTTGAGCTGCTTCATGGCGAAGTCGCGGTTGGCGTGCTGGCTGCGCTGGCCCTGGCAGGCGACCACGATACCGGTCGGCTCGTGGGTGATGCGCACGGCGGAGTCGGTGGTGTTGACGTGCTGGCCGCCGGCACCGCTCGAGCGGTAGGTATCGGTGCGCAGGTCGGACGGATTGATCTCGACCTCGAAACTGTCATCGATCTCCGGCGACAGGAACACCGAGGCAAACGAGGTATGTCGACGGCCGCCCGAGTCGAAGGGGCTCTTGCGTACCAGGCGATGAACACCGGTTTCGGTGCGCAGCCAACCGAAGGCGTAGTCGCCCTGGATATGCAGCGTCGCCGACTTGATGCCAGCTACATCGCCGGCGGACACCTCGATGATCTCGGCCTTGAAGCCATGGTGCTCGCACCAACGCAGGTACATGCGCAGCAACATGTTGGCCCAGTCCTGGGCCTCGGTACCGCCGGAACCCGCCTGGATGTCGAGATAGGCGTTGTTCTCGTCCATCTCGCCGGAGAACATGCGTCGAAATTCGAGCGTCTCGAGGCTAGCCTGCAGGCCGTCCAGCTCCTTCTGGACCTCGGCGACGGTGGCCTCATCATCTTCCATTTCGGCCAGCTCCAGCAGGTCAGCGCTGTCCGCCAGGCCCTGGCTCAGCCGGTCGAGCGTCTCGACCACCGTCTCCAGCGCCGCCCGCTCCTTGCCGAGCTTCTGCGCATGGTCCGGATCGTTCCAGACATCGGGCGCTTCCAGCTCGCGGGTGACTTCCTCTAGCCGATCCTTCTTTTCGGCATAGTCAAAGATACCCCCTCAGGACGTCTGTCCGCTCGGCCAGGTCCTTGATGAGACTATGAATCGGGTTGGTTTCCAACATAAGCTCGCTCGCCTGAAGAGACAGTGGCAAAACGGCCGCCGCGGCGCTGGCATCACGACAGGCCCATCGGCGGCACGGAAAAGGCGACTAGTGTAGCGAATGTGCCGACTCGTCGCATCCATCATGGCGGAACCAAACGACGAAACCCGGCCGCAGCCGGGTTTCAGCAAGACCTTGCCGTCGAGCTCAGAAGCGATAATCCACCGAGAGCGCGACGACATCGGCCGAGACCTCATAGGTCCCCGCCAGGTTGCCGCGAGTCTGGTTCTCTTCTTTGAGACCGTCCTGATCGATACCGCCATCATCGCCGAAGACATGCATGTAACCGGCGGTGATGCCCAACTCGGGCGTCGGCATCCAGGTCGCGCCGAGCGTCGCCCACTGACGATCAGCATCCGGCACCCGCGGCGTGCGGAATTCAGCGCTGGGCACCGGGCTCTCGTCGACGCCCAACCCTGCGCGCAGCAGCCATTGAGGTGTGAGGGCGTAGTTGGCGCCCACCGAGAAGGCCCAAGTGTTGTCCCAGTTCTCCTCGGTACGACTATTGGGCGTATTGTCCTCGAACTCGACGACTAGCTCGTCGAAGCTGCTCCACTCGGTCCACTCTGCATTGGCCATCAGCGCCAGCCGATCGGTCAGCTGATGATAGACGCCCAGATTGAGGTTGGCCGGTGTCGTCAAGTCGGCGGTGCCACCACCATTCGTCAGTGTATTGGTGGACTGAGCGCCCGCCAGCACCTGTTGACCGGCAGGATCGTCCGAACTGAAGCGAGCCTCGCCGTCCAGCGTCAGATCGATCTCGGAGCGGTAGCTGATCCCCAGGCGAGTCTGGTCGGTGACCTGAAACAAAGCGCCCAGAATATAGCCATACCCCCAGTCATCGCCAGTAACCTCAGCTATACCATCGGCATTGCCAATAGCTTGCGGAGGCAATTGGCCGGCCTGGACGCCACGCCCACCGAGGTCGATGGCATTCGAAAGGGTGGCATCTGCATATTGCGCGCGCAGACCCACCGCCAGGTTAAGACGATCGCTGGCCCGATAGTTCAGCGTCGGCTGGAAATCGACGGTGGTGAGTTCCGTCTCGATGGCGTGGTACCGCCCGATCCAGTCGTTATCGTATTTTGTCGAAAGGCCGTAGGGCGCATAAACCGCCAGGCCCAGGTCCAGCTCATCGCTCAGTTGCGTCTTGGCGGCAAAGCTTGGCACCACGGCCGTTTCGCCCCCCTGCCGAGAGCCCCCCCTGTCGTAGCTGAGGCTGGGCGGCGCTCCAGTCGGGTAGGCTTCAGCATCCTGCAACTCGAAATTGGCATCGATATAGGCCAGACCACCAGCGACCTGATCCCCCTCGATATTACCGATGGCCGCCGGATTATGGGCCATGAAACTGGCATCCTCGGCGCCTGCGGCGGCGTTGGAGAAGGCGTTGGCCAGGGTCTTGGCGCTTTGCTCGCGGACTTGGAAGCCGGAAGCGGACGCCTGGGAGGCGATCAGTGCCGTTGAGGCAATAGCGACGGCGATGGAGACTTTATTGAGTTTGTTATGCATGGCGGCACCCTCTGGCATGAGGTGTTGGTAAGCGCACTCTGGGTGGTGCGTTGCGTATTGACGTGTTTTCGCCCATCAGCGCCCACCAATCAAGTGCAAACGTTCGTTTTAATCTCTGGAACCGCTAATACTTTTGTCTTATAGGATAATAAGCATCATTATTTCATAAGGTTAGAAAACCAAACCGAGCCGATTATTGTACACCAAGATGGCGCTTGACCTATGGGTTACCCAAAGGTTTTAGACTGCTGGCATCGATTTTATCCAGGAAACCACGATGAAGGTCAGCGAACTGGCACGCCTGGCCGGCGTTACCGCCGAAACCGTGCGTCACTACACCCGAGAAGGACTCCTGCACCCCGAACGCGACCCGGAGAACGGCTACCAGCTGTTCGGGCAGACCGACCTGGAGCGGCTGCGTTTTATCCAGCGCGCCCGCACCCTGGGCTTCGGTGTCGCCGAGATCCGCGACATCCTCGCTCACGCCGACCATGGCGACTCGCCCTGCCCCATGGTGCGCGACCTGCTGGCCAGCCGACTCCCCGAGATCCGCGCCCGTATCCAAGAACTCGAGGCATTGGCGTTGCGCATGGAACAGGCCCTCGATGCCTGGGCCGAGATGCCCGATGGCACACCCGATGGCCATAGCCTGTGCCGGTTGATCGAAAGCTTTCCCGAACCGCTCAATGCCGACCACGAAGCCGACAAGGAGACCCGATGACCACTCGACACTCACTGAAGCGCCAGGTCCCGGGCATGAACTGTCAGGGCTGCGTGGCCAATATGCGCAAGGCCATCCAGGCTCGCGACGCGCAGGCCGACGTCACCGGCACCCCCGCCGAGAAGCGCCTGGAAGTCGCCACCGTACTGGATGGTGACGCCCTGGACGCGGTGCTGCGCGAGGCTGGCTACCCGCCCGCGACTCCCGAAAAGGATATCGCCCCCACACCGTCCGAGCCCACCGAGGCCACCGCCGCTCAGGCGCCCTCAGCGACCGAGGCCGACGACACGCGCGCCACCACGCGGCGCCTGTCGATCAGCGGCATGACCTGCGCCAGTTGCGTTAAAAGCGTGCGCGAGGCGCTGGAGCGCACGCCGGGGGTGGTGGGTGCGGAGGTCAACTTCGGCACGCATACCGCCCAGGTACGCGGCAGCGCCGACCTCGATGCCCTGATCCGCGCCGTGCAAGACGTAGGCTACGATGCCGAGCCTATCGTCGACATGCGCGAGGCCGAACAGGCCCGTGCCGAGAAGGACGCGAAGGCCTATCGCCAGCGCATCCGGGGCAGCTTCCTGTCGCTGACGCTTGCCGTACCGTTGATGGCCAGCATGTTTTTCTTCCACCCCCACCCGATGGGTGGCGGTCGCCTCTACTGGTTGGTGATCGGCCTGCTGACCCTGACCGTGATGGCGGGCCCGGGGCGGCATTTCTTCGTTAACGCCTGGAAGAATCTCAAGCACCACCAGGCCAACATGGACACCTTGATCGCCATGGGCACCGGCACCGCCTGGCTCTATTCGATGGCGGTGGTGGCCTTCGCGCCTTGGCTGCCCGAGGTGTCCCGGGGCATTTACTTCGAGGCATCGGCGATGATCATCGGCCTGGTGCTGCTCGGCAATGCCCTGGAATTGCGCGCCCGAGGCCGAACCAGTCAAGCCCTCAAGCGCCTGCTCGACCTGCAGAGCCGCACCGCCCGGGTGATCCGCGACGGCGAGGAGCGCGAGGTCGAGATCGACGAGGTCCGCCAGGAGGATCATATTCGCGTGCGCCCCGGTGAGCGCCTGCCGGTGGATGGCGAGGTCACCGAGGGTCAGAGCTACATCGACGAATCGATGCTCACCGGCGAGCCGCTGCCGGTCGCCAAGGGCAAAGGCGACGAGGTCAGCGCCGGCACCGTCAACGGCAAGGGCGGCCTGGTTTATCGTGCAACGCGCGTAGGGGCTGACACCCGCCTGGGACAGATCACCGAACAGGTGGCCAGCGCGCAGAATTCGCGCCCTCCCATTGGCGAACTGGCCGACAAGGTATCGAGCATCTTCGTGCCCACGGTGATGATCATCGCCGTGATCACTGCGCTGGCCTGGTTTAACTTTGGTGCCGAGCCGCGGGTGATTCACATGCTGGTCACCGCCACCACGGTGCTGATCATCGCCTGTCCCTGCGCCCTGGGCCTGGCCACCCCGATCTCGACCATGATCGGCGTCGGCAAGGCGGCCGAGCACGGCGTGCTGGTAAGAAGCGGCGAGGCCCTGCAGACCGCCAGCAAGCTCACCACCCTGCTGGTGGACAAGACCGGTACCCTGACCGAAGGCAAGCCGCGGGTCACCGAGGCCGACGTCATCGAGGGCGACGAGCAGAATATCCTGGGCCTGGTCACCGCCTTGGAGCGTGGTTCCGAACATCCACTGGCCGCGGCCCTGATGACCCATGCCGCCGCGCGTGACGCCAAAGCCGCCGAGATCACGGGTTTCGATACCGTCACCGGCGGCGGGGTGAAGGCGAGAAGCGCCGATGGCCAGTCGCTGCTGCTGGGCAATGCCCGCCTGTTGGAGGACGCCGGCATCGAACTGGCCCCCGGCCGCCAGGTTGCCGCGAAGCTGGAAGAAAAGGCGCGCACCGTGGTGTATCTCGCCGTGGATGGACGGCTGGCCGCCGTGTTCGGCATCAGCGACCCGCTGCGCCACGACACCGTCGAGGCGGTGAAGCGCCTGCAGGACGATGGTCTCAAGGTGGTGATGCTCACCGGCGACAACGCCCACACCGCTGCCGCGATCGCCCAAGAAGTCGGCATCGACGACTTCCGCGCCGGCCTGCTGCCCGAGGACAAGCATGCCGAGATCGAACGCCTGCAGCAGGCTGGCGAGGTCGTGGGCATGGTCGGCGACGGCATCAATGACGCACCGGCGCTGGCCCGCGCCAACGTGGGCTTCGCGATCGGCCAGGGCACCGATGTGGCCATCGAGAGCGCCGGCATCACCCTGGTGCGCGGCTCGCTGCACGGGGTCGCCTCGGCCATCGAGATCAGCCGGGCGACGCTTGCCAATATCAAGCAGAACCTGGTGGGCGCCTTCGGCTATAACGCCCTGGGCATCCCCATTGCGGCCGGTGTGCTCTATCCCTTCACCGGCACCCTGCTCTCGCCGATGATCGCCGGGGCGGCCATGTCGCTGTCGTCGATCACCGTAGTAAGCAACGCCAATCGGTTGCGCCTGTTCAAGACGCGCCGCGAAACCGCGCGAGGGGATGACAACATCGCGTCCGATCAAAAGCAGGAGGCTACCGCATGAGCTGGATCGTCAATCTCGCCGGCCTGGCGTTGATCGCATTGATCATCTGGTGGTTCTGGGGGCCGGCACAGCGCTAGCTTGACTATGCTGAAGACAACCCCCGGATCGCGAGGTACCCATGCCCCACCCCACTCCGAAACTGAACGGTGTGCTGGAAACCGCGCTCTACGTGGAAGACATGCACCGGGCACGGCGCTTCTTCGAGGCCGTGATGGGACTGGCACCCTTCACGGCCGACCACCGCTTCACCGCCTATGATGCCGGCGCCGGCACGGTGCTGCTGCTGTTCCTGCACGGCGAGACGCTGGAGACCGTGGTGCTGCCCGACGACATGGGCACCATTCCACCCCATGACGGCGAAGGCCGGGTGCATCTGGCATTCGCCATCGCCGCCCGCGAGCTTGCGGCCTGGGAAGAGCAACTAGAGGCTCTCGGTATCGCCATCGAGGGGCGCACCCACTGGCCGCGAGGCGGCGAAAGTGTTTACTTTCGCGACCCCGACGGCCACCTGCTGGAGCTGGCTACCCCTGGCGTCTGGCCAACCTACTGATTCACAAATTTTAACTGACGCCCATATAGCGCCCCGGCTTGTGGTTCAGCGCAATGATCAGATTCAGCGCCACCGCGCCGAGTACCGAGAGCCCTACTCGCTCCATGGGGAGCACCAGGAGCGCGGCGAGCATGATCAGGCCGTCGATACCCAGCTGCACATAGCCGGCTCGCAGTCCGTAACGGTCCTGCAGGAAGAGCGCAAGGATATTGATCCCGCCGAGGCTGGTGCGGTGACGAAACAGGATCAACATGCCGATGCCGATCAGACTGCCGCCCATCAGCGACGCGTAGAGCGGATGGAGGGAGTCGATAACGATCCAGCGCCCGGTCAGCTCCGAGAACACCGACACCAGGGCGATCGCGGCGAAGGTACGCAGCGTGAACGACCAGCCCATGCGCTTGATGGCCAGATAGTAGAACGGCAGGTTGATGGCGAAGAACCAGACGCCGAAGCGCCAGCCGGTGGCATATTGCAGCAGGAAAGCCAATCCGGCGGTGCTGCCGGTCAACAGCAGAGCCTCTGTGTAAAGCGTCACGCCGAGCGCCACGAACAGCGTGCCCACCAGCATGGCCATGACATCTTCATGGGGGCGATGCGGGTCTTTGGGCAGGTCCTGGGGATCCATCGGTGTTCCTTAAACAGGGTGCCTAACAGGCTTCCGCATGCTCGATCATCAACTGCAGGCTCTCCCGCCCTCGCCAGCGATTGCGATTGAGCTTGTAGGCGCAGCGAAGGCGGTCGCCGACGCCAAAGGCCGGCAACTCCCCAGGGGTCAGGGCGCGGAACCAGATTCCCCGCTGGGTCACCGCGCCCGCCGACAGCTCCATCATCAGATGATTGCCATCGGCCCCCACCGGACGCAAGTGTTCAACCAGAAACTCGCCCTCGAACAGCGGGGCATCGAATTCACGCCCGTAAGGCCCGAGCACAGCGAGCTCATCGAGAGTGGCGAGGCTCAACTGCGCGGGCGTCAGCGCGCCATCGGTAAAGACCCGCGGGCAGAGTTCCCTATCGCCGAGCTGCTCACTTACCGCCTGGAGAAAGGCCACGCGGAATGCCGCCATTTGCTCGACCGGCACCCCCACCCCGGCGGCGCCGCGATGGCCGCCGAAGCGCGGCAGGCACAGGGGCGCCAGCTCAAAGGTGCGCTGCAGGGCGTCACGCAGATGCAGCCCCTCGATGGAGCGACCCGAACCAGTCAGCATGCCCGGGGCGGCCGCCGGGGTCAGTACCAGCGCCGGTCGGCCGAAGGCCTGGACCAGCCGCGAGGCGACGATACCCTGCACGCCGGGGTGGCCACTCTCGAGGTAGAGCACGATGGCCGGCTCATTGGCCACCAACGAGGGAATAGCCAGCTGGCGGGCCTCCTCGCTCATCTCGGCCTCTATCGCCTTGCGCGACTGATTGTCCTGATCCAGCGTTGCCAGATGCCGATGCGCGACCGCATCGTCTTCGGCGAGCATGAAGTACAGCGCCGCATAGGGATCGTCGAGGCGCGAGCGGGCATTGATTCGCGGGCCCATCTGGAAGGCTAGGGTCTCGGCGTCAAAGGGCACACTGTCGGCCCCCAGCCTGGCCGCCATGGCCCGCCAGCAGGCGGCATCCATGCGGTTGATCAGGTTCAAGCCGTAATTGACCACTGCCCGGTTGGCGGCACTGCCGCCCAGCGACACGCAGTCGGCTACCGTCCCCAGTGCCACGTAGGAGAGCCAGGGCGCAAGCTTGGGCGTGGCGGCCGCCAGCAGGCCCCATTCGATCAACACGCTGCGCGACAGCGACATGACCAGCCAGGCGACCATGCAGCCGGCGATCGTGGTGTCGGGATAATCACAGTCCTCGCGGGTGGGATTGACGGTGGCGTAGGCCGAGGCCGGTGGCCCCTCCAACGGCAGGGCGTGATGGTCGCTGACCACCACGTCGATGCCTTCGGCCTTGAGGCGCGCGATACGCGGCTCGTCGGAGCTGCCGCAATCCGCCGTGATCACCAGGCTCGGCCGCGGCGAGAGCGCGAGCGTGCGCTCTACCAGCGGCAGGCTGATGCCGTAGCCGTCGTGGATGCGATGGCCGATCAGGCTATGCAGCCGTGCCTCGGGCACGCCGAACAGCTCGACCAGGGTGCGCCGAATCACGACGTGGGAGGTGATGCCATCGACGTCGTAGTCGGTCAGGATGCCGATATGCTCGCCGTCGACCACTGCCTGGGCGATACGCTCTGCCGCGCGGCGAGCGTCCCGGAGTTGCTCGGGATGGGTCAGGTGGCGCAGGCTCGGGGTCACCAGCGGGGCGAGTTCCCCTCGGTAACCGTTGAGCCGCCCAGCCAGCACCCGCGCCTGCAGCTCGGAGAGCCCCTCGCTCAAGGCACGCGCATAGAGCGCCTCATCGCGGGTGCGCGCCTGAAGGCGGGGCTTGAGCCGCTCATGCAGGTCGCTGGAATAGGTCGCCACCTCGTCCAGACCAGACATCACCTACCGCCGGTTCTCGGCCACGAACTGCTGCACGGCAGCGAGGTCAGCCGGCAGTACCGTATAGCGCTCTTCACGCTCCAGCAGATCCTCCATGTGCGCCGGGAGTGGCACACCGGAGAAGCCCGCCTTGACCACCGCCTCGGCGAACTTGGCGGGATGCGCCGTAGCCAGCGTGATCATCGGCGTCTGGGCATCGCCGCGCACCCGCTCCGCGGCACGATAGCCAGTGGCGGTATGGGGATCGAGGAGTTCCTTGGTGCGATGGCGCGCCTCGCGGATCACCTCGAGCAAGGTGGCGTCATCCACACGGTAACTGGCGAAGCGCTCGCGCAGCTTGGCCAACGGGGCATCGGCCAGGGCCGCGGGCTCATTCTGGAAACGCTCGAGCAGAGCGCGAACGGCATCGCCATCGCGCTCGTAGGCTTCAAAGAGCAGGCGCTCGAAGTTGGACGACACCACGATATCCATGGACGGCGCCAGCGTCGCGACGAGTTCCCGCTTGGAGAAGTCGTTGTCAGCCAGCGTGCGGTGCAGGATGTCGTTGGCGTTGGTGGCGATGATGAACTGCGTTACCGGCAGGCTCATGCGATAGGCCATGTAGCCGGCGAAGAGGTTACCGAAGTTGGCCGAGGGCACGCAGAAACTGACCGGTCGGTGCGGCGCCCCAAGCGCCACGGCGGAGGCCACGTAGTAGACGATCTGGGCCATGATCCGCGCCCAGTTGATGGAGTTCACCGCCACCAGTCGCGCGCCATTCAGGAAGGCCTGGTCGGCGAAGCTCGCCTTGACTATCGCCTGGGCGTCGTCGAAGTTGCCCTCGATCGCCACGTTGAAGACGTTGTCGGCGAGCACCGTGGTCATCTGGCGGCGCTGGACCTCGGAGACCCGCTGATAGGGGTGGAGAATGAAGATATCGAGATTGTCGCAATGACGGCAGCCCTCGATAGCCGCGGAGCCGGTATCGCCGGACGTAGCGCCCATGATCACCGCACGCTCGCCTCGCTTATCGAGGAAATGGTCGAGCAGACGGCCGAGCAGCTGCAGGGCCACGTCCTTGAAGGCCAGGGTCGGTCCGTGGAACAGCTCGAGCAGGAAATGATTGGCATCGAGCTGGTTGAGTGGCACTACGGCGTCGTGGCTGAAGGTGGCGTAGGCCTCCTCGACGATACGACGGAAGGTCGCGTCGTCGATCTCGCCGCCGACATAGGGTTTCATGACCCGAAAGGCAATCTCGGCATAGGACAAGCCCGCCATGCTGGCCAGGTCGTCATGTGAGAGCCAGGGGATGGTCTCCGGGACGTATAAGCCCCCGTCGCTGGCCATGCCGGTGAGTACGACCTCCTCGAAGGAGAGCGCAGGTGCCTGCCCGCGGGTACTGATGTAGCGCATGGCCTACTCCTGCTCGTCCAGCGACTCGACGCGGATGCGCGTTACCGGGCCGGCGATGTCGGCCATCGACTCGATCAGGCGAATGGCCTCGTTCATCTGCTTCTCGCGCGTGCGGTGGGTCAGCAGGATGATCGGCACCAGCTCACCTTCGGTCGCCTCCTTCTGGATCAACGCCTCGATCGAGATCCCCTGCTCAGCGAGGATGGTCGCCACCCGGGCCAGTACGCCGGGGCGGTCCACCGCCAGCAGACGCAAGTAATAGGCGGTGATGATGTCCTCCATGGGCATGATCGGCAGCTTGTTGATCTCGTCGCCGATCCCGCTGAACGCCAGGTAGGGAACCCGATAGTGATGATCGGTGCTGATGTCGCGTGCGACGTCCAGCAGATCCGCCACCACGGCGGAAGCAGTGGGCTCCGCGCCGGCCCCAGCGCCGTAGTAAAGCGTTGGTCCCACGGCATCGCCCATGATCGCGATGGCGTTCTTCACACCATAGACACTGGCCAGCAGGCGCTGCTTGGGAATCAGCGTCGGGTGCACGCGCAGCTCCAGCCCGGCCTCGGTGCGCTTGGAGATCCCCAGATGTTTGATCACATAGCCCAGGTTGTCGGCCTGCTCGATATCTTCTGCCGTGATGCGCGAGATACCCTCGGTGAAGGCCTTGTCGAACTGCAGGGGCACACCATAGGCGATAGACGCGAGGATAGTGAGCTTGTGGGCAGCGTCGATGCCCTCGACATCGAAGGTCGGGTCGGCCTCGGCATACCCCAGCGCCTGGGCCTCGGCGAGCACATCCTCGAAGGCGCGCCTTTCTTCGCGCATATGGGTGAGGATGTAGTTGCCAGTGCCGTTGATGATGCCGGCGACCCACTCGATGCGGTTGGCGCCGAGGCCCTCGCGCAGTGACTTGATGACCGGGATACCGCCGGCGACCGCCGCCTCGAAGGCGACGATGACGCCTTGCTCGTGAGCCGCCTTGAAGATCTCGTTGCCGTGCACGGCGATCAGCGCCTTGTTGGCGGTCACCACGTGCTTGCCGTTGGCAATGGCGGTCAACACCAGTTCGCGGGCCAGATCATAGCCACCGATCAGCTCGACCAACACATCAATATCAGGGTTGGTGGCCACCTCGAAGGCGTCAGTGGTGGCCTTGATGCCAGTGATGTCACACTCGGGATTGAGGCTGCGGTAGGCGACCTGTTCGATGATGATCGGCCGCCCCGCCCGCCGGGCAATGTCGTCGGCGTTGCGTGTCAGCACGTTGAAGGTGCCGCCGCCGACGGTCCCCAGACCACAGATTCCCACTCTCACCGGTTTCAATGTTATTCCCCTTGTTTTCTGACGTGTGTTCTGGCGTGTTTCATAGAATGACGGACCCTGATCGGGCCCCTGCCGCCGACGATTGTTGGTGGCGGCGATTATTCGTTCAGGCCGAGCATTTCAACCAGGCGCTCCGCCGGCACGTAGCCTGGCACCAGACGCCCGTCGGGAAGAACGATCGCTGGCGTGCCCTGAACACCAAGCTCCAAGCCTAGATGATACTGCTCCTCGACCGGATTGTCGCAGCTTCCGCCACCCTCGAGGCGTTCCTCGCGCTTGGCGGCAGTCATCGCCTCCGTGGGATTGCCCGCGCACCAGACCTGCTGCATCACCCGGGCCCCCTCGCCCTTCATGCCCGTCCGCGGGAAGGCCAGATAATGCACCTCGACACCCATCTCGTTGAGCTTGGGTACTTCCTCGTGTAACTGGCGGCAATAGGGACAAGTGGTGTCGGTGAAGACCGTCACCGTGGCGCGGCTCTCACCGTCCCCTCGAAAGACCACCCGGTCCTGCTGCGCCACCTGGGCCAGGCGCGCGGCGCGTTCGCCGTTGCGGCCCTGCTCAGTGAGGTTGACCAGGCCGTTCTCGGCATTCTGGTAGAGATCGCCGACCAGGAAATGATCACCCGAAGCGTTGCTGTAGAAAGTTTCGCCGCTTTCCAGTCGCACCTCGAAGATATTCGCCATGGGCGTCTCGCGAACGCTCACCACCGGCATGGGCTGACCGTTGACCTCGAGAGAGTCGGCCAGGCGCTCGGCAGGATCGGCCTGCACGACTATCGGCAGGGTCAGGGAAGCGGCCAGCAGGCTCGCGAAGAAACGTGGTGTCATGATTCAGCCTCGAGGATGATGATCGGCGTGCAGGGCTTCCAGTCGTACCTGCGCGACATGGGTGTAGATCTGCGTGGTCGAGAGATCACTGTGACCGAGCAGCAGCTGTACGACACGCAGGTTGGCCCCATGATTCAATAAATGGGTGGCGAAGGCGTGTCGCAGGGTGTGAGGCGACAGCGGCCTGTCGATGCCCGCGGTGCGGGCATGGACCTTGATGCGATGCCAGAAGGTCTGACGCGTCATGGCCCGATCGGCGCGACCGGGAAACAGCGCCGGATGGGTGATGTCGCGCATCAGGGAGCCGCGCGCGCTGCGCAGATAGCGCTGCAACCAGACGATGGCCTCCTCGCCCAGCGGCACCAGGCGATCCTTGTCACCCTTGCCGCGCACTCGCACCACACCCTGGCGCAGGTTCAAGGCATCGGTCGTTAACCCGACCAGCTCTGAGACCCGCAAGCCCGCGCCGTAGAGCACCTCGAGCATGGCGCGATCGCGCATACCCAGCGCCGATGACAAGTCCGGCGCCTCGAGAAGACGCTCCACTTCGGCTTCCTCGAGCGTATTGGGTAGCGATGGACGCACCCGCGGCAGGCGCACCTCGACGAGCGGGTCGTGAGTGATGATCTCCTCAACCAGCGCCCAACGATAGAAGCGCCGCAGGCTCGACAGCAACCGGGCATTGCTGCGCAGCTGATAGCCGGCCTCGCGGCGCTCGTCGAACCAGGCGGGCAACATATTGCCGCCCGGTGCGCGCCAGTCACGACCGAGGCTCTCCAGCCGTGCCATCCAGGTCGTCAGGTCGTGCCGGTAAGCGCTCAGGGTATTGTCGCTTACTCCCTGCTCGAGCCAGAGACCGTCGAGAAACGCATCGATCACGTCAGCGGTTTTCTCGCCTGTCGTCATCTTTTGCTCCTATCGAGCCGCCTAACGACAAAACCCCGCCCCGCGGAGCGGTGACGGGGTTTCGGGGCAGCCACAGGCGTCAGGCCTGGGCGGCGCTGACCGGCGAAGGGGCTCGCCTCAAGACAGCTTTTCCTTGATGCGTGCGGAACGACCGCTACGCTCACGGAGATAGTACAGCTTGGCCTGGCGCACGTCACCGCGACGCTTGACCGCGATGGAGTCGACCAGCGGGCTGTAGGTCTGGAAGGTCCGCTCGACGCCGACACCGTGGGAGATCTTGCGCACGGTGAAGGCAGAGTTCAGGCCGCGGTTGCGCTTGCCGATCACCACGCCTTCGAAGGCCTGCAAACGCTCACGGCTACCTTCCTTGACCTTGACCTGAACGACCACGGTATCGCCCGGGGCGAATGTCGGAATTTCCTTGCTCATCTGCTCGGTTTCGAGCGCCTGGATCACCTTGTTCTTGCTACTCATGACAATACTCCTCGATAACATGACTGGCCGGCTGTCGCGTGTTGCCGGCCAATCGTGATCCCGGCGCCCGAGTCACGACCCGAGAGCGCGGGAGCTGATTGGTGACACAGGTCCACGTCCTGTCAGGGACTCGACGCGTCCTGCACCTCCGCCCTGACCTACTTGCTGGACAGCGCGTATTCTTCGATGAACTCCTCGAGCAGCTGTTGCTGCTCTCGATTCAATGACCGCGTCTCGAGCAGGTCCGGGCGCCGTTGCCAGGTACGCCCGAGGGACTGCTTCAATCGCCAGCGCCGGATGGCGCCATGATGGCCGCTGAGCAGCACCTCCGGTACGCGCCGCCCGTCGACTTCCTCCGGGCGAGTATAGTGCGGACAGTCCAGCAGCCCATCATTGAAGGAGTCCTCGACGGCGGAATCCCGATGCCCGAGCACGCCGGGCACCAGCCTTGCCGCCGCATCGATCAGCACCATGGCCGGCAGCTCACCGCCGCTGAGCACATAGTCGCCAATCGACCACTCCTCATCGATGTCGGCTTCTACCACGCGTTCATCGATGCCTTCGTAGCGCCCCGCCACCACCACCAAAGGGGGGCCGGACACCAGTTGTTGTACGCCCGGCTGATCGAGCCGCCGCCCCTGGGGCGACAGGTAGATCACCCTCGGCCGCTGACCGGTGGCCTGCTCGGCCCGCCAACGTGCGGCATGGATCGCCGAACGCAGGGTATCGACCTTCATCAGCATGCCGGGGCCGCCGCCATAGGGCCGGTCATCCACACTGCGATGACGGTCGGTGGCGTAGTCGCGCGGGTTCCAGAATTCCAGTGCGATGCGGCCGGTCTCCACCGCTCTGCCGGTCACGCCATGGCGTGTGACCGCCTCGAACATCTCGGGGAACAGCGACACGACACCGATCCATATACCCTGTTCGCCCCGATTCAATGGCATACACGACGTCGAGCCGACACTCAAAATTCGGGATCCCAGTCGACCGTCATCACGCCAGCGACGAGATCCACGCTCAGGATCACGTCCTCCGGGAGGAAGGGCAGCAATCGCTCACGATCATCGCCACCCCCCTTCACGACCATGACATCGTTGGCGCCGGTCTCGAAGAGATGATCGATACGCCCCAACGCCACGCCCTCGCGGGTGACCACGGTCAGGCCTTCCAGCTGATACCAGTAGTAATCGCTGCCGGCGAGTTCGGGCAATTCAGTCTTGGGCAAGAGAATCTCGGCGCCCGCCAGAGCCTCGGCCGCCTCGCGACTATCGACGCCCTCGAGCTGGGCCACCAACCCCTTACCCTGCCGACGACCTTGCACAAGCAAATAGCGAACCAGATGCCCGTCCTGTCTCAGGACCCAGTCATCGTAATCGAGAATGCCATCCATGGGGCTGGTGTACGAATACACTTTCAGCCAGCCTTTCACCCCATAGGGGCTGGTCAGCTTGCCCAGCACCACATGATCGTCGCGCGGCTGTGCTTGCGCGTGTTCGCTCATCGACGACACCTTGACGGCACTTCAGTCAAGCAAGTCAGGCGCTTCAGGCCTGCTTGCGGGCTTCCTTGACCAGCTCGTTGACGCGCTCGGAAAGTTGCGCACCCTGGCCCTGCCAGTGGGTCACACGATCAAGATCGACGCGCAGGCGCTCTTCCTGGCCGCGCGCGACCGGGTTAAAGAACCCCAGACGCTCGATGAAACGACCATCGCGGGCGTTGCGGGAATCCGTCACGGTCAAGTGATAGAAGGGACGCTTCTTGGCGCCAGAACGTGCCAGACGAATGGTAACCATGCGTAGTCTGTCCTTCGGTTGAGATTTCGGTTGACTCTGCTGGGCCGCGGCGGCTCGCCGCCGACCTCCAACAATGCTATTTCTGAGTGCTCGGGAAGCGGGCAGTAGACCCGGCTTCAGGCATAGGGTCACAGAGGCAGTCGCAAGTGCTCGCGATCACTGCCAGTGAAGACGCGATAGTCTACGGAAAACCGGTCCGCTTGGAAAGCATTTCCCATGGCGGCCCATGATAAACACCAGCACACTACGCGGTTCAGCGCCTGGGGAAGTTCCCCGGCCCTCCCATTCCACCGGGACCGCCCATGCCTCCGGGACCACCTGGGCCGCCGGGACCACCACCCATCATGCCCGACATGCCGCGCATCATCTTTTGCATGCCACCCTTCTTGCCGGCCTTCTTCATCATTTTCTGCATCTGCTTGTGTTGCTTGAGCAGCCGATTGAGGTCGGGCACCTGCAAGCCGGCACCAGCGGCGATGCGTCGCTTGCGCGAGCCGTTGATGATCTCGGGACGGCGGCGCTCCTTGGGCGTCATGGAATTGATCAGCGCTTCCAGCCTGCCCATTTCCTTCTCGGGGCCAGGGCCTTGGGCCATTTCCGCCATCTGCCCCATCCCTGGCAGTTTGCCGAGCAGGCCGCCCATGCCCCCCATCTTTTTCAATTGCTGCAGTTGGTCGCGAAAGTCCTCAAGGTCGAACCCATCGCCCTTCTTGACCTTCTTGGCCAGTTGCTCGGCCTTCTTCTTGTCGACGGTGCGCTCGGCTTCCTCGATCAACGACAGTACATCGCCCATGCCGAGGATGCGTGAGGCGACGCGGTCCGGATGGAAGGGCTCGAGGGCATCGACCTTCTCGCCGACGCCCATGAAGCGAATCGGCTTGCCAGTGATGTAGCGGACCGACAGCGCCGCCCCGCCGCGGGCATCGCCGTCCGCCTTGGTGAGGATGACACCGGTCAGCGGCAGCGCGTCGGCGAAGGCCTTGGCGGTATTGGCGGCGTCCTGGCCGGTCATGGCGTCGACGACGAACAGCGTCTCCTGGGGCGCGGCGGCCTGATGCAGCGCCTGGATCTCGGCCATCATCGCCTCGTCGATGGCCAGTCGACCGGCGGTATCAACGATCACCACATCATGGAACTGGATTCTGGCGTGCTTGATCGCCGCTTCGGCAATGGCGACCGGCGACTGATCGCTGCGCGACGGGAAGAAATCGACGCCGACTTCTTCGGCCAGGGTCTCGAGCTGGTCGATAGCCGCCGGACGGTAGACGTCGGCGGACACTACCAGCACTTTCTTCTTCTCTCGCTCGCGCAAATAGCGCGCCAGCTTGGCCACCGAGGTGGTCTTTCCGGCGCCCTGCAGGCCGGCCATCAACACGACGGCGGGCGACCCCTTGAGGCTTAGCCCCTCGTTGGCCTCGCCCATGATCGCCTCGAGCTCCTGCTGGACGATCTTGACGAACTGCTGCCCCGGGGAAAGGCTCTGCGACACTTCCTGTCCCACCGCGCGCTCACGAACGCGATCGACGAACGCCTTGACCACCGGCAGGGCGACATCCGCCTCGAGCAGGGCTCGGCGGACCTCCCGCAGCGTGTCCTTGACGTTTTCCTCGGTCAGGCGCGCCTGACCCTTGATCGACTTGAGCGTCTGCGATAGACGCTCGCTGAGATTCTGAAACATTGGCCTCTCCAGTGGCGACGGCCCGAATATGACGGGTGATTATACGCGCTGCGGCTGTGAGTCTCCATGCGTCCCGCATGGTTGATGGTCGCAGCCTGTGCGCGACCCCGTCGATTGGGTATAGTAGCGGCATCCGTTTCTCATTCTCTGGCGCGCGCAAAGGCGCATGGAAAGCAATCGATGCAGGCGCTTCTATTGGCCCTTGTGGCCTTCTTGCTCTATCTCGCCGCCGCCGCCTGGCAAGCCCTGACCCTGGCACGCTGGGTTGCGCCGCGCCCGCTGCTGGTACGCGGCCTGGGCGTGCTCGGACTGTTGTGTCATCTTCCGCTCACCGCAGGCCTGTTTCACGATGGGCAGGCCGTGCTGCCAGGGCTCTCTACCAGCGCGATCCTGATAGGCGCCGTGGTCGTTCTGCTGTTGCTCTTGATCAGCCTCTTCAAACCGGTGCTCAACGCCGCCGCTGGGGTCTTCCCGCTGGCCGGCATTGCGCTGCTGCTCGCGGTAGGGCTCCCCAGCCCCGAGCGAACCACCGACATGTCCCCGGGCATCGCCCTGCATGCGATCAGCTCGGCGCTGGCCTTCGCCGTGCTCGCTATCGCCGCCGTCCAGGCGGTGCTGCTCGGCGTACAGAACCACGCCTTGCGCCATCATCACATTCGCGGCGTGGTCCAATCGCTGCCGCCGCTAACGACCATGGAACGTCTGTTGTTCGAGTTCATCTGGGCCGGCATGGCCCTGTTGACCCTGTCGATCGCCAGTGGCTTCCTGTTCCTCGACAACATGTTCGCCCAGCACCTGGCCCACAAGACGATCCTGTCGCTTGCCGCCTGGGTGATATTCGCCGTTCTGCTCTTCAGTCATCATCGCCTGGGCTGGCGCGGCATGCGCGCGGTGCACTGGACCCTGGGCGGCTGCGCCGTATTGTTACTCGCCTACTTCGGCAGCAAGTTCGTGCTCGAGATCGTGCTGAACCGGGCATGAGCCCCGCCTCTTCGCTGGGGGCGGCTTGACACTGCCCGACCGACCCCCTACAAATCGAGCCTGACCCGCCACTGAGGACCCTTCTACTTGAGCGACGACTTCCCCCTGGGACTGCTGTTCGGCCTGCTGTTTCTGCTCATTTGCCTATCCGCTTTCTTCTCAAGCTCCGAAACCGGCATGATGTCCATCAACCGCTATCGCCTGAGCCATCAAGCCAATAGCGGGGAATCACGCGCCCAGCGAGTGGTCCGGTTACTGGCACGGCCCGATCGACTGATCGGCGTGATCCTGATCGGCAACAACTTCGTCAACAACCTTGCGGCCTCGATTGCCACGATCATTGCCATTCACTATTTCGGGGAAGTCACTGGCCCCGCGGTTGCCACGATCCTCCTGACCATTACCATCCTGATCTTTTCCGAAGTCACCCCCAAGACCTATGCCGCGATCAGGCCCGAGCGGATCGCCTACCCGGCATCGCTGGCGCTCGAGCCTTTGCTAAAACTGCTGTATCCGCTGGTGTGGCTGGTCAACGTCATCTCCAACGGCCTGCTGCGGCTGATCGGCGTCAAGAACATCGACGGCGGCGCCGATAACCTGACCCGCGACGAGTTGCGTACCGTGGTCCACGAAGCGGGCACGCTGATTCCCCGCCGTCACCAGGCAATGTTGCTGTCGATCCTTGATCTGGAGAATGTCACCGTCAACGACATCATGGTGCCCCGGCACGAGGTGGCAGGGATCGACCTCGATCATGATCTAGAGGACATCCTGGCGCAGATACGCACCAGTCAGCACACCCGGGTGCCGGTCTTCAAGGGCGACATCAACAACATCATCGGCATGCTGCACCTGCGTAATGCGGCGCGCTTCCTGTCCCGCGACGAGGTGACCAAAGCCGCCATCGTGCAGGAGGCACGCGAGCCCTATTTCATTCCCGAGTCCACTCCGCTGCACACTCAACTGCTCAACTTCCAGAAGCAGAAACGACGGATCGGCATCGTGGTCGACGAGTATGGCGACGTCGAGGGCCTGGTGACACTGGAGGACATCCTCGAGGAGATCGTCGGCGAGTTCACCACCGACGTGGCCGGGCAGGATCAGGAAATCCACGTTCAGGACGATGGCAGCCACGTAATCGACGGCACCGCCAATATCCGCGAAATTAACAAGGCACTGGGATGGCTGTTGCCCACCGACGGACCCAAGACCCTGAACGGCCTGATACTCGAACACCTGGAATCCTTCCCGGATGGCGCCGCCTGCCTGCAGGTCGCTAATGTGCGCATGGAGATTCTCGAAGTACGCGACAACCTGATCACCGCTGCTCGCTGCTGGCAGGCCCCCCGACGGGCGAGCCGAACGCGCTAGGGCCGGTGTACCTTGCCGAGCTGATCACGTGTTGCGATCCAGTCATCGGACTCCGCCTTGAGCGCTCGCACCCTGGCCTCGACCCGAGCTCGGCTGACGTCGTGGGGTTCCATGGGCTCGCCAAAGGTGAGGGCCACCCTGGCGCGAAAACGACTCGGTGGCATGCTCAGCGCCGCACCTTGGCTATACGAGGTCCAGGATCCCCAAAGCCCCGACAGGCCGGCCGGAATCACCGGCACCGGATCTCTCGCCAGGATCAGCTCCAGACCCCGACGAAACGTCTGGACCTCCCCATCAAGTGTTAGACGGCCCTCGGGGAAGAGCATCACCACCTCGCCCTCAGCCAGCGCCCGGCTGACTTCCTGAAGCGCCCGGCGCACATTGCCCGGGTCGCGCCGCTCTGACTCCACGGGGATCGCCCCTACCAGCCGGAACATCCAGTTCAGCCAGGGTGAATCAAAGATCGGCTTGTCCATCAGGAAGCGCAACGGCCTGCGGCTGGCGCCCCCGACCAACAGGGCATCCATGAAGCTGACATGATTGCACACCACGATCGCCGCACCCTTGTCGGGGATATGCCGTCGACCGCGCAGGCGCAAGCGATACATGACATGGATCAGCACGAAGACCAGCCGCCGCATGGCGTCACGCGGGTGCCGCCTGAACCACCAGACCGCTACCAACAACAGGCCCACTGCGACCGAGGCAAACAGCATCATCGAGTGACGTCTTGGCGAGTTTTCAGCCCGGCCAGAAGGGTCGCCAAAAGTTGATCAAGGAGCTCGCCCACCTCCAGCTGCTGGCCCTGCCAGTACCCCAGACGCTCGTTGAGCCCCAGTTGCACCAGACCGTGGACGCTCCCCCAGAGGGTGCGGCCCAGGCGCCTGGCCTCGAGATCATCCAGCGCGGGCTGGTATTCCTTCAGCGTAGCTTCGACGCGCAGGAACAGCGCTTCGATCATGTCATTCTGGCGCTGGTCGAGCTCGCCCTCCTGCGCGAGGGGAAAGTCGAACAGCAATTGCCAGCGATAAGGCGCCTGATGCGCGAACTCCCAATAGGCATGCGCCAGCGACGTCAGACGCTGCTCCGGGGTCGCCCTGCTGGTCAGCGGCTCGACCACGTTGCGCAAACGCGCCAACGTCTCGATGTTGACGTGCTGCAGCAGGTTGCTGAAGCTGCCGTAAAGCTTGAGCAAGGTGCTGGGCGCACAACCAACCTCTCGCGCCAGGGCGCGTAAAGACAGCGAATGCACGGGATTGACCTGCAGCCAAGCATCACAGGTAACCATGACCTGAGCATGTAACGCCTCGGGCGCATGCTGTCTAGGACGGGCCATCGGGTTCCTCGCAAGGTAGTAAAGGCAAGCCATCGGCTCGCCGCAAGTGCTGACCCTGTAGGATAGCGCACATCGAACACTGTTTTCGACAGATTATCGTGGGATTTTCACCGACGTTCGCGCCATCGCCCCCGTCACTACCGGCTTTCCCCGCGCTCGAGACTTGGATACCCTGTCGCTCCATCATTCGAGGAGGGCCCATGGCCGGCCGACTCTATATTCCGCCCCTCGATTTGACGCGACTGCTGCCCGACCTGGCGCTCGATGCGACGCCTGTCACCAACCCCAACCTGGCGCCGCGTCGCTTTCTCTCGGCGATTCGCCTGGAGGGTGGACGGCTCACGCTCTCGTCACTTTTCTGGGGCCTGACTCCGCCCTGGCTGGAGGTGCTCGACCACGCCCCGCATTGCGCACGGGCAGAATCGCTGGACACACGGCCGATGTTTCGTGAGGCCTTCCGGGCCCGGCGCTGCCTGGTGCCGGTCGGGGGCATCTATGCCTGGAAAACGCTGCCCCGCGCCAAGCAGCCCTTTCTCATCACCCGCATCGATCGTGGCCCCTTGCTGCTGGCCGGCCTATGGTGCCGCTTTCACACCAGTCTGGCCGAACATACCGACTCCCTGGCGCTGATCACGGTACCGACCAACACGCTGCTCCACTCGCTCACCGATCGCCTTCCCGCCATCGTTGAGCCTCACGAGGCGCGGCGCTGGCTGGACCCCGATACTGACCCGGCGGCAGTCAAAACCCTGCTGATACGCGCCCCCAGGGAACTGTTGGGCGCTTTTCCGGTATCAAGACATGTCAATGATCCCGCGCATCAGGATGCAAGCTGCGCCCGTCCCATCGGCCCCATGCTTCGCGTCGACTCATGACCCCTACCTTCATGAACCGTTCCGGACCCCCAATTGAGGAGAGACGATGCCTATCGCCCCCCAACACGCCATTGTTCGACGACCCCTAGCGTTGCTCGGCCTGCTGGCGCTATCCGCCTTGCTGCTGATGAGCCCGGTCGCCGCGGACGACACCAACGAGACCGTCGACGAGGTCATCACGCCCAAGGTCAGCCCTCACGACAGCCGTGACTACCGCGTCCTGACGCTGGAAAATGGTCTCGAGGTGCTACTGGTCAGCGACCCCGACGCCGACAAGGCCGCTGCCTCGATGAACGTGGATGTGGGCAGCGCCCAGGACCCCGAGGACTTGGCTGGCTTGGCGCATTTTCTGGAACACATGTTGTTCCTGGGCACCGAGGCCTATCCCGAACCGGATGCCTACCAGGGTTATCTTTCGCGCCACGCGGGCAGCCATAACGCCTTCACCGCGTCACAGGACACGAATTACTTTTTCGATATCGAGCCCGACGCCCTGCCGGGTGCCCTGGACCGCTTCAGCCGCTTTTTCATCGACCCGCTGTTCAACGCCGATCGCCTGGAAAGCGAGCGCAATGTCGTCCACTCGGAATACCAAGCACGCATTCGCGATGACGGGCGCCGCGAGAACGACGTGCTCAACCAGCTGCTCAATCCACGCCATCCGATGACCGGTTTTTCGGTGGGCAGCCGCGACACCTTGTCCGACCGTCCCGACGGCGAGCCGCCCCTGCGCGAGCGGGTGATCGATTTCTACGAGCAATATTACGATGCCAACGTCATGCATCTGGCGGTGATCGCGCCCCAGCCTCTGAATAAACTCGAGGCCATGGTCGTCGAGGACTTCGCCCCGATTGCCGACAACGATCTCGAAAGGCCGGTGATCGAGACGCCGCTGGTGACTGCCGACAACCTACCGGCGGCCGTGGAAGTGCAGTCGCTTCGTGACAGCCGCCAGCTGCGCTTCATGTTTCCGGTCCCCGACCCGATCCAGCAGTATCGCCACAAGCCCGCCGACCTGCTGGCCCACCTGCTGGGCCATGAAGGCGAGGGCAGCCTGCTGGCCGTGCTGCGTGACGCCGGCCTGGCCGACGGCCTGTCTGCCGGCATCTCGCGTAACGACGGCCGCCATGCGCTTTTCACCGTGAGTATCAGCCTCACGCCCGATGGCGCCGAGCGCCTCGACGAGATCGAAGTCACGCTCTTTGCCGCCATCAAGCGGATTCGCGAGGCCGGCCTGGAAGAATGGCGCTACAAGGAACAGGCCCGACTCGCCGAGCAGGATTTCCGTTTCCAGCAGCATGGCTCACCGCTTAGCGGTGCGATGCGCCTGGCCATGAACCTGTCACGCTTCCCGGTGCAGGACGTTCAGTACGCTCCTTACCGGATGGACGGCTTCGACCGGCAAGCGACCGAGCGTTATCTCGATGCCCTGCGGCCGGAAAACCGGCTGCGACTCTACAGCGCCCCTGATGTCGAAGGTGAAGAGGTATCGCCCTGGTTCGACGCGCCCTGGCGCGAGGTCAGCGTCTCAGAGAATCCAGACGCCGCGCCCTTGTCTGGCCTTGCCCTGCCCGCGCCCAATCCCTACATCGCCGAAGACCTCGAGCTGCTCGACGAACAGGACGAGCAACCCAGCCGCCTTCTCAATGATCCAGGTTTCGATCTCTGGCACATGGCCGAGGCGAGTTTCGATACGCCCAAGGTCGAGTGGCGGTTCAGCCTGCAGCACCCCGACGCGTCGGCAACGGCGCGCGACGCCGTGCTCGCCCGGCTGCTGGCCGGCTGGCTGACCGACAGCCTCAACGAGGCCCTCTACCCGGCACGTCTCGCCGGCCATCATTTTGATGCCTATGCCCATGCCCGTGGGATCACGCTGTCGTTCTCTGGCTGGCGCGACCGCCAAGACCAGCTGATGCAGCGGGTCCTGGAACAGCTGCAGCAGGGCGGCATCGACCCGGCTACCTTCGAACGAGTGCAATATCGGCTGCAGCGCGAATGGCGTAACGCGCCTCAGGCGGCGCTGCATCAACAGGCCCAGCGCACCCTGGCCGAAGCGCTGGTGCGCCCGCAATGGCCCACCAATGCCCTGCTCGAAGCGAGTCGCGAGCTCGACGTCGACGCCCTGCGCGACTTCCGCGGCGACTTCCTGGCCGAGCTGCGCCTCGAGGCCATGGCGGTCGGGAATCTGGATGCCGAACTGGCGACCCGTGAAGGCCAATTGGTCGCCGACGCGCTCGCGCCCAGCCTCGCAGAGACACAGATTCCCGACCTGGTTCCGCTGCGTGCCGAGCCCGACCTTCCCGAGCTGGTACCCGACACGACACGCAACGAATCGGTGGTGCTGCGCTACCTGCAGGGTCCGGATCGTTCGCTGGAAAGTCGCGCACGCCTGGCAGTGCTCGGTCAGTTGCTCGACACCCCTTTCTATCAGCAATTGCGCACCGAGGAACAACTCGGTTACGTGGTCAACGCCGGGTATTCGCCACTGCTCGACGCACCCGGCATCAGCTTGCTGGTGCAATCACCTGAGACGCAGAGCGAGGTCATCCAGGCACGTATTGACGCCTTCCTGACCGACTTCGCCACCCGCCTGGAAACGCTCGACGAGCAGGGCCTTGCCCCCTATCGCCAGGCGGTACACGACAGCCTGGTGCGTCGTGACACTAGCCTTTCGGGCAAGGCCAACCGGTTATGGCAGGCTATGTCATTTGGCGACACCGACTTCGACGAGCGCGAGAAACTGGCCGAACAAGCGCTGGCCGTGACCGCGGATGATCTTCGGGCGCTATGGCCTGAACTGCGCGAGCAGGCCGTGGCCAGCGTCACCTTTGACCCGGGCGACGAGCCCAGCGACGTGGTCGAGCTGACCCGCCATCTCGACCCGCTGCCCGAATCCGACGCCTGAAAAGACCCAAAGTGAGCAGGCACATCGCTCGCAACGACGGGGCCCGGCCAATTGGCCGGGCCCCGTCACGTTATCCCCTACCTACCGGTAGCGCTCAGTCGAAGGCTTGTGCCGGCATGATCGCCTCCACGTGCATCACCAGCTCCTCGAGGATCTGTCGCTCCTGGTCGTCGAGCGTTACCTGATTGAGCCGTTCGATCTCACGAGCGAAGGCCTTGAGGGTCAGACTCGAGAGGGCGGGATCGTTCATCCGCTCCCAGCGGAAACTCTCCCACCGGACCAGCTCGTCGCCTTCCAGGGTATGCGGGTAGCTGCGCGCCCGATAGCGAAACAGCATCTCTTCGAGTCGCGGGTCCTGGAAGGCGAAGCTGGCGCCGACCAGATCCCAGGGCGCGGTCTCGCGCACGCGCTGCATCTGCTGGCGATCCGCCGGCGAGAAGAAGCCGCCTGCATAGAGCATCATGTCCGGATCTTGCGGCCCCTCAGGCGGCGGCTCGGCAAACACCTCGGCGACGCGGACGGCGACCTCTGGCCGCGCGGCGAGCTGCTTCCAGTGCTCGCGACAGGCCGCAACGTCCAGCCCCAGACGCGCCACGATCTCGCCATACTCGCCTTGGTGCGGACCATCCACGTCCTTGAGGGCGCTGGCCGGAAAGAGCACCGGGCACTTGTTGATATGGATCACCTTGAGCGGGATACGCTCGGCGCCTTCGGCCAGGTCGTCGTTACTGACGAAGACTCGCTGGCGGATCTGGTCGGCATCGAGGTCGAACAGCGGGGCGGGGGCCATCGAGAGATCGTAGACGATCACCCCGTTGGGGTTGGTGGGATGCTCAGCCAGCGGTACCACCAGGGCGCTGCAGCCGCGGCTGGCCGGATAACGGCGCGAGATGTGCAGCACCGGCTTTCGTCCCTGCACATCCAGCAGTTTCGCCGCCTGGCGTTTGGTGCGAAGCCGCAGCAGGTGATCGAAGAGCCGGCCATTATGGGCCTTCAAGAGTCGCGCCAGCGCGATGGTCGCCCGCACGTCGGCGAGCGCATCGTGAGCGCCCTCATGGTCAATGCCGTTGGCGGCGGTCAGCGCCTCCAGCTTGAAGCTCGGCGCGCCATCCTCGCGGGTCGGCCATTCGATCCCCTCAGGGCGCAAGGCATGAAAAGCGCGCACCACATCGATCAAATCCCAGCGCGAATTGCCGTTCTGCCACTCGCGGGCATAGGGGTCGAGCAGGTTGCGATAGAAAAGATGCCGTGTCACTTCATCATCGAAACGCAGGCTATTGTAGCCCAGGGCACAGGTACCGGGCTGATTCATCAGCGCCTCGATACGACCGGCAAACTCTGCCTCGGGCAAGCCGCGACGGCGTGCCTGCTGAGGCGTAATGCCGGTGATCAGGCAGGCCTGGGGGTGGGGCAGGAAATCGTCGGCCGGCTGGCAGAACCACTCCACCGGGTCGCCAACCTCGTTGAAGTCGGCGTCGGTGCGAATGGCGGCAAACTGGGAAGGACGATCACGACGTGGGTCGGCACCGAAGGTCTCGTAATCGTGCCAAAGGAAGGTCGTCGGGACGGCAGGCGGCGCCATGGGCGAGTCTCTCCGAACGGTGCTGTCAGGGGTATGAGCGTGGGCAAGAGCCACAGCCTAGCACAGCACCGCCTGCCGCTCAGCCGTCAGGCACGGGGCAGCGTGACGTTGAGCTCCAGCACCGAACAGTTGTCCTCGCTGTCGAGACTGATATTGATGGCATCGTCATCGACCTGGACATAGCGGCGAATCACCTCCAGCAGCTCCTTTTCCAGCATCGGCATGTAGTCGGGCTGGCCACGCTGGGTCCGCTGGTGGGCGACGATGATCTGGAGCCGCTCCTTGGCAACCGACGCCGACTTCTTGCGCTCTCTCTTGAGGAACTCGAGCAACTTCACCGGCGACCTCCTCCGAACATTCGGCTCAACAGGCTCTTCTTCTCATATTGATGGAAACGCAGAGGGACTTCCTCACCGATCAGCCGCGCTACGGTATCGGTATACGCTTGTCCGGCATCGCTGTCGGCATCGTGGGTGACCGGCACCCCGTGATTCGAGGCCCGCAATACCGCCTCGGACTCGGGTATCAAGCCAATCAAATTGATCGCCAGGATCTCGCGAATGTCCTCGAGGTTGAGCATGTCGCCCGAGTCGACCCGTGCCGGGTTGTAGCGAGTGACCAGCAGGTGCTCCTTGATCGGATCCTCACCGCGCTCGGCACGCCGAGTCTTGGAGGCCAGCAGGCCGAGGATGCGGTCGGAATCGCGCACCGAGGACACTTCAGGATTGGTAACCACTATCGCTTCATCGGCGAAGTACATGGCAAGCTGCGCGCCGCGCTCGATACCCGCCGGTGAGTCGCAGAGGATGTAATCGAAATCCTTGCTCAGCGTATCGAGAACCTTCTCAACACCTTCCAGGTTCAGTGCATCCTTGTCTCGGGTCTGAGAGGCCGGGAGGATATGCAGGTTGTCGACCCGCTTGTCACGAATCAGCGCCTGATTGAGCCCCGCTTCACCCTGGATGACATTGACGAGGTCATAGACCACACGACGCTCGCACCCCATGATCAGGTCGAGGTTGCGCAGCCCCACGTCGAAGTCAATGACCACGGTCTTGTTGCCACGCAGCGCCAGTCCGGTCGCGATGGCTGCTGCGCTGGTCGTCTTGCCGACCCCGCCCTTGCCGGAGGTCACCACAATGATCTTGGCCAAGTTGTGCTTCCTGTCAGTCAATAAAAAATGTTGGGCTAGCCGGATCAGGCACCCGTCTTGCTCAGGTTAGCGGCACGATGCCCAGCTGGTCATCCTGCAGGCGTACCTGTACGGCGGTCCCCAACAGGCGAGGGTCGACATCCTCGAGTCGCTTGTAGTTGCCGGCCACGGAAAGCAACTCGGCATTCAATTCGCGACAGAAGATAACGGCCAGGGGATCACCGTGAATCCCCGCCAAGGCGCGTCCACGCAGGGCACCGTAGACATGGACGCTACCGGCGGCCAGTACCTCGGCCCCGGCGTTGACGGCACCGATCACGATCAAGTCTCCCGACGGAGCCGTGACCTGCTGGCCGGAGCGTACCGTACCACGGTAGATACGCCCTCCACTGACGACGCCTGCCGTCGCCTGCGGCTCGGCCAGCTCGACCTCGTCCGTTTCGGGTTCGACGGGCGCCACACTCTCCAGCGGGCGCGCGCGCGCCGATTCTTGTGGCGGAAACCAGCCAAGCCCCAGCGCCCAAGCCGACTGTTTGACCGGATCCGGGCCACCGCGCACCGCCACTGGCAGCAGCTTGTGCGCGCGGCACACCGCGCAGATGCGTTCCAGCGCCAGATGCGGCTCGTCGAGCTTCTCGACATTGAGCACGACCGGGGTATGCTGAAAGAAGGCGGGTGACTGGCTAAGCTTGTCGGCGAGCTGATCACGAATACGCTCGGGATCGGCGCTGGTCAATTCCATGACCGTCATCGGCAGCATGCCGCCTTTAAAGGTGAACGCCATGCCGTCCCTTTCCACGTTGAGACTCATTGCCGAACTCCACGTCGGGTGATATTCGGGGATATTAGCTTAAAGCTAAGCGAGTGAATCGCTCCCTGCAACCGATCATATTCTCTCTGGCGAGGGCTTGTCAGTGTCTCCAATTGGCCACACCCGAGGTACGGCTAGCCTTTTCCCCAGGCTCAACGCGTGCTTAGATAGCCGAAGGCACCCGAGTTACCGCCTCAGCAACGTTCATCGCACCCAACAGCGTTGCCTAAAACAGTTATTTACAGCAATAGTCTCGCACATCCCGTCGCGGGATCTAACCCATGTCAGGATGGCCAATGTCAGGACTCTTTCGCCGCCTCTTTGCCCCACGCTGGCAGCATCCCGATCCCGAGGTTCGCCGCCAGGCCGTCGAGCGGCTCGACGCAGCCCACCCCGAACAGCATCAGGCCCTCGAGTCTCTCGCCCGGGATGACGACTCAGGGGTGCGCAGCGCATCCCTCGCCCGCATCGACGACCCGGTGGCGTTATTGCGACTACTCGAGGGTGGTGCTGCATCATATGAGCTGGCCCAGCGGCTGCTGACACTCGTGACCGGCCGTGAAGGGTCGCAGGACCTGGACAGCCGTATCGCTATCGTCGAGCGTCTCGAGGACCAGGCACTGCTTGCCGATATCGCCATGAAAGGCGACAACCAACAGTTGCGCCTGGCGGCCCTGGCAAAGCTTGAGGACGAGGAGGCGTTGATTCGCCAGGCCTGCGACAACGGCATCGCCGCCGTTCGCCATGCCGCCGCCGCCCGGGTGGAAAGCGAGGCTGGCCTGTCACGGCTCGCCCAGTCCGCGCGCCGCGACCGCCAGGTGATGCGCCAGGCACGCGAGCGACTCAACCGCCTGCGTGCCGACGCCGCCTCCTTGGCCGCCGCCGGTGCCAAACGAGTTGCGCTGATCGAGACGCTGGAACGACACGCCAAGGCCGCCTGGGAGCCACTCTATGCCGGACGCTTTCGGCATCTGGTGCGAGAGTGGGAGGCCCTCGGCGACATGCCGGATGCCGAGCTCGAAAGGCGCTTCCAGGATGCCTGTATGCGCTGTCGCAAGGTCATCGGCGATCACGAGGCACAGCAACGCTCGCGCGATGCCGACCACCTGCGTCGGGAGGGAGCCGACCAGTCGCGCGAAGCGCTGATCGAGGCGCTCGAGGAGAGTCTGGATGCGCTGCACCGCAGCGAGCGAATCACCGACCAGGACATCGCCAGTCTGCGCGCACAGAAGCACCTTCTAGCCAACCGCTGGCAGGAACTCTCCGACCAGCATCTGGTCAACGAGGCGCTGGGCCAGCGCTATGATGCGGCCCTACAATCCTTTGATCGTATTGCCCAGGCACGGATTCGTCTCGATGAGCGCGCCGATGCCATCGAGCAAGCGCTACAGGAAGGCGACGACGAGCGCCTCAAGGCCCTCATCGAGGCCTGCTCCTGGCCCGAGGGCTTGTCTCCGACGCCACTGCTGGGGCGCGCGCGTGAGCGACTCGCAGCCAGCATGGCAGACAAGGCTGTGGAGCAAACCAGCGCACTGGAGCGTTTCTCCGGAGAACTGGTTGAGCTCGAGCGACTGCTCGAGAGCGGCTCATTCAAGAGCGCGAGCCGCCTGCACCAAGGGCTGCGCCACCAGGCCGAGGCGCTTCAGCAGGCCCGCGGCATGCCCAGGTCGCGCATTGCCTCGGAACTGGCCACGCTCAAACGCCTGGGTGCCCAACTGGCCGAACTGCGCGACTGGCGTGGCTTTGTCGCAGGTCCCAAACGCGATCAACTGTGCCACGCCATCGACGAACTTGCAGACGACCTGACACTCTCCGACGCCGAACTGGACCGGCGCCATCGTCAACTCGTCAAGGAATGGAAGTCGTTGGGCGACGCTGCCGCCAACCGCGAACAGGCGAATCGCTTCCGTACCGCCTCCGAGCGAATCCATGAAAGGCTGGGTCCTTGGCGGGAGCGTCTCGAGAGCGAACGACAGCAACACCTCGCGGATCGTGAAGCCCTCTGCGATAAGCTCGAGACGCTGCTCGCCCAGCCAGCCCATGAGGCCGATCCCGACGCACTTCGTCAGATACGTGACCGCGCCAGGGAGCAGTGGCGCCATAGCGCCCCCATCCCCCGCGAGCATGCTGAGGCCATCGGCCGGCGTTTCGCGCGCATCCGCCACGAGTTGCAGACGCTGATCGACCGCCGCGCGCGCGAGATCGCCGATGCCAAGCGCGAGCTGATCGAACAGACCCGCCAGTTGGCCGAGCACTCCATGCCGGCGGCGCGGCGCGCCGAACAAGCCAAGGCACTACAACAGCGCTGGCGAGCGCTAGGCCGCGCGCCACGCGGCGAGGAACAGGCACTATGGCGAGAATTCCGCGGCATCTGCGACACGATTTTTGCCAGCCGCGAGGCCGAACGGGGCGATCAGTTGCGCCGCGACCAGGAAAGGCTCGATGCCATGCAGGCGCTGATCGATCGTCTCGACAGCTGGCAGCCCACCGATAGCCGGGACACGCCGTTTCTTGAACAGGCGATCCGGGAGGCCGCAGCGTTGGAGCCACTGCCAGGTGGGCGTCGTACCGAGGGCATGCGCCGCCGCTGGTCGGGGATCGTCAGGGCCCGCCGCGAGCGGCTGGCCCGTCTGAGCGTGGTCGATGAAATCAACCGTTGGCGTCACGTCCAACCACTGCTGGCGGCTCACTTGGAGGCCGACGCCGCCTGCCTGACCGGCGAACGCGTCGCCGACGTCCAACCGCCGGAAACGCTGACATTGGGCGACGACATGTTCAGCGCCCATACGCGTCGTAACGCCTCGCGACGCGAGCCGATCGACGAAGCACAGGTTGAGGAGAGACTCGCTCGCCTGAGGGTGCATCTTTCTTTACTCGCAGTCGGCCGTGTCAGTCAGCGCGACGATCCCATGCGTCTAGCGATTCAGGTGGAGCGTCTCAACGACAACCTTGGCCGCGAGCCTTCGCGCGCCGAGGAGTTGCATGGCGTATTGCTGGAACTACTAGCCACCGGGCCGGTCTCCCCCCTGCTCTGGGCACGCGAGGTCGGCGAGTTCGATCACATGCTTGAAAAGCTGGCTCGCCTACCGCCTACCTGACCCGACGTCTCCCTGACCGCAAGGTCGCAACAAGAACGCGAGGCCCCGATCGACATCGTTGGGGCCTCGCGTTCTTGTTGCGTGGCGTCTCTAGCGCTGCCGGGATCACCGGCAGCACTAGAGCCTGACAAGCGAACGATCAGCCCATGAACTGTCCACCGTTGATGTCGATATTGGCTCCGGTAATGAAGCCCGACTGCTTGTCGGCCAGGAACGTGACCAAACGACCAATTTCTTCTGGCGTGCCGTAACGCTTGACCGGAATGGTCTCGCGAATCGCTTCACGCACCTTCTCGGGAATATTATTGATCATGTCAGTTGCGATATAGCCGGGTGAAACCGTGTTCACGGTAATACCCTTGGTGGCCGTCTCCTGTGCCAGCGACATGGTCAGACCATGCATGCCCGCCTTGGCGGCCGCATAGTTGACCTGCCCGAACTGCCCCTTTCGGCCGTTGATCGAGGAGATATTGATGATGCGACCATAGCCGTTCTCGAGCATGCCCTCGATCACGCTTCTGCAAGTATTGAAAACACTATTGAGGTTGGTATCGATGACCTCGTGCCACTGTTCAGAGGTCATCTTCTTCATGGTGCCGTCCCGGGTGATGCCGGCGCAGTTCACCAACACGCTAATGGGGCCATGAGCATCGCTGATCTCCTTGACCCCCGCAACGCAGTCGTCGTAGCTGGTGAGGTCGATACCAGACAGCGCGATGTTGTCATAACCATCGGCTTTCTGGGTTTCCAGCCATTTCTTGGCTTTTTCGGGGTTGTGATACCCCGCAACCACCTGGTAGCCATCGGCAGCCAGCGAGCGGCAGATTGCGGAGCCGATACCTCCGGTACCTCCGGTGACCCATGCGACGGGTGCTTGGTTGGTCATTGACTACCTCCCTGATTCGAATGACACATATTCGCCCGAATAGCATCGGGACGAGTCAGTGTTGTTGTGTCGATTGCCGAATTCGTGACAACCGACATCAGTATGGACCACGAAATGCATTATGGACGAGCGTTTGAAGTCTCCGAGTCTTCTCTTGACCTTGGGAGCAAGACCTGTACAATATGCCTCACGTTGATGCGGGGTGGAGCAGTCTGGTAGCTCGTCGGGCTCATAACCCGAAGGTCATCGGTTCAAATCCGGTCCCCGCTACCAATATTTCAAGAGGCAGATCAGTGACTTACCGATCTGCCTCTTTTTCGTTGCCTGCTCGAAAATCCGGATCTGACACCACTGTGACACTCTTGTGCCCAACCACCGGATTTGTACACGTGAAGACCTTCATGCAGGTGGTGACGACGACACAACCTGTTTAACTGGGCGGATCAACCTGCTGCTGACGCCACCACTCGGCGTAGCTGCTGTTGCATGGGTGCTTACCAGTTTCGTCCGGGACCCCGTCGTCCCACCACACCGGGCCGCGCTCACCGAGGGCGATCTTGGCGGCATCCACCGCCTGACGGGCCTCGCGCAGGGCAACCTCGTCGGCAGCGTGCTTCACTGCACGGCGGGCTTTCATCAGCGTCTTGACCCGCTCACGGCGGGCAGTTTCATCCAGCCGGGGGTCGGTCTTGCGCCAAAGTTTTTCCTTGGCGATGAAGTATCGGCCATCCGGCGTTTCGGGATAGTGTTTGCGCAGCTTGTTCACAGCGCCTCCAGCTGCCAGCAGTGGGCGATATTGACTCTGCCTCGGGGTGGTTACGTGCGCCGTAGGCGGCATGCGAGACAGGCACCCAGCGGTAGCAACACCCAGCTGTGGCAGGCACTTGTTACCGCAATCAAACATCTAACGGTGTAATCGCGTCCTGGGTAATCGGTTTCATGTGACCCGACACTTACCTTCATACATTTGTCACTCCGGGCACGTAGGTGCGCCGCTCGAGGAGCCCCAACAGGCTCGCCACCGTGGAGGTGAGCACGAGATAGATAATCCCCGCCCAAAGGAAGACCAGGAAGAAATCCAGGGTGCGCGACCCGACGTCCGATGCGATGGCAGTGATCTCCACCACGCCGATGGTATAAGCGATAGAGGTGAACTTGAGCTCGATGATCGCCTCGTTGGACCACTGGGGAATCACGCGGCGAAGCGCCTGGGGCAGCATGATGTGGCGAATTGCCTGCCACTGGGTCATGCCGCAGGACCGCGCCGCTACCAGCTGCCCCTTGGGCACCGACAGCACCGAGCCACGAAAGTACTCCGCTTGGTAGGCGGCGCTGTTGAGAGTGATGGCGATCACCGCCGCAGTGAAGGCGTCGAAGACGATGCCCACGTGGGGCAGCCCCAAGTAGATGAAAAACATCTGCACCAGCATTGGCGTGCCGCGAAACAGTTCCACGTAGACGGTGCTGATCCAGTAGAAGAGCCGATTGCCATAGACCCTGGCCCAGCAAAGCACTAGCCCCAGGAAGAAACCCAGGGTGATGGCGATCACCCACAGCGACAGCGTGACCGGCACGCCCTTGAGAAGCTCGGGCAGCCACTCGATGCCGAACTCAATGAATTCCCGCATGGCTCACCCGTGCTCCGCGATAACGTTGAGAAATGCCCGGGTCCGCTCGTGCGTGGACTCGGTGAACATGGTCTCCGGCGGCCCCTGCTCGACGATGTACCCGTTTTCCATGAAGATGATCTCGTCGGCGGCCTGGCGGGCGAAGCTCATCTCGTGGGTTACCACCACCATGGTCATGCCTTCGAGGGCCAGTTGCTGCATTACCCTCACCACCTCGCCGGTCAATTCCGGGTCCAGCGCCGAGGTGGGCTCGTCGAACAGCAGCACGTCAGGGTCCATGGCCAGGGCCCGTGCGATGGAAACGCGCTGCTGCTGACCGCCGGAAAGCTCGGCCGGGTAGGCAGCCGCCTTGTCACCAAGGCCCACCCGTTCCAGCTCGCGATGCGCACGCTGGGTAGCGGCTGCCTTGTCCGTGCCGTTGACTTTCATCTGGCAGATGCGCACGTTGTCGAGCACCGTCAGGTGAGAGAAGAGGTTGAAGTCCTGGAAGACGAAGCCCATACGTGCCCGCATGGTATCAATGTTGGTGTTCAGCACCTCCTTGCCGTTGAGGTAGATGCGTCCAGCATCCGGCACGGTGAGGTGATTGATACAGCGCAGCAGGGTACTCTTGCCCGATCCGGAAGGGCCGATCAGCACCTTGGTTTCACCCTTTCTCAGGCTGAAACCGATGCCCTTGAGCACCTCCAGGCCATCGTAGGCTTTCCTCACGTCCTGCACGTCCAGAATCAGATCGTCGGCCATTATCCGCGTTCCTCTCGCATCATTTTTCGAAGCCCGGCACGGCCAGCTTGCGTTCAAGGGCATACAGCAGGCTATTGCCTGTGCGATTGAGGATGAAATACAGCAGCGCCACTACGGCGAACACGGTCAGCACATTGCCCTGGGTACTGGTGATGATGTAATGCGCCTGGCGGGTCAGCTCGACCACTCCGATGACATAGGCCAGGGAGGTCTCCTTGATCTCCGAAGAAAATTCGTTGGTCCAAGGGCCGATGGCATGTCGCCCTGCCTGGGGAAAGACGATATGGCGGATCGCCTTGATCTTGGACATACCCATAGCCCGGGCAGCCATCATCTGCCCGGCAGGTACCGACTGGAAGGCGCTGCGAAAGATCTGCGACTGGTAGGCCGCCGAGCGCAGCCCCATGGCCAAGACCGCAGCACCGAAGGCCGAGATGTCGAACACACCCGACATGCCATAAAAGAAGATAAACAGCATGATGATGATCGGCACGCCCCGAAAGACACGCTCGTAGAGCACCAGCGGCCACTGCACCAGCCGGGACTTGGGACCATAGAGTTGCACCAGGCAGATGCCCAAGCCCAGCACGAAACCGATCACCAGCAGGGCGGCCAACAGCACGATGGCCACTCCCAGCCCCTTCAGCAGGAAGGGAAAATCGCGTAGCAATACGTCGTAGATATCCATGCCGGCTTCCCTAACGTGACGGGCGCCTTCCCTGCCAGGAAGGCGCCCGTCCTCACAGCGACTTAGTCGTTACCGAGCTCGGGAAGACCGGCCACCGGCTTCTGGTAGGTGTCGACGAAATCGGGCATGTGTCCCGGGATCGAGGGTACGGAGACGCCGGGGATGTACTCCTCGACGATCTTGCCCCACTCACCGGAATCGTAGATGGCCAGGATGCCCTGGTTAAGGTCGCCCAGAATCTCCTGGGGATCGTCCTTGGACACAGCGAGCGCCAGCGGCGCCCGGATATAGATCTTGCCGGCCATCTTTATAGGCCTGCCGGCGTTGATGTACTCCTGAGCGGAGGTGTCGTCGACGATGACCGAGGAGATCCGACCGATCGCCATGTCGTCGACCGCGGTGACGTAGTTGTCGTACTTGGCCAACTCGACGTCGATGTCGCTGGAATTCACCACGTTCTCTTCCATCCAGGCCTGCTGGGAGGAGCCGCCCTGAACGCCGACGCGGGCCCCGCAGCACACGGCGGTGAAGACGTTGAGATCGGAATCCTCGGGTACCAGCACTACATCGTTGGTTTCCCACCAGGGGATGGTGAAGTCGATGTTCTCGCTGCGCTGTTCGGTGACGGTGAGACCGGTGGCAAGGATATCGATCTTCTCTGCCGCGAGCGCCGGGATCAGCGATGGGAACGGCATGTCCTGGAACTCGATCTCGATACCGGCTTCCTCAGCGATCGCCTCCATGGCATCGATGGCGATCCCCTTGAATTCTCCCCCCTCCACATAAGCCCAAGGCGGGAAAGAGGCCTCGACGCCGACCGTGTAGGGGTCTTGTGCGAAGGCGGTCGTGGCCAGTCCGCTGCCGATGACCATGGTCCCCATCAGGGCGGCAGGCAGGAGCGATGCTTTTATGACTTTCATGTTCATCTCGCGTGTTGGTGAGGTTTGTTATTCCGCCAATTCAATATGAGTGTGTCGTTTCACGGCTGTCAAATCGGCAGGAAGCTTTATTCCGCTGAAGCTTTATTCCGCTATTGGCGGCAGCCGTCAGGTCAAGCTCGTCGGGCTGCGGCCTGTGGTGTCGCCTAGGTCTCGGTGGTCAGCATTCTGATGGCACTACCGTGGCTCCCCGGAGACGTTTGGTCGGTCGACCAGCTCTGCGCCGTCATGACCCCGGTGCTGGCCTATGCGGGTTTGGCCCTGTCGACATTCGGCACCCTGATGAATTAGGCAGGTTGATGCTTGGCACATCACGTAATCGGGCCACCCGACTGGGTGGCCCGTGATCTACGTTTCGCTTTGACTGATGCCCAGCCGCGCCATATCAGGGCTGGGTTCAACCACTCGAACTGCTCTCGACGTAGTTAATCACATCCCGCCGCGCCGGCGTTGCTCGACAGGTTTTTACGGCTACAATAATAATTTATTAGATTTCGGATATAAGGCGATAAAGCCGTAATCTACTTTCAGGACGATTTGTCAGGTGTCGTGAGGCCCGATGCCTAACAGGCATGATTCGCAATGGTAAGTCACCTTGCCGGGCTCCTGCTTACTCTTTCGTTTGCAGCCCCGAGATCATCGCTGCCATGCCCAGCCGGCCGATACCCGGCAATTTCAGCGCTGGGCGTTGCACATCGATGCCCAGCGAGAGACCCAGAAGATTGATTTCCACTCCCTCGCCTCGCCCCAACGTCAGGCCCAGCACGCCACCCAGCGACGCCGTCCATCCACTCCCGCCCGGTGCCGGTGCCAGGACCCCATCCAACAGGTAATCCTTGCCCACGGCGGTCACCGGCAGCACGGCCTCGAAACCGTCCACTTCGCGCAACACCCACGCCGTGAAGCTGTTACTGTTGGGGCCCGGCCAGGCGCGATACTGCGAGGGTGCGGGATAAGCCGCAACGGCCGCCTCGATCTCGTCGATCAATGCTGCGGCCGCGTCGCCACGATAATCGGCGAGCAGCACCGGAGCATTGCCATACCAGGCGCGATCCGGTGATGCCGTGGTCTGGGAGACCAGGGCGGGGCGGCGCCAGCTCAGTAGATGATGCAGCCGATAGGCCTCGCCACCGGCGGCCCGGGTGACAATCCAGGTATGTACGCCGAAGGCGCCTCTCCACCCCCAGGTGCGCGCCGCATAAACCTGGACCACCGCCCTGGCGCCTTCCTCGACGCCGGGAGCCAGACCTGCCGGCTCCCGGTCTGCCGAGGCCCAGTGACCGCCGCCTTCCACGCGCTCGGTGGCAAGCATCCACAATGGCCCCGCCAGCAACAGGGCGATCAATATCCCCAGGCTCGCCATCAGACGCAGGAATCGCTCCATCGAGGCCATGCCTCCCCTTGAAGTTGCGGTCGATCACCCGCATCTGTGGGGTGAATTCACTCTGACTCAAGGCCATAGCCCATGTCCATCGTCGACCCCCGTACCGGCGAGCCACTGACCGCCGACACCACTTCCGGCGACAGCCCCGCTTCGAGCCAGGGCCGGGAAGACATCGAGCTAATCCTCGATGTCGACCGCAGCAATATCCAGCAGCTGCTCGAGACCTCCATGCAGGTTCCGGTGCTTCTCGACTGCTATCGACCCGGCGATGAAGGCAGCCAACGCCTGACACCCTTGCTCGAAAAGCTGACGCGTGAATATGGCGGCGCCTTCCTGCTGGCCAAGCTCGACATCGATGCCAATCAGGAGATTGCCGCTCAGCTGGGCGTGCAATCGGTGCCGGACGTCAAGCTGGTCAGTCAGGGCGGGCTGGTTGATCACTTCCAGGGCGCCCTGCCGGAAAAGCAGGTCCGCGAGTGGCTGAGCCGCTACTTTCCGGCCCCCGAGGAAGTTCCGGCCAGCCCCGAGGAACAGGCCGCCGAAGCCTTGGCCGCTGGTGACGCCGCCACAGCGCGCGCACTCTATGAGCAGCTGGTTCAGGAAAACCCCCAGCACACGCCCTATCAGGTCAACTTGGCAAGCGCCTCGGTCGCCGATGGCAAGACGGCGGATGCGCTGACGATTCTCGACAACCTGCCACCGGAAGAGCGCGACGCCGCCCCGGCACGTGGCGTGCGCGCTCGTATCCAGTTCGGCGAACAGGCCCCCTCGGCGGAGGAGCTTGCCGCCCTTGAAGGGCGTGACGACAGCGAAGCTCATTACTTGCGAGCCCTGCGGCAGATCGCCGATGGTGACTATGAGGACGGCGTGGAGGCGCTGCTGGCGCTGATGAAGCGTGATAGACAGTATGGCGAGGACGCCGCTCGCCAGACGCTGCTGCGGGTCTTCGATGCTCTGGGCGCCGATCACCCGCTGACGGTCACCTACCGCCGACGCCTGTTCGCCCTACTTTACTGAGCGACTTTCTTGTACCGCTTTATTGAGCGGCGTTCGCTGTTCGCGCCCTGAAGACTGGCTTACACACTCAGCCCTTCAAGACGTCATCGAGGCGGCCCAATGCCGCTTCGAGCTGGCTCGCCGTGGTGCCGAAATTGAGCCGAGCGAAGCCGGGACAGCCAAAATCGGCACCCTCGGAGAGTGCCACGCCGGTACGTTCCAGTAACGCCTTGGCCGGTGGCCCTGCTTCTTGGAGCTCACGGGCCTCGCGAAGGTCCAGCCAGGCCAGATAGGTCGATTCGGGGACGCTCATCGCGACGCCCGGCCAGTGTGCCACGCGTGAGACCAACCTCTGGCGGTGATCGCGCAGCACCTCGAGCAAGGCCCGGCGCCACGGGTCTCCCTGGGCATAGGCCGCCTCGGCGGCCACCAACCCCAGCACATTGGCATCCGGCTGCAACCCCTTGGCCATGCCGGCGAAGCGTCGACGCAGCTTGGCATCGGGGATGACCGCGCAGGCGGTGGTCAACCCCGCCAGGTTGAAGGTCTTCGAGGGTGCCCACAGCGTCAGCGTGCGTGCCGCCAGCTCGGGGAATGCCACCGCCAGCGGCGTGTGACGGGCGCCCTCATCGAGCAGCAGGTCACAGTGCAGCTCATCTGAGACCACCAGCAGATCGTGGCGCCGGACCAGTGAGGCAAGGCCGGAAAGCTCCTCTGACGACCAGATCCTGCCAGTGGGGTTGTGCGGCTGGCACCACAGCAGCAGGCGTGTCTCGGGGGTGATCGCCGCCTCCAGCGCCTCGATATCCAGTCGCCAAGGGCCACCGGGGCGATCAGGGGCACGCATCGCCGCCTGCTGGGCAAGTCGCCCGGTCCGCTCGGCCACGCGCAGGAAAGGAGGATAGATGGGCGTCACGGTGAGCACGCCCGCGCCCGGCTCGGTCAACGCCAGGCTCGCCAGATGCAGCGCCGGCACCACGCCCGGTAGCCAGAGCTGCCATTCGGGCTCAATGGCCCAACCGTAGTGCTCGACACTCCAGTCACAGAGGGTCTCGCGCAGTGAGTCGGGTACCCCACCATAACCAAAGACCCCGTGGTCGACCCGCGCTCGGAGGGCCTCGATGACCTCGGGTGGCGACACAAAGTCCATGTCGGCGACCCAAAGCGGCAGGACATCGTCGGCATGTCGATGCCATTTTTGGGAGGGCCAGTGGCCATTGGAGGGGTGGCGACGCTCCACCGGCGTGGCAAAATCATACTTCATGCAAGTTCCTCGACTCAGGAAAGTCATCAGATGAACGAGACCATGCCGCATGACGGCTTCTATGCCAAGGTGCGCCGCGGCTTACCAGCACTGATCGGCCAATGGCGCCGACTCGGTCAGGGCGATGAGGACCGCCTGGCGCTGCTGCTCGCCGAGACCGCCCGGGTGGCGAAGCTCGGCGAGCCCGAGGCTACCCCCGATGGCGAAACGCTGGTCGACTGGAGCGCCCCTGAGGCCGGTGACGCCATTCCGCTCTGGGCGCCGCGCACCGCCACGTTCCTGCTGGTGCAGATGCCGGCTCGGCCTGTACCCCACAACGACGACGAGGCCTGCGCCTGGGCCTACTGCTGGCTGCGCAACCGTGCGTTCGATACCTGCGCCGACGCTGAACGTGCCTTGCCCGAGCATCTACGCGAGCCGCTGGCGGCGGCCCTCAAGGCCGCCTGGAGGGATCGCCAGGGCTTGCGTCTGGTATAACCTCTAGACACGCGCGGGTCGGGGCACCTTGGCTACCGGCTTCTACCATAAGGAACCCTCGCTGATGTTCGTCCGCACCATCGAACCTGCCTTCTACGACACCGACGCGCTGGGCCACGTCAACAACACACGGTTGCCAGCCTGGTTCGAGCTGGCGCGCAACGATCTCTTCCGGTTGTTTACGCCCGACCTCGACCCCCGCCAGTGGCGCCTGATCATGGCGCGAATGGAGGTCGACTACCGCGCCGAACTGCACTACGGCCAGGAAATCGAGATCCGTACCTATCTCTCGCGCCTGGGTAAAAGCTCCTTCACCGTGACCCAGGAAGCGCGCCAGAATGGCCAATTGACCAACGTAGGCCACACGGTCTTGGTGCATTTCGATCACCAGACCAAGCGCGCCGTCCCGATCGAGGGCGCCTTGCGCGACGCCCTCGCGGCCCATCTGCAATGCGCCCCGGAGGAGGCGTGACCCCTGCGGTCAAGGCGCTCGAGAAGGCTAACATCGCCTTCTCGCTGGCGACCTACGATCACGACCCGCGCAGCCCGGCCTTCGGTGAGGAAGCCGCCCGCAGGCTGGGCTTGTCTGTCGATGAGGTATTCAAGACCCTGATGGCCAGGCTCGACGATGGCCGCCTGGTGGTCGCCATCGTCCCCGTATCCGGCCAACTCGATCTGAAGGCCCTGGCGCGGGCCGCCGGCGCACGCAAGGCCGACATGGCCGAGCCAAGCGAGGCCGAGCGCGCCACCGGTTATATGTTGGGCGGCATCAGCCCGCTAGGTCAGAAGAAACGCTTGGCCAGTTTCCTGGACGTCACCGCCGAGATACATGCCGCCATTTATGTCAGCGGTGGACGCCGTGGCCTGGAAATATGCCTGGCGCCCCACGACCTGATGCGCATTACCGGGGCGCAGCTGGCCGAGCTGGCGCGCTGCTGAGCCGAACGTGGATGATCGCTGTCTGAGCGTAACCCCGGCATCACCGAACCACCCACCACAGGAGCCGGTCATGGCCATTCGTTACGATCTCTGGCTAGACCCCGACAATATCGCTCGCCATCGCGCCGTGGAGGCAGACCTGATGCGCTACTTCATGGAGCGCTTCGCCGACTATCCCCACATCCGCTTGTTTGGCGCCGACCCTTACGATTATGATGCGCCGTTCAATCGCCTCTATGACGTACTGATGGCCAGGGCGGGAGAATACTGCGAGCGCGAATGGCGCTACGCCCCCAGCCCCGAGCAGCTAAATCGCGCCTTCTTCCTGGCCGTCAGCCGATCCAACAAGTTTGTACGAGACCCCGACGATGGTGATCCGCACCGATCAGACTCCTGACAAACACCAGCTGGTCATCATCGCCGCGCAGCTGGGCCGCTCGCCCCGCGGCATCGACGCCGTCTCGGCCACTGATGGCGAGGGCACACCGCTGGTGCTGCGTATGGCTCCGATCGTCGACGGCAAGCCCTTCCCAACGCTCTACTGGTTGAGTTCGGAACGGTTGAAGGTCGAAATCTCGCACATCGAGGCCGCGGGCGTAATCAAGCAGCTAGAGACCCGCCTGCAGGAAGACGCCGATTTCCTCAGCGCCTATCACGCCAGCCACCGCGACTATGTCGAGGCGCGCTGGCGGCAGATGAGCGCGGCACAGCAGGCCGACGTGCAACGGCTGGGTTACCAGACAGTGCTCAGGGAGCGCGGCATCGGCGGTATCGGCAACTGGGATCAGGTGCGTTGCCTGCACACGCAATATGCCCACCACCTCTGTGGCAACAATGTCATCGGTCAATGGCTGGATGCCGAGTATGGCATCGCCGATAGCCTGCCGTGAGAACGCCCCGCCCCTGTCTTGGCGGCAACGATAGGGGCTCCTGCCGAGGAGGAGAAGATGTCGAGGTTCTGTATTTATCTGGGCTCGCGCGACGGTCGTAATCCGCAATTCGCCGAGGCCGCCGGCCGGCTGGGCACCGAACTGGCTCGCCGTGGCCATGGTCTGGTTTACGGAGGGGCGCGCGTTGGCCTCATGGGCACGCTGGCCGATGCCGTCATGGCCGCCGGTGGCGAGGCGGTCGGCGTCATGCCCGATCATCTCGTGGAACGCGAACAGGCGCACAGAGGGCTCACCGAGCTGATCCGGGTGCGCAACATGCATGAGCGCAAGGCGCGCATGGCGGCCCATGCCGATGCATTCATCATGTTACCGGGGGGAATCGGCACCCTTGAAGAGTTTTTCGAGACCTGGACCTGGCACTATCTCGGCCTGCACGACAAGCCCATCGGCGTGCTCGATACCGAGGGCTTCTATGCACCGCTGCTGGCCTTTCTCGATAATACCGTGGAACACGGCTTTCTCAACGGCCGCACGCGTGCCGAGTTGTTTGACGCCGGTGAGCCAGCGTCCTTATTGGACGCGCTTGAGGCGCGGCTATCGGCAAGTGACTAGGAGTGGCGGGAGAGATTCAATTAGCGCGGGTCAGCTCACGCGTACGCTGAAAGGTAAGCTGCAACAGGCGGGCATCTTCGCCCGCTCTGTGCCGATGGATGCCACGCTCGAGGATCATGGTTTCCTTGATGGTGCTCCAGAGCGCTTGCTGGTCTTCGCTCATCAATTTGCGCAGCGCCTCGAGTCGAAAAGACGGCAACATGCCGGCATGATGAAACAGTAGCGATAGCCAAGTGTTGTCATAACCCCAGCTATCACTGTAAGCAATGCCGATCTCACCGAGTTCATCGTTGAGCCACCGGGCTACCTGCCTGACCGGGAAGCCTTCTCGCATCAACCGATCGCGGCTAATTCCGTGCAGCAATTCTGCCTTGGGGTCCCAGTGGGTCCATTCATCAAGCGGTTGCACGAGAAAGGCGCAGATGCTGCCATCGGACCTTGCCAGGCCGATTTCGATGGGGTAGCTGCCACGCCCAAATCCGGACGCCTCGATATCCAGCAGTGTCGGTAGCGTCACGTGAAGAGGAGTCCTCGGAATGGATGGCGGGTCAATGGCGAACCCGCCTCAGCATGCACAGGCCGGCTGCCCGTGCCGCTAGTGTCGTGTCTCAACCCGACCGCTGTCCAGTGGATTGGCCAGGCCAGCACAGGCGTCCGACAGTTGCTGCCAATACGCTCCACGCGCGGCATCCTCGGGCAACCCGAGCTCACCCTGCTGGTATGCCACTGCCAGCCGCGCGGCGGCCAGGGGATGACCGGCTTCCCCGGCACGGGCGTACCAGGTGACGGCATGGTCATCACGCTGCGGATGGAGCGCACAACCATACTCGTAGATCTGCCCGGCCTGATACTGGGCACGGGGATTCCCGGCGTGGGCCGCTTCGATCACGTAGCGAGCACCACGCGCCTTGTCCTGGGCACTGACGCCACGATGAAACAGCATATGCCCGTATATCGACAGGGCCGCCGGGTGTCCGGCATCGGCGCAACGCTGGAACAAGTGCATGGTCAGTTTTTGAGTGCGCGGCGAGCGAGGAAGCCAGCGGGTATGAAATAACTGTTCCGCTAGGCGGTACTCGAGCCGGGTGAACAGTGAGGATGCCTCAGTCATGGCAAGCAACCCTGGTCCTGTATTACCGGATATGACGACACTCACCACCCTGTGGGTGCTTAATCCGCATGCGGTAGAACTGCCCTGTCGGCCTCCGCCGGGGCAACGGGCCGCAAGCATACGCCCGCGCGGACGCCGACTCAACCCCCCGCATTTGCCGCCCTGGTCGCCCTGCCGCTACCATGCCGACTCCCATTCCAGTGAGCCTTCAAAAGGAAGTGACGGATGCAGATGCGACCGCTTGGCAATACCGGCATCGAGGTCAGCCGCTTGTGCCTCGGCACCATGACCTATGGCGAGCAGAACAGCGAAACTCAGGCCCACGAACAGCTTGACCGTGCCGTGGCCTTTGGCATCAACTTCATCGATACCGCCGAGATGTATCCCGTCCCTCCCAAGGGCGAAACCCAGGGTCGAACGGAGTCTTATATCGGCAGCTGGCTGACGCGTCGCGGCCGCCGTGATGATCTCGTCATCGCCACCAAGGCGGCAGGCCCGGGGCTCGACCACATCCGTGGCGGCTCCTGCCTGACCCGTGAGCATCTTCACCAGGCGATCGATGCCAGCCTCGATCGCCTGCAGACCGATCATGTCGATCTCTACCAGCTTCACTGGCCGGATCGTCGTACCAACTTCTTCGGCAAGCTGGGCTATGTTCATGACGAGCAGGAGGACGCCACCACGCTCGAGGAAACGCTGTCGGCGCTCAAGGAACTGGTCGATGCAGGCAAGGTGCGCGCCATCGGGCTTTCCAATGACACGCCCTGGGGCGTGATGCGCGCCCTGCATCTTGCCGACACTCAGGGGCTGCCGAGGGTGGCGTCGGTTCAGAACCCTTACAATCTGCTCAACCGCAGCTTCGAGGTCGGCCTGGCCGAGATCGCCCATCGCGAGAATGTCGGGCTGCTGGCTTACTCGCCGCTGGCCTTCGGTATGCTCTCAGGCAAGTACCTGGATGGCGCCCGACCGCCCGGCGCGCGGTTGACCCTCTTCGAGCGCTTCCAGCGCTACACCAACCCGCTAGCCGAACAAGCGACCCGCGACTACGTAACGATCGCCCGTGAGCATGGCCTCGACCCGGCGCAGATGGCGCTAGCCTACGTCAATTCGCGCAGTTTCCTGACCAGTAACATTATCGGCGCCACCTCCATGGCGCAGCTGGAGAGCAACCTGGCCAGTGAGTCGCTCACGCTCGACCAGCCGGTACTGGAGGCCATCGAAGCCGTTCACCAGCGCATTCCCAATCCCGCCCCCTGACAGCGCAAGCGACCACGGGCTATCATGCCAATAGCCCGTGGCGGGTGAGCGCCTTGGTATAATCGATTCCACTATTTCCCTGACAGGAGCGCCGCATGCTGAGCGTGATCTCGCCCGCCAAGAAGCTCGACTTCGAGACGCCTGCCACCCAGGCCCTGCACACCCAACCCGACTATCTCGATCGCAGCCGCGAATTGATCGATATCCTGCGCGGCTATTCGCCACAGCGACTCAGCGAGTTGATGGGCATCAGCGACAAACTGGCCGGTCTCAATGCGGCGCGCTATGCCGAGTGGCATACCCCTTTCACCCCCGACAATGCCAAGCCTGCCGCCCAGGCTTTCCGGGGCGATGTCTACGTCGGACTCGAGGCCGAGACCTTCAGTGACTCGGAGAACGCCTTCGCTCAGGACCATCTGCGCATTCTTTCCGGTCTCTATGGCCTGCTTCGCCCGCTGGATCTGATCCAGCCCTACCGCCTGGAGATGGGGACCCGTCTTGAAACTCCCGCCGGTCAGGATCTCTATGCCTTCTGGCGGGAAACGCTTACCGCCGAACTCGATAAGGCAGTCGCGGCAAGCGGCAGCCGTGTGCTGGTCAATCTGGCCTCCAACGAGTATTTCAAGGCGATCGATGCTCAGGCACTCGAGGCCCGGGTGATCACGCCGGTATTCAAGGACGAGAAAAACGGCAAGCTCAAGATCATCAGTTTCTACGCCAAGAAAGCTCGTGGTCTGATGGCCGCCTGGATAATCCGGCAAGGCGTGAACGACCCTGAGGCCCTGAAGGACTTCGACGTGGCCGGTTATCGCTTCAACGCGGCGTTATCGGACGCCGACACCTTGGTCTTCACTCGGGCGGAAGCCGCTAGCTGAAAGGCCTCCCGGGGCGCGAGGAGTTCAGAAGATCAACGTCCGGCCGGCACGTGGCCTGAGAAAGCGACGATGCGCCTGCTTGAAACAAACATTGTCGCAACGATGCAGCCACTCATATGCCACCATGTCGGCGCTCACCGGGACTGCCCCAGCCTGCACCATACGCTCCCGGGCCAGGACGGCTTCAGCGGTACGACGACTGGCCGTGGCCTCGACCAGCCAGAAGACCTCGTAACCCGCCTCCAGCAGGCCTAGCCCGGTTTGCATCACGCAGATATGCGCTTCTGCACCGCACAGCACGATCTGACGTCTCCCGCTCTCGGCCAAGGCCCTGGCGAAGGCCGGCTCGGCGTGAGCATCGAAGTGCACTTTCTGCCATAACCGACATCCCGGCAGAGCCTCCAGCAAATGCGGCTCACACCCTCCCAGGCCCTCCGGGTACTGCTCGGTAACCCACACGGGCACCTCGAGCTCGCCGGCCATGCCGCCCAGCCAGGCGGCCTCGGCTGCGGCCTGTTCACCATGCTCAATCACTCGCATCAGACCCGTCTGCATGTCGACGATCAGCAATAGGCTTTGTTCTCGCATCAGGCGCATTATTGCCCCTTGTATTTATCTCGTGGACAACTGACAGAGTCGCTAGAATAGTGGCGTTAGAGCGCTACTCATGCAATATCATCGCTCAAGGAGATCCTGCGATGCGTCACCTTTTCGTCATGTTGATCGTTGGCTTGCTGGGCTTCGGCTTGGCCGTGGACGACGCCGATGCGCGCCGCTTTGGGGGTGGCAAGAGCTTTGGCACTCAGTCACGCTCGGCAGAACAGCCTGCCAGCCAGACAGCCGTCAACCGCAATGCCCAGACCCGTCCTGCAGGCACCTCCCGGATGGGCGGTATGTTGGGGGGCATGCTGGCAGGAGGGCTGCTCGCGGCCTTGTTCTTCGGAGGCGCCTTCGACGAACTGCGCCTGGTGGATATCCTGCTGATTGCCGGTGTCGCTTTTCTGCTCTTCCGGCTGTTGGCCCGCCGGTCTGCAGTCGCGGCAGGGTCGACGCCGGCCGGGCGACCTCAAGCCTTCCAGACTGACGCTTCGGGGATGACGTCAGACGCCGCCTTTGCGACCGAACCCGACTGGTTCGATCGTGAACGCTTCCTGAGCGGCGCCAAGGAGCATTTCATGACGCTACAGCGAGCCTGGGACAACCATGACCTCAGCGGTATCCAGGAATACGTGACCCCTGAGCTCTACAACCTGCTGCGTGAGGAAAGGGCCAACCAACCCGCCAATAATCGCACCGAGATAATCCGCCTTTTCGCCGAGCTAGGTAACGTGCGTGAGGTCGCTCAGCGAGCCGAGGCGACGGTCATCTTTCATGGCATCCTCGATGAGAACGGGGAGGAGAACGAATTCAACGAGACCTGGCATCTGATCCGCGATCTACGTGACGGCGCACCTTGGTACCTTCAGGGCATCGAACAGAATTCGACCAACGCCTGACCCCATCAGAGCTAGACGCCATTGAGACAGCCCCCATAACCAAGTGAGGCCCGGAGCAGTGTCTTCCCGGGCCTCCGCTGGTTATGGCTTAACGGTGGCAGAAACCATCAATCTTCTGCGGCCTCCTCCATCTCGTCGCCCATCTCTTCCATTTCATCGCCGGTATCTTCCATGGTTTCGTCGATATTCTCGCCGGCTTCTTCGGCAGGACCCTCGTCTTCACAAGCCACCAAACCAGCACCCAGCATACCGATCAACAAGGCCAAGCCCAGCTTGCGCATCATTTCGTTTTTCATCGTCTTCTCCTCCTGAGATCAGAGTGTCCATTAGTCGTACACAGATGAGTTAGCCTAGCTCTTGGCCAGTTCACTTTCCACCCTAGCCTGTAACCATGGACTCTTTTTCTTTCCCGCACACGAGAGCCCCCCAGCATCGCGTGATGCTGGGGGGCCGGGAGAGGTGCCTGACGATGACCTACTCTCGCAT
>NZ_JAHCLU010000039.1 GCF_018448785.1 Halomonas jincaotanensis | reverse complement strand
CTGACGGTGGCGGCGAAAACACCGCCGATGCCTTACCGGCTCCTGAAGCTGGCTGAGCCATATACGTAATCAGGAAATGTTTTTATGCGTTTTCCTGATCGCTGAGATCGAACCAGCCCATGGCCCGCTGCAACACCACGGTACGGAGTTGGCTGGCCAGCGAGTGACGGACACGCTGCGGATCACGTGGATCGACCAGGTGGTCCCCAAGCGCGTCTATGGCGCCGCTGTTATCGAGGGCTTCACGTAGCAGCAGAGCACCGCTGTCGCTGGTGCTGCGCTGGCTGCTCATTTCGACGCGGACATAGCCATTGAAGGAGGGTGTCATGGTGGATACAGTTTCACCCATAGCGGATGGTCCTCTTGAATCAGGTTCTTGGCGGAACGCACTGATTTCTCATGAGAATGCCTTCCGCTATCTTCGTTTTCAGGCCGCCCTCATGAAGATCCCGGAATTAGTTAGCTTCTTCCGGCTTCGCCTGCATTTATTAGTGGGCTTCGTCGATGTTGCCCCGGAAATCCTTCTCGCAGTTCAGATCAAAAATGTACTGGACGGCCGTGTCTATGCCGTGCGCTTATCCTTAAAGAGGTTCAACCACGACTCAAGCAGTGCGTCCGGGTTGGTCTCGTTCAGGGCAAAAAGTAAAAACCGTCGAAGACTTTGTTACTGAAGTAGCACGCCAGCAAAGCGTTCGGAATCTGCAAGAAAAAGCGCTCGTTATGTACAGTCTCGCCATGCTTTCTTCTCCATCCGGTTTGCACGGAATCTCCTTGGATAACAATGTACGATACAGTATATTGCAGTACATTTGCAGCCACCTCCGCGAGGGATTCTGATGCCCAACACCAAAACCGCTACTGTGACCTTCCGTATTGACCCAGCGGTGAAGGAGGCACTCCGTGCCGCCGCATCACGCGAGCACCGTTCCATTGCCAACATGGTGGAAGTGCTCATACGTCAGCACTGCGGACGCAACGGGATTGCGATCCCCGAGCAGGGAGCGCTGTTCAATGATGTTCGCACACCAGTGTCAGAGAAGAAATAAAGCAAGATTAATTTAAGTAGAAACAATCCGGGGGCAACGATGGAAGGTAATGGCAAGTTGGATAAGGCGAAGGCAGAAGGCCGAGCACCTCGTGGTGCGCTCAAGCTTTCGGAGCAGGAAAAGCAGGACATTATCCGCTTTTTGGAGGTGGACAAACCGCTGCCGGATAAGTATCGCTTTCTGTTGTTCGATGACAAGCGCGAGGTGGAACTCCTTTGGAACGGCAAGACCAATGAGGTCTGCAACATCGTGCTGCCGTTTCAGACCATTGAGCAGGTGGACGAGCCACGCGCCGAAAAGCCTGAGGACTCCGCCCTACAGTCGGACCTGTTTGCCATGGATAATCGGGGCCGTCAGCTCCAGGGTTGGACAAACAAGCTCATTTGGGGTGACAACAAGTTGATCCTGTCCTCGCTCAAGAACGGACCGCTGCGCGAGGAGATCGAGAAACAGGGTGGCCTCAAGCTGATCTACATCGACCCGCCCTTCGACGTGGGCGCCGACTTTTCCATGGACATCGAAATCGGCGGCGACACCTTCACCAAGAAACCCAACATTCTTGAAGAAATCGCTTACCGCGATACTTGGGGCAAGGGCGCGGACTCATTCATCGCCATGATCTACGAGCGGCTGATCCTTATGCGCGACCTGTTGGCCGAGGATGGGAATATTTTTGTGCACTGTGATTGGCGGGTGACGAGTTATATCCGCGAAGCCCTTGACGAGGTTTTTGGAAAGGAAAATATCCGAAACGAAATTATCTGGGCATTTACGGGCCCTGGTTCCCCAGGAATGAAGCAGTATAATCGGAAGCACAATACGATTTACTGGTATTCAAAGTCGAAAGACAACTGGTTGTTCAACGACGATGCAATAAGAATCGCTCACCATGATAAAACATCAGGAAATTTTAAATCAGGCTTAGAAGGTTCGGGGTTTCGAGCCGACACGTATGCGCTACCAAGTGGTAAAATACCAGAATCATGGTGGGAGATGGCAATAGCTCAACGGTTCCCTGTAGATGGCATCAAAAGAGTAGGTTATCCCACTGAAAAGCCGTGGGCTCTGCTTGAAAGAATTATTTTAGGTTCAAGCGCTGAAGGTGATCTGGTCGCAGACTTATTCTGTGGAGGAGGTATTCTTCCTGCCGTTGCTGAGACTAACGGTCGAAAATGGATCGCATCAGACCTAGGCAAGTTTGCTATCCACACCACCCGCAAGCGCATGATCGGCGTGCAGCGCCAATTGAAGGGTGCCGGAAAGGACTATCGCGCCTTCAAGATCCTCAACTTGGGAAAATATGAACGCCAGCACTATGTTGGTGTTAATTCCGACCTGCGCGAGGAGCAGAAAAAACAGCAGCTCGCAGCTAAGGAAGCGGCCTTCCTTAACCTGATCCTGCGCGCCTACCAGGCGGAGAAGGTTGAGGGTTTCACGACATTCAACGGCAAGCGCACCGGGCGGCTAGTAGCAGTGGGGCCGGTTAACATGCCGGTCACCCGGCTGTTCGTTGAAGAAATCATTCTGGAGTGCCGCAAGAAGCATATCACCAAGGTGGACATTCTCGGCTTCGAGTTCGAGATGGGGCTGTTCCCTAATGTGCTGGACGAGGCGCGCGGCAAAGGCATCGACATCGCGCCCAAGTATATACCAGCAGATGTGTTCGACAAGCGAGCGGTGGAGAAGAAACAGGTAGTGTTTCACGATGTCTCCTATATCGAGGTCAAGTCCCATGTGAAAAAGAATATGGTGGCGGTGGAGCTGACTGACTTCTCGGTATTTTATTCCCAAGATTCCATCGCCAATGCTGAGGCGACCCTGAAGAACAAGGGCCGCAAGATCGTAGTTGAGAAAGGCCAGATCGTGAAGGTGAGCAAGGATAAAGACGGTATCGTCACTCGCGAGCAACTTACCCAACACTGGACCGACTGGATTGATTACTGGTCTGTGGATTTCGACTTTGAGAGCAAGCGCGAGATAGTGCGCATCCAGAACGCCGAAACCGGCGAAGTTGAGGAACAGTGGACCGGCGACTACGTGTTCGAGAACGAATGGCAGAGTTTTCGCACCAAAAAAAAACGCTCGTTGGAACTGACCAGCGTGGCGCACGAACTCCCCACGGGGCGGCGCAAGATTGCCGTGAAGGTGGTGGACATCTTCGGTAATGACACCATGACCATTGAGGAAGTGAACGTGGGAGGGAATAAATAATGGCGCTTCATTCGGACTTTCCTGATTCCCCTCACGCGATCCTTGATCCGGATATCCGCTGGTTTCCAGCAGACGAGGCTCTGCGCGAGACCAGCATGGACAAACTCATGCCGCCCCTGGTGGCTTCCCTGCGCAAGAAAGTGAAGGAGTTCCGAGACAGCGGATACGTGGGGGCAAGTGACACGAGCAGAAGCTTGCTCAACTGGTGGTTCAAGGAGCCCCATTTGCAGCCGCAGACTGACGGCACGTCGTCAGAATTCCATTATTTTTTTGCGCAACGCGAGGCACTCGAAACGGTCATCTATCTGTATGACGTGGTGGGTGCCAGGGACAAGTTCGACCTCATGCGTTTTGACAGCAGCGGGGCGTTGTCGGCGCAGATGTTCGATGAAACCTGGCGGCGCTATGTGATCAAGATGGCCACGGGCAGCGGCAAGACCAAGGTGATGAGCCTGGCACTTGCCTGGAGCTTTTTTCACAAGCTGTACGAGCCGGATTCCGAATTGGCGCGCAATTTCCTGGTGATCGCGCCCAACATTATCGTGTTGGATCGGATCTACAAAGACTTTCAGGGGCTGCGAGTCTTCTTTGAAGACCCAGTGATACCCGACAACGGTTTTGATGGGCGCAACTGGCGGGATGATTTTCAGCTTAACTTGCACCTGCAAGACGAAGTTCGGGTAATGCACCCCATCGGCAACATCTTTCTGACCAATATCCATCGTGTCTATGCTGGAGAGAATGTTCCACCTTCGCCGGACGATGATAACACAATGGACTATTTCCTTGGAAAGCGCCCCACGGGAGCAACGACAGATTCTCGTGTTGATTTAGGCATGATCGTACGCGATATCGATGAGTTGATGGTAATCAACGATGAGGCGCACCATATCCATGATTCGAGGCTAGCCTGGTTCCAGTCGATTCAAGATATTCACAACCGGTTGTTGCAGAAGGGCGATGCTTTGAGTCTGCAATTGGATGTGACAGCCACTCCAAAGCACAACAACGGCGCTATCTTCGTCCAAACAGTGGCCGACTATCCATTGGTGGAGGCCATTTCGCAGAATGTGGTCAAGCATCCGGTACTGCCCGATGCGGCCAGCCGCGCGAAGCTATCGGAACGGCAGAGTTCCAAGTATACAGAGAAGTATTCTGACTACCTCAATCTCGGCGTGATTGAATGGCGCAAGTCGTATGAGGAACATCAGAAGGTTGGTAAAAAAGCCATTTTGTTCGTAATGACTGACGATACCAAAAACTGTGATGATGTAGCAGAGTATCTGGAAGGGCGTTATCCTGAACTGAAAGACGCAGTGCTCGTCATTCACACCAAGAACAATGGTGATATTTCCGAGGCGCAGTCAGGCAAAGCCAAGGAAGAGCTGGAGCAGTTACGAAAGCAATCCAACGAGATTGATGATTCGAGCAGCCCCTATAAGGCTATTGTATCGGTACTGATGCTTAAGGAAGGCTGGGATGTGCGCAATGTGACAACCATCGTTGGGCTACGTGCCTATTCGGCAAAAAGCAATATTCTGCCCGAACAGACACTTGGGCGCGGATTGCGCAAGATGTATCCCGGTGGCATCGAGGAATATGTGAGCGTGGTGGGTACAGATGCTTTTATGGACTTTGTAGAGTCGATCCAGGCCGAGGGTGTGGAGCTGGAACGCAAGGCGATGGGCGAAGGAACCAAGCCCAAGACGCCGCTGGTGGTGGAAGTCGATAACGCCAATGAAAAGAAGGACATCGATAAACTGGATATTGAAATTCCTTTGTTGACGCCCCGTATCTATCGTGAGTACAAAAATCTAGCGGAATTGGACACCAAGTCTATGAGGTTCCAGCCCGTCATCTATCAGCAGTTTAGCGAGGAAGAACAGCGAGAAATTGTCTTCAAGGATATCACGACGGGAGGGGTAACACATAAGACAATACTAGATACCGCCGGGGTTGCTGACTACCGCAGTGTGATAGGTTATTTCGCTCAGACACTCATGAAGGAATTGCGGCTGGTAAGCGGTTATGACGTTCTTTATGGCAAGGTGAAAGGCTTTGTACAGAGTATCCTTTTTGGTCAGTCAGTGGATCTGGAGTCACCGAACACGTTGCGTAATCTATCTGAACTGGCTGCTACTAAGACCGTAATTGAGACTTTCAAGAAGGCGATAAATGATCTAACGGTGCGTGATAAGGGTGATGCCGAAATCCGCGACACCATAAAATTGAGACAGACCCGGCCCTTCGTAGTGAAGGACCAAGGGTATTTGATGCCTAAAAAAAGCCTCTTTAACCGAGTGATCGGCGACAGCCACTTTGAGCTAAAATTCGCCAGTTTCCTTGAAGAGTGCGACGACGTGGTGTCCTACGCCAAGAACTATCTAGCAGTCCATTTCAAGCTCGATTATGTGAAAGCGGATGGCGATATCTCTAACTATTACCCTGATTTTTTGGTGAAGCTTACCGATAAAAAGATTGTGGTAGTGGAAACTAAGGGACAAGAAGATCTGGATGTGCCGCAGAAACTGCAACGCTTGCGACAGTGGATAGAGGACATCAATGCAATACAAATGGGTGTGAGCTACGACTTCGTATATGTAGATCAGGAAGGGTTCGAGAAATACGGGCCAAAGTCGTTCTCGGATGTATTGTCGGGATTCCGGCAATATAAGGACTAGCTGTCTATTGGCCCCAACCCGACAGACCGAGGTAGGCCGGGCACCAAACGCCACCTGCTGACCGATCGCCAGGGTGTGCCTTTGGCTATTCAGCTGTCAGGAGCCAACGTGAACGACAGTGTGCCTCTGGCGGCGCTGCTTGAGAGCGTTTCGCCCCTGTCTTCAGGCTTGCCGGGGCGGCCTCGTCGTCGTCCCGGCAAGCTCCATGCGGACAAAGCATATGATCACCGGCGCTGCCGCCGGTCATGCCGGGCTCGCGGGATCCAGCCTCGTATTGCCCGCCGAGGCGTGGAAGACAGTCAGCGACTCGGGCAACATCGCTGGGTGGTCGAGCGAACCTTTGCCTGGTTGGGTCGGATGAGACGTCTCGTCACCCGCTATGAACGGCGCGTTGATATCCACTAGGCCTTGACGCTACTGGGCTATTCGCTGATCTGTTTCAACAAGCTTCAGGATAGGTTTTGAAAGGTGTTCTTAGTAACAGGAGTCGCATGCCACTTGCTCTCAGCATAATCAGAAGGATTTTTGGGCGCATCCGCAGGACTGAACTTACCAATCCGACATATTCCGTCGTCTACCTAGATCACCTTATATTCCCATTAGTCGGGGCCAGGTGAGAAATGCGAACGGTGGCGTGTTGTCAGGTAGCCGTAGTCCGGCTCATCAAACGAATCCCAGAATTCCTAGTCTGTAATTTCTCTATCAGGATCTGGGGGTTCGTAATCAAGGTAATCGGCCTCCCCAAAATCATAATCACTCATTAATCTCCTTATCTAGCATTAAAACTCCTGTGATTCTACCCTCACAAGCTACCACTAAACAATTGTGAACCTCTCTGTAATGTTTGGCGAGCCTCGCCTGGGATGGCCTTAGATCTGCCCCACAAATCCTGCATTTAGCCAAAGAACTTTTGGTGGCGGTTCTACTGGTTTTAACTGGTCTTTCCTTATTTTCTTTCCTTACCTCTCTTGGGCCGTCAAGCACCTTTTCGAACCCAATGCAATTGTATTTTTTTGTAGGATCATAGAAATCCCACGCCTCTCTCTCGTGTGGATCTTGAACACATAGCTGACCGTTAAGGTTTCTCGCGTCACCCCTACACTCGAATACAATAATCTTATCTTCGGCCTCCATGGAAAGCTTTGTCGAATGATAATAGCCAGAATACTCACACTGAGTCACTACACCAAGCGACGATAGCTTTGAAATATTATTCCTTTTTCTTTTAGCTCCTAAGCTCCCAGGCCTATTGCCAGTGCTATCCGCAAAGCAAGGATGTTCGTACCACGGAGGTGAAAGCGGTGGATCCAACCAGACTGAACCTCCATTGTGTCTTATAAAAAACACAAACCCACCGCAACGTGGGCAGCGACTAGGACGACAGCTACTATCTTTAGCGACAATAGATTCAGTTCTTGCCTGATAACTCGAATGTTTATCTTTAAAACTACCCCCGCCACCTTTTCCTAGATGCCCATCACCGCCCCATCCACAAGTGCAATCAAGGGGATGGTTCCATGCATTACAGCCCATATCTAGCCGACTCCTTGGGCTTGCCAGGGCAAGCTCACCATTCACTCGACTCGACCAGGGCCACAGCTTCAGCGCGCGCCTCTTCCACCTCAGCTGGGTCCAGCCGGTTCTCGAACATCTCACCCAGGGCCATTTCATCCTCGACCGACTGCCCGATGATCTGGCCACCGCCCTATCTGTCAACATAGTTGGCACATGACAAGAAGGAGTTCAACCGCTGGGAGTGGTTCATGGACCAGATGGATTTCCTGGCGCCATGACCCGACTGATGGTCGCGCTGTCGCCGAACTACTCCATGAAATCGGTGGGAAAGCGGAATCGGCTGCCCATCGGCGTGGTACTCATCCTTGCAGATCTACTACCTACATCGGTAGTGCACATTCGTCGACAAGGAGCATTGAGAATGCCATCTACGACAGCCAGGCCATGCGCGATTTCATCGGTATCGATCTCGCTCTTGAAAGCGTGCCCGATGCCACGACGCTGCTACGGTTCCGCCACCGGCTGGAGAAGCATGCCCTGACGCAGCGTATCTTCGCGGAGATGAACGCCAGCCTGACGGAGCAGGGTCTGTTCATGCGTGAGGGCACCATCGTCGACGCCACCATCGTGTCGGCCGCCCCCTCCACCAAGAACCATGCCAGGCAGCGCGATCCGGAGATGAAGCAGACCAAGAAAGGGAATCAATGGTTCTTCGGGATGAAGGCCCATATCGGCGTCGATTCGGTCACCGGGCTGACCCACAGTGTCGCCGCCACCTCGGCCAACGTCGCTGATGTCTCCATGGTCGGCCATCTGGTCCGGGATGACGACAAGCGGGTATACGGCGATACAGGCTTGGGGAAATACCTGGACGAAGAGAAGAACGATTCGACATCCCGGTGCGGTATCGCCGTCATGCGGGGTGACACCAAGAAGCGACGTTCTGTCTGAAAAGTCCTGATTGCTACACTACCTCCTGTCATGACAGGGGAGGTGCGTATGACAGGACGTTACGAACTTTCCGACGAGCGCTGGCACATGATCGAGGATATCGTTTCCCCACCGCAGGACATGGGGCGCCCTCAACGAGATGACCGCCAGATGCTCAACGGCATCTTCTGGATCCTCTGTTCCGGTGCCAAATGGCGGGATCTGCCCGAGCGTTTCGGCCCGTGGAAAACGGTCTATCAGCGCTTTCGTCAGTGACGAGATGACGGCACACTCGAACGTATCCTGTCACGCCTTCACCTGAAGCTTCGGAAAGATGGCTATATGGACCTCGATACCTGGATGGCCGATTCCACCTCGATCCGAGCGACTCGCTCTGCCGCTGGTGGCGGTAAAAAGGGGGCTCTGAGGAACCATTAGACCATGCCCTTGGGCGAAGCCGAGGCGGCCTGACCACCAAGATCCACCTGGTTTGCGATACTAATGGCGTGCCCCTGAGCTTCCTGCTATCGCCTGGTCAGCATGCCGATTCACGCTATTTCGTGCCTGTCATGGAGCAGATCCGCTTGCCAGGTCATACGGGACGGCCCGCAAACGCTGCCGCCATCTGCTGGCCGACCGAGGTTACGATAGTGATCGATTGCGTCGCTACTGCGACCGGTACGGAATACGACCGACGATCCGGCACCGACAGATGCACCGCCGCCCCAGGCTAGGACTACCACGCCTGTTCGAGCGCCCGCGTTATCGGCGTCGCAATGTGATAGAGCGTCTGTTTGGCTGGCTGAAGGAAAAGCGGCGACGCTGTACTCGCTACGACAAGCTGGCAAAAAGTTACCGCGCCATGGTCACGCTGGCCTGCATCGAACGCTGTCTGCGGATCTATTTTTCAGACAGAGCGTAGTTTCGAGGAGCCATTTGACGAGAGGATGAAGTCCTGGTTAGGCGCGAATCTGAAGAAGCCAGCGGGCGGGGCGTGGGGTATGGGGGTCATGGTTGCGACCAAAGTTTTAAGTGAGGCTGCGCTCAAGTACTATGGGCTTAAGTGAGGCGATCAGCCTCGGTGGCATCAATAAAAATCTAACGTGGCGCTCAAGCGGACAAGCTCTTCCGCGTGCTCCAGACCCTGCGGCTTAGCTCTGCGTCATCGCGATAAAGGATAGCTAGATGGAAAACTTGATTGCCTTCCTCAATCAAAACTCGGGTGCGCTGACAGTCGTCTTCACAGGGGTTGTCACATTGGCAACGATGGTTTATGCCGCCCTTACGGCTATATTGGTTTCTGAAACTAGGAAGCTTCGGCAAGTACAAACCGAGCCCCGTATAGAAATTACCGTTGACGTGCTTGATTTTTCGGTGAATATAGTTCGGTTGTGTGTTCGAAACATCGGCGAGGGGCCGGCTAAAAACGTTAAGTTTGAACCATCAGTGATTGACGGTGACGAGATTGGTGAAAGTCTTCTAGAAGAATTCCTCTCGCCGAACTTCTTCAAGACAGGTCTTAGATATTTCGGCCCGGGTCAATTCCGGTTCTCTGGGCACACTCAGACGAACAAAAATTTCGAGGCTAAGGTTAGCTCTGCTCTATCTTTTAAAGTGGCGTACGAGAGCGTTACAGGAAAGAAGTATGAGGAAGAGATAGTTGTCGATATGGCAGAGTTACGTGGTCGTTACCAGCTTGGTAAGCCTAACCTTTACTCTATTGCAAAAAGTATGGAGATGATCCAGAAAGACCTTCATCATATTACGACGGGCTTCAAGCGAATTAAAGTGGATAGCTATGAAAGCGATGATCGTGAGAGAGAGGAGAAGGAGCGGGAGGAGTGGATGCGCGAGGCAGCAGTAGAACTGGAGCGCAATAAAAAGTAAGTCAAGCGGACGCTCGTGATCTCGCACCGATTAGTTAAGCGTTATTTCCGCAACTCTCAATGTCTCCTTCTGGCCGAGGCTGTGTGAAAACCCAAAAAATAGTTGCCAATTCCCGTATCCGTCTGACAGGCGACGCTCAGCAGCCATCAAGCCTTCCCAGAGCATTTCGATCATCGCCAGATACGAGGTTAATCAAAGCGCTTCCCGGGGAATTTCCCCTGGCAAGCTTCACAGGCCTCTACAGGCGCTATTAAAGAGCGGCAAACACGCTATGCCCGCATCGCCTGGATCAATCCCTTGGTACCGAGGATCTTGTGGTTGTTGTATACAATTGTCAGTGTGCAGTTCAATACCAAGGCATTGTAGTTTTTTGCTTCCAGGCCAGAAGCGGTTATTGCCACTCGTCTTGTGGCAACCATATCAGCCTGATGCTTCGCTGCTTTTCCATCCTTGCGGCGATGCGGGATAGCGACCACTCTTGGTTGATCTATGATTCGAGATCAATAGCATGTGCGGCCGCTTCGCTCTCTATAGTCCTTACCCCAAGCTCTCTGAGTCTCTGCGCTTGCCGCTGGAAGCCGGGAAGGTGACGCCGCGCTACAACGTGGCGCCGGGTACCTTCGTTACGGCGGTTCGCCGTGCCGATGACGAGGCGCCTCTGGTGATGGACAAGCTGTGGTGGGGCTATCGGCCACACTGGGCGAAAGGGAAGGGGAAGGGGGAGGCGCCACAGTCGATCAACGCCACTGTCGAGAAAGTCGCCACTTCCAACTACTTCAAGGGGGCCTTCCGCCAACATCGTTGCCTAATTCCGGCCGACGGGTGGTATGAGTGGTTGCCAGTCGATGGCAAGAAACAGCCGCATTTTCTCACACGTACCGATGGTGAACCGATCTGGCTGGCGGGGATCTGGGCCCAGCGTGCAGACGGCACGCCGGGTTGCGCGATCATCACCGAGCCTGCACGCGGGACGGCTAAGGAGATTCACTCGCGCATGCCGCTGTTATTGGATGCAGATAGCCTCGCGCCATGGCTCGATCCTGACCTGACTGAACGCGAAACGATACGCAATGTGGTGCATCACCTGGATGCCGAATTGATAACGCACTGGGCGGTCAGCACGCGCGTTAACCCGCCAGGGAATGACTCGAACGCGGCACTGATCAACCCGGCGTAACCTTTTTTCATGGGCAACGCCCCCTGCTCTCTATCAGTAATATCACACTGTATTAGTTAACATGGATCATCGTTGAGTTGCTGCAAGGGGCGTACAGTGGAGTCATAGAGCCAGGGAGGGCTCACCAGGGAAGACCGAGCACGGAGGCTCACTGCACACAAGGACGCACGGACAGGATGTTCGTGGTGAGCAAACACGGAAGAAAAGGTAAAAGCCCAACCTGTGAAGGTTGGGCTTCCTCATTTCTAACGGGCTCTCCCATTCCCATCGCGCTTTGACGTTGAGAAGCTCACTCTATCGCGTCGTCCAGTGCGGCGTAGGGTTCGAACAGCGCAGGTCAGGCTGGGCCGGCCCGACGTAGCCAGGCACCCGTCGTCATGTCACTCCCGCGCTCTCCACCTTGTTAGCGTTTACCCATCCGTGCTGTCGGAATAGATTGATCTTCCTGAACGCGATCGCCACCATGGCGGCTTTTGTGTGGAGACAAGATGCGCACACCATGGCTTCTGACGCTGGTTGTCATGACACCGCTGGCTGCCCCTGCCGATGTCCTCATCGGCAGCTGGAACATCAAGCACCTCGGTTGGCAAAACGATAAAGCCTTCCCCGAAGTAGCCCACGTGGCCAACCACTTCGATCTGCTGGCCATCCAAGAATTAATGGATACCTCGGCGCTGGCACGGCTGGAACAGGAAGTCGAAGCTCTCTCTGGCGAGGCGTGGTCGTCCATGGCCAGCCACGAACTGGGCCATTCCTCGTATACCGAGCACTATGCGTTCCTGTGGCGGGAGAGCGAGGTCGCCTACGCCGATAGCGCGGTAGTGTTCCTGGACCACGGCGACATCTTCAGCCGCGAGCCCTATGCGGCGCGGTTTCGGGACGTGGAGACCGGTGACCTATTCACGACCGCGACGGTACACGTCGTCTACGGCGACAGCGTCGGCGACCGACTGCCGGAGATCGAGGCGCTGGCCGATTATTGGCAGTGGCTGGAGGAGATTGCCTCAGGTACGCCACGTTTGCTGCTCGGCGATTTCAACCTCGCCCCGGATCACGACGGCTGGGCACCGCTGCGCGCACTCGGTGCCCAGCCGGCCATCACCGAGGGTCGCTCCACGCTGTCCACCACGGCCGGTGAGTATGCCAATCTCTACGACAACCTCTGGTACGAAGCTGGCCGCCTCGAAGTGAGCGATCGTGGCATCCTGCGCTTTCCGGAGCTGCTGGCGTTGAATCACTTCGAGGCACGCGACCACATCTCGGATCACTTACCGGTCTACCTGGGTATCAACGGTGCTCGCCTTGCGCCGGAGCACGCCGACGGCGGTGGTGTGACGGTCGACACTATCACCCCGGACTGCATCGACCTCAATACCGACACACCCTCGCGACTTGATGATCTGCCGCATGTCGGCCCCGCCCGGGCGGAGGCGATCGTGGAAGGGCGCCCTTGGACCGCCGCTAGTGACCTTACGGCCATCAACGGCATCGGTGGGGGGCGTCTCGACGACATCCGCGATAGCGGTCTGCTGTGCGGCGGTTGAATCGGCGTGTGGAATTCGGCTTGCAGGATACGGCGTCGACTCTGATACTGGATATATATCCAGTTTAGAGGGAGTGCATGCTATGTCTTGGATCTCTGGCACCACCGCCGACGTTGTCGGCCACGCCGCGTCCACCGCCGGCGGCGTCACCCAACCCCTCCTCGGCAGTGGTGTCCGAGCGGGGTTTCCCAGCCCCGCCGACGATCACCTCGACCGCGACATCGACCTGCACGCCCATGTGGTCAAGCGACCGGCCTCGACTTTTTTTGTGCGCGCCGAGGGCGACTCGATGCACGAGGATGGCATCCACCACGGCGACCTGATGGTGGTCGATCGCAGCCTGGAGCCACTGCCGGGGCGGGTGATCGTGATCGCAGTGGACGGCGACTTGACCGTCAAGCGACTGGAACGGGTCGGGCAACGCACTTACTTGAATGCGCGCAGTCCCGCCTTCCAGCCCATCCCGCTCGACGGTCGCGAAACGCAGGTGTGGGGGGTAGTCACGCATGTGGTGCGTACTTTGCCCGGCGGACAATCATGATCGCCCTGGTCGACTGCAACAACTTTTATGTCAGCTGTGAGCGCGTCTTCAATCCGCGCCTGGAAGGCCTGCCGGTCGGGGTGCTTTCCAACAACGACGGCTGCGTGGTCGCGCGCTCCAACGAACTCAAGGCGCTGGGGGTGAAAATGGGCGAGGCCATGCACCTGCTGCCGCCGACTATTCGCCGCCAGGCCGTGCTGCTTTCCAGCAATTACGCCCTTTACGGTGACATGAGCCAGCGGGTTACCCGCACGCTCGCCGAGTTCTCCCCGCACGTCGAGGTCTACTCCATCGACGAAAGCTTCGTGGGTTTCCAGGGCTTCGACCCGGCGACGCTGGAAGCACGCGGCCAGCGCCTGCGCCAAACCGTCCAGCAGTGGACCGGCATCCCGGTCTCGGTCGGCTTCGCTCCCACGCGAGTACTCGCCAAGGTCGCCAACCATGCCGCCAAGAAGATTTCCGTTTACGAAGGCGTCTGCCGGCTCGACGCCGAGGGTCCCGCGACCCGCGCGCTGCTGCGGCAGCTGCCTGTCACCGAGCTGTGGGGCGTGGCTCGCCGTACCGGCGAGCGCCTGGCGTTGATAGGCATCGACACCGCCTGGCAGCTGCGCGAAGCCGACCCCAAGCGCATGCGCCGCGCTTTTTCGGTGGTACTAGAGAGGATCATTTGGGAGCTGCGCGGGCGTCCCGCCATCGAGCTGGATGACATGACCGCCGCCAAGCAGCAGATCATGGTATCGCGCAGCTTCGGGCGCCTGACCTCCGATCCCGCCGAGTTGCGTGAGGCCATCCGACAACACGTCGCCAGGGCCGGGGAGAAGCTGCGCCGCCAGGGCAGCATGACCAGCGCCGTGATGGTGTTCGTGCGCACCAACCCCTTCCAACTCGACCAGCCGCAATATCGTAAGAGCGTCGTCGTGCCCCTGGCGCGGCCCAGCGACGACACCCGCGACCTCGCCCACGCCGCTAATCGCGGCCTCGAGGCCATCTTCCTCAAGGGCTACCGTTACCAGAAGGTCGGCGTGATGTTGCTCGACCTCACCGCCGACACCCATCGGCAGCTCTCGCTCGATGACACCCTGCAAAGCGAGGCCGACCGGCAACGCAGCCAACGGCTGATGGCCACCGTCGACAAGCTCAACCGCGAGCTGGGAAGAGATGCTGTACGGCTTGGCCTGCCGCGCAAAAACAACGCCTGGGCGCTACGCTGTGAGAGAAGGACGCCAAGATATACGACGCGGTGGGAGGAGCTACTGAGGATAAAGCTATAAGAAAAAGTGACAATAGTTTGGTCGCTATATAAGCTATACTGTATTAAAAAAAGAAGGTGGTATTCCGTGCGGCTAAAGACGGCTATCGACCCAAAGCGGAAGCCTTGGCAAGTGCAGCTGGCATGTTCATCTGTGTTAGCAGATAAATCCATATGGTAGAAAAAGATGGCCAAACAAATAGTCACTTGTAGTGGAAACATGCAGGCGGGCGAGGCACGAATAGGACAAATCGTCACATCAAAAGCGTACATGGCTAGTGCCGAAGGGCTTCTGCACGGTGTGCTCGCTTTGTCGGGAATTGAAAAAGATGTTGCCCCTTCAAGAGCTTTTTTAGCTGCTCAAGTTTTAGAGTGTGCGCTGAAAGCCTACCTTTCCAATAGTGGAGTATCGGAGGCTGACCTAAAGAAAAAGTGTCGGCGACACAATTTAGAAGTGTTGTGGCAAGAGGCTGTTTCAAAAGGACTTGGCGTTCCTGTCTCACCGCCGGACTGGTGTGTGACGCTAAACCAGCTTCATGACACCCCGTACCATTTGCGCTATCCGGTCCGCGTGCACGGATTAGTTTTGCCTAGGGCTGAACCATTGACATCTGAATTGAAGTCAGTCGTGGAAACTGTTTCAAATAACGTTCGATTGCTTGATACAGGAAAGAATTAATTTTATGAGATTTTGCAATATCCCAATCTTAGAGCTGCTAACCAGGCGCTCCAGCCGACCGGTTTCCGATGCCGCTCCAAACCGGCGGTTGAGCGCAGGCGTTAGGCCGCGAGGTACTTGGATGGTCCGAAAAGATGGCTGAGCGTCTTAGCGATGAAGGTGTTGTAGCCCAAGTGGGCACCGCGACTGTTCACATGAAGCCCGTCGGCTTTGCTTTGTACGCCGACGAGTTCTTGCTGGCCGGATTATCCATCCCAGACCAGTCTCGCGCTCGAGGAAACACTACGTTTACGCCGGTTCCGTACTACCTCTTCTGCCGCGCACTTGAACTTGCCTTGAAAGCGTTCCTTCTGACCAAAGGCGAGTCACTGGATAGCCTGAAGAAGAAGTACCGTCATGATCTCGTAAAGCTGTGGCGGAAGGCACAGCTTTACGGCATTCTGGAGGCGATCGACTTCCGCTCTCCAGGGTTCGAGAATCATATAGTTAGTGCCAATAAATATTACAAGGGAAAGACATTTGAGTATTTCGATTTCCGCCGGTGGGCACATGGCTACGAGGATTTGCCACCGTTCGAGTGCTTTCGAGATGAAGTCAATAAGGTCGTTGTTCAGATCAAGAAGCACTGCTTCGCCGTTTCCTGACTGTATGGTGAAAAGGGTCAGCCTAACGAAGGGGTTAAGCCTCAGGGAGAAAATTTGTGCATTACGCGAAATCTAAGCGCGAGAAAAAGTCTCTATGCAATCTCTGTCGAGAGGAAAAGGCGCTCTCTTGGGACCATGTTCCACCGAAAGGCGGGATAGATCTTGGTCCGGTTGAAATGGAAACGGTTTTCGAGATTATGGCCGGAGACCGTGAGAAGCCCAAGTTGAGGGAATCGCAAAATGGGGTCAAATATCGGACCATTTGCAGAGAATGCAACTCACTTCTAGGGCGTGAGTATGATCCCACCATTAACGATTTTGCTACGTCTGTTGGGCGTTATCTAAAATCGGGCATCGCGCTTCCTGAAGAGCTTTCCCATAAAGTTAAGCCGCAAAGGTTAATGAAGGCTTTGCTCGGGCACATTGTGTCCGCCAAGGTTGAAATAGAAGATACCGCTTTTGATCAGGGGGCAAGAGAATATGTGCTAGATCCTAACATGCCGCTTCCTGATGACATTCACATTTTCTATTGGATTTATCCTTACGCTACATCGGTAACTATCAGAGATTTCGGCATGTTTGTTCCTAGAGGAACATTCAATGAGCCTGCTGTATTCCAAGTGCTCAAATATTATCCCGTATCTTATCTGTGCAGCACAACGCCCGAATACGCCGGACTTCCAATCCTGTCTAGGTATCGTGATGCTGAGTTAGATTGCGAAATTGAGATCCCAATAAATTTGAAACGGGTAGAAGGTCCGTACTGGCCTGAAGCACCGAGTGACGAAGACAACAACGTATTTTTTGGCGGGCAAAGTGCTACTGCGGCGGTTCATGCACGGCCCAGAGAAAATAAGGCTTAGCAAGGGGGGGCAACGGGACACCAACTCGCTTCAGTACGAAGGACCTTTCGAAAAGGTACTGACAAAGTGGAGCAAAAGCACACAACCAATGCGTCAACGAGACCAGTTTTCCGTATCGCTCCAGACCGGCCCATTACGCTGACGTTAGTAGGCTCTCAAAGGCCGCTTCTGGCCGAGGCTGTGTGAAAACGTGGCTACCGCTATACTCTACCCGTGACAGCTCGTGGAGGTGCCGATGAAGCGCTTCGTTGCAGGTGAGTCCCGGTCTCAAGCCACGTTGTTCCCTGAGCTTCTTGATG
>NZ_JAHCLU010000038.1 GCF_018448785.1 Halomonas jincaotanensis | reverse complement strand
GTTCCGATGAAAGAGCACTGATAAAAAACGGACAATCTAAAGTGATGAAATCCGGACAGCCTTCATTGGCGTTGACATAATGCCGTTTTCAACTTCAGTACTGTCGTGGCTACTTCACTCCGTGCGGTGAGCTGCTGATAGCTTGGGATGGCCCAGGTGGTTGAGATCACCAGCACGGCAATCGTCACGATGAGTTCGATCAGGGTCAGTCCCCCCTGGCGGCGCTTTGCCAATCGTACAGGCGCCCCGGTAGGGTATGCAGTATCTGATGGTAGAATGGCATTGCGCATGCAGGCTTCCAAAAAGGCTCGTTTTCCCGCTCTTGCAGCAGGGCCTCCTATCAATTTATCTAATACAATAAGTTCTTATGTAAGCTTTCTCGGACACTGCCTGTGAGTGATTTTGTGGTTATCGGCGGCGGCGTCATCGGCTTGATGACGACGCTGCAGCTGGCCGACGCCGGCTATTCGGTGACGCTGCTGGAGCGTGGCGAGTGTGGCCGCGAGGCCTCCTGGGCGGGGGGCGGCATCGTCTCGCCGCTGTACCCCTGGCGCTACAGCGAACCGATATCCCGGCTCTCGACCTGGTCCGAGGGCTTCTATCCCGAGCTTTCCTTGCGCTTGCTGGAAGAGACCGGCATCGACCCCGAGTATCGCCAGCGCGGCTTGCTCTATCTGCGCGTGGATGACGAGGCAAATGCCATGGCCTGGGCGCGCAAGGTCGGCAAGCCCCTCGAGCGCGTCGATGCCGACTTCGTTTACGCCAAGGAACCGAATATCGCACCGGGAGTAACGGACGCGCTGTGGATGCCCACCCTCGGCAGCCTTCGCAACCCGCGCCTGGTGCGGGCGTTATACAAGCGCCTGGGCAGCATGGCGAAGGTGAGTATCCATGAAGGATGCGAGGTAACCGGCTTTCGCTGCCAAGGTCAGCATATCGAAGCGGTGGAAACGGCCAGCGGTGAGGTGTCAGGCGATCAGGTGATCGTCTGCGGCGGTGCCTGGGCGGCGGGCCTGCTCGAGCGCGTCGGCGTGCGGCTGCCGGTGCGGCCGGTGAAGGGGCAGATGATCCTGTTCAAGGCGCCGCCGAGCCGGGTGCGCAGAGTGGTGCTGATGGATGGCCGCTACGTGATTCCCCGTGCCGATGGGCGGGTGCTGGCCGGCTCGACCCTGGAGGAGACGGGCTTCGATAAATCGCTTTCGCACGAGGCGCGCGAATCGCTATGGGAGAGCGCGGTGAAGATCATTCCGACGCTGGCCGAGTGCGAGGTCGAGCATCACTGGGCGGGGCTGCGACCGGGCTCGCCGGATGGCGTGCCCTTCATCGGCAGCGTACCGGGGGTGGATAACCTGCATGTGAATGCCGGCCACTACCGCAATGGCCTGGTGCTGGCCCCGGCATCGACACGGCTGCTGGTCGATCAGTTGCTCGAGCGTGAGCCGATCGTCGACCCCAGGCCCTATGCCTTGTCGGATCAATGGCAGGCGCAGTAGGGAGAGAGTTGACGCTGCGCCAGGATCGCTGACGATAATTCAGCTTGGCGCTTGGCGCTTGGCGCTTGGCGCTTGGCGCTTGGCGCTTGGCGCTTGGCGCTTGGCGCTAGTCGCTCTTCTGTTCCTCGAGATACTTGTCGCGATGTGCACTGCAGCAGAACCAATCGCCCTTTTCGCGCAGGGCGTCTGGTTCGGGAACGTGCACCTTGCACCAGGTGCACAGCACCATCTTGTCGTTGGCTTGATTGGCGTCACTTTCGACCAGGTTGTCGCGGTTAAGCTTCCATTCCCGGTACATGCGGTAGAGCTTGAGGCCGGCGAAGAACAGCACGGCGAAGATAATGATGCGAATCAGCAACAGGTTCATCCTTTTGACGCCTCCCTGGTGGGGTGGCTGGCTTTGCCACTCGGCTGTCCTTGCGGGACAATGACGGAACACCGTCGATTCTCGAGAGATTTCCAAGCCCATGCAAGACCTGACGCTGGTAATGGCTCAGCTGGACCCGCTGGTCGGGGATATTCCCGGCAACGCCGAAACCGCCATCGAGGCGGTGCGCGAGGCGCGTATCGAGCACGGCGCCGATATCGTCGTGCTGCCCGAACTCTTCCTGACCGGCTATCCGCCGGAGGATCTGTTGCTGCGTGCCTCGATGGAAACCCGTCTGCGCCACGCACGCACCCGCATGGCCGAGAAGGTGGCGCGCGAGGTGATGGTGATCGTCGGCTACCCCGGTCGCCGCGAGGGGCGAAACTGGAACCTCGCCGGGGTGCTCTACAACGGTGAATGGCTGGGGGAATACGCCAAGCAGGCGCTGCCCAACTATCAGGTCTTCGACGAGCAGCGCTATTTTGCGCCGGGCACTCAGCCTCTGGTGATCGATCATCACGGGGCCCGCATCGGCATCCTGATCTGCGAGGATCTCTGGAACGGCGCGCCGGTCACGGCGGCCAAGGATTCCGGGGCGCAGATACTGGTCAGCCTCAATGCCTCGCCCTTCCATCAGGACAAGCCCGCCGAACGGCTGCGCTTGCTCGAGGAGCGCGCCGCCGAGGTGTCGCTGCCGATGGTCTACGTCAACATGATCGGCGGACAGGACGAGCTTGTCTTCGACGGTGGCTCGGCCTGCGTGAATGCCCAGGGCGAATTGATGGTGCAGGCGCCGCATTGGGCGGTCGGGTTGATGCCGGTGCAGTTCGTGCGCGAACACGATCACTGGGTGCCGCAGCCCGGCGAGACCGACCCCGAGGTCGAGCCGGAGGAGAACCTCTACTGCGCGCTGGTCACCGGCCTGCGCGACTATGTCAACAAGAGCGGCTTCGACGGCGTGGTGATGGGGCTTTCCGGCGGGATCGACTCGGGGCTGTCGTTGGCGATCGCCGTGGACGCACTGGGGCCACAGCGGGTGCATGCGGTGATGATGCCGTACCACTACACGGCGGATATCTCCCGCCAGGACGCCGCCGAACAGGCGCGCCTGCTCGGCGTCGATTACGAGATCATGCCCATCGAGCCGATGGTCGAGGCCTTCATGAGCACCCTGGCCGAGAGCTTCGCCGGTACCGAGCGCGATACCACCGAGGAGAACCTGCAGTCACGCTGTCGTGGCGTGCTGCTGATGGCGATCTCCAACAAGAAAGGCCTGATGGTGCTGACCACCGGCAACAAGAGCGAGATGGCGGTGGGCTACGCCACGCTTTACGGCGACATGGTGGGCGGCTACAACGCCATAAAGGACGTGTACAAGTCCTGGGTGTATCGCCTGGCGCGCTGGCGCAATACCCAATCGCCGGCCATACCCGAGCGGGTCATCGAGCGGCCGCCCTCCGCCGAGTTGGCCCCCGATCAGCAGGATAGCGACTCGCTGCCCGACTACGACGTGCTCGATGCCATCCTGGTGCGCTACATCGAGGGCGACATGAGCGCCGAGGCCATCATCGAGGCCGGCTTCGATAACGACGACGTCTACAAGGTGGTCAAGCTGGTCGACCGCTGCGAGTACAAGCGACGCCAGGCGCCGGTCGGCGTGCGGGTCACGCCGCGCGGGTTTGGTCGGGACCGCCGCTATCCCATCGTCAATGGCTGGAAGCCGGGGGAGTAGGCGCCCTTCGGGCAGCGCCCAGTTGCAAGCGCCGAGCGCCCAGCTAAAAGCAACGCCACCGCTCTTCCGAGCGGTGGCGTTCTACCACAAGGGGGAGGGGTCACGGCGAATGTGAGCCGTGCTGTTCCAGGCGCTCGGCGAGCCAGATCTTGATGATCGACTGGCGGGTGACGCCTAGACGAGCGGCTTCTCGGTCCAATGAGTCGAGCATCCAACTGGGGAAGTCGACGTTGACCCGCTTTTGCTTCCTGAGAGGACGCTTGGCCTGCGTTAGGTCAAGTTCATCGATGATCTCGTCGCCTTCATCAAAGCGTGTATCGAGGTCACGGGCTTTCATAGAGGGTTACCTCGCGGCTGCGTGAGCGTCTGACCGAAATCAGGCGAATTCGTTTGTCTCTGTAGGTGATGATTCCAGACCAGTGTTTGCCGTCAATCCTTCCAATTACCACGAAACGAGGCTCGTCAGAGGACTTGGCCGGGATCTCCAGCAAATCCGGATCTTCCCAGAGGCGTTGGGCATCGACAAAGTCGATACCGTGCTTTCGGCAATTTGCCTCGCTCTTGTCGGGATCGAATTCAAAAACTTCCATGAGTAGAAAGTATACCTTTTTTACGCTAGGTAAAGGTGCCTACAGCGAGTGTGGGCACAAAAAACCGGCGCTGCTTGTGGCAGCGCCGGTTTTTCTTTCTGGGAGGGTCGACAGGTCTGGCTCAGACCGACAGCGCGTCTTCGTTGACATGCTGCGGGCGGAAGGTGCGGCCGTTCAGTCGCTCGTGGTTCGGGGAGTTATCGATCAGCACCTCGAGGGTCTCGCGGGCGCGGTCGCGCATCTCGAGGCCCAGATAGCCTTCCACCATCACCGCCAGGGCGTCGGAGGTGGCCTCCGAGCGGGGGTAGTTCTCGACGACCCAGCGGCCGCGCTCCACGGCGGCGAGGTAGGCGCCCTTGCGCAGGTAGAAGTCGGCCACGTGTAACTCATGGCGCGCCAGGATATTGCGCAGGTAGATGAGGCGCTGCTCGGCATCCGGGGCGTATTCGCTGTCGGGGTAGAGGCGGATCAGCTCGCGAAAATCGTTATAGGCCTCGCGGGTGGCGCCGAGGTCGCGCTTGGAGATATCGATCAGACGCAGACGCTCCAGGCTGAAGCGACCGGCCTGCCAGGAAGCCAGGCCGCGCATGTAGAGGGCGTAGTCGGCCTGAGGATGACTCGGGTGCAGACGAATGAAGCGGCTGGCGGCGGCGCGGGTGGCCTCCCAGTCGTCGGTTTCGTAATAGGCGTAGATCAGTTCCAGCTGGGCCTGTTCGGCGCGATTCCCGAACGGGTAGCGGGTGTCGAGGGCTTCCAGCCGGGTGATAGCGCTGGTGTAGCTGCCGCTCTCCAGGTCCTCGCGGGCCTCTTCATAGAGCTCGCTTTCGGAAACCCCGGCAAACTCGTCGGGTTCTTCCTCATCCTGCTCCTGGTTGCCATTGCTGGCACAGCCTACCAGCAGCGTGGAGGCCAGAAGCAGGGCCGCAAGGCGTGAGGGCATGGTAAAAACGCGCATCGTGATCCTCGTGTCAAGCAATTCGTGTCAGGCAATTCGTGTCAAGAAAACCAGGCTGACCGTGTTAGAATCTGACGAAATTCCGCTCACTATAAAGCACCTCGCGCCAAAACGCAGTCTTCCACGGCTGCCCCTTTCTCCTACCGGCACACGGGCCTTTTTTCCTTTCATGTCCCAGACCCTGGAAGCACAGCAACGCGTTCCCGACGCCATGGCCGGCATGCGACTCGATCAGGCCGCCGCCGAACTGTTCGCCGACTACTCCCGTGAGCGCCTGAAAGCCTGGATCAAGTCCGGTGCGCTGACCGTCGATGCTTGCCCCGGCAAGCCCAAGGACAAGGTCCATGGTGGCGAGGCGCTTCGGCTACAGGCCGAGATCGAAGACGATACCCGTTTCGAGGCGCAGGATATTCCGCTGACCGTGGTCTACGAGGACGAGCATGTTCTGGTGATCGACAAGTCGGCGGGGCTGGTGGTGCATCCGGCCGCCGGCAATCCCGATGGCACGCTGCTCAATGCCTTGCTGCACTATGCGCCCGAGCTTGCCACCGTGCCACGGGCGGGTATCGTGCACCGCCTCGACAAGGACACCACGGGGCTGATGGTGGTGGCCAGAACCTTGGCCGCCCAGACGGCGCTGGTTGAACAGCTCCAGGCGCGCACCGTCTCGCGCGAATACGACGCCGTGGCGCTGGGGACGATGACCGCCGGCGGCACGCTGGACGCCCCTATCGGGCGCCATCCGCGCGATCGCAAGCGCCAGGCGATCAACGCCTCCGGCAAGCCGGCGGTGACCCACTATCGGGTGGTGGAGCGCTTCCGCGCGCATACCCATGTGCGCTGCCGCCTCGAGACCGGGCGCACCCATCAGATCCGCGTGCACATGGCGCATCTGCGCCACCCGCTGATCGGCGACCCGGTCTACGGCGGCCGTCTCAAGTTGCCTGCCGGGGCTAGCGAGGAACTCAAGGAAGGGCTGCGTGCCTTCCCGCGCCAGGCGCTGCATGCCCGCAAGCTGGCTTTCGTGCACCCCGCCTACGGTGAGAGACTGATGTGTCGAGCGCCGCTGCCCGATGACATGCTGGTGCTGCTCGATATGCTCCGCGACGATCACGAGACCTTGCGTTGAGGACCCCTTGATGAGTGATGCCCTGGACCTGCGCCCGACGCTGCTTCTCCCCGACTGGCCGGCTCCCGAAACCGTGGGCGCCTTCGTGACCACGCGCGAGACTGGCCCCAGTCAGGACGCGTTCGCCGCGTTCAACGCGGCGGCCAACGTCGGTGACAATCCCTGTCATGTGGACCTGTGTCGTCGGCTGCTGAAGAAGGAACTTCGTGATGAACGCCCGCTGCTGTGGCTGAAACAGGTCCACGGTGCGCGGGTGCAACAACGTTATACCGATCAGTTGCCCGAGGCCGATGCTGCGGTGGCCTTCGACCGCGACTACGCCTGCGTGGTGCTCACCGCCGACTGCCTGCCGGTGTTCTTCTGCGATTGGCGTGGCGAGCGTGTTGGGCTCGCCCATGCCGGCTGGCGTGGCCTGGCAGGAGGCGTGCTGGAAGCCACGGTAGCGGCGCTTGCCACTCCGCCGGAAAAGCTTTACGCCTGGTTGGGGCCGGCGATCTCCAATGCCCAGTTCGAGGTCGGCCCCGAGGTGCATTGCGCCTTTGTCGGCGTGCACCCCGAGACGGCCGATGCCTTCGAACCCAGCCCCTATCGGCTCGGGCATTTCATGGCCGACCTTTACCGGCTGGCGCGCCTGCGCCTGGAAAGGCTGGGCATCTCGCATATCAGTGGTGGCCATTTCTGCACCGCCTGTGAGTCACGCTTCTATTCCCACCGTCGCGACGAAGGCCGCACGGGCAGGATGACCAGTGCGATCTGGCTGCGCTGACCCGGCTTCCCGTTGATCCATGTCAACTTGCCACACGCTTCCTCTGTTGGCTGACTTGAAAGCCGACCCGCCTGACTCCATTGAGACTGTCAAGACACATATTAGGGTCAACACGGCGCGTCCAAACGCGTCGTCATCCCGATGGAGGAATTTCGATGCGATTCGACAAGTTTACCGCCAAGCTGCAGACCGCCGTGGCCGATGCCCAGTCGCTGGCCGTGGGCCGCGGCCATAACCAGCTCGAGCCGGGCCACCTGCTGCTGGCGCTGCTGGACGCCACCGACACCGGCGTCAGGGCACTCCTGCAGAAAGCCGGCGGTGACCCTGCCCGGCTGCGCGATGGCCTGGTGGGCCATCTCGACGACCTGCCCAAGGTCGCCCAGTTCGACGGCGAGGTGCAGCCCTCCCGCGACCTGGTCAAGCTCTTCAACCTTACCGACCGCGAGGCCCAGAAGCGCGGCGATCAATACATTGCCAGCGAGCTGGTGCTACTGGCCGCGCTGGAAATGGGCCATGCCGTCAGCAAGCTGCTCAAGCAGGCCGGGGTGTCCCGCCAGTCGCTGGAAACCGCCGTCGACAGCGTGCGTGGCGGCGAGAAGGTCGATGATCCCAACGCCGAGGATCAGCGCGAGGCGCTGGACAAGTACACCCTTGACCTCAACGAGCGGGCGGCCAGTGGCAAGATCGATCCGGTGATCGGCCGCGACGATGAGATCCGCCGCACTATTCAGGTGCTGCAGCGGCGTACCAAGAACAACCCGGTGCTGATCGGCGAGCCCGGCGTGGGCAAGACTGCCATCGTCGAGGGCCTGGCCCAGCGTATCGTCGACGGCGAGGTGCCGGAAGGGCTCAAGGACAAGCGCGTGCTGTCGCTGGACATGGGCGCGCTGCTGGCCGGGGCCAAGTTCCGCGGTGAGTTCGAGGAGCGCCTCAAGTCGGTGCTCAAGGAGCTGTCGCAGGAAGAGGGCCGGGTGATTCTGTTCATCGATGAGCTGCACACCATGGTCGGCGCCGGGAAGGCCGAGGGCTCCATGGACGCCGGCAACATGCTCAAGCCGGCGCTGGCCCGGGGTGAGCTGCACTGCGTGGGCGCCACTACCCTCGACGAGTACCGCAAGTACATCGAGAAGGACGCCGCCCTCGAGCGCCGCTTCCAGAAGGTGCTGGTCGACGAGCCCTCCGAGGAGGACACGGTGGCGATCCTGCGCGGCCTCAAGGAGCGCTACGAGGTGCACCACAAGGTCGACATCACCGACGGGGCGATCATCGCCGCGGCCAAGCTCTCGACGCGTTACATCACCGACCGCCAACTGCCCGACAAGGCCATCGACCTGATCGACGAGGCGTCGTCGCGCATCCGCATGGAGCTCGACTCCAAGCCCGAGTCGATGGACCGCCTCGATCGCCGGCTGATCCAGCTGAAGATGGAGCGCGAGCACCTCAAGAAAGAGAGCGACGAGGCCTCGCGCAAGCGCCTGGAAATGCTGGAAGAGCAGATCAGCGAACTCGAACGCGAGTATGCCGACCTCGACGAGATCTGGAAGGCCGAGAAGGCCAGCATTCAGGGCGCGGGACAGTTCAAGGAGGAGCTCGAGCGTGCCCGCATCGATCTGGAGCAGGCGCGCCGACAGGGTGATCTCGGCCGTATGTCGGAGCTGCAGTACGGGGTGATCCCCGAGCTGGAGAAGAAGATCGCCGAGTCCAGCGAGGCCGAAGCCGATACCTCTACGCACAGATTGCTGCGCTCCAATGTCACCGAGGAGGAGATCGCCGAGGTGGTGTCGCGCTGGACGGGTATTCCGGTCGCCAAGATGCTCGAGGGCGAGCGCGACAAGCTGCTGCGCATGGAGGAGGCGCTGCACGAGCGGGTGATTGGTCAGCACGAGGCGGTGACCGCCGTGGCCAATGCCGTGCGCCGTTCGCGTGCGGGCCTGGCCGATCCGAACCGGCCCAACGGCTCCTTCCTGTTCCTCGGCCCCACCGGCGTGGGCAAGACGGAGCTTTGCAAGTCGTTGGCCAACTTCCTCTTCGATACCGAGGAGGCGATGGTGCGCATCGACATGTCCGAGTTCATGGAGAAGCACTCCGTGGCGCGCCTGATCGGCGCGCCTCCGGGCTACGTCGGCTACGAGGAGGGTGGCTATCTGACCGAGGCGGTGCGCCGCAAGCCCTACTCGGTGCTGCTGCTCGATGAGGTGGAGAAGGCCCATGCCGATGTTTTCAACATCCTCCTGCAGGTGCTCGAGGATGGCCGCCTGACCGACGGTCAGGGCCGCACGGTGGACTTCCGCAACACCGTGATCGTGATGACCTCGAACATGGGCTCGGACATCATCCAGCGCATGGGCGGTGACGATGCGGACTATGAGCAGATGAAGGAGATGGTGATGGCGGTGGTCGGCGATCACTTCCGCCCCGAACTGATCAACCGCATCGATGAAGTCGTGGTGTTCCACGCGCTGGGGCAAGAGCAGATTCAGGCGATTGCCGGCATCCAGCTCGACCGTCTGCGTCAGCGTCTGGCCGAGCATGATCTAGGCCTCGAGGTCAGCGAGGAGGCACTGGCCCAGCTCGCCGTGGTGGGCTTCGATCCGGTGTTCGGTGCCCGGCCGCTCAAGCGGGCCATCCAGAGCCGCATCGAGAACCCGCTGGCGCAGGATCTGCTGGCTGGCAAGTTCGCCGCCGGCGATGTGATCCACGTGACCGCCGAAGACGGGCATCTGATGTTTAACGTGTAACTCGCTTGTTTTACCCTTGTCTCCCGCGCTCCCGTCTGGCCCGCCTTGCGGCGGGCCTTTTTGTGCGGCGGCCCTTTTTGTCTTCTCGGGTTCGGCTATTTTTCCGGTCCGGGTGACTGGCGCCCGGGGTCAGGCAAGTTTCGGGACCCAGTCATCCCGCGGGTAAAGCGTCAGCAGCTTGCGTAGCACGCCGTTGGTCCAGCCGAAGCCGTCCTGGGCGGGATATTCCCCACCGCCGGCGTGCTTGTTGGTGTAGACGTCGTACTTCTCGAGCAGCTTGTTTTCCAGCGTGTAGCGTTGCAGGTTGGTGGTTACCCAGCGCTCGGCGATGGTGCGGGCCAGGTCGAGCTCGACATAGTCGCGCAGTCCGCTGATCGCCACCCACTGCAGCGGTGCCCAGCCATTCGGGGCATCCCATTGCTGGCCGCTTTCCTGGGTCGTCGCGGCAAGCCCGCCGGGCTGGAGCAGGTCACGCTCGAGAACCCGGGCGACCTGTTCGGCCTGGTGGGGCGTGGCGATGCCATAGTAAAGCGGGAAGACCATGGCGCCGTTGACGCTTCTGGTCGGCGTGCCCTCTGCCCAGAGGTAGTCGGCAAAGTGCCCCCGCTCGGCGTCCCAGAAGATCTGCTGGATTGCCTGGTGGCGGGCCTGGGCCCGGTCACGATAGGTCTGGGCCTGCTCGGTGTTGCCATTGGACTGGTGAGCCTGGGCCAGGGTTTTCTCGAGATGGTGCAGCAGTGTGTTCAGGTCCACCGGAAGAATATCGACCGTGCGGATGGTATGCAGCGCCTTGTCGTCATCGTTGCCGTTATCGGCCAGCCAGCGAGACGAGTAGTCCCAGCCGCTCTCGGTCGCAGCGCGCAGATTGCGCCAGACATCCGTATGCGGCCGCTGGCTGGCCGCGGCGGTGCTCATGTCTTCATGGTGAGATTCCTGGCGCGGTATGCACAGGTCATCCCAGTAGCGGTTGAGCAGCGTGCCGTCGTCGAGTCTGACCAGCCGGCGATGGGCCTGGCCGCGTGCCAGGGTATCTTCACCATCCATCCAGAAGGCATATTCCTTTTCCAGTTCGGGCAGAAAACGCCGATAGGCGTCGCGATCGTGCCGCTCGGCCAGGCGCTGAACCATGCTCGAGAACATCGGTGGCTGCGAGCGCGTCAGGTAATAGGTGCGGTTGCCATTGGGCACGTGGCCGTATTCACGAATCAGATGGGCGAGGTTGTGCACCAGGTTGCAGGCCAGGTCATGACGGTTGCTTTCCTCGAGCCCGAGCATGATGAAATACGAGTCCCAGTAATAGATCTCGTCGAAACGCCCCCCGGGAATCAGGTAGGGATAGCGCAGGTGCAAGCGTGATGTCAGCAGCGGTGCATCCGGCTGAGGGTGACGAGTCAACACCGTCCATAGCGTATCGATATGGGCTTCGATATCGCAGCCAGAAGCGGCACGATAAGCCTCGCCGGGTGGTACTTCCGACTGGAAATAAGCGTCGACGAAGGCATGCAGTGCGGCATCGTCGAAGTTTGGCTGATCCTTGAGCCGGGTATATTCGCTGAGAATGGTTTCGGGCAATTCCCGCGGCACCAGGTCCACGAAGATCTTGCTGTCGGTATAGATGTGGCGTTCCTGAATGGCATGAAACAGCTCGCCCCACAGCAGGTTGGGCGGCAACGTGACATGTGCGACGAGAGGAGCCACGAGGTTTGCCTGTGGCTTGACGCACGCCTTTTCATCCAGGGCGAACCCGGGAGAACATGCCATGCCGGCGTGGGGCGCTTCCAGCGTCTGGAGTGGCCCTGTGTTGTGCATCGCACCCTGCATCGCGCACCTCCGGCTGGACTTGATCTAGGTTAATTTATTATGAAGACCTCCCTCGCCGTCTTTCAAGCGCATGGCACCTGATCTGCCGGTCAGGCACGATAAACGCGCGTTGATACGTCGATTCCATGGATTCGCAGTTGACACTGGGTAGAGGCTATTGGAGTCTTGTGCGTTCCTGATTGCGGGCGCGGGTTTCAGCGGGCGATCCCCCATTACCGCGCGAAGGGTAGGCCGCAGGGCCTCTACCCGCCCAAGGACTACCAGGCCCGGGTTAACCGCCCGACCTGGCCAACGCCCCGACGCGGTGATCTGCCGCGCATGAGAGTGCAGGCCCCAACCGGGCCAATGCCAGGCTTTGGCATCAGGTGCCGGCGTATCCGGCAGCGACATACCGTCGCACTCGACCCCGTGTTCCCTACTGGAACGCGGATCGCACTCGAGACCTTCAGGGGAGAAACACACGTGGAATTGCTTTCCGGCGCGGACATGATCGCCCGCTTCCTTCAAGACGAGGGCGTCGAATACATCTATGGCTATCCCGGCGGGGCGGCGCTGCACATCTACGATGCGCTGTTTCGGCAGGACAAGGTCAAGCATATACTGGTGCGCCACGAACAGGCCGCGACACACGCCGCCGACGGCTATGCCCGGGCGTCGGGCAAGCCCGGCACGGTGCTGGTCACCTCAGGCCCCGGCGCCACCAACGCTGTTACCGGCATCGCCACCGCTTACATGGACTCGATCCCCATGGTGGTGCTGTGTGGCCAGGTTGCCAGCCATCTGATCGGTGACGATGCCTTCCAGGAAACCGACATCATCGGTGTGACCCGGCCCATCGTGAAACACAGTTTCGCGATTCGCCATCCTTCCGAGATTCCGGAGGTGTTGAAAAAGGCTTACCACCTGGCGGCGACCGGCCGTCCTGGCCCGGTGGTGGTTGACATTCCCAAGGACATGACCGCGCCCACCGAACGCTACGAGTACGTCTACCCGAAAAAGGTCAAGATGCGCTCGTACAACCCGGTCACGCGCGGGCATACCGGTCAGATCAAGAAGGCCGTAGAGCTGATGCTCAAGGCCAAGCGGCCGGTGTTCTATACCGGCGGCGGCGTGGTTACCGGCCGGGCCAGCGAGGGGCTGACCGACCTGGTCAAGCGGCTGGGCTACCCGATCACCACTACCCTGATGGGGATCGGCTCGTATCCGCAGAGTGATCGCCAGTGCCTGGGATGGCTGGGCATGCACGGCTCTTATGAGTCAAACATGGCCATGCACCACGCCGACCTGATCATTGCCATTGGGGCGCGTTTCGACGACCGCGTGACCAATAACACCTCCAAGTTCTGTCCCACGGCCAAGATCATTCATGTCGACATCGACCCCAGCTCGGTGTCCAAGACCGTGCGTGCCGACGTGCCCATCGTCGGGCCAGCGGCCAGCGTGATCGACGAGATGATCAGCATGGTCCAGGGCAAGGAGATCGCCAATCCGGAGGGATTGGCCGAATGGTGGCAGAAGATCGACGGCTGGCGTGAGGAGCGGGTCGGTAAGCTCTACGAGCACTCCCAGGCCGGCGAGAAGATCAAGCCCCAGGAGGTGATAGAGGCACTGTGTCGGGTGACTCGCGGCGAGGCGTACGTGACCACCGACGTGGGCCAGCACCAGATGTTCGCGGCCCAGTACTACAAGTTCGACAAACCCAATCGCTTCATCACCTCGGGAGGGCTCGGCACCATGGGCTTCGGTTTTCCGGCAGCCATGGGCATCAAGCAGAATTTCCCTGACGAGGATGTCATCTGCGTGACCGGCGAGGGCAGTTTCCAGATGATGATGCAGGAGCTGTCGACCATCAAGCAGTTCGGCGGTGGTGTGAAGATCGTCAACATCAATAACGCCTCGCTGGGCATGGTGCGCCAGTGGCAGGACCTCAACTACAAGTCGCGCCATGCGCACTCCTACATGGAGTCGCTGCCCGACTTCCAGAAATTGATCGAGGCGTATGGCTTCACCGCGCTGCGGGTGGAAACACTCGAGGAGCTCGAGCCGGCACTGGAGCGTACCTTTGCCGACACGAACGAACTGGTGTTCCTCGACGTCATCGTCGACCCGCACGAGCACGTATATCCGATGCAGGTGCCGCTGGGCGCCATGCGTGACATGCTGCTTTCCAAGACGGAGCGGACCTGATGCGCCATATCATCTCGATTCTGATGGAAAACGAACCGGGCGCCCTGTCTCGCGTGGTGGGGCTGTTCTCGCAGCGCAACTTCAACATCGAAACGCTGAACGTGGCACCCACCGAGGACCCGAGCCTGTCGCGGCTGACCGTGACCACCGTGGGCGACGACCGGGTGATCGAGCAGATCACTAAGCACCTCAACAAGCTGATCGACGTGGTCAAGCTGGTCGACCTCACCGAGGGCAATCACATCGAGCGCGAGCTGATGCTGATCAAGGTCAAGGCGCTGGGGGCGGCGCGCGACGAGGTCAAGCGCACAGTGGATATCTTCCGCGCGCAGATCGTCGATGTCTCGCCGAGCCTCTATACCGTGCAGATCACCGGCGATGCCGGCAAGCTCGATGCCTTCCTGCAGGCCATGGCGCCGGTGGGGATCCTCGAGGTGGCGCGTACCGGGGTGTCGGGGATTGCCCGCGGCGACAAGGTGTTGTCGCTTTGATTGACTGCTGCGCTCGATAGGTTTATCGCGACAGCCAAGCCGCCTTTCGGGGCGGCTTTTTTGTGCGCGTGAGCCTGATGGTTTCAGTTCACACTTCCGTTCCCTTCCACGGCGCTCTTTATACTTCCGCCCAAAGCGCGCCCTCTCTATACCTCCGCCCAAAGCGCGCGGATTAGCGGGCTCTTCAGGCGTCGCTTGGCCACGCACAATCCGACATCGTAATGGGGTAGCTCTGGCTTGACCGGGAGGATCGACACCCGGCCGCGTAGCGGGCTGTTGTCGAGCACGATCCTCGGCACCACGCCGATCCCGAAGCCCAGCCCCACCATGCTGACGATGGCCTCGTTGCCGGCCACTTGGGCGTAGATCTGCGGGGTGACCCCGAGCGCCTTGAACCAGGTGTCGCTGTGCTCGCGAGCCAGGCCTGACTCGGAGAGAATCATCGGTACGCCTTTCCACTGAGCGGCACTGGGTGTCTCCGGGGCGCTGGGCATCCAGGCAGTGTCTTCGCGGGGTGCGATGAACACCAGCGGCGAGGTGGTCATCGGCTTGAAGGCGAGCCCGTTGGGCATCGTGCGTGGCCGTGGCGTGATCGCCATGTCTTCCTCACCGGCCAACACTCGACCCACCGATTCGGCCGGGTCGCCGGTGTGCAGCTTGAGCTCGATGCGGGGATGACGCAGGCGAAACTCGCTGAGCAAGGCATAAAGGAAGCTGTAACTGGCCGTCACCGAGCAGTAGATGCTGATCTCGCCGGCCAGTTCGCGGGCTTCGCTCATCAGTGAATGACGAATGGCTTCCCACTGTTCCAGCGCATCGCGGGCGTAATGTTGAAATAGCTGCCCCTGTCGCGTCAGGGCCACATGGCGGTTGTCGCGCTCGAACAGCGGTGCGCCGAGGTTCTCCTCAAGTTGCCGGATCGAGCGCGACAGGGTCGAGGGACTGACATGGGAAGCATCGCTGGCGCGACCGAAATGCAGCATGTCAGCCAGCGCCAGAAAGTGGCGGAGGGGTCGCATATCCATGTTGTGCATTTCACTATCTGCAATATGACATTGCAAATATAGCGTTTTACGCAATGCGATGCCTGGCTTATGGTGTTCCACGTTTCGACGAATCCTGACAACGCCGATTTTTCTTTCCGTTTTCTTTCAAGGAGCACGACATGCGCGTCTATTACGATAAGGATTGCGATCTTTCCCTCATCCAGGGCAAGAAGGTCACCATAGTGGGTTATGGTTCGCAGGGCCACGCCCATGCCAACAACCTCAAGGAATCCGGCGTCGACGTTACCGTCGCGCTGCGCAAGGGGTCTTCATCTGCTGCCAAGGCCGAGGCCGCCGGCCTAAAGGTCGCCTCGGTGGAAGACGCCTCCAAGAGCGCCGATGTGGTCATATTGCTGGCCCCGGACGAAAACCAGAAGGCAATCTACGAGCAGCAGGTCGAGCCGAACCTGCCGCAGGGCGCAACCCTGGCCTTCGCTCACGGTTTCAACATCCATTACAACCAGGTTGTGCCGCGTCAGGATCTGGACGTCATCATGATTGCGCCCAAGGCGCCGGGCCATACCGTGCGCTCCGAATTCGTGCGTGGCGGCGGTGTTCCGGACCTGATCGCGATCCAACAGGACGCCTCGGGCAGTGCCAAGGAACTCGCTCTCTCCTACGCCGCAGCCATTGGCGGTGGACGTAGCGGCATCATCGAGACGACGTTCCAGGACGAAACCGAGACCGACCTCTTCGGCGAGCAGGCCGTGCTCTGTGGCGGCGCCGTGGAACTGGTCAAGGCTGGTTTCGAGACGCTCACCGAAGCGGGCTATGCCCCGGAGATGGCCTACTTCGAGTGTCTGCACGAGCTCAAGCTCATCGTCGATCTGATGTACGAAGGCGGTATCGCCAACATGAACTACTCCATCTCCAACAACGCGGAGTATGGCGAATACGTCACCGGCCCCGAGGTGATCAACGAGCAGTCCCGCGAGGCGATGCGTCATGCACTGAAGCGCATCCAGACCGGTGAATACGCCAAAATGTTCATTAATGAGGGCAACACCAATTATCCGTCGATGCATGCGCGTCGTCGCCTGAACGCCGAATCCGAAATCGAGCAGGTCGGCGCCAAGCTGCGGGGCATGATGCCGTGGATCGCTGCTAATCAGCTGGTCGACAAGAGCAAGAACTGAGCCGTTGTGTCAGGCTGAGTTGATCGACCCGCCGGGTTGATTGATGCGTTGAGTTAAGTGGCCAGTTGGGTTAAATGAAGAGGGCGCGGACATCCGCGGCCTCTTCACGTTTGGCATCAGGTGGGACTCAGGGCTCGGTGGGCTGCTGGCTCTGTGTGTAGAATGAGCCAATACCCAAGCGGCAATGGAAGACACAGATGACCCAGCAGTCAAACGACGGCGAATACGAGACTCACCGCCACGACGCCGAGCAGGCCTCGACCGAAAACGACAAGCGAGCTCACGACGACGAAGACATGGCAACGGCCTTTCTGCGCGAGACGGAGGTGATTGAAGAGTCCATGGAGGGTGGCAAGAAGGTTCGGCGCAAGGGCATCTTCCTGCTGCCCAACCTGTTTACCACCTCGGCACTGTTTGCCGGTTTCTTCGCGGTGGTGGCCGGTATCAATGGTGACTTCACGGCAGCGGCAGTCGCGATCTTTATCGCCATGGTGCTCGACGGCCTGGACGGCCGCGTAGCGCGGATGACCAATACCCAGAGTGCCTTCGGCGCCGAGTACGACAGCTTGGCCGATATGATTTCTTTCGGCATGGCACCCGCGCTGGTCGCCTTCACCTGGATTCTGCAAGATATCGGCAAGACCGGATGGGTGGTGGCCTTTCTCTACGTTGCCTGCGCGGCACTACGCCTGGCGCGTTTCAACGTGCAGATAGGCAGTGTCGACAAGAAGTGGTTCATCGGTCTGCCCAGCCCTTCCGCGGCGGCCTTGGTAGCGGCTTGTGTCTGGACATTTCATAGCTTCGATGCCGACGCCTTCGCGTTCAAACTGCTGATGCTGTTCATTGTTGGCGCTGCCGGCATCCTGATGGTCAGCAATATTCGCTATTACAGCTTCAAAGATCTGGACCTCAAGGGCCCGGTGCCTTTCGTGGTATTGCTGGCGATCGTGCTCGGTTTTGTGGTGATCTCCATCGAGCCGTCGGTGATGCTGCTTCTGTTGTTCAGCGCCTATGTGATCTCCGGTCCCGTATTGGCGCTGATGCGCAAGGCGAAGCCGGCTGCCGAAAGCGATAGCGGGGCTGCCTGAACTTTTTCTTTGCACAGGTCTTGCGCCTGTACGGGAGAGATCGTAGGATACGCATCCGCTGCCAGGGACGGGGGACGTTTTTGGCGGTGCAGGCGGACGAAGTGGTTG
>NZ_JAHCLU010000037.1 GCF_018448785.1 Halomonas jincaotanensis | reverse complement strand
GTCACACGCTGGCTGGATGAGAATTTTGACGCCATCGGCGAGCGTTCGAGTGTCGATCTTCGTCAGATTTTCCAGGGTATCGGCGCCCGGCACCAGGGTTAGGGACGGCAGGAGCCTTGAGCATGAGACTAGTACTACAGCCGTAACTTTGTTTATCTATACTGTATATCACTGAATCCACGAGCATTTGGTGATGAGGTATGCAGCCGCTAGAGACCGTCATATCATCCGCTTCGATGACCTGGCCCGCCGACTTGGCCCGCTCTTTCCCCGTTCGGAAACACGCGATCGCGCGTTATGTTACCTCAAGGGGCTGCTCAGTCAGTGCGAACGAAAGAATGGCTGGCACCTCGCCGAGTGGCTGGGGATGCATCACCGGATGGAGTGCAGTACCTGCTGGATCATGACCGCTGGGATGCGGAGGCGGCACGCGATGTTCTCCGCCAATGGGTCATCGATACGCTGGGGTCTTCTGACGGCGTTCTGGTTCTGGACGAGACCGGCTTTATCAAGAAAGGTCAGCACTTGGCCAGTGTGCAACGCCAGTATAGTGGTACCGCCGGCCGTATCGAAAATAGTCAGATCGGGGTCTTTCTTCTCTACGCCAGTCCGGCAGGGCATGCCTTCCTGGATCGCGCGCTTTACTTGCCCAAATCCTGGACCCAGGATCGGGAACGTTGCCGGCGTGCCGGAATCCCCGATGACATCGACTTCGCCAGCAAGCCAGCGCTCGCCCGCCGGATGTTGGCGCGCGCTCTTGACCAAGGGATCCCCGCCTCCTGGGTGACGGGGGATACCGTCTATGGCGGCAACCGCAGCCTGCGTCTCTGGCTGGAGGATCGCGCGCAACCCTTTGTGCTAGAAGTCGCCTGCAACGAACCCTTGTGGTGGAAGAGCTTCCAGTACACGCGAGCCGACGAGATCGCGGCGGCACTCCCGGAGGAGGAATGGCAGAGGCTGTCCGCCGGCTCGGGCAGTAAAGGGGAACGCGGGTACGACTGGGCCTTGGTGCCTCTCATGAGGCTACAGCCCTCGGAAGAAGCACGGCGTTGGGGGCATTATCTCCTGATCCGTCGCCATCGCTCAACATCGGATGAGCTGGCCTATTATGTGGTCCATGCCCCCAGGGACTGGGCCTCGATCGAGACGCTGGTTCGGGTCGCGGGTCAACGCTGGAAAATAGAGCAAGGATTTCAGGCGGCCAAGGGGGAGTGCGGCCTGGATGACGATGAGGTGAGGCGATGGGGAAGCTGGCATCGCCACATCACCTTGGCGCTGTTAGCTCATGCCCTGCTGATGGCAATTCGGCAGGAAAATCACCAAAAAAAACCCCCTGCCCGACAAAATTCAGTGGACACTCCCCGAACTCAGGCGGCTGATAGCGCGATGGTTATGGCAAGGACAAGACACCTTATCTCATGCGCTTCACTGGTCGGATTGGCGACGAAAGCATCAGTACCGGGCTTGGCAATGCCACTGTCGGCAGCAGCAAGCCCAGATGGTCATACATGAATAGCCAGCGCTATATTTACGGCTGTAGTACTAGGGGTTAGGCGTCACCCGGTACCTTGGCGTTTCGCTGGCGCCCAGCCTTAGCATCCATCAAGGGCGGGCAAGATGAAGTTCACTACAATAGCGGACCGCTGCTGATAGAGATAATCCATCCTATCTCTACACCAGTCATTTGCTTGCCCTTGATTGTGGTGGCTTTACCACCATCAGGCGACGCCTAATAAAGGTGAAACTGTCTCGTTGAGGGTCTTTCTGGCGGAAGGCCTGATAGCGACGAAAGTCTAATGCTCGCTAACGCACAGAGACGTCCCCATCGGTCGAGTAACATGGCGTTCAAAGCGTGGTGTAGGAACAGCCTATTAATGTCAATGGTAGCCGCACCATGCATCAGGAGAGTTAATGATGAATCTTATGGATCCCAGTACGTATATGGGCGGAAGCAGCAGCCAGAATGACCGTCTGGCAGACCTGAAAGAATTTGGGTCAAACCTAGGCGCCTTGTATGCGGGCGGAAACAACGGCCAGAATGACCGTCTGACACACCTGAACGAATTCGGGGCAAACCCGGGCGCCTTGAATGCCAAGATCTATATACCGGAGGATTTGCCCGCAGGTGCTCCGCTAGTCGTCGTGCTGCATGGTAGCGATCAGACAGCAGCTGAGTATGACGTGGGTGCCGGCTGGTCTGACATTGCTGACCGATACGGCGTTGCATTGCTTTTCCCCGAGCAGCAGCGCGTGAACAATATGACGCTCGGTTTCAATTGGTTCGAGCCTGACGACAGCCATCGCGGCGCTGGCGAGCCACTCTCCATTCTGCATATGGTGGAACAAGTGGTCAGCGATCATGGCATCGACCGCCAGCGTATCTTCATCACAGGGTTGTCAGCTGGCGGTGCCATGACGTCGGTCATGCTTGCAACCTACCCGGAAATCTTTGCTGGCGGCGCCATTATCGCCGGTTTGCCGTACGGCAGTGCCGACACACTCTCGGAGGCCCTACTCCGAATGCAGGGTTTCGGATCCCCGGCCGCGCAACAGCTTGAAACACGGCTACGGAATGCCTCAACGCATGAGGGGCCTTGGCCAACACTGTCGGTCTGGCACGGAAGCGTTGACCGTACGGTTGATGCCTCGAACGCCAATGCGATCCTCGGACAGTGGCGAGCGCTACATGATCTTGAGGAAAGCCCATCCAGCACGCACACCGTTAATGGCTATCCCCGTCGAGTCTGGAGTGATGCTGAGGGTCGAGAACTCATTGAAGAATACAGCATTACCGGAATGGACCACGGCACACCGCTGAAGACGCAAGGTAAAGACTGTTACGGCTCGAGCGGCGACTACATGCTTGAGGTGAATATCTCTTCCACGCACCACATTGCTGACTTCTGGGGGTTAGTGTGACGTGAGTCCCGCGTTGGGCCGGAAACAGGACGCCTTTTGATTGCCGTTGTTTGTTTTTCAAGCGTCCCCTCATTTAAGGCGTCTCAGATACCTCTCGCGCTACACATCTCGTAATGGCTGGATCAGTCCCACCGAAAGACACCTGACACGCCAGCCACAGACAAGGCCATGAGGCTCGAGACTGTCACCGCCCCGCTATGTCGGCCAACGCACAGAAGTCGTCTACCTGGCGACATATCATCTAATCAATGCCTGACGCACAGCGATCAGCCGATATCATTTCGAACAGGACAAAAGGATAGTGTATGAACAATATTGTGTGGATCGTCGGCGCGGTCGTGATCGTCGTCGTGGTGCTGTCCTTTCTCGGGCTGCGTTAATTAAAACCCATTGGATGCCGTGGCGAACAATAAGTCTCGATCTACTAGACGGAGCGATTGGAGGATACCGGCATTGAGCCCTCTGCCGGAAGCGTGGGCGATTGCTACACGATAATGCGTTGGCCGAGACGGTAATTGGGTTGTCCACGGCCGACGTGATCCGACGACGCGGGCCATGGCCATGCCTAGAAGCCGTTGAGTTCGTCGCCCTGGAAAGGGTCAACTGGGTCAATTAACAGCGAATCCTAAAGTCAATCGGCAACATGCTACTCGCAAAGCAAGAAGCGCTTTATAGCGCTGTACTCGCTGTACTATGAGCAACGGGTCAGTCTAAAAAGTCAGCCTATTCAAACCAAAGGAACACCGAGAATACCAGCACAGCTCAAGCATCATGTTTGGCCAGATAGTGGGCACCCGTTTTAGGGCGCTTGCCATACTGGCATGTCATTATTTGTCAACATGCCGAGATTCTGTCGGCTTCCTACATCGCGTGATAGGGAAGCGGACAATGCATGCGCGCGTAATTGGTTGAAAAAACATCGGCTTTACAGACAAGCGAAGGCGCCCAGCATGGACGCCATTGTATTGATGCCGACGATGACCTAGCGCACCCGTTGGGGCGGCGGCAGGATCGGGGCGTGGGCCGAAGAACGAGCTACTGTCGAACAATCGGCCTACGAAGAAAAATAGGCGCTGCTTCCAATGCAGCGCACAGCGCAACTTCCTTGTTTAGGCATATCCTTTGCCACGCTCACCCTAAGGATGAACCTTACGGCACACACTCACTGTTCGCTGGCGCACGCAGCGTTGAAAAATCCAGGTATCTGTTTAGGTGGCTTCAAAGAGGGTCTCGCCAACCCCCTGTTTCCTTTGGCATAGTGTGTCCAAACACTCGGCACACTGTGGTGACATGACCATCAGCGACATTGACGTCGACAAGGCTCTGGAACGGGTCCGGCAGCAGCTAAAGGAAGACCGCACGGTCTCCCCGTCGCTGCGTGCCGCCATCGACGTGCTGATGCTACGGGTCAAGCTCATGGCCGACCGACTGGCCACCAGCAGCCGCAACAGCAGCAAGCCACCGTCCCAGGACCTTAATCGCCCGCGCCGTTCACGTGCCTCAAGTGGGCGCAAGCCGGGCGGTCAGCCGGGGCATGAGGGCAAGACGCTCGAGCCGGTGGCCGAGCCTGACGAGATCGTGAGGCTGCACGTCGATCGCCGGCGCCTGCCCAGAGGGCGCTCCTACCGCGCGGTTGGCGTCGAGACGCGCCAGGTGCAGGACATCCTGATCCAGGCCGTGGTGACCGATTATCACGCCTAGGTCCTCGAAGATGATCAGGGGCAGCGCTACGTGGCGCCGTTTCCCGAAGGCGTGACGCGCCCGATCCAGTATGGCCCACGCCTCAAGGCCCATGTCGTCTATCTCTCTCAGTACCAGCTGTTGCCCTGTGCCCGTATCCGCGAGCTGCTGACGTCCCAATGCGGCCTGGCGCTGAGCACCGGCACCCTGTTCGCCTTCAATCAGGAGGCCTACCAACGGGTCGAATCGTTCGCCGAGTGGGTGATCCCGGCGCTACGTGAAGCCCCCACCGTCCATGCCGATGAGACCGGGATGCAGGTCGGCGGCAAACGCTACTGGCTGCACAGCGCCACCAATGAGGCGCTGACCTGGTTGGCGCCGCATCCCAAGCGCGGCCAGGAGGCCATGGACGCCATCGGGGTACTGCCCTTTGTGCGTGGTGTGATGGTGCATGATCACTGGAAGCCCTACTACCGCTATCCGGATTGCCGGCACGCCCTGTGCAATGCGCACCACCTACGGGAACTGACAGCGGCCTGGGAGAAAGATGGCCAGGCATGGGCCAAGTCGCTCCATGACCTGCTGTTGGACATGCACCACGCCGTTGATGCCGCTGGCGGCAACCTCTCTGCTGATGAGGCCCAGCGCTGGCGAGCGCGTTACCGCCACTGCCTGGCGGAGGGCGACGCCGAATGTCCGCCACCGGCACAACCACCACCCGGGGCGCGAGGGCGTGCCAAACGCACCAAAGCGCGCAACCTGCTGGAACGTCTCCAGGCCTACGAGGACGACGTGCTGCGTTTTCTCGAGGATCCCGCCGCCCCCTTCACCAACAACCAAGGGGAGCGGGACCTGCGGATGACCAAGGTGCAGCAGAAGATCTCGGGCTGCTTTCGCGCCTGGGAGGGCGCCGAGATCTTTTGCCGGATGCGCAGCTTTCTCTCGACTGCGGTCAAGCAGGGGCTGGCGGCGCACACGGCATTGGAGCAACTATTTGCCGGTGAAGTGCCGGACTTCATGCAGCAAGAAGCCACGGTTCAGGCAGCGTAAGCTGAATAGTTACAAAAATAATAGACTGGATAACACCTGCTGATGCGCTCAATGATCGACTATTCTAGGGACTATAAGCCAGTGTTGCGACGATCCCTTGACCCTTAGCAACGTGGAGCCTTCACCGTGGCCGAACAGAACAGCGTGATCGCCTTCTATGACGAACGAATGCTGGCCCATGAACCGGATATCGAGGTGCCCTTCCTGCCGGGGCGCATGGACAAGCGAATCCGCTCGCTTCTGTCGGGTCTGGGGGTGCCCTGGACGTATCCCGAACACCCCGCCCGGCTCACCGCCATCCGGCACCTGCTGGAACTCGAACCGGTCCCCGGGGTGACCTTCGAGACCGGCATGCCGGCAACTCGCGAGCAGCTAGGGCGCGTCCACACCAACTCCTACCTAGACAGTGTCTACCAGCTACGCGGAGAGAACGCCTGGCTGGACGAGGATACCACGGCCGTCTCACCCGGAAGCGTCGATGCCGCCGAAGTGGCCGCCGGCACGGCGATCGCCGCCGTCGAGGCGGTAATAGAGGGGCGAGCCGAGAGCAGCTTCGCGCTGGTAAGACCCCCCGGTCACCACGCCGAACCGGTGCGCGCCCGTGGCTTCTGCCTGTTCAACAACGTGGCGGTGGCTGCCGCCCATGCCCAGGCGGCGCTGGGCTGCCAGCGGGTCATGATCGTCGATTGGGATGCCCATCACGGGAACGGTACCCAGGACATCTTCTGGGCCGATCCGGATGTGCTGTTCTTCGATATCCACCGCGCCTCTCCTTTCTACCCCGGTACAGGGAGTCTCGCGGAGGTCGGGGTGGGGCTCGGGGATGGCGCCATCGTCAATGTTCCCCTGCCTGCCGATGCCGACGACGCCGCCTATCTCAAGGCCTTCCGCGAGATCCTGGTACCGGCGGCCCAGTGGTTCCGCCCCGATCTTATCCTGGTCTCGACAGGCTTCGATCCCCACACCCATGACCTGGCGCTGAATGTCTCCTATGACGGCTTTGCCGCCATGACCGGCATCCTACAGAGCCTGGCACGCCAGCAATGCGGGGGAAGGCTGGTCTTCGTGCTGGAAGGCGGCTACAACCTGATATCGCTGTCGCACGGCGTCAGGTCGGTGCTCCAGGTGCTGGCCGGCGACGAGCCACCGGAACCCGGCCTGCGCGGCCTTGCCGAGGTGGAGGCCGCGCAGGCCTTCCATCGCGGTGCCTTCGTCACCGAACCGGATGCTTCGGTTGCTCCACCCCGCGCCGGTCAGGACGGGCAATAATGCACTACATGAGCTAAATAGCCTCACCGCTCGCCTTGCCACTCGAGCACGAGCCAGTCATGGACATCGCGTGCCCAGGTACCGAGCGGCCGTCCCTCGCGGTTCAGCATCCGACACAGCTATCCGGCCCGTGTATGCTGGGTGATCCTGTGTGAGGACGAGGTGACCGTGCGGATCGCCAGCCCGTGGCTGGGTGAAATACCCAAAGGGGAGGAGCATGCGATGGGCGTAACACTGAGGAGCATCACCCGCGAGAACTTCGAGGCCGTCATTACCCTGGAGGTAGCGACATCACAGCGTGACTATGTCGCTGACAACCTGTACTCCATTGCCGAATCGAGCTTCCATCCGACCTATCAGCCTCGCGCCATCTATTGCGGCGGCGAAGTGGTCGGCTTTCTCATGTACGAATCCTTCCACCACAACGAACGTCCGCCGGTCTACAACATCTTCCGTCTCATGGTCGATCGACGCCATCAGGGAAGAGGCATCGGGCACAGGGCCATGCAGTGTGTGCTGGACGAGATCAAGGCACAGGGCCCCTTCGAGAGAATCGCGATCTGCTATGTGTCTACCAACCAGGTCGCCCGGGACTTCTACGCCAGTCTCGGCTTCCAAGAGACAGGAATGAGCGAGGAAACCGACGAGGTCATCGCCGAGATCTGGGGTTGACGAGGGGCGCATCCTGTATGCCCGATGCGCGCCACGCTTGATGGACGGGTATCCGGCTGGCCGCTGAATAGACCATTCCCCCGAGGAGCCCGCCCCAGGCAATTGCTGAAGCCATCCTGGCCGTCGCCCTCTCCGCCGCCCTAGCTGCTGGGGGCTGGTGATGGCTGGGCTGTTCAAGCCCCTGGTCTCCGAGGCTCTGTGGAAACACTTGGTGCGTGGCCGGGGCCTTGGCGGCATCGCGCGTGGGCGGTGGTCGGCGCCCCTCTGCCGGGACATTTGAAGCTTCCAGTCCCTCGAAACGGTCTGTCACGTAGGTGCTGTGACAGGCCACACAGGTTTCGGTCATGCGACCGAAGAATTCAACTTGAAGGGGGGAGCCATGCGACCAGAAGAAAGAAAGGCCGAAAAGCCAGGCGCGACAATGTGGTGAAGCATTAGGGTGTGTTACCGCACGGAAAAACTCTCAAAAACGGCTTACACTTCACAGGATGTAGTAGAAAGTGCCGGACCGACTAGGAATCACACATATTCATTGAGGGTTGGGACTTCTACATCATCAGGCGAAAGCAGCAACGTGTCTTTTGAAGGCTTACTTGCTGGAGAGTGAATTTTTACTTGAGTTGTTAACCTCACTTTAGTAATAAGGTCACTTAAGCTGTTACAAGACAAGGAGAAGTTAAATGAGCGCCGAAAAGACCAAGTCAGATAGCAATCAGTCTACTGACCAATCTAGTAATCAATCCAATGATCGAACCACCGAGCAAGCCACTGAGCAGTTCGACAAGGCCGTCCTCGAGCCGGTGCGCGCCTACGGGGCACTGACCACGAATTACTTTGAACAACTATTCTCGGCTCAGTTCGATGCCGTTCGTGCCTTTGCAGACACCAGTTTGGCGCAATCCCGCTCCTGGCTCGAGGTCAAGGATTCCGAAAGTCTTCGTGAAGTGATCGAGGAGCAGCAAAAAGCCGTTCGGGAAATGAGTGAGCGGTTGAAGGAAGATTCTGACAAGATCCGGTCGTTGAGCCAGGAATACCTGAAGGAGACTCAGCAGTTGACGTCGGAGAACATGCAGTCGGGCCGCAAGCAGCTCGAGGAAAACATGGAGAAAGGCCAGAAGCAGTTTAAGCAAAACCTTGAGAAGGGGCAAAATCAAGTCGAAGACAGCCTTCAGAGGGGTAAGGAAGAGGCTGACAATACTCAACAGAAAAGCCAGCAGCAGACCGACAAGAGCAAGAAGGCGACCGGCACGCATGACAAGTAACGTTTAGCGTTTGACAGAATGTCGGAACTTGCAGGGCCGCTTTTTAACAAAGCGGCCCTTTCGCTATTGATGTGCCAGAAAAGAGCGCGTGAGAGTGACAAGGCGAATCAGAGAAAAACGCCCACCGGATGCCACCGCTACAGTTATCAAGCCCAGGCTCAGGTTGAGCCCAATGAGTCGGCGTATCTGCCCAAGCTGCTTGGCACCAGCCGCCCAGTCTTCCTTGTTAACGGCGTGTCCCAGACGCGAGTAGGGGATGAATCTTTATTTCTAGGGATGACACTTTATTTTCATCCCACAGCAGGTGCTTGATGTCGATGTGCACGTACCCCGGCTCAGCTAGAGGCTGTTCGCCTACTGCTTAACCGATTAACTCACATCGCCTGAAGCTTTTGTAACCCCCTCTAAGCCGCCCACCAGGCTGCGAGACAGCTTCTATAGGGTAATATATTGGCCGGAGTGCCGCCTGAGGTATCAGGTCGCGCGAGCAGGGACCTGTCATAACACTTTAGAGCAGTAATGTGGGTCATGATCCCAGTCTCCACCGGCCTAATTTACCCAAACGTAGCGCGCCTGCTGGTCAAAATCCATCATGGGGACGATCGCCGCTACGACCCGCGAGCGGGCCGGTTAGCTGAGTCCGTTGTTTCGGTATGGCGTTACCTCATGCTCGATAGCGTTGCGCCCTATGGTTGGGTGGCCGACCGCGTGGGGGCCGTCGGGGTGTGAAGGTCCCGATCAACCGCAGTGTCGGTTGCTGGCAGTGCGGGCAGGTGTCGATCAGTTCCAGGTCGCTGGCGGCCGTTTCAGCATCCGGAGGCGCCTCGACGCCTGCCAGCGTTTGGCGGTCTGTTCCAGGCGTCGACGCCGGCAGCGATTGGCCAGAAAGCTGTAGTGACGGTTCCGCATCAGCCCCTTGGGCAGGACGTGGGGTTGTGTCGGTCACGGTTGCGGTAGTCCTTGTAGCGCAGGGTCACCTGGTGGTCGTCCACGGCGAGGATCCGGGCATTGCTGATGGCGATCTGGCGCGTGTAGCGCGCCAGGTAGCACACCACCGTGTCGGTGTGTTCGAGACAGTCCTTGCTGTAGACCACCCACTCGGTGGCCATCAGAGTGTTGAGCTGGTCATCGACGTCACCCGGCCGGGTGACCCGGTGGAGTTCGCCGGCATTGGCTGCCTGGCGCAGAGCACTGACCATGTTCCTGCGATAGTGGCGCGACAGGGCCCGCACCAGGAACAGATAGTGGCTACGCGCCCCACGCCAGCCGCCATCTACACCTAGCCCTTAGCCAGCCCCTTTTAGCAAACCCCCGGTAGCCGAAGAGGTTCTTGGTGACATGAAACAGGTGCTCGACCTTGGGGCGGATGCTGGTCTTGGTCTTCTCGAACGCCAGGAGCAGCTTTTCATTAGGCTGTCTTCCATGTTCTTGATGGGCACGTGCTTGGCGGCGATGCGGCAACGGGATGTCGGATCGTACGTCTCTTCGTCTAGGTTTTCCCATGCCGACGTAGCTGGCATCACCGTATACCCGCTTGGCGTCATCCCTGACCAGAGCCTTGCTATGGTGACATCGGCGGCGTTGGCGGAGGTGATGGCGACGATGGTATTCTTACGGTCGGGTAGACCGGGCGATTGCTCGTCCCGGCCCCCCACAGATCCGGACGTGCGCAATTAACGCATCCGGCTCCTCAATCATCAGATTCGCTGAAGGCTCAGCATGAGTGCATGATCCGAGCACGTGGCAACGGCATTCGGCGTAACAGGCTTTTGCTCTTTTCCCAAGAGAAATAGGCCCTTTGTGATCGCCGCCTCAACCATTTTATCCACGCATTCCCAACACAGTACCTGAACCTGCCTAGTGCTCGTATATTGCTGCGAATACCATAGTAGGCAAAGTGGCCCTGGATTTTTCGGCTCACTATTCTGTGTTGCTCATGGATCGGCAAATGACGGTTCCAGCGACACCATTGTGCGATGCGATTGACACCACGCCGAAACCTGTCCTTCACCGTCTTGCGCTTAATGATCCAGCGCCCTCGGCGAGATTTACCCCAGTAGTGGGTGAACCCCAGGAAGTCGAAGGTCTCGGCGCGTTGCTCGCGGTGCGGTCGGAACCGCACCATCCGGGTCTTGGTCGGGTGCAGGGTGAGACCGAAGCGCGCGAAGCGCTTGGGCAACACCTCCATCACCTTGCGGGCATCGGCTTCGTTGCTGAACGCCAGTACGGCATCATCGGCAAACCTCACCGAGAATGCCCGTCCTTGCAGGCGCGGCTTGACGTCCTTCTCAAACCACTCGTCCAGCACGTAATGGAGGTAGACGTTAGCCAACAACGGGGAAATGACACCCCCTTGCGGACTTCCCATCTCTCCTTTCTGCCACTGCCCGGCCTCCAGTACCCCGGCCTTGAGCCACTTGCCGATCAGGCGGATGATGACACCGTCCTTCACTCGTTGCTGCAAAAACGCGCTCAGGTGCTGATGGTCGATCGTGTCGAAGAAGGCCTGAATGTCCAGGTCAATGACCCAGCCTCCGCCCATTGACGACAAGCCATCCCACACCGTCTTGATCGCCTGGTGCGCCGAGCGCCCCGGCCGGAAACCATACGAGCACGCCATGAAGTCATGCTCGTAGAGGGGTTCCAGCAAGGCCACCACGGCACGTTGCAGGACCTTGTCTTCGAAGGTGGGGATGCCGATCGGCCGTGTGGTGCGCCCATCCCCCTTGGGGATATGGACGCGCCGCACCGGCGGTGCCCGGTAGCGACCGCTCTTGGCCGCCTCCAGCAATCGCTGGATGTTGGCCTCGAAGTCGTGCGCGAAGTCGTCCGCCGTCTGGCCATCGATCCCGACGACGCCGTCCCGGCGCGTCATCAGGTAGGCCGTCTTCAGCCACTGGGCATCGATGTGGTGAGCCAGTGACGTGAAGGCACGCTGCGGGAAGCGTTCTGCCAGCGCTGCTATCCGCACTTGTTTCGTGGACATGACCTCAGGTTCCTGTGCACCTGTCATGTTGCCCTCGTGCAGTTCTGATGATTGGCCGCCCCTTCCCTCTGACGGGTCCCGTCGAGCCGGTTCCCCGCCTTCATCGGTACTATGAGCGACTCCGACTCCCGCCTTTCCGTCCGGCTGGCTCCTTGTGGTCGCCTGGCCGTACCCCCTGAGTGCCTGTGGTTCGCTTCCGGTACCGTCAGGCACGACAGCACCGGACCGGGAGCTTTCGAGACAGGTGGCTCCGACACCTGTGCTTTCACCTTTCGGGGGAGAAAGGCGGGCCTCCCAGGTTCCTGGGAAACCCCTGTGTGGACATGCCCTGCTCTTTGACACCGGTGGCCCTTTCCCACCAAGCCTGTACGGTAGGTCAGTGTTGCTTTCCAGGTTCATGAGCCTGTCAGCGGTCACGAGTTAATTATTTCGATGCTCAATCACACGGCCTGCACACTCGCTGTGTACGCTTCGCAGTGGCGGTTACCCGACACCACGCAACACTCGCTACCGGTTGGTGGCTAGCCTTTTCCGGGTGGGATTTTCACCCACTGGGTTCCAACTCACTCATTCTGCCCTCGTTACAGCTGGCATCCCGAATGACCAGGCTTGCCTGGCGCACCATGAACAGCCCCTTTTGCGTCAGGCTGGCGTTGGTCTCATCGAAGGTCCGCTGGGTTAGGGTATGTTTCTAAAGTTGGTGGCGGAAGCGCAGCAGCGTGGTGGCATCCGGCACGCTTTCGAGGGCCAAGTCGATACCGATGAAGTAACGCATGGCTTGGCCTTCGAAGGTGGCGTCTTCGAGCGCCTCGTTGGCGAGGGCATACCATTGTTGCAGGAAGTAGATACGCAGCATGCGCTCCAAGCCGATGGGCGGCCGGCCCCGCTTGCCCGCCGCGTTGGGGAAGTAGGACAGCGACAGCGCGTCAATCAGCCGTTGCCAAGGCACCAGGGCCTCCATCTGGGCCAGGAACCGCTCGCGGCGAGTGACCTTCTTCTTGTGCTGGTGTTCAGCCTGCGCGAACGAGATCTGCTTCATCGGATGGCTCTATCAGACGGCAACGGGAGATGAGATGTTACCCCGCCGGTGTCGATCAGGCAGCTACGGGGGGATTTATGCAGCGTTTCCTTAGCAAATCCGACTTCTCAGACTAAACTTTGGACAAGACTGTTGCCAATAGTAGTTTCTCTCAGACTACATTATTATACATATATACCAGACTCATAATTTTATCTATTGCTGGAAACGAAGCGACCAGCAATACTAAATAGATAATCATCAATCGCACTGTCACTTTAACGTCTTTCCACATTAATAAACGACAAGCGCAAATAACCGCCCCCATCGCAAAAGTAGCCATTACTACGGCACACGCAAAATAAGGGCCGAGAATGGCATAAGTAGTGCGCACGCCGACTTCCTGTAACAATGGATTACTATCTATCTTTGCACTGATGTAAAAATAAGCCAAGACTGTTAATGCCATTATGACGGGTAAATTTCGCTCCCATATCCGAGCATAGTCATACACGAATCTATAGAACATTAGACCCTCCTACTTCCACCACTTTTTTTATACTTACAAACGATTTCAAGGCAAAATCCAGGTTTAACCCATGAAACTAGTCTTTATATGCCAGGTAGTAAAAATAATAGCTAATCAATATGTTATTGCCGCATCTCAATAACAGTAAGACCCTGCATGTCACTAGAACTAGCTTCCAAAATCACTGGAAAATACGTAATATCTGCGTCTTCGAGATTTGTTTCGCTTTTAGTCTTTCACCGACCTTATGCTTTGCATTCTAGTATAGCCAAATATTTCCTGCGCGCAAAAAAAATGCATCATTTATTTCACAGCATTAGATATTTATTTACTATACCTGGTATATATTTAATTCTTCTTCGGACTCGGCTTGGGGATATCAGCCAGCGAAACAGGGACATGGTTTCCATGTGCATCTACAGCCACTATCCGCTCTGGATTATCAGGGTCAATCCCATAGCGTACAGCGCTTGTTGTTACGCCATCTCTTAGCGCGCCAGACTTGCGATCTTCTTCAAGAGCTTCCAAAATGTCTTCAAAATCAAAATCTTTTGGACATTTGTGTTTCATGACTGGTCTACTCAGGCTATAACGACTAAAAGTATAGCAAAAACACCCTGATGCGAGGGCGCTTATGAGGATCACCGTCACTATCGATGATCTGTTGCTTAAGTGAGCTTTAGTTCTTTCTGAACCGGGAGCTGAGCCGACAGAACTGATTAGCGAGGCCCTCAAGACGTATGTGAGAATTCAGGCAGCGCGCCGGCTTGCTGCCTTGGGAGGCAAGGGCCGAATATTAACAGAATCCCTCGGTGAGTCGTAGCACAGCACACCTTGGAGACTGCGACGATAGCCTCTCGTTAGGTAGCATATATCCTACAAAATACCGTATCTCGTGTGTTTTACGCTACATCGAGGAATCCAGCGTGAGCAAGACGTCTACGCGTCCCTTGTCCCGACGTTCCATAGAAACACTAAAATTGCTCGGTATGCTGATCCGAGCCAACCGACTGGAGAAAAGGATAAGCATGGATGACCTTGCCACCCGCATCGGGGTATCGCGCTGGTCCGTGCATCGCGTCGAGCGCGGTGACCCTTCGGTAGCCATCGGCACCGCGTTTGAACTGGCCACCCAGCTAGGAATCCAACTGTTCGATGCGGAACCTTCTCGATTGGTCGAGCAACGGGCTACCGTCGAACACCGATTAACGTTGCTCCCCAAAACAGCCAAAACCAGCGAGGATAAAGTGGATGATGATTTCTGACCAAGCGCTAATCGCCGATCATGCTTAGCAGCTAGATGGCATCAAGGGTTCGGACATCTATTGGAACCCCTGATATTCACCGGGCGGCCCTAAAAATCAAGATGGCGGTTGGTATCCTACTGATAAAAAAAAGAGTTCCTGGCGGAATCTGATCCAGGAGGACCACCCGCCATGGGTGAAACGGCGTTCTCAAGTTCCAAACGCAACGCTGATGAACGGTTGTCGTCGCCGACGCTATAAGCACCCAAAAGGTGCTGTGCGCCATGACAGGCGCACGACAAAAACGAGCCGCTCCCATTGGGAACGGCTCGTGGTTTTCGCAACAGTTACCAGGCGCGGGTAACGACTTACTTGGACTTAGTAGACTTGGTGTCAGTTGCCTGAGCTTCGTTGGCCTTGGCGTCAGCCGGCTTGGAGGCTTCGTCTGCTGCCTTGGAAGTTTCTGCCTGAGCTTTCTGTACGTTTTGTTCAGTCAGCTCCTGCCCTTCCTCGGCCTTTTCCTTAGCCAGGTTCTGACCTTGCTGGAAGAAATCTCGATTGATGTCAACGACCTTCTGGCCATCTTCCTTTACGCGCTCACTCAGGTCCTTGGCGGCCTGCTGTTGGCTTTCGGTAAAAGCTTGCAGATCCTCAGCGCTCTTGATCTCGAGCATCGCGCGGGCCTGACCCACCGCGATGTCGGAATACGCCTTAACGGCTTGCTGCTGTGTGGCCAACAGCTTTTCGCTATAGTCCAAGGTCATCTCGGCATAGCTGCGCGCCGGATTGATAAACATTGATTGAAACTGTTGTGTCATTTGATTGGTATCAGCGTTGTTCATGGGTAATTCTCCGTCCGTGTTGTGTTTGAAAGCTTCGTGTCCCTCGGTGCAACACAAGGTAGCAAAGAGCATGCTGCACTGCAATAGCCATCAACCATGCCGAGCACAATCGACGCATCTCACTCATAGATACCATTGGTTTGTGACAACTTAAAGAATGCCAGGCAAGGATTTGAGGGCACAAAGGTGTTCTCAATACCAGCCTTGTGAGTTCCAGCGTACACACCTCAAATAGCTTAGGTTTATTAAGTAATAGTTAAATTAATTTAATGCGGCGACAATGTCGAACACGTCTCATCAACCGGATCTCAGCTCCAGTCGCACCTAGACGACTATCTATGGCCATATACCAGTGCCTGGCCCCTCAGAGCGCTCAAGGTCAGCATTTAAAAAATTTCATCATTCATCAACCGGCTGGAATGGGTCAACATACTTAATAACGCTTCCACGCAGCTTCTTACGGAGATCGCGTTGATGCTGTCGTTCTACAATTACCGGCCGCTCCTGAAGAAAGTCGGAATCCACTTTTGGTACGTCAGAAAGAGACGGCCAGGATGGTCGCGCTGGACGCAAAGTGATCACATCACCATCCCTAGTGATCTCTAGTTTTTCGACATTTTCATAAGCCATGTCATCAGGCAAGTACACAACCTGATGGTTGCTTACCTTGATAATCGTCACAATGCGCATAGAGTTACCCCGCTGAATCACCACTGGCCACCATCAGTGTAACTCACAAACAGCTAAGCGGCTTTGCAACTGATAGACTATTCCAAAGCTCACGATAGGATCTCTTGGCATGAACGATTTTCGCGAAGGTCTCATCGGCGTTCGTAACGCTTCACTGCTTACGGGGGTTACCGTCACGGAGCTGCGGAAGGTGATCCTGGGCGATGGACTGGTGCGTGGCGTCGCGCCGCCTCAGCCGTGGTAAAGCGCAGGATATCGACAATCTGAGATGATATTCCGTGCTAGCGATGTGAAGGACTGTGCTGAAACCATCAAAAAGACGACATCTTAGCCTCCATGCTTAGCCATCAACACTGGCAACGAGGGTAGGTATGGAGGAGATCTTGGCGCGTATTGAGCCTTGGGCAAGCACGCGTGCACTGGCGTTGTACTGGTGCCGCTCGTTTCTCATCGCAGCGCTTGATGGCCTTACCGCTGAGCAACTGGTAACTTGAGGACGCATCGAAGACCTAAGGGCCTACCTCGAACATATTGACGACGGTGGATTTGCGTGAGGATCGCGCTGGCTCGCCACGGTGATGCTCTCGAGATTTGCCATGATAAAAAGTGCATCCTAATCCGCGAACACTACCGGCGCTCTCACTTTCTTAAGTATTACCCCATGCAACGTCATTACCCAGCGACACAACACCTGGCTACATACAGCATAGCCTGCACATAGTGAGTAGCTAGCTAATCAGGCCCTACACTTCGACGTCATACTAAATTCCACCAAGCAAACGTGTTGGCGTTCATGCATACTAAGATAAAATAGAGGTAGAAAAATGGACAGAAAAGAAGCAATCCAGCAGCTAATCGCGATAGAGAATAAGCCTGCCGAGTACAACGCATGGCTACAAGAACCCATCGTGAACGTACAAGAGCAGCATGAGGAAGCAGATGAAGTGCTGTGCAAATTATTAATTTCATTAGGTTACGACGATGTCGTTGACGCTTACAGAAGGATCGAAAAGTGGTATGCATGATCGATAATGGGACGTAAAAACTATTTTCGCTTACTTCTCTTGTAAGACCAATATGCACCTCCTAACACTAGAGCACCGAGACCAAGCAGGGGTAATGAAAGCAAGATCATATCGACGTGTGTTGTCATTTACCTTCTCCCATTGCTGTATTACATTATTCTATTGGTAGAATAGAAGAAAAACCGGCATAGGGAAAGGAGTGCCACGCGATGGACAACACAGACTCAGACGCTGTAATACGCGACCTAGAGGAGCGCATTCTTGGCCTATCTATAAAGCTGTCACAAGCAAGCTCCGACCTCAATGAGCTTTACATAAATCTTTCCTTTTATACTGAATGTCAATGAGTAGTACGCAAAGGGAGCAAGGTAGATAAGCCTTATTATTTGAGAAGCACAGCCAACCAAATGCCGGCATGGTATTATTAAGCCAAAGGCTTGAGTTGGCATTTCAAAATATGAATTCGAGATGTCATCAAGCGGTTCTGCCGCGCTTATCACGCAAACCGCGTTACAGGCACCATGGCCCGCTTCAACTTTTTGTTATACGCCGGTTGGACAACAACTTGGAAATGGATTCAGCAGACTCGTTGGATGGCTTGCCAGCCAAGAGTCCGGATACACAAATGTCCTCATCCAGGTCAGGCCAATGTATTCCGTGGCCGGATCCTATTAACTCCCAATTCTCTCGTTCATCTTTTGTCCCATGTTCAAGCCGAGGGTACCAACTGATCGGTACGCTGAGTTCCCTACCATCGTCTAATATGACATTGAGCTTGTCAGCCGTCAGAAAAACGGAATTCGCAAGTGGTTCATTTGCGCTATCAGCCGAGGAAGTCATTTAAAGCCTCTTTTAGCAGTGTTTGTGGCTGGTCTATGTTAATCCGAGTAAGCAGTTAATTAGCATAGACTGACTGTCCGCATTCGGCCAGAAGAAGCTGTTCAGAGAGTTCTCACATAAAGCCGCAACCAGTGGCTTGTTCACTGCCCGACTTACGCGATATCAATGTTTTAAAATATTCCGAATTAGGTTTATTTATCTTCATCTTTTGGCATCTCGGATGAGTGTTTTTTCGCATCTAAAACCCTCTGGATCTCAGTTGAGGATTTTATCGCATCCAGAACTCTCTGAGTCTCAGTAGACGGTGTGATCGCATCCAGAGCCCTCTGAATATCAGCTGAGGGTCGTATCGCATCCAGAGCCCTCTGAATATCAGCTGAGGGTCGTA
>NZ_JAHCLU010000036.1 GCF_018448785.1 Halomonas jincaotanensis | reverse complement strand
CGCATCCAGAGCCCTCTGAATATCAGCTGAGGGTCGTATCGCATCCAGAGCCCTCTGAATATCAGCTGAGGGTCGTATCGCATCCAGAGCCCTCTGAATATCAGCTAAAGACTGCATCGCAGCTAGAGCCTGACCGGTATCAACTGAAGACCTCGCATGTTCTGGAAAAGTAGATGCATGATAAGTCGTATCCTCTATAGGTAGAGACTTTTCTTCGGCTTCTATGTCCGCTACCTCTTCCGGAGTCAATTTTAATTCGGCCTTTACCTTAGTCGTTTCTACGAAATGCTTCAGCCCTTCGAATAGGTCTTTAAATATATAGACACTAGCACTCTCCGAAACCTGAATCACCTCCGACCTTAATAGTCCATTCAGGAAGAACCTTCCTCCAAACTCTGTACCATAGTCCCCGTCTCGTGAAATTATCCACAGCCGCTTCTTTCCTTTAAAATTACTGAGAATTTGCTCCCAAGTAATCTCGTCACCAAGTGGGTCATTGCGCTTTCCAGGTGGATTTCCAACTTCTTTCCTCTCACGAGCACGACGTAACTCGTCGGGAGTGGCCGGAACTGCATCTGAAAAAATGGAGGCCAACTCCTTTGAAACCTCGTCTTTCGATTCGGATACCTGTGCCAAAATCTCAAGTGTGTGTAAATCTATTTCTGCATTTACAGTAGACACTGACTTGCTTATATCTCTAATACTTCTGAGGATTTCTTCATTCTTTCCAGCTTCAGAACCGGAGAAATGATCAGGTACGTTGATACCATGAAGTTTCATGCCTTGATTTTTTGTTCTAAGAAACTCAGCAGCAGCGCCAAGTTTGTTTCTCTCAACTTCATCAACCACTTGCTGTGTAACAAAAACATATGAAGCTTGTTCGGCCAGTGGAGCTAGCAACTTCCGCCCTTTGTCAGTACGATATAAATCTAAGTACTTGTTAGCATCAATGAATAGGAGCGCATCTTTGACAGGCATATTATAAAATGCTCACATTTAGGTGTTTGGTTCCTTACAGACTATTAAATACACAGCTTCCTCGGTTCGTCTCGTTATACCAAAAGCTGAAAAAACCTTGATCAGTATAGTCTAAAATTCAGTTATCGGCCGAGGCTGTGTGAAAACTCCCAAATCCGTTGCCTGTTTCCGCATCCGGCTGTCAGGCCACGTCCAGCGGCCA
>NZ_JAHCLU010000035.1 GCF_018448785.1 Halomonas jincaotanensis | reverse complement strand
AACAGCGGCATGCCGGGCCAGTAGCTGACGAAGTCGATCCACTCGCGCTCGCTGACCCACAGGCCGCCCTGGCACTGGGCGACGTGCTCCGTGGGGAGTTCATCGGCGAGCAGCAGCTCGATCTGGTACTTGGGCAGCTTGGTCTTGATCTCCACGAGGCCGTGACTGTCGACCAGGCAGTCCGGGGAATAGCCGACCCCGTGGTTCAAGAGGATGCCGACCTGCTCTAGACGCGGCAGGCCCGTCGCTTCCTGGTAGAGCTCGCGGGCCACCGGCTCGAGTTCATGCCCGCGCTGGGTATGCGCATTGCCCGGGAAGGCATCGCTGGGTTCACCGGTGATGCGCTCGCCGATCAACTGATGCATATAGCTCAGCGCCCCGGCGCCGAAGCCGGCCGGTCCCTTGCCCTTGACCAGCAAGGGCTTGAGCTCGGACATGGTGACAATGCCCAGACGCGCGGCATGCCACTCGGGCGTGCCTTGTTGCAGAGTCAGGATCTGCATGATGCGCTCCTTGTAGAGGTTGTAGATGGTGAATACCAATGGATGGGGATGACGGCAGGCGAGGGCTCTGCCCTCGCCTGCCGTCAGTGGTTCAGTGACGTTGATGGCTCAGTGGCGTTCCACGGATTCAGTGATGTTGACGGTGGGGCTGGGCCCGCTTGTGCAGCGAGGCGCGCAGCTTGTCGAAATCGCTGCGCGGTACCCGCTCGGCCTCGCCGTACTTGCCGACGAACCATTCCTGGGTGGTGGGCGGACAGGCCGCGATCAGCTGCTTGAGCTGGCTGGCCTGGAAGGTGGTGACGCCCTTGACCGCGGCCGCGGTCTGGCCGTTGTCGTCCTGGCCGCGGGTGGTGACGTTGAGCAGGGCACAGAGCACGTAGCGCTTGCCGTAGCTGGTGGAAGAACCGAAGGCCTGCACCGCGTTCTTGTTGCCGCTGACGTCGGCCGGCAGCAGCATGCTGGTCTCCTCGCGGTGACCGTCCTGGTGCATCAGCACCCCGGTAATCTGGATGCCGCGCTCCTGGGTCTGGATGCGAAAGCTCACCGCGAAGCCATGGCGCTGCATGATCGGGCGTACGGTGTCGACGATGTCCTCCAGGGTGGCGTAGGCACCGTTGTTGCCCTGGCCACGCTCGGCAATGCTCGGCAGCTCGGTCTGCATGGCCGCCATGGCGGCGCTGTAGGCCATCAGCACCTGGCGATCCATGACACGCTCCTGCATCTGCAGCAGGCGCTCCATCTTGTCGATGTCGACCTCGGGATTGAGCGCCGCCCGCTCGATCACCTGGATGATCGCGGTGCTCTCCTGGATCGGCGGGGCCGCCGGATGGGGGGATCGCTGAGAGGTGTTCTTGGCTTGTGGTGGCGGTATCGGGGTGGCCATGATGATCGTCCTTATAAGTAGTGGCGGATAACGTCCTGAAGCTGGTCGGCCGGGACCGAGTCCAGCGACACGACGACGCGATAGACTTGGCCCTTGGCCAGCACGTGGGTGTGAGTCTGTGCCTCGCCGGCCTCCAGCAGCTGGCGAGTCAGCAGGGTCAAGGCGTGGCAGGTCTCGAATGACAGGGTCGGTTGCATTGGCGCCTCCGGAAACAAAGACGCCCAGCCTTGATGGGCTGGGCGCTATGCAGTGGTGAGGGTGGTAATGAAGGTGTGAAGGCAATACAGCGAGAAAAGGGGGTGTGGAAGGAATGGACTGGCAGGAATGGAGTGGAACGAAATCGACGTCTAAGTCAGCGAAGCTGAAGAATGTCCGATTGATGATCAGTCCACCAGCGCCATGGCCGAGGTCAGGGTCCGGTCCATGAGACTGGCCCCCTGGCCGAACCAGGCGGAGTCCATGCCGGCCTGCTGCCGCCAGACCTCCAGCGGTTGATGAGGGGAGAGTTGCTGCCCCAGGCCGTGCCAGGGGGTATCGCCGACGTAAGCCATGTGTTCGAGCTGATGTGCCATGAGAAAGCTCCTTGACGAAAAAAAGCCGGCTGAATGCCGGCGGATGGAAATGGAATAAGGGGGATTGTGGGTACCGGGGCATCGGGGAACCGGGTCAGGCCAGCTCACGGAAGGCGTGACCACAGCCCAGGCACAGCCAGGGAGTACCGTCACCGGGCGGGAACAGATGCTTGACCAGACGATGCCCGGCGGCGGCACCGGCGATGCCACCCGAGGCGCCGGCGACGACGGCCACGGCGACGCGACTGAGCGGGAAGTGCGGCGACGCGACGAGGGTCCCGCTTCCATGAGCATAGAGCGACACATAGGCGCTCTGGAGGGTCCCGACCAGCGCACCGGTCGCGACCCCGAGCTGGCGGGCGGTCTCGAGGTTGATCACACGCTGCGAGTCGCAGCGCAAGCAGGATGGGGGCATATGACGTCTCCTGTGTCGGTGGAAGAAGCCTGGGGAAGGCGCAATGCACAGGAGTGATATAGGTGTCAAAATTGGTGGGATATTTGCCTAGTTGCGTGGCACCTGGAGGATCGGAAAAATCACGGCGTAAGATTAATGGAAGCGTCCGTTTTGACTTGACCAGAACAATGTCGGTGGTGAAGTGCAAGCGCCGCGATTCGGACTGAGCTTACAGCTGCATATTGGCTCCTTCGCCGAACAAGTCATCGAAGAACGCCTTGCCGGCGTCGGCCAGCACGAGATTGCCCTTGTCGTTGAAGAAGGCGATGTCGCGGTCCACTAGGGCGACCTTGGCCGCTTCTGGCAGAGACTGTTCCATTTTGCAGGCCTTGAGGATCTGCGCCATGGTCAGGTCGCTGCCGATGCTCTCGAGCGTCTCGCGGGAGATGCCCGCCTCAGGGAGCGTCATGGTCTCGAACATGAAGCCTTTTTCGAGTACGCCTCGCCCGAGCACTAGCAGCACGCCCTGAATCTGGCGGACTGATCCGCCACTCTCCTGGTCCCGATTGTCGTCGTCCACCTGGGAGTGGCTAAGCGTGCGCACGTAGAAGAACCCCGACCGTTGTACCAGCTCCATGCCCATGTTGGCATAGGCCTCGAGGTAGTAGCGGTCACGCTCCTTAAAGAGCTCATCAAACAGCGGGTTGGGCACCAGCTTGCCGTCTACATACTGCGTCTGGTTGATCACCTGGCCAGAGGTCAGCTTGCGAAAGGCCTCCTGGTTCAAGCGGCGATTGACGACCGGCTGCCCGGTGTTCGGCTCATGGGGGAGGAGTGTGTCGCTCATGGGGTGGTCTCCTTGGCAGGGGCCTCGCGAGGAATGAGAGGGTGGTACGACAGCGCCAGTTCGCCATGGGCGATTTCCTGGTGCTGGAAGCGAGCGTGAAAGCGGAAATCAGGCAGCGCCATGACCCAGTCGAGGGCCTCGAGGAGGTCGTTCAGGGTATAGCCCTCAAGGCGGTTTTCCAGATAGCCGTGGAGCGCGGCATGAAGATTCCGGCAGTCCTCGGGGGTGGCCCATTGCTCAAGCAGCGTCTGGATCTCGTGCTGGCGCAACTGTTCGCGCAACTCGGCTTCCGAGAGCCCGGCGCGTGCCGGATCGATGGTAATGGCACCGGCCCGGTCACGTTCGGCCCGCAGCTCTTCAATGCGCCGGTCGGTATACTCCTCGATGTCGGCCCGGTGATCAATGTCATGCCAATCGAGCCGGGCGAAGCGCATGCGCTTGATGCCCAGGAAGGTGCCGGGTGACTGGATAGCAGGATGGCGCACCGGGATGCACATGTTGCGGAAGCTGTCATCGTGACGCTCTTCCGTGGCGACCATGAGAGCATTAAAGGCACGTTCGATGCAGTCGTACTGCTCCCGTTGATGCCGATCCTGGCGGACATATCGCTCCAGAGAGAGGCGCAGCGTATCGATATCATTGACGTAACTATGAATCGCGTTGGCCGATAGCTGCAGCTCCTCCGTCAGCGCGGGGAAGGCGCTGTCTTCGGTGAGCTTGGCGATGCGGCGAATGGCCGTTACCGCCGGGATGCCTTTCTTGAAGCGTGTTTTGGGGTCGAGGAATTCCAGGGCCGGCAGAATGTAGCGCTGGTAGATGCGGTTGATGTGTTCCAGGGCCTTGCGGGTTTCGGCCGCGCCCTCGATGCTGCTCACGTCTTGCTGCTCCACCAGATCCGCCAGGTGGTCCCCCTGGTTTTCCAGAGCAGCGATGCTCTCCTGCATCTTGCCCAGTGTGTCCTGTATCCGACGACGAAGCAGACGCAGTTCATCGGTGAAGTTTTCATCCGCCATATCGATCGGCAGGCGCTGTATCGCGGCAAGGCTCTGGTTGAGGCCCTCACGCAAGTCTTCCAGCTCGGTCTGGCTCAGGCCCCGCATGCGACTGATATCGAAATGGCGCAGCATGTCCACGACGAACGGCGCCAGCACCAACGTGCCGCGGGCCTGGTCGATGCGCACGATCAGGCGCTCGCGCAGCAGGTTGTCCTCCGCCAGGGTATAGCGAATGCGCTGGCATTCGACTTCAGTGCCGTGGGTGGCCTGAGCCGCCACCGCTTGCCTGACCAGGCCCCGGTAAAGGCGGATGGGGATCTCCACGTCCCCATCGTTCTCTTCGATGTAGGCCACCAGCTGAGTGAATAGCTGCCGGTGGTCGATGAGCTGCTTCAGGATGAAGGGCGACTTGATGTTCACTGGCCGGGCTCCTCCTCGGGGTGGGGGGGATCGCCTCCTCATCGGCGCCAGCCTCTCGCAGGGTGATCTTCTCTTGGCGGGTAAGTGACTCGCAAAGGCCATGGTGCACAACCGTGCGATTCTCGGCATAGGCCCGGCTGGCGTGGAAAAGGCCCAGGTGGACGTAGTTGCCGAGCACCTGGATGATCTTCGAGTCGTGGTTGGGATTGGCCACGAACAGACAGTAGCCGTGTTGCTCGGCCATCTTTCGGGCGGTGCGCATGTTGCGGGTGGCCAGGGAGCCGAATTCGTCCATTACCAATGGCATCGTCACTTGCGCCTCGCCGTCCATGAGGCGCGACATCAGCACCGAGAGCAGGTTGGTGGTGATCATCATGGTGGTGCCGTTGGACTGGGCGTTGGTCGTCCACCCGTCCTCGCCGCGCTTGCGGTAGGAGTAGGTGACCCGTTCTAGGATCTTGTCGAGTCTGAGCAGGATGCCTGTGCGCCGGGCATCCCTGTTGAAGAAGTCTGCCTGGAATTCCTTGAGCTGGCTGTAGACGCGGTCATCCTGCAGTTCGTCGCTGAGCAGGTCGGCCTTTTCGAGGTTGGCCAGCAGCTGTTGGAAGCGCGGGTGAAGCTGGCACTCCACCCGAACCGCTTCAAGGTCGTAGATCGAAAACTGGCCCATCTCGGCGTTGATGCGACTCATGAAGGCTGTGACCTGCTCCTTGGCGGTACGCAGGATCTCGACTTGAGTGTGTGTGGTCTTGTTGTGTCGCTCGACCTTGTTCCGGTGATTGGCTTCCTGGGTGTCTAGGTTGTCGTAGACCGCCTTCAGCTGGTCGTGGAAGCCTTCTACCTGCTCGCAGGTGAAGGCGCTGATGTGGGCCTGGCTGTCCATGTTGGGCAGGATGTTGATGGCAAGCAGCTTGCGCAGATGGTCATGCACCTTCGTGCGCAGTGCGCTCAGCTTGTCGACGTCTTCCTCGAGTGCCGCAATGGTCGCCTCGGTGACGGCGCACGGCGTTGGGGAAAGGTGTCGGTGGCGCCCCTCCAGGACGTTGTTGGCGTCCTTGCCGATGCGGTCGAGCCGCTGCCGGATCAAGCGTACCTGCTGTGCCTGGCCCTGGAGGGTCTTCTGCTCCTGCCGCAAAGCCTTGCGCTTGCCATCGGCTTCGTTCCAGTCGGTCTCTGCCTTCTCGTGCTGGCGCTTTTGCTCTTCCAGCTTGGCCTCGAGCTCCCGCAGGTCGCCCTCCAGGACCTCCAGCTTCTGGTTGTTGGCGTCAAGGGCATTGAGTGCGTTCTTGTCTTCCTTGGCCTTGCTCAGCTCCTTCTCGGCTTGCTTGCTGCGCCTAGCGATCTCCTCCGGGCCCAGAGTGGCCTCTTCCATGAGCTTGTCGCGCCGGCTCTTGTCGTGGGTGATCGCCTCCTTCAGCTTGTCCAGGTTGTCCTGCATGGTCTGGCGGGTCTGCTCGGCGTCATACCCCTGATGGGGAATGTCCCGCAGGGCAATTCGCTCCAGGGGCTGGCCCAGCACCAGGTGGCCATCTTCCGAGTGGAATTGCTGGCTGAACTGGATGAATGCCTGCTTCTGTTCCGGGGTGAGCATTCCATGGGTGGTGCCCAGTGAGCTGTTCAAGGAGAAGAGGATGCTGGCGTCACGCACGGTGAGGTCGTCCAGCAGGATGGGGGTACGATTGGCCAGCCGTTCATCCAGATGCTTGGCCTGGCGCGTGTTTTCCTCCAGGCGCTGGCACACCTGGGCGTACTCCTGCTGGGCCACAGCCTTATTGTCGTAACCCTCGATGTCTTTGACCTGCTCGGCGATATGCTTCTCGAGGCTTTCGATGATCTCCTGGCGAGGCGTGCCGGCGGGAAACTCGTTCAGAGTGGCGTTCGCGGCTTTGATGTCCTTGCGCAGGTTGTCTGCCTGCTTGCCAGTGGCCTTGACCTCCGCAGAAGTCTCGGTGACCGCTTTGTCGCTGTCGCGCTTGATGCGCTCGAGGGTGTCTGCCCGGTTTTCGGCGTTAGTGAGGGTGTTGGAGGCAGTCTCCAGCGCCTCCGTCAGCCGCTCTTCCTCGACGGCAACGCTGTCATCGAGATCGGCATACGCCTTGGCCGCCTGGCCGCGCAGCTGCTGCTCGGACTGGAACTGCTCGTTGAACATCTCCCAGTGGCCGGAGGCATTGCGGATGCGCGTGATGCGGTCGCCTTCCTCGCGGAGCTGGTTGGCCTCCTCCACGATGGCGTTGAGGTCGAGGTTCAGCTCCTCATTCTTGCGGCTTTTCTGGCCTTCGATGATGGTGGCCAGGGTGTCCGGCAGGGTGCGCTCATCCTGGGCGGAGATGTCGAAGGCGAGGTGTACCAGCTTGCGCCAGGCATCCATCTCCCGCTTGCCGGCGCCATTGCGCAGCGGCAGTAGACTGTAGCGGCCGGCTTTCTTGTCGTAGGGCTGATTGGTGAACAGCCGCTCCTGGATGGTCTTCGCGTCACTCAGCGGTTCCCCGCCCAGCTCGCGCAGGGCGCTTTTCGTCCCCTGCAGGGTCATGCTCTCGACCGGGGCGCCGATTCCGTCATCCGTCGCGGCCTCCACGTCCCAGAACAGGTGCTGGATGTCGGCATAGGGGCGGGGTACGACCATCCTGGCGTACTCCAGCTGGTCGGTCGCACTGCCACGATGAAGGACGATACAGAAGTCATTGTGGGGGTTCTCGGCCTCCAGAATGATGAACGTCCGATCCTCGGGGAAGTAGTATCGGAAGCTGGCCATCCCGTCGTAGATCTTGCCGTTGGTGCCCCGGAAGTTGAACTTGCTGGCGCATTTGCGGAAGTTGATATCGGGGAGCAGAAACAGCTTCAAGGCGTTGAGCATCGAGGTCTTGCCGAGGTTGTTCTCGCCAAACAGGGCCGTGTGCTGGTCGATGCGAATCTGGGTGAAGGCGTAGGCCGCGCTGTTGACGAAGACCATCTGCTTGAAGCGGAAGGTGTCGAAGGTATCAAAGCCCAGATTCATTGGGGGACTCCGCGGTAGAGGGTGACGGGATCAGGTAGGTTTCCTGTTCGAGGTGGCTGCCGGTCTTGAAGATCAGTCCGCCCACATGGACGCAGGGCGGTGAGCGGCGAATGTGTATCGCCAGCTGTTCGCGCTGGCCCTTGGCGATGGTTCGAAGGGAGGCTTCGAGACGATCCGGGAGGTCAGCTGGCGCGAGAAAGCGCAGCGGCGGGAGATTACCGCGCTGGTAGAGGGTATCGCACATGCGTACCCCTCCGGGGTCGGGGCCGAACAGGCAGCCGATCTCCTGGTATTGCTGGAGCACGGGGGTCAGCAGGTGGTTGGTGACGCTGTTGCCGTTGCCATAGAGGATGTCGGCGTCCTGCCATTCGGGGGAGAGCCCGCACTCGGGGAATAGCGCTAGCGTGCCGGTGAGGTTCAGGAAGTTCTCGAGGTTCTCCACGATCACGGCACGCTCAGCGGGCGGAGCGGCCGTGCCAGCGTCGATGGAGACCCGTGCATCGATCAGCACGACCTGCGGGTGAGGCTGGCGCCGGCTGCGCACCGTCCGCATGACCCCGCTGACACGCGCGTTGTGGCTGCTGCCCAGCGCGGCTTGGTCGATCCGGGATGAGGCGTGCTCCACATCGACTGAGGCTCGCCACTCGGCAATAACGGCTAGGTTGATGCCGGTGTAGGTTACGAGGTCTCGCTTCACATGCTGACGTTCGGTGCCGTCGAGCAAGGCATCGATCGCCAGACCAAACTGGTGAGCCGCTTGTCGTAGCCGTTGCTCAGGTACAGGCTGTCCCTGCGCCAGCTTGTTCAGATAGCCGAGGAATATCGGCCTTGAGATGCGGCGATCGGAAACCATAGAGCCTTCTCTGACACGATGCTTATTTTCACTTCACTGTATCACGCTACCTGAGCACGAATATTGGTCCACGGAGCCCCTCGATAAGCGTCCACCTATTGGATGTTCAACCACTTTGCTTTGGGCAAACCATAACGCGAAGGTGCGCGAGTCTCTTCGCCCCAAAAAGCGTCTCGGTTATCGGATTCAGGCACAGGTGTTCACGGGATAATTCAAGAGCCCTGACTGCTGAAGGCGGTGCGCTTATGGCTTAAATTCAGGAGCACTATTGATTGATGGCCGGCTCAACCAGCTCCGCTACCTTAGTTAGAGCCTCTTTCCGCTCGTCGAAGTAGTCGTAGCGGTCGTAGATACCTTCTACGCCCTTCAGCTTGTGGTTCAGGCATCGTTCAGCGACATGTCCTGGCACGCCAACCGCAGCCAGCAAGCTGCGGCAGGTGCGTCGCAGGTCATGCACGGTAAACTCGGCGATATCACCCATTCTGTTCTTTGGCTGCGGTTTCTTGCCTGGCTCTCGGCCGAAGAGCTTGGAGATGGCGCGATTCAGCGTGTCCTTGCCCATATGGGGTTTCTTACTGCTGCGGCGGCTGGGAAAGACGTAGTCCGATCCGCAGGCACGGGTCTTGAGCTCTTCCAGCCAAGCCAAGGTTTGCGGTGGGAGGGGGATGACCATCCCGACACCTGCCTTGCTGCGCTCCCCGGGCAGAACCCATTGCTTGTTCTTCAGATCGAATTCTGACCACTGTGCTTCGGTCATTTCAGTCTTGCGTACCCCTAGTATGAGCAGAAGCGCACAGGCGAGGTAGTTGTCGCGTGTGAAGCTGTCGCTATTGTCCCTAAAGATTCGAAAGACCTGTCGAATCTCATCGAGGTTCAGGGTTCTGTCGCGGCTTTTCTCGATGCCGCCGGCATCGTTCAAATTGAAGGCCGATGCCGGGTTGTAGGTGAGCAGCCCCAGCTTGATGGCGTGGTTGAATAGCTGCTTTAAGTACATCAGGGCGTCGTTCGCGATCGTGGGGCGGCCGCTGTTGGCTACCTTCCTGACGATGGCACGCACATCCATAGGGGTAACGCTATCCAGCGTTAGGTGGCCGATGGAGGGCGCGACGTCTCTTTCGAAGACTCGCTTGGGGATGTTGGGATGCTTGAGGCGCTTCTCGAGGTCTTGATACCAATCGTTGAAGAGGTCCTGGACGGTGCGGATAGCGACCTGCTCTTCACGCTTGCGCTCTGCAACGGGATCGACGCCGCTGCGGATGGTCTTCTGGGCCTCTACCGATTGCTCACGAGCTTCGGCAAGGGAAAGGTCCGCGTATTTGTCCAGCGTCAGCTCACGACGCTTTCCGGCGAACGTATATCGATACATCCAGTAGGGGACGCCCTTCCTCGGAATCATCAGGTACAGGCCATTGCCATCGCCGTAGCGGCCCGGTGTGCCGTCCTTGATCAGGGACTGGACTTTCTTGGCGGTAAAGCTCCCCATCACCCCTCCCGTTATGTGTCACGAAAAATTTGAAACTATCGTTTTAATATGCGAAGGCCAGAAAGGCTGGCGAGCATTAAAAGACTGTTCGTATTCTCTTTTATGGCAATACAGGGGGCTATAGCTGCCCTAGTAAACGAAGAGATTCAAGAGTGAGCGTTTGAAGTGGGTAGTACTTTTTGGAAAATTACCCCTCTGGGTGGGTAGTACATCGATATACTACCCAATGTACTACCCGCTTGGCGAGAGCTTTAGGTGTATTTACGTAGACTACCGTAGACAAACTATGCTTTATTGTTTTTCAAAAACAATAATTTGTAGGCTAGTATAGATCAGCGTAGACATCACTCGATGTTCTGGATCTGCTCGCGCATCTGTTCGATCAGTACCTTGAGTTCCACCGCGCAGCGGGTCGTGTTTGCCACGACCGACTTGGAGGATAGGGTGTTGGCCTCGCGGTTGAGTTCCTGCATCAGGAAATCGAGTCGACGACCCACCGGCCCCGGCTGTTCGAGTTGATGCTCGATCTCGCTGACATGCGCGGCCAATCGGTCGAGTTCCTCGTCGACATCGGCCTTCTGGACAAGCAGCAGGATTTCCGCCTCGAGCCGTTGCGGGTCGAGCTCGGCGGCGGCCGTTGTCAGTTGCTCAAGCAGTTGGGTGCGCTGGCGCTGGCGGATCTCGGGCATCAGCCGACGCACTTCGGCGACCTGGGCGTTCACCGCGTCGAGCCGTTGACGGATCAGTGCGGCGAGCTTTTCGCCTTCCCGGGCACGACCGGCGACGAGGTCGTCGAGCGAGGCGGCGAACAGCGCCTGGGCCTGTTGCTTGACGGCTTGCATGTCGGGCCCGGGGATTTCCAGCACGCCGGGATGGTCGAGCAGGGCCAGGGCATCGGGCAATGACGCACCGGGCACGGCCCGACGGACCTCGGCCAAGGCGACGGCCAGCGCCTCGAGACGCTCGCTGTTGACGGCCATGTCGGCCTGGGCGCCGGCCGGTTCGAAGCGCAGCGAGCATTCCACCTTGCCGCGGGCCAGGCGCAGGCGCAGCGCCTCGCGAAACAGCGGTTCCAGGTCGCGAAGGCCTTCGGGCAGCCGGAAGTGCGGCTCCAGGTAGCGCTGGTTCACCGAGCGCAGCTCCAGCTGAAGGCTGCCCCACGCGGCCTCGTGGTCCTGTCGGGCGAAGGCGGTCATGCTGTGGACCATGGACGGAGCTCCTGAGACCGGCGGGTCGAAATGATTCATCCGCCAGTGTAACCGATTCCCCTCGGCGACCGTGTAGAATGGCCCGCCTCCGGCCTTGCGGCCGCGCCATTCCCTACCGATGAACTCAGAGAGCTATCATGTTCCAGAGAGGTACCATGTCCTCGGACATTCGACGTCCCAGCGGACGCGCGCCCGACCAGCCCCGCGATATCAAGCTGACCCGCGACTACACCCGCCATGCCGAGGGCTCGGTACTGGTAGAGTTCGGTGATACCAAGGTGCTGTGCAACGCCAGCGTCGAGGCCGGCGTGCCGCGTTGGTTGCGCGGCAAGCATCAAGGCTGGGTCACGGCGGAATACGGTATGTTGCCTCGCGCGACACACACCCGCGGCGGTCGCGAAGCGACGCGTGGCAAGCAGGGCGGTCGCACGCTGGAGATCCAGCGGCTGATCGGCCGCTCGCTGCGCGCGGCGGTGAATCTCAAGAAGCTCGGCGAATTCACCATCACCGTGGATTGCGATGTCATCCAGGCCGACGGCGGTACCCGCACCGCCTCGATCACCGGCGGTTGCGTGGCGCTGATCGATGCCATCCGCTACCTGCAGCGCGAGAAGAAGATCAAGGGCGACCCCTTCGCGCAGCTGATCAGCTCGGTCTCGGTGGGCCTGTTCAAGGGTGTGCCGGTGGTCGATCTCGATTACCCGGAGGACAGCACGGCCGGCACCGACATGAACGTGGTGATGGCCGAAAGTGGCGGTCTGATCGAGATTCAGGGCACTGCCGAGGCGGGCACTTTCAGCCGCGAGCAGCTCAACGCCATGCTCGATCTCGCCGAGCAGGCAGGAACTCAGCTGTATGCCCATCAGCGCGAGGCTTTGGGCATCCGCGGCTAGTCGAGCGATTGTCACGTAAAACGCGCTGCGCCGGCCCCGCAAGGCCGGCGCAGTACGTTACGGTCAAAACCTTCACGCGAGAAAAGGGAAAGCAAGGCTCACAGTGTTAGATCGTACTCGACGATCAGGGGTGCGAACCGCGAGAAGGTGGCGTCTTCATCGATCCAGGCGTCGACCACGTGGCGGCGGAAATTGGGTCCGACAATCTGGTAGTCGATCCGCCAGCCTTCCTGGCGCGAGCGTGGCTGGTCCTGGTCGAGTGCCGGCCACCAGGTGTATTCGCCACCGTCGCGGTTGATTTCGCGGAAGGTGTCGATGAAGCCGGTGGGACCGAAGACCTGATCCATCCAGGCGCGTTCCTCGGGCTTGAAACCCGGGGTGGTCTGGTGATCCGCCCAGTTGGCCAGGTCGACCGTCTTGTGGGCGATATGCCAGGTGCCGCAGATGATGTACTCGCGACGCTTGCGCGCCATCTTGCCCAGATATTCCTGATACTGCGCCATGAAGGCCTGCTTGGCGGCCGGGTCGCTGCCATCGGGCATCAGGAAGCTGGCGACGCTGAAGCGGTCGTAGTCGGCCTGCAGGAAGCGACCCTCATGATCGCACTGCGGAAAGCCCAGGCCGTACATGATGGCCTTGGGAATCTTGCGACAATAGAGGCCCACACCGGCGAAGCCATCCTGTTCGGCATCGAGGAAATAGCCCTCGTACCCTTCCGGGTAGAGAATGCTGTCGTCCAGCTCGAAGCTCTTGGCCTTGAGATTCTGCACGCAGACGACATCGGCATCCTGGTTGGCAAGCCAATCGAGAAAGCCTCGACCGACCGCCTCCCGGATGCCGTCGACATTGATGGTGGCGATTTTCATACATAGTCCCTTTTGCGTCGCGCGTGTATGATACCCGACGTTTCGACGTTTGGGTAAACGGCCTTTGTCGATTAGGCAGATAAGGAGCCCGCGGTGGACAATTCTGACCCTTCAGCACAGCCGCAAGTCACCATGCACGCCTATCAGCGCGAGTTCATCGAATTTGCCATCGAGCAAGGCGTGCTGCGCTTCGGCGAGGTGACGCTGAAGTCGGGTCGTGTCAGCCCCTATTTCTTCAACGCCGGGTTGTTTCGTACCGGCGGCGCCCTCGCCCGGTTAGGGCGCTTCTACGCTCGCGCCATTGCCGAGCAGTGTCCCGACGTCGATGTGCTGTTCGGCCCAGCCTACAAGGGCATACCGCTGGCGGCGAGTACCGCCGTGGCGCTGGCCGACCATCATGGCCGCGACCTGCCCTATGCCTTCAACCGCAAGGAGGCCAAGGATCACGGCGAGGGCGGCAATATCGTGGGGGCCGAGCTTGCGGGCCGGGTTCTGATCATCGACGACGTGATCACCGCCGGCACCGCGATCCGCGGGGTCATGGGCCTGATTCAAGAAGCGGGCGCCGAGGCCGCCGGGGTGGTCGTGGCCCTCGACCGCCAGGAGCGTGGCCGCGACGATGCCAACCCGCGCAGCGCCATTCAGGAGATCGAGGCCAGCTACGCCATGCCGGTCATCAGCATCGTCACCCTGGAGATGGTGCTTTGCTACCTGGAAACGCACGCCGGTGCCGCCATGCAACCTCACGCCGATGCCATTCGCGCCTATCGCGACCGCTACGGCGTGAAGCGCTGATGCCCGTATGCTCGATGTGGTGCTCTATCAACCCGAGATTCCGCCCAATACCGGCAATCTGATCCGCCTGTGCGCCAACACGGGCTTTCGTCTCCATTTGATCGAACCGCTGGGCTTCGCGCTTGACGACAAGCGGCTCCGGCGCGCCGGCCTGGATTACCACGAATGGGCGCGCGTACGGGTGCACCGCGACTGGCCGAGCTTTCTGGATGAGATCCGCCCCGCGCGAATCTTCGCCGTCTCGACGCGCGGTCGCACCGGCTATCACCAGCCCGCCTACGGTGAGGGAGACGCCCTGGTATTCGGCCCCGAGACCCGCGGCCTGCCCCAGACGATGCTCGACCAGCTTCCCGCGGCCCAATGCCTGCGTATTCCCATGCTGCCCGAGAGCCGCAGCCTCAATCTCTCCAACGCCTGTGCAGTCATCGTCTTCGAGGCCTGGCGGCAGCTGGGCTTTCAAGGCGCCAAGGAGTAAGCATGTCGATCAAGCAACGCCTGGCCAAGCTGAACCCGCGCCAGCAGGAGGCGGTGCGCTACATCGATGGTCCCTGTCTGGTGCTGGCCGGGGCCGGCTCGGGGAAAACCAGCGTGATCACCACCAAGATCGCCTACCTAGTGCAGGAATGCGGCATGAGCGCCCGCCGGATTGCCGCGGTGACCTTCACCAACAAGGCCGCCCGCGAGATGAAGGAGCGCGTGGGGGAGCTGCTCAAGGGCAAGGAGGGGCACGGTCTCACGGTCTCGACCTTCCATACCCTCGGGCTCAACATCATCCGCGGCGAGTTGAAGGCGCTGGGCTATAAGCCGGGCTTCTCGCTGTTCGACCCCGAGGATGCCAAGGCGCTGCTGCGCGATCTGATGAACAAGGACGCCCAGGTCGACGCTGACCAGATCAACCGCGTCCAGCATCAGATTTCCCAGTGGAAGAACGACCTGGTGCTGCCGGGCGAGGCGCTCTCGCATGCCGTCGATGACGACGAGCAATATGCTGCCCGCATCTACGAGGCCTATGTGCGGCACCTCAAGGCCTACAATGCTGTCGACTTCGACGATCTGATCCTCTTGCCGGTGGTCCTGCTGCGCGACGATCCCGAGGTCCTGGCACGCTGGCGGCGCAAGATCCACTACATGTTGGTAGACGAATACCAGGACACCAACGTCAGCCAATACCTGCTGGTCAAGCTGTTGATGAGCGAACGGGCCACCTTCACCGTGGTGGGTGACGACGATCAGTCGATCTACGCCTGGCGTGGCGCGCGTCCCGAGAACCTGGTCACCCTGGGTGAAGATTTTTCCCGGCTCAAGGTCGTCAAGCTGGAACAGAACTATCGCTCTACCGGCACTATCCTGCGCGCCGCCAACACGCTGATTGCGCATAATCCGCACGTCTACGAGAAGACGCTGTGGTCACAGATGGGCGACGGCGAGGCGATCCGCGTGGTAGTCAACCGCCATGAAGAGGCCGAGGCCGAGCGGGTGGCCAGTGAGATCCTCACCCGGCGCATCAAGGCGCGCGCCGAGTGGCGCGACTTCGCGGTGCTCTACCGCGGCAACTTCCAGGCCCGGCTGCTCGAGCTCAAGCTGCAGCACTATCAGATCCCCTACAAGCTTTCCGGCGGCACCTCCTTCTTCTCGCGTGGCGAGATCAAGGACGCCATGGCCTACTTGCGCCTGCTGATCAACCCGGCCGACGACAACGCCTTCCTGCGCATCGTCAATGTGCCACGCCGCGAGGTGGGGCCGGGCACGCTGGAAAAGCTGGCCAATTATGCCAACGATCAGGCCACCGGGCGCGGCATCTCGTTGTTCGCCGCCTGCCACGAGCTGGGCCTGGAACAGGTGCTGCCGACCCGCGCCGTCGAGCGTCTGGGCCGCTTCACGCATTTCATCGACGGCGTGCGCAAGCGCATGGACCAGGGCGAGGCCATCGCCGCGATCCGCGAGATGATGCGCGACATGGACTACGAGGCCTGGCTTTACCAGAACGCCAGTGCACCGATCATCGCCGAGCGCCGCATGGCGAATGTCTGGACGTTGATCGACCAGCTCGAGAAGTCGATGCAGGCTGCCCCTGAAGACGCGAGTCCCGAAGACAGCGTGGCCTCTGAAGAGACCGAGACCGACGATGTGCAATCGGCCATCTCGCGCCTGGTGCTGCGCGACATTCTCGAGCAGCAGGCCGAAGCCGATGATTCCGACCGCGTGCAACTGCTGACCATGCACGCCTCCAAGGGACTGGAGTTCCCGCATGTCTACCTGATGGGACTCGAAGAGGAGCTTCTGCCGCATCGCAACGCCGTCGAGGCCGGCACGGTGGAGGAGGAGCGGCGCCTGGCCTATGTCGGTATCACACGCGCCCGCCAGACGCTGACGCTGACGCTGGCTCGCCAGCGCAAAACCTACGGTGAACTCATGGATTGTGCGCCGAGCCGTTTCCTCGACGAACTGCCAGAGGCCGACCTTGACTGGGAGGGCCGTGCCGACAAGGAGGACCCCGAGAAGAAACAGGCGCGTGGCAAGGACGCCATCGCCGGGTTGCGTTCGTTGCTGGGGTAGACCCCTGGTCTACCTCTTGTCATGAACTCGCGCCGCAGGCGTAAACGACAACGGGGCGCCATCAGGCACCCCGTTTTTCTTTTTACCAACTACCCATTACGGAGAACGAAACGGGACGGGTTATTCGACCTCATCGATCATGTAGTCGACGATGGCCTCGATTTCCTCGTCGGAGGCGCTGCTGCCGCCCTTGGGGGGCATGGCGCCGATGCCATTGATGGCGCTGGCATAAAGCTCCTCCGCACCCTTTTCAAGACGCGGCCCCCAGGCCTCTGCATCGCCGAGTACTGGGGCCCCGGCCGCACCGGAGGCGTGGCAGGCGGCGCAGCCGGAGCTGCTATAGAGGGCTTCACCATCAAGGCCGCTATCGCCGTTACCACTGCCTTCCGCTTCGGCGTCAGTGGAGGCCATTTCGGTTCCCTCACTTGCTTCAGCGTCCGCCGTTGCCTCGTCGGAGGCTTCCTCACCGGCTTCTGCATCTGCTGTTGCCTCACCTTCAGCGGCTTCATCGCCACCTGTTTCGGGCACGTCCATGACCGGTTCTACCAAGTAAGCGGTGGCGGCCTCGACTTCTTCATCAGACAGGTTGGGATTGCCGCCGCGGGCCGGCATCGCGTTGAAGCCGTTGATGGAGTGGTCGAGCAACGTCGCGAATCCCTTCTCGACCCGGTCGGTCCAGGCATCTTCCTCGCCGCGAATCGGAGCGCCCGCAGCACCGGAATCGTGACAGGCGGAACATACGTTGCCGTAGATGCTTTCGCCATCGACACTGCCGGAATCGCCACCCTCATCGCTGCTGGCAACCGAAGCCGTGCCACAATCCTCGCCCTGCAAACAGAGCTCGCCCACCGGCTCCAATCGTTCGGCAATTGCCTCGTTCTGGGCATCCTGTGCGAAGGCCATGCCTGTCGTCAGGCCCAGCGTGGCCAGACACCCTATGATCAGCTTACTGGATTTCACTCTTACCACCTCTCGACGATCCTGTAATCGGAAACACGCTCGGCACCACGACAGCCAAGGGACACCATGACGCGCACATAAGGAATAGTATACCGACAACGCAATCGCCGGGAAAATGCTGCAGCCACGCCATTGGGCGTAGTCGGCGGCTGCAGCTGGACAGCCGGCGGTGGGGCGGTTAGGATGTCGACCGCTTGGCAGCCATGCCGAGCGCCACGCGCCCGTAGCTCAGTTGGATAGAGTATCGGCCTCCGAAGCCGAGGGTCGCAGGTTCGAATCCTGCCGGGCGCGCCATTTTTTCAAGGGCTTACGACAATGTCGTAAGCCCTTTTTCGTGCGTGTGCCCAAATGGTGCCCATTCGGTGCCCAGACTGAAATCAAAATACGCTATATTCGTTTCTAATGATTTACCACTGGCCGAGGCCGGGCACGCATTTGGGCACACGCCACATGGAAGCACGATCAGTACCGATTGATACCGATAGTATACCCTGTGGAAAGATCGCCGGCTGTTCTGGTGCCTGAGCATCCGAGTGCAGCAACTAAAAAGAATAAAAGTGATACGCGGGCATAAGGTGATCTCATCTGCGCTGACCCACCATTAGGAGTCAGCGACGCCAGCCCGCAAAGGACATATATACAGCCGCTTTCGGCCAACAGCGGATGTTTAGAACGTGCTAATGCATCAGCGGTGAAATCACCGGTGACAATGGAGCGAAGACAAACTGCATCCTGTGCAGTGAATGGTTAGTTGCGCACAAGGTTTCATGCTGCTGTTCTTGACCCCTGCCTGGCGAAACGGGTTTTACCAAACTCTGATAGTACCCCGCGACTGACTACACTCCACTGGGACCACCTTTCATCATGAGCACGTCATCCATACGCTCCAAGTATGCAAGAACCGAGGCCTCCTTCAAGGCAGAGTGCTTGAGCGGCGTCTCTAGTGGTACTCGTACAATGTTGAAAAGGAACGCATAAAGAGTCGCATCGAACGACGTCGCCTGGTCCCCTACCGCATATTTGTGCTGACTCACTTGCCAGGCAATCGCAGTAAGGTCCGCAATGCCGGTGGCGTAGACCTCAGCCAGTGGATAGCGACCGTAACCCTGCCCAATGAGGCTTTTTCTGATACCTCTTCGCGCTGCACCCGCCACCAAGTGGCGAGCCGCAGATGGCACCATGCCGAAAAAAGCTTCCCTAGTTTTCGGCCAGTACTTGTCGTCTATCCACCGTGACAAGACGATAGTGAAGTATAGACTCTCCTCACACGTGCGACGCAACAAGTGGCCGGAGGCTAATTCAGCCGCGGAGAGTTGTCCGTCTAGCAGGTCCCCGTATGTCATCTTCAGATACGCTAGGATGTTGCCACTGTCGGGAACGCTCTGTGACTGGTCAATGATGAATGGGAGCTTGCCCCTTGGCCCCTTGAAAGGAAGGGTGCTCTTGGTCTGATAGGGAATCTCTGCCAAACGACAGTAAGTCTCCACTTTGAGACAAAACGGGCTTGCATTCACACCCCACCCCGGCGCGAATTGATGTATCTCGATCATGGCATCTTCCCGAGCCTGAGCTTTGCCAGAAAAAATGCACTTATGCCTATGAAGTGTCGGTGTTTTAAAAACTACAACTAACAACGATAAAGGCGCCTGCCGCTTGTGCCGGCATGTCGACTTTGGGTCGAAAGCCATAAATCAGAATAGACTAATATTAATCATCCGGCCAAGAGCAGTCATTCAGAATTTATTGATATTTGTATAATTTCAAGTTCAGCCCCGACAGAGTTCTCGATATCTGAAAAATGAGGGAGTCTACCCCTCATGTTTAGTTCATCGCACTTTACCGGGAACCACCGCGCTGACTGGCGCCTACGCGGTGGCATCGAACACCTGCTTGACCAACTCGGCGAGCGTCGGGTGGACGTGGATACTGTCGCGCACCCGTTGCGCCTTGGCCTCCGGGGTGTTCATGGCGACCACCACCTCGTGAATCAGGTCGGCTGCCTGGGGGCCGATCATATGGAAGCCCAGGATCCGGTCGCTGCCCTTCTCGACAAGGAGTTTCGCAAAGCCCGGTGGTGAACCGACGATCTTGCCCTTGGCGAAATCGGCGTAATGCTTCCGGGCCACGGTGTAATCGAGGCCCTGGTCGCGACAGGCGCGCTCGGTCAGCCCGACCGAGCCGATCTGCGGATGGCTGAACACGGCGTGCGGGTTGGAGGTGTAGTCGACCGCAAGGGAGGCGCCGTGCGCGTTGCGGTAGGCAAGCTCACCTTCGTAGCTCGAGGTGTGCTTGAACATCCCCTGCCCGATAACGTCGCCATAGGCATAGATGTCGGGGTGCGTGGTCCGCAGCCCGTCGTCAACCACCACGAAGCCGCGGTCGTTAAGCTCGACCCCCGTCTTCTCCAGTGAGAGCCCATCGGTGTTGGGACGCCGACCGGTGGCCAGCAGGAGCCGATCGCCCAGCACGGTACGTTTGCCATCGTCGGTGGCGACGACCAGGCCACACTGCCCATCGCGCACCAGCGCCTGGCGCGCCTCGGCTTGCAGCACGAGTTCCACCCGCTTGCCAAGCTCCTGCGTGAACAGCGCCCGCACCTCGTCGTCTTCGGCCAGCAGGCATTCGGAATGGTCGATCACCGTTACGCGGGTGCCCAAAGCGGAGAAAAAATGGGCAAACTCGCAGCCGATGTAGCCGCCGCCGAGGATGATCAGGTGTTCGGGCTGTTCGGTGAGGTCGAAGATGACGGACTCGTTGGTGAGGTACCCGCTCTCTGCCAGCCCGGGAATCGGCGGGATCGCAGGGCGCGCGCCCGCCGCGATGAAGATCCGCTCGCCGGTCAGCCGGCGCCCGTCCTCCATCTCGATCAGCTTGTCGCCCACAAAACGCCCCCGACCATAGTAAGGGGTGAAGGCGCTCTCCACCCAGCGGCGCACGGCAGCGGCGTCGTCCTCGCGCCGCCGGCGGACCGTGTCGAGAACGGCCTGGAAGTCGACGCGAATCGACGACTGATCCAGATGGATACCAAAGTCCGCGGCGTGCCGGATTGTCTGCATCACCTCGGCAGCCTGAATCAGGCCCTTCGTCGGGATGCAGCCGCGGTTCACGCAGGTGCCGCCGAGCTGGTCGGGACGGTCATCGACCAGCGCGACCGACTTGCCGTCCTGCTGCCCGAAATAGGCGGCAGTCAGACCAGAGCCGCCGCCGATGCAGATCACGTCGTAGCGCTCAATCGCCGCCATGGTTCCTCCCTGCGTCACTGCGCGGCCCGACACGTTGGACGCCAAAACGACATCCCCCCCTGCGCCGCGCTCGATGAGGTCCGGCCGGCCCTGTCGAGGTCGGCGATCAGGCTATTAGCGTAGTCCACTTCATGTTCGCCCCGGGCGCAAGGCTTCGGCGAACCTTGCCCCTGAGGCCGCATCGATGACTGGCCCCTGGCGGCGACGGGGGATTCGGCCGTTGAGACTCACCTGGGCCAGCGGACGGTGCTCAGCTTCCCGCTGCCTCCGCCTTCGCAGAAGAACCGATCGTCGGCATCAGACTCGAGCCCCGACACGCCCACACCTAAAAAATAAAGATAATAAAAAACAACAACATCCACTCCCCACAACCAAGCTACCAACTTACGCCTCCGACTCTGGATGACCACGAAAGTGGATATCCATTATTTCACAAGATCGAAAATCACCACCAGTGGGATAGCTTCCCTACTCAAGGGCAACTGTCGGCCGAGGCTGTGTGAAAACTCCCAAATCCGTTGCCTGTTTCCGCATCCGGCTGTCAGGCCACGTCCAGCGGCCAACGAG
>NZ_JAHCLU010000034.1 GCF_018448785.1 Halomonas jincaotanensis | reverse complement strand
TCGGCTTAGCATGGCGCGATCTCTTGACGGTTTGGTCACCAACAAGGAAAGGTCATGCGGGTCGGGGGGACAATCTGCTTTGATGATTTATGGACTTATAGCGCCGGCGTCGACAGCGTCGCCAGAGACACACCCTGACGATCCGTCAGCAGGGGCGTTTGGTGCCCACTTGCCTCGGTCTGTCGGGTTAGGGCCGATGGCCGAGCCCCTCTTTTTGCCGGGAGAGAGGCACTATCCATACAGGCCCGCGCCAAGTCGAGTTGATCGGCGTGGTGTGGTATAGGTGCTCCGGTAGCGTCTGATGCAAACGCCCAGACGCCCGCTTCGTGCCAGTCGCGCAGTCTACGTCAGCAGGTCACGCCCGACCACATCCTGGGGGAGCATCTCCCAAGGGATAACCGAGCGTAGGATAAACAGGATGCCCGTCAGGGCGGTGGCACGATTGGAAACGGGAGGCCGGCCACCCCGTGGCTTGGGCGTCGGCGGTGGCAGCAATGGCGCGACAATGGACCAGAGTTCATCGGATACGATCTTCTTAGCCATACCGCAATCCTAGGGGCTGCCAACAAAATCACTTTTTCGCAGAATGTTCATTAATAGATAGGGGGGGGGTACTGCACCGCCAGCCAGGCCCCAAAATCATTTTCTGGGGCGGAACCGTCCCAAGCGCAAAAGCACCTTCGACACCACCTCTCCTGGGAGGCTCGAGCGTGACAAAAAATGATTTTGTCACGTTCAACCACCCTCCCCTCTCCTCCAAAATCATTTTTGGCGACGACCACACGGGTGTCAGTGCGATGGCTGATCGCACCAGTAGCAAAACGACCTCCCAACACAAAACGGCCTTACTGACTCAGCTATAATCGCGGCGATGGCAGCTTAAGCCAAAATAAGGCCAAATTTTGGATTCATACATTTGTGGGCATCCCCCTACGGCTTCAAAGTTGAAGTCAGGAAATCAAAAGAGAGACAACTACGAATGCTCTCAATCTTTTTTCAGTTCATTTGTGATTATTTTATCAAATCGACTTGACCTATAGTGTGTCTGTTGAATATCATGTAATCACAACGTGCGAAGACGGAAAGATTAAACGAAGCATCAAACGTTTTTTGTTATTGTCTCTCACGTTATATTGTAAAGATCCTCACGTTCTCCGCCACGCTGGCGGCTTAGAGAATCAAGTAGCCACAACCCGACAGCATGGATGCTGCCACTACCCTCCTTCGGGAGGATTGTTTACCGCCACATTGGCGGCTTTGAATGAGACAGTACCGGCTCCCTGGAGTCACGTTGACCGCCTATAGGCGGATGATGCAAGACACGGCACGGATGCCGTGACGGCCCG
>NZ_JAHCLU010000033.1 GCF_018448785.1 Halomonas jincaotanensis | reverse complement strand
TTGGCGGCTTAGAGATCCACAACACTGTACCGGCTCCCTGGAGTCACGTTGACCGCCTATAGGCGGATGATGCAAGACACGGCACGGATGCCGTGACGGCCCGAGAGGGTCGCAGTTCTCCACCTCAAAGGTGGTTGATAGAAACGCAGTTTGTTACTCGGTTCTCCGCCACGTTGGCGGCTTAGAGATCCACAACACTGTACCGGCTCCCTGGAGTCACGTTGACCGCCTATAGGCGGATGATGCAAGAACAGCACGGACGCTGTAATCCCTTAGCAAACACCAATCACCGTCCTTTGGCGGTGATTTTCTTATGACCACAAAATCACTTTTCCCTTTTTGAAAGCACTTGAAAAATGATCTGACCACATTCCATTCTCTTGCCAAACACAATACTTTTTTCACTACGCCGATTGTCTGAGTAAAAAAACATGCCTTTCTTTACTTCTTCATTCTGAAGCAAAAGTAGTTTATTTTCGGCTGGCTGAATGATGTTTGACGTGAGCGGCACACAACGGTGCAGCCGATCTATATCGAGCGAGTAATCGTGTCCCGCCGCTGTGTGTCCGCTCGACGAAAGGGTTAAGCCTGTCTACATAGATGACACATGTGGAACCATAATGGTAATTAGTCAAAAGATTCACTTATCCATCCATAGCGTTTTTTCTTATCTTATCTAGCGTTGATGGGCATTTAGGCTCATAACCTACAATCCCGTGAGCGTACAATTGACTTTTTATCAGCTGCTGCTTTGACTTTTGGTGATTTTAAAGGATATCATTGATTAAAGCGCGGAAGAAAAATGAGTTTAGAAAATCATATCCAAGATCGAATCGAGAGCTACCTTTCTGCCAGGGGCCTCGATGAGCCACTAATTACATTAAGCGAAAATGAAGCCAAAAGATTCCTCCTTGATGTTGTGTTCGCACAGGACATAACTATCGATTACCTGGATTTTAGAGACACAGCTGCTATCTACAAATCGATGATTGATCTGATTAATGCACGACAGGCTGGTGAGATAGCATTTAGTCATAAACACCTTTTTGATTGAGCACAAAGTGCATGGTTGGCGTGTTATACAAGAAATTTAGCGTGCCGCCATGCAGGCAGCTTACTAATAACGAACAATCAGAAGCCTTTCTACTGTCTTCGAGGCCTTTGGCGGCCTGGTGGCCCAGAAGCCACCAGACGCCTTTGCCTACGTGGTGCTGGACAATGGCCAGTGTCCATCGCTCGGCGCATTTCCAGTGCAAGCGGATGGCTTGGCTGAGGCACCGGATGCATGTCGTCTACCTCTCGACGTATTCGTCAGAACTGAACCTGATCGAGATTCTCTAGCACAAGGTCAAGTATGAGTGGCTGCCGTTGACGGCTTACGAAAGCTTCTCGTCCTTGAGTGACCAGGTCCACAAGGTGATGTCAGACTACGGCAGCGAATAGCGGATTAGTTTTTATAGGTACTTACCTTTTGTCATACTTCATCTAATTACCACGCCCACTAATGTACCAAGGGGCTTTCAACAGCATTAGTATTAGTAACAATTGATGAAAACAGATTCAGCTCGGCTCTCCTGATGCCTTTAACCAAGAGGAAAAGCACGGGTATTTCAAATTATTTCAGACTCAACTTGGCGATTCCTGAAAACTGGCTATAGTTTCGGTTATCAACAAAAGGAGTCACCGATATGAATAGCTTCCAATTTCGCCACAATTTTGCAAAAAACGCTTACTACCAACAGATCAGACTTAGTGAGGAAACCACCGTGGTGGCGGGTTTCACTAAACTCGGAGGAACACGCTCACAGCCCTCTGGAGATGGTTATCTGTACCTACAGGTCCCAAAACTGGACGGCCACAATTGGAGTTTTGGCCTCGAAATAGGTTTTGAAGGTAAACTTCTCCCTGAAGAAATTCTTGAGGATGTTCACTTCAACCTGCTCCTCAGCCATCTAGTGACATCGGGGCATGTATACAACACAGAGAACGCACAAGGTATTATTGCGAACCATTTTCGCGACACGCTTGAGAACGCTCTGAAATATGTATGGGAGAAAGAGCCTCGCGAATAAGGGAAATCGTTATTGGGGCAAGGATGCCCCCTTTTTACTTTCAAAGAGGGCTTAAAACCTGTAAAGGTTTTAAAGAAGGGATAGCATGATGCGGATGGGGACTGAAAGACGCTGGTCGCCTTAACCGGCGAGGCTACCCTCGTGTCCGTGGGAAGACAATCGTATCAACGCAAAGTCACTTTTTTGCGAGAGCCGTTGATCCACTGGAACGCAGATTGGAATCACCAGGATGAAGGTGTCCAATGGCGATTATAACGAATTACAAATATCACAATTGGTTAACAAATATTTATGCAAAATAACATTTCACCGGTAACGATCTATGCAAGTCAAGCTTAATCCGCTACCTATACGCTGATTTTTTGTACAGTGTAAAGAGCCCAATGCTCCCGTTCATATTTTCAGCGCACGGTTATTTACTTTTCTTAACTTCCTTAATTAAGCATTCTCAAAATTATCGACTACCCTAAGGATGTTCTCAAATTTTCTTAGCGGCTAAAGGTAATAAAAGTGTAAACGTAAGCGCTTAGACTAGATGTTTGTAAGCTTCGCCATCTCTCCTCCAGGTTCAGACACTTCGAGCTGCATAGGCAAGGGAATTTTTCCGGTTCTTTCAGCACGTAACAGCTCCTTATTCTTCAGTCAGGGGATGAGGCTCTGCTACCTACCAGACCGCTCGACAATGTCGACAGTGAAGGAGCGGAGCGTCGCCAGGAAACCTCGCCATGGACGAACGTCACAACAGAGCCACTTCCCCCTTCGACGAGAAGGCACGGCTTGCCGAACTCCGCTCTCTCGATATCCTGGATACCCCGCCGGAGGTGCGCTTCGATCGCTACACGCGTCTCGTGGCCCAGATCTTCAAGGTTCCCATGGCCATCATTTCCCTGATCGACGAAGACCGTCAATGGTTTAAGTCCTCCGTCGGCGTGAAGGTACGTGAAACACCTCTTGATGAGTCCTTCTGCGTCCATGCCATCGAACATGATCTACTTGAGATCGCCGATGCCCTGGTAGACGACGTCTTTTGTCACCACAAGGCCGTGGTGGGCAGTCCCTTTGTTCGTTTCTACGCGGGCACCGTTCTACGCGGCCCCACCGGCCAGCCACTCGGCACCCTCTGTATCCTCGACACGAGTCCTCGTCAACTAACAGATATGGAACGGTCTTGGCTGGTAACATTCGGTCACTTGGTGGAAGAGTTGATCATCCACCAGGCCACATTGGCCATCGTCCGACAGCGTATGAATCATGTCACCCAGCGCAACACCCGCACCGGATCCTCCGACGAGATGCTGTTCGGAAATACTATAACCAACCTGATGCACCTGGCAGACAAGGATGATCATTTTTTGGCCCTCCTGCGTCTACGACTGAACAACCTCCACTAGTCAGTCGCATCAGTGGACGCGGCACCCAGGGGACGATATTTCGCGCTGTCTGGCCGAGCGCCCGACCGCACTCGACATTCAGGTACTGATCTTCAGGCATTTGAGCCTGGCCCGCTTCGGGGCTGTGATACCGCTGCATTCGATGCGTGACCTCTTCTACGCATTCCCCAGCGCCAACTAGCTTTCGATATCTATCGAGCTGGACGAGATGACGATCCGTCCGGACATCAATGTAGGTATCAGTGTGTCCCCCGTTGACTGTCTCACCCGCTGAAGATCTGCTGGGAGGAACACGTGCCGTCCTGAAGAGACCGAGTTCTCATGAAGGGGTGCATGCTTTCAGTCAGGAGGCAGAAAAGAGCGCAGCACTGGAGACTCCAGCCCAGTGATGGGCTTCTGCGGATAGCTATCAACATTCCCGGCAGGCAGTTCTATCCAGAATCAAAAGGTGTCGTCGACTGCGACCTCGATACCCTCGATGAGTAGCGACTCTCCCTCGAGCGTTTAACACTGGAACTGACAGAGGCAAGCCTGCTCAATGTCGACAAGGCGGTCTGTCCAAGTAAATGCACCACTGTCTCACCCCCGTCAGTTCGACTGATGGCTTACTACGAAGTAGTCCCGCGTTAGGTGAGGTGTTCACATCTGATCAAAATCACTTTTTGAGGCGAGGCGGCGCCAATTCAGCTCTAGAGATGCTCGGTCTCACCGTGAACTGGTTTGTCATTGCGCTCAATTCTATCTTTTGAAGCACCGTAGCCAAGTCATGACAAAGTGATTTTGAGGTTGAAAAAGTCGTGTCGCAACAGCCTAACGATGAAACCTAACCAATTAAATGAACGTGTCAAGGCGTCATATGAAAAAACAAAGATAGTCTTGACTACAGCCTACTTTAAACAATATATTAACAGGGCAACAAACAATTAAAGGAGCCAACATGCCAGCAAACATTCAACGCCATCGACTTTGCCAGACTCAAGTAAGGAGGTTGCTAGATTCTGACAAATGGTCAGAAATTTGGGATGCGGAATTGACTGGGTTTCATATTCGCAAAACATCAAAATCGGCGTCTTACCGCCTATCCTACCGACACCCCACTACGCGAAAGTGTCATGTTATGACTCTTGGGCGAGCGGATCAAATTTCCCTCCTTGAAGCTAGAGAAGCGGCAGCCAGGACAGTCTCCATGCTCGCTAGCCAAGCAATGAATCATAAAGTTGATACAGTACTAAACCAGTGACCTGTGGTTGTCTGGTGTTCGTGAAAAATCGCTGAACAAAAGAAGACTTATCATGGGCCATAAAACAATGGCTCATTTTTATTTGTTAGGCTTTGCTATTTTCACTCAAACTCTTTCATGGCAAATGGACGAAGCGCCTGATAAGTGAGGACCCTCATCGATTTTACCCGATTGCGCCCAAACTGGATATCCTCCATCATTTTTTTCCATCTTGGCCTCGCTGCAATACTCAGCCGGGTCTGTCGCGCAGCTGATCTTATAGCATACTCAAGTGCATGCACTGCCACATCATCTCCCGTCGCTCCACGACGCATTAGCTCCCAGCAAAATTCGATATTACATTCGCACTTAATACGGGCACCTTTGAGCATATCAAGGGCATCGACTAATTTCCGGAGTCTCATAGAAGCATTGATAAATTCTTCAGAGAGCCACAAATCTTTTTCTTCCATACGAATAAAACCATTTTGTTTATTATTTCATATATTCATTGGTGTGTCATCTGGAATTGTCGTAGCAAATAACAAAAGGGGCTGGCTGTAAGCCCTACTGAGCGTGAGTGAGAGTAGAGCGTCAGTCGCACTAAGAGGAACCCCTCGGTGAGCCATAGCGAATCCGGGTGGGTGACGAATGGTGCCGGGGTTAATGGGTACCATACTCCCATTAGAGTGGGAGTATGGGGAGGAGTTTAGCTTTAGGAAGCTTTTGTTGAAAAAGATCAAGTGAGCGCAGCGAATCGAGATCGTGTCAATAAAAGGTGACGACAAGCTACGAGATTCGCAAACGAGCCTAAGCGAGTCTTGCTAATTGAAGCCCGACCCGCGACTTGGAGAGGCCTGAACGTCGCTTGTAGCGCGGGGTTTGCGCTACATAAGAAAGCGAAGGTGTCGAGAGGTCGCTACCGCCGCGAGAGCCCTGGTGAGGAGACAGCTGACCACGAGAGCGAAGGTGGGAGGGGTCGCACTACTTACGTACCGTATACTAGCTACTTCGCATAGCAAGAGAGCGAAAGCGCCGTCGTTCCCAAGTATAAAACGTGTTTAGACCATGCCAAACTAAGTGCGGTCACAGATGGCCCAAGCTGGGCCAAAAAACCCGGCCTAGATTGCTAATGACCCGCCTTGGGTCCCGTATTGACCGATCTGGGTCACAGCTGGCCCATCGTGGGGCAGTCTAGCCCAATCTGAATTGGGTTTGTTTTTTTACCTAACTGACCACCCCCCTTTTCCAACTTGCATATTAAGTTAGCAGACATTTCTTATATTCTCGCTATATGTTATAATTTAAGAAAGGTGAGAAGATAATAATGATCAGAAAGAGAATAGACCCAACACTATTTAAGTCCTACAACAAGTACGGCAAAGATCACCGAAAGGATATATTTAGAGAGAATACATATTACAACTACCTTGGTGAAGCCTCAGCATTTATTAATAGCGTTACAGCAACCTACACGACGAGCATTAACACGAAGAATGAATTAAAAGCAATGCTGAGTGAGAACCATACCTTGGTCGTACTGTCATTAAAAGCGGCTGCACATAGCAAAACCAGCGATTCATGGCGCAAACTAAGAAGAGCACTTGTTATCACATTTAAAGCAGCAGGGCTTAGTGAGCTTGCTTATGAGATACGCAAGATCAATAATCCGGTCCCAGTCTCCGAGCGTTCACACAACTCAAAAAAGAGCAAGCGTCTAACAACCGTAACTGACGTCATGCTACGGGACATCATCAAAAATAGGATGGTTAAAAATGACCAGGACAGCATTGATCTCATAACGCTAGTAAGACTGCTTGGCATACGCCCCAGCGAGGCTCAGTTCCTACAGCAGCTAGAGAACGAGGGAAACACAATCACTGTTAAGGTTATGGGGAGTAAGAAAACCCTGATCGGCGAAAAGCAGAAGTCGAAGTCACGCGGCCTTGATAGAGTGCTTACAGTTGCCCACAACGACACCCTGGAAAGCGCCATAGGCAGAGCCAAGAATCTTGACGGGCGACGCATCAAGGCAGCTCAGATGCGCATACATAGAGCTTCAAGGAAAATGTACGAAAAGAGCGAAAGACACTTCTGCTTGTATAGCCTCCGCTACACATTCGGCTCTAATCTTAAGCTAAAACTTTACGAAACTGAAGGGGGAAGGATTATCGCCGCTGCCATTATGGGGCATAAAAATACCAGCTCTATCTCTAGCTACGGGCACTACCGCTCTGGCAATGTATGTGCCGAAATACCGTCAGTTGATCAAGCTACACTTAGTTTAGTTAAAGATGATGTGGGTGATCGATTCGGAAAGGCGGGTAAAAAATTCGACGTGGGCGAATCGATTCGAAACAAGAGCTATGTTAAAAAAGATATTTATTCCTATCTAGATATATAGAAAGAATATATTTAACTATTTAGCTGGTTCCGAGCAGGGCTCGCCAACTTGCTTTTTTATCAAGCACAGTAGCGCCATTAGGCAACCCTATTATCAGGCAAGATGGCCATCAGCGATATCAAAGACAACGAGCCCCTCGAACAGGTCCGGCAGCGGCTCAAGGAAGACCGCACGGTTTCTCCTTCCCTGCGCGCCGCCATCGACGTATTGATGCTGCTGGTCTAGTTGAGAGCGGACTGTCTGTCGGCCAGCAGTCACAACAGCAGTAAGCCGCCGTCACAGGAGCCCCTCCGCCAACGTCCCTCATAGGCCAACAGCCAGCGTCTTCCCGACGGGCAACCGGGGCGCAAGACGCTTGAACCGGTTGCAGAACCTGATGAGGTTGTGATGTTGCGTATCGATCACCAAAAGCTGCCCAACGGGCGTACCTATCTCTCAGTCGGCATCGAAACGCGCCAGGTTCAAAACGTCGTGATTCATTCCGTTGCCACCGAGTATCGGGTTGATGTGCTTAAGGACAATCTCGGGTGGCGCCATGTGGCGCCGTTTCCCGACGGCTGACCAGCCCGATCCAGTATGGCTCAAGTATCAAGCCGCATGTCGTCTATCTCTCGCAGTATCAGCTGCTGCCTTATGCACGAATTTGAGAGTTGCTGATGTCGCAGTGCGGTCTCTCGCTGAGCGCCGACAACCAGTTCGCTTTCAGTCAAGAGGCCTATGAGCGCGGCGAGTACTTTGCCGAGTGGATGATCCTGGCACTGAGGCAAGCAGCGACCCTCCATGCCAACGAGACCGGGTTACAGGTTGGCGGCAAGCGCCACTGGCTTCACACCGCATCGAGCGACGCCCTTACCTACTTGGCGCCATACACCAAACGCGGCCAGGAGGCGATGGATGTCATCGGCATCCCGCCCTATGTCCAGGGCGTGCAGGTGAATGAAGCCCTACTAATGCTAGCCGGATGTCGGTGACGCGCTGTGCAATGCCCATCGCCTTCGCGAAATGACCAGTGCCTGGGAAACGGACAAGCAGGCTCGGGCCAAGACGCTGCATGATCTGCTACTTGAGATGCATCAAGCCATAGACGCTGCCGGTGGTACGCTCACTCCAGACTAGGCTCATCGATGGCGAGACCGCTGTCGACACTTCCTGGCACAGGGTGGAGCCGTATGCCCACCACTGACGAAGCTACCACCCGGGAGGCGAGGGCGCGCCAGGGGCGCAAACTGACACGAGTGCCTCCAGGCATATGAGGGGTAGGTGCTGCGTTTCCTTGGCGATACCGCCTCCCCTTCTCCAAATAACCAAGGCGAACGTGACCTGTGGATGACCAAATCTCAACAGAAAAATCGGGCTGTTTTCACTTCTGGGAAAGTTCGGAGACCCTTTATTGCCGGATGCACAGTTTTCTCTCGACGACGGTCAAGCAGGGCCTGGCGGTACACACGGCACTGGAGCAACTGTTTGCCGGTTAGGTGCCAGCATTTATGCGACAGGGCGCGTTGACTCTAGCGGCGTGAGCTAAATAATTACGTGAGATTTACTCCCCTTCTATCCCTAGCTACCCGCAAGCTATACTAGTGATTATCTCGAAGATTATCCAAATAGTCAGCCCATGTCTGCAACATTTCTCTCCTTTGATTCAAATATTTTGCACGATTATACGCCGTGCCATTTGGATCCCGCACCACATGTCCCAGATGATGCTCAATATAATCAGTACGGAAGTCAAGCGTTTCATCCAAGATTGTTCTTCCCGTAGCACGAAATCCATGAGCACTCATAACATCTTTGTACCCTAATGAGTCCAACGCACCTTTCAAGCTCGTATCGCTTATTGGCCCTTTACTTCTCGACCGTACACTGGGAAAGACTAAATCACCATATCCTGTTAATGGGTGGAGGTCACGCAGGATTTTAACCGCTTGGCGAGGGAGTGGTACCATCATCCCTCGTTCCATCTTTTGGTCTACAAACTCCCACAAAGATTCATCCAGTTTTATTTCACTCCATTTCGCAAACCTTAAATCTACCGGTCTTACAAATATATATGGCTGGAGCCTCAGCGCCGCACAAACTACTGGAAACCCGCTATACCCTTCTATCGCACGTAACAAAGCCGACAGTTTTTTAGGATCGGTGATTGCAGGATGATTCTTCGTCTTCCTTCTCTTTAGCACGCCACGCATATTGGCAACCGGGTTTTGATCTATGTTTCCACGCCCCATTTCATACGTATAGATCTGACTGCACCCCGTCTTAATGCGATTAGCAGTTTCATATTTACCTAACTTTTCGACTTTCAGCAGAGCATCTAAAATCTGCTTATAGGTCAAATCGAGGAATGGGATTTTACCGATCACAGGAAAGATATAGTTCTCAAACCTAGCCCGCGTTAAGAAATATTGATTCTCAGTTATTGAAGGGCGGTATTCTTCCTCAAGCCAATTGATTGCTACGACCTGAAAGGTTCGCTCAGAAGAAACTTTAGCATTGCTTTTATTAGTCTGCTTATGAAGGCTGGGATCAATTCCTTGCGACTTCAGCCTCTCAACCTCGTCCCGCTTGGCTCTCGCATCGGCCAGGCCAACGGTGGGATAGGTCCCACCAGAGTAGGTCTTCTCCTTCCCGTGCCACCGGTACTTCACGATCCACCGCTTACCCCCACTGGGGTCCACCTGAAGGTAGAGATTACCCCCATCAGAAAGCCTGTACCCCTTTGCCACCTCCTTGCCTTTGTCATTCTCGATCACAGTGGGCTTGGCATTGCGCACCTGGGTGTTTGTGAGCCTGTTGATGGAACCTTGGGGGCACATGAGGGGGTATGTTTCCTTGGTGGTATCGATGTATACCCCCAGAATTGCCCCCACAGAGAGAGGATGTCAAGGGACACCCTGGGACTCACTGGCAACAAAAAAGGGCCCGGAGGCCCTTTCTTGCTAGGTTATTGGAACCTCCTGGGAAGTCCTGAACCCTATATTTGGTGGGTCGTGTAGGATTCGAACCTACGACCAATTGGTTAAAAGCCAACTGCTCTACCAACTGAGCTAACGACCCAAGCACCTGGCGGGCAATTGCCTCGGTGAACGGCTCGGATGGTGGGTCGTGTAGGATTCGAACCTACGACCAATTGGTTAAAAGCCAACTGCTCTACCAACTGAGCTAACGACCCGTCCGAACGGGTGCAGATAGTACTGATCCACCCCCGTGAAGGCAAGTGCTTTTTTGCCCTGGCACCGGGCTCGCCCTGTCAGCGGCTGCGCGTGTCTCGCGACTTGCGCATGACCTGGACCGGCTTGCGCTTGTGCTTGTCCCGGCTCCAGCGGTTCTTCTCGTCGGGGGTCAGGTCCGGCACCTTGCGCTTGGGCAGACCCGCGGTCTCGGCCAGATCGTCGACCTCCGCCTGGGAGAGCTCCACCCACTCACCGGCCTTGGCCCGTTTGTCGAGGAAGATATTGCCGTAGCGCACCCGCTTGAGGCGGCTGACGGTGAGTCCCTGGGATTCCCAGAGCCGCCGCACCTCGCGATTGCGCCCTTCCGTGATCACCACATGGAACCAGGTATTGATGCCTTCGCCACCGAACTCCTGAACGTCGGTGAAGCGCGCCGGACCGTCGTCGAGCATCACGCCTTCGACCATGGCCACGATCTGCGCCTTGCCTACCGTGCCCATGACACGCACCGCGTACTCCCGCTCCACCTGGGTGGAGGGATGCATCAGCTTGTTGGCCAGCTCGCCATCGGTGGTGAAGAGCAGCAGGCCGCTGGTGTTGATGTCCAGGCGGCCGATGGCGACCCAGCGCTCGCCCTTGAGGCGCGGCAGGCGGTCGAAGACAGTGCGCCGCCCTTCCGGGTCCTTGCGGGTGCACAGCTCGCCCTCGGGCTTGTTGTACATGATCACCCGTCTCGGCACGTCGTCGGCGCCGCGCAGGGTCACCGGACGATCGTCCAGGGCCACCTTGTCGCGCGCCTCGATGCGATCGCCCAGCGTTGCAACCTGGCCATTGACCTTGACGCGGCCGTTGGCGATGGCAGTTTCCATCTCGCGGCGCGAACCCAGCCCGGCACGCGCGAGGACTTTCTGCAGTTTTTCAGTGGGAGTGCTCATCAGTCGTCGGTCTCACTGGAGGGGGTTGTCGCACCCGTGGCAGCGTCATTGTCGACGCGGTCACGGGCACGTTCGGACAGGCGAGCCTCGAGATCGGCGAAGCTCAACCGGGTCCGCTCTGACGCCGTCCCGGCGTGGTTGCCGTCGGCCATCCCAGCCGTCGGTTCGACGGCCTCGAAGAGGCTATCGGCCACCTCGAGGTCGTCTTGGGTCTCGTCGCCGCCGCCTTCTTGCCCGGCCGCTTCATCGAGGGGCGCATCGGCCTGCGCCAGCAGCTCGGTCTGGGGCGGCGGCGCTTGTTCATCGCTCAGTGCCTCGAAGGGGTCCTCGAAGGTCTTGAGCTCATGCATCGGTGGCAGCTCGTCGAGGGTCTGGAGGCCGAAGTCGTCCAGGAAACTCCGCGTGGTGGCATAGACCGCCGGACGCCCCGGCACATCGCGATGGCCCACCACCCGGATCCAGCCACGATCAAGCAGGGTGCGCATGATCGAGCCACTCACCGTGACCCCGCGCACCCCTTCGATGTCGCCCCGCGTCACCGGCTGGCGGTAGGCGACCAGCGCCAGCGTCTCGAGCAGCGCCCGGGAATAGCGCTGGGGACGCTCATCCCAGAGCCGCGACACCCAGGAGGAGAGCCGCGGGCGAATACGCAGCTGAAAGCCCGAGGCGGTTTCGAGCAGCTCCATGGCGCCGCTTTCGTGACGCGTGCCCACCCGCTCCAGGGCCTCCTTCAGGGATCGCCGAGGCGGCCGCTCGTGAGCATCGAAGAGCGCCTCGAGACGCTCGAGCCCCAGGGGCTCCCCGGCGGCCAGCAGCGCCGCCTCGAGGATCTCGTCCAACGCCTCGGGAAAGGCCATGGCGGTCATGGGCGACCCTCCTCATCCGCGTCGGCGAAGGGGCTTTCGCCCTCGTCCTCCGCTGCCAGCATCTCGGTATCGGCCCCATCGTCCCCGGCCATTCGCACCCGCACGTGAATCGGCGAGAGCGGCGCGTTCTGCACGATCTCGATCATCGCCTCCTTGGCGAGCTCAAGAATCGCCATGAAGGTGACGACCACCCCCGCCCGGCCCTCTTCATGCGTGAACAGTGCCTCGAAGGGTGTGAAGTGATCGTGTGTCAGCCGCTCCATGATCTTCAGCATGCGCTCCCGGGTCGACAATGCCTCGCGGCTGATCTGGTGCATCTGGTTCAGCTCGGCGCGCTTGAGTATCCCCGCCATGGCGCCTAGCAGCTCATCCAGCGCCACGTCCGGATGAATCACCCGCGATTCCAGCGGCGGCAGCGAGGCTCGCGCCGGAAACCAGTCGCGACCCAACCGCGGCAGCTCGGCGAGCGCTTCGGCGGCGTTCTTGAGCTGCTCGTACTCCTGCAGGCGGCGGATCAGTTCGGCCCGCGGGTCCTCCTCCTCGTCGTCGCTTCCCTCCTTCGGCGGGCGCGGCAACAGGGTACGTGACTTGATCTCGGCGAGCATCGCCGCCATCAGCAGGTACTCGCCGGCCAATTCGATCTCCAGCGCCTTCATCAACTCCACGTACTCGATGTACTGGTGAGTGATGGCGGCCACGTCGATGGCCAGGATGTCCAGGTTCTGGCGCCGAATCAGGTAGAGCAGCAGGTCCAGCGGCCCCTCGAAGGCCTCGAGAAACACCCGCAGCGCCTCCGGGGGAATATACAGATCCCCCGGCAGTTCGGTGATCGGCTGATCAAACAGCCGCCCGAGCGTCACCAACGCGGACGGTGCGTCGCTTTCGGGCGCTTGTGTCTGGGGGGTGGCGCTCACGCGGGGTCTGGCCTCCCGGTTTCACAACGGCGGAACAATCGGGCAGTTTATCACTCCGGCGCAGCGGGGTAACTCAGCGAGCCGCGGCGGCGCGGCGATAACGCCCGGTATAATCGAAGAGCTTCTCGCGCACCTGCCAGTGCCGCCCTACCTTTCTGCCCACCACGAAGTCGGGGTGGCGCAGGCGGCGCTGCTCGGCGATCACCTCGTCCGGCGTGCGCGGCGACCAGCGGATGCCGGGAGCCCGCAGATGGTCGCGCAGGAACACCGCGGCGAAGGCCCCTCGCTGGGCCGGAGTTTCCAAGGCGAACCACTCGCTGAGACTCGCCCCGTCCTCATCAAAGTAGCTGACCTTGAGCCGCGGCAAGCCACGGCCGTTGAGCATCGCCTCGAGCTGCATGCCGCTGACCCGCAGCACCCGGGCATCCTTGAGCCGCAAGGCCTCCTTAAGCTTGTCGTCGGCGTCCACCAACAGGGTCTGGCAGCCGGGGCAACGGCGTGCGGCGATATCGTTCTCGGCCCCGCACTGGTCGCAGACCTTGAAACGAAAGCGGAACGAGCATTGGCGCTTTCTACAGGCGCCAGACCCCGCGCCACGTTGCTCTTTACAGGCGCCCGACTCCGCGCCACGTTGCTCTTTATAGGCGCCCGACCCCGCGCCGCATTGCTCGGACGGGGAGGTCGTCGCTTTATCGTCATCGCCGACCAACCCATGGCAGCGCCGACCGAAGTGCTCGACGACGAGGTCACCGTCGCGCTTGCCCCAGAACAGGTTGGCATGGCCGCAGGCGGGACATTCGACCTGCACCGGCCCGGCGTCGGAATCGGGCCTGGGGCTGCCGACCTCGGGCGCGTAGAGGTCCCAGGAGTTGCCGGCATAGTCGAGGATCAGGCAGTCGACCTTGCCCGGGGCGAGGCGCAGGCCGCGGCCGACGATCTGCTGGTAGAGGCTCACCGACTCGGTGGGCCGCAGGATCGCGATCAGATCGACATGCGGCGCGTCGAAGCCGGTGGTGAGCACCGCCACGTTGACCAGATACTTGAGCTCACGCGCCTTGAAGGCATCGATCAGTGCCTCTCGCTCACACGAGGGCGTCGCCCCGGTGATCAGCGCCGCCAGCCCCGACGGCAGGTAGCCGAGGATCTCCTCGGCGTGGGCGACGCTTGCCGCGAAGAGCATCACGCCCTGGCGGCCCTGGGCGCGCTCAACCACTTCAGCGATGATGCCCGGCGTGGCGCGGTTGCCCGCCACGACCCGATTGAGCTCCTCCTCCTGGAACAGGCCGCTAGCGGCCGGTCGCAATTGTGAGAAGTCATAACGTTCGACGGCGGCGTCGATACGCCGCGGCGCCGCCAGATAGCCCTGCTTGACCATCAGGCGCAGCGGCTGCTCGAAGACGCAGTCGCGAAAGAAACAGCTGTCGTCGCCGCGCACCATGCCGTGGTGATGGCGATGGTAGATGAAGCCCTCCCCCAGGCGGTGGGGCGTGGCCGTCAGGCCCAGTACCTTGAGGCGCGGGTTGCGCTGGCGCAGCGCGTCGATGACCTGGCGATAGCTCGAATTCTCGTCCATCGAGACGCGATGACACTCATCGATCACCAACAGGGTGAAGGTGCCCTGCCCGTCAGAGGGAGAGACGAAGCGCTGAAGGCTGCGCACCACCGACTGCACCGAACCGAACACCACCTGACGACCCGCCTCCTTGCGGCCGAGGCCGGCGCTGAAGATATCGGCCTCGAGCCCATAGGCCCGGTACTTGGCGTGATTCTGCTCGACCAGTTCGCGCACATGCGCGAGCACCAGCACCCGACCACGGGCGAGCCGAGCAAGCTCGGCGATCACCAGCGACTTGCCACTACCGGTGGGCAGCACAACGACCGCGGGCTCGCTAGACGCCCGAAAATGCGACACCACCCGAGCCACCGCCTCATGTTGATAGGAGCGCAGTGTTACCGATAACCCACTCTCAGCTGGTTGACCCGAAACCTTGTGAATATGCGTCATGGGTACGCGCATCGTAAAAAAACACCGTTTTGTTTTCGCAATTTACGCGCGTTCTTCCTAGGCAGTCTATAGTGTGACGACAGACTAAAGTGAGACAAAAGCCTCAAGCCAGCAATGCTTGGATTAGCTGTAGCCCTCAATTTTTTAGGGGGGCAAATCCCGACATATCACTCTGGCGAATCTCCGGCGAGAAAGTCTGACCCAGATCAGTTCTACGCCAATGGCTACGAGGCATGATGCGATTACCGGTAAGACATCACGTCCTTCCCTATCCTCGACACCACCTTCAAGAGGACAACGCCATGCCGATCACAAAAACCATTGCCAGGATAGTCTTGGTCATGGATGAGCTGCTGACCTTGGCAGAAGCCCACGAACGGGATGAGCTGGCGCACTACCGAATGCTCGCCTTCAGCTTTCTTACCCATGACACTCGGGTCAGTCGCTTGATGGCGTCACTGGGAATCCAATGCGAGATGCGCCTGGAAACCCTCGATTGGCTCGCCCAGGAACTAGGGCTGCCTCCCCGCACTCTCCGTCAGCCCCAACCTCACCGCAACTCTGCGCATCTCGCCGGCCAACGTGTTTTCATCGGCGACCAAGACATGGCCAGTGACGAGATGAACCAAGCCGTCGACAGAGCCGCCTATTCATTGAACTTCTACGAGAATCTGATGAACGCCAGCGCTATGCCTGCGTTGACGCCAGTGCTGACAGCGATCATCAAGCAAAAGCGTACCGAGCACGACGTCCTGTTGGAATATTGCGACGGTTATAAGGGACACCTTCGAACAGCTGCCTCAGCCTGAGCAAAAGCCACACAGGACTGGCGCGAAGCAGATCTTCCGCGGGATACGGACAGATTATCTGTCATCTCGTTTCCCAACCCATCATTGAAAAAAGGAAGCGGCCTCAGGCTGCTTCCTGATTGGCGTATGAGTTCCCGATCAGCCCAGCCAGACGCGGGCATTATGGAACAACCGCGCCCAGGCGCCGTCACGCGTCCACTCGGTGGGACGCCATGAATTGGTGACCGCCCGAACCACCCGTTCCGGGTGCGGCATCATGACCGTGACACGTCCGTCGGGCGTGGTCAGGCCGGTAATGCCGGAGGGCGAACCGTTGGGGTTGGCCGGGTAACGGGTGGTCACCTGGCCGTAGTGGTCGACGAAGCGCATCGCGATCTGGCCGCTGCCCTGCATCCGGCGCAGGTGGGCGCTGTCACGAAACTCGGCGCGCCCTTCGCCATGCGCCACAGCGATCGGCAGGCGCGAGCCTTCCATGCCGGCGAGCAGGACCGACGGGCTCTTCTCGACCTGCACCATCGCGACACGCGCCTCGAACTGCTCGGATTCGTTGCGCACGAAGCGCGGCCAGGCTTCGGCGCCGGGAATCAATTCGCGCAGCTGGGCGAGCATTTGGCAGCCGTTGCACACGCCGAGCGAAAAGCTGTCGTCGCGCTGGAAGAATCCGGCGAACTGATCGCGTGCGCGAGCATTGAACAGTACCGACTTGGCCCAGCCTCCCCCGGCACCCAACACATCACCGTAGGAGAAGCCGCCACAGGCGACCAGCCCCTTGAACCGCGCGAGATCCACGCGTCCCGTGAGGATGTCGCTCATGTGCACATCCACGGCCTCGAAGCGGGCGTGATCGAAGGCCCAGGCCATTTCCAGATGGCCGTTAACGCCCTGCTCGCGCAGCACCGCCACCGCCGGGCGGGTGGTGTTGACGAACGGCGCGCCGATGTCGTCGTCGACCTCGAAGCTTGGGCTCGCCGAGAGGCCCGGGTCACGGTCGTCGAGCAGCGCGTCGAACTCGCTCTTGGCACAATCGGGGTTGTCACGCAGCGCCTGCAAGCGGTAGCTGGTCTCGGACCAGGTACGCTGGGTGAGCAAGCGGGTGGTCTCGAGCAGTGGCTCCTCGAAGAGCGTCACCCGCACCTGGTCGTCGTAGCGCGGACGCGCGATAACGCCGCAGGTCTCGATGCCCGCGGCGGCGAACTGTGCGAACACCGCCTCGGTATGCTTGCGGTTGACCTGGATCACCGCGCCAAGCTCTTCGGCGAACAGCGCATCCACCGCCTCGACCGGCTCGTCGACCAGCCAGTCGAGCTTGATCTCGAGGCCCGAGTGGGCGGCGAAGGCCATCTCCAGCAGGGTGACCAGCAGGCCACCGTCGCTGCGGTCGTGATAGGCCAGCAACTTGCCCTCGGCATTGAGGCCCTGGATCACCGCGAAGAAGGCCTTGAGATCCTCGGGATCGTCGAGGTCCGGGCAGTCGTCGCCGATCTGGCCGTAGACCTGCGCCAGCGCCGAGCCGCCCAGACGATTCTGGCCGCCGCCGAGATCGATCAGGATCAGGTCGGATTCGTCCTGCTCCAGGTTGATCTGCGGGGTCAGGGTCCGCATGGCGTCGACTACTGGCGCGAACCCCGTGACGGTCAACGATAATGGCGAGGTCACGCTTTTTTCCTCGCTCGTCCCGCCGTCGGCGTCGTCTTCTTGCCAGGCGGTGCGCATGGACATCGAATCCTTGCCGACCGGGATGGCGATGCCGAGCGCCGGGCAGAGTTCCATGCCCACGGCATGCACGGCATCAAATAGCGCCTGGTTTTCACCGGGGTGATTCGCAGCACTCATCCAGTTGGCGGAGAGCTTGATGTCTTCGATCTTTTCGATGGAAGCGGCGGCGAGATTGGTGATCGCCTCCGCTACCGCCATACGAGCGCTGGCCGCCGGGTCGATCAGTGCGACCGGCGGCCGCTCGCCCATGGCCATGGCTTCGCCGGCATGGGTGTCGTAGCTGGCTGTAGTCACGGCGACGTCCGCCACCGGCACCTGCCAGGGGCCGACCATCTGGTCGCGGGCCACCTGCCCGGTGATGGAGCGATCGCCGATGGTGATCAGGAAACCCTTGGACGCCACGGCGGGCAGGCGCAACACGCGGTCCATGGCCTCGCGCAGGTCAAGATTGTCGAGCATCACTCCCGACATCGCGCGAGGCCGGCGGTCGAACTCGCGCTGCATCTTCGGCGGCTTGCCGAACAGTACGTTCATCGGCAGATCTACCGGCGGGGTCGCGTCCTGGGCGGCGAAATGGCCATCGCGGACCTCCAGGCGGTGCGCCTGCGTCGCCTCGCCGACCACCGCATAGGGACAGCGCTCGCGTGCGCACAGCGCCTCAAAGGTCTCGAGGTCTGCCGGGGCCACGGCCAGCACATAGCGCTCCTGCGCCTCGTTGCACCAGATCTCCAGCGGGCTCATGCCGGGCTCGGCGTTGGGCACGGCGCGCAGCTCGAAGCCCCCCCCGCAGCCGCCATCCTTGACCAGTTCCGGCAAGGCATTAGAGAGTCCGCCGGCGCCGACGTCATGAATGAAACGGATCGGATTGGCCTCACCCAGCGCCCAGCAGCGATCGATCACCTCCTGGGCGCGCCGCTCCATCTCGGGGTTGTCGCGCTGTACCGAGGCGAAATCCAGATCCGCGCTCGACACACCGGAGGCCATGGATGACGCCGCGCCACCGCCGAGGCCAATCAGCATCGCCGGCCCACCCATCACGATCAGCTTGCCACCGACCGGAATCTCGCCTTTCTGCACGTGATCGTCGCGAATATTGCCGTAGCCGCCGGCGAGCATGATCGGCTTGTGATAACCCCGCCGCTCGATGCCCTCGGCGCCCAATGAGTCCTGTTCGTAGGTACGAAACACGCCGCCGAGGTTAGGGCGCCCGAACTCGTTGTTGAAGGCGGCCCCGCCGATCGGCCCCTCGAGCATGATGTCCAGGGCGCTGGTAATGCGCTCGGGCTTGCCGTAATCGAATTCCTCCCAGGGCTGCACGAACTCGGGAATGCGCAGGTTGGAGACGGTAAAGCCAGTCAGACCGGCCTTGGGCTTGCCGCCAATTCCGGTAGCCCCTTCGTCACGAATCTCGCCGCCGGCACCGGTAGCCGCCCCCGGGTGGGGAGCGATGGCCGTGGGGTGGTTGTGGGTTTCCACCTTCATCAGGATATGAATGGGCTCCTGATAGGTGCCATAGACGGCCTCTTCGCCCGCCTGGCCAGTGAGCGGCGCGGCGAAGAAGCGCCCGGCCTCACTGCCGCGAATCACCGCCGCGTTGTCGCTGTAGGCGGAGAGGATATTCTCCGGCGAGGCCTCATGCGTATTCTTGATCATCCCGAACAGCGAGTGCGGCTGGGGCTCGCCGTCGATGATCCAGTCGGCATTGAAGATCTTGTGGCGGCAATGTTCTGAGTTCGCCTGGGCGAACATCATCAGCTCGACATCGGTCGGGTTGCGATTAAGCCCGCGGAAGGCCTCGAGCAGGTAGTCGATCTCGTCATCGGCCAGCGCCAGCCCCAGGGCGAGATTGGCGGTTTCCAACGCCGCACGGCCACCATCGAGGATATCGACCCGACCCAGCGGCGCCGGCTCGTGGTGGGCAAACAGCGTCGCGGCATCCGAGGCATCGGTCAGTACGGTCTCGGTCATGCGGTCGTGAAGGCTGGCGACGATGGCCTCGAAAGCGGCCTCCGAGAGCATGCCCTTGAGCTTGACGCGATAGGCGATGCCCCGCTCAATGCGCCGCACCTCGCCAAGACCACAGTTTTGGACTATATCAGTGGCCTTGGAGGACCAGGGCGATTGGGTGCCAATACGCGGCACGACAAGATAGAGCTGGCCCTCGGCGCGGCCATCGCCGTCGCGGTCCTCGCGCTTGCCGCCCTCTCTCGCCGCCCCATCGTCCAGCAACTGCTGGAGCACCCTCAGCGCCTCGTCCGATGGTTCGCCATCATAGTCGACGAAGTGCACGTAATCGGCATGAAGGGACTCGACGTCGGCAACGGTGTCTCGCAGGGCGGCCAGCAGCTTGGCATGACGGAAAGCAGATAGGGCGGGCGCGCCTCGCAGTTCGAGCATATCCAGGAGCCTCTGAAACAAGAGAAGTGGGTGGCCGCGACCAGCGGCATTAAGCGCACATGATACGGGAAAGGTCGGAGTGCGAGAAATTTCAACGATGACAACCTTTGGCTCGCTGGTTAAGGTGGAAAGCCTCCTCGTCAACCAGCCGTCGCATGACCGTAAACCTGATCGACTACTTTCCCGGTTCCTGGCGCGGGGCAGCGCTGCTGGTAAGCGCCCTTCTGCTCACCCTGTGGCCGGCGGACTCGAGCGCGCCTCGTGATCCGCACCTGCAGGCCGTGCTGGCGCGCGACTTCATCAGCGTGCATACCCGCAACACCCCCACGACCTATTACGAGGGCCGCCGTGGCCCGACCGGTTTCGAATACGAGCTAGTGAAGCGTTTCGCCGATTTGCTGGGTGTCAGCCTGACGCTGGAGGCCGATCACAACATCGAAAGCGTCCTGCATGCCGTGCGCGAAGATGGCGATCTGGGGGCAGCCGCCCTGCCGCTAGACCCGACGATCGCGGGCTTGATGTTCAGTCGCCCGATCCTCGAATTGACACCTCTGCTGGTCTATCGTCGTGGCCTGCCGCCACCAAACACCCTCGAGGATCTGGAAGGACTTGAGATCGGCACCCTGAGGGGTTCCGGTACCGATCGCGTGCTGCGCGAGCTTCAGTCCGAGCATCCCTTCTTGAGCTGGAAGGAGTCGGATGACATCGAGGTCGCCGACCTGCTTGCCCGAATCGAGCGAGGGCATCTGGACGCGGCGGTGGTCTTCGAACACCAGTTTCGCCTCAATCGGCTATTTTTTCCCGAGGTCGAGGACGGCTTCACTTTGGGCAAGCCCCTGTCGATGGCCTGGGCCTTTCCTGCTGGCCGGGGCCTTGGTCTGCTCGAGGCCGCCAACCGCTTTCTCGACGAACTACACCGGGACGGACGACTCGACGAGCTGGTCGCCAGCTATTTCGGTCACGACGACTATCTCGAGTACGTCGGCGCGCGCACCTTCATTCTTCAGGCCCAGGAACGCCTGCCGACCTATACCGAGCTTTTCCGCACCGCCGCCCGCGACACCGGCTTTGACTGGAAGCTGCTGGCCGCGGTGGGCTATCAGGAATCGCATTGGAAACCCGAGGCGACATCGCCGACTGGTGTACGAGGCCTGATGATGCTGACGCTGCCGACCGCGGGGGAAATGGAGGTCGATGACCGTCTCGACCCGGCCCAGAGCATCGACGGTGGCGCTCGCTACCTGCGCGAGATGGAACGGCGCCTCCCGGAATCGATCACTGGAGACGACCGGCTATTTATGGCCATGGCCGCCTACAATGTCGGGCTCGGCCATCTTTATGATGCCCGCCGGATCGTCGAGATGCAGGGCGGCGACCCCGACAGCTGGACCGACGTCCGGGAGGCGCTACCGCTGCTGCAGGAACAGGAGTGGCATAGTCAGACTCGCCACGGGTATGCGCGTGGCGGTGAGCCGGTGATCTATGTGCGCAACATTCGCCGCTACTACGAGATTCTCGACTATCTGGACCAAAGTCAGCAGCGCTACCCCCTGCTCGATGCACGATTATTCGACGAGGAAGAGGGCGATGCTTTCCAGGTCATTCCTCCGCTTCCTTAAGTCTTGCGCATGATTCGCCACCCGTCACTGCCGAGTCGTCACGCTGATCCCGGCGGCTCGCGACGAGCGGAGAAGAACTCCCGCATCAGCCGGGATGCCCGGGTGGCCAGTACGCCTCCCTGCACCGCCACTCGGTGGTGATGCCAGGGCTGGACAAAGAGGTTGGCCTTCGACTCCACCATGCCGCTTCGAGGCTCGGCGGCACCATAGACCATGCGAGCCAGGCGGGCCTGAATGATCGCCCCGGTGCACATCAGGCAGGGTTCCAGCGTCACATACAGCGTGCAGCCATCCAGCCGATAGTTGCCCAGACGCTCACCGGCATCGCGCAGCGCGCGGATCTCGGCATGAGCGCTGGGGTCATGCAGGGCCACCGGGGCATTGAAGCCTTGCCCCACGATCTCTCCTAGCGCATCCACCACCACCGCGCCCACCGGGACTTCGCCGGCAGCAAGCCCTTGATGGGCCTGATCCAGCGCCCGATGCATGTAGAATTCGTCACTGCGCATCGCCGAGGACTCCGGTAGACTGCGATGAAACGACCGTATGATATTGACGGCAAGCCACCTTGCCGGCCCACAAAGGATAGCGAGAATGTCTGACGCCCTGAACGACCTGGTAGCTCTGCTGGGCCTGGAAGCGCTCGAGGAAAACCTCTTCCGTGGACACAGTCAGGACCTCGGCCTTCCGCAGCTGTTCGGCGGCCAGGTACTCGGCCAGGCCCTGTCGGCGGCCTGTCAGACCGTCGACCCTGCTCGCGCCGTTCATTCAATGCATGGCTATTTTCTGCGTCCGGGTGATCCCCATCGCCCGGTAGTTTATCAGGTCGATGCGGTACGCGATGGCGGGAGCTTTTCCACTCGTCGCGTTACGGCCATCCAGAAGGGTCGCCCCATCTTCTTCTGCAGCGCGTCCTTTCACGGCCAAGAAGCGGGCTTCGACCATCAGCCCAACATGCCGGACGTGCCGATGCCGGAAACCCTGAATGTCCCCGAGGCACGCATGGAACGCTTCCCCGGTCACCCCATCGAGTTTCTGCACCTGGGCGACACCACCGAACCCGGCCAACCGGCGCGCAAGCGACTATGGTTTCGCCTGGCCGGCGAACTGCCCGACGATCCGGTGCTGAACCGCTATCTGCTCGCCTACAGTTCTGACTTCAACTTGCTGACCAGCGCGCTGGTACCCCACGGCATCACCTACGGCGATCCGAGACTGCAGATCGCCAGCCTCGACCACGCGCTATGGTTCCACCGCGATGTCAAGGTCAACGACTGGCTGCTCTACGACATGGACAGCCCCTGGGCCGGTGGGAGCCGCGGTTTCGCGCGCGGCAGCATCTTCGACCGCCACGGCCGGCTGGTCGCCTCCGCCGCCCAGGAAGGCCTCACCCGGCTGCGCACCTGACGCCTGGCATCGCAATGCCATCGGCGATATCATGCGATCGCTGCCGCAATAGCTCAGTTGGTAGAGCAACGCATTCGTAATGCGTAGGTCGGAGGTTCGACTCCTCTTTGCGGCACCAGAAAAACCAATGAAAACGGCCACTTAGCTCATAGCAGCAGTGGCCTTTTTTCGTGACATGGCTTCTAGGTTCCATATAGGTTCCATGCGTCAGTAAGTCCTCAGCTACACAGCATTTGGGTGAGACAAGTGACAGGTGCAAATCGGCCGGCAGTGGAGCGTACATCGCTCACGCTGCCCTGATGCCTGCCGGGTAAAAGGGAAAAACCGCCCTCCACGTGTTCATTAGCAGGCCGGTTAACCTCATGCTCAAGGCTCCTGTCGTCCCTAACCCTGGTGCCGGGCGCCAATGCCCTGGAAAATCTGACGAAGATCGACACTCGAACGCTCGCCGATGGCGTCAAAATTCTCATCCAGCCAGCGTGTGAC